>NZ_CP015435.1:3252500-3819480 GCF_001634265.1 Anoxybacillus sp. B2M1 | reverse complement strand
ATAGTGTAATTTTAATCTTAAAACCATCACTGCTTGATACATCAAGGAGAACAAGTTTTCTGAATGACATTTTCGCATTGATCAACTCTTTTCTTAAGACTTTTAAATATTCTTCTTTGAAGGGAACATTCGAATACTTTTTAATACAACTCGCTATGATTCGGATGGTCACATCATTTAACGCCACCTTCATGGGTAAAGGAAGGAGAAGACGATGTCCGTTTGCCTCAATTCTAATCTTCATAACAGACCTCCGAATCACTCAATTACAACTTCAACGTTATCGCCATCAGCACTCTTAACCTCCACTATCTTACCTATCACTCCGCTTTCCGCCATTAGTAATATCGCTTGTAAATCAATGTTTTTCAAAGCATCATGGCATGAAATCTGTGGTAATTGCATTCCGATTTCCAAAGCAGCTTTTACCAATCCAAGTGGTACATTCACTTTTACAATATCCCCCTGTTCACTATGAACAAATACCTTTAAAAGCATTTTGTTGAAATCTTTGCGTTCTTCTCCTGAAACGACTTGAACAACTTTAGATTTTTCACCCCTTAGAAGTTCATCTACTGTGACACGAAAATAATCCGCGAGTTGAGGAAGTAAAGTAATATCTGGGCATGACAAGTCATTTTCCCATTTGCTTACTGCTTGAGAAGAGACTCCGATGTATTCTGCAAGTTGGTCCTGTGTCATTCCCTTTTTCTTTCTGAATTCTCCAATCCTTGAACCTAATGTATTAGCCATTTTCGATACCTACCTTTTGTTATGAAGTTGAAATAAATGTTAATTATACTGAACTTTATACATATTATTGCATTTAATAGGTATCGATTGAATAGAGGAATCGTTGAAATGTATCATCTATAAGTTGATTTTCAATCTACCGTTAGTTGTTTTTGTTACATATTGTAATAATAAATATCCTTGCCCTTTTCTAGACATCTTCATCATCTAAGTCTCCTCAAAACGAGCTTCCGTCGTACGTGAGCGAACAATCATATGTGTCCCACATTGATTTGAAAGAAGTTCACCGTTTTGATCTTTTCTTGCCTACGTTTTCACTTGAGAGAACTAGGAATCCATAATGGCGCGGCAACAGCTTGATCGCTATTTCTCCTTTTTCGTACAAACGAACAACTTGTAGCTTGAACTACTCTGTATACAATTGAAATGTTGGCCTTTTTCGCCATAAAAAATTCCCTTCAAGTATCGTGTGACAGGCCACATCTGAAATGTGAGCTTTTACCAAGAAGCCCCCCACCTCCATCCCGTTAAGAGGTGGGAGAGGTTCATCACCGGTTACTCAAAGGGGATCAAATATCACATTCCGTAGAATTTAATCTAAGGTTTTTTATCTATTTACTCAGACCCTTTTTTGGTTTCGTAAATCTGCAATAATTGTTGTACGGCCTTCGTGACAGAGAGCGTACCGGCAATGACATGATTTTCAATCATCGGCAGCTCTGCTTTAACTTGCGGATGCGAGAAAAAGCTTGATTCTAAATAATCTTTAATCATGGAGTAAATCCAGTCCTTCAATTGGTGGCGCCGCCGCGCATCAAATGCGCCTGACTGCTTGGTGACGGAAATAAATGCTTCCACAACGTTCCAAACTTTTTCGATCCCTTCTCCCAACAATGCTGAACACGTGTAAGCCTTCGTTTCCCATCCTGGTGTGGCCGGACGCAAATAGTGCAAAAACTGATTATATTCTTCTCGAGCCGCTTCCGCTTTTGGTTTATTATCGCCATCCGCCTTATTAATCACAACCGCATCCACAAGCTCCATAATTCCTTTTTTCATTCCCTGCAATTCATCGCCAGCACCAGTAAGAGCGATCATCATAAAGAAATCGACCATGCTGCGTACGACAAATTCGCTTTGCCCGACTCCGACCGTCTCAATTAAAATAATATCATATCCCGCTGCTTCGCATAAAAGCATCGTTTCCCGCGTTTTTCGATGAACGCCGCCAAGCGTCCCTCCGGATGGCGACGGACGGATAAAGGCTCGCGGATCGCGCGCGAGATTTTCCATCCGTGTTTTATCGCCGAGGATGCTGCCGCCGGTAATAGAGCTGCTCGGGTCAACCGCTAAAACGGCAACCCGATGCCCTTGTTCACACAAAAATTGTCCAAACGCTTCAATAAAAGTGCTTTTTCCGGCTCCTGGCACACCTGTGATGCCGATTCGAATCGATCTCCCGACATGCGGCAAAAGCTCGTGCAAAATTTGCTGGGCCATCTCCATATGTTTAGCTGCATTGCTTTCTACTAATGTGATGGCCTGTGCCAAAATGGTGCGATCGTTGTTTAATACCCCCTCCACATATTCGCTTACTGAGCGCTCTTTGCGTTTCACCCATTTTTTCGTTTCCTGCGATCTCAGAGTGGTGTCTTCCTTTCCCTTCACATAGGCAGTCGCAAAATCAGCCGTCTGTTCTTTTGGCGCCCATTCTGGACGGTAGGTCCGTTCTTCACTCATTGGCTCACTTCCTCATACCCGATCCGCTTATAAATTTCATGCAATACCTTTTCAGCCGCAGTCGGAATCACTGTTCCTGGGCCAAAGATAGCCGCCGCTCCATGCTCGTATAAAAATTCATAATCCTGTGGCGGAATCACGCCTCCGGCCACAACAATAATATCTTCACGACCTAGTTTGCGCAGCTCCTCCACCAGTTGCGGTAGCAAGGTTTTATGTCCCGCAGCAAGCGAGCTCATGCCAATGACGTGAACATCATTTTCCACCGCTTGACGCGCCGTTTCCTCTGGTGTTTGGAAAAGCGGGCCGATATCCACATCAAATCCTAAATCAGCAAATGCAGTGGCAATTACTTTCGCCCCGCGATCGTGTCCATCTTGCCCCATTTTCGCAATCATGATGCGCGGTCTGCGTCCTTCAAGCTCATAAAACTCATCCGTCAGCTTTTTCACACGCTCGATTTCTTCCTCATTTGTAAATTCTGAACTGTAAACACCGCTGATCGATCGGATGACCGCCTTATGGCGCTTCGCTACTTTTTCAATCGCATAAGAAATTTCACCTAATGTCGCCCGAACGCGAGCGGCCTCTACTGACAATTCCAGTAAATTCCCTTCTCCTGTTTCCGCCGCTTTTGTAATAGCTTCCAGCGCTTGTTGAACTCGCTCTTCATCGCGGGAAGCACGCAGCTGCTGCAATCTTTCAATCTGTCGCAGGCGCACCGCTGTATTATCGACCTCTAAAATGTCAATTGGCACTTCTTTATCAGGGCGGTACTTATTCACTCCGATGATCGTTTCCGCTCCTGAATCAATTTTCGCTTGCCGTCTTGCGGCTGCTTCTTCAATTCTCATTTTCGGAAGGCCGGTGTCAATCGCTTTCGCCATTCCGCCAAGGCTTTCGATTTCTTCAATGTGTTTCCATGCGCGAGTCATCAGCTCGTTCGTTAACGCTTCCACATAATAAGAGCCGGCCCAAGGATCAATCACATTGCAAATTCCCGTTTCATCCTGCAAATAAAGCTGTGTATTGCGGGCAATTCGCGCTGAAAAATCCGTTGGCAAAGCAATCGCTTCATCCAACGCATTCGTATGCAGCGATTGAGTATGCCCAAGAGCCGCTGCATGCGCTTCAATACATGTGCGCACAACATTGTTGAATGGATCCTGTTCGGTCAAGCTCCAGCCTGATGTTTGCGAATGCGTGCGCAGCGCCAGTGACTTCGGATTTTTCGGGTTAAAGGTTTTCATCATTTTCGCCCAAATGATGCGCGCCGCTCTCATTTTGGCGACTTCCATAAAATAATTCATGCCGATCGCCCAGAAGAACGACAAACGCGGAGCAAACGAATCAATATCAATTCCTGCTTTCAAACCTGTTCTCACATACTCTAAGCCATCCGCAAGCGTATAAGCTAACTCAATATCGGCTGGTGCTCCTGCTTCTTGCATATGATATCCTGAAATACTAATACTGTTAAATTTAGGCATATATTTCGACGTATATTCGAAAATATCCGCAATAATGCGCATGGACATTTCCGGAGGATAAATATACGTGTTGCGCACCATATATTCCTTCAAAATATCATTTTGAATCGTTCCAGAAAGCTTGTCCTGCGTCACTCCCTGCTCCTCTGCTGTGACAATATAAAAGGCCATAATCGGCAAAACCGCTCCATTCATGGTCATCGACACAGACATTTGGTCAAGCGGAATGCCGTCAAATAAAATTTTCATATCTAAAATGGAATCGATCGCTACCCCTGCTTTTCCAACATCGCCGACCACGCGCGGATGATCTGAGTCATAGCCGCGGTGGGTGGCAAGATCAAACGCGACGGAAAGGCCCTTTTGCCCCATGGCTAAATTACGGCGGTAAAAAGCATTACTCTCTTCCGCTGTGGAAAATCCTGCGTATTGGCGAATCGTCCATGGACGATTGACGTACATCGATGGATAAGGCCCTCTTAAATAAGGAGGAATGCCCGGCATGTAATCCAGAAAATCCAGCTCTTCAATATCCTGCTTCGTATACAGCGGTTTCACTGCGATTTGTTCATTCGTCTGAAATAACAGATCCTCCATTGACGCTTTTAATTTTTGTTCAATAGCCTGCTTCCATTGTTGTTCGTTGACCGATTGGTTTGATAGATGCAAAGGAATATTTGTAAAATCGACTTTTCTACTCATCGAGAGCCACCCCCATTTCCTTCATCACCGTAACAAGCGTTTCGTAACAATTCGATCCTATATGAATGAATCCATCAATTCCAGCCTGTGTAAACATCGCTTCTCGATCAGGATTTTGCTTTCCGGCTACATATAATTTAATATGAGATTGCGCTTTCTTTAGCTCTGTTGCAATCAAAGGCACAGTCTCTATATAACTTTCATCAGTGCCGCAAATAATGTAATGAGATCCATTCTGACGAAGCGCTTCCTGTACAGCTTCTTGGACCGACATATAGCCATCGTTTTTTACCACTTCAAAGCCACCCGCCTCAAAAAAGCCTGTGATAAAATCAGCGCGTGCTTTATGATTTGGAATCGGGCCAAGATTGATTAAACGAACGGTTGGACGCTTTCCAGAAGTCGCAAGATGCGCCTCTGCCGCTTTTCTCAATTGTTCAAACGGCTCAGCCAAACGCCATTGCGGAATCGGCTGGATACAAAACGACAAACTATTGCTTTCTAGCGCCTTCTCTATTTCCTGAACGGTCGCTCGTTGAGAAACCGCAGATAAAGCTGTTTTTACCCATTGCTTTGCTGCAAATTCCTTTTTCAACTGATCGATTCGTTCTTTATCGAGCGATTGCTCGGCGGATATGCAGGCGTGTTTTCGATGAAGCTGTGCGGTTGGCTCTGTTAAATTCGCATAGACATTCGTGCCAACGATTTTTTCCTTGCGCGTTTTGACATTTCGATCGCGCTGCTCGGCTACTTGATTTACCTCCGCTTGCACAAAGCCTTCCTCAAGAGCTTTCGTCATGCCGCCTTTTGCTTCAATTTGTTGAAATAGCTTCCACGTCTCTCGGGCCACTTGCGCCGTCAACGTTTCGACATAATAAGAACCTCCAGCCGGATCAATGACTCGGCCAATATGAGCTTCCTCTAGTAAAATCAGCTGTGTATTGCGGGCAATTCTTCGTGAAAATTCATCGGCTGGCTGAATCGCTTCATCAAAAGGAGAGACATGAAGGCTATTCATTCCGCCCACGACAGCCGCAAACGCTTCTGAAGTCGCCCGAAGCATATTAACATATGGATCATATACTGTTTTCGTAAAATAAGACGTGCGGGCATGCACCGTGAGCTTTTGGGCATCGTCACTGCCGCCAAACGCTTGAACAATATTGGACCAAACCACCCGGGCGGCACGCAACTTCGCAATTTCCATAAAGAAATTGGAACCGATCGCAAAAGAAAAGCTGATGCGCTGCGCGATGTCATCAATCTCCAAGCCACGGTCGAGGCACTCGTGGATATATTCTGCCGCCGCCGCAAATGCAAAGGCTAGCTCCTGCACCGCATTGGCACCGCCATTATGATAAGGCTCGCCATGAACTATCACGGTTCGTATATTTGGCATATGCTCCATCGCCCATTTTGTCACATCGGCCATCATATCATATGAATCTTCGAGCAAAACAGGAAGCTGTCCTTTTTGGACAAGCCCCCCCAGCGGATCCATGCCAATCTCGCCATGCAATGCCTCAAGAGGTACTTGTTGTTTTTGCAAATAGGTAGCAAACAACGCTAAAAACGGCAATGAGCAGGCCCCTGCATCCACTCGAATCGGATAATGCCGTAAATCAATGCCAGAAAACATTGTTGCGACATCTTCAAGCGTCGTTACTAAAAAACCGAGCCTGTCGAGCACAAGATGGATGGCTGTTTGCCCTCTCGCAATGTCATGTTTGACCATTTCATTCCATTCTTTTGCACTCGCTGCAGAAAGCTCCTGACTGATAAGCCATGGTTGTTGAAGATACCCATTGACTTCCGTCCCGCGTACATAATCAGCAAAACCCGGAAGCTGCTCAAGATGCTCTAACGATTCAAGATCTTGACGTGTATAGATCGGTTGAATGCGCACATTTTCATAAGTGGTAGAATATAGCTTTTCAATTGGCTTCCCTTTTAATGATTTCTCGACTTCTTGCTTCCATTCCTCATAACTCGGAATAGGAAACAAGCCATTTTTCATCGTTGAAATCTCTGTCATCTATAATCCCTCCCCTTTGTTATCTGCTTGCTTCCTCTCTTCAGAAAACGCTTACTTTTGAATTTTTTTAAACATTCGTTACATATTTATTTTAGTATATATAAGCCTTGCGGGCAATGAACAAAACCGTTTTGCATAGCCAGAAGCAGCGGATGAATGTTAATAGAGTATACAAGTCCAAATTCGCAAAGGTGGTAGAACGTTGCTAAAACTGATTCAAAATGGGAAACGATACGCTGTTGAATATTTAGAAAAAAAGATCTTTTGCTAGTCAATGACAAAATCGGCTACATCCGACGGCTCGACAAATCGGATGATCGCATCGACTCGGTCATCACGATGGGGAGATTGATGGTGAAGCACGGGCAGGCAATCGTCGAGAGAACATTTGAAGAGTAACTGCAAAAAGAGATTGTCTACTAATAAGCCCTTAAAATGACCCAAGTGGAGAAAAACAGCTTGTGTTTTCCCTGCTTGTCTTTGTGTTTTTAGATTTATGTCTGAAAATCGATCATTCCGTCCACTACACGCTCTGTATGGTGTTCTGTTATACTTTGCTTCCATATCCAAAATCACTTAAACTTGACGAGGTATATATCGTTTGAAAATAGGGACTCGTGTTCTTTTTCTTTTGGTAAGATTCTTTTCTTCTTTTTCATCTTGAAGGTAAAATATTTGTTCACACATAATTTTAATTTGGTAAAAATCTATTACTTATCAAGCATACTTTATAGTGATGAACCTTTTTGTGCATTTTTTTGAAAATAAAGGAGCTTCAAAAAGCCAGTTACATTGGCTTTTTGAAGCTCCTTTCGGCTTGTAGACAAAGTTTATAAGCTAAGCAATAAACGTTGTATTGTCCTTAAAAAGAAAAAGGAGATTGAAATGAGATTAATTTATAAAAATTATTTTTTAATTATAAAATACTCTTCAAATTCTGGAACCGGAACTTTATTAATAATCCCATAATATTCTTCATTTATTTTTAATATATTATCTAAGATGGTTATATTCATTTTTTTACCATTAACGTCTTTTAATGTGAGGAAGTATAAATATCCTTTTATTTTCTCTCTCGTTTGTATTTTTTGCATTTCTAAACCATTCAATTTAGTTAAGATATCCTTTAATTTCTTGCGATCGTTTAATTCAATTTTTTTCCTGTTTTACCTTCTGTTATTTGAATAGAAACAATATCTTTCTCCTTCATAAAGTAATCCATAGTTACTTTGTTATTTTTTGAACAACTAACCATAATCATACATCCTAACAATAGAATTAAAATTTTCCTCAATTTAATCCTCCTCTTTATTTTAAAATCTATACATTATAAATAATATCAAATTTTCCCAAAAATATTAATATAGTTATTTACAAATATTTTATATAATTGTAAAATTTAGAATTATAAACACTATTTTTTGGAGGGATTTCATGAAAAAAGTTAGGTACTTGTTTGGTCTGATGTTAATTTTCTTAATGTTCTTTAATCTATGTTCTGGTTACAGCAAAGCAGATACGGAAAATGAGATCTCATTTTCAGAGGCAAAACAAACAGCACAAAAATATTTAGAAACCGTGGCTAAAAATTCATTTAGTAAGTGGGAAAATGCTAATCTAGGAGCAGGGAAAAAACTATACGATTTTGACGGAAATTTAACTTCCTATTTATTTCAAGTGAAGAAAAATGGACAAGACCAAGGTTACATTATTGTGAGTGCTATTCCACAGTTCCCTGGTATACTAGAATCAACACGTGAAGGTTCAAATCCATACGTAAATGTAAAGGAAAATAACGGAATTTATGTAGGCCCACTATTACATTTTAGTATTGAAAAAAATGGGTACGTAAAAAATCTTAAGGAAAATAAATTAATGGAAAAATCCAAGCTCAAGTCAAAAGGTCCTCTCAATAAAGATAATATTCAAAATTTAATTAAAGAAAATAATAAAAAAATGGAACAAACAAATAATATTGCCCCTGCAGCTGTTTCAGATTATAAATACAAATATATTTCCGGTGTGCCAGATTATAGTTGGTATATTGGATGTGCGCCTACGTCTGGGGCTAATATAGTAAAGTATTGGGACAATAATGGTTACCCAAATCTAGTTTCAAGTTCAACAACTACGAATCAATTAATTGACAGCTTAGCAACTTATATGAAAACAAATCGTGATACTGGTGGAACATCTGTTACAAATATGGTTTCTGGTATGAAGAGCTATTGGAGTGCAAAAGGGTATAGTGCTACAGTTACTAGTTACACTGGCTCATTCAGTACACATAAAAGTGAAATTGATGCAGGTAGACCTGATTGGGTAACTACAGACAATCACCCTGTATGGGGAGATCATGCAATGACAGGTGTAGGATATGAGGAATATTATGACACAGACAAACTGACTTGGTATCGTCAAATCATTTTGCACGACACATGGTCTAATACACCAACAGATTATTGGATTAAATGGAGCTCATACTTCGATTATGTTATAAAGGTACAGCCCTAAAATTTAATCTGATGTCCCTATGTTTTAATACATTAAATTAAGTGCTCCATATCAAGCTACAAGAACCTCCTCTAGCTTATCCACAAAATCAAAGGCTGATTTCTTCTCTAGTTAAGAAGATCTCTGACTATAGACAAAATAGGGTTCAGACTTAACGTCTGAACCCTATTTTGTCTATTAATAGATCGGTGTATTTTCTTTAGATGTGTTTTCTAAAATTTCTTTCACGCGCGCTAAGAAGCGGCCGCAGATCAAACCGTCAAGAACGCGATGGTCAAGCGACAAGCAGAGGTTCACCATGTCGCGAACCGCGATCATGCCGTTATTCATCACAACTGGGCGTTTCACAATCGCTTCTACTTGTAAAATTGCCGCTTGTGGATAGTTGATAATTCCCATCGATTGTACAGAACCGAATGAGCCTGTGTTGTTGACTGTGAATGTGCCGCCTTGCATATCTTCTGGACGAAGTTTGCCTGCCCGCACTTTTGCAGCTAATTCAGAAATTTCCCGAGCAATGCCTTTGATGGTTTTTTCATCAGCATTTTTAATGACAGGGACAAATAGAGCATCGTCCGTTGCAACAGCGATCGAAATGTTGATCTCTTTCTTCTGGACGATTTTGTCGCCCGCCCACATCGAATTAATTTGCGGGAATTCTTTCAGCGCTTGAGCGACCGCCTTTACGAAGAACGCAAAATAGGTTAAATTGAACCCTTCGCGTTTTTTGAACTCGTTTTTCATGGAGTCGCGGTAAGCAACTAGGTTCGTAACATCCACTTCCACCATCGTCCACGCGTGAGGCGCTTCATGTTTGCTGCGAAGCATGTTAGCAGCAATCGCCTTGCGGACAGGAGTAACTGGAATTTCTACATCACCTGCTTGCACAGGAACAGAAGGCGCAGCTTGTTGTTTTGGAGCTGCTGCTGGTTCTGCCTGCGGTGCTTCTTGAACTGGTTGTGCTGCCGCTTGAGCTGCTGGTTTTTGTCCTGGAGTCGGAATATTTCCAGACTCAATTAATTTTAACAAGTCTTTGCGCGTAATGCGTCCGCCTGCACCTGTGCCTTGTACTTGATCAAGGTCAATATTATGCTCTTGAGCGAGGCGCAAAACAGCAGGCGAGTAGCGTCCTCTTTCTCCTGCTGGTTTTTTCGGTGCTTGAGCAGGAGCCGCTGCTTGTGATGCCGGTGCTTCAGCTTTTGGAGCTTCTGCTTGTGTTGCTTCTGCAGCAGGAGCCTCAGGCGCACTTCCTTCTCCTTCGACTTCAATTGTACAAATAACAGCGCCAACTGGCAGTGTTTCTCCTTCTGACGCAATTAATTCTTTAATAACGCCAGTGAAAGAGGAAGGAACTTCCGCATTTACTTTGTCTGTCATAACTTCTGCAATTGGATCGTATTTATTTACTTTATCGCCAACAGATACGAGCCATTTGCTGATCGTACCCTCTGTGACACTTTCTCCGAGCTGAGGCATTGTGATTTTTTCGATTGCCACTTCGATGACCTCCTATCTTGATTAAAGGCTGCTTTTATGATGATTTCGCATGACAAGGCAAGCGTTTGCTTGCCATTGTCACTTTCTCTTATTTTTCCCTCTTTTTTTTAGCATTCCATACTCATGTTCGTTTTTGGCATTAGAATGCCGCTAATTCGCGAATCGCTTTTTCCACTTTATCTGGGTTCACCATGAAGAATTTTTCCATCGTTGGCGCATACGGCATTGCCGGTACATCCGGGCCAGCAAGACGCATGATTGGCGCGTCTAAGTCGAATAAGCAATGTTCTGCAATGATTGCCGCAACCTCGCTCATAATGCTTCCTTCTTTATTGTCTTCCGTGACAAGAAGAACTTTGCCTGTTTTGCTTGCTGCTTCAATGATCGCTTCTTTATCAAGCGGATAAACTGTACGCAAATCCAATACATGAACAGAAATGCCATCTTGAGCGACACGCTCTGCTGCTTGAAGTGCAAAATGTACACATAAGCCGTAAGTGATGATCGTAATATCGTCGCCCTCTCGTTTAACGTCTGCCTTGCCGATTGGCAATACATAGTCATCTTCAGGTACTTCGCCTTTAATGAGACGATAAGCGCGTTTGTGCTCGAAGAATAGTACTGGATCTTCGTCGCGAATCGCAGCTTTTAACAATCCTTTCACATCATATGGAGTGGATGGCATGACGATTTTTAAACCTGGCTGGTTCGCGAATACCGCTTCAACAGATTGAGAATGGTAAAGCGCTCCGTGAACGCCGCCGCCATAAGGAGCACGGATCACTACCGGGCAGTTCCAATCATTGTTGGAACGATAACGGATACGCGCAGCTTCAGAAATGATTTGGTTCACAGCCGGCATAATAAAATCAGCAAATTGCATTTCGGCAATTGGACGCATTCCGTACATTGCTGCACCGATCGCAACACCGGCAATCGCAGATTCTGCTAGAGGCGTGTCAATGACACGTTCTTCACCGAACTGATCGTATAATCCGATGGTTGCTTTGAATACCCCACCTTTTTTACCTACGTCTTCACCTAATACGAATACGCGCGGATCGCGTTCCATTTCTTCGCGAATCGCCATCGTCACCGCATCAATGTATGAAATTACTGGCATTCTTCATTCCCCCTTACTTCTCAGCATATACGTACTTTAATGCATGCTCCGCTTCAGCATACGGTGCTTTTTCTGCATAATCAGTCGCTTCATTGACTTGTTTCATGACGCGATCAAGAATTTCTTTTTCTAACTCTTCTGTTAATACGCCTACTTCTTTCAAGTAGCCAGCGAATGAAAGAATCGGATCCTTCGCTTTTGCTTCCGCTAACTCCTCTGGTGTACGATAAGCGCGATCATCATCGTCGGAAGAGTGAGCTGTTAAACGATAAGAAACCGTTTCAATCAATGTAGGACCTTCGCCGCGACGTGCACGGTCAGCTGCTTCTTTCACGGCTTTATACACTTCTAACGGATCATTTCCATCTACTGTATATCCAGGCATGCCGTAGCCGATCGCCCGATCTGATACTTTTTCGCACGCCAATTGCTTTTCGACTGGAACAGAGATCGCGTATTTATTGTTTTCGCACATAAAAATAACTGGTAGCTTATGAACCCCAGCAAAGTTCGCACCTTCATGGAAATCTCCTTGGTTGGAAGAGCCTTCACCAAATGTAACGAAGGAGATGAAGTCTTTCTTTTCCATTTTCGCTGCTAATGCGATACCTACTGCGTGAGGCACTTGTGTTGTAACCGGCGAAGAGCCTGTTACAATGCGGTTTTTCTTTTGTCCAAAGTGTCCTGGCATTTGACGTCCGCCAGAGTTTGGATCTTCTGCTTTTGCAAATGCAGAAAGCATCAATTCTGTTGGCGTCATTCCAAACGTTAAGACGACACCCATATCGCGGTAATAAGGCAATACATAGTCTTTTGTGCGATCTAATGCAAAGGCTGCACCAACTTGAGCTGCTTCTTGGCCTTGACAAGAGATTACGAATGGAATTTTACCAGCACGGTTTAAAAGCCACATACGCTCGTCAATTTTACGAGCCAATAGCATTGTTTCATACATTTCTAATACCGTTTCATCACTTAAGCCTAGCGCTTGATGACGATTTTCTGCCATCGAAAAAACCTCCTTTATTGACTTAGAAATGAATCGCTTTGCCGTCAACGGCTAACGCTGCTTCAGCCATCGCTTCTGATAAGGTTGGATGCGGATGGATCGTATGAGCTACTTCCCAAGGAGTAGCATCGAGAACACGTGCAAGTCCCGCTTCTGAAATCATATCAGTCACGTGAGGCCCAACCATATGCACGCCAAGCAAATCGTTTGTATTTTTATCAGCGACAATTTTGACAAAGCCTTCTGCTTCACCAAAGACAAGCGCCTTTCCGATCGCTTTGAACGGGAATTTGCCGACTTTCACATTGAAGCCTTTTTCTTTTGCCTCGTCTTCTGTTAAGCCGACGCTCGCTACTTCTGGACGGCTGTAGACACATTTTGAAATCATTGTGTAATCAATTGGTGACGGAGCTTGTCCAGCAATATGCTCAACAGCGACAATGCCTTCATGCGACGCTACGTGAGCAAGCTGAAGGCCGCCGATCACATCGCCAATCGCATAAATATGGGACTCTTTTGTTTGATAAAATTCGTTCGTTTGAATGAACCCTTTTTCAACAATGATATCGGTATTTTCTAAGCCAATTCCTTCAACATTAGCTTGACGTCCGACTGATACAAGCATTTTTTCCGCTGTAAATGCTTTTTGTTCGCCTTTATGCTCCGCTTTGATCGTGACATCCTTGCCTTTTTCAAGTGTTTCTGGCAATACTTTCGCACCTGTCACGATTTGAATGCCGCGTTGCTTTAATACTTTTTCTACTTCTTTGGACACATCGCGGTCTTCCGTTGGCAAAATGCGGTCTGCATACTCTAGCACCGTTACTTCTACGCCAAAATCATTGAGCATAGAAGCCCACTCGATGCCGATCACACCGCCGCCAACGATAATGATCGATTTGGGAAGAGCTTCAAGCTGTAGCGCTTCATCAGATGTAATCACAAGCTCGCCATCAATATCAAGCCCTGGCAATGTACGCGGACGAGAGCCAGTGGCGATAATCACATTTTTCGGAACAAGCATCTCATTTTCTTCGCCATTGTTCATTTCAACTGAAATCGTTCCTGGCATCGGCGAAAAAATCGACGGTCCTAAGATGCGGCCAGTTCCTTCATATACATCAATTTTTCCTTTTTTCATTAATCCTTGAACGCCTTTATGTAGCTGTTCAACGATTTTCCGCTTACGCTCCTGCACTTTAACAAAATCTAATTTCACATCGCTAGCAAGTACACCAAACGTTTCACTTTCTTTTGTTTGTGCATATACTTCAGCGCTGCGAAGCAATGCTTTACTTGGAATGCACCCTGCATGCAGACAAGTGCCGCCAAGTTTTCCTTTTTCGACGACAGCTGTTTTGAGCCCGAGCTGCGCTGCGCGAATGGCTGCTACATATCCGCCCGTACCGCCACCTAATATGACGAGATCATATTCTTTTGCCATGAGTCTCTCTCCTTCCTATTGCAAAACTTCAACTTTAGAAAAATTTCCAGGATACACCTTCTCTTTCTCTTCACCGCGTAAAACACGAAGCGCTCCTTCAGCTAGCGCTTGAAGCTCATTTTCTCCCGGATGAACAATGACGTCAGCAATCCATTTCACGCGATCAGCGATTTCCTTTACAAAGCCTTTTCCGTATGCTAAACCGCCAGTTAAAATAATCGCGTCTACCTTTCCTGCTAAAACCGCGCTGGCCGCCCCAATTTCTTTCGCCACTTGGTAAGCCATCGCACTATATACTAGCTTTGCCTTTTCATCTCCTGCTTCAATCATTTTTTCTACTTTTACCGCATCGTTTGTACCAAGATAACCGACTAAACCGCCTTGGCCAACAAGCATTTTTAAAATTTCTTCACGGTAATACTCTCCTGAGAAGCATAAAGATACGAGATCTCCTGCTGGAACCGTACCAGCACGCTCCGGACTGAATGGTCCTTCCCCGTCTAATCCGTTATTCACATCCACGACACGCCCTTGTTTATGAGCGCCAACTGTAATTCCGCCGCCCATATGAACAACAATGAAATTCAATTCTTCATATTTTTTGCCAAGCTCTTTCGCTACACGACGAGCAACGGCTTTTTGATTTAGAGCGTGGAAAATACTTCTTCTCTCGATTAATGAAAACCCTGAAATTCTCGCGATAGGGTCAAGCTCATCGACAACAACAGGGTCAACGATAAAAGCAGGAATGTTTAGGGCCGATGCAATTTCATGGGCTAAAATACCGCCAAGGTTCGAAGCATGCTGTCCCGCATATCCCTTGCGCAAATCGTCAAGCATCTGCTCATTTACGCGATACGTTCCGCCTTCAATCGGACGCAACAAACCACCGCGACCGCAAACAGCGCTTAATTTCGAGATATTGATTCCCTCTTGATCCAGCGTTTCTAAAATCGTTTGTTTGCGGAATTCATATTGATCAATAATGGATTTGTATGATTGAATCACATCTGTGTCGTGGCGAATCGTTTTTTCAAAAATCGAGCGTTCGTTATCGAATACCCCGATCTTTGTCGATGTTGATCCTGGATTAATCACTAAGATGCGAAATTCTTTCGTTTGCAAGATGTCAACCTCCTTTTTACAGTGAAAGCGAGAATATCCATTCCCGCTTTCACCGATTATTGTTTAGCGACCGCGACGACGGCTTAAAATGTGATGGCCGTTTTGTAAAAATTGGCTGCGAGATTTACGCATTGTTTCAATTCTCTCTTCTGCCAAGCGGTCTGCCGCTTTATAGGATGGAATGTTGTCACGTTTAGCGATTTCAAATACTTTTTCAATATTGTTGTAAATTTGCTCTACTCGCTTCATTGCGCGTTCACGGTTGTATCCGTATAACTCATCCGCCACGTTGATAACGCCACCTGCGTTGATGACGTAGTCAGGAGCATAAACGATACCCATTTCATGGATGATATCGCCGTGTTTGGCATCACGAAGCTGGTTGTTAGCTGCTCCTGCAATCACTTTTGCTTTTAATTGCGGAATCGTTTGATCATTGATAACACCGCCAAGTGCACAAGGTGCAAAAATGTCGCAATCTACGCCGTAGATCTCGTTAGGGTCGACGGCTTTTGCTCCAAACTCTTCCACAACACGTTGTACCGCTTCTTTGTTAATATCTGTCACGATTAATTTCGCACCTTCTTCATGAAGATGGCGGCATAGGTTGTAAGCTACGTTACCAACACCTTGAACAGCAATGGTTTTTCCTTCTAGAGAGTCGCTTCCAAAAGCTTCTTTTGCTGCTGCTTTCATACCGCGATAAACGCCATAAGCGGTAACAGGAGATGGGTTACCTGAAGAACCAAACGCAGGCGAAATTCCTGTTACGTAATCCGTTTCTTCATAAATAATGTCCATATCAGCCACTGTTGTACCAACGTCTTCCGCTGTGATATAGCGGCCGTTTAAACCCTGAATGAAGCGGCCAAATGCACGGAACATCGCTTCGTTTTTATCTTTGCGAGGGTCGCCGATAATCACCGTTTTTCCACCGCCAAGATTAAGGCCAGCAGCTGCGTTTTTGTATGTCATACCGCGAGCAAGACGAAGCGCATCTTCAATCGCAGCCTCTTCTGATTCATACATCCACATGCGAGTTCCGCCAAGTGCTGGACCAAGCGTTGTATCGTGAATCGCAATAATCGCTTTTAATCCTGATTCTTTGTCTTGGCAAAATAATAGTTGTTCATAGTCATAATTTTCCATATATTTGAAGATTTCCATGTGATTTTCCTCCCCTATTTCTTTCATTTATCATTTATTTAGATGCGGAGCAAACCGCAAGTGCTAACGAATAAAGCTTGCTTTCAGCCGAATCGGCGCGTGATGTCAAGACAATCGGCGCTTTCGCCCCTGCAATCACAGCCCCTACCTTCGCATTGGCAAAATAAACCAGCGATTTATATAAGATGTTTCCAGCTTCAATATCAGGAACGAGTAAAATATCAGCGTTTCCTGCAACCTCGCTGACGATTCCCTTATGCTCAGCAGCAGCTGGAGATACTGCATTGTCAAGCGCGAGCGGCCCGTCAACGATGCATCCTTTGATTTGACCGCGGTCATTCATCATCGAAAGCGCGGCTGCATCAATAGTGGCCGACATAGCTGGATTGACGACCTCAACCGCCGCAAGTGGAGCGACCTTTGGCTTCTCAATCCCAATCGATTTCGCAACAGAAACGGCATTGGCAATGATTTGCGCCTTTTGCTCTAAATCAGGTGCAATATTCATCGCTGCATCTGTGACGATGATATATCTATCATAATGTGGCACTTCAAACACGGCCACGTGGGATAATACACTTCCTGTTCGCAATCCGTATTCTTTATTTAACACGGCTTTTAAAATGGTCGCTGTCGGAATATTTCCTTTCATTAATACATTCGCTTCATTCAAGCGAACCGACTTAACAGCAAGCTCGGCTGCTTGAGCGACGGAATGAGCGTGAACAATTTGGATTTTTCCCTCTTTCTCATAATCCTTGTTCTTCTGCTTAAGCAGCTGCGAAATACGTTCGCGATCTCCATATAAAACAAATTTTCCGAATTGATGATCTAAGGCCATCGTAACGGCTTCAATCACCTCTTCGTCTTCCGCTGCGGCAACCGCAACAGTCATATCGGAATATTGGGTTGCTTGGTCAACTAGTGATTGTAGCTTCATTTCATGCATCCAACCCCTTTTTTCTTTATCATTTTGTCCGCTTTTTATTATATGCAAAAACTGTGCCAAATAAAAAAACATAAACGAATGAAAGAAAAGCGAGAAAAATGACGAAAAATCGTTGAAAACGCTTTATTATCTTTTTGCATTTTTTTTCACACCATGCAATTTATTGCGTGTATTTTTTTGCAAGGTCGTATTTTTCCAGCTTATAGTATAAGCTGCGAATCGAAATTCCCAGCGCTTTGGCTGTGGCTGTTTTATTCCCTTGATGTTCAAGCAAGGCTGCTTCAATTAATTGAGCCTCATATTTTTCAAGCATTTCATCAAGCGGACCGATGCTGCTTGCAAAGGTGGGTTCTTCAGCTAACGCCTTATTCTGCGGCATTTGCAGCGGTGGAATATGGTGAACATCAATAAGCACTTCATTGAATTTCATAAAAATCATGGCCCGGCCCAATACATTTTCCAGCTCGCGAACATTGCCCGGCCAATCATAGGATAAAAGATAGCGAATCGCTTCCTCCGTCAAGCCCTCGACATTTCTGCCATAATCCTGATTCAGCTTATGGATTAAATGTCGGCATAAAGCAACAATATCCTGCTTTCTTGCGCGAAGCGGCGGAATATGGATCGGCATACGGCTGAGGCGATAGTATAAATCTTCGCGAAATGTTCCTTCAGCAATTGCCTTTTCCAGATTGACGTTTGTCGCGGCAATCACCCGCACATTAATAGGAATGGGCTTTGTGCCGCCAACACGGACAATTTCTCTTTCTTGCAAAACGCGAAGTAGCTTGGCCTGAGTATTAGCAGAAAGCTCGCCGATTTCATCAAGAAAAATGCTTCCATTATTCGCTTCTTCAAACAACCCTCTTTTCCCGCCACGCTTCGCACCGGAAAAAGCGCCTTCTTCATATCCGAATAGTTCGCTCTCCAATAGTGTTTCAGAAATGGCCGCACAATTCACGCGGATAAATTTGTTATATTTTCTATCGCTGGCATTATGAATGGCGTGGGCAAACAGCTCTTTTCCCGTTCCTGATTCGCCGCGCAGCAAGATGGTAACAGGGGTTTTCGCAGCTAATTTTGCTTGTTCAATGGCCACCATCATTTCTTCCGATGTACCGATGATATCATCAAACGAATACTTCGCTTCCAGCGTGCGGATAATTTGCCGTGCTCGGTTTAATTCGTTAGTCAGACGCTGAATTTCTGAGACGTCGTGAATAATGCCGACGCTTCCTTTTAACATGCCATCGACAATAATTGGAGCGACATTCACGATCACATCACGGCTTTTTGGTCCTACCTTCATGCGCACTCCACGAACAGGACGCCGTGTTTTCAACACTTGCATATGCATGCTTTCCCCTTCAGAAATATCAGCTGTCGCTGGTTTTCCGATCACTTCCTCCTCAGATAGGCCGGTAATGCGCGTATAGGCAGGGTTAATCAAAATGCCTTTTCCGTGCTCATCCACCACTGAAATGGCTTCTTCAGAAGAATGAATAATCGCTTCCAGCATCATGCGGATGTCCTTTAAATTAGTTACTTCTTCAGCAAGTTTCATCACTTCTGTCACATCTTTAAAAACCGCCAGCGCGCCAAACAATCTCCCTGATTCATCGATCATCGGAATGCGTGTCGTGATGATTTTTCGGCCGTTTTCAAGCTCTTGTTCTTGATGAATTTCCGTTTTTCTCGTTTTTAATATGCGAGGCAGCTGGCTGGTCGGAATCACTTCTAAAACATGCTTTCCAATCACTTGCTGCTTATCGACTTTGATCATAGCGGCAGCGCTGTCATTCATGTGTGTAATATAAGCAAATTCATCCACTACAATCATTCCATCATGGGTGGAGTTAAGGATTAAATCAAGACGTGCTGTTTCGCTTTTCAAAGTCGAAATCAACGCCTCTTTTTCTTCGACAAGCTCGGCAATCACATAGGCGACCTCTCCAGGAATCACAAGTGTATTTTTTTTTCGTTTTTGACTGATCTCCGCAAACACATCCTTTTCACCAGTTGCTTCCACCACAATATCAATGTCGTCAGTTAAAAACGGACGCCAGTCGTTTCCTGTACGAATATTCATTCTTTTCGCCAATTCTAATCCAGGCGCCTTGTCATCGCGATCAATAACGGCTACGATCTCAACAATCGCTGTTTCCTGAAATATTTTCAATAAAGCAGTGCCACCTTTGCTGGCTCCTACAATCAATGCTTTTTTCATTTGCTTCACCTTTAAACTATGCAATTTTTTGCAGACAATTTTATCATATCATTAATGAATATTTCTTGACAAATATAATCAAATCGTTATGATTTTTTCATGAACCCATTTTCTATAGGAAAGGATTCTGCTCGTATGCAACGAATCATTGCCCTTGTGATTTTATTGATCCCTGGCTTTTTAGCTGCTTTAGGAATTAAATGGATGCGCGATACCTTATTTGGCATCCTACATCCTCCCATTCCTGCTCTTTGGCTGCAATTTTTGGGCGGTTTTGTTTTATTTGCGCTTGGCTTAGGGTTTGTTGGCGGTTTTATTCTTCATCGTGATCGAAAACGCAATAAAGTGCAGCCCCGTTTCCAAAAAAAATGACCTGAACGATACTGTTCAGGTCATTTTTTGACTTGTTTTGCTTTCAGTGGGTAATCAGTAAAAATAGCATCTACTCGATGTTCAAACATTTGTTTCATCAGCCGTTCATGGTTGATCGTAAACGGCCTTACCGCAATCTGGTTGGCATGGGCTTTCTGAACAAATAATGGAGACAGCGTGCGGTAATAAGGATGCAAGCCGCTCGCGCCAAGAAGCCGAGCATATTGCCAAGGTTGATAGAGCGGCTCCATATAAAGCAGGGCAGTTGCGATATCCGGCGCCATTTGATGACAACGTGCCATGCTGTTATGATTAAATGAAGATAAAATGACACGGGATTCTAATCGATAATATTTGATCATCTCGATCACTTTTTCTTCCAGCTTATGATAAGCAATCAATCCGTTTTTTAATTCAATATTCAATAATAACGAAGTGGGCGAAATCCATTCAAGTACTTCCTCAAGCAACGGAATTCGGCAGACTCCGTACTGATTGGCAAATTTATAAACCGCATTAAACGCTTGAAGCTCTTGATACGTAAAGTCCTTTATCCAGCCCGTCCCATCTGTTGTTCGATCAATCGTTTCATCGTGAATGACCACAAGCTTCCCATCCTTCGTCATTTGCACATCTAATTCAATCCCGTCAGCTCCTACGCGTTCCGCTTCATAAAATGAAATCATCGTATTTTCGGGGTGCGTGCCAGCCGATCCGCGATGAGCAAAAATTTTGGTCATACTCCTGCCCCTTTCCCAAGCAATCGAAAACATAGTAAAATTATATGCAAGAGCGCGAGGGTTGATTATCCATTCTTTGAACGGCAACCGGCTTTTCCATGTGCCGCAGCGGCGGAAAAGCGAAAAGCTTTTTTCACAGCTAGCCATCTCCTTTTACTAAGCGAATCAACGCTCTTCATGCATAAATGAAAATGCTGCTCTTTTCCAAATAAACAGAGAGGTGATTCAATATGCGTCCACATCAAATTTCGCTAGAAACCGCACAAAAGCTAGCAAAAGCGCTTGGCATCCCAATCGAGCAAGTGATGCATATGCCCCAGCATATTTTAATCCAAAAGCTTATAGAAATCGAAAAAGCGGACAAAAAAGAAGAAAGGTAGCCTAATTTTTTAGGACTGCCTTTTTCTACAGCTCTCGCTAAATGTGATTGCATGTCTCTACAATCAGCGTTGAGTGGTAGCACCGTTTGAATCGTTTAAAACCAGGCTCTCACAAGCGATATTAACTGATACAAAGGAGAAAGCCGATAATCGCATTCGGTTTACGTCACTTTTGTAACAAGAGTAAATTTATTATCTATTCTAATTGGATCAATGCCTCGCTGTCACTTGTGAACCACAAAATCATTGTTTCATCGTTGAATTAACCATTTATTCAAAGGGCAGATTTCATTTGAATTCTTCCATTGTCAAATCACTATTTACCCCCATGGCAGCACACGTTCCTTGAGCAGCAGCGATTACTAACTGTGAAGGCCCGACTACAGATACATCCCCAGCGGCATATACCCCCTCTACATTACTCCTGCCTAAAACGTCAACAATCACTCGACCATTTTTATTCACTTCACATCCTAACGATTTAGCAAGGTCATTAGGTTGCTCGAGATCAGTTGTAACAAAGCCACCTGATCGATTAATTTCTGTACCGTCCTCAAAAACCACCTTTTCTAATTTTCCATCTGAACCACTTAACTTTAATATTGGCTCCTTCTTAATAATAATACCCTTTCTTTTAAGTACTTGCTCTTCTATTTCTGAGATTATTTTATTGCCGTTCGTACAAACAACTAAATCTTTACTCCATTGATAAACCATCTTTGCCATATGGAAAGCATTGTTGTTTTCAGAGATTAGCACTAAAGGTTGTTCTCTTAATTCCCAACCATCGCAATAAGGACAACTGAATATGCTCTTCCCATAATAATCCCTAATCCCATTCACATTGGGGAGGCTTTCTTTAAGACCCGTTGCAATAATCATTTTTTTACTTAAATATGGCTTACCATGGGTTATTAGTTTGAATATAGAACCTTTCTCTCTTTTTACTTCTACAATTTTGCATTTTTTTATTTGGACAGATGGATATTTACTGATATCTTGATGAGCCAATTTTCTGAACTCTCTTGGAGTAACACCGTCTCTAGTAATAAATCCATGTGATTTCTGAGTAACGGCATTTCTCGGTTGATCATCGTCAAAAAGGATCACTTTTCTTCCAGCTCTGCCTAACACAAGAGCGGCGCTCAATCCTGCAGGGCCACCACCTATTATTGCGCAATCTAAAATCATTTTCCCACCTCATTTAGTTTTAAATTTATTAGAGATATTAAAGATATTTAAAATCTATAATTAATCAAAAAAATTAATTTACTACAGAACGGATACGATTCACAATATTCTTATCTACTTTTTGTAATATATGCTCAATCGTTTGAGATCTTAGATAATCTTCCATTTTTTGTTCAGCTTCATTCATTACTTTCTCAATAAAGCAATTTTGTCTATCATGTATAGTATGATCTAAACCGCAATTAAACAATGAGGTCGTTCCCTCAATCGCATGAATGATATCTAAAAACGTTATATCTTTGGCATCTTTAATTAATTGATATCCGCCGTTAACTCCCGTGCCCGACTCGATAAATCCAGATTTAACTAATTTAGTTAAAACCTTAGAAAGGTACGTAGGCGACACTTTTTGAGCTTCAGCTAAAGGCTTTACACCTATTGTTTTTCCTGGTGGTAACAAAGCTAAATAAACAATGGTATGGAGAGCATAATTAGTTGCCTTGGAATACTTCACTTTCTCACCTCCTAATTAAAGACTTCATGAATCTATAATATCCTTAATACTTCAGATAAGTCAACCCTTTACCCTCATAAGCAAATTTGTTTCCTGGCAGTGGTCCCTTCTTTTTACCGGTTTCCTACAACATTTGTCCAAAGGTTTGGCACGATAAATGTTTAGCTTCACAATGCAATATGAAATTGTCTAACTGGATAATAAAATCGGACAAAATAAAAACACCCCTTACTACCGTTCTTTTTCCGGTAAATAAGAGGCGTTTCTTTTTCGTATACATACGCACAAACATTTATTGGCTTCGTCCCGATATTTATCGGTAACTAAAATGTATGTTCGAAATCACCCAAACGTTGATATTATTGCCTTTAACTCGCCTTATGCTCCAGTCTCAGCTTATCCGCCACCATCGCAATAAATTCCGAGTTGGTTGGTTTCGCTTTCGACATGCTGACGGTGTAGCCGAACAGCGAGGAAATCGACTCGATGTTACCGCGGCTCCAAGCGACCTCAATCGCATGGCGAATCGCCCGCTCGACGCGACTGGCGGTTGTATTATATTTTTTTGCAATGTCTGGATAAAGCACTTTCGTAATCGAACCAAGCAATTCGATATCATTATATACCATCGAAATCGCTTCACGGAGATATAAGTATCCTTTAATGTGAGCCGGTACACCGATTTCATGAATAATGCTCGTAATGCTTGCATCTAGATTTTTTGGCTTGCTTTCACGCACTTGATAAGAGGACACCGCTTTTTTCACAAGAGGAGTCGTTTTTCCATGCACTTGACGAATGTGATGAACTAAATTTTCCATATCAAACGGCTTTAAAATAAAATAAGAAGCGCCTAAATCAACGGCTTTTTTGGTTACATCCTCTTGACCAAAAGCGGTCAGCATAATGACATTTGGCTGTTTTTCCCGCTTCATGCGCATCTTCTCAAGAACAGCCAATCCGTCCAAATGAGGCATAATAATATCGAGTAGCAATATATCCGCTTGCTTTTCTTCAAGCATATGTAAGCAGTCTTGGCCATTATAAGCTGCGCCAACGACCTCCATGTCATCTTGATTGGAAATATATTCTTCTAATAAGCTTACTAATTCGCGATTATCATCCGCAATACACACTTTAATCTTCAAGAAAATCTTCCTCCCCGCTTCCAATTCATCATTTTTTCTTCCTTAAAATTCATTCGACAGCGTCAGCAAAAATCCTTTATTTTTTCAAAAATAAGTATCTTTTTAAAATTCATCAATAACCGTTCCATTTCGACGCAGAACCCCTCATTTCTTTGTCGAAAAATCTTCGTATTTTTATTTTAACGAATCGTTCAACAAATATCTATGCAAACAACAAAAAAATATTGACTTTTTTTTGCCTTTTTTCAAACAAAAAGCGAGCATTTGTCAGCTCGCTTTTTGTTTGGATCCATATATATCAATTCCCGCCTCATTCAACATCCATTCAATGTGCACGCCGTATCCTGACGTTGGATCATTTACAAACACATGTGTGACTGCTCCGATTAGCTTCCCATCCTGAATAATAGGACTGCCGCTCATTCCTTGCACAATTCCTCCCGTTTTCTTCAGTAGCCGAGGGTCAGTGACACGGATGACAAGTCCTTTTGTTGCCGGGAACTTTTGCGGAACTGAATTGACGATTTCAACGTCAAACGCCTCCACTCGGTCGTTTTCAATCACCGTCAGCATTTTTGCTGGCCCTTTTTTTACTTGGCTCGACAAAGCCACTGGCATTGGTTTATCATACAATTCATTTGGCACTGATTTCGATAATTTTCCAAAAATCCCAAAAGGACTGTTTGTTGTGATATTCCCAATAATTTCTTTATCTTTGGAAAATCTTGCGAGCTTTTCACCCGGATTTCCGCTGCTTCCTTTCTCAATCGAGGTGACTGTCGACTTCATAATTTGTCCATTTTGAACGATAATCGGTTTTTTTGTATCCATATCTGAGATCACGTGTCCAAGTGCTCCGTACTTCTTGGAAATGGGGTCAAAAAAGGTCATCGTTCCGATACCAGCAGCCGAATCACGGATATATAAGCCGATGCGATAAGCGTGGTCATGCTTGTCTTTTAATGGGGTTAGTTTCGTCGCTATCGAACGTTGATCGCGAATAAGCTGCAAGTCCAATGGCTGTCCTGTTTTCCCTGACTTTTCAATAAAAGGAGAGAGGTCGCTCATATTTTCGATTTTTTTCCCATTGACACTTGTAATCATATCTCCAACTTGGATTCCAGCCAATTCTCCCGGTGATTTTTTTCCGCTTTCTGTATCAACAAGGTGATAGCCGACCACAAGAACTCCTAGTGTATTTAATTTCACACCGATCGATTGTCCTCCAGGAATCACTTTCAAGCTTGGGAGCGCTTTAACGTCAATCTGCTTAATGGGCACTCCTCCCATATTTAACACTACCTTCTCTTCATCAGGCTGCTTCGCCTCAACGGTAAGGGTATCGTCTGCTTTCTCAAGCTCAATGGAATGAGAAGCGTCTTTCACCTCTGCATGAACAGGAAGAGCAGAAGCGAATGTTGCTTTTTCTCCTTCAAACATCACCATTTGCTTTGGAATGCGTAAATACTCCCTTACCGGCTTCGATGTACTGATTAATACGAATGAAACAAGGAGAAAGATCCCCATCATTTTTCTTATTGTTTCTGCGTTCAAACCTTTTCACTCTCCTCGCTCCCACCTACACCTTCAAAATGTGACTACAATCTTAATTTTGCCTTAATCCTCATAAATATAATCGTTTTTGCTAATAAAAAAAGCTACCCATAATGGATAGCCTTTCATCCTTTGATTTTTGCTGCTAATTCAAGCAGCTCTTTCGCATGTTCCTTTGTCAGCTCTGTAATTTCCACCCCAGAAATCATTCGGCCAATTTCTTTAATTTTTTCATCTTCTGTAAGTGCTTTGACCGATGTTTTGGTTCGATTTCCGTCTGTTTCCTTAGAAATGAGCAAATGCGTATCCGCCATCGCTGCGACTTGCGGCAAGTGGGAGATGCAAAGCACCTGTGAGCCGACAGACACACGATAAATTTTTTCAGCAATCGCCTGCGCCACGCGTCCGCTCACTCCCGTATCCACTTCATCAAAAATGATCGATGTAACGCCTTGATGCTTAGAAAAAATACTCTTTAAGGCCAGCATGATGCGAGACAGTTCGCCTCCTGAAGCGACTTTAGCGAGAGGTTTTAACGGCTCGCCAACGTTTGTTGAAATATAAAATTCGGCGACATCAACACCGTCCTCTTGAAATTTGACAGGCACGCCATCAATTAACGGAGCATCAAGCAAGCCCTCCCGTTTGCTAAAAACAATATCGAACTGCGTCTTTTCCATATACAAATCTTTGAGTTCTTGATAAATGTGCTGAACCAGCGTTTGGGCATGCTTCATTCGCACAGCGGTAACATTTTTCGCCTCAATCAGTAAATCTTCTGTTACAGATTGCAGTTCTTTTTGAAGCTGATGAATATGCGTATCGCGATTTTGGATCGTATCAAGCTCTTGGGCAATTTTTTCTGCATATTGCAAAATATCGGCGACTGTCTGTCCATATTTTCGTTTTAAATGATTAATTTCATTCAGGCGTCCTTCAATAAAATCAAGGCGGTTCGGATCATATTCCAACTGCTCTAATTGATCGCGCAATTTATAAGCCATTTCTTCGAGTAAATAATAGCTGTTGGCGATCGTTTCATGCATTTCTCTCAAGCCGGCATCAATGTGAGCAACGTCATCTAAATGGCTCATCGTAAGCCCGATCCAATCAAGCCCGCGCTGTTCTCCATATAGCGCTTCGTAACTATTCTTTAACGCTTCATATATTTTTTGGAAGTTCACAATCTTTACTTTTTCTTCCATTAATTGTTCATCTTCATTTGGCTGCAAGCCGGCTTTTTGAATCTCATCAAGCTGAAATGTGAGCAAATCAAGGCGGTGCGCCATTTGCTGTTCATTTTCATTCAATTTTTGCAGCTGTTTTTTTAACTGTTCATATTTTCGATACACCGCTTGATACTCTTCGAGGGCCGAAGCAATTTCTGCGCCTCCATATTCATCAAGCAACGGCAAATGCCGGCTGGAATCCATTAATTCCTGATGTTCATGCTGCCCATGGATATCGACAAGAGTAGAGCCAATTTCGCGCAAAATTCCCATCGTCACCAATTTGCCATTCACGCGGCAAACGCTTTTTCCGCTTACCGAAATCTCTCGGCGCAGAATGACCATCCCTTCGCTAATATCAATGCCCACTTCTGCACATTTTTGATAGCAGGGATGCGTTTCTTCTTCTAATAAAAACAGTCCTTCAATTTCCGCTTTCTCTTCGCCGTAGCGAACAAATTCAGCGGAACCACGCCCACCAATCAACAAATGGATGGCATCAATAATAATGGACTTTCCGGCTCCTGTCTCCCCTGTCAGCACTGTCAAGCCTTTCTCAAAGGAGATCGACAGAGACTCAATAATGGCAAAATTTTTAATTGATAATTCCGCAAGCACCTTGGAATCACCTCATACTATAGCATGTCTAATAAGCGCTGCGAGATTTTTTCGGTATCCTCTGGAGTACGGCAAATAATCAAGCATGTATCATCACCGCAAATCGTTCCAACAATCTCCGTCCAATCAAGATTATCAAGCAAAGCGCCGATTGCATGAGCGTTTCCAGGCAACGTTTTCATCACAAGCATATGCCCTGCGCCATCAATTTTGACAAACGCATCCATTAAAGCACGCTTTAATTTTTGCAACGGGTTAAAACGCTGATCAGCAGGAAGGCTATATTTATACCGGCCGTTCATCATCGGCACCTTTACAAGCTGCAATTCTTTAATATCGCGTGAAACCGTTGCCTGCGTGACATTAAAGCCAGCCTCCTTCAGCATATCGACTAGCTCATCCTGCGTTTCCACTTCATAATTCGTAATAATTTCGCGAATCTTAATGTGCCTTTGTCCTTTATTCAAGATTAACACCTCACACTTGTCCTCATTTATCGCAAAAACGGGAATAACGCTTTTGTTATTCCCTTTCCTCAGCGCCCGCTTTTAATTCACTATGAGCCTGTTTGACAATGTCAGCTGGCCGCTTCGACAGTTTATTTTTGCCCGCTTCTTGTTCTCCTTCCCAACGAAGGTGAAGCAAAAACTCAATGTTTCCGTCTCCTCCCGTAATCGGAGAGTAGGATAAATCAAGTGCATCATAGCCTTCGCTAAGAGCGAAGTCAATGATGGAAACAAGAACGAGTTCATGGATGCTAGGATCACGGACAATTCCTTTTTTTCCGACATGCTCCTTTCCCGCTTCAAACTGCGGCTTGACAAGAGCGATGACATCGCTTTCTGGAACGAGCACGGTTTTTAATACAGGCAAAATCAGCTTAAGCGAAATAAACGATACATCGATCGTTGCTATTTCTGGAAGCCCTTTAGTAAAATGAGCAGGAGTAACATAGCGGAAATTCGTTCGTTCCATCACGACAACCCTTTCATCCTGCCGAAGCTTCCACGCTAATTGATTATATCCCACATCAAGCGCATATGACATTTTCGCTCCGTTTTGCAACGCGCAGTCCGTAAATCCCCCGGTCGATGCACCGATATCCAAAAGAATTTTATCCTTTACGCTTACATCAAATAGGCGCAACGCTTTTTCAAGCTTTAATCCGCCTCGGCTCACATAGGGCAAAGCATTTCCTTTCACAGTAAGCGGAATGTCGGCAGGCACCTTTTCTCCCGGCTTGTCTAGGCGCATTTCATTAGAATAGACAAGCCCTGCCATAATCGCCCGTTTGGCTTTTTCCCGCGTTTCCATTAATCCTCGTTCAACTAATAACACATCCACACGTTCTTTTTTTCCTTTCATCTCTCATGCCCTTTTTTGTTTTCTCGGTATGATCTTCTTAACGCGATCAACGACATGCGCGGTTGTTAAACCGATTTCCTGAAGCAGTTCTTTCACGCTTCCATGCTCAATAAAGCGATCCGGGATGCCCATGCGCTGGATCATCGCTTGATGGTAGCCGTGATCATGAGCAAACTCCAGCACCGCACTACCAAATCCCCCCATGAGTGCCGCTTCTTCAATCGTTAGCATCGGTATACCACTTTCCAGCAACTCATGCAGCATCGATTCATCCATTGGTTTAATAAACCTTGCATTGACCACTTTGACCGATATATTTTCCTTTGCCAGCTTTTCGGCGGCTTCTAATGCCATCGGAACGGTCGTTCCAAACGTTAAAATGGCAATATCGCGACCTTCGCGCAGCGTTTCCCATGTTCCGATCGGGATGGCATGAAGTTCTTCATCCATCTTTACTCCAAGCCCGTTTCCGCGCGGAAAGCGAAGCGCAATCGGCCCATCATCATATTGAATCGCCGTATAAACCATATGCTGGCCTTCATTTTCATCCTTTGGCATCATCAGCACAAGGTTCGGCACATGCCGCAAAAAGGCAATGTCAAATACTCCCTGGTGCGTTTCCCCATCTGCGCCGACAAGACCGGCACGGTCAATCGCAAAAAACACGTTTAAATTTTGTCTACAGACATCATGGACCACTTGGTCATACGCCCGTTGCAAAAATGTAGAATAAATCGCTAAAAATGGTTTCATGCCTTGTGTAGCCAGTCCTGCTGCCAAAGTGGTCGCATGCTGCTCGGCAATGCCAACATCATACATGCGGTCCGGAAACTCAGCAGCAAAGCCTTCCAGCTTGGAGCCAACAGGCATAGCTGGAGTAATGGCAACAATCCGTTCGTCTGTACGTGCAAGCTTTCTTACTGTTTCGCTTACTAACTTACTCCATGATGGAGCTTGGTCGGCCGACTTTAAAAAGTCCCCTGTTTCAATTTTATAAGGACCTGTTCCATGCCATGTGCCCGTTTTATCGTTTTCCGCTGGCTCATATCCCTTTCCTTTTTTCGTGATGACATGAAGCAAAACCGGACCTTTGATTTTTTTGGCATAATGTAAATTCTCAAACAGATCATCAAAATCATGGCCATTCACTGGTCCAAGATACGTAAAGCCCAACTCTTCAAAAAACACGCCGGAAACAAGCAAATACTTTAAGCTATCCTTTAGACGTTCAGCTGTTGCCGCAATTTTCCCGCCTACAGCTGGAATTTTTTTTAAGAGCATTTCCAGTTCGTCTTTTACCCATTGATATTTTCCTGCTGTGCGCAAGCGACCTAGCACATTATGAAGCGCCCCGACATTCGGAGCAATCGACATTTCATTATCGTTGAGAATGACGATCATATCTTTTTTCTCATGTCCGATATGATTCAATGCTTCAAGTGCCATTCCTCCGGTAAGAGCACCATCGCCAATAATAGGAACAATATATTCATCCGTTCCTTTTAAATCACGGGCAATGGCCATGCCCATCGCCGCAGATAGCGAGGTTGAGCTGTGGCCTGTTTCCCACACATCATGATCGCTTTCACTCCGCTTTGGAAAGCCGCAAAGTCCTTTATATTGCCGCAATGTATCAAATTCATTCGCACGTCCAGTTAAAATTTTATGAACATAAGATTGGTGACCGACATCCCAAATCAGTTTATCTTTCGGGCTGTCAAAGACTTTATGGAGCGCGATTGTTAACTCGACAACCCCAAGATTCGGGCCGATATGTCCACCTGTTTTCGAGAGCTTCTCTACTAGAAATTGACGAATATTCGCGCTCAATTGAATCAGTTCTTCTTTTGACATCGACTTTAAAAAGCGCGGATTAGTAATATTGGTTAGCTCCAAACGAGATCACTCGCTTTCGTTTTATCACTGATATCATACAAAGATTACTTATTATTATACATGATAAATGGTTAAAGAAAAATGTCCCGCTGCGATTTCATCAGACAGGCGAAAAAAGAGCCGCTAACACAAATGTGATAACGGCACGTGGTCTCCATTTTCTTAGTATAACATAATAGCATCAGAATATCGAATCAACCATTTTCAAAATCCGTCCTGAAATGTTAATAGTCACGGGTAGCGACCAAATCGCATATATAGCGCAATATTTCTTCCTGAACACGAGCGGCCTTCAAACAATGCTTCGCTGCTTCTATGTGAAAATACAGCTTTTCTTTTGCACCATCCATCGTTAATAGCGATGGGTACGTGACTTTTTCGTTTTCAATATCGCTTCCGACTTTTTTTCCCATTTTTTCTTCTGTTCCTTCAATATCCAGAATGTCATCGCGAATTTGAAAGGCAAGCCCTAAATGGGAAGCGAACTCGTCAAGCTGTGCAACTTGCGCATCGTCTGCGCCCGCTAACCAAGCGCCAGCTAATACGCTATATTGCAGCATTTTCCCTGTTTTATGACGATGAATGTATTCTAATTGCGAAAGCGACAACGGCTGTCCTTCCCCTTCGATATCGGCCATTTGCCCAGCTACCATTCCTTCTGGCCCCGCTGCTTTAGCCAGTTCAGCGATCAGTTTGAGCTTTACTTCTGCGGACACACGGTTGTCCATGCCAGCAATCAATTGAAATGCGTATGTAAGCAATCCATCTCCTGCCAAAATGGCAGTCGCTTCACCAAACACTTTATGATTCGTTGGTTTCCCTCTGCGCAAATCATCATTATCCATACATGGCAGGTCGTCATGAATAAGGGAATACGTATGAATCATTTCAATGGCACATGCGACAGGGAGTCCGACTTCGCTTTTCTTTCCAAATGCATGCAGCGTTGCGAATAAAAGCAATGGACGAATTCGTTTTCCGCCTGCTTCAAGCGAGTACAACATAGCATCCTTTAGCGTATCCGGGGCATCAAGCCCGGCAATATAGGCGGAAAGCGCTGCGTCGATGCGCTGTTTGTTTTCGTTTAAAAATTGCTCTATCAATCCTTACTCCTCCTCGATCGAAAAAGGCGCCAATTGCCCGTCTTCCCGCAAAATATACTCCATTTGCTTTTCAGCATGCTGCAGCTTGTCATGACACCATTTTGAGAGCCTCATTCCTTCTTGAAAAAACGAAATCGCTTGTTCAAGAGGAACGTTTCCCTCTTCAAGTTTTCCCACAATTTCCTCAAGCTGTTTCATCGCTTCTTCAAACGTTAATTCTTTTTCTTCACTCATCAGAAGCTTCCTCCATTCCCCATACGTGGCAATCAAGCCGTCCATCCTGCAAGCGAACTTGGATCGCATCTCCTGGCTGAATCTGCCGCACGCTCGTCACAAGCTCGTCCTTTTCATTATAGACTAAGCTATAGCCGCGTTCCATAATTTTAAGCGGACTCAATGCCTGCAGCTGTGACAGCAGTGAAGTAAATTGCCACTGTTTTTGCTTTAATAGCGCTTGTATTTCTTTTTCAAGTGACTTTGTCAGCATTCGCTGCTTCTCAGACATTTGCGCTAGCTGTTCTGCCGGATGATAGGTTTCGAGCCTTAAATGAAGCTGCTCAAATCGCTCCTGCTTTCGCTCGAAAAGGCGCTGGGTTTGCCGTTTAAGGCGATCCAAGAAAGAATCGAGCTGCTGCTCTTTTTGCTCATATAGCTTCTTCGGATAGCGGAAGGCATAAGACTTTTGCAAGCGGCTTAACCGATTGGATTCGATGGTGATTTTTTCCTTAACTGCCCGAATCAGCCTTGCTTTTCGTTGGGTTATTCTTTCGGCCAGCTCGGCGACGTGAGGAGCTGCCAATTCAGCCGCTCCAGTAGGTGTCGGCGCACGCAAATCAGCGACAAAGTCAGCGATCGTAAAATCTGTTTCGTGTCCAACTGCGGAAATAATCGGAATGCGAGAAGCAAAAATCGCCCGTGCCACCTGCTCCTCATTAAACGCCCATAGCTCCTCGATCGATCCTCCGCCTCGGCCGACAATTAACACATCCACGTTCCCGAATTCATTCGCTTTTTCAATCGCTTGAACAATTGATCCGGCTGCATGCTCCCCTTGGACAATGGCTGGAAATAAAATGACGGTTCCAAGCGGATAGCGGCGCCGGATCGTTGTGATAATATCGCGAATCGCCGCTCCTGTTGGAGACGTTACCACTCCGATGCAGCGAGGAAATAAGGGGATCGGCTTTTTATGCTCCGGGGCAAATAGCCCTTCTGCTTCCAACTGTTTTTTCAACTGCTCATACGCCAAATATAAATTTCCGATCCCTTCCGGCTGCATCTCTTTCACATAAATTTGATAATTTCCGCTCGGTTCATAGACAGAAATTTCGCCGCGTACAAGCACCTTCATCCCGTTTTCGGGACGAAACGCCAAATAGCGATTATAGCCAGCAAACATAACCGCTTGAATTCTTGCATTTTCATCCTTGAGCGTAAAATACATATGCCCCCGCGAATGGCTCGTAAAATTGGAGATTTCTCCTTTGATCCATAAATCCTGAAGATGCGGATCAACTTCAAACTTTCGTTTAATATATTTTGTCAGCGCTGTAACCGTTACATATTTCATTTCTGCCACAACATCATCCCCGCTTATCGCTGAACTTGCTGATGCCCATATTCGCGTGCCGCTTCAACAGTATTATGGAGAAGCATCGTAATCGTCATCGGTCCGACTCCCTTTGGCACAGGGGTCAAATAGCTTGCCACCTCTTTCACTTCTTCAAAGCGCACATCCCCGCATAATTTGCCATTTTCCAAGCGATTGACGCCGACATCAATAACAATGGCTCCTTCTTTCACATGATCAGCTCCAATCATGTTGGCTCGGCCGACAGCTACAATTAAAATATCAGCTTGACGAGTCATTGCTGCTAAATCCTTTGTTTTAGAATGACAATAGGTAACTGTAGCATGCTCACGCAAAAAGAGTTGCCCAACTGGTTTACCGACAATATTGCTGCGGCCAACCACCACTACATGCTTCCCAGCCATATCGACGCCAAGTGACTGTACCATAAATAAAATGCCGTAAGGAGTGCAAGGAAGAAACGCTTTTTGTCCAATCATCATTCGACCGATATTAATGGGATGGAAGCCATCCACATCCTTTTCCGGGGCAATCGTTTCAATCACGTTCAACTCATCAATATGCGGCGGAAGCGGAAGTTGTACTAAAATACCATGAATGGACGGATCCGCATTCAATTGCTTGATTTGTTCTAATAAAGCGGCTTCGGTAATGGTATCAGGGAATGTAAGTAATATCGAGCGAATCCCGACTTCAGCGCACGCTTTTTGTTTCCCCTTCACATAGGAATGCGAAGCAGGATTATCACCGACAAGAATCACGGCTAGCCCCGGTTCAATTCCTTTGCTTTTCAGCTGTTCTACCTCTTTTGCTAATTGTGCACGCTTTTCTTTCGCTAATTCTGTACCACTAATGATTTGTGCCGTCATCGTTCTAGCTCCCCTTTATTTTATGATAGGTTTTCCGATATCAGTCACTCGTGGTGCTAGTTTGAGCACGACGCTATCCCGACATTTGTCTCCGTGTGAACAGGCGATCATTGATGTTGATAGTCGGGAAAACGCAGCTTTTACATACAGGACACGGACAACAAAAAATCCATTTTATCTGACACCACGAGTATAAGCGGTTAACAAATAAAGCACGATAAAAATCGCCTGATTTCCCTATTTTCTCCCAAAGCGCTTAAGGAAACAGCTGCTGTCTCTAACGGCCCCAATCTTTATTCACGCCAAGCATCAGCCGCTTATTTTTTTCACAATAAAACAGACAGGAGCTGTTTGCGTTCTGCCTCTCATTTTGTCGCTGGCCCGTATAATGCATCCTTTACCTTTGAAAGAACTCCGTTAATAAATCGGCCTGATTTGTCATCCCCAAACTTTTTCGCCAACTCAATGGCTTCGTCCAAAATGACTTTAACAGGCACATCCTCTGTATACTTCATTTCATATGTCGCCATGCGCAAGATCGCTCGATCCACGTTAGCCACTCGTTGAAGCGTCCATTTTTCTAAATGGTCGGATAATAACGCATCAATTTCTGTTTGGTGCTCCATTACCCCGAAAACAAGCTGACGTAAAAACGGATCGGCTTCCTCCTCTTTTTTTATTACATTTTGAATCGCCTCTTCCGGCTCGATATGGCCAACATCAATTTGAAACAAGGCTTGCAATGCTTTTTCTCTCGCTGTATGCCTCTTCATTATGTTCACTCCTTTACAAATAAACGAACGTTATGTGATGATCATACCATATTTTTTCGCTAAACGACACTATAATCCGTACAAATCATTTAGATGACACAAAAAATTATCGCCTTTTCTCCATATCCCGAAAAAGGATCTGTCCATTAAGATACCAAAGTTTCAAAAAAATACAAGGGGGCTCATGAATGATATCATGAAAAGCCCCCTTTTCGCCCTTTTATTGCTCAACCTCTAGTTCTTGCTGCTTCGCTGTTTCAAGCTGAATTCCAACAATGTGAACGTTGATTTCGCTTGTTTCCAGTCCAGTCATATTAAAGAGTGCCTGACGGACATTTTCTTGAATTTTCTTAGCCACATTTGGAATAGAAACGCCGAATTGGACAAGGCAATAAATATCGATCGCGACTCCTTCTTCCTTTACGTCTACCTTCACGCCTTTTCCGTGATTTTTCTTTCCGAACCGCTCAACAACACCAGCTGCAAAATTTCCGCGCATTTGCGCAACTCCTTCAACCTCGTTTGCTGCGATTCCAGCAATGACCTCAATGACCTCTGGAGCAATTTCCACTTTTCCTAAGCTTGCTGCTCCCTGCTCAATGTCAAATACATTTTCTGACATTTACTGCTCCTCCTTTATGATGATTTCATGACATCATACAACTCAAGAAACTTTGTATTAAAATCTCCCTGCACGAATTTTTCGTGCTCTAATAATTTTAAGTGGAATGGAATCGTTGTATGAATGCCTTCAATAACAAATTCACTTAGCGCTCGTTTCATGCGCGCGATCGCTTCTTCTCTTGTAGGAGCATGCACAATCAGTTTGGCGATCATGGAATCATAATAAGGTGGAATCATGTAGCCTGGATATGCCGCGGAATCCACACGAACTCCTAACCCTCCAGGAGGAAGGTACATTTGAATGCGACCTGGAGACGGCATGAAATTTTTCTCAGGATTTTCAGCATTAATGCGGCATTCGATTGCCCAGCCATTAAATGTCACGTCTTCTTGTGTAAGAGAAAGCTTTTCTCCTGATGCTACACGAATTTGTTCTCTAATTAAATCAACTCCTGTAATCAGTTCCGTAACAGGATGTTCCACTTGGATACGCGTGTTCATTTCCATAAAATAGAATTTTTTAGCTTTATGGTCAAAAATGAACTCAACGGTTCCCGCGCCGGTGTAGTTGACCGCTTTGGCTGCTTTTACTGCCGCTTCTCCCATCTGTTCGCGTATGTTTTCGTCAAGAGCTGGAGACGGCGCTTCCTCTACAAGCTTTTGTAAACGGCGCTGAATGGAACAGTCGCGTTCTCCCAAATGAATCACATTGCCGTGAGCATCAGCAAGCACTTGGATTTCGACATGCCGAAAATCCTCAATGTATTTCTCAATATATACACCTGGATTTCCAAACGCAGTGGCGGCTTCTTGTTGCGTGATATTAATTCCCTTTATTAATTCTTGTTCGTTTCTAGCCACGCGAATTCCTTTTCCGCCTCCGCCTGCTGTCGCTTTAATAATAACAGGATAGCCAATTTCATTCGCCAACGCAAGCGCTTCGTCGATACTTTCAATAATTCCTTTTGAACCTGGAACGATTGGGACTCCGGCCTCGCGCATCGTTTCGCGCGCAATATCCTTTATTCCCATTTTTGTAATCGCTTCCGGACTTGGACCAACAAATGTCACATTGCACTCACGGCAAAGCTCAGCAAATGCAGCATTTTCCGCCAAAAAACCATACCCTGGGTGGATCGCATCACTGCCTGTTAGCGTAGCGACACTCATAATATTCGTAAAGTTTAAATAGCTATCTTTAGAAGCTGTTGGTCCAATACAATACGCCTCATCAGCTAATTGGACGTGCAACGCCTCCCGATCCGCTTCGGAAAATACAGCTACCGTTTCAATGCCAAGCTCTTTGCAGGCACGAATGACGCGAACAGCAATTTCGCCTCGGTTCGCTACTAATAATTTTTTGATCATGGCTCGTCCTCTCCCTATTCAGTTTTTACAAGGAATAAAGGCTGTCCATATTCGACGAGCTGCCCGTTTTGCACAAGAATTTCTACAATCTCACCGTTAACTTCTGCCTCAATCTCATTAAATAGCTTCATTGCTTCAATAATGCAGACAACCGTATTTGCCTTTACTTTATCACCCGTCTTCACATATGGCGCTGCATCTGGCGATGGAGCTGCATAGAATGTACCAACCATCGGAGAAGTAATTTTATGTAAATTTTCTGCTTTCACCGCTTCTTGCTTCGGTGCTTCTGCCGACTTTGTCTCCGGAACAGCTGGAGCTGCTTCCACCTGTGGCGCTGCTTCTTTCACAACAGCTACTGGTGCTGGTTCTACGACTGCTGCTTTTGCAACCGCTTCAACCGGGACGCTTCCATTTGGCTTCTTCATATGAACCTTTACTCCATCATGCTCATATAAAAATTCCTCAATACTAGATTGGTCAATAAGTCGAATGATTTCGCGAATTTCTTGAATTTTCAACATTGTTCACACCTCTCGCCCCAAAATAATTTCATATACTACCATCATACGACAGACCTTCCCTCATATTCAACTGTAGAATTTAACTAGGCTGTTTGATTTATTACCTAGTCATATAAACAATTTCTATTATATAGCATAAAAACAATTTTTCCACTGTAAAAATAAAATGTCTCTTCATTTGATATATGAACACTGGTAATACTAGAGATCGCTTGATTCCTCTATATATGTTCCAGATGTGAGTAGGGATAATCGCGACTAACCAACACGAAGTTCTTTATCCCCCACTCATGCCATAAGCATTGAAAGGGGCGATCAGCGAGGATAAGAAAAGCGCAAAGCGTCCGCCAAGGAGAGCTCGAACTAAGCCAAGCTTGATTCTGCGGCGGGCGGGACTCCACGTGTCGCCGCCGCAGTGTGGGGCAGATCCGACTCGAGATGATGGCGCTTGAAGCTAGACAGCAGCTTACTTTTTTTGAAAAGTCTAAATACAAATTCTGCGAGGATAAAAAAACTGGCATCCTTTTGGAAGCCAGCTCTTCGCTTGCTTATTTGACGGGCTGAAACTCGACAGCTATATCCTGCATATCCTTCATCTCGCTTTTTACAAGCTGGATAATTTCATTAGCCGCTTTTGTCGAGCTTTGTTTTGCTTTTACCATTACTCTTACTGTGTCGCCATCAGCACGAACGAGTACGTCTTCGTATCCACCCTTGGATTTAATTAATGTCTCTAATGTTGCCTCTTTATTAGCGATCGTTTGAAGTTGTTGCATTTTTTCATATGCGTCATTCTTTTGCTCCGGTGTTGTGTTTGATGAAGTAACAATGGTATTTAATTGATCTCGCTGGCGGCTGCGTTCATCCTCAATTTGTAAGCGCAATGCCGTAAATACATCGTCATCGCTCGTAGCGCTTGAAGTGACCTTTTCATCCTTTGCCTCCGCTTCATCCACCGCGACATTTGCCTCTTCTTTTGTAGAAGCTGTTTTTTCTGTTTGGTTTGTTTGATTTTGCTCATCCGTAAAAGCAACGCGATCATTCATATCTTTTGGCGCTGTTACGTAATACACCGATAATACGACAACTAAACTCAACATTGTTAATAACCAAACTGTTTGCTTTTTTAACATTTCCATCGATCCTCCCCTATTTTTTTGGCAGTACAGCAACTCGGTAGCTCGGCACATTTAGCACACGCGTTACTGCTTCTACAATCCACTGTTTCACCTGCAGATTATCCGCTCCTTTAGCTACAACAAGCACCCCGCGAATATCTGGTTTTTTCGTCGTTACGACAATCGGTGTTTCTTTATCGCCATCCTGTATAATGACGACTTGTTCATTTGATGAATAATTTTGAATTTTCCGTGTCCCGCCTTCTTTGTCTGTTTCATCCGTTGTTTGCTGCTGAGTTACTTCGTTTTTTTCTAATATTTGCATCTCTGTAGCATCCACGTTGACAACAACTTTGACATCACGCACTCCTTGGATATCTTCAAGCGCTGATTTTAGCTGCTCCTCGTAGCGTTGTTCATATTCGGCAATCACCTTAGCTTTCGTGTCCTTGTTGCGTCCAAAGGTCTCGACAGCCTGCTCATCCGTCTCCTGTTTTAAAGCGGCGACAGAGTCCGCCGGTGCCGCATCATTTTTCCAATTATGGCTCATTAGCATAAACAAAACACCGAGCAGCAGTAGCACAAAAACGTAAGAAATCGGCGTTGCCTTCTTTTCGCCAGTTCCTTTTTCTTGTGGTTCTAGCCAGCGTTTAATGAACGGAAACATCCCCCCATTCCCTCCCCTCGATTTGTACATCGATTTTTTCTTCATGTACATCCCATTTTGCTGCAAAGAACGAAGCGAGCTTTTTTGTTTGTTCGGTTTCTTCAGCTGATGGTTCAAGCGATTTCGCCGTATCAATCACGACAGGCTGAACCGCTTCGGGATCTTGCGATTTACTTACAATGACTTTAATGGTTTGAATATCATCAGGAATTTGTAATGATTCATCTTCATTTTCTTTTGTTTGTACAACAATTTGTTTGACAGTCAATCCATATTGCTTCATCAACTCCTCAGCTACTTGTTTTTTCATCTGGACAGCCGTTTGTTCTAAAATATATGCACGTTGTGAGGCTTGTATTTCTTTTTTCTTGTTTTCTAGTTCATTTTTCATCATATCTTGCTGTCCGTAGTCTTCCTCTGTAATGGCAGCGAGAAAACGATTGACATCAATCGAGAAAATATGTAAAAGAGGTGATAGCATAACAAGAAGAAGAAGCAGTCCGACCACCATTTTTACATATTTTTGAAAAGAAGAGGAAGGGAGCAGCAAGTCGATAATCGTCGCAAATAAGATGAATAGAATGATATTGGTAACCCACTCTGTAATCACATGCATCCCGTTTCCCCCTTCTACCGCACCATCATCGCGATATTTCCGGCTGTAATGATCACAGTTAAACTAAGAAAAAACATCAATGATACGATTGCTAATGCTGCAAAAACATAAGTAATGCTCTTGCTTATCACATTCAAGCACGATATAATGGCGCCGCCGCCAAGCGGCTGTAAAACCGCAGCTGAAAGCTTATAAATAAAAGCAATCACAAAAATCTTTAAAGCCGGGAAAATGACAATCATTAACAAAAGTGCTACCCCGACAATACCTACCGCGTTTTTCAATAACATAGAAGCGGTGACAACGGTATCAGCTGCATCCGTAAACATTTTTCCAACGACAGGAACAAAATTTCCCGTGACAAACTTTGTCGTTCGTAAAGCAATGCCATCGGCAACGGCCGAGGTTGTCCCTTTTACAGACATAACGCCAAGAAAAACCGTTAAAATGGCGCCGAGCGTCCCAACGGCTATCTTTGTGAGCAAATCGGCCAGTTGCGTCACTTTGTAATGCTCAGACATCGTGCTGACAATTCCTAATAGCGCTGCCAAAAATAAAAGAGGGAGCGTCACATACTGTACAACCACTCCAGTTGTATTCATTAAAAATAGAATGATAGGATGAAAAAACGCAGCAGAGATTAATCCGCCGGAAGAAGCGAGCAAGGCTAACAAAAGAGGGACCATGGCAACCATAAAATGCGTCATTGTCTGGATGGCTTCATGCGCATACTCCATCGCGAGACGAAAGCTATTTAAAGCAATAATAATGAGCACCATATAGACAACGGCATAAGCTACCTTACTAACTGCCTGCTGCTCAAAAGCCGTTTGTAGCGACTGCAAAAACATGCTAAATACGGTTAATAAAATAAGCGTACCGAGAAGTTTCCCATTCATTTGCAACTCGTACATCAGAAATTTGAGCAACGCCAGAAGCCATTCTTTCATCGACCACTCTTTTTGTCCTTGCAAAAACTGGACAAGTGATCCTTTTTGACTTTCCGGCAAAAATCCGCCATACTTTGTCACGATTTCATTCCAATATTGCTGCACTTCATCAATCCCAAGCGCTTCTATCTGCTTTTGCATAAGCGGCTGATGATCAGCGGCAGCTTGTACAATGTGCGGAATGAAAAAAAAGAAGCCGCACCAGATCAGGGATATCAACGTTTTTTTCAATCCATCACCCCCTTTGCTATGACTTAGGAATGAGCCCGATGACCGTTTCAATAATGGCGGTTAAAATCGGGATGGCCATCGCCAAAATTAAAATTTTTCCCCCCAGCTCAATTTTGGAAGCAATCGCCCCTTGACCGGCATCTTTCGAAATTTGCGCTGCAAATTCGGCAATATAAGCAATACCAATAATTTTTAAAATCGTTTCAAAATAAATCATATTAATCTTTGTATCAGAGACCATTTTTTGAAGCATATGAATAATATGGCTAATTTGATCAATCAAAAACAGAAAAATCACACAACCAACAAACACGGTCAACAAAAACGCCACACTGGATTTTTGCTCCTTAAGCAAAATGGCTAAAAACGTTGCAATCAGCCCGATCCCTACAATTTGCAGTATTTGAATGGCTCTTCCCCTCCTAGCTTTGAAACAAAAATACGTCCTTAATTTTTTGAAATAAATCGCTAACAATGGAGGCCACCATAAATAAAATGTAAATGAAGCCGAGCAGCGTCACCCATTGGGCATATTCCTTTTTCCCCATCTGTTCCAGCACGGTATGCAAAAACGCAACAACGATGCCAACTCCAGCAATTTTAAAAATGATATCGACATCAATTCCCATAGCTGCTTCCTCCTAATTAGATCAATAAAATAATAATGAGCAATCCTGTGAGCAAACCTAAGCTTTTAGCCATTTTTTCATAACGCGCTTTTTTCTCTAGCGCATCTTGTTCTTCTCTTTCAAGGTGGACGATTGCTAGAGCGATCTGCTTTTGCTGAGCCATTCGATCATACTGCCCTAATGTTTCGCCAAATTGCTTCATCACTTCAAACTCCCCATGTTTGAGCGCCGTAGCGCCCCAGATGCTTTGCAAGCTTTCCTGCCATGCTTCTTTTACGCTCGTTTCCCCCGTTTGGAGCGTTTCCGCAAATTGCTGGAAAAAACGCGAGAGAGGCAGAGGCAGCTGGTTCGCCAAATGCAAGGCAGCTTCTGATAGCGGTGTATGCCCATACATAATCTCTGCTTCGAGTGCCTGCAATGCGGTTTTTAATTGCCGCAATTGCCGCGGACGCTCGCTGAGTCTGTTGGCTGTTTCAAATCCTGTCCATGTTGTCGCCAGTAAAATAAGAAGAGCGCCAATCCATTTCATCTTCTTACCACCGCCTCATAGAGCACCGTTCCATTTTGATCTGTGATGCGGCGAACGGTTCCTGGTCCCCGTTCGTTTGTTAATTCGATAAATCGATCAAATACACGCTGTTCAATCATTGCACGCAATGTTGGCCGTAAAGCGACATCACTCCAATTTTTTCCATGAACTGTTGTCCAAACACAAACTCCCGCATGAACAGCTTCTAATAAGGCTTCACTATCCTCTATACGGCCAATTTCATCGACAATTAACACCTCCGGGCTCATCGAACGAATCATCATCATCATTCCTTCGGCCTTAGGACAAGCATCTAATACATCAATGCGGTGACCTAAATCAAATTGAGGAATGCCTTTCACACATCCGGCAATTTCTGAACGTTCATCCACAATTCCGACCTTTTTTGGAGGAATTTTCTTCATCGGTACGCCAGTGCTGACCATTCGTGCGATATCGCGGAGCAGTGTCGTTTTGCCTGTTTGCGGAGAGCCAATAATCATCGTGCTACACCAACGACCATCGTATACATATGGAATCAGCGGCTCAGCAATTCCAACTTTTTGTCTGGCTATGCGAATATTAAAGGAGGTAACATGTCGAATCGCTTTCACATTTCCTCCATCTGTAATCACTTTCCCTGCTAGTCCTACACGATGGCCGCCTTGAATCGTGATAAATCCTCTTTTCAGCTCTTCCTCCATCGCATAAATGGAATAGTGGCTAATTTTATTCAGAAGATGTGTGCCATCTTCAGCAGTCACTTCGTACGGCAGAAAATGAACCATCCCCTTCATCGTTACCTCAAGCGGTTTCTGAATTCTGATCCGAATTTCTTCGAGTTCCTCTTTCCAAGAAGGAGGCAGCTTCAAAAGAGCGGAGCTGATTGTTTTTGGCAGAATTTCGATAATCTCATTCATCTTTCCCCCTCCTTTTCCATAAGTGCACACCCCTTATTTATAGATGCCAACTAAAATCAAACCAACACCAAGGGCAATCCAAAATAATTTAGAAAATGAAAGCTCGTCCGCTACGGAAAGAAGGCCAATGGTCATCGTTACTATAAAAATAATCGGGCCGACAATGGCAAGCATCGCATTGACGGCAACCGCTTTTTTTACGTCATTGAGACAAAGCATGATGATCGCAGCAGTCAGTTCAATTGTCGCCGACAAAAAACGCATTCCAGCCATGGAAAGCACCGTTGAATCGATCATGGACAACCATCGCTTCATGGGTTCCTCCTCATAAATAAAATGATTAGTACAAACGTATGCAACACCCATTCATTTCAGAAGCAATTTTTTGCATAAAAAAACTCCTTGCTAAAAAGCAAGGAATCAGGTGGTTGACAAAAAACGCTTTCATCCCGTGTCACTGTCCGCATTCGTCCGCTCATGAACTTCTTTATTCCCATTTCCTCTGCATTTGGATTCGTTGCTTCCCTGTTGAGCGTTTTTAAGCAGGCCTAATGCGGAAAAGTGCCTACAAATAAAAATGATGGTAGGCAAACGCTAAGTTAGCTTTGCCTACCATCCCTATCATTCGCTTAAGCGCGGGAAACATAAGTTCCGTCTGTTGTATTGATAATGAGCACATCTCCTTCATTTACAAAGAACGGCACTTGAACAACAAGCCCTGTTTCTAATGTAGCTGGTTTAGAACCGCCAGAAGCCGTATCACCTTTAATGCCCGGCTCTGTTTCCACCACTTTCAACTCTACTGTATTTGGAAGCTCTACACCGATCGTTTCGCCTTGATACATCATAATAAAGACTTCCATGTTTTCTTTTAGAAATTTCAACTCATACTCGATTTGCTGTGAGGAAAGCTCAATTTGCTCATACGTTTCTGTATCCATAAACACGTGCTGATCGCCGTTTGCATATAAGTATTGCATTTTGCGATTGTCAATTTGCGCACGGTTGACTTTTTCACCGGCGCGGAACGTTTTTTCTTGAATAGCACCTGTGCGAAGGTTGCGAAGCTTGGAACGAACAAATGCAGCTCCCTTTCCTGGTTTTACGTGCTGGAATTCAATGACGCGCCAAATATCGCCATCTACTTCAATCGTTAATCCTGTACGAAAATCGTTCACTGAAATCATTGACGAATGTCCTCCCACTTACAAGTATTATAAAATGATCAACTCTTTTGGTGAGCGAGTCAGCGGATTATTACCATCCGCGGTGACAACCGTATCATCCTCAATACGCACACCGCCAAGCCCTGCTATGTAAATTCCTGGTTCGACCGTCACCACCATGCCCGGCTCCAATCTTACATCAGAACGAACCGATAGTGTCGGCCCTTCGTGAATCTCCAGGCCGATTCCATGACCGGTGGAATGCCCGAAATGCTCGCCATATCCTTGTTCCGAAATATAATCACGGGTCAGCGCATCTGCTTCTTTTCCAGTCATGCCCGGCTTAATTCCTTCCATGCCGCGCAGCTGTGCTTTTAATACAATATCATAAATCTTTTTTAGCTCATCGCTGACTTCACCAACCGCGACGGTTCGGGTGATATCCGAACAGTAGCCGTGGTAATAAGCACCAAAATCGAGCGTGACGAATTCCCCTTTTTCAATGATTTTGTCAGTTGCCACTCCGTGCGGTAATGCTGACCGATAGCCAGATGCAACGATAATATCAAACGAAGACGAAATAGCGCCCTGCTTGCGCATAAAAAATTCTAATTCATGAGCAACCTCGATTTCCCGTACCCCGGGGCGAATAAACGGAAGGATATGGTCGAACGCTGCATCAGCAATCTCCGCTGCTTCCTTTAATATCTTAATCTCTGAATCCGACTTAATCAAGCGTAACTTTTCAACTAAGCCGGAAACAGGGACAAGCACCACTTCCGCCTCTCTTTCATAGGCTTGAAAAGTGGCATAGGATAGATGATCCTGTTCAAAACCGAGCTTTTTAATTTGAAGGCGGGCCGCCTGTTTAGCTACTTCCTCGATGATGGAACCAGCATGCTGAACAATCTCGTATCCTTTAATTTGCTTGGCAGCTTGTTCAGCATAACGAAAGTCCGTAATAAATACCGCTTCTGTTTTGCTGATCACCGCTACGCCGGCCGTTCCGGTAAAGCCTGTCATATAGCGGCGATTATAGCTGTTTGTAATCAACATTCCATCAATGCCATACTCAGCAAAACAAGCACGTAGTTTTTCTAGTTTTTCCATGCTCTCTCCCCTTCCCCTAATTTGTCCAATAGCGCTAAAATGGCTAAGCGATATCCGGTCACGCCAAGACCCACAATTTGTCCGATCACTACCGGTGCAATGACCGACTCATGGCGGAACGGCTCGCGGGCATGGATGTTGGAAATATGTACTTCAATGACCGGGACATTAACACTGGCAATGGCATCACGAATGGCATAACTATAATGAGTAAATGCGCCTGCATTTAAAATCACACCATCATACACACCATCGGCAGCGTGAATTTGCTCGATGATGTCTCCTTCGTGATTGCTCTGAACACATACCAGTTCTGTTTCCCGTTCGGATGCAAACAAGATTAACTGCTGCTCTAAGTCATGCAAAGTTCCGCTTCCGTAAACATGAGGCTCTCGTTTGCCAAGCAAATTTAAGTTTGGACCATTAATTAAAAGAAGACGTGCCATTTCCGCAACCCCTTTTAAGCCAAATCGCCAAAATGTTTAAACAATCATATTTTAGCATAAAAAGGGTTGGGCCACTACTCATTTCTTACCTGTGTTTGCGTATACTCGCTTTCTTGATGTTCAAACGAAATGGAGTAACCGATGAACAGACCATACAAAATATACAAACAGATGGTTGTAATCACCGTATTCCGTTCAAGCTCAGAGACAGAACGCAATCCCGGAATCAGCGGATTCAGCACATAAAACACCACAATCCATAACGCCACACCATATCCGATGCCTGCCCACATGCTTTTTATTTTACGCAACAGCACATAATAAAGTAGAGCCACTAATATAGATAATAAACCGATGAGGAAAATGGCAAGATAATTTCCCGTCTTTCCATATTTCCAATCACCAACATTCCATGGAAGCAGAAGCATATTAGGACTTAATTCCGTAAAATGAAAAAAGCTAGCCAAATATCCCAGCAGACTCCAAAATATACCGCCGACAAATCCAGTAATCATCGCTTTCATTAACAGCGACATCGGTTGTTCACGCTGATTTTGTTCAAGTGATTGCCCATTGTTCTTCATGAATGCTTGACACCTCCTTTTTGTTAGTATGGCCCTTCATCGGCAAATTCATGACTATATATCACAAGTGTTGATTGTCCATTATTTTCGTACAGAATCATATGGCCACACATAAGCGGTCAGCATGTCCAGTCGACAAGCAAGTGGCTCGTACAACCAAGAACCGGGCAATATTAGTTGGATCATCAACATACCTGACTATATAAATGTAACTTGGCCTCTTAACACTTGCAGCGATAGGAAGTTGGGGACATTTTTCGACGGTTGGGCACTCCACCGCGCTTTGGCATAACGAAGATCCGTCACCGCCTTGCATTCAGTCGTTGAAAAAATGGGACTCTGCTTTGGAATGGGCTATCGGTTCAACCTTTTAGCTGTATCTATTATAGATGCAACTTAAGACTTGAACATTTATCAGAACAATGGAGCCGAGTGGCCGAACAGCGCCGCTTCCTCGATCCATAGATGATTCGGCTGTTCGAATTCTTACCACATGCTCACGTGACAAAAAGCTCCTCCAAAACTTCTCCGACCGTCGGTGTTCCATAGAGACCATTCGCAACAAGTTGCATTTATATCCATATAAATTAAAAAAAACTCGTTTGGCGTGTCTATCCATTTTTATTTTTGGAAATGATAATCATAGCATCGACCTAGAGGTTTCTCGCTATTTCTTGTAGAATAGAATATAAATAACGAAATAGGTTGGTGTCGACACGATGGAGAAAATGATCAAACCGATATATGGCGGGCAAGCCGTGGTAGAGGGCGTGATGTTTGCAGGAAGAAAGCATTCTGTAACCGCGATTCGCCGAAAGGATCAGACAATCGAATATTTTCATATGCTTCGCCAAACAAATCCAACATTATCATTTTTAAAAAGGATTCCTTTGATTCGAGGAATTGTCGCTATTTTAGAAGCGAGCGCAAACGGTGCCAAGCATTTTCAGTTTGCTAGTGAACGCTACGATTTAGACCCAAAAGATGACGACACGCTGAATGAGCCAAAAAAAGAAGAAGCGAAGCTGTCTTTGATTCTCAGCGTAGCAGTCATTGGCGTCTTATCATTTCTGTTCGGGAAATTTTTATTCACCATTATTCCGGTGTTTTTAGCGAATTTTACAAAACCTCTTTTTCCGACGAAAACAGCGCAGGTGTTGGTGGAAGGAGCGTTTAAACTACTGCTGTTGCTTGCTTATATTTACGCTGTTTCTCTGACGCCGTTAATTAAGCGTGTATTCCAATACCACGGAGCGGAGCATAAGGTGATCAACGCCTTTGAAAATAACGTTCCGCTTACAATCGAAAATGTTCAGCGGCAATCGCGCCTGCATTATCGGTGCGGCAGCAGCTTTATTCTATTTACTGTTATTGTCGGTGTCTTTGTCTACTTGGCTGTTCCGACAGATCCGCTTTGGTTGAGAATTGTTAACCGTATTGCCTTAATTCCGGTCGTGCTGGGGATCTCTTTCGAAGTCCTGCAGTTTACTAACCGGTTAAGAAGCATTCCCGTACTGCGCTGGCTCGGCTATCCGGGCTTATGGCTGCAGCTGCTGACAACAAAAGAACCGAGCGACGAGCAAGTGGAAGTGGCGATTGCTTCATTTCAGGAGCTCCTTCGGCTAGAAGAAGGACAGGAGGCAACCAAAGCCGTTCGGTAATTATCAGGGAGGTGGATGCGGAATGTTCCGTCGCACATTTCATCCATTGATTGGGATTGTTCTATTATTAGGAGCCTTCGGCTTGGCATTTACACTATTTTCCGAGCCAGTGATACTGCTCCGCCGCATCATCTTTATCGGTCTTACGATCGCCATTATATATGTGCTTTTTCGTTGGATTTCCCAGCGGCGTTTCAATAAAGAAAATGCCGCCTATTTAAGAGCGGTCAACCAATCGAAAAAGCTTCATGTGAACCGGGACCGAAGACCTTCAGCAAAAGCATTGTCCTATTCAAAGAAAGGAACACACCACCGCTTACCGAAAAAACGAACATCATCCCACTTAACAGTCATCGAAGGAAAAAAGGGAAAGAAGAAGAATCGAGCTTTGTTTTAGCTCGATTCTTCTTTTTTTAGTATGTCCATTTTTTTAAAAAAAGCTCTGTTTTGCGTCTGCCATAACCGATTAAATGGTCTCTTTCCTCACCAGTCATTGAAAATTCTGTAGATAATACATTACGAACAGGAATAAAAATAATGTTTTTTTCGTGACGCCGCGAGATGTAGCGAGCATCATGCGCCTCCTTCATGGCACTGAATAGCGCTTCATACAGTTCAATCGCATTGCGAACTTGCTTTTTTGGCCGCTTATCAAGCCGAGCGCTAAGCTGAACGCCAAGAACAGGCCGCTTTTTCACCTTCTTTTCTTCATCAAAAATAAACAAAGGAAAATTGCTAAGCACTCCCCCATCGACAACCACGAATTTCCCGGCATCCGTCTGGAGCTTAACAGGCTCAAAAAAATAAGGAATGCTGACACTCATGCGCACCGCTTTTGCTACTGAAAACGTATCAGGATCAATTCCATATTGCGGCAAATCAGTCGGCAGCACCAAAATACGTCCGCTCGTTACATCGGATGCCACAATATACAAACGGTCTTTTGGCAAATCGCCGAACGTTCGAATTCCCTTGGCTGCCAGTACCTCCTCCATCCATTCCTCCAGCACCTGTCCCTTATATAATCCCATTTTCCAATATAAAAACACCCACTTCATTAATGAAAATGGAAGAACTTCCTTGCGCTTATCCAGCAGCTGCTTTAAATCCAAATGATCAATCAACTCAATCATTTGCTGGCTTGTATAGCCTGCTGCAATGAGCGCTGCAATCATTGAACCTGCGCTCGTGCCGGCGATTCGCTTTAATTGGAGCCCTTTTGCCTCGATCGCTTCATAGGCGCCCACCAGCGCGAATCCCTTTACTCCTCCCCCCGAAAGCACGATGTCAATCTCCATGCTGCCAGCCCCTCTCTGCGACGATTCGTATCTTATATATGTATAAGAGCGGAGGAAGAGATTTAGTATCAAAAATAAAAAAGAGTAAGAAAATCCTTACTCTGCCTGTTGTTCATTTTGTTTTTGAATATTGCGGAGCGCTTGAAGACGCACTGGATCTTCTTGGAAGTATTGAACGAGATCCCCAATACGATCAATAGCGTTCCAGCTCAAATGATGTTCAATTCCCTCTACATCCTGATAAATGTTCCCTTCATCTACGCCAATGATGCGCATAAATTGTTCAAGCAGTTCATGACGATATACAAGCCGTTGGCCGATTTTTTTCCCTTTAGCGGTTAAAACAAGGCCACGGTATTTTTCATATACTAAATATTCATCTTTATCAAGTTTTTGCACCATTTTTGTAACAGAGGAGGGATGAACGGACAATGCCTCGGCAATATCCGATACTCTCGCGTATCCTTTTTCTTCAATTAAATTATAAATTTGCTCGATATAGTCCTCCATGCTTGGTGTCGGCATCATAATTCCCTCCCATACGTACCCATACTCATCCAAAAATCACAATCAGTATTATTATACCATGCTATAGTGAAATGACAAGGAAAAGAGCGAATCACGTAAAATATTGAATTTCTGCCTCAGGGAAAAATTGTGCAATATAATACTCGAATGTTTCTTTCAGCTGCTTGGCCTCTGAATCTGGATATACATATTTGCCAATGCCGTAGCGCCCCCATTTGTATTTTCGCTTGCTTTCATCCAAATCCAGCTTTGTTTTTGGATAACGCTTTTGAATCAGAGCCTTTGCCGGTTTCGTAAAGCGATGCTGGATTAATTCAAACGAAAGATGAGGTGTCTCGACTCCTGCAAGCTGTTCAGACAAACGTTGGAACAATTCTAAATAGCCTTCCCTCCATCCATCATGTCGATAAATCGGAGCAACAATAAAACCGAGCGGATAACCGGCGCGAGCCACTTTTCGCGCCGCTTTCATCCTTGCTTCAAATGATGATGTTCCCGGTTCGAAATGACGAATGACATAGCGCGAATTCACACTAAAACGAAAGGTGGTTTTCCCATTATGCTTCGCATCAAGCAGATGATCGACGTGCTCATATTTCGTGACAAAGCGAAGCCGTCCGTATTCCGTCGCTCCAATAAATTCGATCGCTTTTTTTAATGAATGAGTTAAGTGATCAATGCCGACAATATCGGACGTACAAGCGGCCTCAAAACGGGTAATTTCCGGTGCGCGCTCATCGATGTACTTTTTCGCTTGGGAAAAAATTTCATCGAGATTGACGTATACACGGATATAAGGCTTGCTTCCGAGCGTCGTTTGCAAATAACAATAATGGCAATGCCCCATACACCCTGTCGCAAGAGGAATGGCGTATTCTGCCGACGGCTTGGACGTATCAAACTTTAATGTGCGCCTAATGCCGACAACGAGCGTTGATTTCGCGTTTCGGTACCGCTGCAACTCCGTTTCCCCCGGAATGCCGCGCACTTGGTTATGCGACGTTGTCTCGCGTATTTCAATATCCATACTTTTGAATTTTTCATATAACTCTTTGCCTAAAGAATATTGCAGCGCCTCTGGTTCAAAATAAACGAGCCGCGGAATAAATGGTTCCATAGCTGAGGTACGCCTCCTTGTTTTGTTCATACTTATGGTTAGTATGAACCAACAAAACAGCGATGTTGCTTGGGATTTTTTTGTTTAATCAAGCTCCCAGCGAAACCAGCGGCCATGCCATCGGTTTCAGCGACAGCAGGCGCATATTTCCTGCCGTCAATAACAAAACGAAAAGGTGCGTGCCGTCGGAATCTTCCTTCTTTACACGCACCATTTTTATTATCGCTTACGAATGTGAAAATTGTCTTCTAATAGCGCCCAGTTTTCTGGAAAAGGATAACCAAGAACCCAATAGCTGATTCCTCTTAGCTGATACTCTTTCACTAGTTCAAACTTCGCTTGAGCGCTGCGAGCATTCTCAAACCAAACTTCACGTGTTCTTCCTTGACTGTCGACATAGCGATAAAACGGTGACTGGGCTGTATAATCATACTGAATCACCGCACCATAACGAATCGCGCGTTCCACTGCTTCTTGCGGACTGAATGTCTCCGCTTCTTGTCCTTGTACATGAGGAAGAACCCAATCCCGCGCATAAATTTGAAACCCCATAAAAATTTTATTCCGCGGAATGACACTAACGGCATAATCAAGCACCCTTCTAATTTGATGAACCGGGGAAATAGCCTGCGGCGGCCCAAGCCTGTATCCCCATTCATACGTCATTAACACGACAAAGTCGACAATTCTTCCATGCGCTGGGTAATCATGTGCCTCATATAAGATTCCTTGTTGTTCTCCACTTACTTTAGGAGCAAGGGAAGTAGAAACAAAGTAGCCCTCACGATGAAGTCTCTCGACAGCGTTTTGCAAAAATTGGTTATACCGTTCACGATCAGATGGATAGACATTTTCAAAATCGATATTCACTCCACGGTAGCCTTTTTCGTGCATCGTACGAACTATATGATCAAGCAGCCGGTTTTGTAATTGCGGATTGGAAAGGATCGTCTGCGCCAATCGTGAGCCTGGGTCTGTATACGTAAAATTCGTGATCGCCATCATCGGAACAACGTTTTCCGACCTTGCCGCTTCAATAATGGCAGCATCATTAGGCGGATTAAGCCCGCCATCGGCTCTCATCGTATAAGCAAATGGAGAGGCGTATGTTAAATAACGCCCTACCTCTCGGACTTGTTGCGCTCCTTTTTCTCCTCCATCAATCGTAAAAGCGTTCACTTCAATAGTTGGTTTAGGATGAGGAATCATCAATGCCATGCCAGCGACAATCCTATTCGGATCAGCAATCTGATTAGCTCGCGCGATGTCTGGCACAGTCGTTCCATAACGAGCAGCGATCTGTGATAGCGTCTCTCCTCGCTGTACGATGTGAGTTCTTGGCGGAATCAGAAGGACTGTTCCCGAATAAAGAACAGACGGATTGCTGATGCGATTAGCTTGAATAATAGACTCAAGCGAAACGCCGTATTGTCTAGCAATAGCCCATAATGTTTCTCCTGTACGAACCGTATGATAGCGGTATAAAGATGGAACGACGAGCTCCTGTCCGATCGCAAGACGGTTAGCATCTTTCAGCTGATTAGCTGTAATAATCGCCTCGACCGATACTCCGTAACGCTGAGAAATCGTCCAGAGCGCTTCCCCCCTCTGTACAACATGGATCAGCATCGTTCTCCCCCTTAGTTATTCATTATGCCTCATACTACTATATTTGCTCTTTCATCGTTTTATGAATAAAAAACTGGCTCCACGATTGATTGGAGCCAGTTTTTTATTGCTTACAGACCACATTTCAGTTGTGCGCCGCAGCTTGTGCATGTGTTGCAGCCGCCGATTTCTTCAACCGTTCCTTCACGGCATACCGGACAAATGTTGCCGACTTCCGAACCGATCGTCACATCGGTCGTGCGCAAATCTTGGATCGTATCAATTAATACAATCGCCCGTTTTGTTTCTTTTTCTTCTTCTGGAATTAATTCAAGCTGTTCTTCAAATGTGTTTTCTTCTGCTTTCAACGTCAATACTTGCGCATCTCGGCTGCCGTCAACATAGACGGTACCGCCCTTCGCGCCGCCGCGCCATAAACGCTCGTACACTTTTTGTACCTGTTCAACTGTATAGCCTCGCGGCGCATTGACCGTTTTCGAAAGGCTGGAGTCAACCCAGCGCTGGATGATGCATTGCACATCCGCGTGCGCCTCTGGCGATAAATCCATTGCCGTTACAAACCAGTGAGGCAGGTTGTTTGGATCTGCCTCTGGATGGCTGTCCAAATATTCTTGTACAATATCGGCCTTCACTTCAATAAACTTGCCGAGACGGCCGCTTCGGTAATAAGAGAAGGAAAAGTAAGGCTCTAATCCTGTTGAAACGCCGACCATGGTTCCGGTACTCACTTGTGTTACTTCTATCTATACAACATTGGACAGAAGGCAGGTAAGATTGCTACCTGCTCCATATGTCGCCATATGGGTCAGACTATATCTTCAACCAAAATTCTTTTGAATGTCTCTTGCGATGACAAGGGTGTTCACATAGAGTTATTAAATTTGACAAGTCATTTGCTCTTTTCCAGTCGCCGTTGAAGGCTCTGAAAGGTATAATGTGATGAACTGAGAGTTCTTGTCCGTATTCTGCTTCTGTTATTCCGCAATCTTGACAAGTAAAATTATCTCGTTCTCTAGCCTTTCTACGCTGAATTCTCCAATTGGGCCCGTAATATTCTATATCTCCACCTGCCCAAGTGCCGCTATTTTCTCCGGAAAACATTCCACTCTTTCCATAATAATCCCCCATACATTTTATAGAACAAAAATTTAAGTTCCTAACAACAGAAGGCTTTTTTTCAAATTTTGTTCCGCAGTTATTACATACGACAATAACTCTTTTTGAATTTAGATACTTCCTTCTACAATGTCTATCACAAAAGTTGTTTTCTCTAATTTCAGAAGGTTTGCGGATGATTCCTTTCCCGCAGAATGAGCAATTAACGAGTCTTTTCTTACTCATTTCTTTCCAAAACGATGGGGGGTTTTTTAAAATATTCAGCTTTACAAGACCGAGAACAGAACTTTTTTCTCTCACCTTGGCTTGGTTTTACATAAATTTGTCCATCGCAATTTAGACATTTCTTTTTCACAGGAACACCTCTTTTTTAATATTCCCATAAGATTATTATACAACGAACTTGTGTTCCTGTTAAGAATTTTGGTTGCTCGGCGTATAGTCGTTGAGGGGTCAGCCACGACTTCCCTGCGGATTGTCTGGTAGGATTCATCCAACACTCTTGCATTTTTACCTCTTTGTGTGCTGGCAAGGCACAGGTAGCAAGAGATACGCCAGAGTTCCCCGCATACAGCCGAGTTTTCACTGTATTTTTACAAATACAGGGGGCAACTATTTACCCGTCGGAGCCACCGTTAGCAAATGCGAATTGCGAATGCCATATTTTAAAATGTCTTCGCGAATATCATCCGGCATTTTTTTCATATAGCCGGTATTAATAAACGCTTCGCGCAGCTTCATCGTTTCTTCTTCCGTCTCGCCAACCAAGAACGGGAAGCTGCCTTTTTCTTTCGCCAGTTCAATCGAAGCGCGATATGCCGTCGTCGCGATCGTTTTGAATACCTCATCAACAAGTTGGTTACCTTCTTCGGAGCCGTATTCCTTTTCGCAGTAAATGAGCAAATCGGCCAATCCCATTACGCCAAGGCCGACGCGGCGTTCACCAAGGGCTTGCTTTTTATTTTCTTCAAGGAAATATGGTGTTGCATCAATGACATTATCTTGCATTCTTACGCCAATTTCTACCGTTTGTTTCAGTTTGTCATAGTTAACCGTTTTTGTTTCTTTATCGACCATATTCGCCAAGTTGATAGCTGCCAAGTTGCAGACAGAATATGGTGCAAGTGGCTGCTCACCACATGGATTCGTCGCTACGACTTTTTGGCCGTACGCTCTTGCGTTTGTCATGTCATTGGCATTGTCGATAAAGAAAATACCTGGTTCCGCAGAGTATGTAGCGCAAATGTTAATCAGCTTCCACAACTCGCGGGCACGGATTTTGCGATAGACACGGATGCGATACCCCATCTTTTCCCATTCACGTACATCGCCAACTTCATGCCACTTTTCGTTGTAAATGCGCATTTCTTCTTCTGAATATGTCTCAACATCTGGAAAGCGCAATTCATATTCTTGATCGTTCTCAACCGCTTGCATAAACTCTTTTGTTAAGCAAATAGAAATGTTTGCTCCTGTTAGAAAATCTGGATTATGCACGGTGTAAGTGCCGCCCGTCCGCAGCTTTTCTTCCGCTTCTTTAATAATCTTTTCGGAAAATCCGCCATATCCCGGCATATTTTTGTAGTTCACAATTCCTTGGTACATCGCACGCTCTTGCTCGGTAAGCGGAGTGAATTTCAGTTTTTCTTTCGCCGCTTTTTGAATGCCCTCATCTTCTGTATTTTCTAGTAAATAACGCAGAATGCGCGGATTTTGCATCTTCGAAATGATAAACTCAATCACATCCGGATGCCAGTCTGCCAGCATAATCATTTGTGCGCCTCGCTCTTTGTTACTCGCTCGATCGGAGCGGGCTAGGCCATTTCTGCCTAGCTCTCTAGCTTTCACTAGAGGTCGGACTCTATCATCAAAGAGAACGTATCTCCTTGTCTCGCGCTCTAAACGAGCGTTGCCGCCCGCTTAGTCTACTCCCTCCTTAACGCTAAGTGTCTTAGGAGGTTTCGATCGTCTCTGAACCTTCATCTCCGTTTCCAGAGAAGCTTGGCTGCTGATAGCCCATTGTTTCATCCAACTTGTTTTTCAACCGTCACGCTTGCCGTTGCCAGCTACGTTGTGGTCAAGTTGGCTTTAGGGCGTCCCAGCAATTCACGAGATTTTACTCCCGCCGGTGGCGCTTGGTTAACGGGAGCCTCCTTGCTCAACAAGGTGGGTAAGCTTGGCAATATCATCAAGCCATGAGACCGATCCGGATGATTTTCCGTTTACGCCGCGGGCCAGCGCATTTCTTGGACGAAGTGTCGAACCGTTTGTACCGACACCGCCACCGCGGCTCATAATTTCCATTACCTGCTTGCGATGCTCGGAAATCCCCTCGCGCGAATCTTTAACAAACGGCATGACATAGCAGTTAAAGTAGGTTACTTCTGTTCCCGACCCAGCACCGTATAATACGCGTCCTGCCGGAATAAAATTGAGGCTGGACAATTCTTGATAAAACTTGTTAAACCATTCCTTCCGCTTTTCTTCTGTTGCTTCCACAGCTGCAAGCCCTGTTGCATTTCGCTTGGCAATTTGCTCATAAAAAATTTCAAGCGGCTTGTCAATCGTATCTAACGAGCGAACGACAATTCCCGTTTCTGCTTCCTCACCATCTAGCACGCCGCGATAGTCTTCTTCAACCAGCACCTTCGCTTTTTTCGTTTCCCAATCCATATCGACAATAAAGCCAAGTCCACGCGCTGGAAACTTCGGATCCTCTTTGACCGTCAATACAACAAAATCGCCCACGCTCATCGTTAGCTTTTCCGTGTCCTTAAATGAGTAGCGGTCCAGCATCACTAAACGGGACACGCCTTTATGCGTAATGTTCATATCTTCTGTAATTGGGTGCACTTGCGGAAAAAGGCGAATATCCTCATTCAGCTTTTCAATATTAATGCCCATTTTTTTCGAAGACGCAACCGTCATTCTCCAATCTCTCCTCTTCTTTCTAATTCTACATGATCTTTCTGCCTGCAAATTCTGTCTAGATTAAATTACCATACCGCCAGCAAAAAAACAATATATAGTATTATTTTTTTAACAACACCTACTATATATTGTATGATTGGTCAACTCTCTTTCATTTTGTCAAATAAAAAAAACAATAGAAACTAGAGAAAAAAGAAGAAAATCGTTAAAATTCAAGCCATTTTGCTGATAAACGAAGCATTTTGCCAGTTGCCTTTATAAAAAACGGAAAAACGCGGTGGTCGCCCGCGTTTATCGCTTAAAATTCCATTCGTCGCTCTCATATTTTTTTCTAGCGAGTTCGTTGACATACTCAACTTCCGCTTCTGATAGCGTGTATGGCTCCAAAATGATATCAAGGCCTTTTTCAAATCCTTGATAAAACGCTTTCTTTGCTTCCGAAATCGTCACTTTTCGATCGGTGAGCTCATTAATAGCTACCGCTTTATTTTTAAAATTTTGCTGCAGGCGAGCTTTGACTCGCTCGTTCGGATACTTGAATAAGCTAAATAGCAAATCTTCATCTAAATCAAGCAAAATCGAGCCATGCTGCAAAATAACTCCTTTTTGTCTTGTTTGTGCGCTTCCAGCCACTTTTCTTCCTTCCACCACAAGCTCGTACCAAGATGGAGCATCAAAACAGACAGCGGAGCGCGGATTTTTTAAACTAGCCTTTTCTTCCTCCGTTTTTGGGACAGCAAAGTAAGCGTCAAGCCCTAGCAAACGGAATCCTTCTAAAATTCCTTGTGAAATGACGCGATATGCCTCTGTCACCGTTTCCGGCATAGCTGGATGCGCTTCAGACACAATGACGCTATAGGTGAGCTCTTTGTCGTGAAGCACTCCTCGTCCACCTGTCGGCCTTCTGATAAAGCCTAGGCCGCTTTTTCGTACTGCATCCATATCGATTTCTTTTTCAACTTTTTGGAAATAACCAACCGACAGCGTCGGCGGATTCCAGCCATAAAAACGAACGGTCGGCGGAATTTTGCCTTCGCTGTGCCACTCAAGCAGCGCTTCGTCTAAAGCCATATTAAACGCTGGAGAACAATCTCCAGAATCGATAAATCGCCATCTTTCTTTTCCCATTTTCAACCCTTCTTTTTTCCTTATTTGCGCTTATAAGTTTAACAAACAAAAGAAACAAAGAAAAGTGAAAATACTTTGCGTCATAAGCTCGACATCTATATAATAGAAGTTGTCGAAAGTTGAGGAAAAGGGGGCTTTCTGCTCGTGCAGTGGATATGGATTTTGCTTGGCGCCATCATCGTCTATTCAGTAACCATGTACTTTATGCAGCGCAGAATGGTAAAAGCGCTAACAGAAGAAGAGTTTCGCGCAGGCTACCGCAAAGCGCAGCTGATCGATGTACGTGAAGCAGATGAATATGCGTCTGGGCACATTTTAGGGGCGCGCAATATCCCGCTAACGCAAATGCGAATGCGAATGAAGGAATTGCGAAAGGATCAGCCTATTTATTTATATTGCCAAAGCGGGCTGCGTAGTGGAAGAGCAGCACAAATGCTTTACCGCAAAGGCTACCGCGATCTTTACCACTTAAAAGGTGGCTTTAAAACCTGGACGGGAAAAGTGAAGAAAAAAGCTTGATCGGGTGACAGACTGTTTTTGTCACCCTTTTTACTTTCGCATGCAAATAACAGCTCCCGTTGCGCCCTTCTTCCCCCCCTTTTGGATTAGGCCATCCATACTCTTTCCATTTTAACAGCGCCATTTAGTGCCACTGACCGTTCACGATACAAATTTCATTGCCTGTGGCACAATATCCCCCTCAAATAAGCAGGCGACTGGGCGATGAAACAACAGCGCCTTCAGGTCACGCTTTAGTGTGACTTAGCCAATCCACTGATTGTCTTTGACCGTCGATCCTGCTTTTGAATCGACCATATGCTCGATCTTCTCGTTGGGTAAATATCATCCACAAGTGAATCGAAATCATTCATCGCTTATATATAGCAGAGACTAAGTAGATCACTTGATCGACTCTATTCATTGATTGAAAAGTATAAGAATCGGTTTGCAGCCCTAATGGCTTTTAGAAAAAAGCAAACATATACACCTAAAAGAGCAGGCATGCGCCTGCTCTTTTAGATTGTTAACCAACGGGGGTACCTTGTGTCACTGGCTTCGCTCGGCTGCGTTTCTTCACTGCCAATCGTTTCCAATTCGGTCTGTATAAAGCAAAATAACCTTCTCTCTTTTATTTCTGATAGCGTAAAATCGGCTTTCGTGCTGCTGTGGTTTCATCAAGACGCTTCACAACGGTTGTATGAGGCGCTTCTTGCACAATTTCTGGCTTTTCTGCCGCTTCTTTCGCAATTTGAATCATCGCATCAATAAACGCATCAAGCGTTTCTTTAGATTCGGTTTCTGTCGGTTCAATCATCATACATTCCTCAACGATCAATGGGAAGTAAATGGTCGGCGGATGATAGCCAAAATCCAGCAGACGTTTTGCGATATCAAGCGTGCGGACACCGAGCTTCTTCTGGCGTTTGCCTGATAAAACAAACTCGTGCTTGCAATGGCGATCATATGGCAAATCATAATATTCTGCCAAGCGGCGCATCATGTAATTCGCATTTAATACAGCGTATTCGGTCACCGCTTTTAAGCCGTCTGGCCCCATCGAACGAATATACGTATAAGCGCGGACGTTGATGCCAAAGTTTCCGTAAAACGGCTTGACGCGGCCGATCGCCTGCGGTCTATCGTAATCAAAGTAGTAGCCGTTTTCTCCCTTTTCAACGGTCGGCTTTGGCAAAAATGGAATGAAATCTGCTTTGACGCCTACTGGTCCTGAACCAGGTCCACCGCCGCCGTGAGGGCCGGTAAATGTTTTGTGAAGATTTAAATGCACAACATCAAAGCCCATATCCCCAGGTCTTGCTTTACTTAATACCGCATTCAAATTGGCGCCGTCGTAATATAATTTACCGCCAGCGCTGTGCACAATTTCCGCCATCTCTAAAATATTCTCTTCAAAAAGACCTAACGTGTTCGGATTTGTCAGCATCAATGCCGCTGTATCCGGGCCCACTACCCGTTTCAAATCTTCTAAATCGACAAGCCCTTCCTCCGTCGATTTAACGGTGACCGTTTCAAATCCAGCAACCGTCGCCGACGCCGGGTTCGTTCCGTGCGCGGTGTCCGGAACAATCACTTTCGTGCGGTTGAAATCGCCGTTTGCTTCATGATACGCGCGAATCATCATCAGCCCTGTCCATTCTCCATGCGCTCCCGCTGCTGGCTGCAGCGTCACCGCGTCCATTCCAGTGATTTCTTTTAGATGCTCTTGCAAATCATACATAAGTTCAAGTGCCCCTTGCACCGTCTCCTCCGGCTGAAGCGGGTGAAGATGGGCAAAGCCGGCAAGCCGCGCCACGTTTTCGTTAATTTTCGGGTTATATTTCATCGTGCAAGATCCAAGCGGATAAAAGCCGGAATCCACGCCATGGTTGCGTTTCGATAAGGCAGTGTAATGACGCATAATATCAAGCTCCGACACCTCAGGAAGCTCCGCTGCTTCCATGCGAATATAATCGCTTGGAAGCACTTCAGCAACATCTACTGCAGGAACATCCAACTCCGGTAAGCTGTAACCAATTCGTCCCGGTTTGCTTAATTCAAAAATAAGCGGTTGATCTTTATGCATGACAATCCCCCAATTCCTTCACAAGCATGTCGATTTCTTCTTTTGTCCGCAATTCTGTGACCGCTACAAGCATGTGATTTTCTAATTCTGGATAATCGCGTCCAAGGTCGTAGCCGCCGATGATGCCTTTTTCAAACAGCCATTGATTAACTTCCTTCACTGGTTTATTTACCTTGATTACAAACTCGTTAAAGAATGGGCCCGTAAATGGCACTGTAAAACCGCGCTCAACAAAGGCATTTTTGGCATAATGCGCTTTTTGAATATTCATCAACGCCATTTCTTTGACTCCCTGTTTGCCAAGGGCTGTCATCGCTACAGAGGCTGCTAGCGCATTCAACGCTTGATTCGAACAAATGTTAGAAGTCGCTTTATCGCGGCGAATATGCTGTTCGCGCGCTTGCAACGTCAACACGAAGCCGCGGCGACCTTCTTCATCTGTCGTTTGTCCGACAAGGCGCCCAGGTATTTTTCGCATCAACGCTGATTTGACCGCGAAATAGCCGCAATGTGGGCCCCCGAATTGAGCTGGGATTCCAAAAGGCTGCGCATCTCCAACAACAATATCAGCACCAAACGCTCCTGGAGGTGTCAATACCCCTAACGCAAGCGGATTGCTTGCTACAACCAGCATTCCTTTTCCTGAATGAGCAATCGGCTCGATTTCCTTTAATGGCTCAATTTGGCCAAAAAAGTTCGGATATTGTACAATGACGCAAGCGACATCATCGTTCATTTCCTTTTTTAGCATTTCTAAATCCGTCACACCATTTTGCTGCGGAATTTCAACAACTTCAAGCCCTGGACCTTTTGCGTATGTGTTAACGACATCTCGGTATTCCGGATGAACAGCTTTTGACAGCAGGACTTTCTTCTTTTTGGTGTGAGCTGCGCTTAATAAGGCTGCTTCAGCTAACGCGGTGCCACCGTCATACATCGACGAGTTGGCCACATCCATTCCCGTTAACTCACAAATCATCGTTTGGAATTCAAAAATGGCTTGCAGCTCCCCTTGGGAAATTTCCGGCTGATACGGCGTATATGCCGTATAAAATTCCGAGCGGGAGATCACATGATCAACAACAACTGGAATGTAATGATCGTATACACCGGCACCAAGAAATGAAGTATAGCTTTTAAGATCAGCATTTTTGGCTGCAAGCGCTGCCAGCTCTTTCATTAGTTCCGGCTCTGACTTTGCTTGCTTAATCCGATACTCTCCCTTAAAGCGGACGCTCTCTGGGATATCGGAGAACAGTTCATCAATCGACTCGACACCAATGGCTTTTAGCATTTGTTGTTTGTCGTCTTCGGTCATTGGCAAATAACGATGAAGCATAAAATCCTCTCTCCTCTTTTGATCTATTTTGCTCGTTTATAAAATGGTGTAGCGACGACCTTCGCTTTTAAGCGTTTCCCGCGAATATCGACCTCTACCACCGTATCTACATCAGCCCATTCTGTTCGAATCAGCGCCAAGCCAATATTTTTCTTCAATGTCGGCGATTGTGTTCCTGTTGTTACAATCCCGATCCATTCTCCTTCGGAAAACACGTCATACCCATGGCGCGGAATGCCTTTATCAATCATTTCAATGCCGATAAGCTTTCGGCTCGTTCCTGCTTCTTTTTGTTGCTGCAATGTACTTTTTCCAAAAAAGTCGACTTCCTTATTCGTTTTCACAGCGAAACCGAGTCCTGCTTCAATAGGCGTGATGTCTTTAGACAGCTCTTGGCCGTAAAGCGGCAGGCATGCTTCAAATCGAAGCGTATCGCGCGCACCGAGACCGCACGGAAGCACCCCTTCCTCTTTTCCAGCTTCTAAAATCCCATACCAAAGCGTCACCGCATCTTCTGCGCGACAATAAATTTCAAAACCATCTTCACCTGTATACCCTGTACGGGACACAAGGGCCTTTACCCCCTGTAAATCAACATCATCTTGGAAGCCGAAAAATCTCAGCGCAGATAAATCAATAGGCGTTAATTTTTGCAGTACACGCTCAGCAAGCGGTCCTTGCAAAGCAAGCTGTGCGATTTCATCGGAAATATTCACAAGTTCTACATCGCCGAAAAGGTGTTCATGGAGCCAATGAAAATCCTTTTCGATGTTTGCAGCATTAACCACGAGAAGATAATGGTCGTCCGCTTTCTTATAAATAAGCAAATCATCGACCGCGCCGCCATTTTCATAGCACATAAGCGTATATTGTGCCCGGCCGTCTGCTAATTTCGAAACGTCGTTTGTCATCATTTTTTGTAAAAAGGCAAGGCTATCTTTTCCCTTCACCTCAAACTCGCCCATGTGCGATACATCAAATAATCCCGCACGCATACGAACGGCTTCATGTTCTTCTTTAATGCTTGAGAATTGAACAGGCAGCTCCCAACCGCCAAAATCAATCGTTTTTGCCCCGTATTCGGCATACACAAAAAATAAAGGTGTGCGTCTTAGCATATAGAACCTCCTGTCTTAAAATACATAAAAAAGGACAGACGACTCCCACATAAAAAATGCAAAGAAGTCTCTGTCCTTTCACCTGAAAGTTTCCCCGCGTTTAAACACAGGTTTCCCCTTGGGTGGTTCACATGAGTGAACACTCTCCAGAGCTGCGTCAAGCAAGAGTTCTTTTGCCTGAGAGATTCGTGTTGCCACTTGCTCCTTCGGCGCTACAATTTGTAGTCTCTCCCCTTGCTCTCATTCGCCGGTATATAAAATTCGATAAAAATGGTCAAACTATAGGAAAAGCAGGAAAATAATTTTTTTAACTTTCTAATTTATTATTATACTACCATTAACATGCGCATAAGAGCAATAAAAATTCGCTGAAAAACAAGAAAAATAACCGAACTTTTTATTTCGTAACCAAGTAAATAATTAACAATTAACCGCATATTCAATGTTTCATAAATAAAAATGTTCGTTATTAAAGGAGAAGATAATGATGATCGAAATCGAATTTGATTCATCTTGGCAAGAATCATTTGTGGAACGAATCGAAAAGGATGGGCCTTGGGCTAGCTGGGAGATGTACCAGCTGGCATTAGAAGCTGCTGAGCATCTGCTCATTCCAGAGTTTGATGGCTTGCAAGCTCCTAAACATCTGCCTCATCTCACTCCTTTGCCGCATCAGTTGGAGGTTGCAAAGCAGGTGGTTGAACAAATGAACGGCAAAGCAATTTTGGCGGATGAAGTAGGACTTGGAAAAACGATCGAAGCGGGTTTGATTTTAAAAGAGTATATGATTCGCGGATTAGTAAAAAAAGTGCTCATCCTCGTTCCGGCATCCCTCGTTTCCCAATGGGCGATGGAATTAAACGAAAAGTTCTTCATCCCTGCCGTCCCGCAAAAAAAGAGTTACGTTTGGGAACAATGTGATGTCGTTGTGTCATCGATCGATACAGCCAAAAGAAGTCCTCACCGCGACATCATTTACGAGCAGCAATATGATATGGTCATTATCGATGAAGCGCACAAGCTAAAAAATAATAAAACAAAAAATTACGAGTTTGTCCAAAATTTAAAAAAGAAGTTTTGTTTATTATTAACGGCTACTCCTATCCAAAATCGGATAGAGGAAATTTTCCATCTTGTTTCATTGTTGAAGCCTGGACATTTAGGAAATGCCACTTACTTTGCTGAAACATATGGAAAAGAGCGGTCATTACAGACAGATGAGCATTTAAAAGCGCTTGTAAATAAAGTAATGATCCGAAACCGGCGTGCCAATACCGGCATTGAATGGTCGAAGCGCCATGTCGAAACCGTCATGATTGACTTTTCAAAAGAAGAGCGCGAACTATACGAAGCTGTACAAATGCTGAAATCTAATGGCGCTATGCTTAACAGTCAGTTTTCGCTCATCACGATGCTTCGTGAAGCTTGTAGCAGCCGCGAAGCCCTGTTTTTCACCCTTAAAAACATGATCAACAAATACGAAGGAAATATCCCTTCATATTTTCAAGCACTAATGGAAAAAATCAATGCTGTCACTGCCAATTCCAAGGCCGAAAAAGCTTTGGAACTCATTCGCCGCATTGATGACAAAGTCATTATTTTCACCGAATATCGAGCGACCCAATTGTACTTACAATGGTTTTTACAGCAAAACGGCATTTCTTCTGTTCCCTTTCGCGGAGGATTTAAACGCGGCAAAAAAGACTGGATGAAAGAACTGTTTAAAAATCGTGTCCAAGTTCTTATTGCAACTGAAGCTGGAGGCGAAGGAATCAATTTGCAGTTTTGTCATCATGTCATTAACTACGATTTGCCTTGGAATCCAATGCGCCTCGAGCAGCGAATTGGACGTGTGCATCGTCTAGGGCAAACAAAGGATGTTCACATTTACAATTTCGCTGTTAGAAATACAGTAGAAGAGCATATTTTAAAGCTTCTTTATGACAAAATCCGCTTATTTGAACGAGTGGTTGGTGAATTAGACGATATTTTAACTAGAATGAATATGAATAACCTAGAAAATTATTTGCATGATATATTCTTTCATTCACACAATGAACGGGAAATGCAAATCAAAATGGAAAATCTAACTTCTATGATTGATTTGGCTGATCAACTAACAAAGGGGGAGCACTATGCAGCAAAATGACATTCAACAGTTTCTGAAACGCTATTTTCAAACCAACGATTGCAGCATTGTGGAAGAAACGGACGGCCATCTCACAGTCCAACTATCCGTCGAATTAGATAAAGAACTGATGAACCGCCCCTTTTATTGGCATTATATTGAGCGGACAGGCGGCACGCCAGCACCGATGAAGCTAACGCTTATTACGAAGCAAAATGAGCAAACCCGCTCGCTCACAGGAGAGCGGCTTCATTTCGGATCACCTAGACTTCATCAAATTTTTCAGTCGGCGCAGCGCCGCGGCAGCTATATTCGTCTTTATGAACAGGCACAAGCAATCGGGCCATCTTCTATTCCGCTCCATCCTTGGCTTGGTTTAAATATGAGGATCTCCTATCAATGCGATCGAAAAAAAGACCAATTTTTATCTCTTGGCTTACATTTAATCAGCGGGGCGATTGTCGAACAATTTCACGAGAAGCTGCAGCGTCTTGCGCTGACTCCTAAAATTCCTGACTATTGCTTCACCATTTCGCCCATTATTAAACCAAGCAGCGGCATTGGAAGATTAGAGCAATACGTCAAACGCATCATTGACCAAGACGATCATACATGGGCAGAAGAAGCGATCGCACGTTGGCAAGAGGATAAGGCGCTTTTGGACCATTTTTATGAAGATATAGCGGAAAAACCGGAGTGCTACTATATTGAGGAAGAAGCGCTTGAGGAGCAATATAAGCCAAAAATTACCGTTTCTATTATTAACGGAGGGCTGTTTTATTTACAACCGCGCACGGCTTAACTTGACGCTCTTCATTCAACTTAAAGATAGAGCAAGCAGAATCAGAAAAAAAAGGAGGAAACCGTTTCAGCATTTGAAAAAATCACCGCTTTTTTCTTTGTCGTGCGAATGCGGAATATACCTCCAAAAAAGATGGCTTTTTTAAGAAAATAGAGCTCAGATTTGATATCTGAGCTCTTAGGCTGTGAACAAACGGTTTCATATCATGGCAAATATTAAGATGGTAAGTTACATCTATATGATACTTCTTTCGTCTACCATATGAGTCACTTCGCAATCGAGCATTTTTCTCGCTATGATTTTCTTCGCCAAAGAAGTTTAAGGGAAAGAGGAATCATTCCAAATAAGCGATATAAAATCGGCTCCTTTCCTTGCTTTCGCTCTTCCCGTCTTTTTTTCCGTTCTTCCTTTGGCTGATCCATGTAGCGCACCAGTTGTTGAGTAACAAATCGAACATAGTCATTGGCAGACATTCTCACACCGCCTTTTTTTGGCTATTAGTATTTCCATGGCGGATCGTTTTTAATCATTTTCGTGATTTCATCCACAATTTGTTCAATGCTTTGTCCCGTCGTATCAATGATCCAATCCGCTTCTTGATAATACGGCAAACGCTGCTGCCACAGCTCTTCTAAACCTTGACGGTGGTGCTGGGAAAGAAGCGGGCGCGTATCATCATGCTCCAACCTTTTCAAGAGCTCGGCAAACTCACAATGCAAATAAATTACCGTTCCTGTCCGCTTCATCCAATCGCGATTTTCCTTTTGAATGACAATGCCGCCCCCTGTTGTCACAATGATCTTATCAAGAGGCAAGGCGCGCAAAAACTCCCTTTCATATTGCCGAAATGCCGCCTCCCCTTCTTCCGCAAAAATGCGCTTAATCGTTTTTCCGATCTGCTCTTCAATGTATTCGTCTGTATCGATCATCGAAAGGCCTAATCGCTTAGCTAAGCATTGGCCGATCGTGGTTTTTCCAGCTCCCATAAAACCGGTCAAATAAATTCGTTGCATCGTTCGTCTCCTTTTCTTTCGCTTTTTCTCAAACATACCACATCATCGCTGAATGGTGAACTCCCCTCTTATTCGTTTGCTACGCTAAATGCCGCTTGAACTAGAACGAATGGTCTTTGAAAAATCAATAGACGACAATGACGGATTCATATGGCCAAGATCCAAACTGCGCTCGCTTTCGATCGACGAATCAGTCTTTGAAGCGGTTCACAGTTGGATTGCCTGCCTCTGCAAAACCAATGGTCACTCGATATGACGCTCCAACGATAAAAAGCTAAATGCTGTTCATCGCGGCCATTTGTTGGGACATCCTATTTTTTAATGATGGTAGCTTGATACTCTAAAAGATCGATCATAAGCTTTCTTTCCACTCAAGAAGCTCCAAATTGGGGAAGGAGACTGTAAATTCAGCCGTATAGCGAACCCCTTCATTGGAAAAAACAGAAACTTTTGCTTTGACTTGATCGTTGCTTAATTGCTGCCAGCTATATTCCGCTCTGCCATTAGGGTAAACAAACATTCCGTTGTTTGTCTGTTGAGTCGGCACATGGGATGCAATGCTCGCTTTGATGTCGACAACAGCCATTTGCATTAATGAATCCGCCTCATACGATTGTTGCTCAGCTTTAGCAAATTCCAGCTCCATTTCATATAAACGCAGCACATGAAGCAGACAAAAGAGAAAGACACATGAAAACATGACGGTCATCGGAAAAATCATTCCTTTTTCATTTCTCACAGCCGCTTCACCTTTATTGGGAAAAATGTAGAAATAAACGCTGAATAACGTTTTCCGTCGTTCGCTATTACCACTACTTCTACACCATTTTCCTCCAATTTGTACTGAATGCTAGAAATAGATTGGAGGACAATTTCATTCCCTTGACCATTTACTCGCCGACGGATAAACAAGCCATATTGTTCCAAACAAACCTCTTCTCCTCCCCGCTTATACAGATACAGCTTTTCTCCATCGCTCGCAATCTGTCGAGACTCGCGCACCTCTTGCTTTAATTGCTGAAGAAGTACTTGCCATTCCAAACGATTAAACTGTGGCTGCTTCTCTGTCCGCAGCCAACGAATATCCAACAATATTGGAAAAAAGCTAACAATCAACAAAACAGCAGATAGCACAATGAGCATCTCAATAATCGTAAAGCCGCGGCTTTGTCTCACTGTTTTTGTAATATCCACATCTTTCCGCCTTCCTTCCCATATAATCATGCCATTGAATGCAGATTTTCATCACTCCATTTTCGTTGTGACTTCGCAAAACCTTGTATTCTACTCCTTCAACCACAACGGCTTTTTCTATTACTGGCTCCTGATTTCCCATTTCTTTGTTCAGCAGCTGCTGGGCATGGCTCTTTAATGCTTGATTTTGCCGCTCCATCATCACTTGAGTAATAGCTGGTAGCAAGATAGTCGTAACAAACAATAAAAGAGACAGCGCTATAACGGTTTCTACTAAGGTAAATCCTTTACAGCTTTTGTGCATAAAATCTCCCTTTTCCAAGTAAAAATACAACTTTATAAACGGATGACCCCTTTTTAAAAAAGACGGTGCCTGATTTGTTTACATTTCCGTTCGGCAAAAAAGAAAGGGGGCTTTGCAAGGTTGCCAGCTCAATCATCCATGACGAAGGAAGTTGGCGTTCAATCAACGTCCTTCCGAGTGTATAGCTTTCTGTAATCCGATATTTCCTTTGACCATTATAAAAGATGAGCATTACAGCTGTTTTATGAGTAAGTGCATATTGCTGTGCATACAACAAATCATCTGTCAGCTGCTCAATCACGTACTTCTCCTCACTAGCCTGCAAAAATTGATCCATATGCGGGATACAGACCGCTGTAAGAACGCCGATAACCGTTAAAACAACGAGCAGCTCGATTAGGGTAAACCCGCGTTTATTTCTCACCCTCATGCACTTCCCCGCTGCTATCGATATAAATGGTGCGGCCGTTAGGGCATTTATTCGATTTAATATAATTTCCATCAACAAGCTGTCGGATAGTTGGAAGGGTATCATGCTCCATCTGATAGGCCTTAACCTGTGCTTGCACGGTTTTAACAAATGCTTCGCATCCTTTATCGTTAATCATTTGGTTATGCTTGACGATATTGGGAATGGCAATAAGCAATAAAACTGAAATCACCATCAAAACGATAAGCATCTCGATCAATGTGAATCCTTTTTCTTGCATCATCGGTTCCTCCTTTTTCACTTATTCATCGCTTCAAACATCGGCAGCAAAATCGATAAATACATCAAAACGATGAGTAGCCCAATAAACGAAAAGAGGATCGGCTGAATCGTACGTGTCCATTTTTCAAGTTTCTCTTCCAGCTTTTCGAGCACTAGCCGGCTATAATGGAACAGCTCCATCGCCAGCTCGCCATTGGATTGACCGTGACGAATGACAAGCCCTAATTCCTTCTCGTAATAAGATCGGCTGCCAATCATCTCCTCTAATCGTTGTCCTTTAACTAGCTGTTCTTTCAACGCTGCGCCTTCGGCTCTCAAAAATGGAACATTTTCTTGCTTTTCAAATACTTGAAGCGCTTCATAGACAGATAAGCCGCTGTTTAATAAATGACTGAACTGCAAAGCAAATAGATGGGTGTGATATAACATGGAAAGATGACGAACAAAAGGGATGCGAAGATATATTTTGATTTGTTCGATCGGAGGCAGCTTTTTCAGCCAAAAATAGTAACCGGCTATCACTGCGCCAATAAGAAATGAAAGAGCAGTGAAAACAGAGGGGAAAATCGAAAAAAGCTGAAGAATGATTTGGGAAAACGAAAAGCGATGGGAATCCAAAGAGGATGACAACTGCACAAATTGCGGAAGAAGCAATTGCTGAATAAAGGCAAGCATGATCGCAACCGCACAAAGAAGAAAAAGAGGATAGCGAGCTGCTTTGCGAATTCGTTGCCAATAGCGCGCCCTGCTGAGCAGTAATTTCCCTGCTTCCGCCAGTCCTTGAGCTAAATCTCCGTGTTGTTCAGCGAAAAAGATCGATCCTACCGCTTCCGAATGAAAAGAAAGAGCTTCTAGCACTTTATAAAAAGCGAAACCGGAGCGAAGAAGGGAAAGAGCGTGCTGCAAATCGCGACGGCGCAAAACGGGCTGCTGGATTTCTAAAAATTCTATCGCCTGAGATAAGGAATAGCCTTTTTCAAGAAGCTGACCTAACCGCCATAAAAATTGTCCCTGCTCTTGAAGCGGCCATGTTTTTTTACGCATCTTCTATCATCTCTCTTTTGAAAACGGAAGGTGATAAAAAGCCGAGCGCCACTCCTTTTTTCATCATGTGCTGCAGCGTGCGATACCGATACTCCACCTCTTCTCCTCTTGCCGCTTGAATCGCTCTTGCCAGCGCCTCTCCATGCAAACATTCGTAAACGGCCGCTCGTCTGATCTTCCTTTGCCGGCGGCAAAAAGCCGAACACGCTTCTTTGCAAAATGGGCACATCAGTTCAACAAGGCGTTGGGCTGTCACAGCCAGCATCGTTTGTTCGATTTCCCGCCAAGAAACGCCAAACTCCAATAAGCGATAAATCGCACCGATAGCATTTTTTGTATGCATCGTCGATAAGATTAAATGTCCTGTCAAAGCGGCGCGTACCGCGATTTTCGCCGTTTCTTCATCGCGGATTTCGCCGACGATCACGACATCGGGATCATGGCGCAAAATCGCCTTTAGCCCTGTTGCATACGTGATCCCCGCCTTTTCATTGACCTGAACTTGCAACATATTTTCGATCCGTTTTTCCACAGGATCTTCCAAGGTAATGACATTGCGTGGCCACTTTTTCTGACATGCTGCTAACAGCGTATATAAAGTGGTCGTCTTTCCTGAACCGGTCGGTCCCGTAAAAATAAGCAAACCGTGGGAATGATGCAAAAGCGACAGCAATATTCGCGTTGTGCTTGGAAATAAAGCAAGATGTGAAAGAGGAAGAAGTGAGTTGTGAGGAAGGAGACGAATCACGAGGCTTTCATCATAAAGCGTCGGAAGCGTAGATAAGCGCAAGCTGACATGAACTCCGTTTTGAGTGATTTCCATGGCTCCGCTTTGCGGGCGACGCCGCTCTCCAATATCCATATCCGCCAAAAACTTAAAATAAACAAGCAGCCGCTCGTATAACCCCTTTTCCAGCATGCCCTTCACAACGAGCGCTCCATCCATGCGGAACTGGATGAGGGCATCATCTCGTCTTGGAACGATATGAATATCTGAGGCACCGATTTCGCTCGCCTCTTTTACGAGACGATCCGCTAATTGTTCAATTTCGTTCATCCATTCACCCCTTTTCTCTTAGATAGAATCAGCACCAAATCATAAATTCTCCATTTTTCTACAAATTCCTGCATCTTCACCTAAAAAATTTTTGCATCCTTTGATTGATGCGGAAGCAAAATCGTGAATAATTTATGAATTTTGCATCAATAAGACCATTAATTACTATAAATATCATTCCAATGGAAAATTAAATGTAATATAATAGAAATAGCATCCGATTGTGTAGGAGTGAATAACCATGGATCAAGTTTTAAAAATTACAAATGTATTAGCTGATCCAACCCGGTATCATATCTATGAATACATTACGAAAAAACACAAAGAAGTGTCCGTTCAGGAAATTGCAGAGGTGTTCAGCATCCATCCAAATGTGGCACGGCTTCATTTAACAAAGCTGGAAGATGTGAACATGCTTGTTTCGGAGACGCAAAAGACTGGAAAAGGAGGACGTCCAAGCCGGCTATACCGTTTGTCGGAGGATGTGATTCATCTGCATTTCCCGTTTCGCGATTATCAGCTGCTTGCCAAAATCGCGATTCAGACAATGATGTCATTAGGGGAACAGGGAAAACAGGCGCTATATGAAACAGGAAAAAACTTTGGAAAAGAGATGGTTCAGCAACGCTTTCCTCATGATCGGCCAATCGCCCATTTATCATTTGCCGAAAAAGTTCAGCTTTTAAAAGAAGCGGCTGAAGCCGCTGGATTTTATCCTTCGTTTGATTATAACGAAACAACGCAGAAAATTTATTTTCAAATTTTTAACTGTCCATTTAAAGAGATCGCTTTGCATCATCCACAAACGGTCTGTGGCATGCATCATGCTTTTTTGCGCGGCATGTTTGAAGCGCTTTTTGATAACGTGGAGCTAATCGAACTTGATAATATGGCAAACGGATGCGATTCCTGCTCTTATCGCGCATTTATTCGCATCCGCTTGTGAATAAATGCGCTTGGAAGGCCATCTCGTTTCATCCGCTGCAGTCGGCCTTCTTTCCGAAAATTGAAAGCGCTGTTTACACAGCTATAATCTGTACATTATAATATGTAGAGGCAGCTATTAGGGCAAAAAGGAGGGATACATAAGATGGACCGCATGTTCCGTGTTTTATCGTTCTGGACTGGTATTTTTGCAGTAATGTTTTACCTTGGCCATATGCATACCACTTCCTTGATTTTCTTCGGCCAAACGCTGTTCTTCTTATTGTTAGGCTACTTAAAGCTGACAGAGCGGATGTACATCTATATTTTTGGCGCATACTTAACGATTTTCTTCGCGGCCTTTACGTATTGGACCACATTTATGCTTGTGCCCGGAGTAGGGGAATAACCTACAAAATGATAGACAAAGCCAGCATTGGCTTTGTCTATCATCATTTTCACCCTCTTCATGGACAGTGATGGTTTCACATCAGACTGGTTTGAACATGCTTGGTAGACAAAAAACGCTGCCGAATGAAGACACGAATCAAACCAAAACGAACGAGGCCCTTGACAAAGGATGCAAGCGTTTGTCAATAGTCTGAAGCGATGGAATTCCATCGCTTTTTTGCGTGTCGGCACTTATAAAAAGCTGGGCTCCACCCAAATTTTCTCCCAATCCATTTGGAGATTTTTCTGCTGAATCATCACTTGGAAAAATGCGCTCATCCCTTCATCCATCATCAGCGAACGAATCGCTCGGTTGCGCTTGCTTTGTTCTGAAAACGGGTCGCTGCCATCATGCTCCTTTAATTGTGTTAATATTCCTGCCGCCAATAAAAAACGATCCTGCCTAATGGTTTGCACCCATTCCCATCCAGCGATATTTCCATACATTCGCAGGGCATCCCATTGGATATGGGCGGTTAGATCCATTTGTCCGGGATAAGCGAGAGGATCTTGGATAAGCCGATGTTGATAATATCCCCTCAAGCTTCCTTGATGACGGGCGGGGTTTGCCCATTCTTCATCGGTGTAGCCATAATCGACAGTAATCATCACACATTCCGCAAATACATGAGCATTTTCTAATAGAAAAGATTTCATAGCAAGCGGAACTTCCAATCGTTGCCCTTCTTTTAGAACAATATTTCGTTCCTGCAAATAAACGATAATCTGTTCATTTTGCAACATATGCGGCTCTTCTACCAGTTCATTCTCACGCAAAGCGACAAACAGCTCATATATCTGTCCCTTTTCTTTCTTTATCACATGCACAGGAAGCGCATCAAAAAATTCATTGCTAAACATAATTCCTGAAAACGGCGCATGCTTTTTACAAAAATCGTCAAAATGCCGGTACTGTATCACTTTTTCAGCGAATTCTCCTAGTATTTCTGCTTGCCTTGTTCGCTGGTATGGACTAATTTCAATGAGGATATAGGTTAATGATTGGTAAGTATGCGGTGATTGATTTTTCCATTCCTGCAAAACAGCACGAGCAAAAACCCCATCTCCCCCGCCGAGTTCGCAAATGCATGGAGGAATGCGCCCCGTTTCCACTAGTTTAATGAATAAAGACGCAAATAATGTGCCAAACACACTCGATACATGGCTGCTCGTATAAAAATCACCATGACGGCCAATTTTTATACGCTCGTTCATATAATAGCCATGCTGTTCGTCATATAAAGCTGCATTCATGTAATCGGCATATGACATTCGTTGATTTGGCGATGCCTTAAGCTTCTCCAACAAAAAATTACACATTTTATTTTCTCCTTTGGAGTTTTTCACTATTGACATAGTGAAAATATTATTATATTGTTATGATAGTAGCTTAACTATATCCCCTCCCATTATATGGATAGAACATCCCCCAAAGTCCCTTCTCAATTATTGAGAAGGGCTTTTTTTTATGAAGCCCTTTTAAAAACCATGCAAAAATGGATTGGTGTCCATTTCCGTTCCAATGGTTGTTTCCGGTCCGTGTCCCGGTAATACCGCTGTTTCTTCCGGTAAAACAAGCAAGCGCTCATGAATGCTCCGCATAAGCTCTTCATAGTTTCCTCCTAGTAAATCCGTGCGCCCGATGCTTCCAGCAAATAATGTATCTCCCGAAAACACCGCTTCTATCTCAGGACAATAGTAGGAAACACTGCCTGGTGAATGCCCTGGCGTTTCCAAAACCTCCAAGACAAATGAGCCGATCGTCAACGTTGTTTCGTTTTGCAAACAATGTGGCTCATGTGCAACCTGCACCTTCTCACCGATAAAATAGGCAGATCCATTTAATGATGGGTTAGAGAGCCAAGTTTTTTCTTTCTCATGCAAATAAATCGGAAGCTCCCATCTGATTAGCAAGTCATTGATCGCTCCAATATGGTCAAAATGAGCATGTGTCAGCAAAATCGCCAACGGCTCCCATCCTTGCTGTTCAATCGAACGGATCAGCTTCTCCCCTTCGCTTCCGGGATCAAAAATGAGGCACGTTCCATCAGAGTGAGATAAAATATAGGCATTAGTTTCCAGTGGTCCAAGCGGAATGCGGTTCCATTTCATAAACATACTCCCTTCATTCTTTATATCCATCATTTTACTCTACCTCTTTATTTGTTACAATAAAAAGAAAAAGAAGAGGGAATCATATGATAAAGCGATATGCGCTTTCGCCGTTCGAACAAATAAACAGCACGATCCTTGATCAAGATGAGGAATGGGTCATTGTTTCACAGCTCCCTAACTTGATCTCCAGCTATGAAACGCTTTTTGAGCTGGAACAGCCGACTACCACCACATCGTTGTTTAGCGATTATGGCTTTCTCTCAGCAAATGGGCGCTTCTACCTGTTTGCATCTTTGGTCACTGCCTTTTCCATTGTAGATGGCGATCCTTTGGAAATCGACATGTTTCTGCTTCAGCTTGAAGAATACATGATTGCCCAGGAGTCAACAGGCACCATCATCTATTGGATCGATAGGCAATATGAGGAATTGCTGGTGAAAAACGCAGCGGTCTACCATGTTGTTATTCACATTTTCGACCTCGACAAAATGGGAAAAAACGATTAAAATGTAAAGTGATTCTTCATTTCTTTACATACAGTTTTACTTGCGAAAAGGGGGTAAGTATAATGGGATTGGTCATCATTTTTGCACTTGTGACATTGTTAGCGCTTTACGGAATTGTACGTTCATTGCGTCAAAAGAATATACTTGCTTTATTATTTGGTTTAGGAACAGCGGCTGTATTCGGCTGGTTTACCATTATGACCGTCATTCATCACGGATTTCCAACGGGCACACATTAAAACAAGAACAGGTTGTAGACAAAGTCAAAATCGGCTTTGTCTACAACCATTTTTACGCGGTCTCTATTCAGGTGATATGTCCACACGAGACGGGCTTGAGTTTTTATTTTCGTTTAATTTTTCGCGGACACTTGTCACTTTTTCAGCCATGCTTCGTTTTTTATCGCGTCGGTCATCAATTCGTATATTGGTCGCTACCCGCTGAATTCCATTGGAAAATGGAACCTCATGGATCGCTTGAATGACTTCAAACAATACGGAAAGCTCCCCTTCAATGATCGTATTCATTGGCGTCAGCATAAAATCAATCTTTCCCTCTCGTTTATACACTTCCAACACTTTTTGAATTTCAGCTACATACTCACTTACGCTTGGTCCTTGCGTTCCGATTGGAATTACTGTTACATCAACAATGGCCATTTGTCTAGCTCCCTTTATCTCAGTTTCTTTTTCTACCTCAATTATAATCGGAGGAGCTTCGTTTCTTCAACTGATGGCCAATAAGGAAAGCAGCATTTTTAAAGCATGCTCTTTAATTTGTCCAAACTGTTCGAGCGGCAACGGATTGACTCCTTCACCCAACTCAACCGTATAGCCTGGACGTTTCCATTCTTGAATAAACCAATCACGATAACCGGCATGGCTATCAATATAACGGATTGCTTGATACCCGCTCGCTTTTGCTAATGCGTTTACAATCGGTTCCGCGTCTTCCGGTTCCCAGCCTTCATATCCCCAATAAATTTCTTTTCCTTGGGTATGAAACGCCACTATTATTTCAAAATCACGATTGTAGGCTAAATCTGCCATGGCTTTCGCCTCAGGCTCTGTCAGAGGGGAAAATCCCGGAAAGTCGCGAGGGGCAGGTGATTTCGGGATTTTTCTGGCTTGTTCTATTTCCCATTTAGCTGGAAACTGATTATTTAAATCGACTCCGCGAATATTCGCTTTCCATTGCGAAAAATCTCGTTCTCCTTGATTGATCCGCAATACTTCGCTTCGATATGGTTCTTGATTTGGCGGTCCGTTCAACACTAAATCTACTCCATCTGGATTGACCATCGGCACAATTGACAATGTTACTTTTTTGTAATAGTCCATTAGCGTATGTCCAAACAAGACATTTCCATTTGTCAATGCCAGTACATACTCATTAATAAATGACATAATGGCCGCCGTCGTGATCCATTCATTCGCATGAAAGGAGCCATTCAAATGAATTTTTTTCGGGCCGCATCCAATCGTCAACTCTATGATCGGCTGCCCTAATACACTTGTTCCAATTACTTTTTGTTTAATAAAGGGGTAATGTGTGCATAGGTCGTCAATATCTTGTTTCATACTAGCAAAATCATACGGTTTTTGTCCATTAACCAATGTCGCCTCAATCCGCCGGGGAATTCGTAATGGAAGACGGTCATCGTTCATTCGCTGCAACACTTCTGTAGGCAGCGAAGCCGAGCAGGCGATTTGCTCCAGTGTTTCTGATGTTTGACTATGATACGTGACGACATCATATCCTGGAATTTGAATGATTTCACCATCATGCAATTCATTACTTACATGCGGATTTGCTTCCGCTATTAACTCGTGCGGAATAGCCAGCCATTGGCTATACATATGCAACGTATCGCCTTGTCGGGCACGAATCATCCGTTGTATCGCCTCCTTCATTTTTTTCCTTCTTTTCAACATATGATGGAGTGAAAAGAAAATGACCGATAAACAAGCGCAGGCCCCATTCCATCATGAATGGGGCCTGTAGCGCTTTCTGTCTAATGAGTTTTGACAGTTACCGTTCCTTCACCATTGATTACCACCCGAGGACAATAAGTGAAGCAATTAGATTGGGAGCCACGAATTTTCTCAACCGACAAACTACATTTAGATATAACATAACCAGTGATGTGGATCATCCAATCAAACCCGATTGATACGCTAGATTCCTGACTTTTCTGCCGTAGTCGGCAAGCGACTACTCGTTTTCCGCTTTTTCATTATAAAAACGGAGTAAATCTCCATATATAATTTTATCGGAATAATCAAGTTCCTGCTTCACTTTTTCCGCATACGGCTCGCAATGTGAGTTATCTGTTTTCAACCCTGTCTTTTTATCATAACAAGTATTATCTTTATAAACATAATCTTTTGTAACAAAGCTTCCATCTCGCAATATCGCCAAATCTAGCTTGTCTTGAGCGAACAAATCCTGACCAAAATGAATATCATTTTTCGTGTCAATTCCTAATAAATGAAGCAAAGTTGGCTTCACATCGATTTGTCCCGCTACTTTCGAAATGACTTTTGGATGCTGATCCGTCACCCCTGGAATATGGATGATTAAAGGAACCCGCTGTAATTGAACATGGTCGACAGGAGTAATCTCCTCTTTTCCTAAATACTGCGCCATCGCTTCATTATGATTTTCCGAAATGCCATAGTGATCGCCGTATAAAATAATGACAGAGTTTTCGTAGAGCCCTTCCTTCTTCAGCCATTCAACAAACATTTTCAGCGACTCATCCATATAACGAACCGTCGGGAAATAGCGATTGACAGTCCGATCATTCGACGTATACTCCGGCACCATTCGATCCTCTTCCTCTAATTCAAATGGAAAATGGTTAGTCAGCGTAATCAGCTTAACGTAAAACGGCTGCGGCAATGTTTTTAAATGCGCGACGGATTGCTCAAAGAAATGCTGATCCTTTAATCCCCAACCTACCGAATTTTCTTCTGTCACATGAAAATCATCCAAGGAAAAATATCGGTCATAACCAAGCGAATGGTACATGACATCGCGATTCCAAAAACTTTTATTATTAGCATGAAATACGGCGGTATAATAGCCCTTGTTTTTTAGAATTTCTGGAGTGGCATGGTATTCATTGGTCGCATGAGTAAAGAAAACCGCGCCGCGTCCAAGCGGATACAAGGAGTTTTCAATTAAAAACTCCGCATCAGATGTCTTCCCTTGTCCTGTTTGATGATAGAAATGATCAAAATAGTAGCTTTCCTTGATAAAATCATTTAAAAACGGAGTAATCTCTTGTCCATTGATCTGGTTATTGATCACAAAGCTCTGCAACGATTCCATTGACACAATAATCACGTTGCGGCCTTTAGCGATGCCAAACAATTGCTGATCTGGTTCCTTTTCATTCGCGCGAATATAGTTTTCAATTTCAGCGAGCTCGTTGCCATTCGCTAACACTCTTTGCGCTTTTGTCTTCGATTGCAAAACGGCATCATAAATTAAATAGTTGTACATGCCGATATTTTTCACCAGCATTTTTCTGTCAAACGTTCTCGTTAACAGCTCCGGTCTTTGTCCTTCTGCAAGATCGAGATTCACTAAAACAAGCGCGGTCAATATTAAAAAGTAAGCAGAGCGTTCTGTTTTTGTCACGCGCTCAAATGCCACAAACGACGATTTTTTCCAAACCAACCATGCAAATAGAGCAACATCGACAAACATCAATAAATCAGCAAAGTGGAACAACTCAAACACGCTATTCCCTAAATCCCCTAAATTACTCGTTTGAAACAGTACGGGAAGCGTAATAAAATCGTTAAAAAATCGATAGAACATTACATTAATATACAACAAAACGGTGACTAAAAAGCTAATGGCAACAATGTAGCGGTTGCGCCATTTTTCTTTCATAAATAAAGCAAATCCGAAAACAAGCAATAAAAAGCTTAATGGATTAATAAATAAGATAAACTCTTGAAGCGATGACTCAATTTCAATATCAAAGCTAGTTTTATAGACAATATATGTCTTCAGCCATAACCAAACTATGGCGATCAGCAAAAAGCGATGCTTTCTGATCATTTTGTTCCATCCTTTCTTCTACCAGAAACAAACCATAAAATGGATATTATTCCTATTTTCCACCATATATCTTAATATTCTTTTGACAAAAAGGCAACTTATTTTTGTTATATGGCCGATACATAAACTTTTCGCAACAACTTCCTATAGATGTAACTCGACACGTTCACTTTTGTATAAATAGGGGGTAAAAACTGTTTGTTGACAGTCGAACGATCAAGCAATGCTGCTTCACAGAACCATCCATGGGCCTGAAAGCGATAGGGCTCAGAACCTTCCGGACATATTTTTTTCGGTTTGATATAGAGAGCTAGTCATTCAACCCTTCCAGAGTCGCGACAAAACTTTTCATGCTAGCAGTCTATTAGCCATTTGACTCGCAAGCCACATTTCTATGTAAAAAGGGCCTTTCTGAAGGTACTGCATGCATCATGGATATACGTTTGTCACCAAGAAAAAGTTTCACTTGGATTTGTTCAATCATCATAATAGGGAGATGCGTCCATCTTTGTTCCAAAGTGAGCAGGGGATGATCTGATTTTAACAGGGAGCCGATCGTCGAGAAAATAGGGATTCTTCTTCTGGGGATTACCCTAACGCTTGAACATAGAAGCTTCTCTGCTCCACAACGAAAATGGTCCTCAACGTTCCTTCGGGTGATTTGATCGCTTGGTATCCGACAATTCGAGTGCTTTCGTACTTAGGATATTTTGTGCATGAAAAAATACGCTTGGTTTTCGCACGCTTTTTCTCCAGACACCCCATATATCCGGCGAACAAAGAACATGAGCGATCGAATATAGCAAAAATCGGGGTGATCGCCCACCGAAATTTATCTCTCCTTACCATTTTTACACGCTTAAAAAGGGAGACTTCTTTCCTAAGTGGGGATTAGGAACAATAGAAGCTCCCTCTGCCTTTATGAACCAATCGTCCGTTTTATCAATAAGGTCTAACCTTATGTTTCGTTTTGTAAGATGGCAGGTTGGAGAGTTCCATTCGCTTTATCCGTTAGCATTCGTACTTTCTAAAAACTGCTGCACCATTTGAACACATTTCGTTTTATCATACCCGTTGTAAAAACTGACGGAAAACTTCGCAGGATCACCGAAAAAAAAGCGCTCATAAAGCGTTTGTCTTGTTCCAAACGCGCTCATGGTCATATCCCATGCCAAGCGAAACAATTGTACCCGATCTTCAGCCTCCAGCGTCGCTGCCTGTAAATAGCGATCTAAATCTGAACGAATAGGAGAAGCAAAATCCTTTTCTGTCGGCAAACAAACGAGGCCGCTGGCGCCAAGCAATTGAACAATTTCTGCAAAACGCGGATACATTCGCGGATATAAAAAGGCTGACGCAGATAACGGTTCTAGGGCAGGAATCATCGTACCGCGGCGATCTGGTTTCGCCTCCCTTTCTGATGCCAGCAGCAATGCCTTTAACGCTTCTAATGCAGCAGCAATTTCACTTGCTTTTTCTTTGACATGCTGATATTCCCCAATTTGAATTGATTCAATCAGCAAATGCACGACCCCAAGAAAATATTCCGTCTTGACTACTCTCCTGGAAAGTACCTGATGCAAAAGCATCGCCGATAAATGGCTCTCTGTATACAGTTCTTTAGCCAGCCATGCATTTTTATATAAAAATACACGGTCCCACGGTACAAGCACATGATCGAAAACAACAAGCGCATCCACTTCATCAAATCGCGAACTTAGCGGATAATTAAACGCCGACGAGCCGCCTGCAAACGATGGGCGACAAATAAACTTTAATCCTGGCGTGTTTGTCGGAAGAGAAAATGCGTAAATATACTCATCACCAATATAATTGCCGCCAGCAGGCAAAACGAGGAGCTCATCGGTGATTCCTCCCTGAGTAGCCAAAAGACGCGCTCCTTTTAAGACAATGCCATCGGCTGTTTCATCGACGACCTTAGCCGCCACAATCTCCTCATTATCTTCTATATAACCAAGAGAACGGTTTTTCTGAGGATTAATAAACGTATGTGTAAAAGACCAATCATGTTTCATTGCTTGCTCATATAAATGACGTACATGCTCGCCATACTCAGGTCGTTGCTCCGCAAACATATCGGCAGCAGCAGCTAAGGCCATGACAGCTGTATTCATGTAGTCAGGTGATCTTCCCATCATGCCGGCACTGATTTTCGCCCACTCCTGAAACATGAGGCGTCTTTTTTCCAAATCCTCTTTTGTCGTCGGACGCAAAAAAGAAGCACCTACTAATTCGCCGTTTGGAGCCCGGAACGTAAGAATGTGTTGCTTATCTGGATGATGCTGAGCATCATACAAATTCGCTTGGCTGCGCATAATTCCCGAGAAAGCTGGATGCTCAGATCGTTTCCCCGTGACGGGGGTACCATCGATCCAAACATCCGCCTGCTGATTGTCAATCCTTTCAATATACTCGCTTCCTCTAATAATCCCCATGGTTCTTCCTCCTTCTGGCCACTGCCCCAAAATATTTACGAGTATTGTATGCTCAGAAGGATGTACGAGTGATTTCACCATGAACCATCATTCTATTTTTATGGAGAGATCGCTCATTTTACTACATGTCAGCCGTTCTTTCCCTTCGTCTCTTTAAAATGACGAATAAACTTGGCCATGCGGTTCATATAAGAAAAAGGCTGATTGCACGAAACCATCAGCCTTTTATGCTGCTATGATAAAAACACTTGTTTGGCCAACCAAGCACCGCCAATCACTCCAGCATCATTGCCGAGCGTTGCCGTAACAATAGAAGCTCCCTCTGCTACACGAGGAAAAGCAAAGCGTCTAAAATAATGGCCGGTATGCTGAACTAATATGTCACCAGCTTTGGATACACCGCCGCCAATGACAATTTTTTCCGGATTCAGGGCATTGGCAACATGAGCGAGAGCCAGTCCCAGATGAAAGGTGACAAAGTCAACGATTTCAAGCGCCAATCTGTCATTGGCTTTAGCTGCATCAAATACATCTTTGGCCGTTACATGCTCTGCTTGCCGCAATATACTATCAGCTTCGCTATTGGTCAGCTTTTCTTTTGCGATACGCACAATTCCTGTTGCCGAAGCGATCGTTTCTAAGCAGCCCGTTTTTCCGCAATTACAAGCAGCTCCTCCGTCCGGGATGGAGGTAATATGGCCAATTTCACCACCTGCACCATTCGTTCCGCGCACGATTTGACCATTGGCAATCACACCGCCGCCAACTCCTGTCCCAAGCGTGACACAAACTAAATTTTTTGCGCCATTCCCTGCTCCTTTCCACATCTCGCCAATGGCTGCCATATTAGCATCGTTATCCACAACAACAGGAAGCGATGTTTCCGCCTCAAGCAGGTTTTTCAAAGGGTAGTTTTTCCAGCCAATATTGACTGTCTCATAAACGACTCCTGTGTCTCCTTTGATAGGACCAGGCGCCCCCATGCCGATCCCTAGTATCTTCTCTCTTCCTTGACCGTGCTTTTCCAGCCTTTGATCAATTGCTTTAGCAATATCAGTAACAATATGTTTTCCGTGATCAGTATGATTTGTATCGATTTCCCATTTATCAATCATTTCCCCATATATATTGATAAACGCCATTTTAATTGTTGTGCCACCTAAATCAACACCTGCTAACCATTTTTTCATGTTCTATTCATCCCTTTTTCATTCGTTTTTCTCGTTCCATTTGTGCCTCATGCCTCACGATCAACAGCGCCATTTGGTATTCCTGCACATCAATCAGCTGCGATTGATATAGCTCCTTTAGCTCCTCCTCCATTAACTCTAAATCAGCTACCCGATCGCCGACATAAATAATCGTTCCAAACTTTTTTAAAAGCTGCTGAACATCATAAACCGTTTTCATCTTTTCACCCGCGCTATATGTTATATATCGTTTTTGTACATATTATAAATTTATAAACAAACGGAGCAAGCCGTCAAGAAAGGAAACGATCCCTGCTATAAAAAACATAAAAGAAGGCTTCAGATTGTAGAAAAAGTCACTTTTGGCTTTGCCGGTCATTATTTAAATTAATTATGATTTTTCCATATCAGACTCGCTTGAAAATGCTTGGTTAACAAGAAACATAGACGAAGGAAGATGCAAATCGAACAAAATATGGGAGACGAGCGAGACCAGTAATGCAGAATGAAAGCGTTTATCAACAGTTAAAGGCTTATCTTACGAAAAGATAAGCCTTTTTATCGATCGGGATCACGCGGATGCAGCACGGTCGGTCTTCGATTTTTTAACGGAATAGGAGAGCGGATCAACACGTCGCGCATCGCCCGGTAGGAAAACGGAATAAAGGGCCATAAATAAGGAATCGTAAAGGATTTCATGCGCGCTAGCATCATAACCCACAACGTAATTCCAACGATATAACCGTAAACGCCAAATAAAGAGGTAGCAATGAGTAAGCCAATGCGCACAAGGCGGTTCGCCAATCCCAGCTCATAGCTTGGTGTCGCAAATGTACCAATCGCTGCAATAGAAAAATAAAGAACGACTTCATTGGAAAAAATGCCGACCTCTACAGCAATTCCCCCAATCATCAGAGCCGCCACAAGTCCCAGTGCCGTCGCTAAGGAGGAAGGCGTATGAATCGCCGCCATTCTTAGCATATCAATACCGAGTTCAATCACAATGAGCTGGGCAAATAACGGAAGAGCTCCTGTACTTGCTTTCCCAATAAAGGAAAGGGCACTAGGCAGCTGATCAGAATTAGTCATCGCCCAATACCATAGCGGCAGCAGAAAAAGCGAGGCCCAAACAGCTAAAAAGCGGACCAAGCGCAAATAGGCGCCAACAATGGGTTTATTGCGATACTCCTCCGCATGCTGTAAATGGTGCCAAAATGTCGCTGGCATAATCAAGACACTGGGTGAGCCGTCAACCATGACCAAGACATGACCTTCATATAAATGAACGGCCGCCGTATCTGGCCGTTCCGTGTACCGGACAACCGGATAAGGATTCCAATGTCGTCCAGAAATAAATTCTTCAAGTGTTTTTTCTCCCATTGGCAGCCCATCTGTATCAATTTTGGAAATCGATTCCTTCACACTGCGAACAATTTCCGGATTTGCGATATCCTCAATATAACAGACACAAATGTCGGTTTTGGATCGCCTCCCTACTTGCATATATTCCATACGCAGTGTTCGGTCGCGCACTCTCCTTCTCGTCAACGCCGTATTAAAAACAATGGTTTCGACAAAGCCGTCACGTGCGCCGCGGACCACCCGTTCCATATCCGGCTCTTGCGGTCCGCGAACCGGATACGTGCGAGCATCAATCAAAATAGCATAAGCGATCCCATCGATCATTAATGCCGTAGGACCTGAAAGCACTCCATCGACAATTCGATTTAAATCATCCGTCTTTTCTAATTCCACATAAGGCAAATACGTTTTTAACAATTTCTCGATCGGACTTTCCTGAAGCGCTTGTTGATCAAGGGTTGCTAAAAACTTCATGATATAGTGCAAGATATCATCTTTGACAAATCCATCAATCATAAAAAAAGCCATGCTGCGTCCTGCATATTCTACATCTAAATGAATAACATCAAAACTTTTGCCAACACCTAGACGCTCACGCAAATAAGCAACATTTTCAGACAATGATGTGGAAATAGCCCGCTTTGTTCGTTCCATCGTTTTTTCACCTGCACGATCTCTCATTTATCCTCCAGCATTGACAGCCGCGCGAGAATTCATACATATTTTCCAAATTCTCTGCATATACATTGGTGAAAACTTGTCCATATTATTGGAGGAAAAATATGAAGCGAGCACTTTTTTGGATGATCCCTCTATTTGTCACACTATTGATAAGCCTTTATCTTTTTCCGTTTTCTTTTGAGAAGCCATCACAAGAGGCCATCACTTTTTTTCCTATTGACCAAGAGGCTAGCTTTCAGCAAACCGCAACCGTTTTACATGCTCGGTCGCCAAAATCGCACCATTCATATTCCCTTTCTTGGACGGTCTCTTCTTCTTTAAACGAAAAAGTGTATTTGCGGCAAGATATTTCTTTACTGTTTGCAGATGGACGTTTAATGGGGACTTTGTCTAAATGGAGAGAGGCTGACCAATCACTGCGGCAAGAACGGTCCTTTCAGTCGACCGATAGTCATTTTTTCCAAGCGATTTCTTTTCACTATGGAGAGATTCATCGCGGAGACACCATTACGAGCAGTCAAAAAATGAGTGGCGATCAATTATATGTCATTGCTTCTCCATACTCTCCATTTACTTCTTTCCGTCACGCCAAAACAGCAAATGAAAAAGAATGGCAACGAGTATTAAACAAAGCCTCCTCACAGCTTCTTGAATATACAGCTAAAGCAATGATTGAAGAAATAGGGGTTAATGAACGACGCTACTATCACTTGTATTTGCCAGAGCTGCTTTCCTATAACGAGCAGCCGTTTCCTGATCTTTCGCAAGCAAAAACCCAAGCCATTATCGGCAATCTATGGGAAGGATTGTACAAAAACTATTTTTTAGGAATCAAACAAAAGGATGGATCGATTATTTCGCCAATTGGAAGCACCGTTCCGCTTCTTTTAATAAGTAAAGACTACTCCCATTTAATTGTTTTGACGAAAACGAAAAATGGGGAAACTGTGCAATTGCGCCAGCATATTTCCCCATAATCTTTATCCTTTAAATCCCATATATAAGCTAAAAGAAAGCAATGACAATGTCACGAGAAACGAAAGCAATTGCTTGCTCCATGAACGATGGCGCGGCAAGTGAACGATATTGGCTGCCAGAAAACCACCAATCAAACCACCGATATGTCCGGCGTTATCAATCCCGGGAATCAACAGTCCCAACCCTAGATTAAGCACGATTAATCCTATAATATTAGCCCCCATTGTTTGAAAGAAAAGATGGCGGTATACCGTACCAAAATAAAGAAGGGCGCCAAATAAGCCGAAAATCGCTCCAGACGCTCCTGCGGAGATGGAAGAGGTGAATAAAAAACTGCCGACTGTTCCGAAGAAGCCTGCCAACAAGTAAATAAACAAAAAGCGCCAAGAGCCATATAAACGTTCGACCACGATTCCTAAATAATATAGCGCCATTGTATTCATTAATAAATGAAGAAAACCAATATGTAAAAAAACCGGTGTAATCAGCCGCCACCATTCCCCCGATTGAATCAGCGGGTTAAACTTTGCTCCATATTGAATCAGCACAGCAGAATTCGTGCTGCCTCCTTTCCATTCAAGAAAAAGAAACATCAATACTTGGATCGCGATTAATGCATAGACAATCCGTGGCTTGCCGTGCTCCATCAGGCGCTTCTCTTTTTCTTGCCTTTCTTTTTCTAGGCGGAAGACATGCCTTTGGATAGACTGGATCGCAAACTGGGGATCCATATCGTGTTCGATCGCGGGCAGCGAAACGGGAACATGGATGATTTGGCTTATGTCCTGCAACGCTTGCATCTGGTTGGCTGAATGAACCAATATCGTATGTAAGCTCGAATGCTCAGTGGGTTCCTTCACGATCCATTCCCAATCATCAACCGGCGGATAAGCGGAAATATAGATATTCAAGATTGGAAGCGAACGGCGTAAATGCCGTTTTTGCAGCTGTTCAGCTATCTGGCGCGTATATTCAAGATCACGTTGGAGCCAGCTGCTCCAATCGATATCATACCGCACAAGCCGAATAAGCGGAGCGCCTTTATGCTCGAAAGACTCTAACCATATTTCATGAGGCGCATTCGATAATTTGATAATTCGATAGCGGTTTTTCACCAAAAAGTATACGAGCTGCCAATAAAACAGATCCACGTTTCCCTCTCCCTTTCATATCGTTAAAAACCACGTGCTATGACGAAAAGCTTATTTTTTAGCCATTGTACCATAATTAATGAAAAACTTGCGAAACAACTGCTTTGCGAACAAATGGAATGCTCATTCCTGCACGCACAAGCAGTGTCTGCAAGGGACGAATGCTCAATACTCCATTCAGCAACCGATAACGATAGCGATACAGGAAAATCGCAGCGATTACAGCCGTAATGGCATATATCGTTTTATTCACTTTTTTCGCCTCCCATTCATGATTTCTCTATTCTTTTTCCCCAAAACCGATAAATTATAAAACGCATCCTTTATGCTTTATGAAGGATGCGTCAGACTATGGATAAACGCTTTCATTCTGTGACACTGGCCCCGTTCGTCCACTCACACTCATAAGCGTCTTTTGTTCGATTTGCGTCTTCATTCGACTACGCTCATTTTCTGCCAAGCGTTGTCCAGCCAGTCTGCAAGTAGAAATGTCACCATGAACGGATGTTGCATAAACCTCCCTCACCTACTCTCCGTTAAGAGATAGGAGACTTCTCGGTGGACGATGTTAAAATAGTTGTAGACAAAGTCCAAATGGACATTGTCTACAACTAACACAGCTTTTTTATGAAGGATGCGCTTTATTTCCGAAAAAAGGGTTAAGAACATTTTTTAATACCGTGGCTGAATGGGAGAATTTCGCTTTTTCCGTTTCTGACAGCTTTAACTCTACAATTTCACGGATGCCGCCGCGATTGACGATGGCTGGAACGCCGATATAAATATCCGCATGGCCATACTCACCGTTTAAATAAGCAGATACCGTCAGCACAGAATTTTCATTTTGTAAAATCGCCTTTGTTAAACGGGCAAGACCCATGGCAATTCCATAATAGGTTGCCCCTTTGCGCTCGATAATATGGTAGGCGGCATCACGAACGTTCGCAAAGATTGTTTCTAAGTCCTCTTGCTTATACTGCTTGCGCTCACGAATAAACTCTGTTACAGCTTTTCCGCCGATATCTGCATGACTCCACACCGGAAGTTCGGTATCGCCATGCTCACCAATAATATAAGCATGAACATTTCTGGCATCCACTTGAAAATACTGTCCGAGCAAATAACGGAAACGGGCTGTATCTAAAATCGTTCCTGAGCCAATCACCCGTTCATGCGGAAGCCCTGAAAACTTCCATGTCGCATAGGTAAGAACGTCGACAGGATTTGTGGCAACAAGAAATATTCCGTTAAATCCACTTTTCATGACTTCTGAAACGATGGATTCAAAAATTTTCATATTTTTATGAACTAAATCTAAACGAGTTTCTCCCGGCTTTTGGTTGGCTCCAGCCGTGATGACAACAAGGTCGGCGTTTTCGCAATCACGATAATCACCAAACCATATTTTCGTTGGTGAAGGAGAAAACGGAAGACCGTGGTTTAAGTCCATTGCATCCCCTTCCGCTTTTTCTTGATTAACATCAATTAACACAAGCTCTTCCGTAACGCCTTGATTGAGCAAAGCAAATGCGTAACTTGAGCCAACAAAACCTGTTCCAATTAGAACAACCCTTTTTCCTAAATGTGCCATCTTCGCTTCTCCACCTTTCACCATTCATAACAAGAGAGCTTTCTTCTATACTTTACCATTATCTATCGGGTTCCTCCCCTTCTTTCTATTGCAAATTCGTGACAAACAAATAAACAATCAGTGAACAAGCAATGGCTAACCAATTTACTAAATCGTTATTAAGTAAACGAATTCCTTTAATATGTACAGTTTTTTGCTGACAGTGCTCCGTTTTTTCTGTTTCAATGCCGCAAACCTCGCAGCGGTACATCGCTTGCCACACCGCTCCTAAATATGTATCAATCATGCAGCCTAAAAAACCGGCGATGCTCACAGCAACAACGGGAACACCATCCCATAGCAGCGAACCGACCACAGCGATTAGTCCAGCTCCTAAACAAGAAGCAGCAAGGCCAAGCCAGGTAACCGCCCCTGATGTCCCCGGCTCCGTTTTTTCCCATGTTGTCACAAGGCGAGGAGACTGGCGGCTGAGACTGCCAATCTCTGAAGCCCATGTATCCGCATTCGCCGCAGCAATGGAAACGATAAACAATCCTTGCCAAACAAAGGAAGGAAAAAAAAGGGAGAGTAGGCTAATGGTCGCCGGAATGCTTCCATTCGCGAAAACTTGAATATAATCCCGTTGCGATCCTTTTGCGACTTTTTCCGCTACTCTTTCCTTTTTCCGATGACAAAAATGGCTCCAAAAGCTTGATGTAACAAAAAATACGCCTAATAGGCATAATCCCTTCCAAGCAAATCCAGCAGCAACTGCTGTTCCAACCAAAACGGTCGCTAATGCTCCCGATATCGATAAAGAGCGGACAACGAAGCCGCCAATAGCCACGATCCAAATAGCAGCTATATATAGCCATTCATTCATCACACATCATAACCTTTTCATTAGTAACAATCATGTCAACCGGAATGTCATGCGCTTCAAATGGAACATGGTTTACCACTTGAAAGGAATAAGCAAGCGAAATCGTCGGCCGCCAAAAATGCTGCAGGTAACGGTCATAGTATCCGCCCCCATAGCCGATTCGATATCCTGCTTTGGAAAAGCATACTCCCGGAACGATCATCACATCGATTTGCCGAGAAGCGACTTCTTCCGTCATGGCTACAATCGGCTCCTGTAAACCGAAATAAACAGACTCTAATTGATCAAATGAACGGATGGCGCGAAATGTCATCGTTTTTTCTTGTGGATCACATTTTGGGACGCATACCGTTTTTCCTTCCTGCCAAGCCTTTTCAATAATGGGTTTTGTGTTAATTTCGTTCTCTCTGGAAATGGTGATCCCAATGGTTTCCGCCTGCTGCCAAACCGGCAAAGCGTACAGATTCTCCGCAATTTGCGCGTCATACTCGTTCTTTTGCTTTGCTGATAAGCTTCTTATTTTTTCTTTCATTTGCTTGCGAAGCGCGCTTTTTTCCTGCAATTCATTCCCTCCTCTGCTTTGCCCTCCTCCTCACTTACCTAAGTTGAAGTGGAGCATTCCTGTCCTTCTCTTCGGTAAAGACCGATTCATTCCCCACTTATGGAAGCAGGAGATTTCTCATTTGAGATGATAAAAAAGCAGCAGGAAAACGTTTCCTACTGCTTACTTTGTTTCGCGATGAAGGGTCGCTTTTTTGTCTCTTGGACAATATTTTTTTAACTCTACACGATCTGGATTGTTGCGTTTATTTTTTGTTGAAATATAGTTACGTTCGCCGCATTCTGTGCAAGCCAATGTAATATTTACGCGCATGATCATTTCCCTCCAAACTTTATAAACTTATAATCAGACTTTTCTATGATAGCACTTTTTTGCGGCAATTTCCATATTTAATTTATGCATTTTGATACTGGCGAATTTTTTTTATATAATAAATCATCGTTTCACGTGCTCTTTGAACATCCAGGGCTTCAGAATAAATGGTAAACATCGGCTGATCCAGCTCCGGTAAAATAAACGTCCAGCCGCCATCAGGATGATATAATTTAATTCCGTCATTGACATCGACAATCGTTTCGTTCTCATCCTCCATCAGTCGACGCAATACAATCGCCCGGGCGTTCCAAGGACAGAACACATATTCTCTAAGCCAATGCATGCGTGGGGTGGAAGCGGTAATTTCAGATAATGGACGTCCCTCGGCAGCTAGCAGCTGAAGGAGCTGGACAAACGCATAAATGGCATCATAACAAAAATGAAACGGTTGCTGCCATTCTTTGAGCATCTCTTTTCGTGCCCCTTTGATTTTTTTGATTTGCCCATTCATTTGTCTAGCCACGGTCTCTAGCGCAGATGGCGCATAGCTTGGAACCAAAACAGGACATTCTGGCTGAAACCATAACGAGGTGATCGTATATAACGATAGCAGTTGTTCTTCAGTCACTATCGTTCCGCTTTCGTCCATAATCCAAAATTGCTCGCCATCCCTTCCTGTGATTAAAGCAAATAACGCGTCTCCTGTTTTTATATAATCGGCAATATCGCGAAAATCAGCGCTTTTCAGCATTTCAATTTCGCATGGCTGGCCATGAAGCAGTTTGTTTGCAAGATGATGGACATGTGATTCTGAGGCAAGAATTGCTTTGCAGCCACGAAGAGGCAAATGGATTTGTTGCTGCATTTCTTGAATGTAAGAGGCGCTTGGCTGTAGATGAGTATTAGAAAAACCTATTTGTTCCATCGACACACGGCGGATTTGCTCTTGAACGAACGTACGTTCAATTTCTTTTTCTTGTAAATAATTAATCGGATAGCCGTGCTTGTCATACAAATCAATGTAGATGCTTCGATCTTTTTCATCAAGGAAAATATAGACGCCGCCATCATAAGAAGATCGACGAAGCTGGTGACGCACAATCGGCGCAGTAACACTTTCTAGACATTCCGCTGTAACCACTCCTGATGCGTGCAGTCCATGAATAAACGCTTGTTTAATGAGGTTCGTAAATGGGTGTCCATCCCCTGCAACCATTACATGATGATGAACCTGAAGCGTACTTCCATAAGCAGCAGCTAGCCTCGAAGCATATTCGGGCGTCATTTCTACATTAGCAATACCGGCAATCCCGCGTGTTCCAAACAAGGATTTTTGTTGTTGCTTTCCCCAAAACACGGAAGAATGAATCACTGTTCCTTCCGCAATCGTTTTTTCCGGCCAAATTTTCATATTGGGCTTTACCTGCACCCGCGGTTGAAGAGTGCAGCGGCTACCGATTACGGATTGTTCAAGCAGTTCCACGTTGTTGCCTAAATAGGTGCCATCTGCTAAAATACTGCCACGCAATTCGCAATGCTTTCCGATATAGCTTCTCTCCCAAATGATACTTCGTTTCACGGAAGCATGCTCGCCGATTTGCACATTGGGTCCAATGACAGAATGGGCATCGATTTTGACGTTTTGGCGAATAAACGCTCCATTGCCTATAAATGATGGACCGACAATAACCGCACCATCCTCGATTTTCACATCGGATCCGACCCAAACATGGGGAAACAGCTCCTTGCCATTGATCGACACTTGCACATGTTTATTTAAAATGTCTATGTGCGCTTTTTGATATTGCTGAATGGTGCCGATATCGAGCCAATAGCCTTTAGCCAAAAAAGCATATAAAGGCACATCCTTTTTTAATAAAAAAGGGAAAACATCATTGCTGAAATCGCACTTTTCATTTTCAATAATATACTCTAAAATTTCCGGTTCAAAAATATAAATACCCGTGTTGACAAAATCGGTATATACTTGGTTCCATTTTGGCTTTTCAATCAGCTGCTTGACCCGCCCTTCACGTGAGACGATAATTCCTCCGTAATTAAGCGGCTGCCGCTCCTGCGACATAACGATCGTGGCTAAAGCGCCTCGCTGGCGATGAAATTCCACCGCTTCAAACAAGTCGATATCGGTTAGCGCATCTCCACTGACAACAATAAACGTGTCATCAATAAAAGAAGCGGCGTTTTTTATGCTTCCTGCTGTGCCAAGCGGCTCATGTTCTTCAAAATAGTCAATATTCACTCCAAATCGGCCGCCGTCTTGAAAATGCTGTTTAATCACTCCCCCTAAATATTGAATGGTCATCGCAATATCAGTAATCTCAAACCGCTTGAGCCACTCAATGGTGTATTCAAGCACTGGTTTTCCAACAAGTGGGACCATTGGCTTTGGAATGTTGCACGTCAGCGGTCGCAAACGCGTCCCTTTTCCCCCAGCCATAATCACACCTTTCATGATTTTTTCACCTCCCTACCTTTTTTACGGAATATTCTTTCAATATTTTTTATTTTTATTTTAACTCCTTCTCTCCTTACTTACAATAATCTTATCGATTTTATGCATTTATTTATGGTATAGTGAAGTGGGGTGATAGAAAATGATGGAATATACGTTAATTGGATTTGTAATCATTTCCCTTCTTCTTTTGGCTGCGTCTTTTTTCGGAAAAGATCAAATGAAAAGCTTAGAAGAGCAAATAGATCATTTAACGCTTTCATTGGCTCAAGAAACGTATCAACTCAAAAAACGGCTGAAGATATTGGAGGAAGAATTATTAATCAATGAAGAAAAGCCTTTTTCATTAACAGAAAAAATAAAAGACGATTCACCTCTCGCATCATCATATGCCCGTGTATGGGCTCTTTATAAAAAAGGTCTTTCAGCGGAGCAAATTGCCCGGGAAACATCGCTAACGGCTGAAGAGGTGCGCATGATTTTGCGGGGGATTGCTCGATGAACAGAGAAGCGATTCGCGGATTTGCGCTCGGAATGTTATTGTCAACCTCCATCATTGGCATCATTTATTATCAGCAGCCAGTTAAATCAACGAAAGCGCAGCTTGATGCCTATTTGCAAAAAAACGAGTTGGTCGTTTTGGCAAAAACAGAATATCAAGCGCTAAAAAAAGCAGCGGAAACGAAGGCGCAGGCTGCTTCTCCAAAGACAACGGCACCGCCAGCAACCATTCGTATTTATCGGCTTGTTATTAACAAAGGAGATGTTCCCACAAAATTTGCTAAAGAACTAGAAGAAGCGAAAATTATCTCTGACGATCAGGCTTTGACCAACTATTTAAACGCCCATCAGCTCACTGGACAAATTCGTCCCGGCACATATGAAATACGCAGTGATATGAAATATGAGGAAATCGCTCGCATGATTACCCATTCAAAAAGGTGACCCCTTAAAGGGCCACCTTTTTACATTTATCCATTTAAATCGTAATGCTTTCCTTTTACGAGATAGACGACATGCTCTCCTAAATTAGTCGCATGATCGGCGATACGTTCAATATAGCGGGCAATCAAGGAAAATTGGTTAATTTGCAAAGCATTTTCTTGATTGGTGGCGTTCAATCGCAGCAGTTCCCTCATGATTTGTCCATATAACTCATCTACTTCATCGTCCATTTCTGCAATTTTCCGAGCCAATACCACATCTTCTTCGTAATATGCTTTTAAACCAATGGACACCATTTCTAGCGCAACACGGTGCATTTGCATGATTTTTTCCATTTCCAGCGCAAATGGACGGTCGCCCATTCGAATCGCCGCTTTCGCAATATCAACAGCAAAATCAGCAATGCGTTCAATATCTGTTGCAATTTTAATCGCAATGACAATTCTCCGCAAATCAATGGCTACCGGTTGTTGTTTCGCAATGAGCAAAATAGCAAAATCGTTGATTTCTTCTTCCAAAGTGTCAATTTGACTGTCGTTGTCAATAATTTGCAATGCTAGTTCAATATTTTTGTGTTGAAATGCCTGAATGGAATAATTTAACGCTGTTTCGGTTAAGCTGCCAAGTTCCAGCAGCTTTTGCTGTAATGTTTTTAAATCATAGTCGAATTTTTCTCTGGCCGGCATATTGGTTCCACCTTTCGTTTAGCCGAATCTTCCGGTAATATAGTCCTCGGTACGCTTGTCCGAAGGATTGGAAAATAAACGGTCTGTGTCATCATATTCGACCACTTCACCATTTAAGAAAAAGGCTGTTTTATCAGAAATACGCGCGGCCTGCTGCATATTATGTGTAACGATAATAATGCTATAGTTCTCTTTAAGCCTTTGAATCAGCTCTTCTATTCTTAATGTAGAAATCGGATCTAAAGCGGATGTCGGTTCGTCCATTAAAATCACATCCGGTTCAATGGCGAGACAGCGGGCAATGCATAAACGCTGTTGCTGTCCTCCCGATAATCCGCCGGCATTATCATAAAGGCGATCCTTCACTTCGTCCCAAAGGGCCGCACCGCGCAAGCTTTTTTCCACAATCTCATCAAGTGTTCGTTTGTCGCGAATCCCATGAATGCGTGGACCATAAGCGACATTATCATAGACGGATTTAGGAAATGGATTAGGCTTTTGGAAAACCATTCCGACTTGTGTACGCAGTTCTTCCACCCGATATGATTGATCGAAAATATTGCGGTTGCGATAAACAATCTCTCCAGATGTGCGCACATTCGGAACTAGTTCGATCATTCGATTTAATGTTTTAATATAGGTCGATTTTCCGCATCCGGAAGGACCAATGATCGCCGTCACTTCATTTTCATAAATATCCAGATGAATATTCTTTAAAGCATGATGCTCACCATACCACAAATTTAATTCACTTGTACGATAAACAATCTCTTTATCTTTCTCTGCCGGTTTCGAAATTGCCCCGTTTTCCGCTTTTGTCTTGATCATTGTCAATTCCATTGGGTTCTCTTCCTCCATCCATATAAGCATCAGAAGCCGACGATATTCATCGATATTGTCTTTCATTTATTATCATCCTATTGATCATAAGCATAGAACAGCGATTTTTCTTCGTCAAAACACGTGATTTCGCTTTTTGTAACACCTAAAGAGTACTATAAGACTTTTAACTTGGTTTTAAGAGATTGTTAAGCTTTTGTAAAGCAAAAAGGCACTCAATAATGAGTGCCTCTTCAAAATGGTTCTAGCTTTTCAGCTGGTGTTTGCCTTTACATCTGTGCTTTTGACGGAAAACGCCCAGCACCGTCATTTTACATTCATTGAATGGTCGGCGAAATAACGTTGTTTAGCCTCATCCCTACGTAAATGTAACATGTCGAATGACATCATTTTCTCATCAATGAACGCAGTGACTCTTATTGATTGGTTGCTTGCGAATCTGTCTGCGTTTCGTCTTGTTGCGTTTGCTGTGTCCCTTGCTGCGGCCGTTCCTTTTTCAATTCAAAGTACGCATCTAAAATTCGGCGGCCGATTCGGTTATTAATGCCGTCACTGTCTCCTTGTGTCGCCCATGGCACGACAACGGCAAACGACACTTCAGGGGCATTGTAAGGAGCATAACCGACTAATGTTAAATTATAGGTTGGATCATTTTTTTTGCTTTGAATCGGACCGTCATAAAATGCTTCCGCTGTTCCTGTCTTTCCGGCCGGCTTGTATGGAGCGTCGGCGAAATACGCATATGCTGTTCCCCCCGGCTCTTGCATAACGCGGCGAAAGCCTTCCTTCACCCGGTCGATATAGGCTGTCTTCATATCGACCCGGTTCAGCACCGTCGGCTGAAAATCGCGGATCACCGGCCCTAGCTCTTTGTCATCGTTATTCGGCTCGCGGATTTCTTTGACAATTTGCGGCTTCATACGATAGCCGCCATTGGCAATCGTTGAAACATATTGCGCCATTTGCATCGGCGTATACATATCGTACTGGCCGATCGCTAAGTCAAGAAGCAGCCCCGGCATTTTGCTTGATCCTTGAAACCCGGTAATTTCATTCGGCAGATCGATGCCGGTTTTGACGCCGAGGCCAAATTGGCTAAAATAACGCCGGATCGTCGTAAAAGCATCCGGATCGATGCTGAGCGGACCATGCGGACGATAAGTGCCGCGACCGATTGCGATCGCGGTTTTAAACATATACACGTTCGACGATTGTTTAAGCGCCGTTAATTCATTGATGCTTCCCATCGTCTTCCACGATTTTTTCGGCTTTGTTCCTTTAATGTATAACGGTTCGTCGACCAAGTACGTATTATTATGAAGCACACCTGTTTGAAAGCCGGTTAATACAGTGGCTCCCTTAACAGCCGACCCCATTGCATAAGCAGACGTAATCGTTCCAAGGGCATAATCCTGTATTTCCGTTTTGCCGCTGTCCGTTTTGACTAATCTTTTTCCCGCCATTGACAGCACTTCCCCTGTTTTCGGGTTCATCATCACGACAAAAGCCCTGTCCAATAACGGCGCATGCCCTTTCCGTTTCGTAGCAAGCAGCTCTTCTTGAATAATCTGCTCGACGCGCTGCTGCAGTTCCATATCAATGGTGAGCACGAGATCCTTGCCCCGTTCTCCTTCATACACTTGTTGCGTCTCAATGACATTTCCTGATTTATCGGTTATATTTTTTATTTTCGCTTTTTTGCCGTGAAGCACATCTTCATATTGCGCCTCTAAATAGCTTTTACCCACGCGGTCGTTGCGGCTGTAATCGCGCGCCAAAAAGTAGTCGAGCTTCTCCAGCGGAACACCGTCCTCATCGCTTGTGACGCTGCCCAGTACAGAGCGGAACGTGTTGCCATATACATAATGGCGCTCCCAATCTGTTGTCGTATTCACTCCTGGCAGCTCTTCTAAATGTTCGCTGACCACCGCGTATTCTTCATTTGTTACATTTTTATTTTTCACAATTTGCGGCGTTAGCGCATAGCCGCTATCAAGCGATCGCTTAATAGCGAGCACTTTCATTTCTTCAGGCTTGATTTCTTTTAGATCATCAGCTGTAATTCGTTCAAGTGTTAATTCGTACACCTTCTTGTCCAGCTCTTTATCAGATAGCCCCTTTTTTTGCAGCGCTTTTTTTTCTGCTTCGCTGACCTTTTTAGCCGCCTTTTCTTCTCTTGTTAAAATCCAATAATCCTTCATATCGCGTTCGGTTACTTTATCTACAGGCTTATCAATGTATTGAGCCAATCGCTGGGCAATTTTTAGTGTATCTTCTGGAGTCGTCGTTTTCGTACGAGTATACGTAATTGCATTCAGCGGGATGTTATCAACAATCACACGATGATAGCGATCATAAATTTTGCCGCGCGGCACCGGTGTGCTCACTGTCACATTTTCCGTCCGTTCGACTTCTTTTCGATATTGCTCGCCATACACGATTTGTACAACCCCAAGCCGTAAAATCAGGGCTGAAAACAGCATAAACACGAGAAAAAATAATATATTTAACCGAAATGGTACTTGCGCCCTTTTCTTTTTTTTCAAAATGACACCCTCCTGCTTTTTAACGATTCCATTTCTTATTGTAAAAGAAACGGCGGCATTTTTCTAGAAAATCGTCATAAAGAAAGAGGCCCTATGCAGGAGAGCCTCCTTCTTTGTTCGTAAAAGTGCGGCGGAGAACAGCTTCATCCCCTTCCCGCTGCTGTTTTCTTGAAACCTCGATCGGGCGGATAAACCAATAAATCATCGTGTGCCCCGCTCCTAGCACCATCATCAGTACAGAAATGCCGCTTTTTTCGTTGAAAAAGGTAATGGTGAATAAAAAGGCGAGAATGGAGACAATGCGTCCAGCATTTAAAAACAGCTCGCGAACGACGATATATTCAATTCTTCGATCCGCTGATCCCCAGCTCTTGCCAATCACATCAAATGTCAACGATGAATACGGCACGAGCAGGATCGGATAAGCGATCGCAATCGCAACAGCATACAGCATCAAACGCATATAGGAGGGATCGAAAACAATTAAGAAAATCGCCGCGTACAGCAATAAACCGCCGCATAAAATCGCCAGTTTTCGATAAGATGGCTTAATCAGTCTAGAGGCAACATAGTACGCCACAAAGGATGTCAGCGAATTCACAAAACCAAATTTTCCAAGCGCCCATTCGCTATCGGTGGCAACATACACAAAGACAGAAATAATAAAAACAAAAATCCCTTCTCTTAATCCTTGAAAAAAATGAGCGTTTGTAATCAACCGCCACTCTTTATTATTCTGCCTCTCTTTGATAATGCGCAGCAAAGCGTATTTTCCTTCTGCCTGCCTCCTCTTAAGGAAAAAGCTGAGGACTACAGCAATTAAAAACATCCCTAATGAGATGGAAAAAATGAGCGTATATCCTTTCTTAACAAGCATGGAAATGATATATCCTGCAGCGATAGGGCCGATCATCCCGGCGGCCGACGTTAAAATGCCTAGAAAGCCATTAAAAAAATCCCGTGTATTCGGTTCTGTGATTTCAAATGTCAATACATTAAACGCCAGCCAATAAAAACCATAGCCGATCCCAAGCAACGAACCAAGCAATAATAAATAATCATCGGCGCGCTGTCCAACAAGCAATACACTCATAAAAAAAGCCGCTAAAAATGACACGCCTAAACGCAAAACAATAATGCGATCGACTTTTTTCGCAAGTCTTCCGGCAAAAACAAACGTCAAAGGCTGCAATACTACAATCGCCAAATTATACAGCGCCAAATCCCGAAATTCTCCCGATTGTTTCCATAAATATACATTCACAAAGGTGTTGGAAAGTGCAATGCTTAATGAATAAAAGCCACCGATGCATAGCAACAAGATGAGATCGCGATTGATATGCTCATGGCCGAATATTTTTTTTAGCATAGTCATGGTTAACTCCCCTTTTCATCTTAAAGGATAGTTTGGCAATCTCCTGCCTGTTCTATGCACCGCACATAAAAAAGACGCCCCTGAATCCAAAGCCATCCTAGACTGTCCATCCATATTAAAAAAGCGGTCTGAGACAGAAAAAACCGAAACAAATGGCGGCTAAAAATAATGGAGCCAAAGTCAAAATTGACTTTGGCTCCTGTTTGAGACGGCGATTGATTGGGGCCGTCCCTTTCCATTCATTTCTTATTTTGCAGCTTGATAACGTTTAGTAACCTCGTCCCAATTTACGACATTCCAAAATGCAGAAATGTATTCTGGACGACGGTTTTGATATTTTAAGTAGTATGCATGCTCCCAAACATCCAAGCCAAGAATTGGCGTTTTTCCTTCCATAATCGGATTGTCTTGGTTTGGCGTGCTTGTCACTTCAAGCTCGCCATTATTCACAACGAGCCAAGCCCATCCAGAACCGAAGCGAGTTGTTGCGGCTTTTGTAAATTCTTCTTTAAACGCAGCAAAGCTGCCGAATTTTTTGTTGATCGCATCCGCTAATTCACCAGTTGGCTCACCGCCGCCATTTGGCGAAAGAATCGTCCAGAAAAGGCTATGGTTGGCATGTCCACCACCATTATTGCGAACAGCTGTACGAATGCTCTCTGGAAGCGCTTCTAAATTGCTAAGCAATTCCTCAAGCGTTTTTCCTTGCAGATCTGCATGACCTTCTAACGCTGCATTTAGGTTTGTAACATATGTGTTATGGTGTTTAGTGTGGTGAATGTTCATTGTCTCCTTGTCAATATGCGGTTCAAGCGCGTCATAAGCATAAGGTAATTGAGGTAATTCAAAAGCCATTTTAATTCCTCCTTTGTTGTCATATGTACTGAACGAGAGCCTCGTCCATTCAAAATTAGCTTACCAAAATTGCCACAATGTTTCAATTTATTTGCTTGTTTGATAAGCTTAACAATTTTTATACATTTTCTTAATAAAAGCTTAAACTTCATTCAATACATTGAAAGTAGGATTTTGGCATAAATGGTATCAGAAATGAGGAGTGCAAATGATGAGCAAATCAAAGCAAGCACGGGCAATTTTATCACGCTTATCTTCTTTGCTAGATGCAACAAAGCAAAAAGGGAAGTCTATGCGTTCTCTCCCTTTTTTTCGTCTTTCCTTTTCTCGCAAATGGAGTTTGCAAACGATGTTAACGATGCTGATTATTCTAACCAGCTGCCTTGCGTCCATGTTGATCGCTTATACAAGCTATCAAAAAAACAAACAAATCACTACTCAAGCCGTCGAACAACAAATGCAGCTGGCAACAGAAGTGACGATCGAAAAAATTTCGATGCTAAAAGCTACTGTCACAAATGAAGACTTTCAAAAAAAGCTATCATACATACTTACATTAACTAAACATAAGTTCCAATCTCTTCAAGCAAATCCCATGCAATTTGTGATCACAAAAGAGGGAAAGTTAGAAAAATTGGCGGGGTTTCATAGCTCCTTGCCCGCGCTTTCTCCGTCATCGATTCGGAGCATATATGAAAAAAAACAAGGAATTCTCCATATTCAAGGGCTGACACTCTCTTACGCCTCTTCTGTTGACTTAAACGGTGATATCTATGTATTAGCGTTGAATGATCAGGATTATTTGCAGCCTGTTTTTGCTTATCAAAAAACAAGCATCGTGATTTCATTGCTGATTGCCCTGCTTGCAAGCTTAATCGGCTGGCTGATCGTACGCAAGATGGTTAAACCGATCACCTTATTAAAGCATGCTATGGAGCAAGTGGGAAAAGGAAATCTGCAAACACGTCTGCAATTAAGGCATGCGAGTAAGGATATCCATGCACTTGCAGCCGGTTTTAATCAAATGGCCGACAGCTTAACCGCATTGATTGCGCATCTAGATACAAGCTCTAAGCATGTCTCTCACTCGTCTGAAACATTAAAGCATGCTGCATACGAATCGCGGCTCGCATTTGGACAAATTTCAAGCGCGCTTGGAGAAATCGCTAGCGGCGCAGAAAAACAAGCCCATTCCACCATCGAAACGACACAGTTTTTTCATGAAATAGCCGAAGGAATGGAGCAAGCGTTTCATTCCATGGAAGACGTTGAAGCGTCGACAAATGAAGCGACACATAAAGCCCATGCAGGAAACCGCTTAGTGGATCATGCTGTTCAACAAATGCGTTTAATCCAAAAAACCGTTGGCGAAACCGCTGATGCCGTATACATACTGGGTGAAAAGTCGAAACGAATTGATCAGATCGTCCATCTAATTAGCCAAATTGCCAATCAAACGAATCTCCTTTCTTTAAACGCAGCCATTGAAGCAGCACGAGCAGGAGAGCATGGAAAAGGATTTTCCGTTGTCGCTCATGAGATTCGAAACCTTGCTGCCCAAAGTGGTGAAGCGGCAAGGCAGATACGGGAAATTATTGAAGAAATTCAGCATGGCGTCAACCAAACCGTTCACTCCATGGCGCGAGGATCGGAAGTGATCAAGGAAGGAATCGAAATCGTTTATCAAACCGATACATCATTTAAAGACATCGCTCATGCTGTAGAAAATGTGTCGAGAGAATCAAAGGAAGTAGCGGCGATGATCCATCATGTCTGCTCGCAAACAAAACAAATGTCCATGACTATGGAAGAGGTATCTTCTATTTCGCAACAAATTGCGGCCAATATGGAGCATGCAGCTGCGATTGTTCAGGAGCAAAGCGCTTCCGTTGACGAGGTTTCGCATGCGTCTAGCTCGTTAAATGATCTCGTCAAACAGCTGCAACAAGTCGTTCAAACGTTTAAAGTATCTGCTAGGGATAAAAATTAATAAGCTTTTTTCATTTGCAAGTGTGTCGTCACATGATAGTGGTGAAAAGCAAATTGTGTACATGTTTGCTAGGCCACCCACATGTCCAGTTGCGCTAAACAACCGATGAAATAGATGGTCTTTATATCGCACTTATTGACTCATCAAGTAAAAGAATCCCTTTTTAGCACATAAGGGATTCTTTTCATTTTACAGCACTAGTTGAATTCTCTGGCTGAACAATATACAATGAGCATGGAAGCAAGGGAAGGATGTGTAACGGATGAATCTATTCATGCAGCTATGGAAAAGTTTGTATTCGCCAAAAGATATCGCTCGATTTCGTTTTCAAAAAATTGGAAGATCCATTTTATATATCTTCCTTTTGTCATTGATTACATCACTACCTACTACTTATTATTTTACAACAAGCTTTATTGAAGGCACGCGTTACACTGGCGGTTTGCTACAAAACGACATTCCGTCTTTTACCATCGAAAATGGTTCCCTACATTCGTCAGCCAGCGAGCCGATCGTCATGAATGAACAAGGTTTAACCATTGTGTTTGACAGCACGGGAAAAATGACAAAAGAAGAAGTGGAGCGCCTAGGAACAGCGATTGGACTGTTAAAGCATGAAGCCGTGCTTGTGACAAATAGTCAATTACAATCTTATAACTATTCCATGTTTCCTCAAGATACCAAGCTGACAGATCAGGATGTACACTCATTTATTCAAACGGTTCAATCATTGCTTCCTGTACTGATTCCGCTGGCGTTTTTGTTCCTTTATATTTTTACAAGTGCGAGCAAGTTCATCGGTGTATGTGTTCTTGCCTTTATCGGACTTATTTTAAAAGGCACGCTTGATAAAAAGATCTCGTATCGTCACACATGGGTGATGTCTGCGTATTCCATAACTTTATCCACCATCTTTTTTGCCATTATGGAAATGATGCACACAGCGGTTCCATATGCACCATTTCTCCATTGGTTCGTATCCATTACCGTATTATTTTTAGCCATTAGGGAAATTCCTTCTCCTAAAGCTCATGACTAAACTAGGTTTACCTCAATATACGAAGCGCTCCCTATCAAGCAGGCAGGGAAAAAGCGCATATGAAGCAGCCTGAGTCCCTGTATTCATAAGGACTCAAGCTGTTTCATTTTCGATTTCGATGATTCGATTGAGTATAAAACACCTGAATGAACCTCCCCCATCTCCCCTCCGTTAAGAGGCGGGAGACTCCTCGGTCGATGATGTTAAAGCCGTATATTTATCCCGTGCGAACTCGGGGTTAGCAGCAAGCTCCCCTGCTTAATGTGGCGCAAAAAAGGGCTCGGTTCACCCACACTATAAAGCTGCAAGTCATGCATAGCCCGGGTACAGGCAGTGTAGAACAATCGGCGCAGGCTCTCATCTCCATATACTTCGGCCGATGCGTTATAAATGATGACGGCATCAAATTCGATTCCCTTGGCCAAATACGCTGGTATGACCACAACACCTTGTTCATATTCAGTCGAGCTGCGCTTTACAAGTTTTATTTCTTCCACGCTTTTCAATGCGTTATATGCGGCATTGCTTTCCGCGGCGGATTTGCATATGATCGCGATCGTATTGTATCCCCGTTTCCGCAAGTCCGCGACTTTAGAAGCAATCGAGCGATGCAATTCGGCATGATTGGACAATTGCGTCAATACCGGCTTATCTCCGTCACGTTCAAAAGCAACAATTCGTCCGCCATCAGACACGAGTCCGCGCGTAAATTCGACGAGCGGTCTTGTGGCTCTGTAACTGCGCGCCAAAGTGATCCCATCTGTTTCATCTGGCCCGTATAAGCTGGTAAGCGTGGAAAAGTCGACAGTTTCGCTGGCATGGGCGAAAATTGCCTGGTTAAAGTCGCCGAGCACGGTCATCCTGGCTGCTGGAAACAAGCATTTCAAAAACTCAAATTGAAAAGGAGAGTAATCCTGCGCTTCGTCAATAAGTAGGTGTTTAATCGAGATATTCGTTTGAAATCCTTGAATCAGCTCTTTCAAAAATAAAAACGGCGTCGCATCTTCGTAAAACAATTTGCCTTCGTCAAGCATGCTCACCGTCAATCGGCACATATTCTCCCACTCCTCTGGCGTTTCCCCCTCCATCCACTGCTTGATTCTCGCTGGATCGATGAAAAGTTGCTTATATAACCCTTTTATGTCGATAAAGCGAAGCGCCCGGATTCGCTTGCGTAACGGCTTAAGCTTCTTGTGAACGATCAATTGACCTAGCGCTTTGACTTCCATTTCATAATTGGCCAACTCTTCTCCTTTAAAGCCGTGCTTTTTTCGTAAGAGAGTATGAGCTTTATGGTAATCCTCGTTGCTAAGCAATTCGATTTCTTCCTGCACCCATGGCTTAGTCCGTTCAAGCTTCTCAGCTTTATCGATTTGCTTGTTTAGCCAAGCGACCAACTTTTCGATTCTATTGTGAAAACGGAGCGAAGTGTCGCTGCTATAAAATCTTTCGGCAATTTGTTGGGCGGTGACAATGGCTTTTCCTCTAAACCGAATATCTTTAAAGAGCATGCCGGATAATTCAAGCGACTGCCGGTAGGCCTTGATCGTTTCAAAAAAACGGGCCGAGGCCTTGAAGCGGATGCTTGCAGCCCTAGTCCGGTATGAAGGATCATCCGTTGCCGTTAACACATACTCCAACTGTCCGTATGGGTCCTCGACTTGAAATTCATGACTCAGCCGATGATCTAAGTATTCCTGAAATGTAACCTGATGCATATTCTCTTCGCCAAGTTCAGGCAACACATTGGCTACATAGCTACTAAACATTAAATTAGGGGAAAATAAAATGATTTGGTCGGCTTTTAACTTATCCCGATATTTGTAGAGCAAGTAAGCGATTCGCTGAAGGGCAGCTGATGTCTTGCCGCTGCCAGCGGGACCTTGCACAATGAGCAATCTCCCGCGGTCATGCCGAATGATTCGGTTTTGTTCCTTTTGAATAGTGGCCACGATGTTATGCATATGTTTATCTGTCACTTTGCCAAGCACCTGCTGTAAAATCTCATCCCCAATCGTGAGGCTCGTATCAAACATCGATTGGATCACACCGCCACGAATGAGATATTGCCACTTTTTCTCCAGCATGCCACGGACTTTACCTTCAGGTGTCGTGTATTCAGCTGGACCGGGCGGATAATCGTAGTAGATACTCGAGATCGGCGCCCTCCAGTCGTAGATGAGAATATTCTCTCCACTTGTATCTATGAGCGTAGAGATGCCAATATAAATTCGTTCAGCAGCAGAAGTTCCTTCTTCAGCGAAATCGATTCGACCGAAATAAGGCACCTCCTGCATGCGGCGCAGCGCGATCAATCTCTTGAACGCCTGTCTGTGAGTGCTTTGGCTCACAGACAGATTCTGCGCCTGTTGTCTTAAGGCAATGATGGTTTCAAGGAAATCATCGAACGTATCGGTATTCACCTTGACATCATCCCAAAAATGTTTGCGGAACTCAATCACTTCTTCACGACGACGGAATGTTTCATTTTCCAGCGTGACGATTTGCTCCGCAATTGTCTCCATCACGCTGTCCAATCGTTTTTGCTCCTGCTGAAGTTCTGTATTCATACCAAGCACTCCTTTAAAAAATAATGAAAACAGGGGTTGACTAAGGGAGTTTTTTGTTATAAAATTATAATAGGGATATTATTGTAAAAAATAATGAAAAGTGTGTTTCTATATTAATTTATCATATTTTCTTTCGTTTATCAATGCATTTAGTGCTCTATAAAGGGCTCACAAAAAAATATCCAAATATGTGATCATTTTTCAGCGGAGAGCACATCATATAGTTGAGCCTCATGTTGTAACTTTATTATCGTTTTTTATTCCCTCTCCTCTTTTCTTATTTTTAGATGAACGAAATTTCCCAAGCTATTTCTAGTTCTTCTATTCCCGCCAAATATCCTCATTGTCGTTAACCATTTTCAATGCTTTTGACACATCGTTTCCATTAAAAAATTCCCTCCATTAATAGACAGACTCATGGGACTTTTTCTGTCTACTAGAAGGGAATGATCTCGAGAAAAGTTCGTATTTTCTAAGACGCTATTTTCATTTTTCGCTTATTCGTGCGTTTATTTCCAGTGAAATAGCGCTGCAATAGCACGGAGACAAAACGAGCTCCAATATTAAATAGCAGAACCATAATCATTAAAACGGCAGCTGATTTCGCTGCAATGAGCTTGGCGTCAGGAACAATTCCTTCCGAATTTAATTTCCAAATGTGAACAGTCAATGTTTCAGCAGGACGAAAAATATTTAGCGGATGCATCTTACTTGACAGATCAGCTGAAGCGTTTAGCAATGGAGTGGTTAATCCTGCCGTATAAATAAGAGCTGCCGCTTCACCAAAAATTCTTCCTGCTGCTAAAATCACTCCCGTAATAATTTGCGGAAGCGCTGCCGGAATCGTCACTTTGACTAATGTCTGCCATTTCGTCGCTCCTAGCCCAAGGCTAGCTTCCTTTACACTGTGTGGAACATCTAAAATCGCTGTTTCGCATACTCTCGTTAATCCTGGAAGATTTAAAATCGTAATCGCTAAAGCGCCGCCGATTAACGTATACCCCCAGCCAGTCAATGTCACAAATACTAAAAGCCCGAACAAACCGACAACAATCGAAGGGAGAGAAGCCATTGTTTCAATGCATAAGCGAATAAAGCTTAACAGCCTCCCTTGCTTTGCATATTCCGCTAAGTAAATGCCAGCTCCCAATCCAAGCGGCACAGAAATGAGCAATGTCAATACAAGCATGTACAGCGAATTAAATAATTGAGGACCTATGCCTCCCCCTTCTTTTGTATTGCTCGGGAGACCGGAAAGGAAGTCTAGATCCCAAAATCCCCATCCTTTGATGAGAATGGTGATGACAAAATAACCTAACAATCCAACAACCATAAACGAAAGCACGTATAAAACCCCTGTCCAAATGGTGTCAACCGTTCTCGCCTTCATGTTATTTTTCACCTCTTTGTCCAATTGCTCGAATCAATAAAATGAACAAGAAAGAAATCAGCAGCAAAATCATGGCTAATGTCCACAGTGCATTATTCCAGGCTGTTCCATTTAACGTGTTGGACATATCCATTGTCAAAATACCTGTTAATGTCGCAGTTGGACTATACAATCCAGAAGGCAGCTTCACGGTGTTTCCGATCACCATTTGAACAGCCAACGCCTCACCAAAAGCACGGGCTAAACCTAGTACAATTCCTGTCAAAATTCCTTTGCGCGCTGCTGGAACAATGACACGGCTAATCGCCTGCCAGCGTGTCGAACCTAATCCGTACGATGCTTCTAAATAAGCACGAGGAACCGCGCCGATCGCATCGGAAGCGATGCTTGCGATGGTTGGTAAAATCATAATACTTAAAACGATCATACCTGCTATTAAGCTGAATCCAACTCCTCCCCACCACTCGCGAAACAACGGTACAAGAATCGTTACTCCTAAAAATCCGTAAACGACTGAGGGAATCCCTACAAGCAGCTCTAACACCGGCTTTAATACCTTTGTACCGAACCAAGGAGAAATATAGTTAATAAATACAGCTAAAGCAAGAGCGATCGGTGTGCTTAGAACAACAGCGCCAACCGATACAAGGGTTGAGCCAACAATGAAAATGACGGCGCCATATTTAGGTTCTGATTGGTTTGGAGCCCATTGTTTCGAAAAGAGCATTTCTCCAAGTGGAATATGGCTTTGTGTAAAGGACTGAATTCCTTTGCTGCAAATAAAGATGATAATGGCAAGAGTCACAAGCACAATAAAAAATCCGCACACCGTCACTAATGATCTACCAATATACTCGCTTTTCCAGTAATTAATTGGTTTTTTCCCCTTCACCAGATCTTCACCTTCCCTATTCATTCAAACGAATAGGACTGACTTAAGGACAGCCAGCCCAATCGATCTCAACTCATGGTGCCAAATAATCGATTCACGTTGTTCTCTTTGTACTGTATTCATACAACGGAAAGATGGAACGATTGATATCTGTAAAAAACCCTGATCGATGCTCAGAGACAAGCCGATGGCTTCCTCGGTCATGCCAAAGCGTGACGGAGCGCCAAACAACCAGTCGCTTATCGATCCATTCATGGATCGATAAGCAGTGGGTTCGGTCGTCCGTTCATCGAAACCGGATGAAACTTGATTCATTTGGTGATCAATATGGATTCATCGTAATCTATATAACACCACGAATGATCACATTATTCTAATTCCGACATCGGAATATATCCCATTTCTTTTACCTTTGCCGCAAACTCTTCACCTTTAATAAAGTCGATAAATCCTTTTACAGCGTCTTTCGGTTCCCCTTTTGTGACCATGTACTCATAAGACCAGAACGGATATTTTTGCGCTTTAATATTTTCAATCGTTGGTTCAGCACCATCAATTTTTAGCGTTGTTAAAGCATTCGCTTTATCTCCTACAAGGTACGACATGGCTACATAACTAACGGATCCTGGCGTCGTTTGAATCGCTTGCTCTACTGCGCCATTAGAATCCTGAACGGTTCCAATGCTTTCATCAATGGCTACGTCTTTCATGATCGTTTTTTCAAATGTTGCACGTGTTCCTGAAGAAGCCGGGCGGTTAATGACATTGATTTTCTCGTCGTTTCCACCAACTTCTTTCCAATTTTTCACCTTACCAGAAAAAATATCTTGAATTTGCTGAACAGTTAATGATTCGACCTTTACATCTTTATTTACAACTAAAGCAAAGGCAATGCCTGCTACTTTAGTGTCAACTAATTCTCCTGCTTTTGATTGGTCTTCAATTTTTTCTGCTGATGGAACATCTGAGTTACCGATTTGAACAGCACCAGCTGCTACTTGGTTGACACCCGTACCGCTTCCTCCGCCTTGCACGGTAATCGAAACATCTGGATATTTTTGCATGAACTCAGTTGCTGCTTCTTCAGCAAGCGGCTGAAGCGCTGTAGAACCGGCTAATGTCACCGTTCCGGAATAAGATGTGTTTCCTTCGTTGCCTTGATCGTTCGTTGCTCCTGATGTTTGATCGTTGTTATCAGAATTCCCACATCCAGTAAGTGCCCCCGTGATGAATAGTGCTGCCATCGCTAGCTTTAGATTTCTTTTCAGCATCATTTTACCCTCCATATTTTTTCTGTATCTGATTTACAAAGCCATTGTATCGAACAAGTTTTAGGCTTTTATTAATGAAATGTTAAGTTTCAGTAAAGATAATTTCCTTTTTTTTACAAAACTCTAGAACGGACAGAAAATAAAACAAAATCTGAAACAATCTTTCAACTTGCTCTTTACGAGTCTCTCCTACCTACATGGAAGACTTCGCTCTGGATCGTTGGCTATGGGCTTTTTAATCGAAAAGAGGCATATTTATAAAGGACAAGCATACATAGTTAATAACTGCAATCTATCCGTCATTTGTTCTTTGATTGAAGAAATAGGACGAGAAACGGAAAAGGAGCCATTCATCTAAAGGAGATTCCCCGTGCTTGTGGGTTGGGATCATCATTAGGAGGACATAAAGCCGCGATGAGGAAATTAATGAAGATATGCGCCGTTTGTCTAGCGATTTATATTATTTATCATGACGTCACAAAAGGAACATTGCCCGTTTCCGAACAAAAAGTGGCCCATGCACCTTCTGCTAAAACAGAAACAGCTGCATCAAGCAGCTATCGGGTCATCAAAGTACAAGCGGGAGACACTCTGCTTTCGATTATGGAACGCGAACAAGGCCAATCGCTGCCGGTTTCGATTGAAAAGCTTATTGAAGATTTTGAAGCACTCAACCCGGGCATAAAAGCAACCTCTATTCAAATTGGCAAAGCGTATAAATTTCCCATCTATAAATAAAAAGAACTGAATTTCTTGTCAACCGTTGACCAACACTGTTACAATAATTGAGAAGTTGACATGAACTTGTTTCTTAAAAGGAGCGAATGTTTCGTGAATGAAATAATTCATCGTTCAAAAACCCGGCCTGTTCGCGTCGGAAACCTGACGATCGGTGGAAGCAATGAAGTTGTTATTCAAAGCATGACGACGACAAAAACGCATGATGTGGAGGCAACGGTTGCTGAGATTAAACGGCTGGAAGAAGCAGGATGCCAAATTGTTCGCGTAGCCTGCCCTGATGAACGAGCAGCCAATGCTATCCCTGAAATAAAAAAACGAATTAATATTCCTCTTGTTGTAGATATCCATTTCGATTATAAGCTAGCGCTAAAAGCCATTGAGGGTGGAGCAGACAAAATTCGTATTAACCCAGGAAACATTGGACGCCGCGAGAAAGTGGAAGCGGTCGTGAAAGCGGCAAAAGAACGGGGAGTTCCTATTCGAATTGGCGTTAATGCCGGGTCCTTAGAAAAACGGATATTAGAAAAATATGGATACCCAACAGCGGATGGTATGGTGGAAAGCGCGTTGCATCATATTCGAATTTTAGAGGAGCTGGACTTTCACGATATTATCGTCTCGCTAAAAGCATCCGATGTTCGTCTCGCGATCGAAGCATATGAAAAAGCTGCACGCTCATTTGATTATCCACTTCACCTTGGCATTACCGAGTCAGGAACATTATTTGCAGGAACCGTTAAAAGCGCAGCTGGACTTGGTGCCATTTTAAGCAAAGGCATCGGAAATACGATCCGTATTTCACTCAGCGCCGATCCAGTCGAAGAAGTTAAGGTTGCAAGAGAACTATTAAAAACCTTTGGCCTTGCCTCCAACGCGGCTACACTGATTTCTTGTCCTACATGCGGCCGCATTGAGATTGATTTAATTAGCATTGCCAATGAAATTGAGGACTATATCGCCAAAATCAAAGCCCCTATTAAAGTCGCAGTGCTCGGTTGCGCCGTCAACGGTCCTGGCGAAGCGCGAGAAGCTGATATCGGCATTGCTGGCGCGCGGGGAGAAGGCCTTCTTTTCCGCCATGGAAAAATTGTAAGGAAAGTTCCAGAAGAAACAATGGTTGACGAATTGAAAAAAGAAGTGGATAAACTGGCTGAGGAATATTTCTCCAAGCAAAAACAATCACAAAAAGCTTGACGCATGATGCGTCAAGCTTTTTATTCAGTAATAAAACGGCAAAATAAACAGTTTTACGATTATCGACACAATGCCGATCCCGATCGCCCAAGCCCCTAAAGTTCTTGCGCCGCGTCGGCGTGCAATAAAGCCGACAATAATTCCTGCTGCTCCTAAAATAATCGGCATCATAAACAGGGAAAGAAGCGAAAGGGCGAGTGCTGTCCAGCCAAATCCTGCGCCTCCTGCTCCTTCTCTTTCATCACTTCGATCGTAATGACGAATCGGTTCAGCGATTTCTGACGATGTTTCCTCCATAAAATCAGGTTCACTGTCTGTTTCTCTTATTGATCGCACGTAGCTCTCATTGTCATACGAGCGATTTCGATCATCGGCCATGTTATTCCCTCGCTTTCCTTAAATCAAGGAGCATTTATAGTATGATTCAACGCCTTCAAAATATTGATGCGAATGTTTTCATCGCGAGGAAAAATACACGTAATATGTTACAATATAGATGGAGAAAGGAGGCAGAAGCGACCATGAAAAAACGACTCGGGATTGACATCGACGGAACAGTTACGTGCCCAAGCACATTTATTCCTTATTTAAATCAGTCATTTCAAAAGGAGCTGACACTTGCTGAGATTACCCAGTACAATTTAGCTCCTTTATATGGCACAACAGAAGAAGAAATGGATCAATGGATGGAGCAGTATGAGGCCATGATTTATGAGCAAGCGCCTCTCGCCCAGCACGCTCTAGAGATGATCAACAGCTGGAAGGACGAATATGAGCTTTTTTACATCAGCGCTCGAGGCAAGCATTTATATAATATTACAGAGCAATGGTTTAAAAAAAATGGCGTTCATTACCATCATATTGAGCTTGTTGGTTCTCACGATAAAATTGCAGCAGTGAAAGCCTTTGATATCGCTGCTTTTTTTGAGGATAAATATGATAACGCTTGTGACATTGCAGAACAGTGCGGCATTCCTGTAATTTTATTTGATACTCCGTACAACCAGGGACCTTTGCCTAAGCAAGTAATCCGCGTCAATACATGGATAGAAGCAAAACAACAACTTGAACAATGGTTCCATACCGTTCAAGAGAACATCTCGTTATAACGAGATGTTCTCTTGACATTCCGGACATTTCCCATATATTTCGAATTTATGACCAGATACTTCATACCCTTGTAAATGCTCAGCTAGCTCATTCATCGGACAAGTCGCAATCTCTTTCGTCTTTCCGCACTCCATACAAATAAAATGATGATGGTGGTGCGAGGTGCTGCAAGTAAAACGAAAATGCTTTTCTCCAGACAGCTCGGTCATTTCCAAAATTCCAAGCTCCACAAATAAGGACAAATTGCGGTAAATCGTATCAAAGCTTAATCCAGGATAATCGTCTTTTAAAGCATCCAATACATTTTTGGCCGTTAAATACTTATCTGTTTTGGCAAATAAGTAGAGCATATCTTCCCGTTTTCCCGTATGCTTAAACCCGCTTTTTTTCATTAACTGAATCGCTTGCGCCACATCCATTTTTCCTTATCTCCTTCTCCATTTTTTCCAAAAAACAGAAATGAGCAAAATCACGATGGCCAGCATCACAATCGTTCCACCTGGTGCCAAATCAATCTCATACGATACCACTAATCCGACAATTACCGCTAATTCGCCAAATAATACCGAAAAAAACAGGGTCTGTTTAAATCCTTTAGCAATGCGAATGCTTGCAGCAACTGGCAGCGTCATTAGAGACGATACAAGCAAAATTCCCACAATTCGCATTGAAGCCGCAATCACTAATGCGACAAGCACAATAAAGATAAAATGAATCGTCTTAGCGCGAATCCCTGATGCTACCGCATATTCTTCATCAAACGAAAGCAGAAATAATTCCTTATAGAGCAGAAAAATCACTGCAATCACAACAAAGGCAATCCCTAAAATAATCCAGACGTCCTGTCTACTAACAGCGCTTACGCTGCCAAACAAATACGTAAACAAATCGGTATTAAATCCATCAGCTAACGAAATAAAAATAACGCTTAGACCGATTCCGCCTGATAAAATAATCGGAATCGCCAGCTCTTGATAGTGCTTATATACGCTGCGTAATTTTTCAATCAAAAGCGAACCAGCAACAGAAAAGCCCATTCCCATGTAAAGCGGATTCCAGCCTATCGATGTCCCCATTTTTTTCTCCAGCAGCAGCCCGGCTGCGATACCCGCAAGTGTGACATGGCTGAGGGCATCCGCAATCAGCGACAAGCGGCGCACAACAATAAATACACCCAATAGCGGGGCAATAAAGCCAATTAACATCCCTGCAAAAAATGCATTGCGCAAAAACTCATAATGAAACATATCTCCGATCATTGCAAAGTACCTCCACTAATGCTGATGAGAGAGCACATGAAGATGGTGTCCGTAAAAATGGGACAAATCACTTTTCTGAAGCTGTGCAAATTCCCCGGCCCCCCCATGAAAATAGAGATGCTTGTTTAAGCACGCCACATGCGTCACTTTTTCTGTAATGGTCCCGACATCGTGAGTCACTAATATAAAGGTAATGCCAAGTCCTTTATTCAGCTCTTCTAGCATGTTGTAAAAATTTTGGACATGATGGACATCGACTCCAACAGTCGGCTCATCTAAAATTAACAGCTCGGGTCTGCTTGCAATCGCCCGTGCGATAAACACCCGCTGCTGCTGGCCTCCCGAAAGCTCACCAATGTTTTTTCGAGAAAATTCGCTCATGCCGACAGCGTCAATCGCATCAAAAACAGCTTGTTTATCTTTAGGAGATAAAAAACGGAATAACCCAAGCTTAGCTGTTAACCCGCTTGCCACTACTTCGTATACAGTGGCTGGAAAGCCTGTGTTAAAACTGTTCGCTTTTTGTGAAACAAAGCCAACGCGATGCCATTCTTTAAACGACGTAATCGGTGTATCAAATAAAAATATATTCCCTTTTTGAGGTTTTAACAATCCTAATATACATTTTAGCAGCGTTGACTTGCCAGAGCCGTTTGGTCCAACTAGCCCTAAAAAAGCTCCTCTCGGGACAGCAAATGTAACGTCCTCCAGCACATTTTCTTTTTCATAGCGGAATGACACGTTCTCCACTCTTAATACCGTTTTCACTGTCATTTTCTTCTCACCTACTGATGAAATAAGTGCGGCTCGTTAGGCGAAAGCCCTTCCCTCGCCGCTTGAAACAAGATCTATCATCTATTGATCCATTCATACAAAAAAGGAATGAATATAAAAAATTAAGAATGATTACGATTTATTTATGAATGTAGTATAGCGAAAAGATCGCCGTTTGTAAATAAAATCGGCTCTCGAGCAACGTTTCATTTTCCGATGCTCTTATACTTCTGGTCGATTCAATCTAACGCGCACTCCCTTGTTTTCGTTCGACCATACAGACACATAAAAAGCATGTGCCCATGATATTCCGCGGCTTTCAACAGAATTTCATAACACATTCTAGGCCTACGCTTCATACGATACACATATAATACAATACATCGCAAAGGGGAGAGGAACCATGAATCTTTATCAACAATTGATTAATCAAAAAATCAAAACCATCACTCCAGAAGAGCTTGTTTCATACAGTCGGGATTATAATATTCCGCTAACATTAGAGGAAGCGGAGCAAATCATCCAGATCGCCCGCAATAACAAAATCAATATCTTTAATGCGCAAGAAAGAGCAAAATGGGTTCGCGAGCTCGCGAAAATCACATCACCACAAACGGCCAAGCAAGCGAACGAGCTATTTATGAAATTTACCAGCAAAAAATAAAAAATTTCGCATTTGTTCTAAACCGCGTTCTTTATGGCAAAATACATTGCCTTGCTATTGCTATCATCCAACCAACAAGCATCGATAATTCTTTTGCGAAATATCCTGGGATGAAACGAACGGTATCTATAAATGCTCACAGCCGAAACCATTCCTTCTCTTGCTTTTTCGTCATCCATCACATAACAGCGGCAAGTCTGTCGGCTGCGAACGCCGACAATCGTTTATAGAACTTGCAATTCCATATATTACCAATTCACTAATAGCCTTCGTGCTGTCATCAATCATGATGAATGAGCGGTATTTGTCAAAACTCGCGGTCAGGAAGCGATGTGGCGGCTTGCCTCGGTCACGCTCAACTAGCATCACGGATGGCTTTATATCTCATTAGATTTCACAGACCGATTTTCTCCATTTATAAGCGGTCTCTGTTACATGTTTGAACATAAAAGCGATCCTATATAATGGGAAGGATCGCTTCTCTGTTTTCCATTCATTTTTCGGCACGCTTGCTCATCAGGGATTCGCTTATCATGGACAGCAACAGAATGAATCCCGCTATGTTGCCAAGGTAAATTCAACTACCTCATTCTTTTCATGCATAGAGAACGGAACAGTCCTCTATTGATCATGATGCTTGCATAATTTTTGCTAGCACCTCTTCATCAAACTGTCGGCTGCGCAGCATGGCAATTTCAAAACGATATGGCGGCTTTTTATTGTTTTTATCTTCACCAACATATGGAGTTTCTAAAATCTTTGGAACATCTCCCAGTTGTGGATGATGAACAATATAATTAAGGGCTTGGAAGCCAATGTGCCCAAAACCGATATTTTCGTGACGGTCTTTGCGGCTGCCACGCGGATTTTTGCTATCATTAATATGCAGAACCTTTAACCGCTCAAGTCCAATGATTTTATCGAATTCCTCAAGAACACCGTCAAAATCCTCCACAATATTATAACCCGCATCATGAACGTGACACGTATCAAAGCAAATGGACAGCTTATCATTATGTGTAACGCCATCCATAATTTTTGCCAGCTCTTCAAAACGACTGCCGCATTCCGAGCCTTTTCCGGCCATCGTTTCTAAGGCGATTTGCACCTCTTGATCAGATGTAATGACTTCATTTAATCCTTCGATAATTTTGGCAATTCCCGCCTCTGTTCCGGCTCCAACATGCGCGCCCGGATGAAGCACAATTTGTTTGGCGCCAATGGCAGCTGTTCTTTCAATCTCCGCGCGCAAAAATTCCACTCCAAGCTCAAATGTCGCTGCATTCACCGTATTGCCAATGTTAATAATATATGGAGCATGAACGACTATTTCTATAATTCCGTGCTCCTTCATATGCGCCAGTCCCGCGTCAATATTCAGTTCTTCAATCTTTTTTCGTCTCGTGTTTTGTGGTGCGCCCGTGTAGACCATAAAGGTATTTGCTCCATAGGAAGCAGCTTCCTCACTGGCAGCGAGCAACATTTTCTTACCGCTCATTGATACGTGGGAACCAATTTTCAGCATCTCCAATCTCCCTTTCCTTCCTAAACCCTTATTTATTTTTCAGGCGCCGCAGCCTTTTTTTCTGCTTTTCCATTTCTTCCTTCATTTTTTTCTTGTATCCCGGCTTTACTTTCTTTGGCTTCTTCACGGTTTTTTTGACAAGCTGATCTATTTCTCCTGCTTGCTTCGTCCGTTTGCTTCGCTGATTCCATGCCGGCAAATCGGTCCATTCTCCGCGTACAAGATCGCGCTGAATAAACTCAATGCCCATTTTTTCTAGCTTGGCTAATGCATCATAATCGGACGGCTCATAAATCGTGGCTGCTACTCCCTCATATCCAGCGCGTCCAGTCCGGCCAACGCGATGCACGTAAAATTCAAGATCGTGAGGCAGCTCGTAATTAATCACGTGACTGACACCTTCAATATCAATGCCGCGCGCCGCTAAATCCGTAGCAACAATGTATTGAAATTCAAGATCACGAATTTGCTTCATAATTTTTTTTCGCTCTCTCGGCGTTAAATCCCCATGCAGCACTCCTACCCTTAATCTTTTTTCATTCAGGGCATAAGCTACCTCATCAGCCATTTTTTTCGTGTTGGTAAAAACAATCGCTAAATACGGATTGTATGCAACAAGCATGTCATACAACAATTTTAATTTATCACGATGACGAAGCGGAACGAGAATATGTTCAATTTTTTCAGCCGTCGCCTGTTTCGGAGCAACATGAACATATTTAGGATTCTCCATATATTTTCGCAAAAATGGCTTTAATTTTTCAGGAATCGTAGCTGAAAATACGAGCATTTGCAGTTGATTGGCCATTTTCGCTGCAATTTGGTCGACATCGAAAATAAATCCCATATCCAGCATTAAATCCGCTTCATCGACCACAAGCATGTCCGCCTTATGGACAAACAACGCCTGTTCACGCAGCAGATCATTAATTCTCCCAGGCGTCCCAATAACAAGCTGTGGCTGCTTCTTTAATTTTTCAATCGTCTTTTGCTTATCCGTACCACCGATGAAACATCGGGCATGAATCACAGCATCTGGCGGGCAATGTTTGATCATTTTTAACGCCTCATGATAAATTTGCGTCGCTAGCTCACGCGTAGGCGCTGTAATCACAGCTTGAACCTCTTCACGGGATGGATCGATTTTTTCTATGATCGGCAATAAATACGCATGAGTTTTTCCTGTCCCTGTCTGCGACTGGCCAATCACACTTTCACCGCGAAGAATCGATGGAATCAGGCGCTCTTGAATTTCCGTTGGCTTATAAAAGCGCAGGTGCTTAATGGCTTCTATGATAAAAGGCTGAAATGCAAACCTCTCAAACCGTGTTTCCTTCATTGCTTCATCTCCTTTCATTTGCCGTATTGCCAAATAAACTCGACTTATCATTATAGCCGATTTTCTCTTTTCTATGCAACTATAGGCGGCCGTCTAAATAAAAAACACTTTCGATGATACTCGCATATTTTATGTTATAAACTATTTTAAGAAAGGAGGAAAAAGAGATGATGAGACCCCCAATGCCTCCAACTCCGCCGACTCGCTCATTTCCATTTATGAACTCGTCATTTTCGCCTCCAGCAGCCTATCCACAGCCAAGAATGGGCGGATTTTTATCAAGGCTGCTTTCACGCGGACAACCAATGATGCCTTCCTCTCCTTTCTCCTCGCTGCCCATGATGCAAAACGCTGTCAGTAGCGCCAGTACAGCGACAAGCGGCGGAGGAATTAGCGGCATGCTGACAAATGTACAAAAGATGCTCGGAATTGCTCAAAACGTCGTGCCAATGGTTCAGCAATATGGACCATTTGTAAAAAACCTTCCAGCGATGATTAAAATTTTTAGGGAGCTGAAGCCGACGGATGACAACAGCGAGTCTGAAACATCAGACATAAATCCTGCCAAAGAAAAGGAAGCCAAAGAAGAAAAGAAACAGCATTCCAAAGACCAGAAAGAGCACAAGCCGCGCGAACTGCCATCCGCCAAATCAACAACAAAGGAAAGAACACCAAAAGAAGCAAAACCATCTACCCCTAAATTGTATATCTAGTTCTTCTTTGTATTCTTTCCCCTTCTCCGATATAATGAAAAAGAAGTGCCAATGGGCAGAGCGAAGGAGGGGCTTTACAAATGGAAGTAATCAAAATAACACCGCGCGGCTATTGCTATGGAGTGGTTGACGCGATGGTAATGGCCAGAAATGCCGCGTTAGATCCAACACTGCCAAGACCGATCTACATTTTAGGAATGATCGTTCATAATAAACACGTAACCGATGCATTCTCTGAAGAAGGCATCATCACGCTTGATGGAGAAAACCGTTTAGAACTGCTTGAAAAAATTGAGCATGGAACGGTCATCTTTACGGCGCATGGCGTTTCTCCAGAAGTGAAGAAGCGAGCTCGTGAAAAAGGGCTTGTCACCATTGACGCCACATGCCCAGATGTCACAAAAACCCATGATTTGATTCGCGAAAAACTAAAAGCCGGATATGAAATCATTTATATCGGCAAAAAGGGGCATCCAGAGCCTGAGGGAGCCATTGGTATCGATCCGTCGCGCATTCATCTTGTTGAGACGCTAGCGGATGTTGACAAGCTAAATATTCATAGTGAACACATAATGGTGACGAATCAAACCACCATGAGCCAATGGGATGTAGCGGATATTATGAAGAAAGTGCAAGAAAAGTATCCGCAAGTAGAAGTGCATAAAGAAATTTGTTTAGCTACACAGCTTCGCCAAGAAGCGGTTGCCGAGCAGGCAAAAGAGGCAGATGTAACCATCGTCGTAGGCGATCCGCGGAGCAATAACTCCAACCGGCTTGCGCAAGTATCGGAAGAAATCGCTGGAACAAAAGCATACCGCATAGCGGATGTAACCGAAATCGAAATCGATTGGATTAAAGATGCGAAAAAGGTGGCTGTCACCGCTGGCGCTTCGACACCGACTCCGATCACCAAAGAAGTGATCGAATTTCTCCAGCAGTTTGATCCAAACAATCCGGAAACGTGGAAACGCGAGCGCAAAGTACCGCTGCAAAAAATCTTGCCGAAAGTCAAAACAAAGCAACAAGAAACCGGGGTTTAAGTCAGCCCCGGTTTTTATTTCGCCATTCAGTAGGTTACACAAATGTAAACGGATCTGTATGGACTTTTGACGCATAAACAGCGGTATTCCACTTTTTCTTGGCAAATTCCTGTTCTAAAAAGCGGGCAACTCCCTGTTTCATCACTTTTTCCACATTATGTCCCGGATCAACGATATTTAACCCAAGGGCCATAGCATCGTGCGCTACATGATAATAAACATCGCCCGTTACATACACATCTGCTCCGCTCATTTTCGCTTGCCGAATATATTTATTTCCGTCTCCGCCGACAACAGCTACCTTTTTCACCGGATCGTCAAGCTGTCCTACAACACGAACCGCAGGGACATCAAGCGATTTTTTGACGTGCTCTGCAAACTCTCCCAATGTCGTTTCCTGTAGCAGCTTCCCTACTCTGCCCAATCCCCATGTATGCCCCTGATTGTCAAGCGAATAGACATCATATGCGACCTCTTCATACGGATGGGCTTTCAGCATAGCCGCAATGACTTTTTTTTGCAGAGAAGCGGGGACAATCGTTTCAATCCGCACTTCCTCTACCTGTTCAAGCTCACCCTTTGCTCCAATAAATGGATTCGCTCCGTCTTCCGGCAAAAATGTGCCGATCCCTTCACTGTTAAATGTGCAATAACTATAATTCCCAATATGGCCAGCGCCGGCATGTCCAAGCGCTTCCCGAACAGCAGAGGCATGAGTTTTCGGAACATACACTACTAATTTTTTCAATTTCTCTTCATACGTTGGCGCAAGCACCTCTACTTCCTGCAGTCCAAGCGCCTCAGCGAGCCAGTCATTGACGCCTCCTTGGGCGATATCTAAATTCGTATGAGCTGCATACACTGTGATATTATGCTTTAAGCATTTTTCAATGATGCGCCCTTGGGCTTGATCAGTTAAAATCTGCTTCAGAGGACGATAAAGAGGCGGATGGTGGGCGATCATTAAATCCGCGCGATTAGCGATCGCCTCATCCACTACCTCTTCCAGCACATCTAGCGCAATGAATACAGTATGAATCGGCTTATTCAGCGTTCCTATTTGCAAACCGATTGGATCCCCTTCCATTGCTAACGACTTCGGGGCAAATTGTTCAAATAATTGAATGACTTCATATCCATTTGGAACCTTGCTCATCGCAATACCTCCTCGATCAGTTGAATTTTGCGCTCTAGCTCTTGCTTTTTTTTCATACTTTCCTGCGTGAGTGCTTTTTCTTCAAGCTGCGCAATAATTTTCTTCCAATGCTCGAGCTCACTTCGCCATTTTTTTAAAAAGATGTCATTCCTCTCTTTCAGTAAAAACGGGCCAAGAAGCAATTCAGCCTCTATATGGTCATGGTTATAAGGCTTTAAACCGTTTCCTTGCTCGGCGACAAGAACCTCATAAATTTGTCCGTCCTCCTCCAAAATCCGTTCCGCCACAAGCTCCCATCCATGGGAAATCAGCCAGTTTCTCACAACATGTGCTCCGACATTCGGCTGTAAAATCAACCGCTGAACCCCTGATAATTTCTCCTTGCCATTCTCTAGAATATGAGCAATCAACGTTCCGCCCATCCCAGCAACCGTCACACAATCCACTTCATCCGGCTCGATTACAGCCAGACCGTCTCCTTTTCTCACAAAAATAACTTGGCTAAGTCCTGTTTTTTCGACCTGCTTTTGTGCCGAGCGGAACGGTCCGTCAGCCACTTCCCCGGCAACAGCCTTCGTAATATAGCCATGCAAATACGCATAGCATGGCAAATAGGCATGGTCAGATCCTATATCAGCCAGTTTCGATTTTTTCGGTATAAATGAAACAACGGTTTCTAGCCGCTTTGACAGTTTTAACTCATTCATTGTATCTCCCTTTCCGCACTGCGACATGATCGCCTTTATTGTATCATAAACAAAAAATCCCTTCACCCAAGGTAAAGGGACTTTGGCTATTATTGCAATTTTGAAAGCCATTTGGCCATCTCGTCAGCTTTTTCTGGCGATACAAGCCCTCCCGGCATGCTGCCGCGACCGTTTTGAAGGATATCTTTAATTTCGTCTACTGAGAGACGTTTTCCAACACCTTTTAATGCCGGACCGACGCCGCCTTCATAATTCACACCATGACAGCTGCTACACGTTTGTTTATAAAAGTCCTCTGGCTTTGCAGCTGCTGTTTCTTCTGTTTTAGCTCCGCCCTCTTTCTCTTTTGCCATCTCTTTAGCGTCGCCAAGCCCTTTAAATGAAAGAGCAATCATTAGACCAATCCCAAATACCATGATAAGAACAAATGGGATTAACGGGTTTCGATTCATCAGTTTAACCTCCCTTATGTATAGACTATCCTGAAAATGTAACCGCTACAAACAATTTTATTTTACTGTAAATCTGGAAGAAGGAAAAGCCCTAAATCACTTTCTCGCTGAAAATCGTCGAAAAAGAGCGACATTACACAAAAAAGGAACCAATGAGCAATGCAATGCCGACCACCCCTGAGATCGTCAAATAAAGCAGCCGCATGCGAAGGCCAAAAACAAGCCACAATGCGCAATTTAAAAAAATCACCAAAGCGGAGATCGGCTTGTTTTTGGGAAAATAATAATCACTCAAATGAACAGAAGCCAAAAAGACCAAAAAAGCGCCGATAATGAGCGGCAGATGCACGAGCCTCGCTTCTTTTCTCCATTTCCATATTCCAATAAAGCAAAGAAGAATAAAAAAGGATAAAAGGAGCATTTGCAAAACAAACGACAATTCAGTAAAATAAATGGCAAGAACACTTATTGGCAACAAAAGACAAATTAACAATATAAAGAAAATGTGAAGCCAAGCGCCTGCCCTCCTCACAGCCGTCTGAGCCGAGGAGCGGTCTCCTTCTGTATAAAGCGCTAGCAAATAATCGCAATATTGCTCTGGAAGAAGGCGTGAGCGCTTCCAATATTCAATTTCTCTTACAATGATTTCGCGTCGTTTTTCATCCATGCTGATCGACCTTCCTGGTTGGAAATAAAAATAGTTTACTTCTCTTGCGGCAGAAGTAAACTATTGGTCTCAACCTTTATTTTGTAGACGCGGGCAAGAGCCCGTGAAAAAAGAAGGAGATCCTTCTTTTTTCACACAACGCTCTGCATATGGATTCATGCGATGTTGTTGAGAGCCATTTTTTCAGCGCAGACATTACTCTAAAAAGTCTTTCAAACGCTTGCTACGGCTTGGATGACGCAACTTCCGGAGCGCTTTCGCTTCAATTTGTCGAATACGCTCTCTCGTCACGCCGAACACTTTTCCTACTTCTTCAAGCGTACGAGTGCGCCCATCATCTAAGCCAAAGCGAAGACGGAGCACATTTTCTTCACGATCAGTAAGCGTATCAAGGACATCTTCAAGCTGCTCTTTTAATAACTCATATGCCGCATGTTCGGAAGGGGAGGTTGCATCCTGATCTTCGATGAAGTCTCCTAGATGTGAATCGTCCTCTTCACCGATCGGCGTTTCAAGCGATACAGGCTCTTGAGCAATCTTCAGAATTTCGCGGACTTTCTCTGGCGTCAAATCCATTTCCTCTGCGATTTCTTCTGGAGATGGCTCGCGGCCAAGATCCTGAAGAAGCTGGCGCTGCACGCGAATCAGCTTGTTGATCGTTTCCACCATATGCACAGGAATGCGGATCGTCCGAGCCTGATCAGCGATAGCCCGAGTAATCGCTTGACGAATCCACCATGTGGCATACGTACTAAATTTATAGCCTTTTCGATAATCGAACTTCTCAACAGCTTTAATTAGACCCATGTTTCCTTCTTGAATTAAATCCAGAAACAGCATGCCACGTCCGACATACCGTTTGGCAATGCTGACAACAAGGCGCAAGTTAGCTTCCGTTAACCGCCGTTTCGCTTCTTCATCTCCCTGTTCAATGCGCTTGGCCAGCTCGATTTCTTCTTCGGCAGAAAGCAGCGGAACGCGGCCAATTTCTTTTAAATACATGCGGACAGGATCATTAATTTTTACGCCGGGAGGAACCGTTAAATCATTTAGATCAAATTCCTCCTCTTTTACAAGGTCATCGAGATCTGGATCATCGTCTAAATCCGATTCGCTAATAATATCCACACCCTGCTCCGTTAAATACTCATAGTATTCATCCATTTGATCTGAATCGAGATCGAAACCAGATAAGCGCTCGGCAATTTCTTCATATGTTAATACACCGCGTTTTTTTCCTAATTCCAGTAACTGTTCTTTTACTTGTTCCAGAGTTACATCAGAGTCGACTTGTTTTGAACGAGCTGATTTTTCAGCCATTTCGTCCCCTCCTTCTAAAACTTTCAGACGACATTATGAACTAGATAACAACTTTTTCATTTCGAGAATTTCTTTAGCGATGCGTGCAGCTCTCAGAAAATCCTTCTGGCGCTCCGCTTCGATTTTTTCTTGCTCTTTTTGCTTTAGGTTTAACCATTTTGGGTAATTCAACACATGTTTCATGTAATCATTTAATTCTTGTGATGAAAGGTTTTCATTGATAAGCATCATTGATAGCTCCGTCACAAGCGGTTTTAATCCATCGGGTATTCGCGCAACTAGCGCGCTGACATCAGGTTCGTTTCCTTCTTCATAAAACGCATAAATGTAAGCGGCAATTGCCCGATGCTCCTCAATGTTGAAATCGCCTTGAATCGTCTGCTGCACAGTAAAGGCCACATCTCGGTTTCGAAGCATGTGAGCAAGCAACAACCTCTCAGCGTTATGAAATGCTGGAAAAAGTTTCTTCGATGGTAGTTGCGGAGCCGCAGTCGATTGCCTACTATTTGAAGAAGCGGCTGTTCTCGTTTTTTTGTAGCGCTCCAGCTGCTGCTGCAAAGCTGACAAGGAGAGAGAAAATTCATCTGCCAGCTGCCGCAGATAATAATCTAACTCGACGGGATTCGATAACTGGGCGATTTCCTTTAGCGCCTCTTCAATATAGCGAATTTGCTCGCTTTCATTTTGCAGATTTTTTCCTTTACGCAAATAGGCCATTTTAAAAGCCATCAATGTGCCGCTCGCTTCAAGCACATTATGCCGAAATCGCTCTAGGCCGTATGTTCTAATATATTCATCTGGATCAAGGCCATCAGGAACAGCGGCGATTCTTACGTAGCATCCTGCTTTTTCTAAAAGCTCCGCTGCCCGAAGAGTGGCTTCCACCCCTGCTGTATCACCATCATAGCAAATGACGATCGACTCCACGTTGCGTCTGAGAATGCGCGCTTGCTCGTCAGTTAACGCTGTGCCCATCGTCGCGATAGCATTTGAAACTCCCGCTTTAAATGCTGAAATAACATCAGCAAACCCCTCGAATAAAACAGCTTGCTGTAGCTTTCGAATATGCAGCCGAGCTTGATGAAAATTATATAAAATCTTACCCTTATGAAAGATCGAGGTCTCTGGACTGTTTAGATACTTCGGCTGTCCTTCTCCTAAAATGCGTCCGGAAAACGCGACCGCTTCTCCGTGATGATTATGGATCGGAAACATCACACGATTGCGAAAACGATCAAAATATTCTCCGTTTTCCTTTCGAATCACGAGTCCGGCTTTTTCCATCAGGTCAAGCGGAAACCCACGGATTTTTAAAAACTTCACAGCAAAATCCCAAGAATGAGGCGAATAGCCGATTTCGAATTGCTCGATTACTTCGCGGGTCATGCCTCGCTCCTGTAAATAATCAAGCGCATGTTGCCCCTCTTTTGTATTTATGAGCAAATGATGATAAAATTTCTTTAAAAGTTCATGCGCCTCTATCATTTTTTTGGCATCGCTTGTTTCAGCTGGCCTTTTATGCTGATGATCAAGAGGGAGAGGCGTCAAATCTATATTGGCCCTCGCTGCCAGCCTTGCAGCTGCATCGGTAAACGAAAGGCCTTCTATGTCCATTAGGAACGAGAACACGTTCCCGCCCGCTCCACAACCAAAGCAATGGAAAATTTGCTTTTCGGGTGAAACCGAAAAAGACGGCGTTTTCTCTCCATGAAACGGACATAGTCCAAAATAGTTACGTCCTTGTTTTTTCAACTGAACGTAATCGCTGATCACATCAACAATATCGACTGATCGCCGGATTTCTTCAATCATTTCTTCGGGAATGCGGTATCCCATACGAACAACTCCGTAATTTTATTATTCTCGTCCTATGCCTTATTTCCTGCGGATTTCGACAAAATTTTTTCGAAACTTTTTCGAAAGGTCTGCCGCTCTTCGTCAGAGAAACGTTTCATTCCTTTCATACGCACACCTTGTCTCCGTTGTTTTGCATGAAGATAGCGAATATAGAGCACATGTCCTATCCCATCTTCGCTATACATTTTTCCTTGAGGAGACATCACACAAATGTCCCGATTGACTAATAAGCTTGCCAATCCGATATCGTGCGTAATCACAACATCCCCCTTTTGCGCATGATTAACAATATACAAATCAACAGCTTCTCTTTCCGTATCTACATATACCCACTCCATTTCCGCCACATGTGAAAAATGGTTATATGAAGATACAAAAACACTTTGTACATTATATTGACGAGCAAGAGAGAAAATTTCATCTTTTACAGGACAAGCGTCTGCATCGACAAAAACAGTCATATGTCGCCCGTCGCCTTTTTTACATTCTACACCATCTTCAAAAATCCTTCTTCTCCTCCTATGAACATAAACGAATTTTGTCGACATCTTCCTCTTGACAATAAGCTATCAATAGTTTACTCGTTCTATCTCTGCTCTAAACGTAGCACGGTTTATTTTTATCACAATTTTTTATTATAATACAATCAATACGAATGCGCCAGAAAAAAATAAAAGAATGCCTATGATGCTAGTCGAGCGTTATGTTCAACCATAGACGGAACTCGACATGTTAACCCATGCACAACTATGGAGTTCAACGACCTTGGCTTATCTCCGATCCTCGAAAAAAGGATTCTATTTTTGGAACGGCTATATGCGCTTCCATTTCTTTACCTAACACTAAGACAACATTATCTGGCACCACGAACAAAACGATAGATGCTGCAAAATCATGCACTTTCCAGCTAAAAGGCAACTCAAAAATATCACGAATGATCGCTGAAAAGTCGAAGACCGAAACAAATAAAAAAAGAAGCCATTGATAACATTGCATGGATAGCAATGAAAATCATGAGGCCTCCCCTTATAGCTTCCGTTTTTTCATGATAATATTCGCGGTCTCTTCGATCGCTTTGTTCGTCACATCAATGACATCGCAGCCGATTTGCTGAATTACTTGATCAAAATAATTAAGCTCCTCCTTAATGCGTTCCATATTCGCATAGATCGCTTTATCGTCAAGCCCTAGGGCTCTGAGCCGCTCCCGACGAATGGAATTCAGCTTTTCAGGGCTGATTTTTAAGCCGAAGCACTTCTCTCGAGATACTTTAAACAATTCTTCTGGTGGCTCGACTTCCGGCACAATGGGCACATTGGCGACTTTTAAGCGTTTATGAGCCAAATACTGTGACAGCGGCGTCTTAGAAGTGCGTGACACCCCGATCAACACAATATCAGCACGCAAAATGCCGCGCGGATCCCGCCCGTCATCATATTTTACAGCAAATTCAATCGCTTCGATCTTTTTAAAATAATCTTCATCTAATACGCGAACCTGCCCTGGTTCATAGCGAGGAGTCATATTGAATAAATGGCTCATTTTCTCCATAAGCGGACCAATAATATCATATAGCTCCACACCTTCACGTTCAGCCTCTTCAATTAAAAACTGGCGCATTTGCGGCACGACAAGCGTAAAAGCAATAATCGCATGATTCATTTTGGCTAGCGCAACCACTTCCTTCAACGTGGAGACATCTTCTACATAAGGAACGCGCTTTAGTTGAATAGCAGCGCTATTAAATTGGCTTGCGGCCGCTTTGACGACCAATTCAGCGGTTTCTCCGCCTGAATCAGAAACCACGTATACAACGCGTTGATTCATCTTCATCCTCCTTAGAGTAAATCATCTTTTGCTAGCGCAACAAAAGCTTTTGTAATATTTGTTTTGGTGATTCGTCCAATCACCTCATATCCCTTGTCTGTTTTTTTTACGACCGGCATGGCATCAATTTGTTTTTCAATGAGCCGCTCAGCCACATCAATCAACAGATCATCTTTATAACAGACATTGATGTTTGGCATTCTTGTCATAATGATGTTAACCGGAATCGAAGTCAGCTCCTGCTTGCCAATGCTCGCTCGCAATAAATCTTTGCGCGACAAGACACCCACTAATAAAGATTCTTCATCCACGACAAACAATGTCCCGACATCCTCAAGAAACATCGCCACAATGGCGTCATATACGCTGACATTTTCATTGACTACGACAGGAATCGATTGAAAGTCACTGACTTTCATTTTTTTTATTCGATCCGCTAAAAGCTGTGTTCCTGTTTTTCCTGTATAAAAATAGCCGACTCTCGGTCTTGCTTCCAAATAGCCAGCCATTGTTAAAATCGCCAAGTCGGGACGCAGCGTCGCTCTTGTTAAATTTAATTTTTCTGCGATGTTTTCCCCGGTAATCGGTCCATGGTCTTTGACGATTTGTAAAATTTGTTCTTGGCGTTTATTCAGTTCGATTTTCACTCACCACCTTACCAAAAACTAAAAAAGGCTGTACTCATACGAACCTATTATAACGTAATGATTCATTTTACGAAAGGAAATCAAGAAAATTCGCTTTGTTCTAAAAATACGTGCATCGTTGCTCCTGATTTCCCTCAAGCAAAGACGCCATCGACAGACCGCTTCCATATAAAAACAGGGCTGCCTCAGCTTCGTGACAGCCCTTTATTATTGCAGCCGAGATTTTAGCTGCTCGATTTGTTCTAAAAATCGTTTCGTTTTTAGCGAAAGTCCGGAATATTCGTCATAATAGGCGGAAATAACGTGGTGTAATTCGTTTTTCGTTTCCTTCTTAACCGAAATTTTGCCCAACCTTGACAGATCAAGATGGTAAAAAAGCCGCAACAGCCTAACCGCTGCCGAAGAAAGAGAAAAGCGGTACGGATCCTTTTCCTCGCATTGATCACAAAGAAATCCCCCTTCTTTTATGGAGAAGGAGAACCTCCCCTCGCTTCGCCCGCAAACCGCGCATCCGTCTAACGAAGGAGGCAATCCGATCACCCGCAGCATTTTCATCTCGTAAATATATGTAAGAATTTCTAAATCGAGTCCGTCATTCATATATTTTAATGTCTGAAGAAGCAGCTCAAATAAATAAGGATTGGGGCGCTGTTCTTCCATAATTTTATCTGTTAGCTCGACGACATAAGAAGCATAAGCTGTTGCAAAAATATCTTCGCGAATCCCTCTCAGTGCATCAATGATTTCACCTTGATGCAGGCTTCCTACTCCGCGACTCTTTTGAATTAAATAATGTCCATAAGTAAATAAGTGCGTCACAGAAGAAAGGCGACTGTTTGGCTTTTTCGCTCCTCGAGCCATAACAGCCACCTTTCCCCATTCTCTCGTCAGCAAGGTAACAATTTTATGAGTTTCCCCGTAATCAATCGTTCGAAGCACAATTGCTTCGCATTTTTCAAACAATATGATCACCACCAAGCTGGAAAAAGCAGCTTAGAAAATCGGCTGGTCCATTTCCGTAAACTCGATTTCTTGTTCATCGCCATTTGGCTGATGCTCCCTCTCAAGCTCTTTGAAAAGGAGATATGTGTCGATATTCCCCGTTTGGCTAAACAGCTTCCACGTAAATTCTAGCATCGAACCACACCTTTCCGCCTGTAGGATCGCTTTATAAAGGTTGCGTGCAAGCAGCGCTTACACGTTCAATAAGCTATTTATAGCTTGGCTTCCCTACAATCAATTTATGTTACACAAAATTTGTTAATATTCGTCCTCTCTAAATCCGAAATCGCGCAATTGAGATAATTTATTTCGCCAATCCTTTTGGACCTTAACCCAAAGCTCCAAAAACACTTTAGAACCTAACAGCGCTTCAATGTCTTGACGGGCTCGTTGCCCAATTTCTTTTAGCATTCGCCCTTGCTTTCCGATAATGATGCCCTTTTGTGAGTCACGTTCAACAATAATCGTCGCGCTAACATAAATGGTGTGATGATCTTCTGGGCGTTCAATTGAATCAATGACGACTGCAATGGAATGAGGAACTTCCTCGCGTGTTAAATGAAGAGCTTTTTCCCGAATTAATTCAGCGATAATAAAACGCTCGGGATGATCCGTTATTTGATCAGCAGGGTAATATTGCGGACCTTCCGGTAAATATTTTTTTATTTGCTCGATTAGCGTTTCGACATTGTTTCCTTGTAACGCTGAAATCGGCACAATTTCTGCGAACGGATATTGTGACTGATAATGCTCAATAAGAGGTAGCAATTCGTCCGGATGCACTTGGTCGATTTTGTTAACGACTAAAAACACCGGCGTTTTTACTTCCTTCAGCCGCTCTATGATGAAAGCATCGCCGCGGCCGAATCCTTCTTCAGCATTTACCATAAACAAAATTAAGTCGACTTCTTTTAAAGCGTTTTGCGCCACCTTCATCATAAAATCGCCCAGCTTATGCTTTGGCTTGTGGATTCCAGGCGTATCAATAAAAATGATCTGTGTGCTTTCCGTTGTGTATACGCCTTGGATCTTATTGCGTGTCGTTTGCGGTTTATCGCTCATAATAGCGATTTTTTGACCAATGACACGGTTTAAAAACGTTGATTTTCCTACATTTGGTCTACCGATAATGGAAACAAATCCTGATTTATACTGTTCCTTATTCATGCAAATCCTCCGCTGAAAATGCTCCTGGCAATAATTCTTTTACTGTTAATTCTCGAATGTCTCCTTTTAAATTGGTCAAAATGATTTTCATATCTGGCGGACATAATTCAGCAATCACTTGACGACACGCTCCACAAGGCGGGACCGGACGGGAGCTGTCAGCAATCACCGCTAATGCCGCATAATCGGTGTCTCCTTCAGAATACGCTTTAAACAACGCTGTCCGTTCTGCACAGTTGCACACGCTATAAGCGGCATTTTCGATATTGCAGCCGCGGTAGACTTTGCCGTTTTTAGTTAATAAAGCAGCGCCTACTTTAAACTTGGAGTACGGTACATAAGCATACTCTCTCGCTTTTTTCGCTTCCGTGATCAATTCCTGTGTATGCAATGATGCTCTTCCTTTCTTTTTGAGGAAAAACTCCTCCTTTTTATTTTACAGGAAATCAAGAAATTTTTCATCTCTATTCATGTATATATAACAGAAAAATTCGAATTTTCTCATTTCAATACCCAATTATACAAATGTGGCAGAAAAAGGATGGCTCCTATCATAACCGCCATGATCGCACCAAGCAAAACAGCGCCGGCCGCTATGTCTTTGGCTGCTTTGGCAAGCGGATGAAAGTCTTTTGTTACTAAATCGACCGTCCGTTCAATCGCCGTGTTCACCATTTCTAAACTGATCACCGCGCCAATTGTCAACAGCAATATAAGCCATTCCCATTTCGTAAAATGAAAAACAATAGCGAAAACAATGGCGATAGCAGCAAGCATAAGGTGAATTTTCATATGCACCTCTTCCCTTACTGCTGCCACCATTCCTGACCACGCATTTCGAAACCGTTTCCATCGCTGACGCCACTGCTTCATCGTTTATCGTTTCAACCCGTATTGTTCCAGAATTTGCTCTTGCTTAGCAAACATTTCCTTTTCGTCTTCCTCTGTTTCATGGTCATATCCTAACAAATGTAAAAAGCCATGCACAGCTAAAAATCCTAATTCTCTCATAAAGGAATGGCCGTATTCTTTCGCTTGCTCTTGTGCTTTCGGAACGGAAATAATAATATCTCCTAATACCGGCGGTGCATCTAATCCAATGATTTCCGTTTCTCCTTCCCCCATCTCTTCAAGTGCAAACGAAATCACATCAGTAGGTTGATCCTTCCCGCGATACTCACGATTAATCATCCGGATTTGTTCATTATCGACAAAAGAAATGCTAACCTCCGCCTCATCTGGAATCTGTTCAACATCAGCCGCATAATTTAATAATTTGGCGATGACCTCCATCTGCTCATCAGTTACTTCATTTGTTTCGTCTAACCAATCAATATGTAGTGCCATTTTTTCTTCACCTTTTCCTTCTCTTCTCGTTGATGCCCCTTCGATAAAAAGAGACCCATCATGTTAATGGGTCTGTCGCATGACCGGGCTATAATAATGTTTAAATCACGAAGACCGCGTTTGTCAAATATTATTTTCATTTAAAGAATCGCGGCCTAACCAACGAATTTCGACTGCCTTTATGCTGCAGCATAACATAGTTGCTGATTTACGCCCTTCGCCCGTAAACCCCTCGTTTTTTCATCATACCATAAATGCAGCTCCATGATAAATTTCTATCTATTGGCTGAAAAGAAGCCTTCCCTATTCTTATACGCCCGCTTGATCATACGCTTCAATAATTTTTCCGACAAGCGGATGGCGAACAACATCAGCCTGCTCCAAAAAGACAAATGAAATGCCGCTAACAGATGATAAAATATCCTTGGCTGCAGCCAACCCAGATTGAACGCCCCTAGGCAAGTCAATCTGAGAAATATCGCCTGTAATAACCATTTTCGAGCCAAATCCAAGCCTTGTTAAAAACATTTTCATTTGCGATGGCGTTGTATTTTGCGCTTCATCCAAGATCACAAATGCATCCTCAAGCGTGCGCCCTCTCATATAAGCAAGCGGTGCAATTTCAATCGTCCCTCGCTCGATGAGACGCTGTGTATGATCAGTACCCAATATATCATGAAGAGCATCATAAAGCGGACGTAAATACGGATCCACCTTTTCTTTCAAATCTCCTGGCAAAAAGCCTAAATTTTCTCCCGCCTCGACTGCTGGACGAGTTAAAATAATTCTCTTGATGTATCCATTTTTAAGTGCATGAACAGCCATAACGACTGCCAAATAGGTTTTTCCTGTTCCCGCCGGGCCGATGCCAAATACAAGATCATGCTTTTTAATCGCCGCTACATATTGGCGCTGTCCTAATGTTTTGACGCGAACCGGCTTTCCTTTAGCGTTTTTCGTAATCTCTTCCTCATATAACTCAATGAAATACTCTAGCGTGTTGCTTTTCGCCATTTGAATCGCATACATCACATCGCGTTCGCTAATCGTGACTCCCTTGCGAATCACGATGAGCAGATGGCGCAGCACCTCATCAACGAGCCGAACGCTTTCGCTGTTTCCTGAAACGTGCACGGCATCTCCCCGCGTCACAATCGAAACGCCCAGCTCTTGCTCAATTCGTTTTAAATGAACATCATGAATGCCAAAAAGGGCAATCGCTTCATTGGCATTTTCTAATTGCTGGCTAATCGTCACAAACTCCTCTGACATCCCTTAATCTCCTTGAACAATAGGTTGTGGTATCGCAATATTTTCAACTACTTGGTAATGAATCTCTACTTTTACTTTACCATTCTCTTTGGTTGCATGCAAAATCTTTTCACCTACAATGGAAGCATCTGCTTCTAGTTTGCCCTCCAGCTCATTTCGCGCCATTTCTTTTGCTTTCTGCAGCGCTTCATTCCATGTATAGCTCCGCTTAACCTCCTCGTTTTCCCGATAAATCACCCGCTCGTAATAAATCGGCAGCTTCCATCGCCAGAACTGCAGGGCCCTTTTTTGGTTTTCGGTTTTATAATGGCTAAATGGCGGTTTTTTAAACCCCCAAACCGGAAGTGAAAAAGAACCAATCGCTATATAATGCTTTTCCATATACTTTCCTGTGTATACTTGAAACACGGAATCAAACGGCAAGACAACTGTAGACTTGTACCATGTTTCTCCAAAAATTTTTCCACGAGCCGGCACAAGCTTCGTTTTCCCCTCTTTTCCAATAATTCCCGACACTAAAACTTGTCCTTTATTCACATAATCATGAACAGCAACAAGCGGTTGTCCCTCTTCGACAAACATATGAGTGATGACGGCTTTCTTTTTCGCCACTAAATGGCGTACCCCCACCGCTTCCGGTTCCTTCGGCTTCTTTTTTTCTACCACTTGAAAGTAAAAGGTCGTCCCCTTTAATTCAACCCCGACCCATGTAATGGTTTCAATGCGATCGGTCAGCTTCTGTTGAATTACTTCAGGAGGATCTAACAGAAATTGAAAAGCTCCTTTTTCAACCCCCATTTGCTTGAGTTCCTTCAAAATTCGGTATTCTGTTTCCGGCTTAGCCCCTTCGATCCGAACATTCCAGACCATGTTAGAAAGCAAAAAAACAAGCGCAAAAAATAAAAAAATTCCGATGAGAAATCCAGTATTTCTGAGCATTTTTTTCCCCAAAAAGGGCAGACCGCTTTTTCCGATAAAAAATAGTTTACAATCGCTTTTTCGCACCATTACTCGCATAGCTCGAACGTCTTTTAGAAAGATAAAAAAGGTTGCTGTGTGTTCATTCTGCTTTTTAACATTCCAAATATGAATGCCGTTTCGCAAGCATTTATTTACAAACCGTTCGATTCCTTTTCCCTGAACTTTAACCTTTACGCTTCCTGATAAAAAATTCATCCACTTGTTCTTCATTTTTTTCCTCCTCAATGCTATTCATCTAAATAAATGACATGATGAATTTTTCCTTCTAATAAAATTTCCTCAGGTAGAATCGTCTTGATAACAAATTGCTCGCCGCGAACAAGAAGCTGTCCTTGCTTTAAAAGCAAGCGCAATTCTTTATCACTAAATGTTAATAATCCGCGATGGTTTTCGATATAAATATGTATGTGTCCAATCATGGTAATACGGGGAAGGTCCATCACTAGATCAGCAGGCAGTTCTAACTGGTTTGTCAACCAATTTCTCACTTGCTGGCGCCACTTTTTCATCATCGAAAAGAACCCCCTTTCATCTCATACATATGAAAAAAAATAGGTATGTAGCACATCTGACATAAAAAAAGAAGCCTTGGCATAAGCCAAGACCGTTTACATTATGTATCAACCCCTATTTTTCGCATCAACGCTCCCCTACATGACATGCTGCATTTTTAGGTAACACCGGTATATGTCAGTAAGAGAAGGAAGGTTTGCTGTTCCCTACCTTCAGGCTTTTTATCATAAGAAAAGCGCCCACCGAGGAGAGCTCGAATCAAGCTTGATCCTGTGTGGGGCGACTTGAACCGATGCAGCTTGAAGTTAGACAGCGCCTGATTTCTTTCAAAAAAACAAGAGACAAATTCTGACATAAAAAACAATCCCCCACAGATCGGCGCTGAAGAACATCTCTAAACGGTCCTTCATCTTGATCTGTAGGGGATTGGTGATGTCAGTCATGTATTTCTTGTTACGCTAAGTGCTGCTGAACAAGTTTATTAACGAGAGAGCCGTCCGCCTTTCCTTTTACTTTCGGCATGATTGCTCCCATCACTTTTCCCATATCAGCTTTTGAAGAAGCTCCAACCTCGGCAATCGTTTCTTTAATAATGGCTGTTAGCTCTTCTTCTGTAAGCTGCTTAGGCATATATAGCTCAAGTATGCGAATTTCTTCTTTTGTTTTATCAGCAAGGTCTGAACGACCAGCGTTTTCGAACTCTTGGAGGGAGTCTTTACGTTGTTTTAATTCGCGAGAAAGTACAGTCAGCTCTTCATCTTCAGATAATTGGCCCTTTCCAAGCTTGATCGCTTCGTTCTGCAACGATGCTTTGACCATCCGAATGACGGAGAGTTTTTCTTTTTCTTTGTTTTTCATCGCTTGCTTCATATCATCGTTTAAACGTTCAAGAAGACCCATAAATACACCCTCTTTTAATGCTTGCGCTTTCTAGCCGCTTCAGACTTTTTCTTGCGTCTTACGCTTGGCTTCTCATAGAATTCACGCTTTCTTGCTTCTTGTAACGTACCTGTTTTTGAAACAGCACGTTTGAAGCGACGAAGAGCATCTTCAAGCGATTCGTTTTTACGAACGATTGTTTTTGACATCTTACTTCCCTCCCTCCGAACAACGCCACTTGCATTTGTATTACTAAACATGTACCTGTCAATTATAATATATCCGATAAAAGAGGTCAACTAAAAAAGCAGTCATCGTCTCTCCTTCTTGTCCATACAATGGTGATGAAAGGAGAGAAGGACATGTTGTCATTATTGATCTTATTTAGCGTTTATATTAGCATTTTTTTGCTTGGAATGTTTATGCTGAAAGCAGGTCTCTACGCTCTTTCTGGCCATCGCCTGAAGAAATGGCTGCTGCATTTTACGAAAACACCCTTTCAAGGATTTCTCACAGGAACAGCGCTTACCGCTCTTCTGCAAAGCAGTTCGGCGATGATGATCATCACCGTAGGCCTTGTAACAACTGGCTATTTAACATTTCGCCAATCGATCGGCATTATTTTAGGCAGCAACATAGGCTCTACCATCACAACGGAAATTATTACGCTTGATCTGGGAGCAAGTGCTATTCCCATGCTGCTGACCGGAGCTTTTTTTGTCTTTTTTCTTCGGCATCGCATCAGCTACAGTATCGGTATGATCTTGATTGGGCTTGCCTGCTTATTTTTTGCCATGAAAGGATTTGGCGATCTTGCAAAGCCGCTTGCTTCTTACCCCGTTGTCTACGAGTGGCTAAAAAAGACCGATCGCTCTAATCTATTAGGAATTGCTGTCGGCATGCTCCTCGCGTCGATTATTCAGTCAAGCGCAGCGACGATCGGTATTACGATGGGCTTTCTTCATGAGCATTTGCTCACATTGCCGGCCGGTATTGCGATTTTACTTGGCGCCAATATCGGAACATGCGTAACGGCCCTTTTAGCCAGCATTGGTACAAGCCAGGAAGCAAAGCTTACAGCTTATACGCATTTATGGCTGAACATTGCTGGAGTAGGTATTTTCTTTTTTCTCATTCATCCTTTAGCTTCCTTTGCCGGCAGCTTAGCTGCCAAACCTGACGTCCAGCTGGCGCATGTCAGCGTTTTATTCAATGTTCTTTGCTCAGTCGCCGCTCTGCCATTCACTCGCTTCATTGAAGCGTGGATTACCTTCATCCATAAAAAATAACTTGCATATTAATAATCAGTAAGCGCCGTTTTTCCTTGAACGATCGCAACACCAGAGCTTGTACCGATGCGCGTCGCTCCCGCTTTCACCATCGCTTCGGCTCCTTGAAGATCGCGGACGCCGCCAGACGCTTTCACACCCATATCCGGTCCTACCGTTTGGCGCATTAATGCGATATCTTCAATCGTAGCACCACCGGTAGAGAAGCCTGTAGATGTTTTGACATAATCAGCCCCTGCTTGTACGGCTAAGCGGCAGGCGCGCACTTTTTCCTCTTCCGTTAGCAAGCATGTTTCAATAATGACTTTCACAAGGGCTTTTCCTTTAGCCGCTTCGACGACAGCGCGGATATCACGTTCCACAAGCTCGTCCGCTCCGTCCTTTAAAGCACCAATATTCATAACCATATCGATCTCTGTTGCGCCATTAGCGATCGCATCTTTCGTTTCGAATGCTTTTGTTTCCGGAGTATTGGCTCCAAGAGGAAAACCAATGACTGTGCAAACTTTCACATCAGTGCCTTTTAGCAGCTCAGCTGCAGCCGCTACCCATGTTGGATTTACACAAACAGAAGCAAAGCCGTATTGTTTCGCCTCTTCACATAATTGAACAATTTGTTCCTTTGTTGTATTCGCTTTCAGCAGTGTATGGTCAATCATTTTTGCCAATTGATTTGCCATATGAATGCCGCTCCTTTCTGTTGAAATAGAGAAGTCTGACCTCTATCATCATACCATTTTTCAACCGCAAAAACTAGCCGACAAGCAAAATTTGTTCAATGAACCTCTCTCACTTCCACTCCGTTAAGAGGCGGGAAACTTCTCGATGGATGAGGTTAAAAAAAGCGCCCACCGAGCGGCGATGAACGCCCAAGCGCCGCCGACGAGAGCTCGAATCAAGCTTGACCCTGCGCGAGTAGTTCAGCGATGAGGCTCCACGTGTCGCCGCTGCAGTGCGATGCGGAGCGACTCAAGCCGCTGGCGTTTGAAGCTGGAGACAAGATATCCATTCTGACAGAAGCAAAAAACCCAGCTAATCGCTGGGTTTTACGAGCTTAATTTCATTTTTTCCTTTACCTGATCAGATACTACGCGGACGAATTCTCCTTCATTATATGGATAGCCCGCTTTCGTAATTTTCACTTTTACAAGCTGACCGACCATTTCTTCAGTGGCTGGAAATTTTACTTTTAAGTAATTATCGGTATATCCAACGTATAAGCCACTGTCCGGCTCTTCTTTATATGGCTCTTCTGGAATGACTTCAAGCACTTGTCCTTCGAACTGCGAAGCATATTCCTTCGCCAATTGGTCAGAAAGAGCGATGAGGCGATGAACGCGCTCGTTTTTCACCTCTTCATCGACTTGGTCTAGCATGCGCGCCGCAGGTGTTCCTGTACGCTTCGAATATGGAAATACATGAAGTTCCGAAAACTGATGGTCACGGATAAATTCATACGTTTCCATAAATTCTTCTTCCGTCTCACCAGGAAATCCGACAATAATATCCGATGTGACCGCCAGCCCAGGCAGCGCTTCCCGCAATTGAACAAGCCGCTCAGCAAAAAATTGAGTCGTATACTTGCGGCGCATCCGCTTTAATACGCTGTTGGACCCAGATTGAAGCGGAATGTGCAAATGGCGGACAATTTTATCGGAACGCTTGAGAACTTCAATGACTTCATCGGTGATTTGACTTGCTTCAATGGATGAAATGCGAAGCCGCTTTAAGCCGACTACCTGTTCATCCATATCGCGAAGCAGCGCAGCAAAATTATAATCCTTCATATCTTCTCCATAGCCACCTGTATGAATGCCTGTTAGTACGATTTCTTTATAGCCGGCATCAACAAGCTGTTGCGCTTGGCGAATGACTTCTTTCGGATCGCGTGAACGCATGAGGCCGCGCGCCCACGGAATAATGCAAAACGTGCAAAAATTATTGCAGCCTTCTTGAATTTTCAAAGAAGCTCGCGTCCGATCCGTAAAGGCAGGAACGTCCATTTCTTCATATACGCGGGTCTTCATAATGTTTCGAACCCCGTTAATCGGCTGGCGCTCTTGCTTAAATTGTTCAATATATTCAAGGATCTTGGCGCGATCCTGCGTTCCGATTACGATATCAACCCCAGGAATCGCCATAACTTCAGCTGGAGAGGTTTGCGCATAACAGCCTGTGACACAAATAACCGCATCAGGATTTTGCCGGATGGCACGTCGAATAACTTGACGACTTTTTTTATCGCCCGTATTCGTCACTGTGCATGTATTTATCACGTACACATCTGCATGAGTTTCAAAGTCTTTTCGTTCATAGCCCGCTTGTTTAAATAACTGCCAAATCGCTTCTGTTTCATAATGATTTACTTTGCAACCTAACGTATGAAAAGCCACTGTTGACATTATTCTCACCTCACCTTAATTCCCATTCATATGATGCAGCCGCTAATACATAAAGCGGGGCTGTTTCCGTCCGCAAAATCCGCGGTCCGAGGCCACATGTGAAAAAACCGTTTTCCTGAAGCTTCGTGATTTCATGCTCCGCCAAACCGCCTTCTGGCCCAAATAAAACGAGCATCGACTCGCCCGGCTTCATCTGTCGCAAAACTTTTCGCAAAGCTGCTGCTTCTCCTTGCTTTGCTTCTTCTTCATAAGCAACCATACGATAGTCCAGCATTCGTGCAAATTCAATAAACGGCTCCATAGACATCGGCTGGTAGATATCAGGAATGCGCGTACGATGCGCTTGCTCAGCTGCTTCTTTTGCAATCTTCCTCCATCTTTCCAGCTTTTTATCCGCTTTTTTCGCTTCCCATTTAACAACAGAGCGAGCCGCCAAAAAGGGGATAAATGCAAAAGCACCAAGCTCTGTTCCTTTTTGAATGACCAATTCAAATTTATCTCCCTTTGGCAGCCCATGAGCAATATAAATCCGTATTGGAAGCTCTGTTTGTTCCTCTATCCATTTTATAATGCGAAGCATCATATTCTCACTGGAAATCCGCACAATCTCACATAAAGCGGCTTTGCCGTTTTCATTACAGCAAATAACCGCATCTCCCTCCCTCATGCGCATGACGCGTACCATATGGTGATAATCGTCCCCAGTCATGACAATTTGGTCATGATGAATTTGATCCTTTGAGACAAAATACCGTTGCAAACCGCCACCTTCTTTTCATGCTTTTCTTGCAATTAATGCGATCCAATCTTCCATCGCCAGTGTTTCTTCAATAACAAATCCAGATTCAATCAACTTTTCTTTTACCTCGTGTTTTTTCGCTTGAATAATTCCAGATGTAATAAAATATCCGTTTTCTTTTACCAGATGGTACGCATCATCTGTAAAACGCATAATGATTTCTGCTAGAAGATTGGCCACAATAATATCGGCCGGCTCCTTTACATTATCCAGCAAATTCCCTTGGGTAACCGATACGATATCTTGAACTTTATTTAATTTCACATTTAGCTTGGCGCTGTCTACGGCCACTGGATCTAAATCAAGCGCTTGAACAGAAGCGGCTCCAAGCATCGCTGCCGCAATACTCAAAATCCCTGATCCAGTCCCAACATCAATGACGGTATCACTTGGTTTCACACACTTTTCTAGCGCTTGAATACACATGACTGTGGTCGGATGTGTGCCTGTGCCAAAAGCCATTCCAGGATCTAGCTCAATAATAAACTCATCAGTGGAAACCGGTTCATAGTCCTCCCATGTTGGCACGATCGTAAATTTTTCAGAAATTTTTACTGGGTTATAATATTTTTTCCACGCTGTCGCCCATTCTTCTTCGTTCACTTCGCTGATCGTAATTTTATTTTTTCCTATATCAATATTATAGAGCATTAAATTATTGATCGCTTGTTTAATTTCCTCAACTGTTTCTCCTAAAAAACTATTGACTGGCAAATAAGCTTTAATGATGACTCCTTCATCCGGATAATCATCGGGATTTAGCTCATAAATTTCGCCAAATGTGGTATCACGTTCTTTTGTTAAATCAAAAGGGTCTTCAATGACGACTCCCCCAGCACCTGCTTCGTGCAAAATATTCGAAATCGCCTCAACTGCTTCTTGTGTCGTATGAATGCTGATTTCTGACCATTTCATAAATGTGTTTATTCCCCTTTAAACGCTTTTTTTACTTTCTCAAAAAAGCTATCTTGCGGTCCTTGGTGCATGCTTTGGTCTCCCAATTCATCAAATTCGCGCAGCAGCTGCTTCTGCTTTTCCGTTAATTTAGTTGGCGTCACAATGCGCACAATCACATGCTGATCCCCTTGACCATATCCGCGCACATTGGGCACACCTTTTCCTTTTAAGCGAAATTTTGTACCTGTTTGTGTGCCTGCTGGAATTTTCAATTTTACTTTTCCATGAAGCGTCGGAACTTCAATTTCATCACCAAGAGCTGCCTGTGCAAATGTCAGCGGAATTTCACAATAAATGTCATCATCATGGCGTTCAAAAAATTCATGCGGCTCTACACGAAACACGATATATAAATCGCCCGCTGGACCTCCGTTTATGCCTGGTTCTCCTTGTCCAGCTACGCGCAATTGCTGTCCGTCGTCAATACCTGCTGGAATTTTCACATGAATTTTTTTCCGCTTTTTCACCCGACCGCTACCGCCGCAAGTCGCACATTTTTCCTTAATAAATTGTCCTGTGCCTCCGCAATAATGACATGCTCTGCGATTCACAATGCGTCCAAACGGCGTTGCCTGCTCTATGCTGATTTGTCCCGTTCCGCCACAATGTGAACATGTTTCCTTTTTCGTTCCCGGCTTTGCTCCTGATCCATGACACGTGTCACACGTTTCTTCGCGAGGGATTTCTATATCCGTTTCTTTTCCAAACACTGCCTCTTCAAATGTCAGTGTCATCGTATATTGTAAATCAGCACCAGCCCGCGGAGCGTTCGGATCACGCCGCCTTCCTCCGCCAAAAAAGGAGCTGAAAATATCCTCAAAACCACCAAAACCGCTAAAGCCGCCAAAATCAAAATCATCGCTTCTAAAGCCGCCAAAGCCTTGATTAGGATCCGTATGACCAAATTGATCGTAATGGGCTCGCTTTTGATCATCGCTCAATACTTCATAAGCTTCTTTGATTTCTTTAAATTTTTCAGCTGCATCTGGTGACTTATTAATATCTGGATGATATTGTTTTGAAAGTTTTCGGTATGCTTTTTTTATTTCATCTTTTGTCGCTGTTTTGCTTACCCCGAGAACCTCATAGTAATCTCGCTTTGTCATCATCATCCACTCCCGATTCACTCACATAAAGCTAATTGTACCATCCATTTCTTTATATATGCAATAGGTGTTATTTTTCCTATCGTTGCTTTTTTTCTAGAAAAAAAGTCAAAGCCAAGGCAGGCCTGACTTTGACTTTTTCCCGTTTTTACTTATCGTCTTTTACTTCTTCAAATTCCGCATCAACTACATCGTCATTTTTTTTCGCAGCGCCGTCTGCATTTGTTTGCCCTTGAGCTTGCGCCTGTTGAGCGGCTTGCTCGTATAGCTTAATGGACAATTGCTGAACGATTTCTTGCAGCGCATTTTTCTTTGTGCGAATTTCTTCGATATCTTTTTTCTCCAAAGCGGCTTTTAATTCTTCTTTAGCCTCCTGCGCTTTTTTCACTTCCGCTTCGTCCACTTTTCCTTCAAGCTCTTTGAGTGTTTTTTCTGTTGTAAATACTAAATGATCGGCTTCGTTGCGAAGATCCGCTTCTTCTTTGCGTTTTCTGTCCGCTTCTGCGTTTTCTTCCGCTTCTTTCACCATTCGTTGAATTTCTTCTTCGGAAAGGCCAGAAGATGATTTAATCGTAATGGATTGTTCTTTGTTTGTTCCTAAATCTTTTGCGCGCACATGGACAATACCGTTGGCGTCAATATCGAATGTGACCTCGATTTGCGGCACACCGCGCGGAGCCGGTGGAATGTCGGTTAGCTGGAAGCGGCCTAACGTTTTGTTATCTGCCGCCATTGGGCGTTCTCCTTGAAGAACGTGAATATCAACCGCCGTTTGATTGTCCGCCGCCGTTGAGAAAATTTGCGATTTGCTTGTCGGGATCGTCGTATTGCGTTCAATTAATTTCGTAAATACGCCGCCCATCGTCTCGATTCCTAAAGAAAGTGGAGTCACGTCAAGCAATACAACATCCTTGACATCCCCAGCGATCACGCCGCCTTGAATAGCAGCTCCAATCGCGACCACTTCGTCTGGGTTGACCCCTTTATGCGGTTCTTTTCCAATTTCCTTTTTGATTGCTTCTTGCACAGCAGGAATGCGCGTCGAACCCCCGACAAGAATCACTTTGTCGATATCGGATGGTGTTAGGCCTGCATCTTTCAATGCTTGACGCACCGGTCCCATTGTACGTTCCACAAGATGGGCAGATAGCTCTTCAAATTTTGCGCGCGTTAATGTCATTTCTAAGTGAAGCGGTCCTGTTTCATTCGCGCTGATAAACGGCAATGAAATTTGGGTTTGCGTAACGCCAGAAAGATCTTTTTTCGCTTTTTCAGCAGCATCCTTTAAGCGCTGCAATGCCATTTTATCTTTTCCTAAATCAACGCCATGTTCCTTTTTAAATTGTTCAACTAAATAATCGATAATGACTTGGTCGAAATCGTCGCCGCCAAGATGGTTGTCCCCAGCTGTCGCTTTTACCTCAAACACGCCATCGCCAAGCTCCAAAATCGAGACGTCAAACGTCCCGCCACCTAAGTCATATACGAGAATCGTTTGATCTTCCTCCATTTTATCAAGTCCATAAGCGAGCGCTGCCGCTGTCGGCTCGTTAATGATACGTTCAACTTCCAATCCGGCAATGCGTCCCGCATCTTTTGTTGCTTGGCGCTGTGCATCATTAAAATAAGCTGGAACCGTAATGACCGCTCTTGTAACCGGCTCGCCTAAATAGGCTTCCGCATACGATTTTAAATATTGTAAAATGATAGCTGAAATTTCTTGTGGAGTATATTGTTTTCCTTCAACCTCCACTTTATAATCGGTACCCATATGGCGTTTGATCGAGATGATCGTATTTGGGTTCGTAATCGCTTGGCGCTTCGCTACTTCCCCCACTTGCCGTTCTCCGTTTTTAAACGCCACAACTGACGGAGTGGTTCGGTTTCCTTCTGGATTTGGAATCACTTTCGGCTCGCCGCCCTCTAATACAGCTACACAAGAGTTTGTTGTTCCTAAATCAATACCAATGATTTTGCTCATCCGTATCACCCTCCTATGACATTATTGACTCACTTTCACCATTGCTGGACGAATGACACGATCTTTTAATTTATATCCTTTTTGAAATTCTTCAACGACCGTGTTGGGCTCATATCCGCTATCTTCTGCCTGCATCACGGCTTGATGCAGATGAGGATCAAACGGTTTTCCAATTGATTCGATGACTTCAACGCCTTCTTTTTTCAATGCATCAATCAAAGAGCGATATACCATTTCCATCCCTTGCAAAATGGATTTGGCTGTTTCGTCTTCTGTCTGGATTTTTAAAGCGCGCTCGAAATTATCTAACACCGGTAAAAGATCTGTCACTAAATTTTGTGCGCGATATTTTTCCGCTGCCGCAAATTCAAGTCTTGTACGGCGGCGGAAATTATCAAAATCTGCATGCAGGCGAAGATAACGATTTTCTAATTCCTGCAGCTTTTGCTGAAGTTCAGCGATTTGTTCGTTTGCCGCTGTCAGTTGATCTTGTTCGTCATCAGTAATTGATTTATCTTCTGTCAATGACTCATTCACTTCTTCTTGCGGCTGTTCATATGTAACTTCCTCTTCTGTTTGAAGCATTTCTTTTTGTTCGTTTTCCATCGGCTTCACCTCCCTTAAGTGAACAAATAAGTCCAATATATGTATAATCGAAAAGTTATTCACAAGGAAAGGATGGGGTGCTTCACACCATCCATCCATTATCCAATATGACCAATGCTACCCATTTTGATACCAATCTGTCAACGCCTTTGTTAAGTCAGAAGCCACTTGATTCAAAACGGTAATGACACGCGAATATTCCATTCTCGTCGGCCCTAGAATTGCAATCGTTCCCAGCTGCTCCTCTCCGATCGAGTAGGTTGCTGTAATTAAGCTGCAATTTTCCATGCCGCTCAATTGGTTCTCATGGCCAATTGTCACTTGAATTCCCTTTTTGCTGCTTCGACGCAGCAGTCGATAAAACTCTTTTTCTTGTTCAATGATTTTCATTAAAGAATGAACTTTTTGAATATCATTGAACTCTGGCTGGCTGAGCATATTAGCTCTTCCCGCTAAAAACAGCTTTTCTTCCCGCGGCAGCTCAATCATATCCGCAATGGTTTTTAACATGCTGTCATAATTATAAATGTGGGCACGCAGGACGTTGGCAACCTCTTTATAAATCTTATCCTTCAATTCCATAATAGAAGAACCAATCAATCGCTCATTCAAAATATTGACCATTTTTTCTAAATCAGAAGCATTCACGGAAGCCGGAATCGTAATCACGCGGTTTTCTACATGGCCTTTGTCCGTGACAAAAATGGCTACCGCTGTTTCTTTATTTAAAGGAATGATTTGAATTCTTTTCAGCTTATTATCTTTCACAGCCGGACCGAGAACGATAGATGTATAGCTTGTCAAATCCGATAAAATCTGCGCCGATTTTTGAACGAGTTTCTCTAGCTCATAAATTCGTTCTGCAAAAATCGATCTAATCTTCCTCATATCCTCCGTTGTAAGATGCTGTGGTGACAATAGATGATCGACGTAATAACGATAGCCTTTTTCCGACGGTACCCGGCCTGATGAAATATGCGTTTTTTCAATGTATCCCAATTCCTCCAAATCAGCCATTTCGTTTCGGATCGTTGCTGAACTGAAGGTAATTTTCTCCTTCTTCGAAAGCGTTCGCGAACCGACAGGCTGGCCGTAACGAATAAAATCGTCAATAATCACTTGCAAAATCAATAACTGGCGATCAGTTAACAACGATCATCACCTCTGTTAGCACTCAAACATATTGAGTGCTAAATCTATTATTAAAGTACCAAATCCCCGCACATCTGTCAACTTTAGATTACTCCAATAAATGCCTGAAACACTTCATTTCCAAGCAGTTTTCCTTGGTGAGTAAGACGAATATGAGTTTCCGTTTCCTCCAATAGCCCTTTCTGCTTTTCTTGCTCAATCGGTTCATGGAATACCTCATGGACTGGACAATGAAATTTTTCCATAAACCGCTGTTTGGAAATGCCTTCTATTTTGCGGAGGCCTAAAAACATTTCTTCTTCTTTCTGCTCTTGCTCGGTTACCACATGGCGTTCAATATACGCTTCTCCCGTTTTTTCAACTAAATCAATATATTTTTTGATCGGTCCAGCATTCGCGTTTCTTATGCCGGCTACATAACTGTGCGCCCCTGCACCAAATCCGTAATATTCTTCATTACTCCAATACGTAAGGTTATGATGGCTTTCAAATCCCGGCCGGGTATAATTGCTAATTTCGTACTGCTTATAGCCGTTCTTCTCCATTTCTTCCATAATGACCTCGTACATATTTGCTTCTTCTTCTTGACTTGGCAAAGATAGCTTTCCTTTTCTCATTAAATTGTAAAACACCGTTTTCGGTTCAACGATGAGCGAATAAGCAGAAATATGCTGAATGTTGAGTGCAAACGCCATATTCAAAGAATCGCGCAGCTGTGCAAGCGTCTGTCCCGGCAAACCGTACATCAGATCAACGCTAATGTTTGCAAAACCGATATCTTGAGCGATCCCAATGATTTGAAACACATCATCTCGCCGATGAGTTCGTCCAATTTTTTTTAACAATTCATGATCAAACGTCTGTACGCCAAAGCTTAGGCGATTGACTCCTGCGTCTTTTAACAGCTGCAGTTTTTCCCGCGACAACTCGTTCGGATTCGCCTCGAAGGTAAATTCCACTTCGTCCGCAGTAAAAGGAAGGCGCTTATGAATGGCATTGAGAAAAAAGTCAAGCTGATCCATTTCCAGTACGGTCGGCGTCCCCCCACCTACAAAGATGGTATCAAGTTTTTGTGTAGGATATCGAACCACTGTTTGTTCCATTTCGGTTTCTATCGCCTGCAAATACTCGTTCACCGGCTGTCCTTTAAAGAATACTTTATTGAAATCACAGTAATAGCAAATTTGCGAACAGAACGGAATATGCAAATAAGCGGCTTGAATCAATGTTCATCGCTCCTTTTTCATAACAAACAAGGCCATCTCATCATGAGACAGCCTCGTATGGCATTATTTTTTATCATCCATTTTGAGCACAGCCATAAACGCTTCTTGTGGAACTTCGACAGATCCGACCTGCTTCATTCGTTTCTTTCCTTCCTTTTGCTTTTCAAGAAGCTTGCGTTTCCGCGATACGTCACCGCCATAGCATTTAGCTAGCACGTTTTTCCGCAATGCTTTGATCGTCGAGCGGGCAATAATTTTATTGCCGATCGCTGCTTGCACAGGAACTTCAAACTGCTGGCGCGGAATCAAATCTTTCAGTTTCTCAACAATGACTTTTCCGCGCTCATAGGCTGAGTCGCGATGAACGATAAAGGAAAGGGCATCGACTTTCTCCCCATTTAATAAAATATCCATCTTCACAAGCTTTGAAGGCTTATAGCCGATGAGCTCATAATCAAACGATGCGTATCCTTTCGTGCTTGACTTTAAAATATCAAAGAAATCATAGACAATTTCTGAAAGCGGAATTTCATAAATAAGCATAACTCTTTTTTCATCCATATATTGCATATCGACAAAGATGCCGCGCTTGCTTTGACATAGTTCCATTACCGCTCCAACAAAATCGTTTGGCACCATGACCGTCGCTTTGACGTAAGGTTCTTCCACCCGGTCAATTTTTTGTGGATCTGGCATGTTGGATGGATTATCCACTTGAACCTCCTCACCATCGGTCAAGTATACTTTATACACTACGCTTGGCGCTGTCGTAATTAAATCGATATTAAACTCGCGCTCAATGCGTTCCTGAATAATCTCCATGTGTAGCAGCCCTAAAAAGCCGCAGCGAAAACCAAAACCGAGCGCCTGCGATGTTTCGGGCTCAAATTGTAGCGCGGCATCGTTAAGCTGCAATTTTTCCAATGCCTCACGCAAATCATTGTACTTGGCTGTATCAATTGGATACATTCCGCAAAACACCATCGGATTTAAGCGACGATATCCCGGAAGCGGTTCGGCCGCAGGATTTTTGGCATCTGTAATGGTATCCCCTACACGCGTATCGCTTACGTTTTTAATGGAAGCGGTCAAAAAGCCAACATCGCCCACGGTTAGCTCATCAACCAATTTCGCTTTTGGCGTAAACACCCCTACTTCAACTACCTCAAACTCTTTTCCAGTCGCCATCATTTTGATTTTTTGTCCCGGCTTAACCGTTCCTTCCACAATGCGAATATAGGCCACTACGCCGCGATACGGATCATACAGCGAATCGAAGATCAACGCTTTTAATGGCGCATCTGGATCACCAGCCGGCGCCGGAATTTTGTCAACGATTTGCTCCAAAATCTCTTCAATGCCGATGCCGGCCTTAGCGGAAGCAAGCACCGCTTCAGAAGCATCTAAACCAATTACATCTTCAATTTCTTGGCGAACGCGCTCAGGCTCAGCGCTTGGCAAATCGATTTTATTGATAACCGGCAAAATCTCTAAATTATTATCCAGAGCCAAATAGACATTTGCCAGCGTTTGCGCTTCAATTCCTTGCGCCGCATCAACAACAAGAATAGCCCCCTCGCATGCCGCCAAACTGCGCGACACTTCATAGGTAAAATCGACATGCCCTGGCGTGTCAATAAGGTGAAAAATGTATTCCTCTCCATTATTTGCTTTGTACTTTAACTGAACAGCATTCAACTTAATCGTAATGCCGCGCTCCCGCTCTAGCTCCATAGAATCTAGCATTTGCTCTTTCATTTCTCGCTGCGAAAGCGCCCCCGTTTTTTCAAGGATGCGATCTGCAAGCGTCGATTTTCCATGGTCAATATGAGCGATAATAGAAAAGTTGCGGATTTTTTCTCTTCTTTCCAGTCTTTGTTCACGATTCATCTTTTTCACTCCTACTGTTACCCGAAACTACACTAGCTTTGATTATAGCAACACAACGGTTAAGATTCAATGAGAGAAATAAGAAAAGCGCAAAGCGCCCTCCAAGAAGGTTGTCACCGTCACAATGCGGAGTGAGGCGATTCGAGCCGACGGCAATTGAAGCTAGGCAACGCCCGAACCCTTTAAAAAGGATAAGAAAAAAAGTCGAGCCTGTGCCCGACTTTATTCGATCAGCTGTCCTACAAAAGAAAGAAGGGATTGAATAACAGAACGAACTCCTTCCGCCAAACGCTTTCCAAGCTCTGAAAACAGATTGAACATTTTCATCTGTTCAAGCTTCTCTTTCTTCTCACTAATATTTTCGATACTTACTCTATTTCCCATAACCATTGCTTCCATTTCGCCGTTTTTATCTTTTGCAACATGGAACACGGTCTGAAAAGACGGATCATTGTAGCCCTTCATTTTGATCATCCCTTGATTCGCCTGCTGCATGCCAAGCAAGACACCAAAGAAAAGAAGGATAACAGCCGTCAAAAATTGAAGGGTGAATTTTGCCATTTTGCTTCCTCCTTACTGCTTTTGCGGCGGATCAGAGGCTGGAGCCTGCACTTTTTCTGCCTGCCAATAATGCTCACTAAACACATCGGCAACAGCAGCTGCGGATCGGAAAAGTTCATCAAACGTATTGTCTACCCCGCCAAACTCTATGAGTAACGCATTATTTGATAAATCTTGATTGAATTTTCCATTTGTTCCTCTTCCTTTCTTCTCGATGACCCCCCGACTTAATCCCGGATATTTTTTTTGTAAAAGCTGATGAAGCTGTGTTGCTAGTTGTAAATTCTTTTCATAGTTTGCATTTTCTCCGCCAACAATGAACGCAACACGCGCATAGCTAACTCCGTTAATAGTCGCAGTTGTAAATTTTCGTCTTTGGGCATCGCGGTGAATATCAATCAAGTATTGTAAATCACGGTTTTGGCCCATCGCCTGCATAACAACCTGTCTTGACATGTCATATGATTGCGCATAGTCCATTCCTTTTTCTGATAATTTTTGTTGAACATCAACGGTGCTTTCCACCGCTCCAATCCCTCGTTTCTCAAGTTCCTCCTGCAATTTTTGTCCGACTTTCGTTACATTGACCGTACGATGAAAGGCCTGATCTGGATTATTTGCCCCTTTGAGCGCTGGCAAATACGATTCATACGTATGGGTGCTGTAAACATAAACGACTTTCCGTCCGCCAGTCGTTTTCGTTGGCGGAGGCACTGGCTGTTTATCTTGATCTTGATCCGCTTTTTCTAAATTTTCGATGGATGCCTCGCGTTCAGCCAGCATCACTTCAAGCGGCGGTGCCGATTCGTAAGGCATGTTTGTATAGTCCGTTCCTTCTCCTGCCACCACAATCTTACTATCATATAGAGCAAAGCCAGGCAATTCGCTGCCAAGCAGACTGCGGGGATCATCTGGATTAATGCTCGTAATCATACGCAGCAAAATAGATGAATAACTAATGTTCTGTCGCTCTTTCGGCAAGCTTTGTAAAAAATAATGGTTTTCAAAACTAAATAAATGAATGAACGTTTCCTCAGGAAAATGATTGGTCACACTATTAACAGAAGAAGAGGTAATTCGATATTCAGGTTTTAACGATGTCATGACCCCGACAACCGTAAACATCATCATCCAGCCTAAAACGGCTAAAGTCACAACTTTTTTAATGCTTGTCCCTTGAATGGTGACGACCATTTGCCGAGAGCGAAACCTTTTCATGTTCTCACCCTTTCTAAGCTTGTCTACTAATTTAACAGTATGGTCAAGCTTAAAAAGATAGAACATCTTTTTTATGATTAGTGCGTATACATCCCTGTATTTCCTTGATCAATCTGGCCATGCAGCGCTGCGTTTAAGCCGCTCGCTAGCAAATGGGCCATGTCCCCGATAAACATATCGACTTCTTTCGGCGTCACCATCAAATTATGTCCGAGCGGGGCCAATACTTCATGAATAAGCGTTCTTTTTTCTGTATCGCTCAGGGTTCCAATCATGCCAAGAAACGTCGATCGCTGTGCTTGTGTAGGCAGATCCTCTTCGGTTAATTTTTTTCTTCTTCCAAACATCCATCCAGCTGGAGCAAGAGCACTAGAGGGACGATTCCCTTCACGCATTTCTTTGCCAAAATGCTTTAAAAGAAAGTCAATGGTATCGCTTGTAATCGACACAGCATCGACAACCGTCGGCACACCGATAGCGATGACAGGAATCCCTAAAGTTTCTTTACTTAATTCCTTGCGTTTATTTCCCACTCCTGATCCGGGATGAATGCCAGCATCTGAAATTTGAATCGTCGCATTTACTCGTTCAATTGAACGAGCCGCTAGTGCATCAATGACAACAATAAAATCCGGTTTGGTTTTTTCAACGACACCGTCAATAATGTCGCTCGTTTCAATTCCTGTTGTTCCCATTACTCCGGGAGCAAGCGCGCTTACAGGACGAAAGCCTTCTTGCACGCTTTCCGGTTGAAGCTGAAACAAATGCCTTGTAATTAATAAATTCTCTACCGCCAACGGACCGAGCGCATCTGGAGTAACATGATCATTTCCAAGCCCCACAACAAGACAGCTTGCTTCTTTTGGAATATTCAGCTTCTGCAAAAAAGCATGGAACTCTTTCGCAAACACTTCCTCTACCTTTTTTTGCAGCTCTGTATCCTGTTCCCGGATCCCTTGAGCCTCCAGCGTGATATAGGTTCCTGGCTTCTTGCCAATGGACTGCGCTCCTTCCTCGGTTACTTCAACATATGATAGCTTAATTCCGTCTATTTCACGATCATGAATCGTGACTCCTTCAATCGGAGAGGCAGTCTCTTTTTTTTGCTGCAATCGCTCTTCAATGGCCATTTCATGAGCTTCAACAGCCAAATCTGTCCGCACGGAATAAACGCTAAGATCTAATGGTCGATTCATCGATGCTCCTCCTTCTCAAAAACGATCGTTTTTATTTATTGTCGCCGCTTTCTTCTTATTTCATTCTTTAATAAGTAAAGTATTTTTGCTTGAATAGTCTTGCATAATTGAAATGTGTTTGATAGAATATCATTTGTTCTTGATATGTCTATATCGATCAACATGACAAAAGAATCACGTATATGGACAGCATTACGGAGGTGAAAGACATTGGCAAATATTAAATCAGCAATTAAGCGTGCGAAAACAAGCGAGAAACGCCGTGCTCACAACGCTGCGATGAAATCAGCCATGCGCACAGCGATTAAAAAATTTGAAGCGCTTGTAGAAGCAAAAGAAGTGGAAAAAGCACAAGAAGCATTTGTCCTTGCTTCTAAAAAATTAGACAAAGCGGCAAGCAAAGGATTAATTCATAAAAATGCAGCAAGCCGCCAAAAATCCCGTCTAGCGAAAAAATTAAACAGCATCACAGCGTAACAACAAATAAACGACCTTTTTGAGGTCGTTTTCTTTTTTGATTTTTATAAAATTGTCTTTAGCTGGAAATTAAGAAAATACGCGCACAAGCCTTTCCGTTTTTTATGATTCTCATCCAAAAATCCTCCAAGCTGACACCCCCATCTCTGAACGAAGTGGGGATGGGAGGAGTTCACCGAACAAAAGACTGTTCATTTGTCTCGTTCGCTTTGCTCCATTTGACTAGCAGCAATTCAATAAGCAAGCGTTTATCAAGCACCCCTGTTTTCATTTGATAATCCGCTTCAGCCAAGTCGTGAATGATATCGAGCAATTCCTGTTCCGAAAATAATCCCGATTGTGCCATAGCCAGCTTAACGCGAAACGGATGGACCTTTAGCGACGAAGCAATATGCTGCTGGCCGTATCCTTTGGCATTAAGCCATTTAACTTGATACAAAAGCCGAAACTGGGCCGCTAGCAACGCAACAATTTTAATAGGTTCTTCATTATGTTCCATTAAATCACCAAATACTTGCAATGCTTCTCTCACTTTGCGTTGAACGACCTTTTCCACCAATACAAAAACATTTTGTTCAAGTGTCCGCGAAACAAGCATCGTCACGGTTTCACCATCAATGGTTCCTTGATGGCCAACAAACAGTGAAAGCTTATCGAGTTCATTAGCAAGCGACATCAAGTTCGTCCCCGCCAGCTGCAGTAAGGTTTTCTTTGCTTCTTCTGTAATGGCGACTTCATTCGCATGTGCCCGTTCTTCCATCCATTGCCGCAATTCTTTTTCATTAAGTGAGGAGGCGACAAAAACCTTCGCTTCATTCATTAACTGCTTCGTGATTTTTTTTCTTTCATCCAATTTTTCATATGAACCAAGAAAAACAACAATCGTAAAAGGAGAAGGAGAAGCTATGTATTGCTCAAGCTTTTTTAAATTATGCTCTATTTTCTCCTTTCCCTTGTCAGAAGTGAGGAAATACGGATTTTTGATCACAACAACCTTCTTTTCCCCAAAAAAGGGCAGGGTTTCCGCTTCCTCAATTGCTGTTTCGATCGGTGTTTCTTCACAATCATACACCGATAAATGAAAATCCTGCTCCTCTTCTCGTAAAGCTGTACGTACAATTCGTTCATATGCTTCATTTAATAAAAATGTTTCCGTTCCGTATAATAAATAAAGAGGCGACAGAGTTTGCTTTATCATTTTTCCCAAAAAGTTCACAGTCATATTTCTCTTCTCCATTCTTTTTTAAAACCATCCATGATGAAAAGATACACTGTTTTCTTGGTTTTTACAAGGGAACCGGCAAACGATGTAAGCCGATTCCCATTTATATAAACGTTGATAAATAAGTCCTAGGATCTTATTTATCAACGGGTATTTTTATATTATCCCGTGCCCCTTAAACTATTTGTGTCAACTGTTGTCAGCAAAGGAAATGATCAATTGTTATATAGATTTTTTTTTTCTTTTGACGTATACTAAAAATGATTGCACGAGGAGGGGTAAATCATGAACGAATTTGAAAAAAATGTACAAAGCAAACGCAATGATGCAGTTGATTCCGGCGTCGGATTCATCGTTTCGTTCGGCTTCTTCGCTACTATGTTCATTATCGCCACATTAGTAAAATTTTTTGGTTCATGATGGAAAAGAGATTGCTTTTTAGAGCAGTCTCTTTTTTTTGTATGCGGCATGCCAAAAAATGTCGAGTTCTGTTATCCCCTAACGCATTGGCTGCTGCTTGCAGTCCATCTCATCTGCAACCATTCATATAACCTTATCATGGCGTTGTAATGCGGCCAAACTGGAGTAAAGCGAAAGGTGCCGCTCATGCTGGTGATACTATATTATGGCAGCATAAAAGTAAAGGTTCCAGCTTTTTTCGTATAGCGATAGCGAATCGCTCCATGCTCATCCGTTCGCAAAATTCGAACCCCATGCTTTTTAAGCCGAGCGATTACATCATGATGCGGATGATGGTAACGGTTGTTCTTGCCAACAGAAATAATGGCAATCTGAGGTTTTATCATCTTTAGAAAGGGCTCGGAGGTCGATGTGGCACTTCCATGATGCCCGACTTTTAATACATCAACCTGAAGGTGAGGAAAATCACGAATGAGCCGTCCTTCTCCTTCAGCTTCCAAGTCTCCTGTAAACAGCCATGATAATCCCCCCAATTTCGCGTATAATACAACGGAACGATCGTTATCATTAGAAGGGAGAGCCGTTCTTGATGGATTCAGTACATAAAATGATGCTTCTCCTACCTTCCAATCATCTCCTTTTTCCACTTTTCTAATCTTCATTTTTCGATCCTTCATACCAGCCATAAGCGCAGTCTGCCATGGTGAATACGCACGGCTTTCGTTGCCAATCACCAGCTCCTTCACCCGTATGCTTCTTATCACTTCAGGTGCCGCTCCCATATGATCGGCATCTCCATGCGTAATGATGAGTTGATCCAATTGGCGAATTCCTTTGGCTTTTAAAAACGGTACAACTAGCTTTTCGCCTACACGCCACTCGCTCCTCCGCTTTTGCCATGACTGCTTTGGTAAAAGAACCGTTCCTCCCGTATCAATAAGATATACTCCCTTTCTGTATGGCAATTCAATATAAATACAGTCGCCTTGCCCCACATCCAAAAAGACGACCTCACCATAGCGGTTCATGTATGGAAAAGCGGCATGAAAGGCAATTACTATCACTACATACCCAAAAGCGCGATATTTTTTCTGCTCCATTTGCGTAAAGGCCCATACAATCGCCATTCCATAACATAAAAGCAGCAGCATGGACGGCCGTCCTAAAACAAATGCAAGCGAACGATCAAAAGCGAAAAACTGAACAAAGCGATTAGCAAAATCAAGCACATGTTCAAGGAGATAGATAAAAGGTAAGCTCAACGGCTCCACAACATAATGTGCAACAAGAGCGATGATGGAGAGCGGCAAAATTATAAACGAATAAAACGGAACAAAAATCATATTCAACGGAATGCTTAACAGCGAAAACTCAAAAAAATGGTATAGCAAAAACGGAAGGGAGCTGATTTGTGCAACCAACGTTGCAGCAAAAAGCCGCATCATGGATGAACGGTATTGCTCAATCCAATCCATGGATAAAATAAGCGCGAAGGAAACAATAAAGGATAGTTGAAATCCCGGCTGGAACAAATCGTATGGTTGAATCAGTAACATCACGATGCATGTAAGGCTGAGGATATCAGAAAGAGGAATGTTGAACTTCCGATAACGGCTCCATAATAACATCATGGCCATAACGGAAGCGCGGACGACGGATGGCGAAGCGCCTGTCAGGATCATGTACAAAGGAAGAAGAAGAATGAGAATCAATGCGGCGGCTTCTCTTGTTATAAAGCGAATGAATAGATAAAAGCAGCCGCTGACAAGCAATGTGACATGCGAGCCAGAAATCGCTAAAAGATGCACTAGCCCTAGCTTTTGGTACCCTTCAAGCAGAGCCTCGTCCATTTCTTCGCGTTCGCCAAAGATTAACGCTTGCACAATGCCAATCACCGCAGGAGGAAAATGCTCATTAATTTCATCCATTCCTTTTTCTCTGATCGATCGAAGCACTTCAACAGGATGAAGCCGTGTCTGTTTACAAGCAGCGACAGAAAAGGAAGAGGGCTTTACAATCCAATGAATTTGTTGGGAGCGCAAATACTTTCGATAATCAAAAGCGAAAAAATTCCGTGCGGGTTCAGGAGCTTCCAATCTTCCTTCAAATCGGCAAACCATTCCCATGCGAAGTTGGAAAAGCTCTTTTTTATCGCGCTCACGATTGATTTTATACAAAAGCTGCACCTTTTCCTTTTCTTTCGTCCTTCCCTTTACCTTCAGCTGATCGCCATCAATGACAGGAGGCTCTATCAAGCGCAGCGAAAAATGGGTTTTATTTTTCGGAAGAACGGTTTGATTATGGGTCTCAGTCCAAATCATATAGAGATAGAAAAGGGCCGCCGCAAGTAAACATGCAGGAAGCAAATCACGCTTATATCTTAGCAAAAACAGCAAATAAACTGCCATCACGAAATGAAGCCCATGTAACCGCTGATAGCCAGCTGTGATTCCCCCTATAGCTGCTATCGCTACATACACACCATTTCCTCTCATTATCCAAAATCTCCTTTTTCTTGCCTTCTGCCGCCGCAAAAATCAGACGGCAGAAGAGCACGGTTACTTTTATAAAAGAGACAGGATCTCCTTATTAAAAGGAACATGCTTTACAATTACATCTGCCTGTTGAAAAAGCTCAAGTGCATACGGATGATTTTTATAGTTAGTCGCATAATAGACTGCGCGAATACCGCTCTGAATAATCGCCTTGCAACAATGAAGGCAAGGAAAATGCGTGACATAGATTTCAGCGCCTTCTGTTGGCACGCCAAACTTGGCGCATTGAATAATGGCGTTCATCTCTGCATGGATCGTACGGACGCAATGATTATCAATCACATAGCATCCTTCATCAATACAATGTGCCCCTCCAGCAATCGATCCATTATATCCTCCAGCAATAATTCGTTTATCACGCACAATCGTCGCTCCGACCGCCAAGCGTGTACATGTGCTGCGCAATGCTAATAAATGGCTTTGCGCCATAAAATACTCATCCCAAGTAATCCTTTCCATTTCTTGACTCTCCCCTAACCATAAACATATAAGACTAGTTTAGCGAGTGAAGAAAAAACCGTCAATTTTGCTAGCGAATCACAATTTGTGCTTTTAAGCTTTCCAGAGATTTTTCACCGATTCCTGATACATTCAATAAATCTTCAGCTTTTTTAAAGGGACCGTTTTCCTCGCGGTAAGCAATAATAGCTGCCGCTTTAGCCGGACCGATTCCCTTTAGCTGCTCTATCTCCTCTTGAGTAGCATGGTTAATATCAACCTTGTTCTCCTCCTTCTCTTCAGGCGGAGACATCGGCATGCTCGTTTCCCCTTTAGAAGGGACATAAATCATCATTTCGTCATAGGCTTTAGCAGCTAAATTGATTTTTGTTTGGTCTGCTTCTGTTGTCAATCCCCCCGCTCTAGCGATGACATCATTCACCCGCGCGTTTTCCAGCATTTCATATACCCCAGGGTGGACAACCGCTCCTTTCACGTCAACTACAATGGTTTCCGGTTGATCCTGCTGCTTGCTATCTTGTTCCTTTTGTCCTTTTTGCTCCGATTCTTCAGAAGGCAGCGGAAGTTCATAAGAAGCACTCTTCTCTTGATGAGATTGCTGATAAAAAAATGCTGCAGCAATCGCCATAGCCGCCAGCGCGAGCATATACCGCTGCTTTTTTTCTTTGGCCGCAAGCCATTTCATTGTTCATCACCCTTTCGAAAATGATGCATAAAAACGTCTCTTTGTTCATACATATCGTTGAGAGGACAGATATCGGCCAAATAAACAGAGAAGGGGGGAGAAGCCGTGAAAATCGGAGTGATAGGCACAGGAAATATGGGGAGAATTTTAATTGAGGCTTTTTTAGAAGCGAAAGCGGTCAACCCAAATGAGCTGATTCTGACTAATCGCACGCTTCAAAAAGCATTGGACATCCAGAAGGAACACGCAGAGGTCGAAGTGGCAGCATCTCCAGAGGATGTGATCAGACGTGCGACCGTGATATTACTATGTGTCAAACCATTAGATATTCACCCCCTTTTAAAACAGCTGTCTCCTTATTGGACAAAAGATCATTGTCTCATTTCTATTACTAGCCCTATTACCGTCCAGCAGCTCGAATCCATTGTCCCTTGCCATGTGGTTCGGGTCATTCCAAGCATTACGAATCGCGCACTCTCTGGAGCATCGCTTATTACATTTGGGCATCGCTGTTCGTCTCATTATCAAACATATATAAAGGAATTATTTCAAAAAATTTCTACACCTTGCGTGATTGAACAAGATATTACGCGGATTGCTTCCGATCTTGCGAGCTGTGGTCCTGCCTTTTTCAGCTATTTACTGCAGCGATTTATTCATGCCGCTGTTGAGAAAACGAATATTTCCAGAGAAATGGCGACTATTTTAACGAGCGAAATGATGATCGGGCTAGGAGAATTGCTAAAAAAGAATGTGTACACTCTTCCAACTCTGCAGGAGAAAGTACACGTAAAAGGAGGAATTACCGGAGAGGGGCTGTCTGTACTTGAAGAGGAATTAGGTGAATTGTTTGAGCATGTATTTGAAAGAACACATGCGAAATTCAATCAAGAGATTGAGAAAATTAAACAGCAGTTTCAAAATTAAAATTCGCCAAAGATCAAAAAATTCCTTCTGAAACATGACAAGCGTACCGATTCTTGAGTAAAAAATTTGTCCATAAAGCGTGATACCCAGCGCTGTATCCTGTACGTCAGCATACCTTAATCCCATTTAAACAAAATAAAATAATACATCATTCACAATCATAAGCTTCCGGATGAAACTGCTTTCTCAATTCTCCTATTTCAAGCAGAGATACTGTTCTCTCACCTAATCAGCCTCCTTCCATAGAGACAACAGCACTGCGAATATCAGCCGTCATAACTAAAAAGCTGTCCACGGTAGAGTGGACAGCTTATTTTTTAGCAACAAAGAAAAGCCGTTCCGCCGTATCATGGAGAGGGCGATCCGTAAAATCAGCACTGATCTCCATTACAGTAAAGCCCGCTTCCTTCAACCATTGCTCATATTGAAACGCTGGGAATGTCCGCTGAATATGATCTTCATCATATCGTTCGTAACGTCCATCCTCTTCTTGGACAAAAAACGTAAGCTCATGAACCACTGTATGAGGAGTGTCTAGGGCATTACACAGCCATATATAGCTGATCGATTCATCATTGCTTGCAAAAACCGCATCTTGAAAAATATGATCCATTTTATAAATAGAATGAACGTCAAATAATAGCAAGCCATCTTTATGCAAAAGCTCATAGATACGGCGGAAGGTTTGCTGAACATCCTGCTCTGTTGGCAGATAATTAAGGGAATCGCAAAAAATCAGCACGGCATCAAAAGGAGAAAATCCATTTAAATCCCTCATATCCTGCTCAAAAAACTCGATATGCACATGATGCTGCTCCGCTTTTGCTTGTGCAATGGCGAGCATGTTTTCTGATTGATCTACACCGGTCACAGAAAAGCCAGATTGAGCTAGACGAACCGCCAACTCTCCTGTTCCACATCCAACATCGAGCAGCCTTTTTGTGCCTTTGCGCCCATATTGTTCAACTTTTTTATTGACAAATTCCTTCCATTTATCATATGGCGCTTCCTTCATTAACTCATCATACCAATAAGCAAACGATTCATATGTCATCGCGCCAAATCACTCGCTACGTCCTCAAATGGAGCATCTCCCCAAAGCCGTTCTAAATTGTAGTATAGGCGATCTTCTTTATGAAACACATGAGCAACGACATCGCCTAAATCCACCAGCACCCATTTAGCTTCATCAAAGCCTTCTAAGCGTTTCACTGGAATTTGATGTTCTTCCGCTTTTTCTTTAATTTCCCGCGCAATCGCCTGTACCTGCTTTTCGGAGTTCCCATGGCAGATCATAAAATAATCCGCGACAAGAGAAATTCCTTTCATATTTAAAGCAATAATATTTTCAGCTTTTTTCTCATCAGCCGCTTGAATGGCCATTCGTAAAATATCGCGTTCCGTCATTTTTTCATTCCCCCTTCTTGTTGATTATGAGCGCATTATACGTATAAATGGTATCGGGATAAATCGGTTGATTTTTTTTCAGCAGAAATTGAATCGTATTTTGTAAAGCCCGGATCAGCGCCTGATCCAAATCCTTCCGCGCCAGCTCGCGCACCTCATCGACTCTTGGAAAAATGCGACCAGGTTCAATATAATCTGCCACATAAACAATTTTATCAAGCAAGGTCATTTCCGCACGGCCAGATGTATGATAGCGAATCGCGTTTAAAATTTCCTCATCCTCAATCCCTACTTCTGTTCGCACTAAATAAGCACCAACTGGCGCATGCCAAAGCTCAGAATGATAGGAAAGTAAATCTTTGGGCATATTTTGCTCTAAAATGATTTGTTTCATTTCCTCTTTTGGACGAAACTTCGCATAATCGTGAAAAATCGCAGCCAATTCAGCTTTCTTTTCATCTTCTCCATAACGCCGGGCTAGTTCAATCGCGGTTTCCATTACGCCGATCGTGTGCTCATAGCGATGTTCAGTCAACTGTTTTTTTACAATCTCCAACGCTTCATGACGATTCATATAATCCCTTCCCCTCAATATACAATCTGACGCGCTCTGGCACTAAGTATCGAATACTTTTTCCTTCCCTCACACGTTCGCGAATAAGCGAAGAAGAAACAGCGAATTCCGGACTCTCTACCTCGATTAATGGATAGGATGTGCGAAGCGAAAAGCCCGGACGTCCGACCCCAACAAATGTCACCAGATGAGCCAGCTCATGGATCCGATACCAATTCGGCAAATATTCTACCATGTCCGCCCCGATAATAAAATAAAATTGATGCTTAGGATACAGTTCCTTGAGTTGACAGATAGTATCATACGTATAGGATGGGCCTTCCCTTTGCAATTCGATCGTTTCAATTTTAAATTGTGGATGATCGCTAATGGCTAGCTCAAGCATATGAAGTCGATCGGCGCTATCTGTTATTTGTTCATCATGCTTATGTGGAGGAATCCGATTGGGCATAAACCAAATTTCTGATAGATCTAATGCCTGCAACACTTCATTCGCCATTAGCAAATGTCCATTATGCGGCGGATCAAAAGTCCCTCCAAAAATTCCAATTTTACTCATTTTCCCCTCTCCTTAGTGAGCTGGGTATTTTCAGCGAGGCAAAATGATTTGTTTGTTTTCTTTTGATTCTTTATAAAGCACAATGGTATTGCCTATCGTTTGTACAAGGTCTGCTCCTGCTCCATTGGCCAGTTGCGTCGCTACTGTGTCTTTATCCTCCTCGCAATTTTGCAGCACACTTACTTTAATAAGCTCACGCGCTTCTAACGCATCGATGATTTGTTTGATCATATTTTCGCCGACTCCACCTTTTCCCACTTGAAAAATCGGCTTTAAATGATGGGCCTTTGCACGTAAAAACCGTTTTTGCTTACCTGTTAACATACGCTTCCTCCTAGCTGTTGAATCACGATTTGTTTCATGCGTTTGACATCTGGAAAGATTCCCGTCCATTTTTCAAATGCCAACGCTCCTTGATAAATAAACATCCCGACCCCATTTTGCACAATGGCGCGTTTCTGTCGCGCCTCTTGCAGCCACTTTGTTTCCAATGGATTGTAAATAATGTCACTTACAACGGTATCGGCTTTTAAGCGATCAAGCGATAGCGGCATCGCTTCAACATTCGGATAAAGGCCGACAGGAGTCGTATTAATGATGATCTCATATTCATCAAGATGTTTTTCCGCTTCCTCGATTGAATAAACAGATGAGTCAATTGAGACATCTGCTTCCTCGATTAGCTGCTTAGCGGTACTTCTTGTCCGGTTGCAAATATCAATTCGTGCCGCCTGTTCACTAGCTAATGCAAAATAAATGCCTCTGGCCGCTCCCCCTGCTCCAACGAGCAAAATCCGTTTTCCTTTAATGACGGTCTTTGTTTCTTCACAAAGAGCTCGCACAAAGCCAGGGCCATCTGTATTATAGCCGATTAACCGTCCGTTTTCATTAACAATCGTATTGACAGCCCCAATGCGCTGGGCCATCTCATCAATTTCATCAAGCAGCGGCATAACCGCTGTTTTGTGCGGAATCGTGACGTTTGCTCCTGCAATACCGAGCGCTTTTAGACCTTGGATAGCCGCTGGAAGCTGATCTTTTTCAACATGAAAGGCATGGTAATAAGCCTCTATTCCCAATTGCTGAAAAGCGTCATTGTGCATTAGCGGCGACAATGAATGATGCACAGGGCAACCAATCACTCCATAAAGTTGTTTCATTTTCTTCTCCCCCTAAAACAACGAAATTAAATCAGCGATTTCCTAAGCAGCACGTTCACACCTTTTGGCACATGTGCGACGACATGAGCTCCCGGCTCGTTGCACGTCACCCAGCCGAGTCCAGAAAAAACAATATCCGTTTTTGGCTCTTTAATGGTAAACGAGTAGGCAACTAAAGAAGGAAACTCCTCTGCATAGCTTTTTCGCGGCGGCTGCAGCAAATCCCCTTTTTGTTTCTCATAAAGCTCATCGGCCTTTTCTATTTTTGTTCGATGAATCAGTAATTCATTGGAAAAATAACATACAAACGAGCGCCGTCCTCCTTTTACATAATCAAGCCGAGCCAGTCCCCCAAAAAATAGGGTCTGCTGTTCGTTGACTTGGTACACCTTTGGATGAATTTCCCGCTTCGGAGTAATCTTTTTTAAGTCCTTTTTATCGACATAGTGCGCCATTTGGTGCTGATTGATAATCCCAGGAGTATCATAAAGCATGGCCCCATCATCAAGCGGTATCTCGATCAAGTCTAGCGTTGTACCTGGAAAATATGAGGTTGTAATGACACTTCCTTTACCTGTCGCCTCTTCAATCAGGCGATTAATAAATGTCGACTTGCCCACATTGGTACAGCCGACTACGTATACGTCTTTTCCTGAACGATGCTTCTCTATCGCTTCCATCACTTTCTTGATGCCAATTCCTTTCGCAGCGCTGATTAAGCACACATCTAGCGGCTGAAGCCCTAGTTCCTTTGCAGATGTTTTCATCCATTGCACAAGCTTATTGTATTTAACAGATTTCGGAAGCAAGTCTACTTTGTTGCCGACAAGCAAAATCGGATTATTGCGTCCAACAAAACGATGCAGCCCTGGCAGCCAGCTGCCGTTAAAATCAAAAATATCAACAATTTTTACAACTAATGCATTCGATTGGCCAATTCCATGCAAAATTTTCAAAAAATCATCATCTGTCAAAGAGACATCTTGAATTTCATTATAATGCTTGAGTCGAAAACAACGCTGGCAAATGACCTCTTCCTTTTCCAAAGCGGCAGGAGGGGCATAGCCTATTTTATTTTGATCTTCTGTCTGAATCAGCACTCCGCAACCAATACAACGGATCATCTTCTCATTCCTCCCAATAAACCATTCCTTTTCGTTTCATCATCTCTAACAGCTTTCGTTCGATTTTTCGATTGAATCTCGTCCAAAATCCATCGGTTTGCGCTACAGGTACCACTAAAATCGTATGCATGCCAAGCCGGTTTCCACCCAGTATGTCAGTCAACAATTGATCGCCGATGACAACCGCTTCCTCCTTTTTCAAATTCATTTCCTGCAAAGCTTGGCGAAACGCTCGAACCATAGGTTTCCGCGCTGCAAAAATAAAAGGGATCTCAAGAGGAGCTGCGAACGTTCTCACTCTATTTTCATTATTATTAGACACGATCACAATCTGAATGCCGTGTTTTTTCATTTCCGCAAACCATTTGATAAGCTGTGGCGTCGCAGCCGGGCGATCCCATTCCACCAGCGTGTTGTCGAGATCGGTGATAATTCCTTTGATTCCTTTTTGCTTTAATTCATCTGGAGTGATGTCAAGAACACTTTTGACATATTCATTCGGCAAAAAATATTGAAGCATTTTCCCACACCTTTCGTTTCTCTTCCAGCTTCCCTCATCATACATAATTTTTGTGCCAGTTTCAAAACAAACTTTGACAAATATATACAAACCTAAAAAATTTTTCGACAAAATTCTTCATATCTTCAAGTTGTGGATAAGTTTACTCACATCATTCACAAGCCATCTATGATGCTTTTTAATGCTTATAAACAACTTTTCCACATATTATCCACTGTTTGTTGTGGATATTAGAACGATTGTTCTCTATGCATAATCGTGGTAAAGTATAGGAAAGATAACTTACCATTATATGTATTGGTTGTTACTTTTATACCATTGTTAAAGGAGGTTTCTCACCATGAAGCGTTTACCGGACGATTTGCTTATCGAATCGTATTATAAAGCGAAGGAGCTTAAGCTAAGCCCTGAGTTTATTGAAATGATTGAAAGAGAAATTCTCCGACGCTCATTAGGACATAAAATCAAGCTTTCATCATAATAACGGAGCCATCAGGCTCTTTTTTTATTTTTATTTCCAAAATCCGATTCGTTCTCCTACTTTAATGGCCATCGGGACCGTCATTCGCGAATCGATCTCCACGCTATCTTTTTCAAATAATAAAACAACGGTCGAACCAAATGAGAAATAGGCCATTTCTTGTCCTTTAATCAATTGATCGTGAGGATGGGTAAGCTCTATGCTATTGACAAACATAGCCCCTACCTTCACAATGGCCACATGCTTACCATCTGAGTTCACCTCTGTAATCATTCGGTAGTTTTTCGATAGCGGCCGCCTTCCATATTTTAGACCAAGCCGATTCACAGGATAGGATTTTGTGCCAAGTGACCATTGGCGAGTTACAACACCAGATATTGGGCTATGAATTCGATGATAATGACTTGGGCTCAAATATAAAATAACAAAGAGTCCGTTTAAATATTTTTCAGCTAGAGCATCACTTCCCAGCATTTCTGGAATTGAATACTGCTTTCCTTTCACAGTGATATCTTTTTGTTCACTGATGATTCCAATGTCTTCAATAACCGCATCCACCGGGCTAATGATGCTGTCTTCCGCTTCATCAATCGGTCTTGCTCCTTCTTTTAGCTTGCGAATAAATAATTGTTGAAGCGTTTTGTAATGATTTAAGCTTTTTTCCATCTCCTCTTGATTAATTCGATATATTTTTGCATAGGATGGTATTAACCAAGCACTTAACCGTGATTTGGTAAAAAAAGCAATGAATTTTGAAGAAACTGCATGATTTGTTAATTCAATCATGAAGCGATATAACCATTTTAACAACCATATTCCCTCCAATTTTATGTAAAATCATGTTTTACTACTTCCCATATTATAAATAAAATGCTTATAATGGGAAGTGTATATTTGTCGTTCCGTTCCATAGTTGAAAAGGAGTGAGGAGAAATGTTTTTATCGGATTATCTGGATCACACGCTAAAGAAACTAAAAACACACACCGCTAACATATTAACATTAACGAATCTTGCCTTGGGAGGCTTATCCGTTATATTCACGATGAAAGGACAATTAAATGCCAGCCTGTTGCTCATTTTTTTGGCAGCACTCGCTGACCGCTTTGATGGAACGGTAGCTCGGAAGCTTCATATTGAATCTGAGCTCGGCAAACAGTTGGACTCAATGAGTGATATTATATCATTTGGAGTCGCTCCTGCACTATTGATTTATCAAAGTTTATTGCACGATTTTGGAGCGCCTGGCGCGTTTTTTACGATTTTATATATCGGCTGCGGGGCATTTCGTTTGGCGCGATTTAATATTACCGAAAATAACGGCTATTTTTCCGGCTTGCCTATCACAGCAGCTGGTGTGCTTCTCACCTTGAGTTATTTAACGATCCACTATTTCCCGCCACAATTTTTTATTTTCCTAATCATGATTTTATCTTTTCTCATGGTTGGAACCTTTAAGCTCAAAAAAATGTAAATTTGCTGCCCAATCTCCTTGGGCAGCTTTTTTTGAAATCCAGAGACGGGTTCTCCCTTTCCCGCTATTTAAGCTTTTGCCGTTCCCATGTCAACCAGCGAACCGCTTCACAGAAGCATTCGGATACTTTCTGCCATTTACATCTTTTGTAAAAAAAATGACTGTTTTTATCATCATTTTTCAACATGATCTTACATATTTTTTAAGTTTCATACTAAATTCTCTTTTCAAGCTATTGCATTAATTATATGATAAATTTGAATACATCATATGTGTCGAGCAAAGACGAAGCAATCATCATAGCATTTTGAGCAAGTAATGGAGGGGTTATTTTGGATAAAACGACAATTATCGGCATTATTCTTGGTATTATTGCGGTAGGGTTCGGAATGTATTTTAAAGGAGTCAGCCCAAGCGTTTTGCTGAATCCAGCTGCTTTTCTCATTATCATTGTCGGGACGGCAGCTGCTGTGACAATTGCTTTCCCTATACGTGACATTAAACGTCTTCCTAAGCTGTTTGGCGTCATTTTTAAGGAACAAAAGATTCCAACTGTTGAAGAGCTGATCCCTTTGTTTGTTGAATGGGCGAATATCGCACGCCGTGAAGGATTACTGGCACTCGAAGCAAAAGTCGCCGAAATCGATGATCCGTTTTTACGTAACGGACTCAGCCTTGCGATTGACGGGCAAACGCAAGACTTTATTCGCGATGTCATGTCTGAAGAAATTGCGGCTATGGAGGAACGTCATCAAGCGAATGCCGCTATTTTTACGCAAGCAGGTACATATGCTCCGACGCTTGGAGTATTGGGGGCAGTGGTCGGATTGATCGCAGCTTTGGGAAATATGGACAATGTAACCGAGCTCGGACACGCTATCAGTGCCGCATTCGTTGCGACACTATTAGGGATTTTTACCGGATATGTATTATGGCATCCATTTGCTAACAAGCTAAAACAAAAATCGAAGGAAGAGGTAAAAGTCAGACAAGTCATGATTGAAGGAGTGTTGTCCATTTTAGAAGGACAGGCGCCTCGCTCAATCGAACAAAAATTAGCGTCCTACCTCCCAGAAAAAGAACGAAAAAAATTAATGGAGCAGGGAGAGGCAAAAGATGAGTAAAAAAAAGAAGTCGCAGCATGATGACCATATTAATGAATCATGGCTGATTCCTTATGCCGATCTTTTGACATTGCTGCTTGCGCTTTTTATCGTTTTATTCGCAAGCAGCCAGATCGATCAAAAAAAATTCCAAGAGATCGCCCGCTCCTTCAGCAGCGCTTTATCGGGCGGAGCAGGAGTCTTGGATTTCCCAAGCCCTGTAGAGCAGGACAATCCCCAAACATCGCTGCCAGATAAGGAAAAACTAACGAAAAATCAACAAGCGAAAAATGAACAGAAAGAGCTGCAGCAAATTCAAGCAAAAATTAATCAATATATCGAACAGCAGCATTTGCAAGGTGAACTAAAAACAACGCTAACGGAAGAAGGATTGTTGGTCACCATTTTAAACGATGTTTTATTTGACTCTGGAAGCGCTGAAGTAAGGCTGCAAGACCGACAAATCGCATCAGAAATTTCTCGGCTGCTTGTCATGAATCCGCCGCGCAACATTATCGTTAGCGGCCATACAGACAATGTGCCGATCCGCAACTCCAACTTTTCATCCAACTGGGAGTTAAGCGTCATGAGGGCTGTCAACTTTATGAAGCTGCTATTAGAAAACAAACAGCTCGATCCCCGCTTATTCAGCGCCAAAGGCTATGGCGAGTTTAAGCCGGTCGCATCTAATGCTACTCCAGAGGGGCGCATGAAAAACCGACGCGTCGAGATTTTAATTGCGCCAAACACAACAGCCAACTAAACTTCCCATTCCTGAATTCTTTCCCAGAGTTCAGGAAATATATGAAAAAGGCTGACAAGATGTCAGCCTTTTTAAATTTTAAATGTAAATTTAATCACTCCTGCTTTAATCATGGCCTCGATAATAATGACAAGCGCTGGGCCAATGAACAGCCCCGCCACCCCCAGTAAGCGGAAGCCTAAATATACGCTTATTAACGCAGCCAGGGAGCTGATTCCCAAGTTAGAAGAGAAAATTTTGGGTTCGATTGTTCGGCGAATAACAGTAATCAGCACAAACAAAACAATTAAGCCAATTCCTGTCCCGCTATGGCCGTTCATAATGTTGAAAATCCCCCATGGTACAAGCACCGACCCTGTTCCTAAAATCGGCAAAATATCAACAATCACGATTAAAAGCGAAAAAAGGATCGGGTAATCGACTCTTAATATGAGCAAGCCTCCTAAGGCTAACAGAAAGGTAATAAGGCTTAACAAAAATTGTGCTTTAATAAAGCCGATGCCTGCGCGGCTGAGTTGCGTGACGATAATGGTTAGACGCTGCTTGGTGCGGTCGGATAAATGGTTTTCAAACCCTTTCTTTAACTGCGGCCAGTCTAGGCTAATGAGAAAAAGAGCTACGAGATAGACAAGAAAGTGAATAATAAATTCCGGAATCATCGTAATATAGCGAATCATCGACTGAGTGAAATTGGTTGCAAACGACAACAATAAATTCTTAACAGTTTCTACGCTATTTTCAAGTGAAACGATAATCTCCTTCGGAATAGAGCTTGAGTAAGATTGCCATTGTCGAATAAGCTGATTCACCACATTGGTCATCTCTGACAAAAGAAATGGCAGTTTTTGTGAAAACATCATCGTTTGCTGAACCAAAATGGCCACAATAAAATAAGAAAGAAAACCGATCACTAGCACAAACAGGGAAAACACAATCGTTACAGCATGAATTCGTTTTAACCGAACGCCTTTGATTAACTTCTGAATGGCCGGCTCCAGCAACAGCGCGGTAATAAATGCTAAAATAAGCGGCAAGCTATAAGGAATTAAAAAACAACCAACTGCAATAATCACAATCACTACAAGCCATTTTTTTATCATCGTCCCTTATTCATCCCATCTCTGTTTCTTTTCGAGTCAACGCTATGTTAAATATAGCCGATTCATTCTGTATAATCAATAAAAAAACGGCCACAAGCTACGGACCGCTTTAAAAAACTCCTGTCATCTGAAGAGAGAGAACAAGTAAACCGAGAATCGATACATATACGGCAAATGCTTTTAGCGAGTGTCTCTGTAAATATTGAATCATCCACCTCACAGCAATATAGCCAAATATAGCAGAAGAGAGTGTGCCCATAAACAATGCGCCAGCAGAAATGTTTTCCGCTTTGCCTGCGAATACATCCACGAATTGTAAGACGATCGCTCCCGCAATTGCTGGAATCGATAAGAGGAAGGAGAAATAAGCTGCGGTTTCCCGATCTAATTTCCGCATTAACCCTCCAACAATCGTAAGACCGGAACGAGAAATCGCTGGAAAAATAGCAGCGGCTTGAAACATTCCAATGACAAACGCATCCGTATATGAGAGATTTTCCATCCGTTTATAGCCGTTTTTGATGCCATCCGCAAACCATAAAAATACGCCTGTAATGAGAAATTCCCAACCGATGGTTACACCTGTTTTTGAGATCTCTTCAAAATAATCTTGAAGCAGCAGTCCGATGACTACGGCCGGGATCGTGCCGACAATCAACAGAAAAGTCAGCTTGCTAAACGGCCTGCGAATCATATAAAGCAATTCTTTCTTATAGATAGCAAAAACAGCAAACAACGTTCCAATGTGCAGCATCGTATCAAGAAACAGCCCCGCTTCATCCAATCCAAACAGATGTCTTCCTAAATATAAATGACCCGTACTGCTAATGGGCAAGAACTCCGTTAATCCTTGGATAATCCCTAGAATAAACGCCTCTAGCTTGCTCATGTTATCCCCCTTTTCCGCTTTTCATAACAGAATCACATTCGGTTCCGTTCAGCTTGGAACAGATTCTTTATTGAAGTGAAAGGCATCTTTGAAAGCCGCTGGACGCACAAATCGCTTATCTTTTTCGCGCGCTCGCGCGATACAGCGGCGCTTCCGATGCATTGATAAATTAGTGAAGCCGTTTGTGGTTGGGACAACCTTCCCGTGAAAAGCCATACTAGAGATTTTTTGTTTTAATCGAGTCATTGCTTCCCCATTAATATTCATAGCAACAATACATCCATTCAAACGATTCCCTTTTATCAAACATGGAAAAGGGACATGAGCAAAATGCTTCAAAGATGGCAAATGCGGATGTTTGTTGATATCGCTCTGCTTCAATCGGCAAAAAGAAGCCTGCTGCTTCGCAAACAAAATCAAAGAAAAGCGAGCGTAAGCATTTAGCACATCTTTATCTGTTTTTCCGACGACGATAAAGATGAAAGGCTACATATAAAACAGTGATTACAATAGCGATAATGATAATTGGCCGTAAATACGGCTGAGCGAACTCATCGATTTCCTGCCATTTACTTCCGAGACGTTCCCCAAGAAAAATAAAGAAAATAGACCACGGGATAATGGCACACGTCGTATACAAAGTAAACCTCGTCCATGGCATTTTAGCAATCCCTGCCGGAATGGAAATAGCATGGCGGACAACCGGAATAAAGCGGGCTGTGAAAATAACCCCTGAACCGTACTTTTTAAACCATTCTTCAGATAAATCAAGATGTTTTTTCTTAATCAACAAATATTTCCCATATTTATCCAAAAACGGACGCCCTCCATAAAGCCCCATCCAATAAAGGAACAGCTGTGCGATGGTCCCACCGATCGTTCCTGCAATAACCGCTCCAGTGAACGATACTTCTCCACGCGATACTAAGTACCCGGCGTATGCCAAAACAATTTCGCTTGGGATGATTTCAATCATCAATGCCAGCGCGATTCCTATGTAGCCTAAATCGATTAAAAACATTAGAATGTTTTGGATCAATTCGTGCATCGTTCTTCCTCCTACTTCACGAGCCAAGCTCCTCATTAAAACCATATTCACTCAAATCAAGATTATACTATATGTTTGGACAGAAAAAAATAAAAATAACGGGACCGATAAAAAACAGCTATCCCATAAATGAGATAGCCGCGATATCATTACGCACTTTTCTGCGTGATTTCCTCTATATATTTTACTGCTTTCTGTTCATTGTACTGTCCTTCCCATTTAGACATAACAACAGCAGCCAGTGAGTTTCCGATTACGTTTACCACTGTGCGTGCCATATCTAAAATTCGGTCGATTCCAGCGATAAAGGCCAGTCCTTCAATCGGAATGTTCACCGTTCCTAAAGTCGCCAGCAAAACAACAAACGACACGCCAGGCACTCCTGCAATTCCCTTTGATGTGATCATAAGCACGAGCAGTAGTGAAATTTGCTGCGAAATCGACAGATCAATACCATATAGCTGTGCGATAAAAATAGCGGCCAATGCTTGATATAGCGTAGATCCATCAAGGTTAAACGAATAGCCTGTCGGAATGACAAAAGATGTAATCGCTTTCGGACAGCCGAATTTTTCCATCTTCTCCATCACTTTCGGCAGTACTGTTTCTGAACTGGATGTACTGTAAGCAAGGATTAACTCATCTTTTAAAATTTTAATGAAGTGCCAAATCCGCACTCCAACTAATCGAGCAACTGCTCCAAGAACGACGATCACAAAGAAAAGCATCGTTCCATACACTGTGATAACTAGCTTACTTAGCGGAATAAGCGATTGTACCCCAAACTTCGAAACCGTTACACCAATCAAAGCAAATACACCGAATGGAGCAAATTTCATAATTTGGTTTGTGACATAAAACATCGCTTCGGAGACACCTTGGAAAAACTGTAATACCACTTTTCCTTTTTCCCCGATCGCAGCAACACCCAAACCAAACATAACAGAAAAGAAGATAATCGGGAGCATGTTTCCTGTTGAGAGTGATTCAAAGATGTTTTTAGGGACAATGTTCACAACGGTTTCAATCATGGAATGGTGCTGCACTTCATTCGTCGTATCAACATACGATTGAATATCAGTCTTTTCAAGCGACTTCATATTAATGCCGGTACCTGGATGGAACACGTTAGCGACTAATAAGCCCACAACGATTGCTATTGTTGTAATAATTTCAAAATAAATAATTGTTTTTCCGCCCAATCTTCCAAGCTTTTTTATATCACCGACATTAGCAACCCCCACTATGAGACTTGCAACAACAATTGGAATCACAATCATTTTAATTAAACGGAGGAATATATCTCCTATCGGTTGCAAATACGTGGCTACTGCTGGATTTCCATAAAAAATCGCTCCGACAACAATTCCAAGAATTAAGCCGATTAAAATTTGCCATGCTAATCCGATTTTTTTCATGTACGATCCCCCTTTCAGACATAAAGCAACAAAAGTTATTCTAATATGTTCATTTTAGTATGTCAAGAATATTCGTATAATAATGTAAATTATTACCTTTCTTTTTTTGAGATGTCCAAACACAGACAATCTTCCCTGTTCATACATATAAAGTAGGCACATGCCTAAAACGAAAAGGGTGGGGTGAAGACATGTCTGGCATTTTTTCCGCATTGGCATTCCTTATCAAAGAGTTAATGTTTCTAGTCTCATATATTAAAAACAACGCATTTCCCCAACCACTAAGCGCTCAAGAAGAGGAAAAATATTTACAGAGAATGGCAGAAGGCGATAAAGAAGCGCGAAACCTGCTTATTGAGCATAATTTGCGGCTTGTCGCTCACATTGTCAAAAAATTTGAGAATACAGGAGAGGACGCAGAGGATTTAATTTCGATCGGCACCATCGGCTTAATCAAAGCCATTGAAAGCTACTCCCAAGGAAAAGGAACCAAGCTGGCAACCTACGCAGCAAGATGTATTGAAAATGAGATTCTTATGCACCTTCGTTCCTTGAAAAAAACAAAAAAGGATGTATCCCTTCATGAACCCATCGGACAGGATCGCGATGGAAATGAAATCAGCCTTATCGACGTGCTGAAATCTGAAGGAGAGGATGTCGCCGACGAGATTCATTTAAACATGGAAATCGAGCAAGTCAAAAAGTATATTGATGTGCTGGATGAGCGGGAAAAAGAAGTGATTATCAGCCGTTTTGGACTGGATTTGCAAAAGGAAAAAACCCAGCGCGAAATCGCCAAGGAGCTTGGCATTTCCAGAAGCTACGTCTCCCGCATCGAAAAGCGGGCATTAATGAAAATGTTCCACGAATTTTATCGAAATGAAAAAGAGAAGCGGATATAGAGAAGTATTCTAGTATGTTCATCTTCCCTATAGATAGACAATAAAAGATTATTGGTGTGTGATGTTCTTAGAACTGTCTATCTATAGGTTTTTTTACAAAAACAAAAAAAGAATATGATCATGCTGATGAAAATTTTTTAGTTTTGCCAATCCTTTTCTAACTTTGTCTAAGACTTGTATGACTTTTTGAACAACATGGTATTTATCAATGACGATCGTCGCTAATTGAATCGCTTTATGATAAGGCTCTCACATGTCCCAAACAATGGTTTGCACCATTTGAGAGAAAAGGACATTCTGATTGAATTATCATTTTATTTCCGCATAAAAAATCTTCTTTTTTGCAAATTCCTTCAGGATGCTCTGCTCCCCTTTTCTGAAAGAGCGTGCTAAATTTTTAGTGAATTGTTTCGGAGGGGGAGAGCGAGATCATGATTCAATTGTACGGCTTTGGAGTCGATGTGCAAACCTATGCAGGAAGCAGAATGCTTTTCCGTCGATCCATCGTTGTCCACATTGCCAAGTCAAGTGGTTCCTTTTGGTTTTACGATTCTCGTTTGAAATAGTGTGCAAGCCGTCGGAAAAAGCGTGCAAAATCGGAGAGAATTCGCAAGCATTTTGCGAGGTATTTCCGAATTTTAGTCCAAAATAAGTTAAAAAAAGTGGCCCCAAAATAGTGGGCTAATTTACAGAATTGGCGAAGCGACTGTTCGACTTGTTCATCCCCCTTTGCCCAAGCGAAGAAACCGTGCTCATTCTTTTTCGCTCCTAGCCATTCGTGGCCCATGTGCACCATAGCTAGAATGGCTAACCGTACAAAAATTTCCCCTGCAACTGTTCGCAGTCACAGGGGAATGCTGTCTAGCTAAACACCGCCGCCGGCTCAAACTCTCTAACAACCGTTTGATGACCATTATTGTTCGGATATGCTTCCTCACGCTGCAATCCGAGCTTTTCCATGATCGGCAAATCGTTGGCGCAGAACAGAAGCGTGTCTTCATTCGACGTATTCACATGCTCATGCCAAGCCCAGTTCGGGATAACGAAATAGTCGCCTTTCGTCCAGTTAAAGCGGACGCCATTAATGACCGTATATCCTTCTCCTTTAAACACGTGGTAAATCGCCGAATACGTATGACGGTGGGCCTTGGAATGATAACCGACCGGCAATTTTTGCATCCACGCACTAATGTTGGGATTGGCCGTCTGACCGTTCGATGGATTGATGTACTCAACGGCGATGCCATCGTACGGATCGGGCTCGAAATCGCTAAGCCCCTCCAACGCCGCTTCCGTCTGCTTCCATTTATACAACCCAAGCGGCGCTGCTTTCGGTTGGCGGTCGCCAATCGGCCGAACCATACCGCCGCGGTACTTGCGCGCCGAATAATCGTCCGGAAGCGCTGGCGGCTCGATGCCGTCCGGATACGGTTCAAAGAACGTGCCGCCTGTGGCGTAAATAAACGGAATATCTAGACAATCCATCCAAAACATCGGTCCTTCGCCAGGATGGCTATGACCGTGCCATAATCCGCCTGGAGTAATGAGAAAGTCGCCCTCTTCCATAAACAGCCGTTCGCCTTGGACAATGGAGTAGGCCCCTTTTCCGTCTATAATGAACCGCATGGCGTTTTGAGTATGACGGTGGGATGGAGCCGTTTCACCTGGCAAGATGAGCTGGACGGCCGCATACAGCGTATTTGTCGTTGACGCCCACCCCCACGGCTGGCGTTGTTTAAGTCCCGGGTTTTGCAAGTAAATGGCCCGCCGCTCGCCGCCCCGTTCCGGTGTGAAAATTTGCGTCGCCTCTAAAAGCAGCTTGCGGATCGTCTCTCCTTTCCATAAATACGGCACTGCTTCCGGCCTCGGCTCTTTATGCATCAAGTCCGGAATCGCTTCCCAAAGCGGACCTAAATGATACTGTTCAATTTTTTTTGTAAACTCTTTCACTTCCTTGCTTTGGAAAAACGGATTCGTTTCCGCCATACGAACTTCCCCCTTCTCATTGTTTCGATTGCACGGCTTCATGCCTGTGCAAATTTCGTTCAATTTGCCGCAAATGGCCGTCTAAATGCTCGGTCAAAAAATGCTCGACTAAAAACGTCATCGGCTTGGCGCCAAATTTCGGATTGCGATGCGGCGCTTCGAGCGCCAGCTGTTCATCGCTTAAGGTCGCCAATTGTTCATCGGCCCATATCGCTGCCTGCTCAATTCCATGGATGACTTCACTGACAGCGCGGGCATCCGCCTGGCAAACCGCCGCCAATCTCGCTTCATCATTGAGCCCACGGCCCCACTCGCCACCGCCGGCTTGAATGACGCGTACAAGCTCCCTCGTCCAATAGCCGATCACTTCTTCGACGTGGCAAAGAATTTCCATGATCGACCATTCATCGTCAGACGGCTTCCAACGGACCACATCCTCTGGCAACAAACTGACCTTTTGAATGATCTTTTTTACTGCTTCTTCTATTTCTTTCCGGTATTGCGCAATCAACGGCATGACGACTCCACCTCCACCTGGCTTGGCACAGCAACAACCCGATTTTCCAGCACGCCGATGCGCTCCACTTCAATACGTACAACATCCCCGTGTTGCAAAAAGACTTGCGGATGGCGGGCCACCCCGACGCCACCCGGCGTTCCGGTGCAGATGACATCCCCAGGCTCAAGCGTCATGATATGGGACAAAAACTCAACAAGATAATGGACGTTAAACACTAAGTTTCTCGTATTCGACCGTTGGCGCTCTTCCCCATTAACGGTCAATGAAATCTCCAACGAATGCGGATCAGGAATTTCGTCCTTCGTGACAAGCCACGGTCCCATCGGCGCACTCCCATCAAGCGTTTTCCCTTGCAGCCATTGGATCGTTCGCCGCTGCAAATCCCTTGCTGTGACGTCATTGACAATCGTATACCCAGCGACATATTCGAGCGCATCCGCCTGCTTCACGTTCCGTGCCCGTTTGCCGATGACAAAGGCAAATTCAGCTTCATAATCAAGCTGATTCGTAATCGGCGGCAACGGAACGTCATCTTCTGGGCCAATAATCGCGTTGCTAAACTTAGCGAAAATAACCGGATATTCTGGCAACTCTCGTTTCATTTCCAAAATGTGTTCGCGATAATTGTGGCCGACACAAATGATTTTGTTTGGCTTTACTATTGGCGCTTCGATTTTGACGCTCGCACGGTCGATCACAAGCCCGTTTTCTAACGCGAATTCCATCGCTTTTTGCGCCTCTTCCAAGCTCTTCTCCCCGCCTTCAAGCAACTCGATCGTATTATACGGAACGAGCGCCGCGGCAAGCTGTTCGGCGCGCGGGTGCCCTTCTGCTCGAAGCCGCGCCACATATGCTTGATGAAGATCGATGACTTGGTGATCCACGATGCATCCAGCACGCACCGCATCCCCTAATCGGTAGTTGATAATTTTCATTCATAATCCCTCCTTGTGTGTGATCATGGCTGCTTCCTGTTTCATCTTTTCACGAAGCTCGTCTGGAATGGGGGATGCTTTCGGCCTGTCTCCGGCAAACGTCGTCCACACCCGCACTTCATACCCTTCGGCAACAAGCTTCTCCCCACGGAAAAACTGATGCTGAATGCGAAACGATTTCTCCCACAATTCGACGATCGTGCACTTTACACAAACCTGGTTCTCAAAAAAGAGCGGGGCATGAAACGTGCATTTCGCTTCGACAATCGGCATCCCGATTCTCTCTTTTTGAAACCATTTCCATGTTGAATGCCCAAGGCTGGCGAAAAAGTGATGGGATGCTTCATCCATCCACTTATAAAAATTCGGGTAAAAGACAATTCCCGCCGCATCTGTGTCTCCCCAGCGGACTTGGAAATAATATTCCATTGCTTTCCCTCCTGCTCAATATTTCGTCGATAGCTGCGGCGGTCCCGATTTCGGCCCATACGGCCCTTCATCGAGCCACTTGCCAAAGCGCGGCAAAATCGGTGCTAATGAAGCGGCCACTTCGCGTTTTATATTGATCACCGGATCGGTGCCTTGAATGTGCTCTAACGCGATCCCCGCACAATCGCGATTGTATCTCGCCGCAATCAGGCGCTCATTGGCAGCAGCGGCAATGGCTGTTTTGGCCTCCTCCTGAGTTTTGGCATTCAGCGCCGCCTGAATCGCCTTTGCCGCCATAATCGCATCCGGCACGCCGGAGTTCATGCCACGGGCGCCGAACGGGGCGAACAAATGCGCAGCCTCTCCAGCCAACAACAGGCGGTGATGCTGGTCGGTGAGCGACTTGGCGACAACTTGGAAAAAGCGATACGTCGATACCCAGGTAATGCGGCCAGCATATTTTTCCGGCATCACTTTCGGCAGCCATTGCTTCACTCCTTCCACACTGCCGAGCTGCTCCGGATCATCACCGTTAAGCAATTGCAAATCAATACGCCACCCACCAGCAAACGGCACAAAGAGAACGTTGCGCCCTTCCACAGCCGGATGTTGATAATGGAACACCCTCTCTAAAGGCAGCGGATCGTTTTCGTCTTCTTTCACATCGACGACAACAAAGTAGTCTTTCGTCCGCGGACCTTCCATTTCGATGCCGACCGACTGACGAACCGTCGAACGGGCCCCGTCGGCGGCGATCAAATAGTCGCACGTCCAGCGCTCGCCTGATTGGGTGATAACAACAACTCCTCTCTCATCAGTTTTGACCTCGGCAACCGGCGTCTCCCAGACAAACTCGACTCCTGACTCAAGGCAAGCTTGGTACAAAAATTTTTCCGCCTCGACTTGTGGCAAGCTTGTAAACGGCGGAAGCTCATTCGGATCGGGAGCCGGATACCGCTTCATATACACTTCCTTGCCGCGGAACAACGCGCGCTTGATCGGCCATACAACGCCGTGTTCGGCAAATGTCTTGCCTAACCTAGGAAAAATGTCCTCTAAATGTTGCAACGTCGCTTTATGAAAATAAATCGCTCGGCTTCCCGGACGAAGGCGGTCTTTTGATTCCGCTTCCAATATAGTCGCCGGAAGTCCAAAATGACGCAGTGCTAAAGCTGCCGTTAATCCGATGGGGCCTGCCCCGACAACAAGAACTGAACGCCGTTGAACGTTTGATTGGTTCATCCTCTCTTCTCCTTTCCGTTTTCATATCATCTATATTTGTTTAGCCCTTTTGTTATGGGCGGTTGCGCTCGGCAACCGACCCGATAAAAAACCACTATCGCAATGCAGCCGTGTGGGAAGCTAAGGCAACGTGAACGGAATAGCCCCCGATCCCCTCAATTTCCATGCCGATGACATCCCCGTCTCGAATCGGTCCCACTCCATCCGGCGTTCCTGTCGTAATGACATCGCCCGGTTCAAGCGTCATAATGTGCGAATAAATTTCTACAAGTTCAGCAACCGAACAAATCATTTTTTTTGTATTGACTTGTTGCCGAACTTCTCCGTTGACTGTCAGCACCATATTGACGTTGTTGGGGTCGGCAATTTCCTCTTTCGTCACGATCCACGGTCCCATCGGGGTAAACGTATCGAACGATTTGCGCAAACACCGTTCCTCATGATGCTCATCATCTGGACGCAACGTGACATCGATCAACCCGGTGTAGCCAAATATATAATCGTAGGCATTTTCTGCTTTGACATTTTTCGCCGTTTTTCCGATAACAAATGCGAATTCTAATTCATGGTCGAAACGGCGATTCAGATCAGGCAAAACAATCGTGTCGCCAGGCCCGATGATGGAAGAAGGAGCTTTCAAGAAAAAGCCGAGTCCTCTTGCTGTATGCTCCACTTTCATTTCCTGTTGGTGGGACACGTAGTTGACAGGAGCCGCAACGATTTTTCCCGGTTTTTTCAACGGTTGGCGCAGCCGAACGTCCGTTAACGCATAAGCTGGGAATTCGTGCAAATGGTTTTCGATGTTCAGACGATAGGTATCAAACGCAGCGATCAGTTGCGTCATGGGGCAAAAACCGACACCTTGATGAAAACGGCTGAACAATCGGCTTCCAATCTCATAAATGACATCATCGACAATGACTCCGATCTGAAAATCATCAAATAGCGCTAGTTTCATATGGTTCGTTCACTCCTATTTCCCTGCTTGCCTTCCATCGGCGCGTATTGATTGCTTGCGCAACATTCCTTTGCTCACTGATGCTGTCGTCGGCAGCTCATCCGCAACTTCCAAAGATTCAAGCAGTTGCTATTTTGCCATTCAACCGTACAACCCTCGCTTTTTTGATTGGGGCATACAGACGAAAATCATCTTGACTGTTTAAAATCGTTAGGCACACCTTGAGAAAACCGTGTGTATATTAGAGTTGGGAAAGTGGCTCGAACACATCCATGACAGATTGATAACCGCCGTTTTGGTCATACGCTTCTTCCCTTTCCAAATCAAGCCGTTCCATGATCGGAAAATCATTAATAGAGAATAAGTAGGCGTCTTTGTCTCCTGTATTGACATGCTCATGCCAGCTCCAAGGTGGCAAAATGAAGAAATCACCTTTTGCCCATTCAAATTTGACACCGTTGATAATCGTATATCCTTCACCGTCAAGGATATGATACACGGCGCTATGGACATGGCGGTGCGCCTTTGTGTGCATCCCAGGGGTTAATTTTTGCATCGTTGTTCCAATGCGTAAATCTGCTGATCCTCCAGTCAACGGGTTGATGTAATCGACCGCATAGCCGTCATACGGATCAGGATCAAGGTTGGACAAGTTCTCAAGCACTTGTTTCGTTGTTTTCCACTTATAGGCGATCAACGGAGATGGGTAGCCTTTTCGCTTCCGGTCGGAAACCGGGCGCAGCGCTCCCCTTGCATATTTGAACGTCGAACCGTTGTGAGGGCCGACAACAGGGAATACATCTTCGGAATAAGGCTCAAAGAACGAGCCAGCAAAATTTCTTACCAACCCGACATCGAGGCCGTCCATCCAAATGACCGGTTCCTTTCCTTCGTGACCGTGATCGTGCCACGTCCATGCCGGGGTCAAAATCAAATCCCCGCGTTCCATATACGTTCGTTCGCCATTGACGGCCGTATAAGCCCCTTCACCTTCAATAATGAATCGAATCGCCGATTGGCTATGGCGATGGGCAGGAGCCACTTCGCCCGGCAACAACAGTTGCACTCCCACGTACAGCGTGTTGGTCGAATAACCGATGAGACCTCGTTTCAATAGAGATGGATTTTGCAAATAAACGACTCGACGCTCGCTCTCTCTCCCTAAGCGAAGCAACTCTCCAGCCTCCAGCAAATGCTTGCGGATCGTCTCCCATTTCCACAAGTACGAAACCACTTCATGATCGGGCTCGGGCGTTACCATTTTTCCAAGTTTCTCCCACAATGGACCTAAATACACTTTCTCCAATTCTTCATGAAGACGCTCAAGCGCTTTCGTTTTTGTATTTTCCATCATTACCTCTCCATTTTTTTACTTTTTAAAGAACCGAACGGAAAAACCGCCACTGCGATCATAGGTCACTCTGCTTCAACCCATTACAATCTCTCCCAAACCGCCGCAATCCCTTGCCCGCCGCCGATGCATAGAGAAGAAACGCCGTATTTCTTTTTTCTTCTTGCCAACTCATAAATCAGCGTCAAGGTAATGCGCGTTCCCGAAGCCGCCAACGGATGGCCAAGGGCAACGGCTCCGCCGTTGACATTGCCTTTCTCGTCGTCAAACCCCAATTCTTTTTGGCATGCTAAATATTGGGCTGAAAACGCCTCATTGATCTCGATCAAGTCAAGGTCATCGATTGACAATTTCGCATTTTTCAGCGCTTGACGGATTGCTGGGACCGGGCCGATCCCCATGTACTTTGGTTCAACACCGACAACTCCCCACGAAACGAGGCGGGCGAGTGGTTTCAAGCCGCGCTTCGCGGCATAGTCCCCCGAGGCAATAATGACCGCCGCCGCCCCGTCATTTATCCCGCTGGCATTGCCTGGCGTCACGACTCCGTTTTCAAGAAAGCGCGGGTGAAGCGCCCTTAACTGCTCCAAGCTTGTTTGGCGCGGGTGCTCATCGGTGTCAACGATCGTTTCCCTATTCCTCTCTTGCACCGTGACAGGAACAATTTCTTGGCGAAAATATCCTTTTTTAATAGCCTCAAGCGCCCGTTCATGGCTACGGAGCGCGTGTTGGTCAACTTCTTCGCGCGTAATGTGATACTCTTTCGCCAAGTTTTCAGCTGTCATAGCCATGCTGCAGCCGCCGACCGTATCATATAGCCCATCCCACACCCAATCTTCCACCGTCAAGCTGCCTAGCCGTGTTCCCCAACGCATGCCACGAATGACATGCGGCACTTGACTCATGTTTTCAGTGCCTCCTGCCAATATCACTTCCGCTTCCCCCGTTAAAATGAGGCGCGCCGCCATAATGATCGTCTCCAGCCCCGTCCCGCACAACCGGTTTACCGTCACAGCTGGCACATCAATCGACAGTCCTGCCTTCAAACCGACATGGCGGGCAAGCAAATGAGCATCCCGGCTTGATTGTTGAACGTTGCCAAACACGACATGATCGATTTCTTCCGGTTCGACGTTCGCCTTTTTCATCGCCCCCCTCGCCGCGATGGCCCCGAGATCGGTTGCAGAAATCTCGCGAAACGAACCACAAAATTCGGCGAACGCCGTGCGCGCTCCTTCAACCAATACAATGTCTGTCCGCATATTCTTCCCTCCCGAATGTTCAACCTTCTGTTAACATCTCTTTTAATTTCCCTTTCTGAATTTTTCCGCTCGCCGTCGTTGGAAATTGATCCACAAACACAACTTGATTTGGAACTTTATAATCTGCAATCAATGGACGCAAAAACTCGACGATGTCCGCTTCGGTGATATGAGCTCCTTCCTTAGGAAGAATCACAGCACAGACCGCCTCTCCCAATACTGGATCAGGCAGACCGATCACCGCCGAAGCGAAAACGCCCGGATGCTGCTGCAAAATGGTTTCGATTTCTTTTGGATAAATGTTGTATCCACCGCGGATGATCAGCTCCTTTTTCCGTCCCATAAACCGAATATATCCGCATTCATCCATAATCCCAAGATCGCCGGTGTAATACCAGCCATCCTCGTCAAGCACTTTGTTTGTCTGTTCCGGCATGTTGTAATATCCTTTCATGACACCAAACCCTCGGCAGGCAATTTCCCCAATTTCCCCTGGCGGAAGCGCCTCTCTTCGTTCATTAACAATTTTCACTTCATTTCCTTCTAACACCTTCCCGACTGTTTCGAATATTCTGTCTTCTTTCGCTTCAAATGGGGTGATCGTGACAGAGACCGTCTCTGTTGTCCCAAACGATATGCATAATACCATTCCCATTTTTTCACGCACCGCTTTCACTGTCTCCAACGGACAAATATCAGCTCCTGTCATTCCCACGCGCAATGAAGACAAATCAAATGATTCATCATTCAATACGTTTAGCTCCATATGAAACATTGCCGGCACAGCATGATGAATCGTTACTTTTTCTTGTTCGATCAGCTGTAACGCCTCCCTTGGACTGTACCTTTCCTGCAGCACCATTTTGGCCCGGCTATATACAGCCGATATCAAGTTGCACGCCATGCCGAACACATGGAAAATCGGCGTACAAATAAGAAACACATCATCTTGATGGCACTTCAAGCTGTTGGCAATCGCCACGCCCGATTGGACGATGCCGTGATGAGTGATCATCACCCCTTTGGGTGCTCCGGTCGTACCAGATGTATATAAAAGGCAAAACAGGTCATGTTGTGGATCAATTGCCACCGCTGGCAGCGGTTGATCGGTCGCATAGGTCATAAGCTGTTCCAAGGAAAGGAACCCTGGCTTGACAAACCGTACCGTAATAACATGACCGGCAATGGCGCGAATGAAATCCAATCCGATATGCTGTTCAAGCTCCTCACACACAAAAACGGCTGTCATCCCAGAATTTCTCATAATTTGCTCCACTTCGCGGCACCGATATTTAGGATTGAAAGGAACGACAATGGCCCCAATTTGGGCGACAGCAAAAAACAGTTGCACCGTTTCCAGCCAGTTCGGCAAACCAACACCGACCCGATCCCCTTGTTTGATGCCGAGCGAAACCAACGCCGATGCCAGTTGACGAACTTCCTTGTGCAAGTCGCCATAGGTGATTCGGCGCCGAAGGTCATAAATAGCCTCTTTGGACCGATTGTCCGCTACCGCTCGTTCCAATAGCTGAGGAACAGACAAAACACGAACCATTTCCATCGCTCCTCATCCTCCGTTTCCCCAAAAGTTAACCAACTTGATAAAACGCAACTTCTACTTCTATTGTCTTTCGAATTCCTTCACCGACAAACACCATTTTATTTAAAAAACGTATCACTCACTTCAAAAATAAAGGAACGTTTTAAAATAATAAGAGCTCCGTGACACATCCCCGCCACAGAATATCTTATCAATGATTTCTTTCGGCCCGGTTTCGTCATCAGGCGGAGGCCGGCGGCCAGGCTCGCTTCGGGACTCAAGGTCGCACGGCGGAAATCCCGCCAGCTTCTCCGGTGTCATCCTGTTGTCTAGCGTTGTTCCATCCATAGGGGCGTTCCCTCATGAAATGGTTGCTTGCCCGTTCGTTGTCTCCACTTGTAGCTTGCGATACACCGCATATTTTTCTTGTACCAACAACACGGCAAGCCCCCCTAATACCGCGGCGCTAGCAATAGCAGCAAAATTATATTGGGGTGGCAAGTTAAAGGACAGCAAAACGCCAACAAATGTTGGTGCGACAATGCCTCCAATTCGGCCGAACGCCATTGTACTCCCTAAAGCGGTGGACCGCATTGCTTCCGGATAGTATTGCGAGACAAACGCATTAGCGATGTTTTGGACACCAACTGAGGCGGCTCCAATAATGGCGATCAGCGTAAACGCAATGAATGTGCTGCTCATAAAACCGATCAACGATAAAGCAGCCGCTCCACTGAAGAACAAGGGAACAAGCACCTTTTTAAATCCCCATTTATTCACTAACGGACCGAAGACTACAGTGCCAATGATCGCTCCAATTTGCATCACAGCAGTAAATGCGAGGCTGGAGCTCAAATCATAACCTGCTTTCATCATGAGTCGGGGGAGCCATGTATTCATTGAGTAAATCAGAACAAATGCACTGAAACAAGAGACCCAGAACATGACTGTGCTAAACGCTCGCTTCTCTGTGAATAGTTTCACGATAGGCAAAGCGTCTGGAGTTTCGATTCCACTTTTTACTATCTCAACTGCATCATCATGGCCAATATGGGGATCAATCAAAGAAAGAACTTTTCGTGCCTCCTCTTCTCTTCCTTTGGCGAGAAGAAACCCGATTGACTCAGGGATATCTTTCATTAAAAATGGAAGGAGTAATAACGGAAGGCCTCCAATCCAATAGATAGACTCCCAGCCAACCGTCGGCAAAAGCGCTCGGCTCGTCAATGCTGCCGCAATAGCTCCGACAGAATAACCACAAAAAATGGAAGCCACGATCGCTGTACGAATTCGTTTCGGAAACATTTCTGTCGCTAACGCAATAACATTAGGCATAACGCCGCCAAGGCCAATCCCAGCGATGATCCGAGAAATGGTGAATAAAGTTGGGTTTGGAGCGAATCCAGCAAGGAACGTAAAAAAGGCGAATAAAAATGTAGTCAGCAAAATAATTTTTTTACGTCCCATTCGATCTGCCAGCATGCCAAACAATACCGCTCCAATGGCTGTCCCAATGGCCGTATAGCTGCCGATGGCGCCGGCGGTGACATCTGAAATTCCCCATTCTTGAATCAATAAGGGAACCGAAGCGCCATAAATGACAACATCATACCCATCAAACGTAATCACTAGAAACAACCAAACCATAAGCCAAATGTGGAACGAACGGATTGGGCTACTGTCAATCACATCAACCGGATGAATTCGTTTCACATGGATTCCCCCTCAATATATTTACATTTTTATCCTTCGTCATCCGCCATCTTGGGGAAGCGAAGTAAAAAACTAGCCGCTTCACAAAGGCAACGAACGTTTATCCTAATACGATCAGACAATATACTAGTTTAATAACTTCTGACCACATCACTGCCGACCTTCAATATCTATTTCCCGCTAAACACCGGCTTCCGTTTTTCAGCAAACGCCCGCATTCCTTCTTTCCGGTCTTCAGTGGCAAACGCGTTTCCGAAGCAGGTAGTTTCCACGATCAGCCCCGAATGCAGGTCTACGTTGGCTCCTGTATTTACCGCTTCTTTCAGCATGCGCATGGCAATGGCCGGTTTTTGCGCCAATTTTTCGGCCCATTCTTTCGCGGTAGGCAACAATTGGTTGGCTGGAACGACTTTATTCACCAAATGGATGGCAAGTGCTCGTTCAGCGTCGATCATTTCACCAAAATAAAGCAATTCTTTCGCTATCCCCTGGCCCACAATGCGTGGCAACCGCTGCGTCCCTCCGCCGCCCGGGATGATGCCGAGATTGACCTCTGGGAACGCAAACTTGGCATTCTCTGAACAGATGCGCAAATCGCACGCAAGCGCCAGTTCACAGCCTCCTCCGAGCGCCAGCCCATTCACAGCTGCAATCACCGGTTTGGATGCGCTTTCAATTTTAGAAAACGCTGCTCGCGAAATTTTGTTCATTTCCATCATTCCTGCCAAATCCAGATCCATCATCTCATGAATGTCTGCTCCGGCAACAAACGCTTTTTCCCCTGTTCCCGTAATAATGATCGCTCCGACTTGCGAATGGGCTTCCAGTTCATCGATGATCGCCGACAACTCATGAAACACTTTCGTATTTAATGGATTGAACGGCGGACGGTAGATGTACACAACCGCTACCCGATTGTCGATTTCATATTGCAAAAATTCGTAGTTCATAATTGATTCCCTCCTAAAGTTTGCTAGTATAGCGTGGGCAACATACGACAAAACACCGCTGCTCCGTGCCTATCAAACATCCTCGTAATCGTAAAATCCAGCTCCCGTTTTTCGGCCTAGCCTTCCTGCTCGAACAAGCTGTCTCAACAATAAAGGTGCTGCAAATCGGTTATCCTTAAACTCTTGATAAAAATAATCCATAACATGCAGGCCAATATCGACTCCGGCAAAATCTTGCAACGTAAACGGCCCCATCGGATAGTTCAAGCCGAGCGTCACCGCTTTGTCGATGTCTTCCAGCGAAGCTACTCCCTCTTCAACAAGACGGATCGCTTCGATGAATTGCGGAATCATAATACGATTGACAATGAATCCCGGGGAATCTTTCTTCACCTCAACCGGTTCTTTGCTCAGCTTTAGAGCCAGTTCTTTTGCCCTCTCTACTGTTTCATCACTTGTTTGGTATCCACGCACCACTTCAACGAGTTTCATCAACTGCGGAGGATTGAAGAAATGCATGCCGACGACCTGGCTTGGACGGTTGGTGGCAGAGGCGATTTCGGTGATGGACATCGATGAGGTGTTTGTCGCTAAAATAGCATGTTGCGGTGCAATCGTGTCTAACCGAGAGAACACCTCTTTTTTTGCATCCATGTTTTCAACAACCGCTTCAATGATGACGTCCCCCTGCTTCATCTCATGCAAATCGGTCGACGCCTTCACCTTTTCGAGCGCTTCATGTTTTTGCTTGGCGGTCATTTTCCCTTTGGCGATACTTTTGTCCATAAACGCTTCCATTCGTGAGCGCGCTTTTTGCAACATATACTCATCGATATCGACGAGTATCACGTCAAATCCCGATAAAGCAGCTAAGTTGGCAATGCCGCTTCCCATCGTGCCTGCTCCTACGACTCCGATCGTTGATACCATTTAACAAGTCCTCCTTATCGTTATTTTTTCAATTTTCTGTATTATCTTTGCTATTGATTATAAAGAAGGTGAAAATAAAAAAATACCTGCATGATGCAGGAAAACATGCTTATCTTTTCAGCATTTTGAAGGAAGTCAGACCGTATAAGTCGTATAATTTCAATGCCATCATCAAATTGAACCGTTGATCTGCTCCGCTCAAGGAGAAGCCGAGCATTTCTTCGATCTTTTCGAGCCGGTATTGAAGGGTGCTGCGATGTATATACAGCTTTTCGGCCGTTTCGGTCAAATGACCATTGCAATCAAGGAAGACGCGCACCGTTTGCAGCCAGTCAGTATTCCGTCCCGCGGAATGCTGGAGCAACGGACCGAGGTATTTATCGACAAACAGTTTCGCGGCCTCTACTTCTTTTAAATGGTGCAATATCGTGTACGCCCCGAGTTCATCAAAAAACGCTACACTTTTTCTAGGAAAATTGCGGAGCATCACTTGCAACGCTTGCATCGCCTGTCGATAGGAAACATAATAATCGCCAATCGACGTGGCCTTTCCCCCGATCCCTAAAAACACACGGCACGCCACCTTCTCTTCATCGACCCATCGGCCGATCCGCTGTTGCCATTCGCTCCAATATTTTTCTGGATTCTTTCTTTCTTTTGCTGCTGGAGCGATCAAAATATATTGGTCTTCGACAGCTCCGTACAACAAGCTGGAGTCCTCAGCAGCAATCCGCACTTTCAGACGATTCCAGAGCGCCGTCCTCTCCGCATTTTGTTTGATGAAATCCACCGGCCCATATTCATCCAGCTGCAAGTGCAGCACAGCAAGCCGATGCTCTTCGAAAATGTTCCATTGAAATACATTGACGTACTGGATGATGCTCTCTTCATCTTCGATTTCCGCAGCCAACAACTTATGCAAAAAACTGTCTTTCAGCTGTTCTTTTGTCTCAAACACAAGCTTTTGTTTCGTAAATTGAATTGAAAAAATATTGCGGGCTAATTCGACGCCAAGGAGAAAAAAATCATCCATTTCGTTTGGCGATGTCTCAATGGCTAAATAGCCAACCGCATCTCCCCCATGATGAATCGGCCAAACCACCATCGACACATCTGACAACCCGTCGAGTTGGATATGCCCCCCCATACGGCTTTGTCCTAGCACTTGTTTCAATGCCTGCTTCGCAATCTGTTGCAGCTGTTGTCCGTTGAACCCTTTTAGTTCATGCGCGATCGGCCGCATAAAACGATCAAAGACAATCACCGATTTATCAAACATTTGGCTTAATGTTTTGGTAATGCCCTGAAAATCTTCATGCTGAATCGTTTCCTTCATCAATTTTTGTTGGTATTGAAGCAGGAAACGCAAGCGGTGGGTATGATCCCGCTCTTGTTGGTACAGACGGACATTTTCCAGCATCACGGCCACGTAGTTCGCTAGCATGTCCAAGATCTCGGTGTCTTCTTTTGTAAATGTCCCTTCGTTTTTCCGCTCCACGTGCAGGACACCAATTGTTTTGAAGTTGACGACAAGCGACACCGTTAACTCATCCCCGCCTGGTTTCTCCAAAAAAGGGAAATAATCGCTGACCCGATAGTTATTTTTCATCATTACTTGTTTCGGGCTAGCTACTTTGCCGTATAAAGGGGGGTGAACAACGAAGCTGTTGTCCTCTTCCCGGTATAAATACATGCAGGCACCGCCTGCATTCGTCCCCTTACCTGCCCGTTCCACAATTTTTTCGACAAACTGCTCAAGCGGCGTATCAAGCGAAAAGTGTTGAGCAAGCCACTCGAGACCGACCATTTTGCGCCGCTGCGTTTCCTTTTTCCGAGCGACCGTAATGGCCAGTGCAACATCTTCTCCAAAATCGTCAAACAGTTGCCTCGCCTCGGCCAACAGCGAAACGTAGCGCTGAAAACCGATCATACAAATGCCATATTCATTTTCTTCATCCTTAATTGGAACACTGAACCACGTTTTTACGCCATTTCTTCTCAATAAGCTGATCAATGAGCATGTGCACGCTTCATCCACCTCTCGAAACGTTGTGCTCCCTTCAAACAGCCGGGGCAAGCAGCTGGCTATCGCGATCGGTGAATAAGAAATTCCACGAGAGAAATCGCCTTGATACAATGTTGGAACAACCTCATCCCCTTCCTTTAAAACAATGGCGATCAATTCACATTCCAGCTCCGCCCGAAATGAATTCACCAAGTATTGCAACGCTTCCCCTTCAGTGTCAAATTTCACAAGCTTTCTTGCTGTCGTTCGCAAATGGCTTTCAATTTTTTTCATCAGCTTTTGTCGCTTGCTTTCCTCCACAGCACTTGCCCTCCTAGAAATAATGAATGCCTCAGGGCTTTGCGCCCTCTCAAGAATGCTTTGTTTCTAGCGGTGTCGATTTCCCCCTGCCCCATGCCGCGCGCCAATATTTCAATCCCCGCCGATGTATAGAAGGCCGGTGAATTAATGGAGATACGCTTCCACTGTGTCGAATCTTAAAGGCTATTCTCACAACCATTTGGCGCCAATGGACACAAGGGCAAGAAGGCTTCCCTGTTCTGGATTCCAGTTTTGCGCATGCCAAAGAGCCGGTCCCCCCTCGTTTTTTTCGAAACTAGCATAGTCGTTTCAGATTTTGAACGACCACGGTCAAAAGCATCGGTCCTTCCACGGCGTCCAAGCCGCGGCTGCGGGCGCAATCCAGCCCATGGACTTCTTTCCCTTCGGCGAACAGATGCTCACAACGAGTGCGAAGGGATTGGATGGATCGACAGTTTCCTTGTTGCTGAATGAGTTTCGCCAGATTGTGAATCTGAACCTCGGGGATTTTCGCTTGGCTTTTGGCTTCCCGGATCGCTCGTTCGACACTTCCATGCCGGGATGGCTTCCATCTCCTTGCGGCGCAGTGATACCAGCGGCGTGATTCCTTGGGCGAAGAGAGCTTCCAAATTCTCCGTGGTTCCATACGTTGTCCGCGGACAAGGTTCGAATCGTCAGCGACGGGGGACGAAAACGAAGCGAAGCGAGCTGCACCTCTCGCAAATGGTGGATCGAAGAAGCATTCGCCCGCACACGGCCATATGCACGTCCGGCAAGACCTGCCCCACCGCGATGCATTGATCAACCACATAGGTCATCAATCGGTTAAAGATCCCGTGTTTGCGCCATCGTTTCCGTGCTTTAACAAGCGTAGTCCCGATCCGGAAGGGTGGATGATGGGGATCCGAACGCAGGACCGACTCGAAGTCGAGTTCGCAAAACCATAACATCGGGAGGATCTCATACAACTCCCCTTCCAAATGGTTGAACAAATACGAGAGTAGCCTTAGACGAAGCAATCGTTCCGGGGTGGCGGCCGGACGACCAATTTTGTCAGTGTACAAGGGAGCCATCCAATCGTGAATGATAGAAAAATCAACCGTTTCGTTGACTTGGCGCAGGATATGGTTTTCGGGAACCAATTCTTCCATATCGATGACTTGAAACAGACGAGGGTGAGTCGGAGGGGTTTTTTGGGGCTTTCATGATCGCTCACACTCCATTCCAAGATTCTTCTATTAATTCTGATTTTCAACACAAGTCCCCAAATCCCTGCCTCGGAGTGTACGTTTCACCGGTCTTTTTAGATAAAGCAAAAATTCATTACGCCAAAGTTCTTCAGCTTTTTTTAACAGGAGCGCGAAGAACAAGCTAACTTTTGTATTCTTCCCCTCTTATTCACCGAATTTAAACTTTGTTGAACGAATTTGGGACCGGCTGAAAGAGAGTGACATTTCCAATCGGTTCCAGCCCAATCGAAAGGAGTTGAGAGAATCGATTATTTCATTTTTGTAGTGCCTTTCTAAATTTCCAGAAAAAGTGCTCCAGCACATCAGCCAGGTGGTTATGTCGGAAAATTAATCTGAATCTATTAAGACTTGCTAAAATTCTTTTTCTTTGTCATAAACGAATCCCTTTATATCCCACTAAATTCGGATAAAACAAAGAAACCTAAATAAAAATGTTGTCATTATTTGTCGAAATACTCTGTTTTTTATCGATCTATGTTCACCTCATTGCCCTGAAGCACAGGCGGCGCATCATAAAAAAGTCATACTGTTTGGGGTATTTCTGAATATATATTTTTTCTAAAAAAATGAGCAATCTTGATACAACAATAAAAATTTTATCTTTTCAGCCTCTCCTTTTTAGATAGACGACCATAACACAAACGTTCGACATCATGTAAGAATAAAACCTACTTTTATATGTAAACTTCATGAGCCAATAGAATTCATGTAGCTTTTAAATCATGATATGTCTAAATCGTAACAATTCCATTATTTAACATAAACTAATTTTTTCAATGACTAAGTTCCGTTTGCTTTCTGCTAGATAGAACTAACCTCTTACATGAAAAGCGGCCTCTTGTTCAAGAAGGCCGCTTTCTTCTACTTCACTCCGCTTCCACACTGACTTCTGCGCTAATAATGAACGCAATTGACGCTGTAATAACAATCCCCATCACCATGGCGAACATCCCTTTTTCCTCCCTTAACGGTTGTTTATTTTTATTTTACATCGATGAAAAGCAGGGAACGCAGCCGGTTTTTGAACAATTTGCGAAATTCGCTCTAGAGGCAATCAGGAGGACTATAGTCCATGAGTCCTTATTAAATAGCCATCATATTAATTGTAAGTAATCCGGCCTATAAAACCATAAAAAACCGATCCTTCACAAAGGAAGGATCGGCTTTCTATAGAGACATTTCGTCCTCATCTTCAAGCATCCGCCTGCATGCGGCTGAACGGCGCAGAAAATAGATCGAAGCGGCCAAAAAAGCCGCGATCGCAATAAGGACCAATGGCTTTTTGCCAGCTTCGAGCACATCAGGTAAAATCACACCGAGATAAAACAGCGCGCCGATCGCCAACAAAACGAGACTGTACATTTTATAATCATTCGCCTTTGCGCGAAGCTGCTTTCGTTCCCATTGATGCAATTCCGCTTCCCTCCCTGCTCCGTGCTTCTCTTTTCACTGTACCATAGGAAGGCGAAAAGAAGGCGATGTAATTTATGCCAATGCTTGTGTTAAATCCTCTAGCAAGTCTTCCACATCTTCAAGACCAACCGAAATGCGGACAAGTCCATCAGTAATGCCAAGCTCTTCACGCCGCTCTTTCGGAATGGAGGCATGTGTCATTTTTGCTGGAAGCGAAATCAAGCTTTCTACAGCTCCAAGGCTTTCCGCTAGGGTAAAATATTGAACGCGGTTTAATAACTGATCCGCTTTTTCAGCGCTTCCCACATCAAACGATACCATGCCGCCAAAGCCGCGCATTTGCTTTTTCGCAATTTCATGATTCGGATGTGTTTCAAGTCCTGGATAGTAGATGTTTTTCACTGCTGGATGTCCTGCTAAAAACTCAACAATTTTGCGCGTATTTTGCTCGTGCTCTTCCATGCGGATACCGAGCGTTTTTATACCGCGCATCAACAGCCATGAATCCTGCGGGCCGAGAATGCCGCCAGTTGAATTTTGAATAAAATGCAAATCTGTAGCTAACGGCTCCGAATTTACAACAACAAGCCCTGCGACCACATCACTGTGACCGCCCAAATATTTCGTTGCGCTATGAACGACGATATCCGCACCAAGCGCAATCGGTGTTTGCCAATATGGAGTGCTGAAGGTGTTATCGACAATCGTCAGCAATCCGTGCCGTTTGGCGATGGCTGCCGCCTCTTTCAAATCCGTAATTTTTAATAACGGGTTGGTTGGCGTTTCGATATAGATGGCTTTTGTGTTCGGACGCCGCTGCTTTTCAATGTTCGTTAAATCGCTTGTATCCACAAATGTCGATTCAATGCCAAGGCGGTGGAGCACTTTTGTCATGACACGGTACGTACCGCCATACACATCATCCGTTAAAATGACATGATCGCCGCTATTGAACAGCATCATGACCGCTGTAATCGCCGCCATGCCTGAACTGAAGGCAAAGCCTGCATAGCCTTCCTCAAGGTCTTTTATAAGCTCTTCTAGAGCATGGCGTGTTGGGTTTCCTGTGCGGGAATATTCATAGCCTTTATGTCCGCCGACGCCCTCTTGCTTATACGTACTCACTTGATAAATCGGCACTGATACGGCTCCCGTATGCGGATCGCCAGCAACTCCGCCATGGATCAGCTTCGTTTTCCGTCTCATTGTTATATCCCACCTTCGTAAATTTTTTTGCTTAAATACCGTTCGCTGCTATCTGGAAAAATCACGACAATATGGGTCCCAGGCGGAGCCTGAAGAGCCTCAAGCATAGCGGCGTGGAAAGCGGCGCCTGAAGAGCTGCCAACGAGCAAACCTTCTTTTGCTGCTAATTCCTGCACGCGTCGGAAAGCATCTTCATCCGCAATCGTATGAATGGCATCAAAGTAGCTCTCATCCATATATTCTGGAAGAAACTCCATACCGATCCCTTCCGTTTTATGTGGCCCAGGCTCTCCACCATTTAAAATGGAGCCTTCTGGTTCAACAATGACGGTTTTGATGCCCGCATTTTTTTCCTTCAAAAATCGCGCCGTTCCCATGAATGTTCCGCCTGTCCCCGCACCAGCTACAAAAATATCAATGTTTCCATCAAGCTGCTCCCAAAGCTCTGGACCGAGCGTTTTGTAATACGTTCTTGGATTCGCCGGATTGGCAAATTGCTGTGGGCAATATGAATTTGGAATTTCTGCTAGCAGTTCTTTCGCCTTTTTAATCGCTCCCTGCATTCCATCGCTCGTCGGTGTATGAACAACTGTTGCGCCAAGCGCCCGCATGAGCTGCTGTTTTTCCACGCTGAATTTTTCCGGCACACAAAAAATCACATTGACGTTTTTGCCAATGGCCGCCAACGCTAATCCGATCCCTGTATTGCCAGCCGTAGGTTCAATAATGGTTCCACCTTCTTTTAGCTTGCCGCTTTCAAACGCATCCTGCAGCAATTCTTGGCCAAGGCGATCTTTTACGCTTCCACCCGGATTCAAATATTCCAGTTTAGCAAACAAACGCACGCCTTTTGGCAGAGGAAACCGGGTAATTTCCACAATCGGAGTATTTCCGACTAATTCGTGAACACTTTTGGCTACTTTCATGCTGTCACCTCTTTCTTCATCATGAAAAAAGGAGAGAGCATTCCCTCTCCTTCCTATGAATGTTTTAATTCATCCACCATCATTTGAACAAGCTCGGAAGAATGGAGCGCTGCTTTGTGCAAAAATTGCTCAAATGACACGTTTGATTCTTTCCCAGCAATATCAGAAAGGGCGCGAATCACAACGAACGGGACGCCAAATTGGAAGCATACTTGCGCAATGGCTGCCCCTTCCATCTCCACTGCATGCAAATCTGTTAGCTTCTCGCGCACAAATGCTACTCGTTCCGGATCGTTCATAAATGAATCGCCTGTCGCAATCAAGCCTTTGACCACTTGGATTTCTTGAATGCGCTCAGCACTTGCTTCCGCGATAGCAACAAGTTTAGCATCCGCCGCATAGCGTGCAGGCATACCAGGTACCTGCCCATATTCATAGCCGAATACCGTCACATCAACATCATGATGAACAACCTCGCTGGAAATGACAATATCCCCCACATTGAGCGAAGCGGAAAATCCGCCGGCGGAGCCTGTATTAATCACATAATCCGGCCGAAAACGTTCAAGCAAAATCGTCGTTGACATGGCCGCATTGACTTTGCCGATTCCTGATTTTAATAAAATAACATCAACACCGTTTAATGTTCCTGTGTAAAATTCGCAATTGGCAGCAACCGTATCTTGACGGTTGTCCATTTTTTCTCTTAAAATGGCGACTTCTTCTTCCATCGCTCCAATAATTGCTACCTTCATCCCTTCAACCTCTTTCACCTATTGTTTCGTAGCCTCCATCAACCAAACAAAACGGTTCATCGGTACAAAAGACACAGAGAATCCGTGCTTCGTAAACATGCTCTCAAGCACCGGCAATGTCGGATAGTATTCACGCTTTAAATCTTCAGCCAAATCATGAAACCCTTTTTCCTTTGCTTCGATGACCATTTGCTCGAAAGCCTCGCGATCGACGAAAGCTGTATCCGCAAACACTATTTTACCACCTTTGTTCAGCATCTTTCCATACTGGCTAATCGCTTGTTCTTTTTCTTCATCTGTCAGGTGATGGAAAGCATATGTGCTGACAATCGTATCAATCGGTTCATTCGGCAACGGAAAGCTTAAAAAATCGCCGTCCTGAATCGTGACCGTATCGCCCAGCTTTTCAAACGCCTTTTGGCGCATCGGCTCCGAAGGTTCAATACCATAAACCGTTTTGCCGCTGCGAAGCAATTTTTGCGTTAAATTTCCTGTGCCGACGCCAAACTCCAACACACCATTTCCTGATTTTTCAACAACTGTATTTAAAATCGTATCATATTCAGCAAATACATCTCGATATTGCTCGTCATGTCCATGAACAGATTCATCATATGACTGTGCCCACGTTTCAAATAAATCAAGGAATTCTCTACCCATCGATGTCACACTCCAAAATTTTTATAATTCATATAAGTATACTATGAATTAACTGCTATGCTGTTCTCAATCTATCATATTTTTTTCATTTGTTCAATGAAAATATGCTACACTACATGTGTATATAGAGAATTGGGCAGATCCATTATTTTCGTTGCTTCGGTTAGGCGATTGTTTGATTCCGACGGTCGGGTGACCGAATTATATTGTGCTGCTTCCAAACCAATGAATTGGACTCGTCATTTGCTTCTCTGTCACGCACTTTAGCGTGACGACGGCACGTTCACTTGCGTCCGATCGCCGAAAAATAGAGCTTTTCCAAGCAATCATAAGCGCAATCGCCTATTTATTTGTATAAATTAAGAAGGAGGGATAGCCATTGAACATTTCGCTTGACTTGATCCAAGATAAAGTCGAATGCTTTGAAGCCGCAGATTTAGCCACCTTAGAGAAAAAAATCAATGAACAAATCGAGCATAATAAAGCGCTTTTGCTCGAGGTTCATCATGTTTCCCATCAAATGCATGTCTCAGCAAACGGACAGCGGTTTTACAGCGCCGTTGTTCATTTCAAAGCCAAAAAATAAACGGATTTCTCGCTTATGGAGAAATCCGTTTATTGTTTTAGCTGCTGCATTTTCGTCGGTTTCCATCCTTGATTTTCCACCCATTCAATATACACGCGATATTTGGCGCTTTTGTCCTTAGGAGAAATGGTAGCCACCGCTTTATTCGGACCATTGTTGCCAATAAACCACACAATCATATCTGCTGGCGACACTCCAGTGGCATAGCTGACAGCATCCAGCATTTCCTTCCAATCGACTGAATTCTCGTCAAATTGAGTGACATGCGGCTCTGTTTGCGTCGTCCCAATTGGCTGCCACGATGGATTAATAATTTCCTTCAACACTCCAGAAGAAGGATCGCCAGCTGTTTCAATTACTTCCTGTGATGGTTGTTCTTCTTCGGATGGCTGTTCCTCTTCATCAGCTGTTTCACCGTCCTTCTCTTGTGTTGTTTTTGTATCGCCTATTTCTACTTCCACCTTTTCATCGTCCTCTTCTTTTTTCTTTATGACTTTTTCTTTTGTCGCTGGCTGTGCGCTGTCCTTATCATCGTGCGAGAAAAGCAGCTGCCAGCTAAAAAAGATAATCAACATTAACACGCACACAAGAGCGATATTTAACACGCGATTGATCTTTCGGCGTTTGGCACGCTGTTCAAAACGCGAATTCATTTCTTTTTCTTTTGCCAATCCTATCCCTCCCTGCGTCCTTACGATCGTTTTTATTGTAACATTTTGCTTCATCCTCATAAACGATTTCTTGATGATTTCGGATTTCCGTCCTATGAATGTTGTTTCGTATCAAACTCATATATTCTCTTGACAATATCATAAAATACATCATTTGTCACAGCTTGTGAGTTCGGACTGTCAAGATCAACAACAACCAGCACATATTTAGGCGCTTCTGCTGGAAAATAGCCCGCAAACCATTTATTAATCAGCGCTTCTCCATTTGCCGCCTTTTTTTCCGTTTGCGCCGTTCCCGATTTGCCTGCTACCGCATAGGGAAGCGTTTGAAATCTCCGGCCTGTGCCGCGCTCATCGGTAACGACCTTGCGAAGCAGCTCCTGCAATTTCGTCACTGTCGACCGCGACAGTGACCCTTCATTCGAAAACGGCTGCTTATGAAACGAAAAGAAGGTGGTTCCATTTTTATAGAGCATCTTCTCGACGGCTCTTACCTGTTCTGCTTCTCCTCCCCTAGCAATCGTGGCCATCATGTTAGCGATAGCAAGCGGAGAAACACGGACATTTTTCTGTCCAATCGACGTTTGCGCTATGGCTAGAGGAACGGACTTGTCGCTTTTGTCATACCAAATCGTCCCGCTTTTTTCTTCAGGAAGCTGGCGGAAATTTTTAAAATGATATACATCTCCCTCCCAGCCGACAAGCGGATACAAACCAAGCATTTGCGCATATTGTTCAATGACGTTAGGGTCTTGCTTGACAAGCTCTTTTCCTAAAGTAGCAAACGCGTTGTTGCAGCTGACAGCAAAACTTTCATCGAAAGGCAGCATGCCATAGGAATGCTCCGTATCAGGGGTAGCGCCGTCAATTTTTCGACTGCAATCAAATGCTCGTTTGTTAGTAGCCACCCCTTTATCGATAGCAGCAGCAGCGATCACCGTTTTAAAGACCGAGCCAGGAATTTGCGGGAGAAGCATTTGATTTTCCGCGGCATTATTTTTATATGGATCGCGCGGATCCATCGCTGGTCGGCTGGCCATCCCCAAGACGCTATTTGTCTCTACATCCAACAGCACAGCTCCTCCTTTTTTCAATTGGTGCTCCTCTAATACCTCTTCCATTATTCGCTGCAAGTTGCGATCGAGTGTTGTCTGAACCGTAATCGGATAAAAAGGATTTCCCGGATCGTTATATTTCACATCAATGCCAAATAACGGCCCGCCTTCTGCATCGACATGGTATAACAGCTTTGTTTCTCCCTCAGGCAGCAAAAATTCATCAAATGCCTTTTCTAATCCATGAATCCCGATTTTTGTGTGCGGCGAAAGGTTCCGGTCACGATAACGCTCTCGCAGCAGTTGCGGATCCTCTCGCGTAAAACCGAGCAGATGTTCAGCATACGGATGCTCCAATGGATATTGTTTATTAATGGCCAGGACACCCGGAATGTGGAGCTGGTTAATTTTTTTTATTTGGTTCTTTGTTAATGAAAGCGGTCTGTCTTCCGCTAAAAGCACAAACGGTTCTTTCGCATCTTGTAGCTGTAAACGAATGGAGCTTGCGGAAACGTGTAAAATGTCCGCCACCTTTTCCACTGGCCAATCCATTTTCTTTAAAAAAGGAAACAGGATAAGGGAAGGAACAGATTGTTCTGCAAGCGGCTGACCGCTGCGATCCACAAACGTTCCGCGCCCATCGCTAATGACCATTTCTTGAGTTCGTTGAGCCACGCTTTCCTCAATTAAATTCACATGATTTTTTGAAAATGATTCCGTGCTCACTAGTTGAATTTGGACGAGACGGCCAATTAATAAAAAAATGCCAAGTTGTATAAGTGCACTCATGATGATCATCCGTTTTTTGCTCATAAAAAACACCTCGTCTTCATTGTTGACGAGGTGTAAGATTTTAAAACCTTTTCTATTACTGTACAGCTACGATTTTGACAAGCATCTCGCCGCCAGGTGTTTGTACGCTGACTTCATCGCCTACTTTTTTCCCGATTAGCGATTTAGCAATTGGTGAATCATTGGAAATTCTTCCTTCAAACGGATCCGCTTCAGCGCTTCCGACAATCGTATATGTTTCTTCTTCACCATCAGGCAGCTCAACAAAAGTCACAGATTTTCCAAGAGATACAATATCTGGATTTTCAGTGTCTTCTTCGATAATTTGCGCATTGCGAATCATGTTTTCTAATGTTTGGATACGTGATTCTACAAAGGCCTGTTCATCTTTTGCCGCATCGTACTCGGAGTTTTCGGAAAGATCGCCAAATCCGCGTGCGATTTTGATGCGTTCAACGACTTCCTTGCGCTTGACCGTTTTTAAATATTCAAGCTCCTGTTCAAGCTTCTCCTTCCCTGCTTTCGTCATTGGATATTGTTTTTCATTTGACATATCCCCTTACCTCCTTAAATAGTTATGTATATAAAAGGTACGAACGGCAAAGCGCGTTCGTACAAATAAGGCTTTATGAATATGCATATCCCTTAAGCCAAATGTCCGCGAACGGTAAGAAACGTTCATCCTTCATATGTTATCTATGCTATGTTATTACAAAAAAGACTTTTGTTCAAGAATTGTTTGAATTTTTGTAACCATCAAATCGATCGCTACGTGATTGTGACCGCCTTCCGGAATAATAATATCGGCATACCGCTTCGTCGGTTCAACAAATTGGTTGTGCATAGGACGAACGACTGAAACATACTGGTCAATCACGGATTCCAATGTTCGGCCGCGCTCGTTCATATCGCGCTGCAGCCGGCGAATAATCCGAATATCGGCATCTGTGTCTACATATACTTTAATATCCATTAAGTTGCGCAATCTCTCATCTTCTAATACGAGAATTCCTTCTAAAATAATCACATCTTTCGGTTCGACATAAATGACTTCATCCGCTCTTGTATGCAGCGTGTAATCGTAAACCGGCTTTTCGATCGGCTCATAGCTGAGCAGCTTATGCAAATGCTCAATTAATAAATCATTATCAAAAGCTAAAGGGTGATCATAGTTTGTTTTTAGACGCTCTTCAAATGGAAGATGGCTTTGATCTTTGTAGTAATAATCCTGCTCAAGCATTAAAATCGAATGCCCTTGAAAATGCTCATAAATGGCTCTGACAACACTCGTTTTCCCCGAACCGGAGCCGCCTGCGACTCCGATCACCACCGGCTTCTTCCCCATCTTAGCGCTCCTTTCTCATCATGTTGTACGGGAAGACATCCTTCTCTACTTTAAATTTTACGATTTGTAAAGGATGGCGCGCTGCATCGATCTCGTTTCCATCTTCATCCCAGATCGTGCCCACCACTTGGGTAAAGTTATCGATTTCCGGACCAAAAAATTCAACAACATCGCCAGGTTTAAAGAAATTGCGTTGCTGCAAAGTCACCATTTTCGTATCGCGGTCATAGTCCAACACAAAACCAGCAAAATCGTAGGTTGTTTTCTTGCTGTGCACCCCAAACATCTGTTCTTTATATCCTGGCACCCCTTCAAAAAAGGCAGGTGCGGTATCACGGTTGGCACATTTATCAAGCTCATCGAGCCATTCTTTTTGAATCACAAAATGGTCTGGATCGGCACAATAGGCATCGATCACTTTGCGATAGACGCTGACAACGGTGGCCACATAATGAATCGACTTCATCCGTCCCTCAATTTTTAAGCTATCAATGCCCAATTCGATCATTTTTGGAATAGATTGAATAAGATTTAAATCTTTCGGGCTCATGGCAAATGGATCATCATTTTCATCAAATAAAGCGATTTCCTGGCTGCCATCAAGCTTGTACAGATCATAATCCCAACGGCATGATTGACAGCAGCCGCCGCGATTGGAATCGCGAGCCGTCATATGGTTACTCAAGACACAGCGCCCTGAGTAGGCGATACACATCGCCCCATGGATGAAGGTTTCTATTTCAATATCCACCTTCTCTTTAATTTCACGAATTTCCTCGGCACTTGTTTCACGGGCCAGCACGACGCGCTCCAGTCCTTCTTCCTTCCAAAATTGCACCGCTTTCCAGTTAGCCAAAGATTGCTGGGTGCTTAAATGCACCTCTAGCTTTGGCGCTACCCGGCGAGCCGTTTCAATGATCAGAGGATCCGCCACGATAATGCCATGCACACCCGCTTCCTCAAGCCCCTGTAAATACTCCTCAAGTCCAGGGATATTTTCGTTATGAGCATAAATGTTTGTCGTCACATAAATTTTGGCACCATATTTATTGGCAAATTGGACTCCTTCTGCCATTTCTTCAAGCGTAAAATTGTCGGCGTTGGAACGAAGCCCATATTCTTGGCCGCCGATAAAGACAGCATCCGCTCCATAATGGACAGCTACTTTTAATTTTTCTAGGTTACCGGCAGGAGCAAGCAGCTCAGGCTTTTTCACAATCACACGCTTTCCATTCACGATTTGCGAAATTTGATCATTTTTCAACATACCGCTCCCTCCTTTATGTTGCATTTAATAAATCGTTTCTTTAAAAAAGAATCCTGTATCTAAAGGACGATGCTTTGGCTGAATCGCTTCAATTTCCTCCAACAGCTGCATTTTTTCCGCTTCATACTGCTCGCGGTTCCCCGCACATAAATCAATGGCACGGCGATAGATCGCTGTCACCTTCGTAATATAGTCCGATTCATGAAGCACACCGTCAATTTTAAAGCTATCGATTCCCGCATCCACCATTTCCTCAAGCTCGTCAATAATGCAAATATCATTCGGGCTCATAATGTGCGTCCCGTTTTCATCCTCAAAAATCGGATATTTGTTACCGCGCTCTTTGTCATGCAGAAACATTCCTTTTTCATACTTTTGCTTTTCAACTTCCATCATTTTTCCTTGATATTCAAAATAGTTGCCGATGAGCGACCGCTTTGATTGAAACATACATGTCATTCCATGCACTTGCACTTCAATTTCCACTTCTGCATGTTCTTTAATCTCCATAATGGCATCCATATTTAATTCACGTGCTAAAACCGCGCGTTTCGCGCCCTTTCGCCCCCAGTAGTTGCATGTATACCAATTGGTTGCCGTTGTTTCCGTATTCCAATGGAGCCTCATATGCGGAGCTACTTCACGTACAGTCATTAATACAGCAGGATCTCCAAATACGATAGCATCCACGCCGATATCAGCTAAAAAACGAATATAACCACCTAGTTCGTCTATTTTCTCATTATGAAAAATCGCATTCATCGCCGCATACACGCGAATCCCATGCTGGCGGGCCACTTCCACCGCTTCCGCCATTTCAGCGCGCTTAAACTCTCCAGCTAAGCGCAAACCATAGCGTTGTTCGCCAACTATAACGGCATCCGCTCCTGCCTGCGCCAAAGCATGGATATGGGAAACGTCTGTCGGTGTTACAAGCAATTCTGGTTTTTTCACTGTTTCTCACCTCTTTTTCTCGATATGGCAATGCCGTCGCCGACCGGCAAAATGACGGTATCATAAGCTTCATTTTGCATCAGCCACTGATTATATTGGCGAATTTTCTTCACAAGCGAACGAATTCGCTTATTTTCAATCCCATCTCCTGCCGCCACAAGCCCTTTAAAAAGGACATTATCGGTAATGATAACGCCACGGGGAGCCAAAAACGGCTCGTACATTTCAAAAAACCGCTGATACTGTCCTTTTGCTGCATCGATAAAAATGGCATCAAATGGGGCATATTTTTCTACTTCGCTGGATACTTCAAGCGCATCGCCAAACAGCGCATGAATCTGATGAGCTGTTTTGGTTCGCTCTATATAAAAAAGCGCGTTTTCATACCGCTCTTGATCGCGTTCGACCGTAACGATCGTCGCATTCGGCAGCGCCAGCGCCATCCGAATAGCCGAATAGCCAATCGCTGTTCCGATTTCTAAAATGCGCATTGGCTGAATAAGACGCAAAACGTGCAACACCACTTCGATCCCGACAGCATCCATAATGGGCACACGATGCTCTTGGGCATAATCTTCCATTTCTTGGATTACTGTTTCGCGTTTTGGCATAAGATCTTGCAAATAGCGAATGATGTCATGCGATAACAAACGTGCTCCTCCTCGTAAAAATAAGAGTCCACATTAGACTCTTATGAACGAAATATATAGGATCATACCCATAACTTTATATATACTATCATAAAACGGGCAGAAATGCGAAATATTTATTCTTTTCCAATATACTTTGCCTTTTCGCGATTATGCTCAGCCAATGTGCTCGTAAAAATGACTTCGCCGGCTGGAGTAGCAAGAAAATAGAAATATCCGGTTTCTGCCGGCTCCAAAGCCGCCTCAATCGACATCTCTCCCGCATTTGCGATCGGGCCTGGCGGCAATCCTTGATGGATGTAAGTGTTATAAGGAGAATTGACCTTTAAATCTTTATAATAAACGCGTTCTTTATGCTTTCCTAGTGCGTAAAGCACCGTTGGGTCGGTTTGCAGCGGCATTCCGATGCGCAGACGGTTATAAAATACGCTCGCAATTTTTTGACGATCAGCCTTTTCCGTTGCTTCTGCCTCAATGAGTGAAGCCATTGTCAATAGCCGATGGGTCGTAAATCCTTTCTCGGTTTTCTTTTCTTCATATTTTGCAAGCACTTCTGCCGTTTTGGCGATCATTGGCTCGATAATAGCAGGTAGCGGCGGTTTTTCTTCCGGGAAGGAATAAGTCGCTGGAAATAAATATCCTTCAAGCGGATAACGAATATTTTTGTTTAAGATATCTGGCGACAGAACCGTCGGATATTTTTTGATCAGCTCTTGAATGTAAGCACGGTCATTAAGTTGATTCATGACCTGTTCCTGCTTATACCCTGTTTTTTGAGCGATAATCGTCGCGATTTGCGTTAACTGTTTTCCTTCCGGAATCGTGATTTTCAGCTTCATTTCCCTCATCACTTTTCCTGTTTTTAGTGAGGAAATGATTTCTTCTAACGTCATCGAGCGAGTCAATTGATAGTTTCCTGCCTGAAAATCAGCATGATTTTTAAATTTGACATAGTAGCGAAATACAGCCGCGCTTTTGATGATCCCCTTTTTTTCAAGGATTGCAGCAATATCGCTTACAGAAGAGCCAATGGGAATCGAGACTTGAACGGTTTTTTTATCCTCTGGATCGACAGGCTGAAGCGCAGATCGGATATATACATAACCGCCTATAACGGTTGTCAGCAACAATACGCAAACAAGCGCGCTAATCATAAAGACCACTCTTCTTACTGTTTGGATATCCTTTGAAGCAAATCCATTATGGTCCATATAATCCCTCCCTTCATTCTCGAGATATTATACTACAAATTTCTGCTTTTTTCTTCTATCTCTTATTTTTTTCTACAAAAAAAGACGGCCTCACCCGGCCGCCTTAGGAATTTATTCCTCGTCTTCTTCCTGATCCGCACAAAATGTATTCCATACTTCTTCGATCATATCCCATTCTTCTTCCGTTTCGATCGGCTGAAGTTCTCCTTCCTTCTCGCCTTCTCCTGAAATAAAAGCGGAAACGTGAATCTCTGTTTCTTCCTCGTCCTCGTACTCAACCCCAATAGGATAATAAAAAACGTACGACTTTCCAAAGTCCTCAGATTCAAATGTGAATAATACCTCGCATAGCTGCTCGTTTCCGTTTTCGTCTACGACTGTAATCTGCTTATCACCATGTTCCATGTTATTTCCTCCAATTATCGTTTACTGTCAAGATACGACTGCAGAATGATGACGGCTGCCATTTTATCGATCACTTGGCGCCGTTTTTTTCGGCTTACATCCGCAGCGATCAACATACGTTCTGCCGCTGTTGTCGACAGACGCTCGTCCCATAAAATAACGGGCAAGGAAAATTGGCGTTTCAGCCATTCCGCAAAACGCTGGCTCGCTTCACCGCGTGGGCCAACTGTGCCGTTCATATTTTTAGGAAAACCGAGCACAATCGTTTCCACCTGATATTCTTCCATAATTTCACGAAGCCGCTCCAAGCCAAATTGCTTTTTTTCCTCATCAATCGGAATGGTTTCTACTCCTTGAGCGGTCCAACCGAATTCATCGCTCACGGCCACCCCGAGCGTTTTTGTCCCTAAATCTAATCCTAATATGCGCATAAATCAATCCTTTCAACGACTCTGTAAATAGAATTTCACCAATTCTTCAATTAATTCATCCCGTTCAATTTTCCGAATAAGCGTACGAGCATCTTTATGACGAGGGATGTAAGCTGGGTCGCCAGATAGCAAATAGCCGACAATTTGATTGATCGGATTATACCCTTTTTCTTGAAGAGCCTCATATACTGTCAATAATACTTCGCGAATATTCGTTTCTGGCGGCTCTTCCGAAAAATTGAACCGCATCGTTTGATCAAATGAGCTCACCGTTATGCACCTCGCTCTCCATTCACACTGGCATCGCCATACCTTACATCCATTGTACACCATTAGAGTGAAATTATAAAATGGATTTTACCCATTCTTCGACAAATTGCAAGGCTTCTCCTATTTTTTGCGGGTCTTTTCCTCCCGCTTGAGCCATGTCGGCGCGGCCTCCCCCGCTGCCTCCGCAACGAACAGCCACTTCTTTAATCAGTTTGCCTGCATGATAGCCTTTTTCGACTAAATCTTTGGTTACGCCCGCAATGAGGTTTACCTTCTCGCCTTGTACGGAAGCAAGGACGATCACAGCTGAACCAAGCTTTTGTTTCAGTTCATCCACCATTGTGCGCAAGCTAGTCATATCTGCCGCATGGACTTTGCTTGCTAAAACTTGAATGCCGTTTACTTCTTGTACTCGATCGGCCAGATGAGCGGCTTCCATATTGCTGAGGCGCGCCGCTAACGATTCATTTTCACGCTGTAGCTGGCGGATTTCATTCATTAATGCTTCAATTCTTCCGACTACATCTTTTGGATTCGCTTTTAATTGCTGCGCTGCTTCCTGTAATAAAGCAAGCTGATCATTCATAAAACGGTAAGCGGCTTCTCCCGTGACCGCTTCAATCCGGCGCGTGCCAGCCCCAATGCCCGATTCGGACACAATTTTAAAAAGACCGATCGCTGCCGTGTTCGTTACATGGCAGCCGCCGCAAAGCTCTAAGCTGTAGTCCCCCACCTGAACAACGCGGACAATGTCGCCATATTTTTCACCAAAGAGCGCCATTGCTCCCATCGCTTTCGCTTCTTCAAGCGGCTTATAATCAATCTGAACAGGAAGGCTGCGCCAAATTTGCTCATTAACAATCGCCTCAATTTTCTCTAGCTCTTCTTGTTTCACTTGTCCAAAATGCGAGAAGTCGAAACGCAAACGTTCTGGAGTGACCAGCGATCCCGCCTGATTGACGTGCGTACCAAGGACATCTTTCAGCGCTTGGTGCAGCAAATGGGTGGCTGTATGGTTTTTGACAATACGGTTGCGTTTTTCTTCAAGCAGGTAGGCCTGATAAGTTTCGCCTTTCTTCAGTGTTCCCTTTTCGACCACCACATGATGCAAATGCTGACCATTTGGCGCTTTTTGCACGTCTTTTACATAAGCTTTCGCCGCTTCTCCTTCGATAAAGCCTTGATCGGCGATTTGACCGCCGCTTTCTGCATAAAATGGCGTCACATCAAGTATAATTTGCGCTTCTTCTCCTTCTTTTATTTCCTCAACAAGCTCGCCATTCTTCACGATAACAGCAATAGAAGAAGAAGTATGGAGCTCGTCATAGCCAACAAATCGGCTCTCTACTTTGAGGCCGCCAAGTAAGCTGTCCTGCACTTGCATCGAATCGACATCTTGACGCGCCGCGCGAGCCCGCTCGCGTTGACGCTCCATTTCTTGTTCAAAGCCGGCATGATCAATCGTCATTCCTTCTTCGGCGGCATATTCTTCTGTCAATTCAACTGGGAATCCATATGTGTCGTAAAGGCGGAACACATCTGTTCCAGAAATAGTGCGGCTGCCATTTGCTTTTTCTTTTTGGATAACGCTTGACAAAATGGCTAATCCTTCATGAAGCGTCTCATGGAAACGCTCTTCCTCATTTTTAATCACTTTTTGAATAAACTCCGTTTTTGCTTTCACTTCCGGATAGTAGTCAACCATAATTTCACCGACTGTCGGCACTAATTCATACATAAACGGACGGTCGATATTCAGTTTCTTCGCATACCGCACCGCTCGGCGAAGCAGGCGACGCAATACATAACCGCGCCCTTCATTGGACGGCAAAGCGCCATCGCCAATCGCAAACGTCACCGTCCGAATATGGTCAGCGATCACTTTAAACGCGACATCTTTTTCCGCATCCACGCGGTATGTTTCGCCGGAAATTTGTTCCGTTGCTTGAATAATTGGCATAAATAAATCGGTATCAAAGTTAGTAGGCACATCTTGTATAATAGAGCACATGCGCTCCAAACCCATGCCTGTATCAATATTTTTCTTTGGCAGCGGCGTATAAGTGCCATCTGGATTATGGTTAAATTGAGAAAAAACAAGATTCCATACTTCTAAATAACGCTCATTTTCGCCGCCCGGATATAATTCTGGATCATTTGGATCATTACCGAATTGCTCCCCGCGGTCATAAAAGATTTCGGTATTCGGTCCGCTCGGGCCTTCTCCAATATCCCAGAAATTCCCTTCTAAACGGATGATCCGTTCTTTCGGCAACCCAATTTCTTTATGCCAAATTTCAAACGCTTCATCATCCTCCGGATGAATCGTAACAGATAAGCGGTCAGGATCAAAACCAATCCATCTTTCGCTTGTTAAAAACTCCCAAGCCCAATGGATCGCTTCACGCTTAAAATAATCACCGATCGAGAAATTTCCGAGCATTTCAAAAAACGTATGGTGGCGCGCCGTTTTGCCGACATTTTCGATATCGTTCGTACGAATCGATTTTTGGGCATTACAAATGCGCGGGTTATCTGGAATCACGCGCCCATCAAAATATTTTTTTAATGTCGCTACTCCGCTGTTGATCCATAGGAGCGACGGATCGTCAATTGGAATTAAAGACGCGCTTGGTTCTACCGAATGTCCTTTTTCTTTAAAAAAGTCTAAAAACATTTGCCTAATTTGTGCTGATGTAAGCTTTTTCATCTTTCGTGCCTCCTTCAGTCATATTAAAGTATGGTATAAAAAATAAACTCCCATCCCTTGCTCAGGGACGAGAGTTACGCTCGCGGTACCACCCTGCTTATGGACGGACGTCCATCACCTCGATCAGCCGTAACGTGGCTGCTCCGTCAGGTTTTTCCTGCGCTCGGGATTAGCGTTCTGTTACCCTTCATCTGGAATTTCTTTCAGCCGCGGAAATTCCTCTCTGTGCGCATGTGCGCGTTAAGATGGACTGTAACATACTCGATCCTTCATCGCCTTGTATGTATACCTTTTCATTCAAAGATTATAGACAAGCGTCTTTCGTTTGTCAATGTGTACTAAAACGCTCGCGCGCATGTAAAACAGCCACCTTTAAAACCGCCACAAAAGGAACAGCAATAATCATTCCCACAATTCCAGCAAGCTCCCCGCCTAAAAACAAAGAGAGCATAATAATTAAGGGATGCATATGCAGGCTTTTTCCAACAATCAGCGGCGATAACACGTTTCCTTCGAGAAATTGCAATAAAAAAATAATCCCCATCACAATCATCATCATTTTTGTTGAAATCGTCGCAGCCAAAAGGGCCGCCGGTATCGCTCCAATAATCGGACCAAAATAAGGAATGACATTCGTTGCGCCAATAATGAGCCCCAATAAAAGCGGATAATTCATGCCGGCAATCCAAAGTGAAAGCGCAGCCACCCCTCCAATTAAAGTACAAACAAATAACTGGCCGCGGATATAGTTTCCTAAAGACTCATCTACATCTTTTAGAAACTCGATTCCTTCTTTTCGCCACTTTTTCGGTGTTAGTCTCCAAACCGCTTGCTTCATTTCATCCATATCTTTTAACATATAAAAGGCGATAAATGGTACAAGTAAAAAGACCATCGCTGAATTCAAGATGCTTTTGACGCTCGTAACCGCCTTTGTCAACCAAAGGCCAAGCAAGGCCTCCACTTCCAGAATAGAGGTTTCCACGCGCTTGTGCATTTCTTTGGGCCATTTCGCTGTTTGGTCATGGATTTTCGTCGTCCATCCATGATACGTATCCGCCAGCATCGGTAAGCTTTTGGTCAATTCCTGCAGCTGATCAAGCAGCACAGGAATCCCTTTGTATGCGCCATAACCCACCCCTCCAAAAAATACGATATAAATCATTAAAATAGCTAATGCTCTTGGAATTCCTCTTTTATGAATATGCTCGACAAGCGGATGAAGCAAATAGGCGATAAAAGCCGCAATGATAAACGGAGTTAATACCGTAACAATGAGCCGTAAAATAGGCAGCCAAAAATCCCTCAATCTCATAATAAAATATAGAAGTATAACGACTAACAGCATTTTGGTAAGACGAATGAAAAAACGCATTTGCTCATTTTGCACGAATACCCCTCCTGTTCCCATAGTTTGAAAAGAAGGAGAGGAGATTATACATCAAAAAAGGGGGCCTTTATATAGGCTCCCCCTCTTCGTTACATAAATGAACGCATCATTTTCTTTCCCATCTTCTTCATTTTCCGCATATTCATACCACCATTGCGTTGAACAAGCTGGTAAGCTGCAACGCCCAAACCAATAGCAGCGAGCGATTTCATTGTACGATTCATGGTCATTCCTCCTCGCTTCCCTTAAGACGAAAGCGTTCGTTCTTCATCGCTGAATAAATCATCAAGCGAGCTGAGCGTTCCGTCTTCTTCGACTTGATGAGTATGAATCATCCCTTTATTGATGGTTAATTCAATAAAACAGTTCCAGCAGTAATATTGATTCACACCTATTTTTCCCAAATCCTTACTTTGGCAATTTGGACATTTCAACACCAAAAGGCACGCTCCTCTTCACATCATCATTTACCTGTTATGTTAGACAAGCAGTTGTAAAAATATACATGGCTAAGGAAGAGCGCTTGATGCGTGCCTTATGGTTTTATTTTGTTTCTTCTATCATAAAGTCATACGGTGAAACGTTTTCCATCCCGATCCCCGCATCATCTAACGGCAGCTCCGTTTCATCAGCAGGCTCAAACAGCTGTTGAATTTTTTCAGCTAATGTCGTTTGCCTCACCCCGTCATCACAGCGTGCCGTTCCGATGCGAAAAGCTTCCTCCTCACCGCATAAAATTAAAAATTTTTTGCTTCTTGTCACCGCTGTATATAACAAATTCCGCTGTAGCATTCGATAATAGCTTTTCACCACCGGCAAAATCACAATCGGAAATTCACTGCCCTGCGCCTTATGAATCGAACAGCAGTAAGCGTGGGTAATTTGTGTTAAATCCTGTCTTGTATAAGTGACTTCGTTTCCATCAAAGGATACGACAACCAAGTCCTGCTGTTCCGTATTTTCTTTCGCGTAAAAGATGGCGACAATTTCACCAATATCGCCATTAAACACATTTTGATCCGGTTGATTGACAAGCTGCAACACCTTATCGCCAACGCGATAAACCGTTTCGCCGCTGGACAGCTCGCGCTTTTGTGGCGATTTTGGATTAAACAGCTCTTGAAGCGTTCGATTGAGACGATCGATGCCGGCAGGACCGCGATACATCGGGGCGAGCACTTGAATATCTTTTACCGAATATCCTTTTTTCCACGCATTATCAGCAATTTGCCTCACGACATCAACCACTTGTTCAGCTTTACAGCGAATAAAGGAACGGTCTGTTTTCGGAGAGCTTAGATCAGCAGGAAGCTCCCCTTTTTTCATACAATGGGCCAATTCAATGATGGAGGATCCTTCTGCTTGACGATATACTTCTGTCAAGCGAATAGTAGGAATTCGCGACGTTTTTAACAAATCCTTTAATACTTGCCCCGGTCCGACTGACGGCAATTGATCCTCATCACCGACCAAAATGACTTGCATACCAGTTGGAAGGGACTTCAGCAATTGGTTAGCTAGCCATGTGTCCACCATGGACATTTCATCGACAATGAGCAAATTTCCTTCAATCGGTTCATCTTCATGATGAGTAAATCCTTCTGCAGCATTATAACCAAGTAAACGATGGATCGTCATCGCTGGTAATCCTGTCGCTTCGCTCATTCGTTTTGCGGCTCTCCCAGTTGGCGCAGCAAGCAAAATCGGAAAAGGATTTTCTTTATGATAATCCTTCGGGTCAAGCGAAACGCCGTGGAGGTCGGCAAAAATCTCCACAATCCCTTTTATCACCGTCGTTTTTCCCGTTCCCGGCCCGCCTGTCAAAATAAACAGAGGGGAAGAAATCGCTTGTTGAATCGCTTCCTTTTGCAACGGGCCATATTGTACATCCAACCGCTCCTCCAACCGGCCGAGCGCCAGCAAAAATTCCGCTTCTGGAAATCTTGTTACCTTTTGTTCAAGCAGGCGCTTTATATTAGTGATGATTCCTTTTTCCGCAAAGTAAAGAGTCGGAATATAAAAGCGGCCATCTTCATGAATGACTTTTTCCTCTTTGGCTAGATCAAGCAGTTCACGCTCAATCATGTCAGGAGGAATGTCCTCTCCTCTTTTCGATTCAAGCAGCTGCTTAGCTTTAAAAAGCAACTGTTCTTTTGTCACATATACATGCCCCTCTTGCAAACAATCGCTTTCGATGACATATAAACAGGCGGCTCGGACACGATCTGGATGGCTGCCGGAAAGGCCGAGCTGCTGGCCTAACTCATCGGCTCGCCGAAACCCAATCCCTTCTACATCCTCGACAAGCTGATACGGATTTTTTTGAATGACATCAAGTGCAGCTTCTTTATATACTTGGTAAATTTTCATTGACAGCTGCGGACCAAAGCCGAACTGAGAAAGAGCAATCATAATTTGTTCAAGGCCTTGGTGCTCCTTTAACGTTTCGTATAGCTCTTTCGCTTTGTTTTTCGGAAGCTTAGGCACTTTCGCGAGCGCTTCCGGATCTGCTAGTATCACTGAAATCGCTTGGTCCCCGAGCGCTTCCACAATTTGTTCCGCTGTTTTCTTTCCGATCCCCTTAAACAAATCGCTCGATAAATAATAGATCAACCCTTCCTTTGTTTGCGGCATTTCTTTTCGAAAATACTCGGCTACATATTGCCGTCCAAATCTGGGGTGATCTTTAAAAGCGCCGTAAAACACATAAACATCATGTTCGTTCATACGCGGGAAATATCCAGTTACAACAACCTCTTGCTCGTCATACCCTTCATTCGTTTCTTCAACGTGAATGCGGACCACGGAATAAAGGTTACTTTCGTTATGAAAAATAGTGACGATATGCGTCCCTTTAATAAACGATTTTTCCCCTAACGCCCATGATTCTTGCTGCTGCAATTGGAATCCCTGCCTTTTTTTATTTTTCCAGCGCTTTTTCCATCAATTTTTTCCCATGTCCTGCAAGCAAATGATCTGGCTGTATGGCAAGCGCTTTGCTAAACATATGAAGTGCCTGCTGTGCATCATCTTTATAAGCATAAGCCACTCCTAAATTATAATAGGCATCGGCATGCCCTTCATCTAAAGCGACGGTTCTCTCGAAGCAGTTCATCGCTTCATCCACAAGTTCAAGCTGCGCTAAGCACAAGCCAAGCTGAAAAAGCGCTTCTGCATCATTTTCGTTCAATTCGGAGGCGCGTTGCAAATACGGCAAAGCCAGACGCGGCTGCTCTAAAAGCAAGAGTGACATCCCGAGCATAAAAAATACATCGCCGTCCTCCATCCCTTTTTGCACCGCCTGTTCAAACATGTCCTTTGCCAAAACAAATTGCTGGCGATTATAGTAAAGGGAGCCAAGCCCATAGTAAGCAGTGGCCGCTTCTGGATCAAGCTCAAGCGCTTTTTTAAAAAAACGGATCGCTTTCTCTTCTTCCCCCACGGCCGCTAATACATTTCCAAAATTAATGTAGCCGATTGGATCGTTTGGATTGGCTTCAATAGCTTCATGAAAGCATTTCACTGCTTCCTCATAGCGCCCTTGCTGCATGTGCTGAATGCCTAATGCATTTTGATTCTCCATCGTTTCCAACTCTCCCTTTTGCATTTATCTTAATGGAAAAACCCCAACTCCGCCAAGAGCTGAGGTTTTTACAAAGCTATCCCACATACCAAAGCTTTTCTCCATTGCGGAAAATTTCATCAATGGTCCCGCCGCCAAGACATTCTTCTCCATCATAAAACACGACAGCTTGACCCGGCGTAACAGCACGAACGGGACGGTCAAATACAACGCGCACCGTCCGGTCGTCGATGATATGAACCGCAACGCCGTTATCCGGCTGACGATAACGGAATTTGGCGGTACATTTTAACGGTTCAGCCGGCACTTGATCCGATACCCAGCTGACATTCGTGGCGATGATCGAATCAGAATATAGCAGCTCATTCTCAAATCCTTGCGCAACATATAAAATATTCTCTTTCACATTTTTTCCAACGACAAACCATGGCTCGCCATTCCCGCCAATGCCGAGACCATGACGCTGTCCAATCGTATAATACATGATTCCGTCGTGCTTGCCCTTTATTTCGCCATCAAGTGTTTGCATGGTTCCTGGCTGAGCTGGCAAGTAGTTACTTAAAAATTCTTTAAAATTCCGTTCACCAATAAAACAAATGCCTGTGCTATCTTTTTTCCCTGCTGTCGCCAGTCCTGCTTCTTTGGCGATTTGACGCACCTGCGCTTTTTCAAGCTCTCCAAGCGGGAACATGACTTTCGATAATTGGGCTTGTCCCAGCTGATTTAAAAAATAGGTTTGATCTTTGTTTTGATCAACTCCGCGCAGCATTTTATATTCGCCATCGCAATAGGCAACACGCGCGTAATGCCCTGTCGCCAAATAGTCGGCGCCAAGCGACATCGCATGCTCTAAAAACGCTTTGAATTTAATTTCTTTGTTGCACATCACATCCGGATTTGGCGTGCGCCCTGCTTTATACTCATCAAGAAAATACGTAAATACCTTCTCCCAATACTGTTTTTCGAAGTTTACCGCATAATAAGGAATGCCAATCTGATTGCAGACACGCATCACATCTTCATAGTCTTCCGTTGCCGTACACACCCCGTTTTCATCTGTGTCGTCCCAATTTTTCATAAAAATCCCGATCACATCATATCCCTGCTGTTTTAAAAGAAGGGCAGCCACCGATGAGTCCACCCCTCCGGACATGCCAACAACGACGCGCGTGTCTTTTGGTGCTTTGTTCATCTCTCTCCTCCTCTATTTGCTTACAAGTCTTTGAACAATTTTTACGGTTTCATACGCTGCCTTTTCAATTTGTTCTTCCGTATTTCCAAGCCCGAAGCTAAAGCGGATCGAGGAGCGGATGCGGTCAGAATCCTTGCCAAACATCGCCACAAGAACATGCGATGGATCAATGGAACCAGCTGTACATGCTGAGCCGCTCGATACGGCGATTCCCGCTAAATCAAGATTCACAAGCAGCGATTCTACGTTCGTTCCCGGAAACGTGACATTCAATACATGCGGTAGCGCCTCCTGTTCATCACCGTTGACAGCGTATGAAATCCCTGCTTGCGCAAAAATAGCGAGCATTTTCTTCCTAAACGAACGGTACTTCTCTGCTTTTTCGCTCATCGTTTGCTGCGCAATTTCAACGGCTTTTGCCATCCCGACAATTCCGGCGACGTTTTCCGTTCCAGCCCGCCGTTTTCGCTCTTGCTCGCCCCCGTATAAACGAGGCATTAGCTTAACGGTTTCTTTAGCGTATAAAAAGCCAACACCTTTCGGCCCATTAATTTTATGTGCGGAAACAGACAACAAATCAATATGAAGTTGATTCACATCGATGGGGATCAGCCCATATGCTTGGACAGCATCCGTATGGAAAAAAGCCGGATGGTCTTTCAGCATTTCCCCGATCTGTTGAATAGGCTGCAACACTCCGGTCTCATTATTGCCGAACATGATCGAGACGAGGATGGTATCGTTGCGGAGCGCTTTTTTCAGATCTGTCAATGAAATTTTTCCATATTCGTCAACTGGAAGATAAGTAATCTCAAACCCTTGTTTTTCAAGATAATGACACGTGTGCAAAACAGCGTGATGCTCGACAGATGAAGTAATAATATGGGTTCCCTTTTCCCGGTTCGCTAAGGCCACTCCTACGAGCGCCAAATTATCCGCCTCTGTTCCACCGCTTGTAAAAATCACTTCCGAAGGTTTTGCGCCAAGGCTTTTTGCTACTGTTTCACGCGCTTCATCCAACGCAAGCCGGCTTTGCCTGCCGAAAAAATGAATGCTCGACGGGTTGCCGAAGCATTCTGTCATAAACGGCAGCATTCGCTCAGCGACGGCAGGATGAACGGGAGATGTCGCCGCATGGTCAAGATAAATACGTTCCAACCAAAATTCTCCTTTCTCACTGCTTAAATATAAAACATGTAGGATTCTTGATCCCCATTGCTATATTTCGCTAAATCTTCAAGTGTTGTGCTATCTAATACTTCCTGTACAGCATCACGAATGCGAATCCACAACTCACGCTTAGCCGGCTCTTCTTCTTCCAATTCTTCTACAGGGCTGATGGGCCCTTCAAGCACCCGAATCACATCTCCCGCCGTAATTTTCGCCGGATGATCGGCCAACACATAGCCGCCATACGCTCCGCGGATGCTTTTTACAAGCCCTGCATTTCTAAGCGGCGAAACGAGTTGCTCTAAATAATGCTCAGACAAATTATGCGTTTTTGCAATCGATCTGAGCGAAATCGGGCGATCTCCATATTTTTTTGCCAACTCAATCATCATTGTTAAACCGTATCGACCTTTTGTTGAAATTTTCATCCTATTCCTCCTAACGACTTAAACCATTCATTCCCGTTTTCGCCACTGCCATCCGCGCCGTCCATTGCTGACATTGCGGCAGGGCGATGCCAATGACCTTGCCGATCGTAACACTAAAAACCAGCGTGCCAATCGATACAGGTCCTCCCAGTATCCAGCCGACCAACAAAACAAACACTTCCATCGCAATGCGGATGTACTCCACTCTCCATCCGGTTTTCTCCATCAATACGAGCATTAAGCTATCGCGCGGTCCAGCTCCCATCTTCGCCGAAATATAAAGTCCCATTCCATAGCCTGTTATGATGATTCCGCCAAAGAGCATCGCCATTTTCCCGATAAATGTATGGGGAGTTTGCAGTGCTGGGATCATCATATACATATCGATCATCAAGCCCACAAGCAACATATTAAGAAAAGCCCCTATTTGGGGCCATTGTTTCGAAAGAAGCGAGGAAGCCGCCAAAACCATAATCCCCACAATAATAGACCATGTACCAATCGTCAAGCCAAGCTGACGATATAGACCGATATGAAGCACATCCCATGGAGCGCTTCCCATGTCCGCCTTAATGGTTAAAACAATCCCAAACGACATGACCAATAAACCAAGAAAATAAACGGTCCAGCGAACAATCGACTCTTTCATATTCACGCCCCACTTTTTTAATCAATAAATCGGAAATCATTATACCATACTTTTCATCTTACTTCATTTGCTTGCTTTTTAATGAACAGAGACGCTCATACACTTTCGCATAATGCTTCTCATCGCCGTTTTCTTTCGGCACATAATATTGTGTTCCTTCCAGCTCGCTTGGCAAATATTGCTGCGCTACCCACCCATTTGGATGGTCGTGCGGATATTGATACCCTATTCCATGGCCAAGAACGCTAGCTCCTTTATAATGCGCATCCTTTAGATGGGCAGGAATCTCTCCCAGCTTTCCTTGCTCGATATCACGGATCGCTTGGTCAATCGCTTTGTATGCTGAATTGGATTTCGCCGAGAGACATAATTCAATTGTCACAACTGACAGCGGAATCCTCGCTTCAGGAAGCCCCAGCCGTTCCACCGCTTGGATGGCCGCGTTCACCTTGATGCCCATCAGCGGATTGGCCAAGCCGACATCTTCATAGGCAATCACCAGCAAACGCCGGCAAATAGCGGATAAGTCGCCGCCTTCCAATAATCTCGCCAAATAATAAAGCGCCGCGTCGACATCGCTTCCTCGGATGCTTTTTTGGAATGCAGACAATAACGAATAATAGACGTCCCCTTTTTTGTCATGGAAAAATCCTTTGTTTTCTATGCACTGTGAGACAGTTTGTTCATCGACGACAATGCGGTCTCCGCTTTTTGGCGAAGCATACACAACCGCTTCTAATGCATTTAATGCAGAACGGGCATCGCCGTTTGTTCCGACAGCAATGCGTTGCAGCAAACGGTCGTCCATTTCAATCGGTAAAGTGCCAAATCCCCTTTTGTCATCGTGCAGCGCTCGTTGTAGCAAAACCGTGACCTCTTCAACTGTTAATCGCTTTAGCTGCTTAATTTGTCCACAGCGGCTGCGAATAGCCGGATTCACTTCATGAAACGGGTTTTCCGTCGTGGCCCCAATCAATGTGATCAACCCATTTTCTATATTAGGCAGCAAATAATCTTGTTGTGCTTTATTAAAGCGGTGAATTTCATCAATAAATAGAATAACGTTTCCCGACATTTTTGCAACCGCGACCACTTCTTCCATTTCTTTTTTTCCCGATGTCGTTGCATTTAATGCAAAAAATTCCCGCTCGACAGTTCCAGCAATCGCATAAGCGAGCGATGTCTTCCCAACTCCTGGTTCTCCATATAAAAGCATGGAAGGCACATAGCCGTTTTGAATCATTTTATATAAAGCGGTATGCGGACCGATGATATGCTGCTGTCCCACCACTTCATCAATCGTTCTTGGCCTCATGCGGATCGACAGGGGCTCTTGTGAAAAAAGCATCTTTCGCTTCCTCCTTCGTTCCTTTGAAAATAGAAAGCTCTCTGCTCCAAAAGCAGAGAACTTTATGCAAAATAGCGGGCAATCGCTTCGTTCAATTCCTTCCACAATGGCAGCGAAAAGCGTTCTAAATAAAGCAAAATGGCTTCAACCATAAATTTTCGGACGTCATCCTCTTGGGTAAACTCTTGCTCTAACGTCTCAAGGGAGTCGATGATGCCGCTTTCATTTATTCTCGTGTCCTTAAGCATGTCCATCATTTGATGAATGTAGGCGACAATTTGCTGCCTCGCTTCCTCTTTAGTTGATAGTCCGAGACAGAGATAATCTTCCATCATTTGATCGTTTAGCAGCGGCTTTTCCTCCTCCTTCAGACTTTTGACAATCGCATCAAGGCGCCGAAGCACGAAAGGAACAAAATGGGAACGCTGCAATTCTTTTTGCTCAACCGCCACATAAAACATATACTCCTTCAGCATGCCGTTTAAGATGGCAGCGCAATCAAGCGAAAAGCGGCGAACCGGCTCTCCATATATGTCAATAATAGCTTGGCGATACCAATTTAATATTCGAGCACGAATGCGGAAAGCAAGTTGATGAACCTCATCATTCACCTTCACCGCCTGCTCCCCCATATGCATTCGCACTAATTCTTTATGGCGAATGAACTCTTCGATTTGAATGGAAAGCTGCTTTTCAAATCTTTCTCTTGCCGATAGATTTTTGTCTTGGCTGACTTCAAATAGTTTGCGAAACAAAATTTCATAGTGGTAACGAAAAATCGATACCGCGATTTCTTCCTTCGATTTGAAATAATTATAAAGCGAACCTTTCGCCATTCCGCTTTGTTCCGCAATTTCCTGCATCGACGTTGCGTGATATCCCTTTTGTGCAAATAGCTTCATAGCTGCCCGAATAATGGTTTCTTTTTTATTCAATGCGCTCTCCTTCCTCGCCTTATCTATCCTAATTATTTTTATTATAACATGACCAAAAAGCGAATTTGAATGGCTAAAAAGGAAAGCTTGACAAGCCCTCTTTTTCTTTTCCTTCCACTTGGCTTGACAGATAAAAAATTGTTCGACCAAAACACCCATCTGTGTCCATCATGTCAGCGACGTTCATCCTCTTATTCCATCGCTTTTTAGAAATTAGCCTTTCCAATGCTTTTGTCAGCACAAACGGAATGAAAATCTATGTAAAAGCAGGGCTGCCTTCATAGGCAAGCCCTGCTTTGCTCATTCTTCACCAACGCGATAAATTTTGATTCCTTCTAGCAGCTCGCGCACAACATATGAAGCCATAATCAGCCCCGCTACGGAAGGGACAAACGCATTCGATGATGGCGGCATTTGCGCTTTGCGAATCGCCGATTGATCGTTGCCGACCCTTTTGCGGACATCTTCGCGAATAATAATCGGTTTTTCATCAGAAAAAACAACAGGGATTCCCTTGCGGATTCCTTCTTTTCGCAGCTTAGTCCGAATCACTTTGGCAATGGGATCTGTATGGGTTTTCGAAATATCGGCAATGCGAAAACGAGTGGGGTCCATTTTATTGGCCGCTCCCATGCTTGAGATAATCCGCACATTGCGCTTCAAGCATTCTTTCATTAAATGAATTTTATACGTGATCGTATCAGAAGCATCAATGACAAAATCGAGCCCATAGCTGAAAAATTGCTCGTACGTCTCTTCAGTATAAAACATTTTGAGTGCGATAACTTCACATTCAGGGTTAATATCCGCAATACGCTCTTTCATTAGATCCACTTTCGGACGACCTACCGTGGAAAGAAGCGCGTGAATTTGTCGATTGATATTCGTAATGTCCACATCGTCCTTATCTACTAAGACGAGCCGACCGACCCCCGAACGTGCCAGTGCTTCAGCGGCAAAAGAGCCGACGCCGCCAATTCCTAATATGGCTACAGTCGCCTTTTTTAACGTTTCTAGTCCATCCTTGCCGATCGCTAATTCGTTGCGTGAAAATTGATGTAGCATTGATACCCTCCATGAATTTTTCATCATTTTTGCATCGATATTATCCTACACAATAAAGTTCAGTATTTCAATCGGATTTTATTTTTCGATAATCCATTAGTTGAACATCCATCTGTTTGAGAAATGATAGAATGAACCGTTTAGAAAGTCAGAAAAAAAGCGAGAGACTTTTCGATCATCGAAGAAAGTGGAGCGCTTGCCTTTACGACCGCAAGCTTTGCCAGATCCTGCTTATTGATCCTATGTATAGAGCGTGGAGTAAGGGAATGGATTTGATCTAACACCACGAATGGATAAAAAATCCCCTATGTAAAGGATTCTCTTTACATAGGGGATTCATTCCCTTTCATTTGGCCAAGTCCGAACACTTCCTTTTTGCCTGGCTCCCGACATGTGTCCGATTTGGCACAAATGACTCATCTTTATTGGATTTACAAGCTTTTCAACTTATCGCCTCAAGTCCCAATCGTGCCGTCGATGCCTTCGTTTTGATCCCGCTCCACGCAGGTGGGTGTCCTGTTTCAAGGTTTGCACGTCCTCTCGGTTTGAGGCATGTACGCCGCTTGAAAACTGCGGACTCCCGTATAACATATTGTTCGGTCAAAACAATAGGTTATACGACGAACACATCAGGACTGTTAGGTTTGAAAGCATCATATCATATTTTTTTCGCCTTTTCAAGAAGGGAATTAACTGAAATTTTTGATTTTTTCTACATCCACAGTTAAATGCAATTCTTCTAATTGCTTATCGCTTACATGGCTCGGTGCTTCTGTTAACAAGCAGGTTGCACTAGCCGTTTTTGGAAAGGCAATAGTATCACGTAAATTCGTACGTCCTGCCAACAGCATCACAAGGCGGTCTAATCCCAAAGCGATTCCTCCGTGCGGCGGCGTTCCATACTCAAATGCCTCAAGCAAGAAGCCAAACTGCTCGCGAGCTTCTTCTTCTGTAAATCCAAGCACTTTAAACATTTTTTCCTGTACATCGCGTTCAAAAATGCGCAGCGAGCCACCGCCTAATTCATAGCCGTTTAATACAAGGTCATAAGCTTGGGCACGCACGCTTCCCGGATCTGTATCCAAATGAGGCAAATCTTCGCGCACCGGCATTGTAAACGGATGATGGGCCGCATAATAGCGCCCTTCTTCTTCATCATACTCCAAAAGCGGCCAATCTGTGACCCAGAGAAACTGGAATTTGGTTTCATCAATCAGCTGCAGCTCTTTTCCAAGCTTCAGACGCAATGCACCGAGAGCATCAGCGACCACCGCTTTGGAATCAGCGACAAACAGCAATAAATCTTCCGTCTCCGCTTCTAATGCTTGAATGATTCCTTTTTGCTCTTCCTCTATGAAAAACTTCGCAATCGGACCTTTTAATCCGCCTTCTTCCACTTTAAGCCATGCCAGCCCTTTCGCTCCATAACGAGCGACAAATTCGGTCAATGCATCCATATCTTTGCGTGAATATTGCTGAGCCGCTCCCTTCACATTTATCGCTTTTACTTGTCCTCCGTTCGCAACTGCACTTGAAAACACCTTAAAGCCACAGTCTCGCACTTGCTCCGACAAATCGACAAGCTCCATGCCAAAGCGCGTATCCGGCTTGTCAGAACCATATCGGCTCATCGCTTCGTTATACGACATGCGCGGAAATGGGAGCGATAGCTCGATTCCTTTTGCCGTTTTCATGACTCGCGCCATCATGCGCTCAATCATGGACATAATCTCCTCTTGGCTCATAAACGAGGTTTCAATATCCACTTGGGTAAACTCCGGTTGACGATCCGCCCGCAAATCTTCATCACGGAAGCAGCGTGCAATCTGATAGTAGCGCTCAAATCCGCCAACCATTAGCAATTGCTTAAAAATTTGCGGCGATTGCGGCAGCGCGTAAAATTCTCCTGGATGGACACGGCTTGGAACTAAATAGTCGCGGGCCCCCTCCGGAGTGCTTTTGGTTAAAATCGGGGTCTCCACCTCAAGAAATCCTTCTTCATCAAGAAAATCGCGAATCGCTTTTGCCACTTGATGACGCATTTTAAACGTTTGAAACATAACCGGACGGCGCAAATCCAAATAGCGATATTTCAGCCGTACGTCTTCGGCAACTTCCGTTTCGTCAGAAATGATAAACGGTGGCGTTTTCGCTTCGCTTAAAACGGTCACACGATGGACATGAATTTCGATTTTCCCCGTTTGCAAATTCGGATTGACTTGGCTTTCTTCGCGACGAACAACCGTTCCTTCAACGTCCAATACGTATTCATTGCGAATCCCTTCAGCTACACGCAGCGCTTCCTCAGATACTTCAGGGCTGAAAACAATTTGTACAATACCGGTGCGATCACGCAAATCAATAAAAATGAGTCCGCCAAGATCGCGGCGCTTTTGCACCCATCCTTTCAATACGACCTTTTCTCCCACCGCTTGTTCTGTCATTTCTCCGCAGTAATACGTCCTGCCAAACATCATGGTCCCCTCCTACTTTGATTCAACTGCTGTTTTCATATATTGCACAAACGAATGAAGCGATACCTCTGTTTGCTCGCCTGTCGCCATATTTTTAATGGCAATCACCTGCTTTTCAAGCTCGTCATCGCCAAGAATGGCAACATAAGCGGACTCAAGGCGATCCGCCGCCTTCAGCTGCGCTTTTACTTTTCGATCTTGATAATCTCTTTCCGCCTTCATTCCCGACTGACGAAGCTTGTTCACAAGGATCACTGATTCATCCTTCGCTTTTTCCCCTAACGCTACGATAAAGCAATCGATTCCTTGAGCTACAGGCAACGTGATCCCCTCGGCAGCCAAGGCAGCGAGCAGACGTTCAATACTTAAAGCAAAACCGATTCCTGGCGTTTCTGGTCCGCCTATTTCCTGCACTAATCCATTGTAACGGCCGCCGCCACATAATGTCGTAATCGCGCCGAAGCCCTCCGCTTCGCTCATGATTTCAAAGGCAGTATGGTTATAATAATCAAGCCCTCGAACAAGCCGTGGATCGACTTCGAATGCAATCCCTAATTTCGTTAAATACAGTTGCACTTTTTCAAAATAAAGGCGCGATTCATCATTCAGATAATCAAGAATCGACGGTGCCGTTTCCATTAATTCATGGTCGCGGTCTTTTTTGCAATCTAAAATGCGCATCGGATTTTTTTCAAGTCTTGATTGACAATCCTCACAAAACTCGCTGATCCGTCCTTTAAAATGGTCAATAAGCGCTTGACGGTGCGCTTTTCTGCTTGGAGCATCTCCTAAGCTATTCATCACAAGCTTTAGCTTTTTCAAACCTAATGAATGATATAGCTCCATCGCAAGCGCGATCACTTCTGCGTCAATAGCGGGATCGCTGCTTCCAAGTGCTTCAACGCCAAATTGCACAAACTGACGAAATCTGCCCGCCTGTGGCCGCTCATAACGAAACATAGGCCCCATATAATACAATTTAACAGGTTGGTTGGGGTTCCCGTACATTTTGTTTTCCACAAAAGAACGAACAACGGCCGCAGTTCCTTCAGGCCGAAGCGTAATGCTGCGCCCTCCTCGATCTTCAAATGTATACATTTCTTTTTGAACGATATCTGTTGTGTCTCCCACACTTCTTAAAAACAATTCTGTGTGTTCAAAGATCGGCGTGCGAATTTCCTGATAGTTGTAACGTCGGCAAATATCCCGTGCCATTTGCTCAATATATTGCCACTTTTCAGCTTCGCCCGGCAAAATATCTTGCGTTCCTCTCGGAATTTGAAACGACATGCTCCATCCTCCTACTTTTTCTATGTAAAAATAAAAAACTCCCTTCCCTATTAAAATAATAGGGACGAGAGTCGTTTTCCCGTGGTGCCACCCTAATTGAAGCTCAAACGCTTCCGCTTTATCCCGATAACGCCCGGTACGCGTTCCCTTCTACTAGCATGCGCGTTCAAAGAGAAACCTACGGAGTGTTCCTTCGTTAAGTCATCACGGAGAAATGCTTTCAGCCTATGGCATTTCCTCTCTGGCCATGTGTACTCTTAACTACTCTTCTCCATCATCGGCTTTTTTGCAGCAATTTTTATCTTTTATGTTACGAATGAATCATTATTTTGTCAAGAAGACGAAAAAGATTTATGAGCGAAAGAGCTGTTTTTTCAATTTTCGCACATCCCGCAACGTTAGACCGAATTCTGAAGCTAACTCATAATTGGTATAATCGGCTTCCTTTCGCATAAATTCATGAAAGTCTACATGAAATAGCTCGCTTGCTTTGCGGTGCGCAAATTCTCCTTTAGCGCTGTTTCTCACTTGCTTCATCCTTTCTCTTTTCAAGACAGTAACTTGACATGTTACGATTTGCATCGATATGTCACGCAAATGTTTAACGAAAACAACCCCGGGTTTGCACAGGCCCCATTCGTAAGTTGCTCGCGGCGCGAAGATCCGATCGATTCACTTACAGTTCTTGTGCCGTATCAATATGATGAACGGACGATAGCGGTCAAAACTCATGGTCAGAAGGCGAGGCCGCGCCCATTCTGTTCCAACAAATGCCAACCGTAATCTGACCGATGATTCGCCAAATATAGCACTACTTATCTTTCCCGTTTTTAAAAAAAATAAAAGGGTTTTTTTACTTTTTGTAGAACTGTTATCATCTCACACTTTTGAAAGGAGGCTGCCATGTGAAAAAAGCGGCTTATTTTCTGCTGGTCGCTCTGTTTCTTTTGTCCTTCCCTTCCTCTGACGGCGCCGAAGCCAAAATGGTGATCACCAAAACAGAGCACCTCAATGTTCGGGAAGGACCAGGCACTTCTTATCCAATAAAAAAGAAACTGAATAAAGGAGAAATTTACACAGTGGCCCAAGAAAAAAATGATTGGGTACAGCTTAAACTAAGCACTACGGAAACCGGATGGGTTTCACGGCAATATGTTGCAGATATGAATGAAAACATGCAAGCGACCGTTGACCGTCTCCGTGTTCGTTCTGCTCCTAGCAGCCAAGCAAGCATAATTGGTTATTTAAAGCTAGGCCAAACGGTGGAAGTGCTCGACACCAACAGTCATTGGACAAAAATCAAAAACGGAACGCTTACGGGGTGGGTCTCATCAGACTACCTCGCATCAGCTACAGGCTCCGGGACCACTTCCATCCAATCGAAATCCGGAACGGTTGCCGTGGATGTGCTAAACGTGCGGACAAAGCCTTCTCAACAGGCCACCATTCTTGGCAAAATCACATTTGGCCAACAGGTGCGAATCATTGGCGAGACTGCGGATTGGTATCAAATCGAATCACCTGGCTCTATGACTGGCTGGGTCTATCGCACATACATAATGACGGCAACGCTCTACATTACAGTGTTAGAAGATGGTACGAATATTCGTTCAAAACCTTCGCTTCAATCGCAAATTCAAGCGACAGCCAAACGTGGACAGCAATACCGCGTGATCGCTAAAGAAGGTAGCTGGTACAAAATTGAACTGTCTCATCAAAAGAGCGGATATATTGCGGATTGGGTGGTAGCGGTTGTCCGCAATGCTGGAAACACAGGAACAATCAAAAACAAAACGATTGTCATTGATCCCGGTCACGGCGGAAAAGACAGCGGAACGATTGGCAGCGGTGGAATGATGGAAAAAACGATGACATTAAAAACCGCACAGATGCTAAAAAATCAATTGCAGGCGGCTGGAGCCACCGTTATTCTCACTAGAAAGGACGACACCTATTTGTCCTTAGCCGAGCGCGTAAGCATGGCTGAACAGCATAAAGCCGATGCGTTTGTCAGCATTCATTACGATAGCTCGCCAGACGGAACAGCAAGAGGAATGACCATTTATTATTACCATTCATTAAATGACTATCCTCTCGCTTTATCGTTTGATCCTTTTCTGTCTCAATCCCTGCCAATCCCGTATCGCGGTGTTCGATTTGGCGACTTTCACGTCCTTCGAGAAACAAGCATGCCATCTGTTCTGTTTGAGCTGGGATATTTGAACAATGCGCAGGAATTAAGCATCATTGCCTCTGATTCATACCAAAAGCAAGTCACCAAAGCAATTGTTGCCGGGCTTCAACGCTATTTCAGCAATTAATAAGGGCAATGTCATAAAGGGGGAAGGGGAACGTATTTTCCTAAACTCCTTAACCTAAAAACTTTTCTTATCGCAAGCTATGCGGAAAAACAAAATGTTGAATCCGGCATATCGATATTGGATTTCCCGCTTTTTCCCATAATGGTAAAGCGATTTGCTTGCCCGCTGGACAGGCTTATAGCATGCCCTTCTCGAACAAGAACGCCAGCGAGCCCATTCATTTCCCGGCAAATCGTTCGTTGTTCAGGGGAAAAGACAGAAAGCTTGCATTTGACCAAATGATTTTGTATTTTTTACGTAAAATAATGGATCATCAACACTTGTGCCGTTGAACAATAAAAGAAAAGCGAGCAACCATATAGTTACTCGCTTTTTTCTTTGCTTTCTACAATAAGCGTCACCGGGCCATCATTTGTCAATGCCACATCCATCATAGCGCCAAATTGTCCGGTTTCCACTAAAATCCCTTTTTTTCTTAATTCTTCGTTGAATGCTTCATAAATTCGCAGCGCATGATCTGGTTTGGCCGCTTCCATAAAATTGGGGCGTCTTCCTTTTCGACAGTCGCCATACAATGTAAACTGGGAAACGGATAAAATAGCGCCCCCGACATCCAGTAATGACCGATTCATTTTGCCGGATTCATCCTCAAAGATGCGCAAATGGGCAATTTTATCAGCGACAAACGCCGCGTCTTCCTCCGTATCCTGATGGGTCACACCGACAAGGAGCACAAGCCCAAATTCAATACTGCCCACTATTTCACCATTGACGGTTACACTTGCATGTTTGGCTCTTTGTACTACTACTCTCATGACCGCGTTCCTTTCTAATTGTTCATAATTCGCTGCACAGAATAAATATCTGGAATTTGCTTGATTCGTTCTACGATTTTTTGCAGATGGCTCACGTTTTGAATCGCAATCGTCATATGAATGGTAGCAATCTTATTGCGGTGATCGGATCTTCCTGAAACAGCGGAAATATCCGTTTTCGTTTCATTAACGGCCTGCAATACTTCATTGAGCAGTCCGCGTCGATCAAATCCGGAAATTTCAATTTCCACGTTATATTCGCGGTTGGTTTTCGTATCGCTTTCCCATTCTACCGAAATCAGCCGATCTTCTACTTCGCTTGATTTTACGTTAGGACAATCTGTTCGGTGAACAGAGACTCCGCGTCCTCTTGTAATAAATCCGATAATTTCGTCGCCTGGAACTGGATTACAGCAACGTGAGAGACGAATCAATAAATTATCGATTCCCTGCACTTGAATGCCATAATCGCGTTTTTTCCCAATCGGCGTCTTCATCTCCTGCGCCGACTCCGCCAATCTTTTTTGCTGCTCCTCCAAATCGCGCTGCTTCCGCCATTTATCTGTTAAGCGATGAGCAATTTGCGCAGCAGTAATCCCATGATAACCAACAGCCGCATACATATCTTCTTCATTAGAGAAGTTGAACTTTTCCGCCACTCTCTTGACATTTTCGACCGTCAATATATCTTTCACATCGAAGCCAAGAACGCGAATTTCCTTTTCCACAAGCTCTTTTCCTTTTTCAATATTCTCTTCGCGTCGCTGTTTTTTAAAGAATTGGCGAATTTTATTTTTGGCATGGGAAGTTTGCGCAAGCTTTAGCCAATCTTGGCTCGGACCGTATGAATGCTTGGATGTTAATATTTCGACAATATCGCCTGTCTTAAGCTTATAATCCAACGGTACCATTTTCCCATTCACTTTCGCTCCGATCGTTTTATTTCCGATTTCAGAATGAATCCGATAAGCGAAGTCAATCGGCACCGAACCTGCTGGAAGCTCAATAACGTCGCCTTTCGGAGTAAAGACGAACACCGTATCCGAAAATAAATCCATCTTTAGCGTTTCCATAAATTCTTCGGCATTGCTTGCATCGTTTTGCCATTCTAAAATTTCCCGAAACCAGGAAAGCTTTTCTTCAAAAGAATTCGGTTTGACCATCTTTCCTTCTTTGTACGCCCAATGTGCCGCAATTCCGAATTCGGCAATTTGATGCATTTCAAATGTGCGAATTTGCACTTCCAAAGGCTCCCCTTTTGGGCCAATGACAGTCGTATGCAAAGATTGATACATATTGGTCTTTGGCATCGCAATATAATCTTTAAAACGGCCTGGCATTGGCTTCCAGCATGTATGAATAATGCCCAACACCGCATAGCAGTCTTTTATGCTGTTCACAATGATGCGAACTGCTAGTAAATCATAAATTTCATTAAATTGCTTATTTTGCAGCGCCATTTTTCGATAAATGCTGTAAATATGCTTCGGCCTTCCGGAAATTTCACCTTTGATCGAAAATTCGCTTAACCGATCGCGCACTTCTTGAATAACCTCTTCCAAATATTGCTCGCGCTCGGCTCGTTTTTTCTTCATTAAATTCACAATGCGGTAATATTGCTGCGGATTTAAATAACGAAGCGACGTATCCTCAAGCTCCCATTTGATTTTCGAAATTCCGAGGCGATGGGCAAGCGGCGCAAAAATTTCCAGTGTCTCGTTGGCGATTCTTCGCTGTTTTTCAATTGGCAAATGCTTCAACGTCCGCATGTTATGGAGCCGATCTGCCAATTTAATCAAAATCACACGAATATCTTGTGCCATTGCTAAAAACATTTTTCGATGATTTTCAGCCTGCTGCTCTTCTTGGGATTTGTATTTAATCTTGCCGAGCTTTGTCACACCATCCACAAGCATAGCTACTTCGCCGCCAAACTCCCGCTCTAAATCTTCTTTCGTGGCAGCTGTATCCTCGACAACATCGTGCAAGAAGCCGGCAGCAATCGTAATCGCGTCCATTTTTAAATCTACTAAAATTCCCGCTACTTGAATAGGATGGATAATATAGGGCTCCCCTGATTTTCGATATTGCTCGCGATGGGACTCTCTGGCAAATTCATATGCCTTTCTGATCAATTCAACATCCATTTCCGACAAATATCGGCTTGCCTGCTCGATGACTTGTTCCGCTGTCAACACCTGTTCATTGGCCATGAGATCACCTTATGTGTATAATTTAATACCATTATCATGAAAATTTTTTTAAATGTAAAGAAACTAATAAGAAAGAGCACCCGTTAGAGTGCCCCCTTGCAAACATCTCTTCTTACCATTTTAGCGAAATAAAAGAAAAATGTCGATGGTTAGAATTGCATTAATGTTAAAATATCATAACCATCTAATTTGTTGCGCCCTTCTAAATACGTAAGCTCAATTAAGAATGCAATGCCGGCGACCACACCGCCAAGCTGCTCTACCAGTTTGATCGTTGCTTCAATCGTTCCGCCAGTGGCTAATAGATCGTCTGTAATCAGCACGCGCTGTCCCGGTTTAATGGCATCTTTATGCATGGTCAATACATCTTTTCCATACTCTAAACCGTATTCGACACGAACGACCTCGCGCGGCAGCTTTCCTTCCTTCCTTACAGGCGCAAACCCAACCCCGAGCGCATAAGCGACAGGGCAGCCGATAATAAAGCCGCGCGCTTCTGGACCAACGACAAGATCGATTTCTTTTTCCCGCGCATATTGCACAATTTGATCTGTCGCATATTTATACACTTCGCCTTTATCCATGATGGTTGTAATGTCTTTAAACATAATCCCTGGCTTCGGGAAATCCGGTACAATCGTTACATATTGTTTTAAGTCCATTACATTTTTGCCTCCTCATATGTCCGCAACGCTTTTATTTCGGAAAAGGTGCGCTTAAGTTGTTCATACGATGAATATAAAAGCATATTTTCCAGCTCAAGCTGAGCCTGTTTTAAACGATACGTAGGAGATTCGGCTAAATCGCGCTTTTTGGGATTTGGAACAAGCGAAACGATCCCATTGTCCACCGTTACAAACTGCAATTCTAAAAATACTTGCACCATAAAACGAATCGTTTCCTTCGTCCAACCGCGCGAGCGCGCCAGCTCATCGCCGTATTTTTCGAGATGGAATGTACCTCGCTTCATCAAAAACGCATAAAACCACTTAAAATGGTCGCGCGTCGGCAACGTGCTGAAAAAATGAGTCTCCCTTTGATAGAATAACGCATAAATGCGCGCAGGTAAACTATAACTTAATAAAACTTTTATCATTTCTAAAGTTGGCGGCAGGTCAAGCAAAACGACATAGCTCCCATCCAAAGAAAGACGCTTCGCTTCCTCTATCGCTTCAATGACATCTATTTCTTCACGATAAGACTGCAGACGAAGCGCTTCTATTGTCTCTTGACCAAATGCGATAAACCGGCGCCGATCAGCGGGAAGCAGCGAAAAAAGAGAGTGCACATGCTGGATTCCTCTTATATCAAACAGCTGCCATTCTCGCACAGCGGCATCACAAATCATCAGCTGCGGTTTGCGAAGATGGTTCCATTCATTTACCGATAATGATCCAACAATGGAAACCTTTGCATTAGGAGCAATTTCATCATGCAAATATCCATAGCCAAATCCGACACATTCCAGTGTTGCCCCATCCTGTTCAAACACGATTTTTATATGTGATTGGTCAGCGCCGATACGCCGCATGCTTTGCACGGATGCGTCTTCAATTAAAATAAGAGGGCGCGGGTTCTCTGTCCCAAATGGGGAGAGTTTTTCGATTTGTTCTAATGCCCCTAAGGTAATGTCATCAATCGAGCAGGCGGCATCAATGGAAGTGATCGGGATAAAATCTTCCTCGGTCAATGCTTCCTTCGCAAACGCATTAAGGCGTTCCCGCAATTCATCGACATCTTCAAGTGAAAGGGTCATTCCAGCCGCCATCGGATGTCCGCCAAAATGGGGCAAAATATCGCGGCATTTTGACAAATGGGCAAATAGATCAAATCCTTGAATGCTGCGCGCCGATCCTTTCGCAATCCCTTTTTCCGGATCGATACTTAGAACAATGGTCGGCCGGTAAAATTGTTCGACAAGCCGAGAGGCTACGATCCCGATAACTCCAACATTCCAGCCTTCTTTTGCTACAACAAGCACATGCTGTTTCTCAGGAGGAAATTGCTCCTGTATGATCGCAACGGCTTCTTCCGTCATTTCATTTACTAGCTTTTGCCGCTCCCGATTCAGCATCTCCGTTTTTTTCGCTAGTTCGTGCGCTTCTGCTTCATCCTCCGTCATGAGCAGCCGAACAGCAGGGGCGGCGTCTCCAAGTCTTCCGACCGCATTAATTCGCGGAGCGATGGCAAACCCGACTGTTTCCTCATTCACTTGGCTCAAGTTGGTACCGCATTGCTTCAATAGAGCACGCAACCCGATGCGCTTTGTATCTCGCAATTGCTCGATTCCTTTTGCGGCAAGCAGACGATTTTCACCTGTAAGCGGCACGAGGTCAGCAATGGTTCCAATCGCCACGATATCAAGCAAATGTTCTGGCACTTCTCCAAGCAATGCATGCGCCAGCTTAAAAGCCACGCCTACCCCAGCTAAATCACGAAACGGGTATGTGCTGCCCGGCTTTTTCGGGTGAATAATCGCCAATGCTTCAGGAAGTGTAGGTCCCGGCTCATGATGATCGGTAATAATAACGTCCATGCCTAGCTCATTTGCCAGCGCCACTTCTTCGACTGCAGCAATTCCATTGTCCACTGTGATGATTAAAGACACGCCTTTTTCTTTGGCAAGACAAAAAGCATTTTTATTTGGTCCATATCCTTCAGTAAAGCGATTGGGTATGTAAAAATCCGCTTTCGCGCCTATTTGAGACAATGCGCTCATCATGACGGTTGTGCTGCTTACACCGTCAGCATCATAATCTCCGAATACAAGAATATGCTCCTCATTTCGCACCGCCTGCTGAATCCTTTCTATAGCTCGATGCATATCATCTAGCAAAAAAGGATCGTGAAACGGTTGTTTTTCTGGATATAAAAAGGCGGCTGCCGCTCGTGCAGTATCAATTCCACGGTTCACAAGCAGCGAAGCCACAAGTGGAGCAATATCCAGCTCCTTCATTAACTGATCCACTTTATTTTTATCGGGACGCTTCACATCCCATCGAGTTTTTGCCGTTAACATGTCTCCCACCTCAACTTCTCCTATTATACAAAAGGAGAAGAATAGGGGCAATGTGATATTAGTCAGATTATAGCGAAAGTCCATTTGAGCTTTGCCATCCATCCCTTTCGATTTTTTCTTCCCCAAACCGTACTTGGCGGATAAGGAATACAGCCAAGCCGTTTTATAAGGGGATGAACGAGGCAAACAGCGCGCGATGAAAACATTTATTCACAGTCTGGGCCGTCTATTTTTCGGGATGGTAAGGATTAATATGCACCATGACATTTTCTATATTTGGCATGCGAAGCAATCTTTCTTTCACGGCTTTGCCGATCCGATGCCCCTCTTCTACAGTAAGCAAGGGATCAACGGCAATTTTCAGGTCAATAATGACGTAATGGCCATGCTCGCGCGCATGCAATTCATGAATTTGCTTGACTTCAGGAAACTGGAGTACCGCTTGGCGAAGATGAACGGTATCTTCTTCGTGAAGCACATGGTCTAATGTAGTGTGAATCGACTGTTTGCCAAGCTCCCAGGCCATTTTTAACACGAGAAAAGAAACAAATAATCCAGCGATAGGATCTGCGTAGACGAGCTTGTTTATCCCCAATGAGTGGCCTGCCATCGCCGCTCCAATGCCAATGAGCGCAGCAATGGAAGAAAAAACATCGGAACGGTGCTCATATGCATTGACGATAATCGCCTGACTGTTTAATTTTTTTCCTAAGCGATATTTGTAGCGAAACATGGCTTCTTTCACCACAATGGAAAGGACAACTACGTAAATGGCCAACCATTTCGGCGGATGCAGCGGCTGAAAAAAGGCTTGTAGCGATGAACGCCCCATTTCGGCGCCAACAATAAATAACAATACCGCTACAATAATAGCAGCGATGGATTCTGCCTTGCCATGACCATACGGGTGATCTTCATCGGGCGGACGCTTGGCTGCCCGCAATCCAACCCAAACGGCAAGCGATCCAGCAACATCAGAAGCAGAATGAACAGCATCTGCTAGCAATGCCTTGCTGTTTCCCATGATGCCGGCAGCACCTTTCACTGCGGCTAATACAATATTTCCTAAAATCCCAATAATCGCGGCAAACTCGGCCTGTTTGAAGCGTTCTTCTTTCTCCACGATTCTCTTCCTTTCATCAAGACATCACGCCGTTTTAGTTTATCCATTTTTTCGCTTCTTCAAAAAAATAGAGCGGCGCTTTTGGTCGCCACTCTATTCTTAGACCGTTATACTTGTGGTTCTGCATCCTGATGATCCGGCTTTTTCGTTTTTCCTTTTTTCAATTGCTTTCCTTTCCATACCACCCATAGCTGTGCGGCAATAAACAGAGAAGAGTATACGCCGGAAACAAGTCCAACTAGCAAGGCTAGATTAAAGTTGCGAATCGCCTCGCTTCCAAACATCAATAATGCGACAACCGTAAAAATCACGGTCAGAACGGTGTTAATGGAACGGGTCAGCGTCTGTTGCAATGCTCGATTCACTACATGCTGCAAATCCTCAATCGTTTTGACTTTCCGTTTTTTCATCAAGTCGCGAATCCGGTCAAATGTCACAATCGTGTCATTAATCGAGTAGCCGATGATCGTCAAAACGGCGGCAATAAATGTTAAATCGACCTCTAGCTGCGTGAAACTGAAAAACATCACAATAATAAAAGCGTCATGTAAAAGTGAGACAATAGCCGCAAGCGCCATATACATCTCAAAGCGGATCGTCACATAAATGATGATACCAAGCGATGAAATCAGCACAGCGATCAACGCGTTGCGCGCCAATTCTTTTCCTACAGTCGGCGATACGGTGCTGACGTTCGGTTCCGATCCATATTGCTCCTTAAAATACTGCTTGAGCTCAGAAATTTCATGTTTGTTTAAAACGCCGATAAAGCGCGCAACGCCAACTTCTTCATTCTTTCCAGATAAAACGATATCTTTTGGCTGTAAGTTTAATTTCTGGAACTGATCCTCCAATTGCTGCACGTTTAATTTAGAATCGCTCATGATTTCCACGCGTGTGCCGCTCGCAAAATCAATGCCAAGATTTAATTTCATCGTCAACAGCGCAACAATCCCAACAACCGTTAACGCGCCGGAAAAGATAAAGAATTTTTTGCTATGTTTGACGAAATCCCAACGATCAAACTTTGTCGGCACCTCTGTATGCTCGTTCGTTTGAGCAATATCGAGAATTTCCGATTTTTTCACGCCAAAATATCCTGGCTTATTTTGTAAAACGCGACTATTCACAAGCAAACCAAGGAGCAGACGCGTGCCGTAAACAGCCGTGATAAAGCTGACTAAAATACTGATAATCAGCATGGTCGCAAACCCTTTGACAGAGCTTGTTCCATACACAAACAGCACAACACCGGCAATAATGGTTGTAATATTCGCATCTAAGATTGTCGCAAACGATCCTTTATTTCCTGTGCGAAACGCGGACATAATCGATTTTCCAAGTTTGATTTCCTCTTTAATCCGCTCATATGTGATAATATTGGCATCGACGGCCATCCCGACACCCAAAATAAGCGCCGCTATCCCCGGCAATGTCAGAACGCCATTCATCCAATCGAAAATCAGCAAAATTAAATAAATATAAGCGGATAACGTAATGACCGCAATCACACCAGGCAAGCGATAAAACGCGATCATAAAGAGGAAAATTAGCGCCACGCCAATAATACCGGCAAGAATAGTTTTCTGAAGGGCGTTTTCTCCAAATTGTGCACCGATCGATGTGGAATAAACTTCTTTCAGCTCAACCGGCAACGCGCCAGCATTTAATAAGTCAGCCAGCTGTCTTGCTTCATCCACCGTGAAATTTCCAACAATCGATACATCCGTTTGATCGAATACTTGGTTTACCGCCGCTGCTGAAATATACTTTGGCTTTGCTTTTCCCGCCTCTTTCGCATAGGAATCAACGCCATCCTTAAAATCAAGCCAAATAACTAATAAATTGTTTGGCGCGCCCATTTTATAGACTTTTTCCGTCACCTGCTTAAACTTGTCGGCATCTTTGAGTTTAATGGCGACACTCGGCTTGCCATGCTCATCGAACGAAAGCTTGGCTCCTCCTTCAGCCAGGTCGCTTCCATCCATTAAGACGTTGTCATGCACATCGCGAAAGGTCAGCTTCGCTTGGGTCGATAAAATTTGCCGCGCCTGATTTTGATCTTTCACACCGGCAAGCTGGACGCGAATCCGGTTTTTTCCTTCTACTTGAATATTTGGTTCACTGACTCCCAGTACATTAATTCGCTTGTTCAGTGCACTGACGGTGCTTGTCAGTGTCGTTTTGTCAATTTTATCCCCTTTTTTCGCCGGCTTTACCTCATATAAAACTTCAAAGCCGCCTTGCAAATCAAGCCCGAGCTTGATATTATGTATAATCCCTTTCGTCGTTGTTCCTAGCGTGCCTGCTAAAATAATCAGCACTAAGAAAAACGCCAGAATGCGACTTCTTTTTACCATAAAAAATCCTCCTTATGTCATCAGAAAACCTCGCTATAGCCTCTCGAAATGCTTCAACATTCCTAATTATGAATCAGTTCGCAAATGCTGTCAATTTTCTACATAGCTATAATAATTCATTTAGTAGCTCTTCTAGATCATCACCTTTAGTGGCCCGCTGCTCACGATATGATTCAGCTGTCAAGAAAGCCATATATTCTCCAATTGAAAGCGATAAAATATCATTTACACGCTCATATAGCCTTCTTTCGTCATCATATTTTTTCCACTTTTTTCTCACTAAACACTCCCAAATTTGTTCTATCGTTACGTGATCGTAGCCAAGCAAGCGAAACTCTTCATACTTGCTTTGCACCGCCGGCATCAATTGTTCACGCAGTTCTTCCATTTTTTCTTTTTCATTTGCCATGGCCATCGCTCCCCGTTTTGTCCCACAATACTTGTCATGCTTGTTCACATCTCTTGCATATAGTTAATTGTATAAAAGATCGTCTTATTTGAGAAGGGAGGGAAATACAGGATGTCTAAATTTTTGAAAGGCACACTTATTCTAATCGTTGCCGGTCTTATCACACGAGTGCTCGGATTTATCAATCGCATTGTTATCGCCCGAGCCATTGGTGAAGAAGGGGTCGGTTTATATATGATGGCCGTGCCTACGCTTGCCTTAGCCATAACGCTTACGCAAATGGGCTTGCCTGTCGCTATTTCTAAGCTAGTAGCGGAGGCGGAAGCGGTAGGAGATCAGCGAAGAGTAAAAAAAATTCTCGTCGTTTCTTTAGCCACTACAGGTGTGCTAAGCGCCATCTTTTTTCCGGCAATGGTATTGCTTGCGCCGCTTTTATCGACAACCTTATTTACAGATGCTCGCACCTATTATCCGCTGTTAGCGATTTCACCTGTTGTTCCCATTGTTGCTGTTTCTTCCGTTTTGCGCGGTTATTTTCAAGGAAAACAGCAAATGAAGCCATATGCCTATTCACAGCTGCTTGAACAAATCATTCGTATTAGTTTAATTGCCTTTTGCACGAGCATCTTCTTACCATATGGAATCGAATATGCTGCGGCGGGAGCGATGCTTTCATCCGTGATCGGCGAATTAGGGTCGCTCATCTATTTGTTTTACATGTTCAAACGCAAAAAAAGAATCAACATTCGTCCGCAATTTTTCCATTATGCTAAAGCCGGAAAAGAAACCTTTATGAGCTTAATGCGCATCGCTTTGCCAACAACAGGAAGCCGTCTCATTGGCTCAATCGCCTGGTTTTTTGAACCGATTGTGGTAGCCCACAGCTTAGCGCTTGCAGGAGTTGCTGCTTCATTAGCGACCAGGCAATATGGGGAATTAACCGGATATGCTTTACCTCTGCTCATGCTGCCATCGTTTATTACCTACTCACTATCAACCTCTCTCGTTCCAGCTATTAGCGAAGCGGCGGCACAGCAGCAAATGTTTCTCATTGAGCGGCGCGTTCAGCAAGCCATGCGATTATCCATGATTACAGGAGGCCTGGCCGTTGTGGTCCTGTATGTATTTGCCGATCCCATTATGCAGCTGATGTATGGCACAAGCCATTCTGCCATTTTTATTAAAGTAATGGCACCATTTTTCCTTTTTTATTACTGCCAAGGGCCTCTTCAGGCAGTTTTACAGGGGCTGGATTTAGCGAAAGCGGCTATGATGAATAGCTTAATCGGCTCTGTTGTAAAAACGGCTTGTATTTTTGCGCTAGCCACTCAGCCAAATTTAGGGATTATGGGAGCAGCTCTGTCCATCGCCATTGGTACGGTGCTTGTTACGCTTCTCCATTTCGCAACAATCATGAAGGTCATTTCTTATTCCATTTACATATTCGAATATATTCACACATTTTTCGTCATGCTTGCAGCAGGTTTTGTTGGACATCTTGCTTTTTATCATTCTCTGACTTCACTTCCAATAAGTATGAGGACCATCGCCGCCATTATCATTACAACAGTGGTATACGTCATTCTTTTAGTCATTTTCAAGCTGGTTAAACGAGAAGAGTTAGTACGCATCCCATTTGTTCGCGGCTTTTTTCGTAAAAACTAACTTCATTTGATTCTAAACATGTCCGGGCCTGAATATACTCTTGCTAAAGATGGCTTAAACGGAGGGAATGAACGAGATGGCTAGGTTTGGCAAAGGTGTTGTCTACGGAGTTCTAACCATTTTTTTACTAGCGTTGATCATTAGCTTTTTATTATCACTTCTTTTGAAATGGACCGATATCCAAGAATCCTCATTAACATGGGTTATTTTTGCTGCATCTGTTCTATCCGTATTTATCGGTGGATTTGTCGCAGGAGGCAAAGGCAAGGAACGCGGATGGCTTATCGGTGGAACTACCAGCTTAGTGTTTACACTCCTCGTCTTTTTCTTTCAGTTTTTAGGACTTGAGCAAACATTTTCAACAAAGCAATGGATTTATCATCTCGGCTTTTTATTAGCGGCCATGCTTGGGGGAGTCATGGGAGTCAATTTGTCGTCATCCAATCGGCACGCAGATTAATATACAGCCTTCCCCACCCATTTCATTTTGAGAAGAGCGATTTCAAGCGAGTCTGATGTGAAACGGTTAAAATGATTGTAGACAAAGTCAAAACGGACTTTGTCTACAGCCTGAAGCTGCTTTTTGCCAAGCAGCCTTTTTTATTCTATTGGTTGTTCTCTGCCACAACCTCGCGAATAGCAGAGCGATCGTATGTAAGACGAGAACCGTCTCCCGCGCGGATCACGACTTTATTCTCATCGATGGAATCGATGATGCCATGCAAACCGCCGATCGTAATAATTTTATCGCCTTTTTTCAAGTTCGCTTGCATTTGCTGAACAGCCCGCTGCCGTTTTTGCTGCGGACGAATCAGCAGGAAATAGAAAATCGCGAACATGATCAGAAGCGGCAAAAGATTCACAAGCGTCGCCATAGATTTCACCCCTTTCTAAAAGTTTTTCGCATTCGGTCTATTAAATCCGTAGCGTTCAAAAAATTCTTCGCGAAAATCGCCAAGCCGATCTTCACGTATCGCTTGTCTCACTTGCTCCATTAATTTTATCAAAAAGTAAACGTTATGATAAGAAGTCAAGCGAATACCAAACGTTTCATCACATTTGATAAGATGACGAATATAGGCGCGCGTATAGTTGCGGCATGTATAGCAGCCGCAGTTCGGATCCAGCGGCGTAAAATCACGGGCGTATTGCGCATTTTTGATGACAAGGCGCCCTTCGCTTGTCATCACCGTTCCATTTCGTCCAATGCGAGTCGGCAAGACGCAATCAAACATGTCAATTCCGCGGATGGCGCCGTCAATGAGCGAGTCCGGCGAACCAACTCCCATTAAATAGCGAGGTTTATTGGCTGGTAAAAGCGGCGTTGTAAACTCAAGCACGCGATTCATGACATCTTTCGGTTCTCCTACCGACAAACCGCCGACCGCATAGCCCGGAAAATCGAGAGACACAAGATCCTGCGCGCTCTGTCTGCGTAAGTCCTCAAATTCACCGCCTTGAACAATGCCAAACAGCCCCTGTTCATTTGGACGGGCATGCGCTTTTAAACAGCGTTCCGCCCAGCGGCTTGTCCGCTCAACCGATTTTTTCATATATTCATATGTCGCAGGATACGGCGGGCATTCATCAAACGCCATCATGATATCAGAGCCGAGCGCATTTTGGATTTCCATCGCTTTTTCCGGCGAAAGAAACAGCTTGTCTCCATTTAAATGATTGCGAAAATATACGCCTCCCTCTTCAATTTTGCGAAATTCACTCAGGCTGAAGACTTGAAAGCCGCCAGAATCAGTCAAAATGCCGCGATCCCAGTTCATAAACGAATGCAATCCGCCCGCTTCTTTCACAATATCATGCCCTGGACGAAGCCATAGATGATAGGTGTTGCTTAAAATAATGCCTGCACCCATTTCTTTTAATTCCTCAGGCGATAACGTTTTGACAGTCGCTAATGTGCCGACTGGCATAAACATCGGCGTTTCAAAGGAGCCATGCGGCGTATGAATGATTCCGAGACGTGCTCCTGTTTGCTTGCATGTTTTGATAAGTTCATAACGAATCGGGGTCAAATCAATAGCTCCTTTCTTAAATAATCAGCATCGCATCACCGAAGCTAAAGAAACGATAACGCTTCTCCACCGCTTCTTTATAAGCACGCAAAACATTTTCACGCCCTGCTAAGGCGCTAACTAGCATGATTAATGTTGATTTAGGCAAGTGAAAATTCGTAATCATTCCATCAATCGCTTGAAACTGATAGCCTGGATAAATAAAGATATCCGTCCATCCGCTCTCGGCAATAAACGTTCCATTATGGCGCGATGCGATCGTTTCAAGCGTACGTGTGGATGTGGTTCCGACTGCGATAATTCGCCCGCCCTTCTCTTTCACCTCATTCAACAATCGCGCTGTCCCTTCTGTCATCTGGTAAAATTCTGCATGCATATCATGTTCTTCGATATTCTCAACATTGACGGGACGGAAGGTACCAAGTCCGACATGAAGGGTAATAAAAGCTAGATGCACTCCTTTTTGACGAATATCCTCAAGCAGCTGCTCCGTAAAATGAAGCCCTGCTGTCGGCGCTGCTGCCGAACCGCGTTCACGGGCATACACGGTTTGATACCGCTCCTGATCGTCGAGCTGTTCTTTAATATATGGAGGGAGCGGCATCTCCCCCAAGGATTCCAACACCTCATAAAATACTCCGTCATAAGCAAATTCCAGTATTCTTCCTCCGTGCTCCAACTCCTGTCTGCACGTTGCTTTTAAACGGCCGTCACCAAATAAAATGCTTGTTCCTTCTTTCACGCGCTTCGCTGGCTTCACGAGCGTTTCCCAACGGTCTCCTTCCACTTGCTTTAATAAAAGCACTTCAATTTTTGCGCCCGTATCTGATTTTTCTCCATAAAGGCGCGCCGGCAATACTCTTGTATCATTTAATACGAGACAATCCCCTTCATTCAAATACGATAAAATCGCTCGAAAGGTTTCATGATGTTTCGTTTCTCCTGTATTTTTATTGAGCATAAGCAATCTCGATGCTTCTCGGTTCGCAAGCGGTGTTTGTGCAATTAATTCCTCCGGTAAATGAAAATCAAATAAATCTATTTTCATCGCGTTCACCCATTTCTATTGTTGTTAACGAAATCGACCGATAAAATAAAACACAAGCGAAAGCACTACACTTAAAATAATAGAAGTCACAACTGGAAAGTAAAATGTTGTATTCCCCTTTTGGATGACAATATCGCCAGGAAGCCTGCCCAGCTTAATAAATTGCATCAGAAACCCCACAACAATCAAAATGGCTCCGATCATCATGATCATTTTAGGAAGACTGCTCATGATTTTGGCACCTCCATTCCAAAATGCTCATAGGCGCGATGAGTGACGATGCGCCCGCGAGGAGTCCGCTGCAAAAAGCCGATTTGCAGCAAATACGGCTCATATACATCTTCAATTGTTTGCGCTTCTTCACCAATGGTGGCCGCAAGCGTATCTACACCGACAGGACCTCCGCGAAATTTTTCCATCATCGCTCTTAATAATTTATGATCAATATGATCCAATCCTAAACGGTCAACTTGCAGCAACTCCAGCGCTTCTGTTGATAAGGCATGTGTAATCACTCCGTTGCCTTTTACTTGGGCAAAATCTCTGACTCTGCGCAACAAGCGATTGGCAATGCGCGGAGTGCCGCGCGAACAACGCGCGATCTCAACAGCAGCCGCCTCGTCAATCCTAACTTCCAGAATATCTGCTGTTCGTTTGATAATTTGCGCAAGCTGCTCCGGCTCATAATATTCCAGCCGACTGAGCACACCAAAGCGATCCCGGAGCGGTGCAGAAAGAGCACCAGCTCGTGTCGTTGCGCCCACAAGCGTGAATGGCGGCAAGTCAATACGCACCGAACGAGCCGTTTGTCCTTTGCCAATAACGATATCTAGGCAGTAATCCTCCATAGCTGGATACAGCACTTCTTCAATCGAGCGGTGAAGGCGATGAATTTCATCGATAAATAATACATCTCCAGGTTGAAGAGAAGTTAAGATCGCCGCCAGGTCTCCGGGGCGTTCGACCGCCGGTCCAGTGGTGGTGCGCAAGTTCCCCCCCATTTCGTTTGCGATAATGGCGGCCAGCGTTGTTTTTCCAAGTCCGGGCGGTCCGTATAAAAGCACATGATCCAACGTTTCGCCACGCAGCTTTGCCGCTTCAATAAAAACTTGTAAATTTTCTTTTACTTTCTCTTGTCCGATATATTCCTGCAAGCGTTGCGGGCGGAGGCTGTATTCAAGCGATACATCCTCGCTGGAGGCATCGCTGGCAACAAGACGCTCTTCCATCGTCCTTCCCTCCTATTTTAATAGTAATTGCAGCGCTCGCTTCACATATTGATCGGTAGACATCGGTTCCTTTTTTAGAGCAGGCGCCACCTTTTGAATTTCACGATCTGCATAGCCGAGAGCCTTTAGCACTTCAAGCGCCTCGTCAAAGGCATTCTCCTGCTTTTCATCCTCCCAGCTTGTAAATAAGTCGTTCGTCGCTCCTAGAATGACTCCCTGCAGTTTCCCTTTTAAATCAAGAATCATTTGTCGCGCTGTTTTTTTGCCGATGGTCGGAAATTTGCACAAAAAGGCTTCGTTTTCCTCTTCAATCGCCTGCACGAGCTGACGTACATCTCCTGAGGCTAAAATAGCAAGCCCTCCTTTCGGGCCAATGCCGGAAACTTGAAGCAGTTTCGCAAATAGCGTTCGTTCTTCGCGCGTCCGAAACCCATAAAGAGCCATGAGGTCTTCGCGCACATATTGATATGTATAGACCGTCACGATTGTATCATGACTGGGCCGAAACGAAAATGGGTTTGGCGTGAAAATTTGATAGCCAACTCCGGCCGTTTCAATGACAATATATTCTGGACAAACATACTCAATGTATCCGCGAACAAACTCAATCAACGTTTTTCCCCTTCCCTTATCCGTACTGTTTCTCATTGTACCATATGATAATAAAAAAACGAATGTATATTCCTCTTTTGCAAAACAAAAAGACTTATCGTCTGGATAAGTCTTTTACTGAGTAACGGCAAATGGCCGATAGGCTTCAATGACCTCTTTATAACGATCTTTCGAAATCACGCGAATACCTTTTTTCAGCCGTTCTTGTTGATGGCTTTCTAGCTTTTTTATATCGAGCTGGAAAAACGATTGAATCACGCGTGATGATTTTCCTGGCTTGCCTTCAAAAATAGATAAAGTTCCATCCTTTGTTAAGCCAAAATATCCATTCGCTTTTGACAAAGGTGAAATATCTTGAACCATTTTCTGGAACACAATTTGTTCATCATCAAGATTGACAAGCTGCCAGCCTTCATACTTTTTCCATATATCCTTCATCGATGTAATCGTTTCTTGTTTAATTTCTTCACTCACTTCTCCGTCCACGTATATTCGTTCTAACAAAATCGTCATTTGAGTGGCCGGCGCTTTAGCGAAGGCAGCTGAGGAACTTATAAATGAAATCGCGATAGCCAAGCAAGCCATCAAAAGCTTCATTGTCTTCCCCTCTTTCTCGGTAAATAATGAAAGCTATTTATAGTTTCACCTTTTAAGAAAATTTTATCCATAAAAAACACTCACTCAAGAAGTGAGTGTCCGGTTGTAGACAAAGTCAAAAATGAGATTTGTCTACAACCATTCTCATCCTCTATTTATGGTGTTCCACATCAGCCTAAGCGGAAAACGCCCGGCAGACAAGAAACGCAGCCGAACAAAGACAAAAATCGAACAAAAGAAATTCATGAGCAGACGAATGCGGCCAGTGACGCAGGATGAAAGCATTTAACAACGGTCTGACACTCACTCAAGAAATCAGTGTTTTTATTTCGACTCCACTACAAGCCGTTCGCGATCAAGGAAGTGAGGCGGTTGTTCAAGCCATCCGCGCTCAATCATTAAATTCACTCCATCCTCCGCATAGGCTCCCGCTTTCGCGATAAAAGAAGCGTAGAGAGCCGCTACATCTCTTCTCAATGAGAGCGCCATGGCCTGTCCATACATACCAACCCCGAGCCCTGATAAGGAATTGACTAAAAACAGCATTAATCGCTCTGAGTATGGCGCAACTGTTGATTCATTGACGACTGTGTCCCATGTCATCGAAGCTGGAATATTGTCTTCCTGTAGCACCTCAAAAATGGAGGTCATGATCTCACTGCATACTTTTTGTCCTCTTAAAAAGAAGCTGCGAATTTCAGGATCCCTCGCTACTTGCGCAAATCCGATTAGCGTAGCCTTCGCGATTTCATTGTTAATGGAGTTCATCACTAAATAGGCTGCTTCAACTGCCAAAAGCGGTCGTCTGCGTCCAAGCCATCCAGTAAGAAAGCTTTGCTTTTCAACATAGTCCACTTGTTTTGGATAAGACATATAAGGAGGACGTATATATATCCCTTGATTTTTCATCACGGTACGCACACGCTTATTTAATTGAGTCGCATCTTCGCTAAATTGTTTATATAGCTGATGGATATCATCCCGAGAAGCCATCACAATGGAAGTAGCATGTGAAGTGATTTTAAATTGGCTCATTTGGTTAAGATACTCTAAATAAAATGTATCGGAAAAAAGCTTTGGCGCTTGACGATTCACATGCTTATCGACCGGGAACCCGTCTGGTTTAGCAATTCCTTCCTTGCTAAATAGCTCCTCTAGACTTTGCAGATGATTTTGGACAACTTTCAATCCTTCTTCCAGAAGCACGCCCACTTCTTCATCGGCGGTTGTTAACTTAAAATGCGTGATAACGCTTTCCATCATGCTATCATATATATAGGTATTCCATATATTTGCAATTTCAGCGCTTGTTAAGCGGACTTCATTTTTCTTCATACTGATCCCTCCATGGAACATATTATGTTCCTTCCCAAAATGAAGTATGTAAAAAATCGGCCATCTGAATACCCCAAAAAAAGGAATAGCACCTTACCATTCTTGATTTACCTGTGGTGCTAGATAAAATCGGTTCATTTATCTTCCTCGTACTATATACAATCGTCCGCCAAAACTCACGGTCAGAAGTGGAGCGTCATCTGCATACTTACATGGGGATAAAGCTTTCGGGAGAAAGTGATATGGATGATCGTTGCATATAAATTCCCCCTAACACCATGGGTTTTCATTATTTTTTCTATCACTGAGTCATGATGTTGATGAACATTTTGTATCCTCTCATAAAAAATCCCATTCTCTGCAGAGAAATCACGTTCTCTCTTGCAAAGAACGGGAAATATGATCGTTTTATGGTATCGCCGTTTCATCTAAATTATGGTACACTTCTTGAACATCGTCATCATCTTCAAGCATATCAATCAGCTTGAGCATTTTCGTTAGGTCATCGCCTTCCAGCGTTGTGTAGGTTTGCGGGATCATCGTGATTTCAGCGTTTACAAACGTTAATCCATTCGCCTGAAGCTTGTTTTTCACCTCTTCAAAATGCTCCGGTGCTGTATAAATTTCAAATGAGTCGTCCATTGTTTCCATTTCTTCCGCTCCTGCTTCAATCGCTTGGAGAAGCAGCTCATCCTCGTCGATCTCTAACCCTTCGCGAGCGATGACAAGCCATCCTTTTCTTGCAAATAAATAGGACACGCATCCTGTTTCTCCAAGATTTCCGCCGTTTTTCGAAAATGCTGCGCGAACATTTGCCGCTGTGCGATTTTTATTATCCGTCAGACAAACGACCATGACTGCCACGCCACCTGGACCATACGCTTCATAACGAATTTCTTCATAGTTGGCATGCTCCTGATTGCCTGCCGCTTTGTTGATGGCCCTTTCAATATTATCGCTCGGCATATTCGCCGCTTTTGCTTTTTCAATGACGAGACGCAGCGCGGCGTTGACATTTGGATCGCCACCACCTGTTTTGGCTGCAACGTAAATTTCCTTCGCCAATTTCATAAACAGTTTGCCGCGTTTGGCATCCTGTGCATTTTTTCGACGTTGGATATTTTTCCATTTGGAATGTCCAGCCACTTTCCATTTCTCCTCTCATCATATCAAATTTTCGATATTACTATACCAAAAATAGCAGAAGCATGAAACAGTTGCCAAGCGATATAGATGCAGCTTGAAGAGTGTATAAATCAACAAAATAACAGATGTTTCTAATGATTCAATGTCACACTTTGCTCTCATCGCACATTCGCTTAATGAAAGCCCGGCTGTACCAGCTAACTTCATAATTGGAGGGCGATACCGTTTTTTCGTGAGGAGGTCTAGACCGTTTGAAAAGAAAAAGGAGATGCCATTTGCCGGCATCTCCCTGCAGCATTTATCGTGTATTGGTTGGAGTTTCCATTATGTTCCCTTTATAAAAAATCGTCTTTAAATCCCGGTTAATTTCTTCAAACGGGCGGCCGTAACGTATGTTATTGTCAATGACGCGAGCGCGCTGATACATGCTTGGATTCGAAACGACGCGCACATGCTTTCCTTTCGTATATGGAGCGATCGCTTTCGCTACATTTTGCTCCGTACGATTTGCATCTTTTCCTCCCGTTTGAATGGCTACTAATACATGGTCCTTATATACAAGCGCCCGGGCATCGCTGACATTTTTGACTTTAGCCGCTTCTTTGGCTACCTGCTCGGCAAAACGTCCGTCATAATGGTCGTAATAAGAAGGATGTGTTTTATTATTTTGCAAGTGACCATGATAATTTTGGTCTGCTTTGCCGAAATTCGCTTCTAGCGGCAGCGATGGAGTCGACCGATCGTAACGATCTCGACGAAGCGCATCCGTACCGAAAAAATCCGCAACTGGACCATTTTGGTTGTCCATCATATAGGCATTTCCGTCATTCTCAGTATTTGTTCCGTAACGGCCATACGTATATGGAGTATTCGTCCGATCCGTTGAATAATAACCGATCGGTCTTGTTTCATCTCGATAGCGTGTTGCCCGATCTTCCGCATCGTAATTTGCGCATGCGGCAAGCCCGCTCACACAACAAAAAACGCCTATTGCCGCGATTGTTTTTCTCAACGGAAAAACCCCCTTTATTTGCCTTGGGTCAAGCACCTTGACCCATTTTTAGCTTGGCAAATAAGAGGGGATTTTATCGCTGTTAGTTAGCGGTAAAAATCAAGTTCTGATATCGGTATAATTCCTTTTGAACAACCAACCTATCCATAAAGACAGGCGAAAGCATGATATTTGGTTCATCTCATTTGAATATGGCTTATGCTATTGAAAGCAAAAAGAGGTTTTTTTAGAGAAACCGGGAAGTTTTTTGGCCCATGCACATTAAAATTTTGGCGGCGCAGCGGCCAACTGGCGTTTATGATGTGAACGATGATGTAGCTTCTCAATGATGGACCGATCTTTTTCCGGAATTTCTTCCCCTTTTAAATATTTATCAATCATTTCATAAGTAGTTCCCATTTCATTTTCATCTGTTTGGCCTTCCCAAAGGCCCGCGCTCGGCGCTTTTGTAATAATTTCCTCAGGCACACCAAGAATTCGGGCCATTTCGCGAACCTCGCCTTTTGTAAAATGAACAAGCGGAACAAGATCGACACCGCCATCTCCATATTTGGTAAAATAACCTGTGTGCCATTCAGCCGCGTTGTCAGTTCCAACTACGATATACCCATAATTGTTGGCGACCGCATAGAGCGTTGTCATCCGCAAACGCGCTCGCGTATTGGCATCGCCAAGACGCGCCGCCTCCTCATTCCATTCTCCTTTTTCTTTAAGCTGTTTTTCGATTTTTGCAAATAAGGTTTGATGCGTCTCTGTTAAATCAATCACAAAGTGGCGAATACCCGAGCTTTCAACGACCTTTAATGCATCCTCTTGATCCTTTGGATTGCTCTTGCACGGCATAATTAATCCTAAAGAGTTGTCCGGAAAGGCCCGTTTAATAAGATGCGCCACCACAGCCGAATCAATTCCGCCGCTAATCCCGACAATCGCCCCGTTCAATCCAGCTTTGCTTACTTGTTCGCGAAGCCAGGCCACTAACTTTTCAATTTTCTCCTCCATGATTCAACTTCCTTTCACGAAAAATAAGATATACGTTATCTTATCATATTGGCGATTTTTTGCACAAACTGTTTGCGATGTTCAAAGTATGGAATCGCGAAAGGCTTTCGCTTCTTCATCAATGATCGGCATTCGCGAAATATATCGCTTGGAAAAATCAAGGCCATTAAAAACCATGGCTTTTCTAAAAAAGCTTCCAATATAGGACATTTTTTCAATAAAGCAAAAGACCATTGCATATATGGCAATATGCGATTGGCATATTGCAAATAATCGATGCCGCTTGGAGCGACCGCTATTAAGTCATAATCAATTAAATAGGCACTTCCGTTTTCAGCCCGCAAAAAATTGTGTGAAGCGACATCGCCATGAATAATGGTCATCGGTTCTGCTAATAAAGAAGGAATAAATAAAGGAATTTTTTCTAAGCTATATTGGGCACATTGCAAAATAAAAGTAAGCTCCTCATGCCTCATGATTTGCTGCCATACCGGCAAATCATGAAGAAAAGATAAATATCTTTGCTTCCATCTTTCACACAGCTGATAATAAGGCAACATGTTGGTAAAAAACGGCTGCTGCAGCAAACGCTGCGAAAAAATATGGTACTCATAAAGCAGGCAAAGGCCTTCGTTTCGATCTTTCTCGCTTGTAAAAACAAACGGATTGGAATGCGGAATATACTCCTGCAGCGTCCAACAGGCATTTTCAGAAACGACCACCCCAGTAATAGAGGGAGCGGCTTGAAAGCCTGCCTGTTTTAATAAATGAATAAACAGCTGCTGCCGCGACGCTTCAAAAAAGGTGCGATATTTTTTCACAATCCATTTTCCTTTATTTGTATCAATTATTTGTACATGTGGCTTAATAGCCGCCGCTTCCTCCACGCACAACCCATATTCCGCTTGAAGCAAAAGAAAGAGACGATGGCTCTCACCGTCTCCTATATGGCTATTCTTCGTAATCGCTGCTTTCCCCATATTCTGGCATCATAAAAAATTGTTGTGGATTTTGCGGGAAAGCGGCAGGTTGTGGCGACTGGTAATAAGATGGCTGTCCCGGCCCTTGTGCATACGGATAAGCTGGTGCCGCGGCTGGATATGGTGAAAAGCTTGACGGCTGCTGTTGCGGATACGGCGAATAATAGCCAGGAGCCGTTGATCCGTACATTGGTTGATAGGTTTGTACAGGCCAACCATAGCAAGGCATTATCGGAACCGGGTAACATCCTCCTGCCATCTGCTGCGGAGATACCATCATTGGTTCTTCAGGTGGTTGAACATTAGGCGGCATATTCATATTAGGCGATACATTAGGTGATACATTAGGCTGAAGGTTCGGGGAAGCATTTGGCTGTATATTCGCTGATGAAGCCGGCGGTGCTGGCGGTCCCCACTCATGCGATTCGATGCTTTCCTGTACTCCAGGAAACGGATGCGAGCCGCTCTCTCCGTAGAATGGTGCGACAGGCTGCGAGAACGATGCAGCCATCGGCGCTACCGGAGCCTGCGGATAATAAAATCCATAACCTGGCATGACAGGAGTAACCGGAATGCAGCCTTGCTCTTGAGGTGGCAAGTAAGCTGGCATCTGGTAGGTCGGCTGTTGTGGCTGCGCAATCGGAACATATGGAATAGTCGGCAGTTCCGGCGGTTGATCATGTTGATCGTATGATGGATGCTCCTGATTCTCTGATGGCTCTATGTCCGTATCTGGCTTCATAATATTCGGTAAAATGTTGTCCGGCTTTGGCGGAATCGGCGGCAGGCCCGGTATTTGATTTGGATAATTCACATTTGATTGCGGCGAAATCGATGGATTAGCTTGGAATGGTGTTTTGTGATCATGCTTTTCTGCCGCTTGATTCATGCCAATATTAGATTTAGGTGACTCATAAGACGGCTGCTTTGGTAGTTCTTTCGGAATATTGGCCGTCGGCGCTTTCGGAGCTTCCTTAGGCTTTTTCTCAATTGGTGCTGTCGGTTTGGGCTTTGGCACTTCATTTATCGGTATTTCTTGAGCAGGCGGATTAATGTTCACGTTCGGAGCGATTTCAGCTTCAAAATTGAATGAAGCAAACGGTTTAGCGTTGGAAAATGGATGCTCTTGAATCGGCTCTTCTTTTTTCGGATATTCCTTTTTTGGATGTTCTTTGTTCGGATACTCTTTTTTTGGATATTCCTTCTTTGGATACTCTTTGTTTGGTGCTTCTTTTTTTACCGGAACCCCTGCAGTCGGAATTTTAATTTTCATTCCCGGCATAATTAAATCCGGATTGCTTAATTGGCCATTTAAGTGCTTTAACTGCTCAAAATCAACTCCGTATTTTTGCGCGATTTTCCAAAGCGTATCTCCTTTTTGCACAATATGGATTTTCACTCCGTTCCCCCTCCTACACTCAAACAATAATCATTCTATTTCATTGGCACGTTGTCATCATCATCCTTCAACATAACTTATGAAGCAAAAAATGAATTTATGATAAAAAAATAACAAGGTCTGCATATAGACCTTGCTATGTCTAAGCGAGCGCCAACATTCTCTTTAATGCTTGTACGGCATCTTCGGCAATGGAGACCGGCACGGTGATTGGATGGATGATATTTCCTTGCTCTAATGATTCCAACGCCCATAGCAAATGTGGCAAATCAATGCGATTCATCGTTAAACATGGACACATGTAAGGGTTCAAAGAAATAATTTCTTTATTAGGATGCTGTTGAATTAACCGGTTGACGAGATTCATTTCCGTTCCAATCGCCCATTTGCTCCCAGAAGGAGCTTTTTCAATCATCTCAATAATATATTTAGTAGAACCGGCATAATCTGATTTTTGTACGACTTCCCAGCTGCACTCTGGATGGACAATAATATTCATATCCGGTTTTGTTTTCCGAATGTAGTCGATATGCTTCACTTGAAAATTTTCATGAACGGAACAATGTCCTTTCCAAAGAATGACTTTAATTCGCTTGATCTCTCCCTCGTACTCAAGCGAGTCCGTTAACGGGTTCCAAACCGCCATTTCATTAAGCGCAATGCCAAGTTTATATGCCGTATTTCTGCCTAAATGTTGATCCGGCAAAAAGAAGATCCGCTCTTTTTGTCCAAGCGCCCAAGCGACCATTTTTTCTGCATTCGAAGAAGTCACGGTCGCTCCACCGTTTCGCCCTACAAATGCTTTAATGGCTGCTGTCGAGTTCACATAGGTTAACGGCAAAATCGTATCGCCAAACAGTTCTTGTAAAATCGGCCATGCTCGTTCCACTTGCGCCATATCCGCCATATCGGCCATCGAACAGCCTGCGCGCATATCCGGCAAAATGACTTTTTGGTGGTTTCCTGTTAAGATATCCGCCGTTTCCGCCATAAAATGAACACCGCAAAAAACAATATATTCTGCTTGCTTATTTTTTGCGGCCACCTGTGCGAGCTGTAAAGAATCCCCTGTTGCATCCGCAAACTGAATGACTTCATCCTTTTGATAATGATGTCCAGGGATAAATAGCTTCTCCCCCATTTTCTCCTTAATCTTCCGAACACGCTCCTCCATTTCAACCGCGTTAAGCGTTTTATACACTTCTGGCATATGATCCTGTTTTTGCATCATTTCCAATACGTTCATATTTCGTTCCCTCCTCTTTTATCCTTCAATATTAAAACTAATATCGAGCGCTTTCACAGAATGAGTTAAAAAGCCTAACGAAATATAATCAACGCCTGTATCGCCATACTCGGCAAGATTTTCAAGGGTGATGCCGCCGGAAGCCTCTGTAATAATAGCAGAAGGCACAAGCTGAACAAACTCTCTAATTTCTTCTGGTGTCCGGTTATCAAACATAATGACGTCCGCTCCTGCCTTTACGGCCTCTATTACTTGTTCCCTCGTTTCCGTCTCCACTTCGATTTTAACCATATGACCAAGCTGCTGGCGCACGGTATGAACCGCTTTTGTAATAGAGCCGCAAAAGGCAATATGGTTATCCTTTATCATCACCGCATCGTATAAACCAAAGCGATGGTTATATCCGCCGCCGCATGTGACCGCATATTTTTCCAGCATTCGAAGTCCTGGAGTTGTTTTGCGCGTATCGCAAATGCGCGTATATTCGCTATTTAACGTCATCACCGCCTGATGAGTAATGGTAGCGATGCCGCTCATTCTCTGAATCAAATTCAAAATGACACGTTCGCCCGTTAATAACGGAGCAATGGGACCGGAAACCGAAGCAATGACGTCTCCTTTATCTACTTTTTCGCCATCTCGCTTATATAGCGTAACGCTAATCGATGGGTCCAGCAGGTGGTACGCGGTTTTCATAATGTCAGCGCCAGAGAAAATACCGGCTTCCTTAACAAGAAATGAACCAGAAGCTAAATGATGATGAGGAAAAATCGTCTCGCTAGTCACATCACGTTCGCCAATATCTTCTAAAAAAAACTGTTGCAGCATTTGTTGCAGCTTGATGATATTCATGCTGTTCCTCCTATTCTCGCGAAAAATTCCTCTTTTGTTCGTAAAATCCGCCGCTTTTTCCAATGCATGGCCTCTGTCGGGTAATCCGAACGGTAATGGCCGCCGCGGCTTTCTGTACGCTTAAGTGCTGAGGTAGTGATCAGCCATCCAGTAATGAGCATGTAAGCAACGGTGATTTCTTCTTCTGTCCATGAAGTGACGTCGGTCTTGACAAGCTCCGGAATAGAAAATTGCTCCAGCCACTTTCTTGCGGTCGCTAAGCTTCGTTCATCTCTCACAATCCCTACATATCGCATCATGATCTCTTGAATTTGTCCCTTGTCCGGCAACGAGCCTGTAAAGCTTTTAACCGAATTCGGCTTGACAAACGGAAAGCGGCGCCCCTTTTCTGCACTCCCGCGTTGCTTCAACACTTCAGCTAAACGAGCGCCAAACACCAGTCCCTCAAGCAGCGAATTGCTCGCCAAGCGGTTAGCGCCATGTACTCCAGTACAAGCCACTTCTCCGACTGCATACAAGCCCGCAAGCGATGTTTGTCCCGATAAATCAACTTGGATTCCTCCCATTAAAAAATGAGCGCCTGGTACAACAGGAAGCCGGCCATCCTGCAAACCAACACCGTGAGACTCGCATAATTTCGCTATTGTTGGAAATCGCTCCGCAAAATTTTTAATCATCGAAATGTCGAGATAGACACGGCCGCCTTTGGCGGTTTCGGCATGGATCGCCCGAGCTACGACGTCTCTTGGCGCTAAATCTTGCTGTGGATGGATGGACTCCATCAATTTTTTCCCATCTTCTGTGACCAGTACCGCCCCTTCTCCCCGCACAGCTTCAGAAATCAATCCGACCGCCCTGCCATTCACATAAAGCATCGTGGGGTGAAATTGAATAAATTCCATATCCGTCACAGCTGCACCGGCCCGATACGCTAAGGCAATACCATCTCCAGTCACCGTTTCAGCATTAGAGGAGAAAGAATACAGCCTTCCACAGCCGCCAGTTGATAATACAACGGCATCCGCATAATAAGCACCTGTTTTCGTGAGCACACCGATACAGCGCCCGTCAGCGACAAGCAAATCAATGACGCGCTCATCTTCCACTATGGTGACATGGCCGTATAGCTTTTCCATTAAAAACGAGGTCATCGCTTTTCCCGTCTGATCGCCTCCTGCATGCAAAATTCTCCGCTGGCTATGGGCTCCTTCATTTCCAAAATGAAAATGTCCGTTTTGATCCGTATCGAATTGCAAGCCGGTTTCCACCAGCTCTAAAAGCCGTTTCGGGCCTTCCTGAACGAGAATTTCTACAGCACGTTCATCATTATGATCTGCTCCAGCGATGATCGTGTCTTGATAGTGAAAATGCCAATGATCTTGGCCAGACAAAGCAGCAGCGATACCTCCTTGCGCTAACCAAGAATTACTCTCTTCTTTTTTCGCTTTTGTGAAAATTATCACATTTTTATGCTCAAACAAATGATAAGCCGTTACGAGCGATGCTAGGCCTCCGCCTACAATAATCACATCCGCTTGTGGCATACAAAAGCCCCCTGTTATTATTTACTGTCTTGACACCTATATTGACACATAATTAAACTGATGACAAGACTTTTATTTTTCCAAATGTGAGGGAATGATTATATGATTTATCTTGATTATGCAGCGACAACACCCATGAGCGAAGAAGCATTAACCGCTTATACAAAGGCGGCTTCATCATATTTCGGCAATTCAAGTAGCTTACATGATATCGGCAGCCACGCAGCCCAGCTTCTGCACATTTGCCGCCAGCAGCTTGCCGAATTGATCGGCGGCGATGAAAGAGGTCTTTATTTTACAAGCGGCGGTACAGAATCCAATCTTCTTGCCGTCCGTTCGATGATTGAGGCCCATCGCCATAAAGGAAATCATTTAATTACAACAGCAACCGAGCACGCATCGTTATATCATTTATTTCAACAGCTTGAAACGGAAGGCTATGAAGTCACGTATTTATCTGTAGATCGCTTCGGCCAAATTGATCTGGCTGAGTTGGAAAATGCCATCACTCCGCAAACAATTTTGGCTTCGATTCAGCATGCAAACTCCGAAATCGGCACCATTCAGCCGATTCAAGAGATCGCCAAACGCTTGCGAAAACACGGGGTCATCTTTCATAGCGACTGTGTACAAACCTTTGGTAAAATACAAGTGGATGTACAAAAAATGGGGATAGACAGCTTATCTATCTCCTCGCATAAAATTTATGGCCCTAAAGGGGTCGGGGCTGTCTATATTGATCCGCGCATCAAATGGACCTCTTGCTTCCTCCAGGCAACACACGAATTTGGGTTTCGCCCTGGAACTGTGAATGTGCCAGGCATTGCGTCATTTGTCACCGCTGCGCAGCAGGCCTGCGAACATTTAGCCGATGAACATGCGCGGCTTGAACACCTTCGTCAGTATACAATTTCACGAATTCATGAGAAGCGGCTGCCTGTTGCCATTGAAGGACATCCCGACGCCCACTTGCCAAACATCCTCGGTCTTTCAGTACAAGGAATGGAGGGGCAATATGCAATGCTTGAGTGCAACCGCTACGGCATCGCCATTTCGACAGGGAGTGCTTGTCAGGTCGGAAAGCAAGCTCCTTCACGGACGATGATCGCAATTGGAAAGGAAGAAGATGAAGCGAAGCAATTCGTCCGCATTTCATTTGGCAAGTGGACGACACTAAACGAAATAGACCGTCTTTTAACCGTGTTGGAAACCATTTGTCAACAACGAAAGGAGTAGAGCCTATGAAAATCGAGAAGAAAATTTTAGGGGAGAAGCGGCGAGAGCTGATTTTAAAATGGCTCAAAGAAAGCGGACTGCCGCTTACCGGAGCGGAGCTAGCGGCAAAAGCGAACGTCAGCCGTCAAGTCATCGTCCAAGACATTTCGCTGCTTAAAGCGCGTAACGAACCGATTATCGCCACAAGCCAAGGCTATCTCTACTTAAAAACGCCGGCTCCTAACCAATTTTATACGCGCACCATAGCCTGCTACCATACACCGGAACAAACAAAAGAAGAGCTATACTTAATTGTCGATCATGGAGTGACCATAAAGGATGTAAAAATTGAACACCCCGTCTACGGCGATTTAACGGCTTCTGTCATGGTCAGCAGTCGTCAAGAAGTGGATCAGTTCATTCAAAAAATTAAACAAACCAACTCCTCCTACTTGCTTCAGCTCACAGACGGCACGCATCTTCATACGCTCGAAGCCGATTCGCTGGCCAAGCTTGACGCCGCTTGCCAAGCGCTGCAAAAAGCTGGTTTTTTAATTGAATCGTAATGCGAAATCAGGTTGTAGGCAAAGTCTATTTTGATTTTGTCTACAACCATTTTTCATTTTATCGTTTATAGTGACATCTCCACAACAGGCTAGCTTTCACCCATAATAAAACACCGTTCTTGTTTAGAACGGTGTTAAAACAAAAAGCACCTCTCCCCCCCTACACTCTGTTTAGAGGTAGGAAGCTTCTCAATTCGATCTGTTAAAAATAGAGAATATAGATCAAACACGCTAATGCGATTCGATAAACGGCAAAAGGAATCAACCGAATGCGATTAATTAATTGAAGGAAAAACTTTATGGAAATTAACGCGAAAATAAAAGCGCTAATAAACCCTACTATAAAAAATGGTATCACATCTACGGTGAAATACTTCCATTTGCTTACGAGGGACAAAAAACTCGCCCCTGCCATAATCGGAACCGCCATAATAAACGTAAAATCGGCCGCCGCCCGGTAGCTCATTCCAAGCAGCACACCGCCTGATATGGTCGAGCCAGAACGAGAAAATCCAGGCCACAACGATAAGCATTGAATTAGCCCAATGAAAAAGGCTTGTTTATATGTAATCTGATCCACTGTCTCAACCGTTTGTTTGCGCCCACCGAATAAATCCGCGGCAATCATTAATAGGGCCCCAATGACCAGACCAATCAAAACCGTCTTTGTCGAAAATAAATGTTCATCAATATAATCTTCAAATAAAACACCCAAAATTCCTGCAGGCAATAATCCAACAATCACATGGGTTAAGCGAAGCCGGTTCGGCCGGTCGCTTGTCCCTTTTTTCAACCCTAATAGCTCAATAAATCGATTTCGGAACACAACGACCACCGCCAGAATCGAACCAAGCTGAATGACAACTTTAAAGGTATTCGCTACTCTTTCATTTAAAAAATCTTGAGAGCGAAGCCACATATCATCCACAATAATCATATGGCCAGTTGAAGAAACAGGGGCAAATTCTGTTAGGCCTTCCACAGCACCTAAAATAAGTCCGACAAGTAGTTCCCATAAGCTCATAGATTTAGTCTCCTTACCTTTTATTTTGCTTATTCATTTTTATAGAACGCTTCCTTACAAATGCCCATAAAAACGGCCGTATGCTAAAGACGCATAGGCCCACCAAGGCACGCTTAAAGCAAAAGCACCCCCTTCATCGCCAAAAAACGCATAGCCCCCAAATCGCCATAAGCAGAGGGGTCGATAAGCGCGCAATAAAGAATGAGCTCCTTTTGCTCTGTCCAACATTCTTGATGATATTTTAAGGAACCCATTTTTTAGATCTTTTCTATGGCTTGTTCCATGATGATTTCGACACTGAATCCACCGTTTGCGAAAGATCTCTATCCTACGAAAGGATGGCATAGATGCCCCATTCCCAAGCAGAAATTGCTGTTTTCGACGGTCGGAGACAAGTCACGGACTTGTCTCGGTCACGCCGAGAAAATGGTGACACGCTTCATTGGATGGCACCGCTAAAAGAAAGATTCACTCCAGCTGCACAAGAGCTTTTAAACGATATCAACCTATAATACTCAAATAAACTTTTATATATGTTTCATTTTTTCATGGACAAAGATGGGCCTTATTCTTTTTGGTCATTCCGTTTCATTCTGTTGTTACTGAATGCTACGGCCTTTAAACGGCACAAAAATGGTAAGCCCCGCTTGATATCATGCTATTTCTAGCACCAGTCTTTATTTTTTAGGAGCCGTATTCTTTCATTTCGTTGCTGCTAAGATGGATTCCATTAACAATCGGGACTATCATTTTGGCTATTGGTATTATACTTGGGTTTATTAAATTTTTCAAAAGTAAGCGATAAAAATAAAAAAATTTCCTCCAATGATCCTAGCCCGTTCATTGAACAATGATAATGGAGGCTTTTCACGAGCCTCTCCCATCTATACTTTAAATATGTTCATAAGGAAACCATTGAAAATAATACCTTAGATGACAAATTCTTTACCTTTATATTACAATAGGCTTATGTCTACTTTGATACATATGGGGGATTTACTGATGGTATATAAAAGCAATCCGCTTAAAGAAATTTTTCAGCCGAAAATTGCGTTTGCCCAGCTTAGGGAAGCGGAACGGTTAAAACATGTGGCGATTGTCGCCTTTCTTCTCTTATTTTTTCATGTCATTCTTTCATTGCTTCGTGGTTATTTTGGTATGGATGGAGAGGAACTGACTAAATATCTTGACCAATACACAGGTGAGCAATTTGCGTTTCTTCAGCTTTTATTCGCATTGGGCCATGTTTTAGGAGGGATATGTGTCCCGCTGTTCTTTTTATTCATTTCTTCTATCATTTTTTATTTGTTTTTTGATATTCATTTTCTAAAACTATTCACCATTCAACTAGCAATTTTATCTATTTTCTTACTTGAAGATATGATTCTCTTTCCATTTCAGCTATTTCTCGGGATAAAAAATCTCTTTTCTCCTTTTTCTCTTGGAGTGTGGGGACCTTATATCACGAAACACACCTTTATATGGGCTCTTTTGCGAACCGTTTCCGTCTTTTCGATCTGGGCCATATCGATACAAATCATCGCTCTTCGCTCCTTGACGGAAAAGCCGGTCCAACGCGTTGCGATGATTGTGATCGCCGTTTATCTCTTTTTCGGCATAATGATTAGTAGCTTATACAAACTTTCTATTTAGTGAATTGTAATGAAAGGCAGGGGAAACGGATGAAACGTTGGAGACCATATATATTGATCGTCCTCGCATTATGTATTATAGGGGCAAACTTTTATCTTTTGTTTCATCAGCATAGCAAAATTCCAAAATCAGTCTATGTGAACGAACGGAGCAAACCAACCAAAACCAATATAAAAGAGACGGTTGACACGACCGGCATGACGGCGCCAGCGGAACGAAAATTCATTTACGATCATCCACAGTTCGGCACCATTGCTGAAATCCTTGTCACACCCGGACAAGAAGTACAAGCAGGCACACCGCTTATCCGTTATGCCAACGAAGAAATTGACCGGGAGCTGCAGCGCATCGCAAGCAAACAAGAACAACTTCGCACACAAATGGAGCAGCTTTCGGAAGATGTTGATTATTATACAACGCTGGCCTCTTCGGTTACGGAAGATCGTCTGGAGAAAGTACAATGGGAGGAAAAAGCGCGGGAAGCAGAGCAGAAAAAAGCATTGCTCGAATCAAAAATACAGGAATACGAGGCAGAACAGAGCCAACTAACAGAGAAAAAAGAGGAACTCGTTGTCAAAAGTGAAACAGCCGGTTGGGTCGAAGAAATCAGCGATCATCCTTCCAAACCGCTGATCACCATTGCTTCCCCTTCCGCAGTTATCCGTGGAAAAGTGAAAGAGAAACGATTCGGAGAAATCGCCGTTGGACAAAAAGCAGTGGTCCATGTTCCAAACGAAAAAGCAGCCTTTACCGGCACGATTATGGATATCGGCAAATTTCCAGTCACCGAAACAAGTTTTCAAGAAAAAAGCGAATATCCGTTTACCGTGCAGTTGAACGAACAGCCCAAATCCCTTCCTTTCGGATATCACGTCAACATCACAATCGTGACAAAAGAAAAAAACGGAGCGATGACTGTTCCTGCCGAAGCGGTGTGGCATGAAAAAACGAAGTCATTTGTCTATGTGATTCATCGCGGCAAACTCGAAAAACGAAAGGTAACACTTGGAATTTCACATGGAAAGAAACAAGAAATTGAACGCGGTCTTCGCCCAAATGAAACGATTGTGTCCCATCCAACGAAACAGATGAAGCACGGAATGGACATCATCGTCCCGCTTGAAGTGAAAACACCAAAAAAGGAAACGATGAAGCAATTATCTAAATGGGTCATTGCTAAGCACTTCCTTGATGGATTTTTCCGTGCGCTCTATTAATATACGTTTTAAAAAACAGGCCTTTTCCTACCATAAACGAAGGAAAGGCCTGTTTTTCTTCCTTCTTAATCCAAAGATTCGTGCTCTTCTTCCCCTTCATATACCGGGATATGAACCTCCCACCTCCATGCCGTTAAGAGGTGAAAGACTTCGCGATAGGCATTTGAAAATAAGAGAGCAAAGCCAACCTCTTCATCGATATACATGACTGGCTTACTTTGGCTATGATTGATTTCCCGTCAAAAAACACTCACTGTTCGCATTTCTTACCAACTCACTCACCTATCTGAGCGAGAAACATTCCCTAACACCAACCAGAACAGGATCTTTATTTCTTCGACAAGTGACAAGCACCTCTGCTATATCAAAAATCTGCCTGTATAAGAGTTTGGATTACTCGCAATTTCCTCAGGTGTCCCTTCAGCCATCACCATTCCTCCATCATTCCCTCCTTCTGGTCCTAGATCAATCACCCAATCGGAGGAGCGAATGATTTCGCTATTGTGTTCCACAACGATGACCGTGTTTCCCGCATCAACGAGCTTATGGAGCAAAACAAGCAGCTTGTGTACATCGGCTGGATGTAACCCGACGGTCGGCTCATCCAATAAAAAAAGCGTCCTATTAGTAGTTTGGTTCTTTAATTCTTTTGCCAATTTCAAACGCTGCCCTTCTCCCCCGGACAACGTTGTGAGCGATTGCCCCCATTTTAAATAACCGAGACCGATTTCACATAATAATTGAATCACCGATGAGATTTTTCGATGATCTTCGAATATTGGCAGGCTCTCTTCAATCGATAAGTCGAGAATATCAGAAATCGAATATCCTTTATACTTTGCTTTTAACACTTTTTCTTCAAATCTTTTCCCGCGACAAACTGGACACTCTACTTCTTGTTCCGGAAGAAAATGCATGACTAAAGAAACCATTCCCATTCCTTGGCAATTTTCACAACGGCCTCCTGGACTATTAAAGGAGAAGTCTTTTGCACTTAGGTGATTGTTTTTGGCTTCCGGCAAATTCGCATAAAGGTTGCGAATATGTGTAAATACGTCCGTGTATGTGGCAATATTTGAACGTTTCATTCTGCTTAACGGCGATTGGCCGACGGTAATCATTTTATCAATTGCTTCAAAACCGATTATTTTTTCACACCCTTGATGAACACCGCTTTCCCCTTCCGCCAGAACATCAAAAACGAGCGTCGACTTGCCTGACCCGGAAACCCCGGTCACACTAACAAGGCAGCCTAATGGAAAAGAGACGGTAATATTTTTTAAATTATGTTTGTGCGCATGATAAACGGTCAAATACTCGCCAGTCCCTTTTCTTCGCTGACATTTACGTTCTGATCGATTTCGTAAAAAGGCGCCGGTAACCGATGATTCCTGCTCCATTAATTCAAGCAAAGTTCCCTCTCCAACTACCGCTCCTCCAAGATGCCCAGCACTCGGCCCCATATCAATAATGTAATCCGCTTCCTTCATGACATCCACATCATGCTCAATGACCAGAAGCGTGTTCCCAAAGTCTCTCAGCTGTTTCATCACTTGAACGAGACCTTTTGTATCTCTTGGGTGAAGTCCCGCAGTCGGTTCATCTAAAATGTAAAGTACACCGGTCAGTGCCGAGCCAATGATGGTCGCCAGCCTTAAGCGTTGCGCTTCCCCTCCGGAAAGAGTGATGGTTTGCCTGTCAAGGGATAGGTACCCTAAGCCGACATGGATCACCCGCTCTATTTTGACAATGAGACTTTGCAGAAATGATTCAACAATTTCCAGTTTATCACTAGATAACGCTGTCTGTAATGATTGGGCCCACGATAACAGCTCCTCAAGCGAAATATTGGTAAGATCCGTAATTGGGACACCCGCTACGACCACTTCTCTGCTCTCTTTTTTCAACCGTTTTCCCTCACAATCGGGACATTGTCGTGAATAAAAAAGGTGGGCTTCCCCTGAGTTGCCGCCTTTTTCGTTGTATCTCCTTCTCATCCCGGTAAGCACTCCCTCAAATTTTCCCGCCGCCACCGTCTTAGGAGGCTTTTTATCAGGAAAATAAGTTGTAAATTCCTTGCTTTCGACACCATAAAACAATAGGGCCCTTTGTTCATCGCTAAAATGCTTTAACGGCCGATCTTCATCTATTGGAATTCCGTAATAGTCACAAGCTGCTTTAAATACTTGCTTCTGATATTCACCGTAAGTGCTATTCCATATGCGCACACACTGTTCTTTTAAACTGGCCTCTTCATCGAACACTAAATCGACCTGAATGTCATTTACTTTCCCTAATCCATCACAAGTCGGACAAGCACCTTGAGGAGTATTAAAAGAGAAATGGGAAATGGTGAATTTTTCTAACTGTCTGTAGCAATTAGGACAAGAGACGGATTGTAATGTTTCCCCCACATTAGCTTCATTTTCTACCATTGGTAATATGGGCGTTTCGCAGGTGGGACACTTGCGTTCTCCAAGTTTTTCATAGATCAACCGCAAATAAGTGTACATACCGGTCACTGTCCCTACTGTTGAGCGAGGGTTTCGATTCGTTATTTGTTGGCTGATACTAATGGACGGTGATAATCCAATCATGAAGTCCACTTTCGGTTTTTTAATAAAATCAACGGTCATGCCTAAAGATTCCATATATTGTCTTTGGCATTCCTGATTCAGTGTTTCCATCGCCAGTGAGGACTTTCCTGAACCCGACGGCCCTGTCAAAACTACCAGCTTGTTTTTGGGGATGTTTACAGAAATGTTTTTTAAATTATTTTCTCTCGCACCCTTTATCATAATATGGTCGTGCACATCAATACCTCCCTTAATTTAGGCAATTCACCCCCATTATATAACATTGATGCAAGTCCTAAAGTTTGATAAATTGATCATGAAAATAACGGGATTTATTTTATAAAAAGCCGTCACCCATGGTTTAATGTTTTTTTATAAACTTTCTATCTATGTATAAAGGAGAGACCCAAATGATTCGTCCCATTGACATCGCCCGCAAATTAAATATAAGTACAAGCGCTCTTCGGCATTATGAATCGTGGGGGCTTGTCCCTCCCCCAGAGAGGAAAGCAAACGGTTATAGAATCTATACTGAAACACATGCCGCCTATTTCGAATGCATTCGCGCAATGTATCCGGGATTTGGCATGGAACTGATCAGAAAAATCATGCCCCTTTTACATGAAAACAAAATTACGGAAGCTCTATGGCTCATCAACGAAGCCCAAGCGAATGTATACGATGAAAAACAACGGGCTGAACAAGTTTTGAAAGCATTAAAAACGAGTGACAGCGATGAATTTTTACCAAAGAAAAAACAAGGTTGGTTTACCATCGGGGAAGTGGCTAAAGTGGTGGGGGTGCCCAGCTCCACATTAAGGCATTGGGAAAAGGAAGGAATGATCATCCCAAAGCGGGACGAGGAGAACGGATACAGAAAATATAGCCGTGCCGATATCCGTAAATTATTAATTATTCGCACACTACGCGCAGCTGTTTACTCGCTCGATACAGTCAAAGAAATGATCGCTGAATTTGACAATAACAATATTGCCCAAGCAGAAAAAATCGCAAAAGACTCCCTTTTATATATGGATCACTTAATTACGGAACAACTGCGCGGAATGTATTATTTGTATAAGCTATGTGCGAAAATTGCTTCTGACAAAAAAGCGCCATTTCTAATCAAGAAAGATGATAAAACCAATAGTTCCTTGTATGAATAACGAGTCGTCATTTTTCCCCATGGCTCCAAAATGTTTCGTGAAAATATATGCAGTATCAGGTGTGTTGATGATCCAATAAAAACCCATTGACATGGCTTGATTTCCTCGCTTTTCTGCCGCAGTCGGCAAGCCATTCGCTTGCCGCTCGGCGTCTAGCTCAATCATTCCATCTTTTTAGTAAAATCATGGCTCAGTAACACTCGTGAAGCAGTCGATTATTTTTTTCTATCACGAGGATCCAACATACGTTTAATGAAAAAATAAAGGATCAGCAATTCGCTTCCCAAACCTACGGGAAAAACAACAACATAATATAAAAGGCTAGGTCGATTAATACCAAGTAAGGTTTCTAAATAATGACCATCTAAATAATTGTAAATACTTTTCCAAATAAATAAACATATAAAAAGAAAGATTAATTTTTTTCATCAGACATCAACCTATCCATTATTTTGTTTTCCATCCAATAGTATAGCGCCTATTCAATATCGTTGAATGCTACATCTATTTTGTGGCTCGTACCATTCAAAGTTTCTTGACTGATTTATAGAATATCCTTGTGTGGCTGCTTCTTTTATGTTGTTATGGACAGCGGCTTCATCCCATAAACCAAGCCACGTACTCATCCGATTCCTCCTCTAGGCGCATTTTGCACAGCTAGGGAGATTTTCCATCATATTCGACAAGTGATAAACACTGATCTCATTCCCCAAAATTTATGTTACAATTCAAAAAAGGAGGGAGAAAATGGATTTCTTTTGGATAGGGTTATTATTTTGGTTATTAATGGGGTTTTCTGTTTTCTTTCTTATGTTGGGATTGATGAAAAACAGGAGAATCCATTTTGTATTTAGTGCTTTACTATTTTTGCCTGTCGCTTATTATTTCAGGGGCGCAGAGAATGCTTGGAAGTTTATGATGTTTTATCCTCTCATTCCTATATTGCTTGCCATATTTTTTGTAAAAAAGCGTTAAGTAATATAGAATCTCTAACCGTTCATAAACGCACTCCACATTTACTGAGTATTTTTGTATATCCAATCCAGTGGAAGGAGAATTCACTTTGGATCTCTGAGCGGCTGATGAGGACGAGTTCTCTCATGTCTCTGGGTATCCATGTGCCGACATTCCTTCACTAAGCAGAGGCTGATGAAATTCTCCCGGGGACTCTAGGTGAAGAATGAGAGAATAGCTAAACATCCGTCTTTGAACAGTTTTGCGATCACCAGTGCTTTTTTGCCTCGTTCTTCATCTGTCAAATTGTCCGAGTTGTTTGGACCATTTTGCACGCATCGGATTGCCCCAACGGGACTCTTATTTCCTTTAGGAAATAGATGAGATTCAACCCATAATGGACGACCGATTCGACGCCAACGATCACTCCCGTTTTTTCCGAATTCCTCATTACCTCTTGGATGAGCGCATTTCAGACAAGTCTGGCAAATGACAGGCACCGTCCCAACGGTCAAGCAGCGCCACGAATAATATAATTATTTTTTGTTTGTATTATCACTTTTTTCAAAAAGAAATATAATGAGTAAACCAATCCCGGTAGCAAAAGGAACACCTATTAGAAAATAGTAAATGTTTTTAGGTATACCAAAGAAATTGACTAGATATAGAAAAAGAGTCCCCCATATAAATAAAGTAATAGATTTCATCCAATTTTTCATTAAATATCCATCCACCCGTTTTTAGGATGTTTATCCCGCTTGTCAATTTCCTTTGCAATCATTGTACCTATATCTAAATAATCAAGTGCAACCCCCACTGCAAAGCCTACAATCCAAGCTAATTTATTTGCTTCCCAAGCTTGTAGACGGGACACTACGGTTTTATAAAACAGCCTTTTCGCTGCCTCTTTTCCTTTTTTAATAATAAAGGCTTGGATTGCACCAGTACCACCACCAACGGCTGCGCCGATAGCAAAATTAAAAATTGAGCCTGCCAAGTTCACTCCTATTATTCTTAAATGCCCACTTGAGTCAATATACATCACCGGATTATTCTGAGTATACGCATACTGATTCAAGCTTTGCGGCTCATTTTCAAACCCATGGAACGTATCTCTTGTAATAAACCGCCCCATATTCGCATCATAATACCGCGCCATTAGGTAGTATAACCCGGTTTCCTCATCGTAATAATACCCGGCATAACGGTATGGGTTCGCTGTTGCCAGCGCACCGGTTTTAGACAGAATGTTGCCCCATGCGTCATACTCGTATTGCGCGACGACATTTCCGCTTGCATCCGTCAATGCGACGACATCTCCATGGCCGTTTACATGATAGTAGTAAGTGACTCCGCCTTTCGTCATCGTGACCGGGCGGCCCAATGCGTCCCACGTATATTCCGCTGCGATGTTGTTGTTGACATCTGCTCTATCCAATAAACCAGGTGACAGATACTCACCTTACAAAACACCCCCAGCCGCATTTTTTGCGGCTGGGGGATTCTACATGATATTGACGAGCGACAAGCCCCATCCCTACTTGTATAAATTGCAATAAAAGAATCTCCTCATCACTGTTTCCAAAGTTGGTTTGCAATAAACCAATTCGCCGTACATGTATACAAAAAACCAGAGTATGAAATAAAACTTCAGTTTATATGCATATCAATATGTTCTTTTAGGCGATTGTTCGATTTCTACAGTTGAGCGATGAATCTGCTAGATGTTCCTAACCGTATCCATTAGCTAGGATTTTAAAAACAGTAAATATATGAATCCAATTACAATACCTAATCCTAACAAAAATAAAAATATCCTTCTAATTATAGGAGGGAAAAGTTTATAAATCATCATAAGGAAAAAGTCAGAAACATCTGTTGGTGTTCCAGAGGAAGACTCTTTAATTTTTACATTAGATCCAAAAATAGATAGCCACATTACAGACAACCCTATTAAAATAAAAATGATTGACATCAAGATGAACTCCATTTTTCACACCATCCTTATGGCTAATTTATTGAAATCTAAAAGTTTCAATCAAGGGACATTTCAACCATTTCTTAGTTTAACCATAATCACCGTAATATGGCACACTAAATTATTAATTAAATCAATTTCCATTTGTGTGAACTCAGTGTGTTTCCCAAAATTAAACACTCCATTTTCTTAATTCAAATTACTTCTTTTCCTCGGTTAGGAGATAGTTTTACAAAAGTTCGTGTACTGGATGAGGGACTGATTATACTCGAACGGCTCTTTATTTACTCAACATAAAAAAACAGATTATAAGTGTGCATAAAACAGGCCGTCCAAAAATCATGGCAATATAAATTTAAAGATTACTTCCCTTGTATGTCAGTCAATCACTTTAATTTGGAGTATAACCTTAAAATAAAATTAGATATATCCGCTCTGCATGGAATAGTGGGCATGTTAGGTTCAATGCCTAGTAAAACAGGGATTAGTGCCTTGTACCTTCTCCTAGAAAACTGTCCGTAGAGGCTCTATGTCAAGCCACTAAACGTTTTTTCTGTAAACTGAAGAAAGGAGTTTTGCACGATACTCCAGATGTTCGCTGCATTAACTCGCAAAAACCCGTTTAAAATTGCAAAAAACGACCATTCTATTCCGAAACAACTTAATAATTTACAATATTAACCAAATTTAGTACCTAATATCTAAATATTAGATTTGGAACTACTAAACTTGTGTAGAATATAGATTTTTTTGTCCAGTTATATCCTTTGGTTATTTTTTTAAATGCAGATTTTGAAAGCTTTTTTGCTAAATAGTTAACAACTTTTTCGGCCCCCTTAGTTAATATGATATTAGAAAGAACCGGGAATAAATACCAAGTTAAAACTTGCTTTATCACATAACTGGCGGCTAAACCTGCACCAAAGCCTATACCAGTACTTATTAAAAATCCAGGAGTTAAATTAATTGTTACAGATATTTCTTGCCAACCTATATTGGCCTTAATATAACTATTAAATCCCAAATCAAGTCGTTTTGAGTAGTGACCATTCGGATCAATAGAATTAATAGGATTATTTTTCGTATACGCATACTGATTCAAACTTTGCGGCTCATTTTCAAACCCATGGAACGTATCTCTTGTAATAAACCGCCCCATATTCGCATCATAATACCGTGCCATTAGGTAGTATAACCCGGTTTCCTCATCGTAATAATAACCGGCATAACGGTATGGGTTTGCTGTTGCCAGCGCACCGGTTTTAGACAGAATGTTGCCCCATGCGTCATATTGGTATTGCGCGACGACATTTCCGCTTGCATCCGTCAATGCGACGACATCTCCATGGCCGTTTACATGATAGTAGTAAGTGACTCCGCCTTTTGTCATCGTGACCGGGCGGCCCAATGCGTCCCACGTATATTCCGCTGCGATGTTGTTGTTGGCATCTGTTTCATACAACAAGCGAATCGAGTCGCCATCGTAGTGATAGTAAGTCGTACCGCTTGATGTTGTTTTGCTGATGCGTCTTCCTTGATGGTCATACGTATAGGTTGCGATCGTAGCGCCGGATGCGTTTTTTACTTGAATGAGACGGTTTTCGTTATCATACACAAACGTCTTGTTGCCGTTGTTCGTTAAATTCCCGTTCACGTCATATGTGTATGCCTGTCCGTTAACGGCTGTTAATTGGTCCGCAGCATCATACGTATACGTGGTCGTTGTCGTAGTCGTTCCATTGTTGACGATTTTCTTCGTCCGGTTGCCAACCGCATCGTATTCATACGTAATCGCTGTTCCATCCGCTAGTGTTTCCTTTGTCAGCTGATTCAATGCATCATACTGATACGTAATCGTGCCATCTTTTGTTTCTACAGTCGTAATATTGCCGTTGGCATCGTAATTGTAGAGGAAGTAGTTTAAAACATTTCCGTTTGCACCGAAGTTTTTCAGTGATTTTAGCTGATTGGCATCGTTATACTCATAAGCGGTATAAGTTCCATTGGCATGGATGATGGACGAAATATTTCCGCGCTCATCGTACGTAAATCTCGCTAAATTCGCGCTGTTTCTTGACAAGACGACTAACTGGTCCAATGGATTATAGCTGTATCCGATCGTATCAGTCGTTGTACCAGCCGTAATGGATGTCGATGTAACATTTCCATTATCGTCATAACCGTAGGCAATGGCGTTCGATGATCCTTTGCTGATGCGAGTCAGACGGTTGTTTTTATCGTATGTGTACGTGGTCGCATTTCCATTGGCATCCGTCACCGACGTCACGTTGCCATTGGCATCGTAATTGAACGTCCATTTTGTTGTCCCGTTGTAAGCAACGGCAACGAGTCGGTTCAGCGCGTTGTAGCTATAGGATACGCGATCCCCGGTTGCATACGTAACCCCTGTAAGATTGCCGTTTTTATCATAAGCAAAGGATGTCGTTTGATTTAACGGGTTCTTGAAACTAGAGATTTGGTTCCATTCATTATACGTATAGTTGGTTGTATAATTCTTTGCATTAGTGACCGATGTTCGATTTCCCACACCGTCGTAACCATAGGTAGTCACATTTCCGTTTGGGTCGGTGACTTTGGTTAATTGGTTATTGTTGTTATATTCGTAAGAAGTCGTTTTTCCTTTTCCATCTGTGACGCTCGTTTGGTTTCCGATAGCATCGTATGTGTAAGAAACCGTATTTCCTGCCGGATCGGTGACTTTGGTGACGTAGTTTTTCTTTGCATCATACGTGTACGACGTCAGAGAAGCTCCTACTTCTAGACGCATTGCATCAAACCATGCTGTGCCCGTTTGATTATAATAGTAATAATACACGTCAATGTAATCGAATGCCTGTTTCGGCTTCACTTCCGCGGCAACATGCTGCCAATCGGTCTTCATCTTATCGAAATCGTTGGCGTAGTCCCAGTCTGTTGTACCATTCGTATAGTGGATCGCTACTTGCAAGCTATAGTAACCGCCGTTTGGATTGGCTCCTTCCTGTTTGGACCATCCAGACAACGTAAGTTTGGTGTTGCTGTCGCCGGAAATATTGATTCGTTGTTTAATATATTTATTTTTCCCAGACTCTCCCGTGATTTTAAATGACTTGCTTCCGACATATATATTCGCAACTGTTGTATCTAGTCCATCATTTGCTGATAAGTTGCCGCTTGTTGTCCAACTGTCAGGAATTCCATCACTATTAACATCTCGCTCAAAGCTTGAATTATCTACAAGATTATAGGCGCTGACAACCGTTCCTTTCTCTAGTTGGATCCCATCGAAATAAGCAGTTCCAGAACCAGCGTTTATACCGACAGATACTCGAATCGTCCGAGTTCCCGATGGAGCATTATCCGCTACAACATGAAATCGGGTCCAGTCGTTCGTTCCTGCCAACCCATAAGAAATTTTTTGATTTAACCAGTTTCCTTGTGCATCAAAATATTCAACTTTTATAAGGGCCTGTGCAGACATGGACGATGTTTTTACATAACCGCTTGCCACATAAATTCCACCATCATACGGCTGCTTATCAGAACTAACAATTGCCCATCCAGTTGAATTGGAAATACTAATCCCTTTATTCCCAAATTTGCTTGTTGCGGTCCAACTGAATGTAGCGGTTTTCCCTGATTCTACCGCCTTTGTCCAGTTATCTGGCCAATTATCCGCATTATTATCCAATTCGAAGCTAGAGTTACTTACCAAGTTATCGGCTGATGACATTGGATACGTCGAATACTGCAAATTTCCCAAATTATCGTATCGTTGCGAAACTGATTGCGTATAAGGATCAATCGCTTCGGTTTGATTATTATTTTGGTCATAATCAAAGGTGCTGACGTTGCTGTTAAAATCCTGCTCTTTGATAAGATTGTTTTGTAAATCATACGTATATTGTGCGGACTGATTTTCCGGCAATTGAACGCTAACGATATTTCCTTTTTCGTCATATTGATAAATGAACGCTGCGGTTCCGTTTGCCTTATTTTCATTTGGTTCTATCACTCGGGTTAAATTATTGTTATTATCATAATCAAATGTGGTTACAGCTTTGTTTTGAGCATCTAAAGGATTTTCTGTGATTTGAATAATATTGCCGTTAGCGTTGTACGTATAATCTATCCGTCTCCCTTCTCCATCTGTAACCGACGTAACACTATTGGTTTTGTCATAGGAATAATTGGTAATACTCGTTGCAGGCGTGCCGTTAATCGTAATAGGGCGTTCAATACTTTTTACGCGGTCCGATGTATCATAGCCAATTGTCGTCATAATATTTCGAGCATTTTTAATACTTGTTAGATTATGATCTGAATCATACGTAAAAATGGTCGCATTTCCTTGAGCATCCCTGACTTTGGTTAGGTTACCGAAAGTATCATACTCATAAGAGATGGTTCTATTTGCCGGGTCGGTGATACTTGATACATATCCATTTGTTCCATAGGAAATGGTCGTCGTTCTTGCTGATGCATCTGTAATTAAAGCTAATTTTCCGTTTGCATTATAATTCAATGTAGTTGTGTTCCCGTTTGTATCAACAATGCGAGAAAGTTTTCCATTTGCATTGAAATAAAGTTTTGTACCGTCCGTTTTTGTTACTGTATAAGTGCCGTCTCCATTCTTGATTAGATCAAGATAGACACCACCAGCAGCTTCGTATCCCCCACCCACTTTTTCACCAAAAATATGACGAGTATTATCTCCATCAACAAACGTAATGGGGCCATTGCTTGCATCCCAAATGTTCATTTCGACATTAGACATCCAACCATAACCAAACATTCCATTTGTTCCGGACTTTCGACTATTGTATGTTCTTGTAACTTCAACATCTTCACCCAGACCAGAAATAGCAAGATCCGTTGTTTGTAAAACAAAGTTTCCGTTTGCTGGATTCACCCCATCTTTAGTGGTCGTCCAGAAAGATTCTTGGCCGATTGGCTCTACCCAATAGTTAATCGTGATGCGTGGAGTATTAACACTGCTATTTACCGTATTGAATGCGCGATAGGGAGAAGACGATTCGTTTTGTTGTTTTAACATCAATCCGTAGTTTGGCTGAATGCCATTGTACCAGTCCTTAACTAACTGAGTGATGTCCCAACTCCAGTACGCATTGGCTGTATTGTTTGTTGTTGTTGATTCTTTTGTACTTCGAACAGAAGGTTGATTATTCCAAGTAACAGAAGAAGACCAGTTACTTGTGATCCGATATAAATCAATGGACACTTGTTGACCATCAGCATTTGTTTGATATGCATTAAATGTCGCATTGGAAATCACGCTATCACTTGGAAGACTTGGAAGGTAAAATCTCACTAAAGCACGAGTCATGCCGAAATAACTGCTGTATCCTGTATTCATGTATGTGTTACTCGAGTAAATTGAGTCAGGATAATTGCTTGCAATAAAATTATCACGTAAAACATCCCAATCATTAATCGTAGGATCAATCGTTACTGGGTATGTTGTATCCGGATCCTGCAAAAAATTTTCATCCGCTATAACATCTACATAAGTTCTACCATTTTCCTGGCGCAAATGAAAAGCAACTTGGTCCGAATACTTATTATTTGCATCAAACATATATGGCTTTTCAAAATACCATTGAGGGTTCCCTTTTGCATCCTCAAAAACGATGGTGCCATCTTTTTTAGCAACAGCAGTCAATCCTTTTAATTTAATCTCAAAAGTAAATGCATTATTGGAAGGCTTATTGTTCAGAATAATATCTTCTTTGACAGCATTTCCTTGAATACGGTATCGCACATCTGTTTGTTCAAATAATCCCTTATAAGTAATTTCATTATTTTTGACAATTCCTTGTACATTTTTATCATTAATCGGAATAAGTGAAAGTTTTTTATCGTTTTCTGCAATAGAAACAAGTTCAGCTTGATTAGAATATTCTGCAAATGCAGCTTTAAAGACATTAGCTGTAGTTTCAAATTGGTTTGTTTTATTTGCTTTTAGATTGTTATTAATTTTTTTCCATTTTTTATCAAGAGGATCTTGATAAAATTGAGGTTGTAGATATATCTCTTCTGTAAAACTTCCATCTGGATTCAAGTATCGAGTTGAGTACTTGGTTCGCTTGCTTTCTAATTCCAATTTTGTTTTTGGCCGTTTGTCAGGAAGATCACCAAGTTGAGCTTCAATCTTTTGTTTTTTCGTCATCACTCGATCTGACTTTCCAAGAGCAGCCTGAGTAAACGATGGAGCAATAGAACTAAAAATTAAGCAAAAGGAAAGAATCACAGCCATATAGCACTTATAGCGAAATCCCCGTTTCCTTGCCATCTTATTGTCTTCCTTTCATCATTTTCTAATCATCCGGATGACAATAAAATTATAGCAACGCCATATAGAAATTTAGAATAATCCAAATAATGTAATTTTACAAACATCTACTGTCACATACTTCTTTCTACCTTTAAACACCATGTAGGATGAAAATATTCATAAGAGATTCTCTTAATAGTCAAGCAACATCTAATACATAAAACACCCCCAGCCGCATTTTACGCAGCTGGGGGGATTCTTAAATGATATAGTAGGGATAGCTTCCCAATACTTGCACCGTGCAGTCGAGCGCCTCAAGCTCAGCGATGGCTCCGGGGATGAGGATATCATCCATTTTTTGATCGATGTCGATAATAAAAAAATAGTTTCCTAAGCCCGTTTTCGCTGGACGCGATTCGATTTTCGTTAAATTTAGACGGCGCCAGGCAAAGGCGGACAGCACTTGGTGCAGGGCGCCGGCTTGATCTTTCGGCAATGCGATCATCAGCGTTGTTTTATCGCCCGCATACAGCGGTGATTGCAGTGGCAACGCTTCATTCTGCCGACGGACGACAATAAATCTTGTATGATTATAATCGTAGTCGTGAATATTTTCACGTACGATGGTTAAACCATATTCTTCCGCGGCCAAGCGATTGGCAATCGCCGCGATTGGAAGATGCGGATTTTGGCTGACGAATTGAGCGGCAGCGCTCGTTGACGTCATATACACATATTTTGCTTTTTTAAAATTTTGATGCAAAAATTTATGGCATTGTGCAATCGCGTGAGAATGTGAGTAAATTTCTTGTACGTCACTCCACATATGTGCATGATAGGGATGCACCATTAAATGCTGCTGAATCGGCGCGATAATTTCCCCGACAATCGGCAGCGGCTGTTCATGAATCAAATAATCCACCGTCAAATTGACCGAGCCTTCGATCGTATTTTCAAGTGGAACGACTCCTAGCTCCACTTCTTGGCTGCTGACCGCATCAATGCACTCCGGAATCGTATCATATGCGATTTTTTCGGCAGCGGGAAATAGAGTGGTTACCGCTAAATCCGTAAAAGTCGCTTTTGGTCCTAAATAGCCAATTTTCATCATTCGCCTCTCCCCTGATTCTAATAAGCGCCTGACCCGACAATTTCCACCTTTTCAACAAACTCGAGATGGCGCAATTTTGCCAATAAATTCTCGATGTCCTCATTCATATCGTTAGTGCTAATTGACATTGTCACGTTGGCACGGCCCTGCAGCGGAATCGTCTGGTGAATCGTCAGCACATTGCAGCCGGCCGCCGCAACGACACTGAGCAGCTTGGATAGCGTGCCCGAACGATCTTCAAGATGGAAAAACAATGTAACGATGCTTTCTTTCACAACAGCTTGAAATGGAAATACCGCATCGCGGTATTTGTAAAATACGCTGCGGCTCACATCAACCAGCTGGACGGCTTCCGCTATCGAGTCGACTTTTTTCCGTTCCAATAACTCCTTTGCCTGCAATACTTTTCGCATGGCTTCCGGCAGCACATCTTCCCGCACTAAATAAAATTTCTTATCTAACTTATCCAACGGACTGCATCCTCCGCTTCTTTAATCGATAAATTCGAATTCGTAATCGAGCAATTTCACAATGTCGCCATCTTTTGCCCCGCGTTCGCGCAAAGCGTCATCCACTCCGAGTGAACGCAATTGCCGCGCAAAGCGACGCACAGATTCATCTCGTGAAAAATCGGTCATCTTAAACAGCTTTTCGATTTTCTCTCCCGATACGATAAACGTGCCATCACTGTCGCGCGTAATCGTAAATGCTGGCGCCTCCTTCTCCAATGTATAAACAACGCGCTGGACAGCTGGCTCTTCCGTTTCATGAAGCGGAAATTCCGGTGTCGTTTCTAAAAGGTCGGCAATGGCAAATAATAAATCGCGCAATCCTTGCCGTGTAATCGCGGAAATTGGAAAAATCGGCACCTCTTCTGGCAGCTTTTCTTTAAAAGCTTGCAAGTTTTCTTCGGCATTCGGCATGTCCATTTTATTGGCGACAATGATTTGCGGCCGTTCGGTCAACCGCAAATTATATTGCTTGAGCTCCTCATTAATAATAACATAATCCTCATACGGATTGCGGCCCTCTATCGCTGCCATATCAATGACATGAACAATAACACGGGTTCGCTCAATATGGCGCAAAAACTGGTGGCCAAGTCCGACTCCTTGATGGGCCCCCTCAATCAGCCCCGGTAGATCGGCCATCACAAAACTGCGGCCGTCGTCTGTTTCAACTACCCCTAAATTCGGAACGAGGGTCGTAAAATGATAATCGGCAATTTTCGGTTTGGCAGCCGAGACGACTGAAAGCAGAGTGGATTTTCCGACGCTCGGAAATCCTACGAGTCCCACATCAGCGAGCAGCTTCAGCTCAAGAATCACATCGCGCTCTTCTCCCGGCTCGCCATTTTCGGCAATTTCTGGCGCCGGATTAGCAGGAGTGGCAAAGCGCATATTCCCGCGCCCGCCGCGCCCGCCTTTCGCGACGACAAAACGTTGGCCGTGTTCTGTTAAATCAGCAAGCACTTGCTTCGTTTCCGCCTCCATCACAACCGTTCCCGGCGGCACTTTGACCACTAAATCCTCCGCATTTTTTCCGTGCTGTCCCTTCGACATCCCGTTTTCGCCTTTGGCTGCTTTAAAATGGCGCTGATAACGGAAATCCATAAGCGTACGGAGCCCTTCGTCTACCACAAATACAACATCGCCGCCTTTGCCGCCGTCTCCTCCGGCCGGTCCGCCTTTTGGTACATATTTCTCGCGGCGAAATGCAACCATTCCATTTCCTCCGTCGCCGCCTTTCACATAAATCTTTACTTGATCGACAAACATGCTGCTTTCCTCCGATCTATCCTTGATGCTTACGTGCAATTTTAATCGCTACGGTCATTTCATCTTTATGTATAGAAAATTGCTCTAAACATAGGGAAGCTCCGCGTTCATGAGTGTTGAGCCATTCCATAAACGCGTTCTCATCGCTTATTGTGCCACTGTAGTCAAAAAACAACCGCACTTCCGCGTCGAATGCTTCAATCGAAATCTCTAAATGGCTTTCACGATTCATATCGGCTTGCTGTTCCATCACCTGTAAAAACGCTCGACACCACTCGGTAAGCTCGCTGTCATGTGCCGATAAATCACAGCCGTCCCCGAGCACTTCATACGATATGGAAATTTTCTTCGCTTCCCAATTATAAGTCATTAATAGTTCTGCAAACTGCTTCGCCCCTAAATTTGTGAGTTTCGTCTCATGCTGCATGTCCCGAACGATTTCTTCAATAATCTCATGGACTCTCTCTATTTTATTCAATGCCAAATTCCCTTTAATCAACTGGATTTTATTCAGCCAATCATGCCGGGAATGGCGTAACGCATCTAATATGCTCCATTTTTCCTTCATTGGTGGCGCTCCTACCCATTTATTTTTAGTTAAATTATACCAAATAGCAAATAAAACAGCTAGTGGCGAAATAAAAAGCAGAGGCCGATCGGCTAGGAGATTTTTTTACGGCAATAAACCCGCCTGGCATAACCTTTATCGCTTTGGACGGGCTGTTTCAAACCGGGGCAAAAAGAAAACCCTAACCAAAAGCGGTTAGAGTTTTCAAACCTTGTTTGTTATGCTTCTTGTGTTACTGGGTATACGCTCACTTTTTTGCGATCACGGCCCAAACGCTCGAAACGAACGATGCCGTCTACTTTCGCATAAAGTGTATCGTCGCCACCGCGGCCAACATTCAAGCCTGGATAAATTTTTGTACCGCGTTGACGGTAAAGGATCGAACCGCCTGTTACGAATTGGCCGTCCGCACGCTTCGCGCCAAGACGCTTCGCGATGGAGTCACGACCGTTTTTCGTTGAACCTACTCCTTTTTTCGATGCGAAAAATTGAAGGTCAAGTCTTAGCATGAGTTTCACCTCCTATGTTTATCGACAACCCGGATATACTTTCCGTAATCTCTTTCAATCGTTTGTAATGAAACGAGCATCGCTTCAAGGAGAAGCTGTACGTTCGCAGCAACGCGAACATCCTCAATATCAGGAAGCTCGCAGCGAAGATATCCGCCTTTGTCTCCTTGAGTAATATGCGGCTTGATCTTCGTCAACGCTTCAATCGCGTTGATCGCTCCGATGGAAACCGCCGATGCCCCAGCACAAACGATATCTTGTCCACGCTTTGCGAAATGAGCGTGGCCGCTCATCGTAAAGCTCTTAATGTTCCCTTCGTCTGTGCGTTCAATTTCTACGTGTATCATCGTCGACGCCTTACGCGTTAATTTTTTCGATCACTACTTTTGTGTAAGGTTGACGGTGGCCTTGTTTACGACGATAGTTCTTTTTCGGTTTGTACTTAAACACGATGATTTTCTTTTGGCGGCCATGCTTTTGAACTTTAGCTGTTACCGTTGCGCCTTCTACTGTAGGATTGCCAACCTTTACAGTTTCACCGCCTACAAGCAACACTTTGTCAAAAGTAACCGTTTCGCCTTCCGCTACATCAAGCTTTTCGATGTAGATTTCTTGGCCTTCTTGAACTTTAATTTGTTTACCGCCAGTTTCAATAATTGCGTACATTGTTGCACCTCCTAACATAGACTCAGACTCGCCAGCACGAGGCGTTTCGCCAATGCGAACACTTCCAACCTGCGCTGAGCGGTTGTAGCATGGGTGCCTTTCAAAACGACTTTTGCACCAAATCTTGCCGCTTTTGATGCGCGCAAAATTTTCTACAACATGAGAATAGTACCACAAGAAAATGACGAATGTCAATATATAAAAGCGGTCCAAAAACCGTACAGCGTCTCGCGACATCTATAAGTGGTATTCGTCAGCAACAGCCGCTTTTCTTTTGGATCCAAAAGAAAAGCGGCTGTCTTCGCATTTAGACATAGAGCAGGTTGCCAATCGCTTCATTTGTTTGCCGCTCGGCAAAAAAAGCGTGCAGCACTTCGCTTTCATCAAGAATGATTTGCTCTTTCTTATTTTTCACCACAATAATGGAATGCTTCTGACAGCGGTAAAATCTTTGCAGCACTTTTTGCACCGGCTCCGTTTCCTCTACTTTAATCGGCTGCCACTTCTGATAATCGCCTTTTTTTCCATAATAGCGCTCCAATAAAAAACGCATCAGCACATAACGCCGCTGCTTCCATTCCTTCCAAAGCGAAATGAAAAGAAAAAGCGCGATTACCCATAGATCAAGTTGGGAGGGTGCAATGAAAAAAATGCCTGCGATCCATAAAAAAAGAGCGATCAATGAACCAATCACCATCTGCTTATGTGCCTTTTCAAAGGGGAAGCAACGGGTTAAAGCGAGAAACAGCAGCTTCCCGCCATCAAGCGGCCAGATAGGCAGTAAATTAACAGCACAGATTGTCACATTGTAGCGGGCCCATAGCTGCCAAGTATCATCTGATATCATCCCTGCTTCCCATATCACAAAGCCAGCCCCTAACAGCCAGATATGTTGCGCCGGACCAGCCAATGTTACAAGCAGCTCCTCGCGAAACGGCCGATTCCCGTGCTCTTCAACCTCAGCAACGCCTCCGAAAGGGAGCAATAAAATTTGTTTAATGCGCCAAGAAAAAAAAAGCGCCGTGACAGCGTGTCCAAGCTCATGAATCAATACAATACAAAATAAAAGAAGCAATTGTTGAAAATGTGCGGTAATAACGGCGACTCCTCCCATCAGCCACAGCAGCGGATGAATGTGGATTTTCATAAGCAAAGCCAGATACTTATTCAAAGGGAACCACCTGAATCGGGTCAATAAATTGATCCCCTTGCTTAATCGCAAAATAAAAAACCCCTTTTGCTTGATTCCCATCCTTCATCGCCGTTCCGACTTCTTTGCCTGCTTCAATGAAATCATATAGCTTGACCGTAATACTCCCTAAATTCCCATACCAAGATTCACTTCCATCCGCATGTTGGACGATAACCGTTTTGCCAATTTTATCTTTATTGCCGGCAAATATTACGATTCCGTCATCCATTGCTTCTACAGGAGTGTTGACATTTGTTTCAACCATAATTCCTTGTCCATTTTTTTCGAAATTTTCGAGAACGCGCCCCGAAGCAGGAATCGCATAAGATTTCTCGCTTTTTTTCACCGTTTCTGTCTTTTTCTCGGGAAATAAAGCAAACGGCTCGCCAAATTTCTCCTCATACCACTTCGATACCGCCGCGAATTGAAATTCATGCTCCATTGTCTGCTTCACGACCGCGCGCACAGGCTCAAACGCTGCGGAAGGGTTTTTAAAGGCAATCGCTGATATGAGCACAAGACAAGCAGCGACAAATGTTTTTAATAAAAACACTTCCTTTTTAAATAACGGATGATGCGGCTCATCTGTCGGATAGCGGTCATATGTAATGACAGGTTGCCCATATCGCTCCTCATCCGATAAATCTACAAGCGGCTGATAAGAACGGTCATACTGAAGCGAACGCTGCCGCTTTCGTTTTTCGATTCGCTTCTGAATCTCTTTTGCACGCTTATTCATCCGGTTATCACCATTCCCCCACATGATCGTTTGTAACTAATGTATGAGACAACCTATGGGGTTATGCTTAAAAAAGCTAGTTTAAAAGCTGAATGATTCAGCTTTCAAACTAGCTTTCCCTTTAACGAACACCAAAAAAACGCTTGATTCGTGTAAACATGCTTTTTTGTTCTGATTCGAGCGATTGCAGCGGCACAGATTCGCCAAGAATTCTGCGCGCAATATTTCGATAGGCAATCGAGGCCTTGCTGGTTGGATCAAGAACAATCGGTTCCCCATTGTTGGACGCTTTGATGACGTTTTCATCATCGGCGATAATGCCGAGCAAATCGATGGATAGGTGCATCACAATTTCATCAATATCCAGCATATCGCCGCTTTTGACCATATGGCCGCGAATGCGGTTGATGACAAGCCGCGGCGACTTCACATGCTCTTCTTTTTCCAGCAATCCGATGATGCGGTCGGCATCGCGAACGGATGATACTTCTGGAGTTGTCACCACAATCGCTTCATCTGCTCCGGCCACCGCATTTTTAAATCCCTGCTCAATACCAGCCGGACAATCGATCAGCACATAATCATAATCTTGCTTAAGCTCTTCCACAAGCTGCTTCATCTGCTCCGGCGCCACTGCTGTTTTATCGCTTGTTTGTGCCGCAGGTAACAAATACAGCTTATCGTCAAACCGCTTATCCTTTACAAGCGCTTTTTGCACCGTGCAGCGCCCTTCTACAACATCCACTAAATCATAGATAATCCGGTTTTCAAGACCCATGACAACATCAAGATTGCGCAGTCCGATATCCGTATCAACAAGGCAGACACGTTTTCCTAATAGCGCAAGGGCCGTTCCCAAGTTAGCGGTTGTCGTTGTTTTCCCAACGCCGCCTTTTCCTGATGTAATGACGATAGCTTCTCCCACTGCTAAAATCTCCTTTCTAACCGTGTTAAAGTCGGTCGAAGATGCATAAGTAGCTGTAAGCGATCGACAACAATTTGGTCATTGTCGTCAATGTAGGCACATTCCATTTCATTTTGTTCGTCGACTTTATAATCCGGAGCGCGATTCATCACATCGCTAATGCGCAGCTGCATCGGCTTCATCACAGACGCCGCAATCACAGCCTCCTTATTGCCGTAGCATCCCGCATGTGCAATGCCTCTTAACGCTCCAAGAATAAAAATATTGCCTCCAGCAATAACCGTTCCCCCTGGATTGACATCGCCTATTAGCAGTAAATCGCCATGCACATGAAGCACTTGCCCGGAACGGACGATTTTGGCAACAGAAACGATTTCTGTTTTCTGCTTCCATTCAATCGCTTCTTCCTTCGTCATGACATTGCTGTCAATCGAAGCAACGACTAAATTCTTTTTCGCCCGGATAAGCGCGCGCAATTCTTCCTCCTGCTCCGGCGTTAAATAGCGGTTTCCAAGCTTAAGATGAACAGAAACGAGCGGTCCGTCAAAATCCTTATTCTCATTGATCATTAGCTTTTCATCCAACTCCGCAATTAAATCATCATAGGAGCACATATCATCGAGATGCAACGTCAGCCCATCTTTCGTTCCCTTCATCGTGACATATGGTTGTTTTTGCCTATTCACAACGTTCACCTCAACGAATAATTCTACAACCCCCGCCTATTTTCCTTTTCATTCTTCCCGCTCGTCACGTCCAAATTTCAGCAGCCATTGCTTCAGCGGATAAGAAAAAAGAAAAAGAAAAATGACATTGATCAGCAACGTTGGCAAAAGGCGGTGTGAATTAAATTGGTCAATCGGCATATCGGTTTTTCCAATTAGCAGTTGAATACCATAAACATAAAATTCCAGCATCATAATGGCCAGCATACTGAGAAAACAAGTAACGGCTAGATGATTATGAAAGATTTTCATAGCTTTTTCCATCACATAGGCCATTAAAGTAAACGCGAACGCGTACACTCCAAGAATTTCTGTATAAACAACATCATACAGCAGTCCGAAGATAAAACCATAAATCATTCCATAAGTTCGCGTGACATACACGGTAATCAATAAAATAAAAACAAACAGAAAACGGGGAGCAAATAAATAATCTTGATACCATTCATTTTTCGGCCATAAATCGACTAAAATGCTTTCGCTCATAAAAATCACAATGGCGAGAAAAGGAAGAAACAGCTTTTTCACTTTGCTTCCTCCTCTTCTTGCGCAGCGTCTATTTTTCGTTTGACGACAATGACATCGTCAATATCATAAAAGTTTGCAGCCGGTTTGACATACACCATTTTGGTTAAACCGTATTGGTCCGGCACGACCTCTTCCACTTCGCCGATCGGGAGACCTTCTGGAAAAATGCCGCCAAGCCCTGATGTCATGACCAATTGCTTTTTCTCAATTTTCGCATCAAATGGCACTCGTTTTAAAAGCAAGGACTTGCGTTTTTCATCATAGCCTTCAATCAATCCGAACACACTTTCATTCTTCGTTTGGACGTACGCGGAAATAAAGTTTTTCCGATCAATAGAGCTTAAAAGTTGAACGGTAGCTGTAAATTGTGCAGCATGCTGGACTTTTCCGATCAATCCTCCAGGCGTAATGACAGCCATATCCTTTTTCACGCCTTGCTGCTCGCCCTTATTGATAATAATTGTTTCCTGCCAGCGCTCAGGATTCCGCCCGATAACGGTCGCGTGAATGGCAACAAAATCACGCAAGCTTTCTTTTTTCTTTAAGATCGCACGAAGCTCCTCGTTTTCCTTCTTTAAAGTTTGAACTTCTGCTTCCAGCATCACATATTCTTCAAGCCGCTCTTTGAGTATCTTGTTTTCCTTGTATGTATTCTTGATGTCTTGAACATTCTCAAAGAAGCCCGCAACGAGCTGTGCGGGCTTATGGAACAAAAGCTGGACAAAACCGGTTGTATCTTTTACGAATTGCTCAGACCATGTCAACTCTTTCCGGTCTTTCAAGGAAAAACCAATCAATGCCACGAGAAAAATAATGCTGACAAGCAATAAAATCAGTCGTTTGTTTAAAAAGAATTGTGGCATGATTTACACCTCTTGCAATTAGCGATGGCTTTTCGCTTTGTTTTTAAATAGATGAATATGGTCTAACGCTTTTCCTGTTCCGATCGCAACACAATCAAGCGGATTTTCCGCTACAATCACAGGCATCTCCGTTTCCTTGCTGATGACTTTGTCAAGATTGCGCAGCAAGGCACCGCCCCCTGTCAGCACAATTCCGCGGTCCATAATATCAGCAGCCAGCTCCGGCGGCGTTTTCTCCAATGTATTTTTCACCGAATCCACAATGGCATAGACCGTGTCGCGTAGCGCTTCCGCAATTTCTTCCGCGCTGATTTCAATCGTTTTTGGCAATCCTGTTAGCAAATCGCGCCCACGGATTTCCATCGTGCCAATTCCTTCTGGGGTTCCGGCGGACCCTATTTCGACTTTAATCGCTTCCGCCGTCCGCTCCCCGATCATGAGATTGTATGTTTTGCGGATATATTGAATAATCGACTCATCCATCTCGTCTCCAGCAATTCGGATCGATTGGCTCGTCACGATCCCGCCGAGAGAAATGACCGCAACCTCTGTTGTACCGCCGCCAATGTCGACGACCATGCTTCCAGTCGGCTCCCATACCGGCAAGTTGGCGCCGATCGCTGCGGCAAATGGCTCTTCAATGGTATACGCATCACGTGCCCCAGCTTGACGCGTGGCATCAATCACCGCCCGCTCCTCAACAGCTGTGATGCCGTAGGGCACACATACCATCACATAAGGTTTTCCAGCCAAAAATCCTTTATTTTTGGTTGCTTGGTTAATGTAGTATTTCATCATAATCGCGGTCGTTTCATAATCAGCGATGACTCCGTCCTTCATTGGACGCAAAGCGACAACGTTGCCCGGAGTCCGGCCGATCATGTTTTTCGCTTCATTTCCGACTGCTACAATTTGTTTTGTGTCCTTTTGCAATGCAACGACTGACGGTTCTCTGACAACAATGCCTTTGCCTTTCACATATACAAGAGTATTGGCTGTTCCTAAGTCGATTCCAAGATCTCTTGTTCCTAATCCAAACATAATTTGTATCTTCCTTTCTGAAACGAAATGCTAATTTTTATACTCATTTTTCGATTTTATTCGTCATTCCAAATTTGTACAGCATGGCGAGGAAAAACTCATAACTGTTATTATAACTCATTCGACAAAAAAAGAGAACTACTTACATATATCCTTTTTCTTTCAAACTGATGAACTTTTGATCGCCAATGATTAAGTGGTCTAAAAGTTCGATTCCCATGATTCGGCCGCATTCGACAAGGCGTTTTGTCACTTCCACATCTTCGCGGCTCGGAGTTGGGTCTCCTGAAGGATGATTATGGGCGCAAATAATAGAAGCGGCAGATCGTTTGATCGCTTCTTTAAACACTTCGCGGGGATGGACAATAGAGGCATTCAAACTGCCGATAAACACGGTTTTTCGATGGATCACTTGGTTTTTGGTATTTAAGTAAATGGCGACAAAATGCTCTTGTGATAAAAAGCGCAGATCATCCATGAGGTATTTTGCCCCATCTTCCGGCGAACGAATCACATATCGTTCATCGTAGCTGAGCCGTCCTATCCGGCGGCCCAATTCAATGGCGGCTAAAATTTGCACCGCCTTTGCTTTGCCGATTCCTTTAATGTTGGTGATTTCTTCAACTGTTGCCTCTTTCAGCAGACGCAGCCCTTCAAAACGATGGAGCAGCCGTTGGGCAAGCTCAAGCACCGATTCAGACTTTGTTCCGGTACGCAGTAAGAGCGCCAGCAGCTCCTGATTAGACAGGCTTTCCGGGCCGTTAAATAGAAGGCGTTCGCGCGGACGCGCCTCCTTTGGAACGTCACGAATCATCAGCGTCATTGCTTTTTACTCACCATTCCTTTCTTCTTGTTTCCAGTCAAGCTTTTTCAGCTCACGAATCGTTCGGGAAAGCGGAAGTCCCACAACAGAAAAATAATCTCCTACGATCTGTTTCACAAACAAAGCTCCCTTCCCTTGAATGCCGTATGCACCTGCTTTATCCATCGGCTCTCCTGTTTCGATGTACTCCCAAATTTCTTCTTTTGTCATATCCCAAAACGTGACGGCTGTGCGCTCAGCAAAAACCGTTTCTTTTTCTGGTGAAAGAATCGCTACTCCTGTAAACACTTCATGAGTTTGCCCAGATAGCCTATTCAGCATCTCAAATGCTTCTTGCTTTGTTTTTGGCTTGCCCAGCGCCTGTCCTTCATGCACGACAATCGTATCTGCACCGATGACATAGGCATCTGGATGCTTTCGCTGCACTTCTTTCGCTTTTTGATAAGCAAGCGATTGAACCATTTCCTCTGGTGTTGGGTTGGCTTGGATGTGCTCATCGATTTCGCTAGCGAGGATATCAAAATGGAGGCCCGCCATATTCAGCAGTTGTTTGCGCCGAGGAGAACTTGAGGCAAGTATCAGCTTCATCTACCATCCCATCCTTTTTCTTCGTTTCAAATCGGAAGATACACCTGTATCGTACCAAAATTCACAATTCGACACAATTTTTTTATTTAAAAAGATGGGGGAGCTTCCATCAATCATTAATGCAGCCTAAAAGACGCCTGGAAAATCGGCGGCCAAAGCGGTCTGGCGACATTTGTCGCCTATTCGTATGAAAAGTCGGAAGCCAGGCAAGTCTTTGTTTTATTTTATTCGCTCATAGAACAGTGACTGCCAATCATGGCAGAACTATTTTCAAGCAAAAAAAGCGGAGAGGCTGACCCGTCCGCTTTTCTGTCATTTTAATAGATCCAGCAATTGCTGCTGCGTCTTCCATAACAAAGCATCATCCTTTTTCTCGCGATAGGCGATTAACGACAAATACGCATTCTCGATCGACTTCCATACTGGATTACTGGAGGCATCAGAAGCTTGCAGCTGTTTATATTTTTTTTGCAATGATTCCCACTGTCCAGCACTCGCTTCTTTTTTCTCTAGCAATTGCACAGATAACGTCGCCAGCTCTTGATAAAATGATTGCCATGAGGAGTGTTTCACTCGCTGAACAGACATCGACTTGATATACGTATCGGCTCCCTTTTGCTTGTACAGGTCATTCAGAGGGCTAAGTGACGGCTTGTCTTTTCCCACACCAATGAATACGGATGTCGGATTTTTTCCAATTAAAACAGCTGGGAGATTAGAAGATTGCAGCTTTTGAGCATAGGCCTTTGCCGCTTTTTCGTCACTAAACACCCCTGCCTGAATGACGCTCACGGTCAATGAGGCTGACGATGTTGACGTCGGTTCCGTTGAAGAAGGGGCTGTCTTTTCTTGAGGTTGTGTTTGCTCTAGCGAAATAGCCGAGCCATTATCGTCCACCGAAGCGGTTTCTTTTGGTTTAGGAATGGCATAAAGAACGACCAAGCCAAAGCTTGTCCCGACGATGACAGCTAATAAAATCGCCAAAATGGCTGATTTGGCGCGCCCATGAGTGAAGCGTCCCCATGCCGCCCGTTTCGGTTTGCTGTTTTCGCCGGCGAAAGAGACAATCGGAGAAATGGAGAATTCCTCCTTCGTTGCACTGACCTCCGCTTCCGGCAATGGGAGGCTTGTCGATTTTTCCATCATAAATGACTGCTCTTTTCCATTGATCTTGACTTTTATTTCTTTGTCGTGCTTGTCCATGATTCTATCATCCCCGTTTCTTCCATTCTTTGCCCATCTTATCATACTGGAAACAAAAAAGAACAAGACATTTGTCGTCTTGTTCTCGAAGGTTTTCGCCAAATTTCGTTCTATCGAATATCGGTAATGAGCGAGACAGACAGCTCCTTCACCGGTATTTCCTCTTGCGTATCGCTGTAAGAGCAAAGCTGCTTTGTTTCCCCCTTTAAACAAACCGCGTACTGAAGATGGCCATCCGCGCTTTTTCGGACGAGCACATAGGAAGGATTATGGTCTGTTGACAGCACGCGGCCGGTAAACGGATCGCGAACCGGCTCAAGCACACCGTCTGCGACAAGTTGCTTATACGTCAGCATTTCAGAAGTTTCAGGCGCTAAAAATTCGACATTTCCTGCGCTGACACGAAGACGGGCGGCTTCATAAAGAGCAAACGCGTTCGAAACGAACGCCTGCTGCCGCGATTTCTCAATGATATGAAACATGACAATGACAGCAATGGACGCAATGATTCCTAAAATCACGATCACTGCCAGCAATTCTATTAACGTCATTCCCCGGTTTGCCCGCAGCAGGCGCAAAGGCTTATCGTTCCTCATCGCCATCATCCGGCAGCAGTTCAGTCAATGGATTCCGCTTTCCGCTTGGGGAAGGAACGTCAAGCGGCGGTGTTTGTTTTTGCAGTTTCGCTAATCCAGGATGGTAAAAAGCGCTGATCGTCAATGAGTAGGTTAACGGCTCGGTCTGTGTGTCAATCGATGTCAGCTCTGGATTTCCCGAAAAAGATAGCGTTTCAACAGAAACGATGCGGTCAAGCTTCTCAAGCGTTTGTAAAAATCTTTCCAAATGATAGTAAGACGGGGATTGCACCGTAAGCTGAACCGTTACTTTTTTTAATCCTTGCGGCAAAGAAGGGGCAGCAGAATCCGTTTTTTGAGCTGCCGCTTGCTCCTCTGTACGGGCCTGTGTTCCATTTTCTTGCCCCTGTGCGCTATCGGCTGGTGGCTGCCCATTGACATCCGCTTCTTCATTAAAAGACATGCTAGAAATCAAACTGTCCGACAGAACCTCCGCTTTTTCTAAATCAAGGATCAGCTGCTCCACGAGCGGTTTGACGGGCACTTTTTTTTGCAGTTCAACCACGCTGGCTGTCCGGTCCGTCTGTTGCTGCTCCGCTTGCGTCTGCATCGTCGCGAGCAGCTTCTTTTCATTTTCAACCGTCGTTCTTAACTCCTCGAGGCGGCTGTAAAGCGGCTTCAGCGTGTAAAAATAAAGCAGGACGACAGATGTGCCGACAAGCACCAGTGCCAAAAGCGAACCTAGCAGCTGGCGTTTCGAAAAACGGACGATCATGGTTGTTTCTCCTTTTCGTCTTTTAGAGCCTCTTTATTGATTCGCAGCTCATATTGCGCAAGATAGCGAGGCGCGATTTTCTTTCCTTCGGCTGCATCCGCAGCCTCCTCTGGACTGCTGTCTGCCGATCCATTGTCTCCTTGATTGGCGGCCGCAACGCTTTTGAGTTGCACGTTTGCCACAAACGGCGCATCCGACAAACGCTTTAAATAATAAGCCGCATCTTCACTCGTATCGAACTGCACGGTGATCGATACGGTTGTGTCCTCCGCATAGGAGAAATTCATGAGAAACCCGCGCTCCGGCAAAAGCTTGGCCATATTTTGCAAAAGAAGGACCGTTTTCAATGGATATTGCTTTGCCCACTCCACCGTCTTTTGCAATTCTTCCACCTCTTGCACCGGTTCTGCATCAGCAAGCTTTTGCTGCTCGGCCGCTTCAAGAGCGCGCGTTTGCTTTAATTCCTGCGTAAGCTGATTCATTTCCGACTCCGCTTTTTGCACGGACCAATAAAAAAACGCGCCTGCCGCCGCGAGCACCGCAAGCAGCAATATCGCCACAATCAGAAATACGGCATTTTTCGGTTCTTTCTTTGGCAATAAATTAACGTCGATGAGCATAGTTCGTTCCCTCTTTTAATCCAAGTCCCCACGCCAAATGATAGCGCGAGTCAACGGCTGCCGCGAGCGATGGCGACAGCTGCTCGACAGGAACATCAAAACGTTCCTGCATCGACTGATAAATTTGCGGTAAATAACGATGATCCCCTGTCAATAGCAGCCGGTTAATTTGTTCCTTTCCTTGCTGAATCGAAAAGTGATAAAAGCTCATAACACGTTCAATTTCTTTATATACGTCCTCAAACGGCTGAAACATTTCCTCTATATGCACTGGAGAAGCGGACGCAGCTTCCTCAAGCGGCTCAAATAGCAGCTGGCGCATAAAAATCGGAATATGGCGGTGAAAGGCGCTAACATTCACGGCGGTTTCATCCATTTGCACGATGAGCAAATGATCGTTCTCCTCCACCTGATCCGCCGCATAAAACAAGCGGTAAACACACAGCGGAGAAACATCCGCCGCAATCGGCTGAAGCTTGACCTTTTCTAAAAGCCGGGCATAATGGGCCACAAGCTCCTCAGGGGCGGCAAACAATAAAATGGTCCACTTTTCATCCGTATGCTCTAAAATCGTGAAGTCAAACACCGGATCCTCAAACGGCAAATGAATCGTCGTTCCAAGCTCCATAAATAAATAGCCACGAATTTCATCCTCCTGCAAATCATGCGGCAGAAAAATGCGCCGAATGACGGCAACGGCATCGGGGACAACAAAGCGGATGCGGCGGTTTTTCAGCTTCCATTCCTGCACGCATTCTTCCAAAATCATTTCAAGTGTTTCCTCATCTTGTATTTTTCCGTCCTGAATCAGCCCGCTTGGAAGCTCGCGTTCGCCCCATTTATGAATGGAAAACGGATCGGAAGGCTTCGCTTCCACGTAGCGGATCACATGATCCTTGATGATCATATTCGCGATTTTATGGCGCCATTTTAAAAGCTTTAACATATCCATGCTGTTCCCCTCATCACTTAAAAGAAAATCAATTGCTTATACCATTCCACGATTTCGTGTCCAAAAAAATAAACCGTCAACGTTCCGAGCGCAATATAAGGGCCAAATGGCATCGGCTGGCCGCGGCGGACTTTGCCGAGCGCCATTCCAATTAAACCGAATACCGTCCCATAAAGCGTTGAGATGAAAAACGCCAAAAGCACCATTTTCCATCCGACAACAAAGCCGATCAAAGCAAATAGCTTAATATCGCCGCCGCCCATCCCGCCACGGCTGGCAACGGCGACAAGCAGCAGAACAACAAAGCCGGTGAACGCGCCAACCAGCGAATCCCACCACGGCGAAAGCGGGAGCAGGGCGCGCTCGATAAGAAAAAGAACGGCAAACACCAGTAAAATGCGATCAGGAATCATCATATAGCGAAGATCGGAAACGATGATAATCATAAACAGAGAAATGAGCGTCCAGCTCACCAACAATTCGGCCGACCATCCTAAAACAAGCGGTGAAAGCGTAAAAAGACAAGCGGTCAGCCATTCCATCAGCGGATAAAGCGGCGAAATGCGCGCGCCGCAGCCGCGGCATCTTCCCACCTGCACAAGATAAGAAACGACCGGAATCAGCTCCCAAGCCGTCAGCGTGCGCTGGCAGCTCGGACAATGCGAACGGGGCTTCACAATCGATTCCCCCACCGGCACGCGAAGACCGACAACGTTAAAGAAAGAGCCGAGGAGTAACCCTACTATAAAAATTAGATATGAAAGTACGATAGACATGGGTACTTTCCTTGTCAACTATTATCTTACATTTTGACGACTTAATTGATCTTCTGCAACAGCTTTTCCTGCTGCTTCGCCCGTACCGCCGGTTTGAACTCCACGTGACGAATTCACTAGTTTTACTTTATAAGTTAATTTGTTATTGTTATTAATGATTACAACATAAGAGTCATTAGAAGGTTCAGTCAATGAAGCAGAAGCAGCTGGTGTAGGTGTGTTAGCTTCTAGGTTTTTATACTCTAATCCATCTGGATCCTTCACAGTTTCTAAATATCCATTATCCTCCAGATATTTCAAATTAATATACAGGCTTTGTCCTTTTGGAGGCAATAATGACTTATCCGATGTTACCGCAATTTTTGCCGCATTAATCATTTGCTGGGCATTTGCTACATGGGCATCTTTTTTCGAGTTATCAATGAGGCCTCCAATCGCCGGAATCGCAATCGCTGCGATAATTCCTAAAATGACGATGACCGCCAGCAATTCGATAAGCGTTAACCCGCGCTCGTTTTTTAACCACCGCTTTAACATATTTACCTCTCCCTTTCTTTCAATGTATAAGTCTTTCTATCTACTATTTTACAGGATTTATAAGTTCAATGGAAACAAATTCTTATGTTTATTGCTGGATATGATTGAAAATATCATACATTGGGACGATAATGGAGGTGACAATCGTTCCAACGATACCCGCCAAAAGAACGATCATCAGCGGCTCAATCAGCGATTTGAGACGGTCGGTCCCGACATCGACCTCCGCTTCGTAAAAATCAGCGACTTTGCTGAGCATGGCATCAAGAGCCCCGGTTTGTTCGCCGATCGCAATCATTTGAGTAACCAGCGGCGGAAACGCCCAATGATTTTTCATCGGTTCCGTCAGCGATTGCCCGCGCTCCAACGCATCGCGCGCTTCTTTGACGACCTTCGCAATGACCTCGTTTTCAATCACCTTTTCCACGATCGACAGCGCCTGCAAAATGGGCACAGAGCTTGAAAACAGCGAGCTGAGCGTGCGCGTCATCCGCGCCAGCGCCGCCTTTTGCATGAGCTTCCCGAAAATCGGCAGCCGAAGCAGCGCATAATCGAGATAATATTTGCTTGTTTTTCGCTTGTTTAGCGCGGAAAAAAGCACATATACTCCGACAAGCGCAAGCGCGACAAGCCACCAATACACTTGCATAACCTCGCTCGCTTTGAGCACAAATTTGGTGATCGCCGGCAGCTCGGCATGAAAATCGGCAAACATTTGCACAAATGTCGGCACAACGCCGATCAGCAAAAAAATGACAACCGCTAGGGCGATGATGGCGACCGCAATCGGATAGGCTAAAGCCGATATCATTTTTTGCCGCGTCCGATGCATTTTTTCGAAATGATCAGCAAGCCGTTCCAGCGTCTCGTCCATGTTTCCGCCCGCTTCGCCCGCTCTCATCATATTGACAAACATCGGCGGAAACACGCGCGGATGCTTGGCCGTTGCCGCTGATAACGGGTTGCCGGCGCGCAGCTCTTCCTCCACATCAAGGAGCGCTTTTTTTAATAATTTGCTGTCTGTTTGGTTCGCCAAAATGTTCGTGGAATCGACGACCGACACCCCTGCTTTGAGCAGGGTCGCAAATTGCCGCAAGTAAAGGGAAAAATCCTGCAGCTTCACTTTTTGGCCAAAGGTGATTTCCTTTGTCCAAAGCGTCGCCGGCACTTCTTGAATTTCAACGACCTTCACGCCCTTTTGCCGAAGTTTCATCACAGCCTCTCGCTTCGACGGGCTCGTAATGGTTCCACTTTGCCGCTTCCCTTTGATATCGCGGCCTTGATATTGAAATTGCGGCATGTTATTCGCCCCGCTCCTCTCTCAAATACGGCTCGGCGGCCTCCTTCGCAATCATTCCCGCCTGCAGCCGCTCTCTAATGCTCGCTGCGAGCGTATGCATTCCTAATGCCCGGCTTGTCTGCATCACATTGACGATTTGGTGGACCTTCTCATTGCGAATTAAATTCGCCACCGCCGCGCTGTTCAGCAACACTTCTGTCACAGCCACCCGCCCCGTTTTTTGCACATTCGGAAACAGACGCTGTGAAATCACTGCCACTAGAACGGACGCAAGCTGAATGCGGATTTGCGCCTGCTGCGCAGGCGGAAAGACATCGATGATGCGGTCAATCGTCGCCGGAGCATTCGACGTATGAAGCGTGCCGAGAACAAGATGGCCCGTTTCCGCTGCGGTAATCGCCGTGTGGATCGTTTCGAGATCGCGCATTTCGCCGACTAAAATCACATCCGGATCTTGGCGCAGCGCTGCGCGCAATCCGTTGGCAAAACTGTTCGTATCAAATCCGACCTCGCGCTGGTCAATAATGCAGCCGCCATGCTTATGCAAATATTCAATCGGATCTTCAAGCGTAATAATGTGCTTCCTCATCGTTTTGTTCATGTAGTCAATCATCGCCGCTAGCGTTGTCGATTTTCCGCTGCCGGTCGGTCCCGTGACCAGGACGAGCCCTTGAGGCTTGGCGGCAACCTGCTTGAGCACCTCGGGAAGCTTTAATTCATCAATCGTTGGAATTCTTGTTGGAATGATGCGAATCGCCAGCGAAATACAGGAGCGCTGTTTAAATACATTCACGCGAAAGCGGGAAACCCCGGGAATTCCATAAGAAAAATCCAACTCCCCTTGTTCTTCAAACCGCGGCCATAATGTTTCGGAAATGATCGCTTTCGCTATTCCTTCCGTATCCTCGGGACGCAGCGCTTCCTGTCCGTATCGCTTTAACTCTCCATTTATGCGTATAATGGGTGGAACGCCCACCGTTAAATGAACATCGGAGGCCTTCGCTTCAAAAGCCGTCCGCAATAAACGGTCTAATCGTTGCTTCATCCTTCTCACCTTTAACTTAAAATCGCCACTTTCAGAACTTCTTCCAGTGTCGTCCATCCTTGCTTCACTTTGAATAAACCGTCGTCAATCAAAAAAATCATCTTATTTTTGACCGCCAGCTCACGCAGCTTGGATAACGGTTCATGATTTAAAATGACCCGCCGCATGTCATCGGTCATGACCAATAATTCATGAATGGCCATTCTTCCTTTATAGCCTGTCATATTGCATGTTGGACAGCCGCAGCCGCGAACTAATTTTTCGATTTTCATGCCGCGCCGCGCAAAAATCTCGACTTCCCGCTTCGTCGGCGCCTGTTCCTCTTGGCAGTCGCGGCAAACGCGGCGGACAAGCCGCTGCGAAACCACGCCCGCAAGCGATGTCGCAACAAGAAACGGTTCAATTCCCATATCGATAAGCCGAGTGATGGTACTTAGCGCGTCATTTGTATGCAAGGTGCTTAATACGAGATGTCCTGTTAATGAAGCACGAATCGCTACTTCGGCCGTTTCGCGGTCGCGAATTTCGCCCACCATAATGATGTTTGGGTCTTGGCGCAAAATGGAGCGCAGTCCGTTGGCAAAGGTGAGCCCGACATTCGGGTTCACTTGGATTTGATTGATCCCTTCAAGCTGATATTCAACCGGGTCCTCAATCGTGATAATATTGACCTCCTCATTGTTTAAGCGATTTAACGCCGCATACAAAGTCGAAGATTTTCCTGATCCTGTCGGCCCTGTAATTAACACGATGCCTGTCGGCCGTTCAATCAGTTCAATAAAGCGCTGCAAATTCAGCCGATTAAATCCAAGCTTATGAATATCGTTTAACGCTGCACCTAAATCAAGAACGCGCATGACCATTTTTTCGCCATAGACGGTCGGCAGCGTTGAAACACGCAAATCAACGGGGTGAAAATCTATATTCATTTTAATCCGTCCGTCCTGTGGAACGCGATGCTCGGTTATATCCATATTTGCCAATATTTTTATTCTCGCTGTTAAGACGCTCTGCATATGTTTCGGAAGCGCGCGGTCGGTGCGCAGCACTCCATCGATCCGATAGCGGATTAGCACTTTCGTTTCTTGAGGATCGATATGAATATCGCTCGCCCGCTGCTCAACGGCCAGCTGCAATATTTGATTGACAAGCCGGACGATCGGCGAATCTTCTTCAGCCGCTCGCTCCTCTTCCATTGCATCTTGAGTGGAGGCCAGCTGCAAAAAATCTTCAATCGATTCATCCATATCATAATATTTATTGATAGCCCGCAAAATATCGTCCTTGGAGGCAATGGCGGTTTCAATATGAAATCCTGTTGAGAGCCGCAAATCATCAATCACAAAAAAGTCCATCGGATCAGCCATTGCCACAAGCAGACGATCCCCATCAATCTTAAGAGGCATGACCATATGGCGCTTCGCAAACTCCTTCGCCACGAGATTCGTCAGCTTCGGATCAATCGGATAGCGATATAAACTGACATGCGGAATGCCGAGCTGGAATTCCAACACTTCGATGAGCTGCTGTTCGGTAATATAGCCGCGCTGCAGCAGCGCATCTCCCAGCTTCTGGCCAGGCGCCTTTTCCTTTAATGCTTCCTCCAGCTGCGCTTGGGTAATTAGCCCGGCTTCTACTAATAAATCTCCTAGTCGCTTCCGTTCCTGCTTTTTCATGCTCATCATCCCTACTTTTCATACGGCGTGCTCTCATTTTGCTCATCGGCCGTTTTTGGAGTTTGTTCACTTGGATTTTGGCTGTTTTCCGTTTGTTCTTGTTCCTTTTCGTTTGCTGGCTGCTGTTGCTGTCCGCTTTGTAGAGCGCCATTTGCCCCTTGATCGGCTGCATCTTGCGGTAAATCATCTCCAAGCTCCAACCCGCGGACTTCAATGGCATAAACCGGCGGATAAAAATCTTCGGAAACCTCTTTTGCTTCGATCAATTGATTGGTTTCGTCATATACTTCCTTTTTCACTTTAACAAGCATTCCTTGCTGGCCTTGCTGTTTCATTTGACGTTCATTTGGTTTGAAACGCGAGCTATATTGCACAATGGTTTTCGGTGCAAAATATTCGATGTCCCCCACTTTTATCACATATTTATAAGCAAATGGAAGCCCCATCAGCGTCACGCGAAAGCCGCTGCCCGTTTGCTGAAATTTCAAAGTATACGAATTGATATTCGGATTATAAAAGGAGAAGTCACGGTTCTCTTTATCTACTTTTGCTTCATAGCCAATCGGAATGCCGTTTGGCAAGCTGCGGCTCGTATGGCGCTCGACAATGGTAAAGTTCGTCGGCAAAACCGCCTGATAAATAGCGGAAGCAAGAAGACTCATTCCATCTGGAGATAGGCTTCCTTGTAAATAAGCCGTGAGTGAAAAAACACTTTTCCCTTTCACTTCGATGGTTGGATGGTCGGCAATCCATGCGGTTATTTCCGCGCGTTGCTTGCCTAAGTCGCTTATCACCGCTTCGCTCACCTGCATAGTTTCCGCCGTTTTCTGAGAATCTACATAGCGGGCCAGATCGATTGCCGGAGGATTGGCCAGCAGTTGGGAGGCCACAGCAGCGATATCTTTCTCCAATTGTTTGCGATTGAGCGAAGACAATAAGGCCGGGGCTACAAGTTTCTCAATAAAGGGTGAAAGCGACTCGCCGTTCATTTGTACAATAAGTGGTGACGCTTGTCCGTCCACAGCTTGATCGACGCTTTTTTCAACTTGGAATGAAAATAATGACAAAGGAATCGTTTCTGTCTTTTCTTGATACGCGATTTTTATATTGGCAGAATCTCTCCACTGATTCACTTTCTCCGCGATTCGCTGAACCGCCTCTTCTTTGGATAAATTGGCAAGTAGCACTGGTCCAACCATCGTATTCGCAGCAAACGTTTCTTTGACAAAATAGGATGAATAGACAAACGGAGCCGCTTGTGCAAAACTAATGAAATAGACCGTGCAAGCGCCGATGACGAAAAACAGCTTAACCCCAGCTAATGGCCGCACAATCGAAAGCCTCCTTTTCTTATGCATCCACATTCATTGATAAATCGATCATCACACTTGGCCCTTCCGTTTGTGCCTTGACAATATGCTCAGCGGTTAAAATCGTTCCGGCTTTGATTAAAATGTGGCCATTAAGATCGAAAATATCCTTTTTCACACGCTTGCCCTGCAATAGCTCCATTTGTTTTTCCCGCAGCGCTTTTAGCGCATTCTGTTCCTTTATTTCTTCTATTGCGGCTGTTTCCGCCTCGGCCTCGTTTGCCTCATGGATCGGCGCTTCTATTTTTTCAGCCAGCATGCCCGCATCATCAAGCAAAGAATCCGGAGCAGTTTCGCTGACAATTAAAATATCCTTTCCATACGTGAGTACCCATTCAGAAGACAGAATCGCCTGACGCCCCTCTGTTTGCAAGTGGATGCCCATAATTTCTCCCGTTTCGTCATTGATGAAAAATTCCGTTACCTCGCCAAGCAATTCTCCTTTTCTGGTCATGGCCTTTGTATTTTTAATTCGGATTTGTTTGTTGACGAGCTGGTTGGCAATCGGGATTTCCGCCAGATCAATCACCGCGCGATCATCCTCTACTGTTACCGCAAATTCGCCGATGCCGACGATTTTTTTAAACGGAATCGCCTTTAAGCCAAACGCCACATCCTCTTGTTCAATCGTTAAAAAGTCGACAGATCCTTTTTCAGGATTGATGATGAGCAATTTGACCGTTCCGATTTGTCCTCCATCTGCAATGCTTATAATCGGCAGTCCTATGATTTGAGCACTAGTTTTCATCTCTTCTCTTCACCACACCTGTTCATTTATAATCGTTCATTTTCTGAGCAAAAAAGCGAATTTCCTCCAGTAAAATCGGGTAAGAGGAAAATCTCTCCCGCAAATGGTCAAGCCACGAGGCTAGTTTCTCGTATTCCTTTTCTTGAAGATAATGCTCCACGAGCAGACGCGCCAACAAATAATACTCTTGATCCGCGAGCGGCCGCTGCAGGCATTGCAAAATTTGCTGTTCATACTCATCCTTGTTCATTTGATGGCGAATGAGCAGCCATTCGTCCGCCAGCGTCTGGATGATGCGGCTGCTTACCTTTCGTGCATCCGATGCCTCTAGGGATGCAGGATCAAGCGGCTCTGTATGCGGATGGGCTTTTCCCCATTCTTCTTGGATCATTGGGAAATCTTCAGCAAATGCTCGCTCTTCTTTGTCTTGTGAAGACCGCTCCGCTTCCTCTTGCAAGCCTTGCTGTTCATAAGCAGAAGACCAGCCGCCTGCAAAATCTGGACTTTTTTCTCGTAAAAACGACTCATCGTCAAGCGGCTCTTTTTCCGCCGCCACTCTCTCCGTTTCATCGTTCATGATCGCTTCTGGCTGATTTTGGGACATATGTAGCCACGCATCGCCTGTGCTTGGATGTTTTTCCAGTTGCCCCCCATCCTCGATCATGTCTTCTACTGTTGTGAGATCAGCAACGAGCCATTCATCCTCCCACGTTGTATCCAGCGGGTTTAGCCAATCTGTTGCTCTCTCTTTTTCCGCTTCCTCAACGGAAAATATTCCCTTTTCCAGCTTCCCGGCTTCTTCAATCGCTCGCTCTTCTTCTACCTCATCGGGAAACAGCCAGCCGTCCCGATCATCTAGCTCCACATTCTCCACTGTTTCCTTTGATGGCTGTTCAGCTGCCCCCATCCATTCTTCCAGCTCTCCGTCTTTCCAAACAGGCCGAGCGGCCCCTTCTTGTGAGCTTGCCTCTTGATCAGCCAAAGCCCATGAATCGAGCGGCTCTGATTCCATCGGCAGCCGAGTCTCGACTTGGTCATTTTCCAATGGCCACTCTGGTAATTCGCTTGCTGTTTCCCTCGATTTCTCTTTTTTATTTGCCTCCCCCTCAAGGCCCTCTTTTGGTTCCTCATCGTCAAACAGCCAACGATCCAGCTCCGCCTCTGTGCTGCTTGCAGTCTCTTTGCCCGTTATCAGCCCCTCTTCTATTTCTCTATCAGCAGGCGGCCAAATGGAAAATTCTTGTTCACGATCTGTTGACATCAAAAGTTCTTTCTTCCCATTCTCTCTCTCATCGACAGCTGGGGCTTTGGCCATCCTTTCTCTTTCCGTCTCGAATGCAAATAACTCGTCTTCATCCTCTTCCTTCGCAACGGCGTAAAGAAGGTGGCCAAAGCGCCGGTCAAGTAGATAGGTCGCTGCTAAAGCAAGCAGCAACAGCAGCAAGCACAGCTGCCAGAACGGAAACATAGGTGCAGCAGCGGCGGCCAAAAGCGCGAGCGACAAAGAAACGACAAGCGCTGCTGTTTTGCCGCTCCTGCTTAAACCAACGGGGAGCATCAATAACAAGGGAACAGCCACGACAAACGCAATCAATATAAAGAAAACCGACTTCAATGTTTCACCCCGTTTCTCGATACAAGCTACGACAAATTTCCTAAAAATAAAACAATATTTTACTCTAACATATTGTATAATAAAGTTATATATTTTAAAAGAAGGGTGTGCCAAATGGGAAAAAAGAAATTCATTCCACCCTGTCACTCGGAAGGATTCACCTTAATTGAGGTGTTGGCATCCATTGTCATTTTGTCCGCAGCCGCCACAGGTATTTTTTTATTTTTTACCCATGCGATGAAATATACCGCATACAACCAAGATAAAACGGTAGCCATTAACGTCGCCCGCGGCGTGCTAGTATATATGGAGCACCTTGATTTTTCTTCGCTTAAACAATATGTGCAAGAAGAACAAAATAGTACAAATGAACCATATGCGACCATTGATGGATCCAAATGCCAACTATCGCTCTTTGAAGATCAACAAGTTTGCCGCGCGTTGCTGCAGCCGATGATTAATAATGTTCAATATAATGAACAACGCATTCGTGTATTTCTTATGCCTTATAATGACAGCAACCAATGGGAGGCCTTAAAAAAAGCGCCGCCACCTGAGTTCCCCCCCTCATTGCGGCAAAAGCTTCAAGAGGAAACCATTGAAAATGACGATTCCAATCTCCAAAACTATTTATTAAAAATCGTTGTCATTGTCCGCTGGGGAGACAGCTGGGAGCAGTCGGAGTGGCTTGAAGGAGTGGTGGCAAATGAAACCATTCGTTAAAAACAGCAGGGGATTATCGTTAGTCGAAGTGCTAGCTGCAGTGGCGATCTCTTCTTTCATCCTTGCTTCGATTTATGGTGTGCTGCTAAGCGGAATCAACGCCTATAAGCGGATCGGCATCGAAAACGAGCTGCGCAGCGAAGCCGACTATGTCGTGGCCATGATGATGAATCAGCTCTACCAATTTTCTCCTGATGGCATTGATACGATTGAGAGCAGTACCGTAAACGGCCAGCTTGTATTTGTCAATAATAAACAAAAAAATATTAATTCAGAGGTTGGTTGGGTCGAGGATCACACAACAGACCAAGGAGCCTTATTGAATATTGAGTTGAAAAATGATGCGCTGTTTATAAACGGCACGAAAATCAGCTCCGACCAGCTTCGCATTATTACAAACCAATCCCGCGTTTCATACAGCTGTGTGAAAGAAGAGGGAAGCATTTGCCGAAGCGGTGTTGTCACATTGATGCTTGCCGTTCAGGATCATGACCACGCCGATCCTAGCGATAGGCTTTACATCAAGCCCTTTACCTTGAAAACGGAATTTGGATTTTGATAAGGAAGTGAAACCATGAACGAGAAAGGCTATAGCTTAGTGCTCACGATGCTCGTTGTCACGATTTTTTTTATGCTTGGCTTGACGATTCTATCTGTCAGCTTGTATCAAGCGAACTTTACGAAAATTCGTGTGGAGGATGTCGAATCGCTTCATGAGGCGACCAAGTCCATTCAAGAAGCGATCGCCGAAATAAAAGTAAAGGTGGAAAATCTTCAACTGTCTACCCCTGCACAGCTTGACATGGATTTAGGCAATGCCCAAGCTGGATTTATTCACCAGGTAAGCGGACGGTATAAAGTATCCATTCAAGATCTGACAGAAATGAAAGAAATTGATCGCAGCAAGCTATTTACGCGAGTATACGTCATTTCCAAAACAGCAGGGAAGCGGACGGTATCGCGCCAGGTCATTATCACCAATACGCCTAGTTTTTTAAAATATGCGATCGGTTCGCGGCAGGATGTGACATTAAATGGCGGAGCCTATATTGACGGAAACATTTATGCCGGACGCGATTTTTATATGGCGAATGTCGCCAATTATATTTACAACTCGCAAATGTACAGCCAGCTTACTTCGTTTCCAACGACGAGCCCAACAAGCATTTTATTTGCCAACGGAAACCGCTATGTGTGCGAACAGTCAAACAGTGCGCCAGCCTGCTATCAGCCATCCTCAACAGGATTTACGAAAAGCGAGCTTTTTGCGGCTAATCCTTCCCTTCCGTTCCAGTACACAAGCCCATCCGTCCAAACAGAAGATGGGGAGTTTATCGATGTGGACTTCGATTTTACATTAAAAGATAAGCTATTAAGCGCCGCCGGCATTAACGCCTTTGATCCGGATCTAACTGCCCAGGCACAATATCAATCGCTTATCCAGCTTCCGGTTTCACGTCTATTAAGCGAATTAAAAAATCGTTTTACCGTTATTTATGACATCCAACAGCTTCCAGATGCTATCGAAAAAGACCCGTCGATTTTGCTCGACGGATATTCTTCTGAATATTTGGATCTTAGTACCCTGGATTTGAAGGAGAATCAATGGCTGGTTATCAATGGGGACGCTTATTTAGAAAACAGCGGCTCCACACCGCTTACCATAAAAGGGAATCTGATTATTTTAGGAAATTTGGCTGTTCGCGGAGCGGTCGCCTTCGATTCAACGATTTATGTTATGGGAAACACTTCGATTTATAATGCTACCATTTCTGGAATCAATGATAAAGAAGTCGTCTTATTGACCAAAGGCGAGTTGGAAATTGCCCGCATTAACGAGTTTCAAAATGAATTTTCATTGACAAAGCCCAATTTAAAAGGGTACTTCTATACGGACTCCAATGCGATTTTATATGCTGTCGGCTCTTATATTCATATTCAAGGCGGGATCTTTGCGCGGGGAACATCCTCTCTCATTCCTAATACCGATGCGAATGGCCTTGTTATTAACGCCTACCGCGGCTCTACGTCAGACACCGGCCATAATATCGACTTCACCCAACCTTCGCTGCCAGAGAACCTGCGAGCGGAACAAGCAAGATTTGTGATTCATCACGATATGAATGTCTTTATTCATCGCGGCTTAGGGCTGCCGCTTGTGAAAAAACTAGCCGTTATTCCCGATCAGCTTGAAGTTAAATAAAAGGAGCTCGGTTACTGAGCTCCTTTTCGCTTTAATTGCTGAATAATTTTCTCATGATGCCAATAGGTGGCTAACGATAAAGCGGTGTTTCCGGTTTGATCTTTGACGCGCACATCGGCTCCGTGCTCTAAAAGCAGGGATACAAGCGGTTCATAACCGTACTCCGCTGCGATCATAAGCGCCGTTTTGCCAATTTTCGTTTGGGCATTGACATCGGCCCGTGCCTTTAGCAAATAGCGAACCGTTTCTAAGTAATTTCCGGCCACCGCTTGAAATAAAGCGGTTTCCCCTTCTTTGTCTGCATGGTCAATGTCCGCCCCGTGCTTATGTAAAAATTGAACGATTTCCGTCTGTCCGCTTTGCGCGGCGACCATTAACGGTGTCGTTCCGCTTTGATTGGCGGCATTGACGTCCGCTCCTTGTTGATAAAGAAGCCGAACCCATTCTAATTCGCCGCTGCCAGCGGCATAATGAAGCGGCGTATTGCCATCGCGATCGCGCTCTTTTGCCGTGCGCTGATTGGCCATCTTCTCGACAAGCTCGCCGTTTTGCTCAGCTCCTTGCGAAGAGGCCGCAACAATCACAAAACTAAGCGGAGGAAGCGGCATGTAAGCCGACTTCGCCCCCGCCTGCAAAAGCTCAAGAGCCACCTGTTTCTTGTTTTGCTGCATCGCGATATCGAGAGGGGACCCGTTTTTTGTCTTAAAATTGACATCCTTTTCCTCGGCAATATATTGCCTGACTGCTTGGATATCGCCCTTTTGAATCGCTTGAATCAATTGCTGCCGCTTTTCTTCCTTCGATGGAAAGCAGCCGCCTAATAACAATGCTATGAGCATGATGATCCATAGTTTTTTCACGCTGCTTCACATCCTTATCTAATACAGCCAGCCATTTTCGCCGCCATTTGAATGATCCGTGTGCTCGACGATGCGAATCGTGGTCGTCGCCGTCCAAACCTTACTGTTTTCATCCGTCACTTGAACGGTAAGCACCGTCTGTCCTAGTCGTTTGCCAGTAACTTCTCCGCTGTCATCGACGACCGCATAATAACTGTCCTCTACATGATATTCATAGCTTGTAATTGAAGTGGTCGCATTGGCTGGTATTTTCGCCAAATAAGCTCGCACGCTGAACGTTTTTCCTTTTTCGACCGTTATCGTTGACGGAAGCGAAATTCCGGTCAACGGCACTCCCACATGAATGACAGCGGTTCCTTGAACTCCATTGTGGGCGGTCGCCGTAATCACCGCTGTTCCTGTACCCACACCAACCACTGTTCCGTTTTCATCCACTGTGGCAATGCTGGCATCGGATGATCTCCATTGAACCTGCTTATTTGTCGCGTTTTCCGGCAAAATCGTCACCTTCAAAGAAAGCTTGTCATGAAGATGGATGGAGGCCGTCGCTGGAAAAACAGTGACGCTCTCGACCGGAACGGCTCGAACTGTGACATTGACCGTTTTCTCCACCAGCTGATCGTCCGCATCAAAGGCTTTCGCGGTCAATGTGGTCACTCCTTCTGTTTTTCCGGTTATCGTCCCATTGATTTGATCGAGATCGGCATATCGATTATCGCCAATGGAATACGCAACGCTTTCCCTCGCATCCGCTGGTGTAACGGTGATCGGAATTGGTATGGTCTCTCCGACCCTAACCGTAAAATCGCTCATCTCGATCGAATCGACCGGAATGCGGACGATCGCTTTTGTTTTTGCCGTTCGTTCATTGCCAAATGCGTCTTTCACTTTCACCGTTACTTCCGCACTTCCTTTATTGATCGCGGTAAGCACTCCCATTTTGTCCACTGATACGATCGATCCATTGCTAGCTTCGCTCCATTCTATCGATGCGACGGTAGCGTTTTGCGGCGAAATGCTCAAAAGCAGGTTTAAATTTTTCGGTACGCCGCGATTGATAAAGACGGTATCAGGAAGTGAGACACTGGTGATTTCATAATCAGACACAAAGCGCAGCGGATTAAAGGACAAATTCGCTGTCTGGCCATTCAAATCTTGATACGATAAAGTAGCTTGCTGCAGCGAAAACTCCCCTTTTTTCGTCGGCGTCAGCTGAATGGCAAAGGTCTGCTGAGGCGCTGTAAAGAGCGAGCCATTCTGCTGATACGAAATGTCCGGCAATTTTCCTGTAATCGTATACCCCTGATCGATGCTTCCTTGTTTCGTAAAGCCGTTTGGAAGCGAGGTCACCTCCACGCCAGCCGGCAGCTTTTCTTGAAACTGAATATTGGTGACGGTTAACGGCGAGTTAGTCGTTAAGGAAAGCTGTTTTGGGTTCAGCGTATACTCCACTGTCACGCTGCGATCAACAGGAGTCAGCGTCGCTGTAATGGAGCGGCTCACCTCAAGATTGGCGGTCACCCTTTGAATGGTTACTTGAAACTCCTTCGTCACTTTGGCTCCTTTTGCGTCTGTTACTTCAATTTTGATAGTCGCTTTCCCACCGTTCGGCATTTGATGAGGAATCGACTGAATGACTGTCGTTCCGTTTGGCACAAGGCTGTTCGAATATACTTCGTTTCCGTTCAGCCATACTTTTGTGGCCAGCGTGCGGTCCGTTAAATCCAAATCTTCCACCTTATAAGACAGCTCAATCTTTTGATTGCTCGGAATTTCCTCCGTCTCCCGTGGGGTAAACACGGTCAGCTGCGGTGCATGATTGGAACCGAAAAAGGCGCGATACATTGTATTGACGAACAGCTTTTGCTCATCGTCTGGGAAGCCAGCCGATGTGCCGACATGCCCCGTTCCCGAATAGGTCACATTTCCTTTCGAATACGTATAGTAATGGTTCCAGCTGTCATACACATCGCGATTGGACCCGACGATGTTATACCAAGGAATGACCGAGCTGTCTTCGAGATCGAGCGTATAATATTGATTGTGCGTCGTGGCCACTGTAATGTTGTCAGCAAGCTGAAACGGATAGTCGGTGATTAAGCCGCTGTTCACCCTTTTCGTGCTTGTCGACGTATTCGGCGCTCCGTTTCCTAAATCCGTTTGCGGCTGAATTTGGCCGACAATGGGTCCGAATTCATTCACCCAAACGTTATTTTTTCCAAACATAATATCATGAGTAAACATGACACTTTGTCCTGTCGCAATAAAATTCTTCACAGACTGGACCGCATTCGCGTTTAAGTTGATGGGATTGTTACAGCCGTTATAACAATCGGCAAATCCGAAAATAATCATATCGTACTTGCCATTGATCACTTCATGAGAGTAATTCGGTTCATATTGCCGGCTTTTTTGAAAGTCGCTTAATGTTGTCACATCGATCGAAATTTCATATTCATTCGTCCGCTTTAAATAGGACTGGTTCATGTTTTTGCTGTTTAGAAGCGAGCTGGCATCATTTCCGCTGCGGATTTGCAGCACGTTAATTTTAGGGACGACATCCTGAAATTTGACATATCCTTTTTCATAGTCCTTCAGTGCTGTAGCCTCGTCAACGACTTCCAGCTTCCAGTAGCGCACGCCGGAAAATCCGGCTGGAAACGTGTAAGAAATCGTGCCTGACTGACTCTTGACTTCCTTAGAAGCCACAATTTCTTCATTCGTATATTGATCGTTAAAATCAGAATCAATATACAAATTAACGGTAAGCAGCTTATTTGAAAAGCGTTGGTAATTGACAATCTGGTAAGAAAAGGTGATGCTGTCTCCTTTTTTAAATACTTGCGTGGATGATGGGGCGCTTGTCACCTGGACGCGCGGACGGCCCGCCCGGTTCGCTAAATAATTGGCGAGACCGGTTTGATTTTGGAACACAATCACGTTGCTGGCCGTGTTTGCTCGATACTGCTTAAACTGTTGGTACAACTTACTGTCGGTATATTTGAATACGTCTTGATGCAGAAACACGGGCAACCCTTTATCAATATAAAACTGTTTGATTTGCTGCGCGCGTAAATTGGTTATATCGTTCATCACGTCTCTCGTATCATGGGCACGGGCTCGCTGCGAAGAACTGGAGTCTGGTGATGACTTGACGGAAGCAGGACTATAATCTCCTTTTGAAATCACAATCGCGTCGTATTTGCCATCCAGTTCATCGCGCAGCGCCACAAATCGCTTCATCGTCATCGTCGTGATGTTAATATCTTGGCGACTGCCGATTTCCTGCTGTAAAGGCGATGGAGAAGATAATTGACTTACAATCTCCAACACTTCAAACGAATTGGTGCTTGCGGCAGCATGTTTTACAAAGCTTGCCGGAAAAAACGGAAGCAGCAGCAACACCGACAAAAGTACCAAAAATGACCTTTTCACAGCAATCCCCCCTCCCAAAGTCCCATTTTCTTTATTATAACAGCAATCATAGCTATAAATATATTAATTTTTTAAAAACTTTCGTACTTCTGAAATATAATAAAGCGATCCCGTAATTAAAAAAAGATCTTGTTCTGTATATTTTTCTTGTTTTTCAGTCAGCCATTCTTGCCAATTCTCCGTACATGCTTTATTTGGATGTGAGCATAGCTCCTCGAGCTGTTTAGCCGTCGCTGCCCGCGGAAAATCGAACGATGTGAACGTGATCGAAGCAGCCATATTCGCAAGTGGCTGAATCATTTTGTTGAGCGGTTTATCTGTTAAAGCGGCAAACAAGATATGCACAGCTTTATCCGCATAATGTGTTTTTACCGTTTCAATCAAGCTCTGAATCCCTTCCTCATTATGAGCTCCATCAATAATCATGAGCGGTTCATTAGAAATCCTTTCAAAGCGCCCCAGCCATTGCGCCTGTTCAATTCCACTGCGAATATGAGATTCTTCAATAATAAAAGAATAATAGGTCCGCAAATAATCAGCGGCCATGACGGCAAGCGCCGCATTTTTCACTTGGTGCGCTCCAAACATCGTCGTTGCTAAACGAGGATATTGGGCAAACGGTGTTTCGACGGAAAATTGCTCTCCTGTCTCTATTGGCTCAAAGTCTGCTGCGGCAAAATCACGGTCAAGAATATAGGCCTTCGCTTTTGCCTCAGCTGCTCTCTCTTTTATAACCTGAAGCGCCTCTGGTTGCTCAACAGCCGTGATCACGGGAACTCCCGGCTTGATAATGCCCGCTTTTTCAAATGCGATTGCTTCAAGCGTTTCCCCTAATATATGCATATGGTCATACCCGATGTTTGTAATAATCGATAGCAATGGATAAATGATATTCGTGGAATCGAATCGCCCTCCAAGGCCTGTTTCTATCACAACCACATCTTGAATGTTCACTTTGCCAAAGTAATAAAACATCATGGCTGTAATGATTTCAAATTCGGTCGGCTCTCCAAGCTCCGTTTTCCCTAACTCTTCAGCAAGCGGCTCGATGGTTTGCGCAAGCTGAAGCAGCTCCGCATCGGAAATCGGCTGACCGTTCACACTTATCCGTTCGTTGAATTGTTCAACATAAGGAGACGTGAACGTTCCGACTGAATAGCCCGCTTCCTGTAAAATTTGTCGTAAATAGCAAAGCGTCGACCCTTTTCCGTTTGTTCCTGCAATATGAACAGCTTTTACTCGGCGTTCTGGATGGCCAAGCTTGTCCATCATCCATTCCATCCGCTTTAATCCTGGCTTAATTCCCAAGCGTAACCGTTGATGAATCCATTTGAGTGCCTCATCATATGTTTGGATCATGTTCTCTCCTCCTCACGGATTTTTTGCGGCAAGCAAAAGGAAGACGGAATCCTACGTATGGACCCGTCTTCATCATATATGACCGATTCAGCTATTGTCTATCCTCAGGTGTGTTGATGATCCAATAAAAGCCTATTGACATTGCTTAATTCCTAGCTTTTCTGCCATAGTCGGCAAGCCATTCGCTTGCCGACTGGGCATGCATCATCAACACTTGTGGTCTATCCTTTTAATTCAGCGATGCGCGCCCGCACAGCATCGCGTTTTTCCATGTAGTCTTGTTCTTTTTTGCGTTCTTCCTCAATGACATGCGCTGGCGCTTTGCTGATGAAGCCTTCGTTGCTTAGTTTCTTCTGAACCCGTTCTACCTCTTTATCGAGCTTTTCAAGTTCTTTTTCTAAACGCTTTAATTCTTCTTCAATATTGATAAGGCCCTCAAGCGGCAAGCTGAGCTCTGCGCCGGTAACGACCGCTGTCATCGCTTTTTCAGCTGCAGCTATATCTGTACCAATCACCAGCTCGCTAGGATTGCAGAAGCGTTCCATGTAAGCGCGGTTTCGCTCAAGCGTTGCTTGAATAGCAGCATCCTTTGCTTTAATATGCAGTTTAATGGGCTTGCTTAACGGAGTATTCACTTCCGCGCGAATGTTGCGCACGGCACGGATGATATCAACAAGCAGACGCATTTCTTCGGCCGCTTCACGATCTGTCCATTCAGAACGCACCTTTGGCCAAGATGCGACCGTAATGGATTGGCCTTCATGAGGCAAATGCTGCCAAATTTCCTCGGTAATGAACGGCATAAATGGATGCAGCAGGCGCATCGTTTGATCAAGTACATAAGCAAGCACCGAACGAGTAGTTTTTTTGGCCGCTTCATCATCGCCATATAGCGGCAGTTTCGCCATTTCAATGTACCAGTCGCATAGATCGTCCCAAATAAAGCTATAAAGAACGCGTCCGACTTCGCCAAACTCATATTTTTCTACAAGCTTTGTGACCGTTTCAATCGTTTCATTTAAGCGAGTTAAAATCCATTTATCAGCAACGGATTTTTCACCGTCCAAATCAATCTCTTCATACGTTAAACCGCCCATATTCATCAGGGCGAAACGCGAAGCATTCCATACTTTATTGGCAAAATTCCACGTTGCTTCTACCTTTTCCGTGCTGAAGCGTAGGTCTTGGCCCGGCGAGCTGCCTGTCGCTAAGAAATAACGCAGCGAATCAGCGCCATATTGGTCGATGACGTCCATCGGGTCCACGCCATTGCCGAGCGATTTACTCATTTTTCGTCCTTGAGCATCGCGTACCAAGCCATGGATCAATACATCTTTAAACGGACGAGTGCCGGTAAATTCAAGAGCTTGGAAAATCATGCGCGATACCCAGAAGAAAATGATGTCGTAGCCTGTTACAAGCACATCCGTTGGATAGTAGCGCTGATAATCACCTGACTCTTTATTTGGCCAGCCCATTGTTGAAAATGGCCACAATGCCGAGCTGAACCATGTATCTAATACATCTGGATCTTGTTCCCAGTTTTCAATATCGGCCGGCGGTTCATGATCCACATAGATGTCACCCGTTTCTTTGTGATACCAAGCCGGGATGCGGTGTCCCCACCATAATTGCCGTGAAATACACCAATCGCGGATATTTTCCATCCAATGTAAATACGTTTTCTCAAATCGCTCTGGCACAAAGTTGACTTTGTCCTCTCTTTTTTGCCATTCAATCGCGGCTTCAGCAAGCGGCTTCATGTTCACGAACCATTGTGTTGATAAATACGGCTCGACAACAGCTCCGCTGCGCTCGCTATGGCCCACAGAATGCAAATGCTCTTCAATTTTAAATAAGACGCCTTGCTCTTGGAGATCCTTGACAATTTTCTTGCGGCATTCAAAACGGTCCAATCCTTTATACTGCATCGCGTGATCGTTCATTGTTCCGTCTTCGTTCATGACGAGAATGCGCGGCAGATTATGGCGATTGCCGATTTCAAAGTCGTTCGGATCATGTGCAGGAGTAATTTTGACAGCTCCAGAGCCAAACTCCATATCGACGTATTCATCGCCAATAATCGGGATTTCCCGACCGGTAATCGGCAGAATCACCGTTTTGCCAATTAAATGTTGATAGCGTTCATCTTCTGGATGCACGGCCACTGCTGTGTCACCAAGCATGGTTTCTGGACGCGTTGTCGCTACCTCAATATATCCTGAGCCGTCGGCGAGCGGATAGCGCATATGATAGAGCGCACCTTGCACGTCTTTGTAAATCACTTCAATATCTGATAAAGCGGTTTTTGTCACTGGATCCCAGTTGATAATATATTCTCCGCGATAAATCAACCCTTTTCGGTAAAGGGACACAAATACTTCACGCACCGCCTTTGATAACCCTTCATCTAAGGTAAAGCGCTCGCGTGTGTAATCAAGCCCAAGGCCTAATTTTGCCCATTGCGCACGAATATGGCTCGCATATTCCTCTTTCCACTTCCATGTTTCCTCCACAAATTTTTCTCTCCCTAAATCGTAACGAGAAAGTCCCTGATTGCGCAGTTTTTCTTCCACCTTTGCCTGCGTCGCAATACCTGCATGGTCCATTCCCGGAAGCCATAACACATCATAGCCTTGCATTCGCTTAATGCGTGTGATAATGTCTTGCAGCGTCGTATCCCACGCATGTCCTAAATGCAGTTTTCCTGTTACGTTCGGCGGCGGAATGACGATGGTAAACGGCTGCTTGTCTTCTCCGCCAGCCGCTTCAAAAAATTTGCCTTCAAGCCACCATTGATAGCGATTCGTTTCAACCGCTTTATGATCGTACTTCGTCGGCATCGTCAACTCTTTTGTATCCATCTGTTTATCCCTCCTAATGATGTTTTGGCAAAATAAAAAACTCCCTTCATCCGAAAAGGACGAAAGGAGATCTCTTTCGCGGTACCACCTTTTTTCCTAAGCAAACCAAAAAACGCTTAGGCACCTCAGGCATTAACGGCTGCAACCGGCTTCTTTTACTAAGCTAAGCGCTGTTCAAAGAAGCAGCTCAAGGGCGACCTTCCAACGATAACGTCCTAGGAAATCTCGCAGCTATTGATTTCCCTCTCTGAAAGGGTTATTCGTTGTACTCTTCCCTGTCTTCGCTTTTCATCTGTTCACTATACATACTACCGAAAAACCAATTTCATCGTCAATCATCTTTTCCATCTTTTTATCGGTTTATTCTTATCTTTGATTTCCGGTGACAAAAAACGTTTGGTTTCATACTGTAATAGTAATGGCTGATGGAAAGGAGGGAGCATCCATGAAAAGGTTTAATCCATATTCTTGGCCGCCATGGCTTCGGCAAATTCGCATCGTTTGTGTGCAAATCATTATTCCGATTACGATTTTTCAGGCGGTTCGAACGATTTTCTTGCCAACGACCTTCGATGTCATCTTATTGGCGATCTTCATCTTGCTGGCGATCGCTTTCCGGCTCGAGTGGATTTAGGGTTTGCTCTTCCCCCTTTTTTTCATTGATCTGGACAAGCCGCATCATGATATATTCTATCTGCTTCATTCTCCAATATTCCCGATGCAGCTGCACAACGCTATCATATTCGCTCTTTTCCTGCTTTTGCTCTCCATATCGGGAAATCAATCGATAGAAGTGAGACGGAGGAGCGGCGTGGCTCAAAAAAAAAGCCCTCTCTTCCTCCTGAATCATCAATTGTCCTTCATATTCGCTGAATCCCTGAATCCAGCTCTCATCCATTGGCGGCGCGATCCGCACGTAGTCTTGTAAAGATAGCCATACATCGGCAAGCGGCGAAGCCCAGCGCGCCCGTTCCCAGCTTAAAAAATACCGTTTTTCCTGATGATGGTTAGGAATATAATGAGATAACGCCGGCTTTCCATGGATGAAAGAAATCCGCCACTTTTTTTGTTCTTTTATTCGTTCATACCAAGTTTCGAGCTGTGTCTCCGCAAACCAGTATGCCTGCATCGTTTCATGAAAATACGTACAAAAGTGCAGCTGAAAGGGGGACATATACCACTCTTTCTCGCATTGCTCCGCATAAGCTTGCAAAAATGAGCGCTGCTTTTCCCATTCCTGCTTCTGTGCCTCGTAATATTTTTTCACTTCTTCTTGGTTGATTGGAACCTCTTGCAGCGTCTGGCGATGCAGCCACGCAAGATCGCGAAAAAACGAAAGAAAGCGGTTCTCCTCACGCTTTTCCTCGCCAGATATCCACGGCATTAAATAATAATAGCGGCCGGCTTCTGCGACAAATGGCGCCCCATTTCTCGCGACGTAAATGGGCACGATATGCGGTCCGTAAAACCGATACGCTTGCTCCACTGCCTGAAGGCTTTTTTGGCTTTTGATTTCCTTGAGCACAAAAACCCCTTCATTTGTATATATTTTTTTCACCTTTCCATCATTCACAATATGGGAAGGCTGCAAATGATATTGTCTTAAAATGACATGATCATCCAATTGTGTATTCAAAAAAATCCCCCTTTCCTTGCATTCGAAAAGAAATCTCCCACTTTTTCGCTGTGATAAGACGTGAAAGTGGGAGATTTTTAGGCTTACGGGCGGCTATTGGCCGGCACGGGGATATATAATAGCTGTCCTTCACGAAGCTCAGCTTCAAAGTCAAGCTGGTTGGCCCTTAATATTTGTTGGATGCTTAAATCGTAACGCTGTGCAATCTTGTCCATCGAATCGCCTTGCTGAACAATGCAAATTTTTAGTCTTGAAAAATCTTCTGCTTGATCCTTTGAAAACAACTGTGTTAAATAGAGAGCATTTTCTTTTCTCTGTTTTTTTGTTTCTTCGCCCTCGACAGCTTGATGGTTTTCCTGATCCTTATGCTTGGATGCTCCAATTGATACTTTTGTTTCATGCTCTGGCGCTTCATTGTTTTCGTTGTTGGCGATCAACGGACCGTGATTTTCAAACTCCGGCTCTGTCTCTTCATTTTCTTCAGCTTGGTCGAAAATAGGATTCCAATGCTCGTTGTCTTGTTCAGCATTTTCATTACTCCATCCATGGTTTTCGAGATTCTCTTCGTTTTCCGCATGGATGCTGGATTCAAAGCGGCCATATTCATCTTCATATTCTTCATCATAAAGTTCCTTGCGCGCCACTGTTTCAAACGGCTCGAACCATGGTTCCCCATCTTCATCCTCGGCTTCATCATCCGTGTCTTCACTGATTCCGCTTATCGAAATATCCGCCATTAACGAGAGACGGCCATCTTGCCCTAAATCATAATCAAATGATTCAATCGTGACATAAACATCTTCCAAATTCACAATCCGGTTCTTCGGAATGGTAATATCGACAGGAAATCGATGAAACAGCTCCGTGATTCCATCTTCACGTGTTTCAATGTGCTGAATAAACCGATGCGTACCAAAGTCGTATAATTCTACATCTTCTCCCTCTTCATCATCTGCCATACGATATTCTCCGCTAAGTTCAAGCGCTCCGCGAATGGTAATGTAATGCTCGTATTCGTCAACGGAAATGACCGGATCTAAAGACACTGAGAGAAACTCTTGGACTTCCTGTCCCTTTTTAAACCAGATCGCTTCCTCAAGCGAAAAGCGCAAATATGATTGATCCAAACGTACTCCTCCTTCCGTTTCTTTCGTCCAAACTTTTTTATAATGACATTATCAATTTATGAGCGTGAAAAAAAGAATATGAATAAAAAAATGGACTGTGCCTAACGAAAGTACACAGTCCGTTTTTCTCCATTATCGTTTTTCCTTCAGCTTAGCAAACGCTTTTTCCGCTGCTTCAATCGTTTTTTCAATATCTTCATCCGTATGCGCAGTCGATAAGAACATGCCCTCAAATTGAGACGGTGGCAGGAATACGCCTTGCTCAACCATTTCGCGGTAATAAGCAGCAAACATCTCAAGATCGGAGGTTTTCGCTTTTTCATAATTCACGACTTTTTCATTTGTAAAGAAGAAGCCAATCATGGAGCCAGCGCGATTGATCGCATGAGGAATATCGTACGCTTCTGCCGCTTTTCGCAATCCTTCCTCTAAACGATCCGCTTTTTTCTTAAATTGTTCATATGTTTCTGGAGTGAGCTGAATTAATGTTTCATATCCAGCTGTCATCGCAAGCGGATTGCCCGATAACGTACCAGCCTGATAGATCGGACCGCTCGGAGCAATACGTTCCATGATCTCCGCTTTGCCGCCATATGCGCCAACCGGAAGACCGCCGCCGATGACTTTACCAAGACAGGTTAGATCCGGAGTAATGCCAAAATAGCCTTGGGCACAGTGATAGTCAACACGAAAACCTGTCATTACCTCATCAAAAATAAGCAATGCCCCATATTCATTCGTAATGTCCCGCAATCCTTGTAAAAACCGAGGCAGCGGCGGAACGACTCCCATATTTCCGGCAACCGGTTCAACAATGATCGCAGCAATGTCTTCACCAAATTGTTCGAAAGCATATTGGACGCTTTCTAAATCATTATAAGGCACCGTGATGGTATTTTGCGCGACGGATTCCGGCACGCCCGGGCTGTCAGGTAAACCAAGTGTCGCTACTCCTGATCCGGCTTTGATTAATAACGAGTCGCCATGCCCATGATAACAGCCTTCAAATTTGAGAATTTTGTTTCGTCCTGTGTAACCACGAGCTAGACGCAAGGCGCTCATCGTCGCTTCTGTTCCGGAATTGACCATGCGCACAATGTCTATCGATGGCACACGCTCGATCACAAGCTTTGCTAGCTCATTTTCCATTAATGTTGGCGCGCCAAAACTTGTACCGTTTTCCGCTACTTTTTTCAGCGCTTCGACCACCCGTTCATTTGCATGTCCGAGAATAAGCGGTCCCCATGACAAAACATAGTCAATATATTCGTTTCCATCGATATCATAAATCTTGGAGCCTTTTCCGTGCGCCATGAAAATCGGGTCCATGTTTACGGATCGAAAGGCGCGAACGGGGCTGTTCACCCCTCCGGGCAGCAGCTGCACCGCTTCTTGATAGGCCTGTTTTGAACGTTCGTAGCTTCTCATCTTCCTTCGCCCCCTATTCTTTGAGCCAGCGGGCTACATCTTTTGCGAAGTAAGTTAAAATTAAGTCAGCGCCGGCCCGCTTCATGCCAAGCAGCATTTCCAGCACAATTTGTTTTTCGTTCACCCAACCGTTTTGCGCTGCAGCTTTGATCATCGCGTACTCCCCGCTCACATTGTATGCCACAATCGGAAGGTGAAAACGGTTTTTCATATCGCGGATAATATCTAAATAGGCAAGAGCCGGTTTTACCATAATAAAATCGGCGCCTTCAGCCACATCGGACTCAGCTTCGCGAAACGCTTCAAGCCTGTTGGCTGGATCCATTTGATAGGTCTTGCGGTCTCCAAATTGCGGTGTGCTATTAGCGGCATCACGAAACGGTCCATAAAAAGCAGAGGCATATTTCACAGCATAAGACATAATCGGCACGTGAGCAAAGCCCGCTTCATCCAGCCCACGGCGAATGGCCGCCACAAAGCCGTCCATCATATTGGATGGCGCGATAATATCTGCCCCGGCACTTGCTTGGCTCACCGCTGTTTTTACAAGCAGTTCAAGCGATGGGTCGTTCAATACTTCCTCCTGTTCGACAACGCCGCAATGTCCGTGGCTTGTATATTCGCACAAACATGTGTCGGCAATTACCACAAGATCAGGAAAGGATTGTTTTACTTGGCGAATGGCCTTCTGCACAATGCCATGCTCACAATATGCTTGAGATCCTACTTCATCTTTTTCGTTCGGAATGCCGAAGATAATGACAGATTTAATTCCAAGCTCTACCGCTTCCGCAATTTCGTCGTTTAAACGATCCAATGAAAATTGGTACACTCCAGGCATTGATGGAACTTCTTGTTTTACATTTTCTCCTTCGATCGCAAAAACCGGATAAATGAAATCTTCTACATGAAGATGTGTTTCTCGCACCATCGCCCGTAAATTCTCCGTTTGCCGCAAACGGCGGTGGCGGTGAAATTGTAATGCGTCCATCGTTTTCCCTCCAATAAATCAACGGTTTATAAAAAATTTTTCCATCGCTTTTATCATATCATCAATTGTATATTGATCAGGACAAATATGTACCGTCAAACCGAATTGTTCGGCCGTATGCTTAGTAATCGGTCCGATGCAGGCAATAACGCAAGATTCGATTAATTCCTGCCAGTTCTCCCCTTCCACCATTTGCATGAAACTTTGGACCGTTGACGAGCTTGTAAAGGTCATAATATCTATCGCTCGCTTGCTCAATAAATGAAACAGTTCTTCCTTGCCGCTTTCATTAAGATGTGTTTCATAAACGACGAGATCGGTAACCTCCGCTCCAAGCTCGGCCAGCTCTTCCTTCAGCTTCTGTCGCGCCAGGTTTCCTCTGACAAGCAAGATTCGGTCGCCGGGCTTAATCGCTGCTTTCATCGCCTCTGCCAGCCCCTCGGCAACAAACCGATCTGGTATGATATCGGGATGAATGCCCCTTTTTTCTAAAGCGTGAGCCGTTTTTTTGCCGACTACCGCTACATGAGGAAGCGTCGTCTTATCGGTTATAAATGAAAAGAAAAAGCGGACACCGTTTGCGCTTGTAAACACAAGCCAACGATAGCTTGATAAACGGCTAAGGCATTTCTCTACATGCTCCCGTTCCGTTACAGCTGAAATAGAAATTAATGGAATTTCTATCGGACAAGCTCCTGCTTTTCTCAGCTTGTCTGAAAATTCATTTGCCTGCTCCTTCCCTCTTGTGACAAGGATGCTTTTCCCTTGCAAAGGAAGTGTTTTCATGATTGATCTAACTCCTCTTTCAGCCGATCAATCAATGCTTTGGCTCCAAATTCCGCAAGCACCTCGGCTGTTTTTCTTCCTACTTCCTCCGGGTCGGTTCCGACAGCCATATCTTTATAGACTTCCTTTCCATCAGGAGAAGCAACAAGACCTGTAAACACGACTTCATCTCGCTTGTTCACATAACCGTATCCGGCAATCGGAACTTGGCAGCCTCCTTCCATTTCCCGCAAAAAGGCGCGTTCTGCAAGAACAGCGCGTTCCGTTTCACGATCATTTAATTTTTGCAGCCATTCTAGCAGCTCTTCATCGTCTTCACGGCATTCAATCCCTAGCGCTCCTTGGCCGACAGCCGGAAGGCAAATATCCGTCGATAAATATTCCGTCACAACCTCCTCAGCCCATCCCATCCGCAAAAGGCCTGCCGCAGCCAAAATGATGGCATCATATTCATCTGTTTGTAATTTGGCTAGCCTTGTATCAATATTGCCGCGAATCCATTTTATTTGAATGTCAGGGCGCCTTGCCAACAGTTGAGCAGAACGGCGCAGACTGCTCGTTCCAACCACCGCTCCGCTTGGAAGCTCTGCAAATGAAAGCCGCTGTTTGCTAATCATGACATCGCGAGGATTTTCCCGCTTCGGAACGCAGCCAATGGTTAGTCCATGCGGCAAGATAGCCGGCATATCTTTCATGCTATGAACGGCCATATCAATCTCCTTATTCAGCATGGCTTGTTCAATTTCTTTCACAAATAGTCCTTTTCCACCAACCTTGGACAACGTCACATGTAAAATTTGATCGCCCTTTGTTACCATTTCCCTAACTTCAAATTCGAACGGCGCACCAAGCTCCTTCAGCTGTGAAATGACCCAGTTTGTTTGCGTTAAAGCAAGCTTGCTGCGGCGCGAACCGACAATAATTTTCCGCATATGTTCTTCCTCCATTATGAATACCAAAGATGGAACTTCGATAAGCTACCAAATAAGAAAAAGTTGATCAGTAAAAAGAAAAATGATCCGATATTCCACAATGCGATCGTTTTGCCGCGAATTCCTTGAACAATTCTCTTGTAAAAATAAAAGCTGTACACTGCAAGCACCAAAAACGAACCAAGCACTTTTGCATCATACCAGTGAAAATGTTCAATTTTAATATAAGCCCAAATGAGCCCTAAAATAAGTCCAAGAAGCAACATGGGCAATCCGATTAAATTTAAAATATGGGACATTTCCTCCAATTTGGTTAAGTCCGTCATTCTCAACAAGCGTTTCCCCCATTTTTTCTGCTTTAATAAATGATACTGAATCATGTATAAAACAGAAAAAACAAACGATAGAGAAAACGCCACATAAGCGAGAATGGCCATCGTAATATGAATAATCAGCAATTCAGAAATAAGCTTTTCCGCCGTCGCTTCCGATTGATAATGAGCAGGCGCAAACGTATGCAGCGCCAACATAAAAAAGGCGAGTACGTTTGTAAAAAACACGATAAAATCCACACGCAGCAAACGGTTGATAACAAGCGACAGCGTGATCAACACCCACGCATAAAAATAAAGGCCTTCCGACATCGTCAAAATCGGAAAACGCTTCGTTTCGACGATGCGCAGCAAGAAAAAGGCGGTTTGAAAAACCCAGACAATAGAAAGTAACCAGAAGGCCGTGCGGTTTGCCTTCCGGTTATGATGCAAAAAATCTATAAAATATAAAGACACAGATAATGCGTACAAAAGTACGGACATTTCGTACAACCTTGTCACATTCATCTCTAGCATTCGCAAAATTCCTCTCTTATGGCTGTAGAGATGGTACAACCGAGCGTTCAGCATCTACGCGAGGATCGCGAGATGGTTTGGGCACTTGCAAGGCATCTTCAATATTAAAAATTTTCGCAAACAGCTGAAGCGCCTCTTCTGCGTTCGGTTCAGCCGCTAATTCCTTGGCACGCAAAATCGGGTCGCGCAACAATTGATTGATAATGCTTTTCGTATGCTTATTTAACACTTTCCGGTCACGCTCCGACAAATGCGGCAGCTTCCGTTCGATGCTTTGCATCGTTTCCTCTTGAATGGCCAATGCTTTTTCGCGAAGCGCGGCAATCACCGGCACAACGCCCAATGTATGGAGCCAATGCTGAAATTCCACCAATTCAGCTTCAATCATCATTTCAATTTGTTCTGCTGCTTTTTTGCGTTCCGCCAAATTCGCTTGAACAATTCCCTCTAAATCATCAATATCGTACAAGAAGACGCTGTCAAGCTCCGAAAGCGCCGGATCCAAGTCGCGCGGCACAGCGATATCCACCATAAAAAGCGGACGGCCTTTCCGCATTCTTTCTACATGCGTCATCACTTCCTTCGTAATGACATAACCTTTTGCGCCTGTGGAGCTGATTAAAATGTCCGCATCAATCAAGGCGCACTGCAGCTCAGAAAGCGGCTTCGCATTCCCGGAAAATTTCTCAGCTAAATGCTTGGCCTTTTCAAATGTGCGGTTAATAACCGTCACTTGCTGCACGCCGCTTCCATAAAGATTTTGCAGAGCCAGTTCCCCCATTTTTCCGGCTCCAATAATCAGAACGCGCTTAGTCGATAAATCTCCAAAAATCTTTTTCGCTAATTCTACGGCCGCATAGCTTACAGACACGGCATTTGAACCGATTTCTGTCTCAGAATGGGCACGTTTGGCGAGCGTAATGGCTTGCTTAAATAGCTGTTTAAAAATCGTGCCAATCGTGTGTTCCTCTTGAGCAAGCAAAAAGCTAGCACGCACTTGTCCCAGTATTTGCGTCTCGCCTAAAATCATCGAATCTAAGCCGCAGGCGACACGAAATAGATGCTCGATCGCCGCTTCATGCTCCAAAATCGTCAAATATGGCGTCAATATTTCTTTTTCAAGCTGAAACCAGTTTGCTAAAAACGTTTTTATATAATAGCGCCCAGTATGCACTTGGTCGACAACAGCATAAATTTCTGTGCGATTGCACGTCGAAATGATGACGTTTTCTAAAATGCCCTTTTGCTGCTGCAAAAGCTTCATCGCTTCGACCAATTCCGATTCGCTAAATGCAAGCTTTTCACGAATTTCTACAGGGGCCGTTTTATAATTTATGCCAACAACAAGAATATGCACTTTTCCTATACCCCCTCAACGAAAGTACATGACATCTCCATATATTATAGCATGTCTATGGACAGGATACCGAAAAAAAATTTGAACACAATTTGAAAGTCTATGATAAACTTTTATACAGAATCACACCAGATGTTTGACTGACCCGAGATCATGTTTCTCCCATATGTACCTTAACAAAAAAAGCGGCATTCATCAAGCTACGTTTATTGTATAAGTGCCGCTAGCAAATAAAATAGCGGCTTCGCAACCCAAAGCGTACGCGCGCCGAAAAACAGCATAAGCGCCAGTAAGGAGCTCATTGCACCGGTCGGGCGACCGAACAGTATCGTTTCTGAATAAATTCATTGGTCTAGGAGCGGATTTGTTGGGCTCTTGTTCACCTCCTACCGTCAAGGAAATGGCGGCTCTGCTTTGGAATGAGCGATATGTTCCAGCCTTTAAGGCTATACAACTTCAAGCTGGAACGAACGCGACTTGTAAACACATGCTCGCTTGTTTATTATACATCTTTGTGACGAAGGTGAAAGCCATACCGCTTTCAGCTTGTGAAGCGGCTTAGCTCAATCACCTGACTGTCGAAAAACGGCCAAACTCCCTATCGCTGCAAATAGGAACATCATCAAGTTGCGCCATCATATATAGAAATGAGGAGAGACGGATGAAAAAACACGGAATTTTTTCCGGGATTGTGCTGGTTGGCTTAGGAATCTATTTTTTAGGAGGACAGTTGCAGCTTGCGTTTTTAAAAGTGTTTCAAGGCTGGCCGGCTTTGCTTGTTATTTTTGGAATGGCTTTGCTTGGACAAGCATACTATGCCCGTGAATACCAGCACATCTTTCCCGGTACGGTACTATTAGGCTTTGGTCTTCATTTTCTTCTTTCTCAGCTATTGCCAATCTGGCCGAAGCATATCGGCGTCTTGTTTTTGATTACTTCACTGGCTTTTTTTCTCAGTGCTCGAAAAACGAAAACCGGATTTGTCCAAAGCTTGCTTTTTTTTATTTTAGCTTGTTTTATGCTGTTTTCTGATCGGTTTAGCGATTTCTTTCTCCTTTTTCAAACAAGCATTTCTTCGATTTGGAGATTTTGGCCGTTGTTGCTGATTCTTTTTGGTTTATACATATTATTTGTTAAAAAGAAATAATTCATGCGGTACCCGGCATAAGAAGCTGTCTTCGCTCTTATCCGAGCCGAAAAAACCGTAAGAATGGATGATGCTTAAAAAAGAAGGTAGACGAAGTAAAAGGATTTCGTCTACCTTCTTGTGTTTGGACTTCATTACATTCTGCGCAATAAAGCGGACCACGCTTCTTCTTTTCCTTGCCCGGTTTCTGCTGAGAAAAGAATCAATTCATCCTCTTTCGCCATTTTTAATGTTTCCCGAACGACTTTTTGGTGCTTCGGCCATTTTCCTTTTGGCACTTTATCGGCTTTCGTCGCAACCACAATGGTTGGGAGCTGATGATATTTTAAAAATTCGTACATCATCACATCATCCTTCGTTGGCGGATGACGCAAATCGATCACTAATATCACGGCTTTGAGCTGTTCTCTTGTTGTAAAGTACGTTTCCATCATTTTTCCCCAAGCTTGCCTTTCCTGCTTTGAGACTTTAGCAAATCCATAGCCTGGAACATCGACAAAATAAAACGCTTCATTAATAAGATAGAAATTCAGCGTCTGCGTCTTTCCGGGTTTCGAAGAAGTACGCGCCAAATTTTTACGGTTAATCATTTTATTGATAAAGGACGATTTTCCAACATTCGAACGCCCTGCCAATGCAAACTCTGGAAGCATGCCAGCCGGATATTGCTCCGGCTTGACTGCGCTTATCGTAATTTCAGCTGCTGTTACCTTCATAGCTTATCCCCTACTAATGCATGTTGTAATACTTCGTCTAAGTGAGAGACAAGGATAAATTCCAAATCTTTTTTCACGATATTTGGAATATCCTCTAAGTCTTTTTCATTCTCTTTTGGCAAAATAATGGTTTTCAATCCCGCGCGGTGGGCGCTTAATGTTTTCTCTTTTAATCCGCCGATCGGCAACACACGGCCACGCAAAGTAATTTCGCCCGTCATCCCGACAAAACGGCTGACTGGCCGTCCTGTCAGAGCAGAAATCAAAGCCGTGGCAATGGTAATTCCCGCTGAAGGCCCGTCTTTTGGGACCGCCCCTTCGGGAACATGAATATGAATATCATTTTTCTCATGAAAATCCGGACTGACTCCAAGCTCTTCAGCACGAGAACGGATATAGCTGAAGGCGGCCTGCGCCGATTCTTTCATGACGTCTCCCAATTTTCCTGTCAGCACTAATTTTCCTTTTCCAGGAGTAACGGAAACTTCAATGGATAACGTATCCCCGCCAAATGGCGTATAGGCAAGCCCTGTTGCTACTCCAATTTGATCTTGCAGCTCCGCCTGGCCGTAACGATACTTCCGCTTTCCTAAAAATTCTTCAAGGTTCTTTTCCGTCAATACTACTCGTTTCTTCTCTTCAGATACAATGAAGCGGGCCGCTTTTCGGCAAATGGCGGCCAGCTGACGTTCTAGCTCGCGCACGCCAGCTTCGCGCGTATAATAGCGAATGATGTGTAAAATGGCTTCATCGCGCATTTGCAAGCTCGCTTTTTTCAAGCCATGTTCCTTCAGTTGCTTTGGAAGCAAATGCTGCCGCGCGATATGAAGCTTCTCAACCTCTGTATAACCAGGTATCGTAATAATTTCCATACGATCCAATAGCGGCTGCGGAATGGTAGCGAGATTGTTAGCTGTTGCAATAAACATGACTTTTGATAAATCATACGGCTCTTCAATATAGTGGTCGCTGAATGTATGGTTTTGCTCTGGATCAAGGACCTCCAGAAGCGCTGCTGATGGATCGCCGCGGAAGTCACTCGACATTTTATCAATTTCATCAAGCAGAAAAACGGGATTAATGGTGCCCGCTTTTTTCATTCCTTGAATAATTCGTCCCGGCATCGCTCCCACGTATGTGCGGCGATGTCCGCGAATTTCTGATTCATCGCGCACTCCTCCTAACGAGATGCGAACAAAATGACGGTTCAGCGATTTAGCGATAGAACGAGCAAGCGATGTTTTTCCGACTCCCGGCGGACCAGCTAAACAAAGAATCGGACCTTTTAGTGATTGGGTCAATTGCTGTACAGATAAATATTCGAGCACCCGTTCTTTCACCTTGTCCAACCCGTAATGCTCTTCATGCAGAATCGCTTCCGCTCGCTTAATGTCATGAATATCCTCCGTTTGTTTTTTCCACGGAAGGGCAAGGAGCCAATCAAGATAGTTGCGGATTACCGAGCTTTCCGCTGAAGTAGACGGGACCTTCTCATAACGGTCCAGCTCTTTTAAGGCTGTTTCCTTTACATGATCCGGCATTCCAGCCGCTTCGATTTTGTCTTTAAGTGTTTCAACCTCTCCTGTTTTTCCTTCCTTTTCGCCAAGCTCTTTTTGAATGGCCTTCATTTGCTCGCGCAAATAGTATTCCTTTTGGGTCCGTTCCATCGACTGCTTCACACGCATACTAATTTTTTTCTCCAGCTGCAGCACTTCTTTTTCGTTGTGAAGCACTTGAATAATTTTATGAACTCGTTCCTTAATATCTACTGTTTCTAAGATTTCTTGTTTTCCTTCAAGCTTCAGCGGCAAATGTGAAGCAATAATATCAGCCATCCGCCCTGGTTCATCAATGTCAGCTACAGAAGCAAAAATATCAGCAGAGAGTTTTTTCGATAAATTTATGTATTGCTCAAAATATTCAAGCATGGTCCGTTTAAGAGCTTCGTCTTCTAAATCTTTCACTTCGGGATCAACAAATTTTTCGGCCTTGACGATAAAGCAAGGCTCTTCATGAACCGTTGCTATGATTTTCGCCCGGCAAATCCCTTCCACTAATACTCTGAACGTTCCGTTCGGAAGCTTTAACAGCTGCTTCACACGCGCCAGCGTTCCCATCTCATATAGCTCGTCCACACTCGGTTCATCAATCGAAACATCTTTTTGTGATGTAAGCAAAACGATATGATCCTCGACCATTGCCTTTTCCAACGCTTGAACCGACTTTTCTCGGCCGACATCAAGATGCAACACCATCGTCGGGAATACGAGCAATCCCCGCAATGGGAGGAGGGGAACGATGGTCTCTTTCTTTTTCGCCACGGCAAACACCTCCACACTTCACTTTCTATTCGTCTATTGTATAGCACCATCATATGTTTGTAAAATCAGAAGTACATGGATTCATCTATAAAATTCATGCTCCCTATTTCTCCTATCTACAAGCGCACCCCAAAGATGGAACAACTTGATTTTATGGAGAAAGGAAAACAAATTCTTCCGACCGTCGCAGATAAACCGCACAAGCGTGTAACCAAGCTTCGAGCCATGCCTCTTTCAGACTAAACGATTCATTGTTTAAGCGTCCGATCGGTGCATAGTCCAGAGCTACATGGGCAAGGCTCCGCTTTCCCTATAATAGACTAACGCTATTCTTCCTCGATATAGAAACGAGTGAATCTTGCGCTTGTTTATTTAAGCAACGTAACGATAGAACTCTCATTGGATGCGCCAACATTCCTCCGTATATGACGGTCCGACCGCCGAAAGCAGCAAATGTTGCTTTTGAATGAGCATCGATTTTTGTTGGGAGACCATTCGCTCATGGATCGAATGCCGAATCATGAACCGTGATAAGATCGATCAGAGTTTCGCGGCGAATTTCTTTCAACAAAGAAAAGCCGACTTTGACGCCGCGAACATACAGCGCGCCAAAGCCGTCATTTCACTACACGAACTTCGTCTCAGATTGATCGGCAGCAGCTGGAATCGAGCCATCTCTTTCCTGTCCGAATAGAACAGAGAGGACGTTTTCTAAACGGCGGACAGGGATGATTTCAATACCGTTGATTTCATTGAGCATGGATTGCATGTTTTCAAATGGAATGATCACTTTTTTCGCTCCCGCTTGTTTGGCTGCCTTTACTTTCGGAAAAATTCCCCCCACGGGCTTAACATGGCCATGAATGCTAATTTCTCCCGTCATGGCGATCGTCGGGTCTACCGGCAGACGATAAATGGCGGAATAAATGCCTACTGCCATTGCAATTCCTGCGGATGGACCATCAACCGGAATACCGCCTGGGAAATTTACGTGGATATCATAGCGATCGGCTGGGACCCCCATCGCCCTTAATGCCGTAATCACGTTTTCAATCGAGCCGCGTGCCATACTTTTTCGACGAATCGATTTTTCTCCGCTGCCGATGCTTTCTTCTTCCACAATCCCTGTAATATTGAGTGTTCCCTTTTCTTTTGTCGGCAGGGCGGTCACTTCAATCTCCAACAACGCCCCGGTATTCGGCCCGTACACGGCTAGACCATTGACGAAGCCGACCGTTGAGGTTTCGTGAATTTTCTTTTCATACCTTGGCGAAAGCTGGCTCGAATGAATGACCCATTCGATATCTTTATCGAGAATCGTATCGCGTTTTTCAGAAATAGCAATCCCTGCGGCAATTTGCATTAAATTAACCGCTTCGCGACCATTTCGCGCATGCGTTGCCAAAAGGCGGATGCCGTTTTCTGAAACATTCAAGTGAATCTTCTCCGCCGCCTTCCGAGCAATGAGCGCCACTTCCTCTTGATCAAGCTCACGGAAAAATACTTCAAGGCAACGAGAACGAATGGCCGGAGGAATTTCATTTGGCGTCCTCGTCGTTGCCCCGACAAGACGAAAATCGGCAGGAAGACCATTTTGGAAAATGTCGTGAATATGAGTCGGGATTTGTGGATTTTCTTCACTATAATAGGCGCTTTCGAAAAACACTTTTCGATCCTCAAGCACTTTAAGCAGTTTATTCATCTGAATAGGATGCAGCTCACCAATTTCATCAATAAAAAGAATTCCTCCATGCGCGTGTGTAACAGCTCCCTGCTTTGGCTGTGGAATGCCAGCTTGTCCCATCGCCCCCGCCCCTTGATAAATCGGATCGTGGACAGAGCCGATAAGCGGATCGGCAATGCCTCGTTCATCAAATCGAGCGGTGGTCGCATCTAGTTCCACAAATACCGCATTTTTTTTAAACGGCGAAACCGGATTTTTTTTCGCTTCTTCTAATACAAGGCGAGCAGCCGCTGTTTTTCCAACTCCCGGAGGCCCGTAAATGATGACATGCTGGGGATTGGGCCCGCACAATGCCGCTTTCAATGCCTTAATGCCATCCTCTTGTCCGACAATATCGCTGAAATGCTTTGGTCTCACCTTTTCGGCAAGCGGTTCTGTTAAAGAAATTGAACGGAGCTTTCGAAGCTGCTCCATTTCTTTTCGCGATTCTTTATCAATCGAAACCTTCTGGGTACGTTGATTTTTGAGCAAATTCCAAAAGTAGAGACCGATAATGACCCCAAAAAATAGTTGCACAAATAAAGCGATGTTTGTCCAGTTCATTAGCTTAAATCCTCCTGCTCCAATAAGTATGTAGTACGTATAGTATCTCCTCTTGGAAGCAGGAATAAACAAAAAAGAAGCTGCCTTCTCTCAAGACAGCTTCAGACTGTTCACAAACGCTTCGATCCTGCGTCACCGTCCTCGCTCATCCGCGCTGATGAACACCTTGGTTCAATCTGCGTTTTCGCTCGGCTCGATTCATCTGCCACAAGCATTTTCGACTGCCTGAGGCAAGAAAACGCGAAATAAACGGTTGCATGAACCTCTCCTCTCTTCCACTTCGCTTAGAGAGGGGGGACTTCTCGGTGGATGGTATTCAAGCGCTTGTAGCCAAAGTCCTTTTGACTTTGGCTACAAGCTTGGAAGCTGTTTTCTCTCAAGAACCGCTTCATATGCCGTTAAGCAGACGTTTTGCGCTCCTGCTCCACAACCGTACCATCGTGACGGATTAATTTCGGCGCTTTCGCATCACGCACGGTCTCTGCTGTAATCACACATTTTTGCACATCTTCGCGGGAAGGAAGCTCAAACATCACATCAAGCATGATTCCTTCAATGATGGAGCGAAGACCACGAGCACCCGTTTTTCGCTCGATCGCTTTTTTCGCAATCTCAGAAAGTGCTTCTTTTTCAAATTCAAGTTCCACATTATCAAGTTCAAGCATTTTTTGGTATTGCTTGACAATCGCATTTTTCGGCTTCGTCAAGATTTCGATTAACGCCGCCTCATCAAGCGGCTCTAGGCTTGTAATAACAGGCAAGCGTCCCACAAACTCCGGAATTAATCCAAATTTCAGCAAGTCCTCCGGCAATACTTTTGATAGCAAATTCTTTTCATCTACATCGTTTTGCTGCGTTTCTGCGCCAAATCCGATTACTTTTTTGCCAAGACGACGTTTAATAATCGGCTCAATTCCGTCAAACGCACCGCCGCAAATGAATAAAATGTTCGTTGTATCAATTTGAATAAACTCTTGATGCGGATGCTTCCGGCCGCCTTGTGGCGGAACGCTGGCAATCGTGCCTTCTAAAATTTTTAAAAGCGCTTGCTGCACTCCTTCTCCGGATACATCACGCGTAATGGATGGATTCTCCGATTTGCGGGCAATTTTGTCAATTTCATCAATGTAAATGATCCCTTTTTCCGCCTTTTCCACATCATAGTCAGCAGCTTGAATCAATTTTAGAAGAATGTTTTCGACATCTTCACCGACATAACCGGCCTCTGTTAACGAGGTGGCATCAGCAATAGCAAACGGCACATTTAAGATGCGCGCTAACGTCTGAGCAAGCAATGTTTTCCCGCTTCCGGTCGGACCAATCATCAAAATATTGCTTTTTGATAGCTCAACATCGTCGACCTTGCTGTTGGAGTTGATCCGTTTATAATGATTATAAACAGCAACTGCCAGCGATTTTTTCGCTCGATCCTGGCCGATGACGTACTCGTCTAAAATCTCTTGAATTTCTTTTGGCTTCGGAACATCTTTAAATTCAAATTCCTCTTCATTGCCAAGCTCTTCCTCGACAATTTCAGTGCAAAGCTCAATACACTCATCACATATGTATACTCCAGGACCTGCTACTAGCTTGCGGACTTGATCCTGTGTCTTTCCGCAGAAAGAACATTTCAATTGCCCTTTCTCATCATTAAATTTAAACATGCTTTCACCCCTTGCTCTAGAATTCACATCGCTGGTATGTACTACATTTGTTTAACTTTCCACAATTTATTCTGTATTATCAGCTTATGTATTCGTCATTTTATCATAAATCATTATACAAACGCTAATAAAAAATCATTACATATTTGAAAAATTAGAAAATTCTCAACTATGATATATCGTATTCATTTATGAAAGAACAAGGCACGAACTGCATCGCGCCTTGTTCTTATGAATGCGCAGAGAGCAATAGGCTTCTTCGCTTTTTTATTGAGCAGCTGTGCTATGTTCCACAAGCAAATCGACCACTTTGCGGAATTTCACATCTTCCTTGACAACTTCAAGATTTCCTAGCAGCTCTTTAATTTTGTCAACCGTCAAATTATAAGCTTCAGCCATTTTTTCAAGCTCTGCATTTACTTCTTCTTCCGTTGCTTCAATGTTTTCAGCTTTCGCAATCGCTTCTAACGTTAAAGAAATGCGTACGCGCTTTTCTGCGTCCTCTTTCATTTGTTCGCGAAGCGCTGCTTCATCTTGTCCAGAGAATTGATAGTAAAGGTTGAGATTTAATCCTTGCATTTGCAGGCGTTGATCAAATTCGCGTAACATGCGATCTGTTTCTGTTTTAATCATCGCTTCAGGGATGTCGATTTCTGCATTTTCTGCTGCCTTTTCGACCACTGCGTCACGAAGCGCTGCTTCTGCTTCGTTCTTTTTTGTTTCCTCTAATCTGTTGCGTGTTTTCTCTTTCAATTGCTCTAGCGTTTCTACTTCCTCATCGACATCTTTAGCAAATTCATCATCTAACGCTGGCAATTGCTTTGTTTTCACTTCATGCACCTTGATTTTGAAGACTGCTGGTTTTCCAGCCAGTTCTTCGGCATGATACTCTTCAGGGAACGTCACTTCGATTTCTTTTTCCGCTCCTGCTTCCAATCCGATTAACTGGTCTTCAAAACCAGGAATGAATGTGCCAGAACCGATGACAAGTGAATAGTTTTCAGCCTTTCCACCTTCAAACGGCTCTCCATTTACAAATCCTTCAAAATCAATGACCACTGTATCGCCGTCTTCTACTTTTCCTTCTTCTTTTATCACAAGCTCAGCATAGTTTTCTTGAAGACGTTTTAATTCATTTTCAACATCTTCCTCTGTCACTGTATCATCTTGCTTTTCTACTTGAAGCCCTTTATATTCTCCTAACTTCACTTCCGGCTTTACTGTTACTTTTGCTTTAAAAATTAAGCTTTTTCCTTTTTCAATTTGTTCAACATCAATATGCGGATAGTCAACAGGCTCAATTCCTGTTTCTTCTACTGCGTTCGCATAAGCCTCAGGTAATAAAATATCAAGAGCATCTTGATATAACGCTTCAACACCAAAACGCTTCTCAAATAGAGAACGCGGAACTTTGCCTTTGCGGAATCCTGGAATGCTCACATTTTTCACTACTTTTTTAAATGCAGCATCTAATCCTTCGTTTACTTTTTCTGCATCTACTTCAATAGTAAGAACGCCTTCGTTCCCCTCTAATTTTTCCCATTTTGCTACCATACTTTTCCCTCCAACACAAAATCATCTAAGTCAGCACCATCAAATAAGCATGTATGTAAGCAACAGATGTAAAGATATACGTAATACAACCATTATATTATAACATACAATCATAAGGTTTCAATATAAACGATAGATTAAATGAAAGAAATTTCTTCTATTTCATAAAGTTTTTCACATAGTTGTGTCACTTCTTGTTCACAAACATGATAACGTTCTGCGATTTCGGTTATTGTCATTTCGATTCCTTGAAGCCGACAGGCTGACAAATGCAAAGCCGCAATCCACGTCTCCTCAGAAACCGGCAAAGGGGCAAAAGGATACAGCGTGTAAATATAGCGCATCCAAACATGCGAAGCCGTCTCATATAAGCTCGGACTATCGCTTCCTAATGTTCGTTCTAGCTTTTGCAATATATCGGTTGCAAATTGTGTTTCTATCGCCTCGTTTAGCTGTTCGGGAATGATCGTCATGATTTTTCCGAATTTATGAATGACTAGTTCCTCGCTCACCTTTTTGGCCGTAAGCAAACGCAGCAACATCGTTTTGGCCATCGGATGATTGTCTTCATTTGCTAAATATTGCTTTAACATCGGGAGCAACGGAACGATATGTTCGTTTTCTAGCCGTTGGATCGCTTTGAGCTGATCTTCGATACGCTTGGATTGAAGCAGCTGCTCAATCTCTTCATTAGAACTGGCGGAAAAAGATGATCTCATTTTTCGGCTAAAGCGCAATAATTGAAGCAGCTGCTCTCGTTCATGTGGATGGAGCTTTTTATCTTGCAGAGCTGTCTCAAGCATTTCATCAGCCTCTGCATATTGCTCTAAATGAATTAAAATGGATAAATAAAGCTGAAGAAGCTCTATATCCGTCACCTCTTGCTTCTTCCAAAGCAAATGCTGGCATCTTTGCTTGGCTTCCTCCCATTCTCCCATTTCAAACAGGCAGAGAATGATGCTCAGCTCTACTTCAGACTCCTTCGTTCCTAATTTTTGAGCCTCAGTAAGAAAATAAAGCGCATCCTGATATTTTTCTTCTTTCAATGCTTCTAGACCCTTCTCTAGCAGCCTTTTTCTTAAATTTGGAAATGGAATAATATTCCCCATCTTCACTCACCGTTTTTTAATTTGGTTATCAGTATACCAATATTCCACAAAAAAGCCAACTCTGTAACAGAGTCGGCTTCTCTACTCATTCAAATGACCAGCGTTTTTTTTTTTCATATTCTTCGATATACGATTCATACATAAAAGTCAAATCAATTTCATCCCATCCCTTTAATAATAGCTGCTTTCGATACGAATCAATTTCAAACGTACGATCAAATCCGCTTTCGTCATATATGCGTTGTTCCTCTAAGGAAATGGTTAATTCATAATCGGCGCGCTTGCTTTCATGCAAAAGATATTCGACGTCATGTTTGGCAAGACGAATCGGCAGCAATCCATTTTTCAGGCAGTTATTATAAAAAATATCGGCAAACGAAGGAGCCACCACCGCTTGAAATCCATAATCCTGTAACGCCCATGGAGCATGCTCGCGGGAGGAGCCGCAGCCGAAGTTTTCATTTGCCACAAGAATGGTGGCTCCTTCGTTTTCAGGCCGGTTTAATTCAAAATGAGGATTGAGAATCTGGCCATCGAGATAGCGCCAATCATAAAATAAAAATTTTCCAAACCCTGTTCTTTCAATTCGTTTTAAAAATTGTTTTGGAATAATTTGATCGGTATCAATGTTCGCGCGATCTATTCCGACAACCTTTCCTTTATGGACAGTAAATGGCTGCATGCTTTTCTTTCATCTCCTTTCCCCAATCGATTCAGCTTGCAGCTTTCTAATATCGATAAATCGGCCGTGAATCGCCGCTGCTGCTGCCATTTTTGGGCTGACTAAATGAGTCCTTGCTCCTTTGCCTTGCCGTCCTTCAAAATTTCGATTGGATGTTGAAGCACAATGCTCTCCTTCCGGAACAATGTCCGGATTCATCCCTAAGCACATGCTGCAGCCAGAATCGCGCCATTCAAATCCAGCCTCGATAAAAATTTGCGCTAATCCCTCTTCTTCCGCTCTCCGCTTCACTTCCTGGGAACCGGGAACCACAAGCGCTCTGACGCCTGGTGCTACTCTCTTTCCTTTGACAATTTCCGCCGCTGCCCGCAAATCGCTCATTCGTGAATTCGTACAGGAGCCAATAAATACGTGCTGGATTTTCATTTCACTGATTGGCGTTCCCGGCTCCAATCCCATATATTGCAGGGCAAGCTGAACCGCTTTTTGCTCTGTTTCATCTGCAAAATCCTCTGGGTACGGAACCTTTCCATCGATCGGTGCGCTCATGCCCGGTGTCGTTCCCCATGTTACCATTGGGGCAATCGAAGCAGCGTCTATTTCTAACGTGCGATCATAGGTTGCTCCCTCATCCGTCGCAAGCATTCGCCATTGCTCAACAGCTTTTTCATAATCCTCTCCTTTTGGAGCATATTTTCGTCCTCGCAAATACTCAAAGGTCGTTTCATCTGGACTAATTAACCCCGCTCTTGCCCCTGCTTCGATGGACATATTGCAAATGGTCATTCTTTCTTCCATCGACATCTGGCGAATGACATCTCCTGTGAATTCAATAATGTACCCTGTTCCTACGTCGACCCCATATTGATGAATAATCGCTAAAATCACATCTTTGGCTGTCACCCCATCGGATAAGCGACCGTTAATGCGTATTTCAAGCGTTTTCGGCCGATGCTGCCATAGAGTTTGTGTCGCGAGAACATGCTCTACTTCACTTGTTCCAATTCCAAATGCAAGCGCTCCAAATGCCCCGTGTGTCGACGTATGGCTATCGCCGCATACAATCGTTTTTCCCGGCTGAGTCAACCCTAGCTCCGGACCGATGACATGAACGATTCCTTGCTCAGAACTATGCAAATCAGCCAGTGGAATCGAAAATTCACGGCAATTTTTTTCCAAGGCAGCAATTTGATTTCTCGCAATCTCATCTTCAATGACCAAGCGGTTAACAGTTGGAACATTATGATCCATGGTCGCAAAAGTCAAATCAGGGCGGCGTACTTTTCTCCCTTTCTGTCTCAATCCTTCAAATGCTTGGGGTGAGGTAACCTCATGTACTAAATGTAAATCAATATATAATAAATCCGGCTTCCCCGCTTCCCGATAAACCACATGATGTTCCCATACTTTTTCAATAATTGTTTTTGGTTTCATACGATCCCCCTCTCTAAGGAATAAAACTGTTCTTAGCCAACTCCGTTTATCGCTATCTATGAAAATGCTGAACGCCTGACGGACAAAAAGATATGTCCGTTGGCGTTCTTGTTGATCCCCTATTCTCTTTCGATTCTATCGGACCCATTCATCTTTAGCGCCGTTCATTAGGCATATACCGCCATAATATTAAAAATGGCTTCATCATCTAAAATGGTCGCTCGAATTTCATCCACCATGTCTTTGGTAGAAACGACATGCTGTCCTTTTTTCGCTACATCTACTGTTCGATAGCCTGACGTTAATACTTGCTGAACCGCCTTTTCGATAGCGTCAGCTTCTTTGTTGAGACCAAATGATAAACGAAGCATCATCGCCGCCGATAAAATAGCAGCAATCGGATTCGCTTTGTTTTGTCCAGCAAGATCAGGCGCTGATCCGTGAATCGGTTCATATAAGCTAGGGCCTGTTGTTGACAAGCTCGCGGATGGGAGCATCCCTAACGATCCGGTTAGCATGGAAGCTTCATCGCTTAAAATATCACCAAACATATTTTCCGTCACTAATACATCAAATTGTTTTGGATTTCGAATCAACTGCATCGCCGCATTGTCCACGAGCATGTGCTCTAACTCTACATCAGGATAATCGCAAGCGACCTCTTCGGCAATCTCACGCCACATTCTGCTTGATTCAAGCACATTTGCTTTATCGACAGATGTGACTTTTTTTCTTCTTTTTCTCGCTAATTCAAACGCTGTTTTTAAAATTCGTTTAATCTCTTCTCGCTTATAAAGAAGGGTATCAATGGCTGCCTCTTCTCCATTCTCTACACGCCGGCCGCTTGGCTTGCCAAAATATAAACCACCTGTTAGCTCTCTTACAATAAGTAAATCCGCTTCGCGAATGATATGCGCTTTTAATGGGGATGAGTCGGCTAAGCTTGGATACACCTTTACCGGGCGCAAATTAGCAAATAAGTTCATTTCTTTGCGAATGGCCAACAACCCTTTTTCCGGGCGCAAATGTGGAGGGTTTTTATCCCACTTTGGACCGCCAACCGCCCCAAGAAGAACGGCATCGCTTTGCCGGCACATATGAAGCGTTTCATCTGGAAGCGGCGTGCCTTTCCGATCAATCGCTTCTCCACCGATAAGTCCGTATTTAAAGATGAATTGATGATGAAACCGAGAAGCGATTGCCTGTAATACTTCGACAGCCCCTGACGTGACTTCTTTTCCCACTCCGTCTCCTGGCAATACAGCAATCCGATATGTTCCCATAGTGAACCCCTCCATATTATTTGATTAGTTTTTAATGACTACTTTTTGATTTTCTTCCCTCATTTTTTCAATCATAAACACCCTGTTCACCGCGTTAATATAAGCTTTCGCGGATGCTTCAAGCACGTCTTGCGCAGTCCCGCGCCCGCTTGTTTCTATTTCGTTGACGCGAACTTTTACGAATACCTGAGCAAGAGCATCTCTTCCGCCGCTGACGGATTCAATCCGATAATCCAACAACTTGACCTCTGTTTTGAAGCAGCGCTCTAATGTGTTGTACAACGATTCTACACTGCCGGCTCCTGTTGCTGCCTCTTGAATTTCATTGCCTTGCCCATCCATCAACACGACGACAGCTGTCGGAATTTGATTTGTTCCATATTGGACTTGAATGGAGGACAGCTGATAAAATTCTTTAAAAAGATCAAATTTTTCTTCAAAGATTAAAGCAACTAAATCATCATCGGTAATATCTTTTTTCTTGTCGGCCAACTCTTTAAAACGGACAAACAGCTTATTGATTTCCGCTTCTGACAGCGTGTAGCCGAGCTCCACGACACGATTACGCAGCGCATGGCGGCCCGAATGCTTTCCTAACACCATCGAGTTCGATTGAACCCCAACAAGCTCTGGAGAAATAATTTCATACGTTGTCTTTTCTTTTAACACCCCGTCTTGATGAATGCCAGATTCATGCGCAAAAGCATTTTTTCCGACAATCGCTTTATTCGCTGGAAGCGTCATTCCTGTCAGTTTGCTCACTAAATTGCTTGTTCGCTTAATTTCTTGAAGATTGAGGCCGGTTTCTGCCTTGTAATAATCTTTACGGATATAAAGGGCAACCGCGATTTCCTCTAATGCCGCATTCCCCGCCCGTTCACCGATGCCATTAATGGTTCCTTCGATCTGCGTTGCGCCGTGCTCAATCGCAGCAAGTGAGTTTGCTACAGCCATCCCTAAATCATCGTGGCAATGAGCTGACAACGATATTTTTTCAATATTCGGAACATTTTTTCTTAAAAAATCGAAGATCTCCCCATATTCTTTTGGCGTGATGTATCCTACCGTATCAGGAATGTTGATCACACTCGCTCCCGCTTCAATGACTTTGGCCACAATTTCCGCTAGGAAAGGAAGCTCACTTCGACAAGCATCTTCTGCAGACCATTGCACAATCGGAAAGTAACGTTTAGCATACTTGACAGAGGAAACCGCTGCTTCAATGACTTGTTCCGGCGTCATTCTCAGTTTATGAGCCATATGAATCGGTGAAGTGGCAATAAACAAGTGCAAACGCGGCTCTGCCCCTCCTTTTAATGCCTCCCATGCTGTGTCAATATCGCTCTGGACCGAGCGAGAAAGCCCGGTCACAGAAGCATGTTTAATCGTTTCCGCAATTTGTTTAACCGATTGAAAATCTCCTTTGGAGGCGGCAGGAAAACCTGCTTCAATAATATCCACCTTAAGCCTTTCCAATTGTCGAGCGATTTCTAGCTTTTCCTGTAAATTTAAATTTACGCCGGCTGACTGCTCTCCATCACGCAAGGTTGTGTCAAAAATATTAATTTTTCGCACTGGTGACCACCACTTCTTTCTGTTTCGCTTTCACAAACGGCATCATGCTTCTCAACTCGCGCCCGACTGTTTCGATTAGATGCTCATTTTCCCTTCTATTGATCGCATTGAATTCTGGGCGATTCGCTTGATTTTCCAAAATCCAGCCTTTAGCAAATTTTCCTGTTTGAATATCTTCAAGCACCTTTTTCATTTCGTCTTTCACTGAATCATTAATGATGCGCGGCCCAGAAATAAAATCTCCCCATTGCGCGGTGTCGGAAATGGAATGGCGCATCCATGCAAGTCCTCCCTCATACATAAGGTCAACGATCAGCTTCATCTCGTGAAGACATTCAAAGTAGGCCACTTCTGGCTGATATCCTGCTTCGATAAGCGTTTCAAATCCAGCCTTCACAAGCGATGTCAATCCGCCGCATAATACCGCTTGTTCGCCGAACAGATCGGTTTCCGTCTCTTCTTTGAAAGTCGTCTCCAACACTCCTGCTCGTGCCGCTCCGATCGCTTTCGCATAGGCGAGCGCTGTTTCCTTTGCTTCCCCTGTGACATCCTGATACACAGCAATCAACGCTGGCACTCCAGCTCCTTCTGTATATGTGCGGCGCACTAAATGTCCAGGACCTTTTGGAGCCACTAAGAAAACATCCACATCCTGCGGCGGAACAATTTGATTGAAATGAATGTTAAACCCATGAGCAAATACGAGAGCATTGCCTGGCTGCAATTCCGGCTCAATTTCTTCTTTATATACAGACGGCTGTTTCTCATCTGGAAGCAAAATCATAATCACATCGGCTTCTCGTGTTGCTTCCCGCACCGTGCGGACTTGAAAACCATCCTGCTCCGCTTGATTCCATGATCTTCCTGGACGAAGACCGACAACAACTTCTACCCCGCTGTCGCGAAGATTTTGCGCATGTGCATGCCCTTGAGAACCATATCCAATAATCGCTACTTTTTTCGATTGTAAATATTGTTCGTTTGCATCCCCATTATAGTAAACTTTCGCCATTTTAAATCCCTCTCCTTTTTCAAATGATAAATGCAGTTTTATAGGAAGCGGCTGCTTTTTGCGAGCCGCGTGTAAATGCGGTTGTACCAGTTCTGGCGACTTCTTTAATTCCGTAAGACTTTAATAAATCAATAAGCGCCTCTACTTTCTCTGGTTCCCCTGTTACTTGAATGACGAGGCTCTCCTTGCCCACATCGACAACCGCAGCGCGGAACGGCTCGATAAGGGTATAAATTTCCTGACGCGCGGCTGGATTGACCGCTACTTTAATAAGCGCCAGCTCTCTTGCTACGATCGCTTGATCCGTAATATCATGGACCTTCAGCACGTCGATTTGCTTGTTTAATTGTTTCGTAATTTGTTCCGCTGTACGTTCGTCCTCCACATTGACAACAAATGTCATGCGGGAGATTCCTTCTGTTTCTGTGTGTCCGACTGTAATGCTTTCGATATTATAATGGCGTTTTGTAAATAAACCCGTAATCCGGTTGAGCACGCCTGGACGATTATGAACCGTCATTGTAATGATTCTTCGCACAATTTCACCCCCACCATTTCATGCAGGCCCTTTCCTGGCGCCACCATTGGATATACATTTTCATCCGCCGCTACGTGAATATCGAGCAATACTGGTTCGTGAAGGGAAAAAGCTTGCTGTAATACGCGGACAGCTTCCGCTTCTGTTTTCGCCCGCAATCCCTTTATATTGTAAGCCTCGGCCAGTTTGACAAAATCCGGCTGGTTCGGAATGAGCGAGTGCGAGTATCGCTTTTCGTAAAAGAGCTGCTGCCACTGCCGCACCATGCCGAGCGATTGATTGTTCACAATCACCACTTTAATCGGCAGCTTCAATTCTTGAATAACCGATAGCTCTTGCAACGTCATTTGAAATCCGCCATCGCCGACAATCGAAACAACAGTCGCTTGCCGATCGGCTAACTGTGCCCCAATCGCCGCCGGAAGCCCAAACCCCATCGTGCCGAGCCCTCCTGAAGTAACCCAACGGTTTGGCTGGTTGAACTTGTAATACTGCGCAGTCCACATTTGATGCTGCCCTACATCCGTGGTCACAATGGCTTCTCCATCTGTGAGCTCATAAATCATCTCAATTAACTTCTGCGGCTTCATCGTTCTAGGCTCATTTTTATAAACGAGCGGAAATCCTTTTTTCCATTCTGCTAACTGTGCAAGCCATTCATCTGTATCAGCCGGCCTTCCTTCTTGAAGAATCAGCTCTTTTAGTGCCTCTTTCGCGTCGCTCACAATCGGGATTTTTGTTGGCACATTTTTGCCGATTTCCGCTGGATCGATATCAATGTGCGCCACCGTTGCTTTCGGAGCAAAACAGTTTAAATTTCCAGTCACACGATCATCAAAACGGGCGCCGATATTGATTAATAAATCACATTCGTATAAGGCCATATTCGCTGTATACGTTCCGTGCATCCCCGCCATGCCCAGAAAAAGTGGATGGTCTGCCGGAAAGCCTCCGAGTCCCAGCAACGTATGGATGACGGGGATTTTTTGCTGCTCCGCATATTGCTGCAGCTCTTGAGATGCATTGGCATGCAATACGCCCGCTCCCGCTAAAATGACTGGGCGTTTGGCTTGGCTCACTGCTTCAACCAGCTTGCGAATTTGCAAATGGTTAGGATAAACGGTTGGCTGATATCCAGGAAGACGAACAGGCTGTTCATAATCAAATTCTCCTTCTTGGGTCGTCATATCCTTTGGAATATCAATCAGTACTGGTCCTGGCCGCCCTGTTGTCGCAATATGAAATGCTTCTTTAATAATCTTCGGAAGCTCCTGGACATGGCGAACTTGGTAGCTGTGCTTCGTGATCGGCATGGTAATTCCAACAACATCTGCTTCTTGAAAGGCATCAGAACCGATGACTCCTGACGCTACTTGGCCAGTAAAAACAACCAACGGCAACGAATCCATCATCGCATCTGTTAAGCCTGTCACAATGTTTGTTGCTCCAGGACCGGACGTCGCAATGACAACCCCTGGTTTTCCAGAAATGCGGGCATAGCCTTCTGCTGCATGAATGGCTCCTTGTTCGTGGCGCGTTAAAACATGGAAAATGCCTGAATCATACAATTTGTCGTAAATCGGCAATACCGCTCCTCCTGGATATCCAAAGATCACTTCTACTTTCTCTGCTTTTAATGCCTCTATCAGCATTAATGCTCCGCTTATTTTCATTTTTTGCTTCCTTTTCTCCTCGACTTTCATGTTTGCCATGCTTCATCCTTCCTCCTCAACTTTTATAAAAGCAATGAAAAAGCCTCTTCACCCCATCATGACCTACTTGTTCTAGGTCAAAGGGGCGAAAAGGCTTTCTTTCCGCGGTACCACCCTTTTTCATGGCCAACTGACCACCTCATGAGCATCTGAAATGTTCAGACGCTCTTTTTAATAACGAGTGGAGCGCTTTTGATTCCACCCGTCCAACTCTACTAGCCAAAGCGTTCAAGCTGGCGCTCAGAGGTGAGTTCATCAAGCGGCAGCATCACCGGTTTTCAGCTCCCCCGGCTCTCTGTAGATGCTTTTTTCCGTTGACTACTTATCCTCTTCAACGCTTTCATGTCGTTTAATTTTCATGGTTCATTCACAATTAACCTGCATTCACATTTGTGTGATATACTTTGACACCTTCAGCTACTACCTTTTGTCTAAAGGCTTCAAGCAGCCTTTTCGTATGAACTCCCGGAACCCCTTCACCGATGGTCCGGCCATCCACTTTTACAACGGCAATCACTTCCGCCGCCGTTCCTGTTAAAAATACTTCATCAGCAGTATAAACATCATGGCGAGTGAACGGTTCTTCTTTAACGACATAGCCAAGCTCTCTAGCCATATCGATAATCGCCTCTCTTGTAATTCCTTCAAGAGCGCCTACATATCCCGGCGGTGTATACAAAACACCATTTTTCACAATAAACACATTATCCGCCGATCCTTCAGCTACATAGCCTTGATCGTTTAACATTAACGCTTCGCTGACATTGGCTAAATGGGCTTCAATTCGAACGAGAACGTTATTTAAATAGTTCAATGATTTTACTTTTGGACTTAGCACATCTGGGCGATTTCTTCTTGTCGCCACTGTCACCACTTCGATTCCCGTTTCATATAAATGTTTTGGAAAGATAGCCAACGGCTCCACGATAATGACGACTTGCGGATTTTGACATTTATACGGATCAAGACCTAAATCTCCGACCCCCCGCGAAACAACCACTCGAATATATGCATCTTGAAATTGGTTTTTTTGAACCGATTGAACAATTAAATCCGTTAGTTCTTCTTTTGTGTAAGGAATAGTTAATAAAATGGATTTGGCCGAGTTATACAAACGATCAATATGTTCTTGGAGACGAAAGACGTTTCCGCTATAGACGCGTATTCCCTCAAACACGCCATCCCCGTACAGAAAACCATGGTCGTATACGGAAACCTTTGCATTTTCTTTCGTAACAAACTCGCCGTTTAAAAAAATCCATTGTTCACTCAATGTTTTTCCCCTCTTCCCTTGGTAAGTGCGCCATCTTGTAAGCGTCTTATTTTTTTGATTCGATTGATTTATTTGAAAATTATAATAAGGGCAAAATAAGGAAGAGTCAATACTATTTTTTGAATATTTAGATTCGTTCGAATATTTGAATACGCTTACATTATGATTGTACCAAGCAATAGAAAGAAGGAAAATTTTTTTTAAATTCATGGCAAAAGCGGGTTTTTTATGGAACCAGAGGAGGAGATTCCGATTTGTTTATTGAAGTGCAAAAAAGGTTTTCTAGCCATTCCTTAAGTCCTATTTTTCACAATCTTCGATCATGGGATACATGTGGATTTTCTAAAAAACAACGGTGGGAGAGGCTAGACACCTTCTCCTTATGTTTCAGAGGCTTACTCATAAGCTATACTTACAGAGGAGGCTGAGCGTTTTATTATTTACAAGATTCCATAGCCACCATTCAAGCGTGATAGGCCGGCAAATTAAGAAAAAGCCCTTGCATATGCAAAGGCTTTTTCTTAGCGTCCCAGGAGAGACTCGAACTCCCGACCGACGGCTTAGAAGGCCGCTGCTCTATCCAACTGAGCTACTGGGACATCGTATATGAAATTAATAAGTCTACAATTTGCGTCTGCTTGGCTACCATAGCAGCGCCCGCATGTTTTCTGTTCGCCTCGTCTTTTCTTTCACCTTACTCAGCCCGAGAAGCCAATCCACACAACAAACAAGGTGCCGATTTGGCGACTCTTAAAGCCATTTTTTATTATACGAAAGGGAGTGGATAAAGTCAATAATATAAAAAAGAGCGGGAATGGTTTCCCGCTCAAAGGATGAATGATTGAGCCAAGGAAGGCACTTCTTGACCGTTCACGTCATAAAATTGAACGGTAGCTTGTCCATTCTTAATTTCAAGCAATGCATATGTTTTCTCCTTTCGCATCCTCGGCAAAAGAAGGCTTCCCGGATTAATAAACAAAAGATTGTTGACCATCTCCGCTCCAGCAATATGCGAATGGCCAAAGCAGACCACTTGAGCATTCGCTTCTTGAGCGCGGTAATAAAGATTCATCAGCGTCATTTTGACATTATATAGATGACCATGCGTAATAAAAAATCGCACGCCGTGAATTTCTTCGCTTCTTTCTTTTGGAAAGCCTTTGTCGAAATCACAATTGCCAGCAACCGAACGAAATTCTTGCAATTCGGCACAGTCGCTCGGCAATTCAGAATCCCCGCAATGAATGAACGCATCCACTTGGTTAGCGTGGCGCTGTTTGATCTCTGTTAGCTCTTTCGTCATTCCATGACTGTCACTGACAATGAGCACTCTCATTTTGTTACTCCCCGCTTATGATGGTATCCCATTTTTCATTTAATTTAGCCAGCGCATCAGCGCGGTGGCTTATTTTATTTTTTACTTCCTTTGGCAATTCGGCCATTGTTTTATTTTTTTCAGGAACATAAAAAATCGGATCATAGCCAAATCCGTTCTCACCTTTTGGCTCTTCTGCGATATAGCCTTCACATGTTCCTTCGACAATCACCGTCGGCCTTCCAGGAATCGCAATCGCCAATGTGCAATGAAAACGCGCTGTTCTCTGTTCAAATGGAACTCCTTTTAATTCTTTTAATACTTTTGCTATATTCGCTTGATCATCTTTTTCTTCGCCGGCATAACGCGCCGAGTAAACACCAGGCCTGCCGTCGAGAGCATCAATGGACAGGCCCGAATCGTCAGCAATCACCATTTGCTGAAAGTACGCGGCCATTGCTTCAGCTTTTAATCGCGCGTTTTCTGCAAATGTATCTCCCGTTTCCTCGACATCTGGACAATTAGGAAAATCTAATAACGTTTTAACCTGCATTCCTTTTTCATTGAATAATGCTTCAAATTCTCTTGCTTTTCCAGCGTTTTTTGTTGCAATAATCACTTGTTTTATCATTTCTTCACACGTTCCTCTGCATCATATTGAATTTTTTCTGCTAGTGTTCCTAGCACGTTCTTCTGAATCTCAATTAATTGGCGAATTCCTAATTCCGCTGCTTCTAGCATCTCTTGGAGCTCGGCTCGAGAAAATGTCGCTTCCTCTCCCGTTCCTTGAATTTCTACGAAACGCCCGGAACCGGTCATCACGACGTTCATATCAACATTGGCCTGCGAATCCTCCGCATAGTTCAAGTCAAGAATGATACCATGCTGCGGATCAATCCCCACAGATGTCGCCGCAAGAAAATCACGCACAGGAAATTCAGCCACTTTATTTTCTTCAAGTAATTTCGCAAAAGCGAGCACCATCGCAACAAAGGCGCCTGTTATTGCGGCTGTTCTTGTTCCTCCATCGGCCTGGATCACGTCACAGTCAATCCAAATCGTTTTTTCCCCCATTTTGTCTAAATCGACAACCGAACGAAGCGCTCTGCCGATCAGACGTTGAATTTCCATTGTTCTGCCCGATAATTTTCCCTTGCTGGATTCTCGGATATTGCGCTGTTCAGTTGCTCGCGGCAGCATCGCATATTCCGCTGTAATCCATCCTTTTCCGCCGCCTCTCATAAACGGCGGAACCTTATCATCGATGCTGGCTGTACAAATCACCTTTGTATCGCCGACAGCAATTAACACAGAGCCCTCCGCATGTTTAATAAAGTTTGTTTCAATATGTACTGGTCGAAGTTGCCAGCTTTCTCTTCCATCGCCTCTCATGAAAAAAGCCCCCTTAAAAGTACCAAAAATAAAATAGTAAAGAGGTAGTATATGACCTACCTCTTTTTATACCATATTATAACATTAAAAACTACCGGTGTTCACATTTTCTGGTCTTGTTACTGGTTCTGAAAGTGCTTTTCCATCTTCTTTAACAAGATCAGCTTTTCCATTCACTGTGATGGCCACACTTTCAATTCCTTTTTGTTCTGTTAATGATAGAACAAGAGAGTTCAGCACAGCTTCAGAAATCACATGTTTTTTATTGCTTCCATAAATCGCGTCGTTAAAATTTAGCGTCACTTTGCCATCTTTATAAACTGGCTTGTCAATAAGCTGAACATCTGGCTGGAAGTCACTGACCAGTCCGCTGCCATATTTCGGACCTTTGATCAATTCATTAACGGCTGCGGCAATATCATCCTTTTGCTCGTTGGAGATGCGTCGTGTCACTGGCACGTAGTATGTCTGCTCCCCTTGCTGCTCTACAAAATAGACGACGATCGGGCGAGTGTTCGTAATATCGACAACATTGCTTGTATCGATATTGATGCCATCTTCGCGGCTGACCCCATCTTGAATCGGTGTTCCATCCACCGGCATAACTGTTTGATCGTGTCCATTAATACGTATTTTCACCTTTTTAACATTATCAAATTGCGTTAATGTCCATGTAATAGCTTGCAAAATTTTCTTTTCATCTTCTGCCTTATAATGAGCAAATTCTGGCGAAAAATCAGCTACAATCGTTCCATCTTTTTGCAAATTAACGCTTAATACGCGGGTGTCAGCTGGCAATACGGCTCGAAACCCATTCGGCAGCATATCTTCTACAGGTCCTCCTTGTACTAAATACTCAAGGGCCTGTTTCGCAACGGCATCTGTTTTAGGTAATGAAAGGGTCTGAGGCACAACGAAACCATTTTTATCGATTAAATAAAGCTCGCGTTTGACTGTTTCTGTTGCCTGTGATTCTTTTGCCGTTCCGTTCGCTTTCTCTTTTGGCTGTTGCAGCGACTCCCCGTTTTTCAAGTAGCTGACATCCTGCGGTGGATCAATTTCTTTTACTGCTTGATCCTTTCCAAATAATCCGCATCCGCTTAACAAAATCATGGAAGCTATAACCGGTGCAGCAAGTTTATACGTTCGCCGATTCAACATCACATAGTCCCTCCTAACAGTGGTTTGTACTATTATGTATACGAGCCGCTTAAAAAAATAGAATAAAAAAATCCTTCAGCTTACCACTGAAGGATTTTTTTATAATTCAATCGTTTGGATATTATCAACAGGCTGTCCAAACAATCGTGATGCAATTTTTTGGAACATTTCCTTCGGACCAGTTGTCAAAAAGAGGTGATCGGCTATTTTTTCTCCTGTCTGCAACAGCTCGCTATGATGTAAAATCGTGCTCACTTCACGAGCCGTCTCATCGCCCGAACAAATCAGCTTCACTTTTTTCCCCATATATTCGTGAATAAGCGGACTTAACAGCGGATAGTGCGTGCATCCTAAAATCAATACATCGATTCCGCTTGATTTCAAAGGCTTAAGCGTTTCCGCCACAATCTGCTTCGCTTCTTCTCCTTCGAAAATCCCGCTTTCAACAAGTGGAACAAATTTTGGACAAGCCAAGCTTTCTACATGAACACGGTGATTAATGGACTTCAGCGCCTTTTCATATGCGCGGCTTTTCACTGTTCCTATTGTGCCGATCACACCGATTTGCTCGTTCTTTGTCATTTTTAACGCTGCACGCGCCCCCGGATGCACCACTCCTAACACCGGGATATTCAATTCGTTGCGAATTTCTTCAAGCACAACGGCTGTCGCCGTGTTACATGCAATGACAAGCATTTTAATATCATATTGCAGCAAATAATTCGTCATTTCCCAAGTGAATCGACGAATTTCCTCTTGCGGTCGAGGACCATATGGACACCTTGCTGTATCTCCTAGATAAATAATTCGTTCTTTTGGCAACTGCCGCATAATTTCCTTTGCGACCGTTAGTCCTCCAACTCCTGAATCGATAACTCCTATTGATCTTTCCAAGTGATTCGCCTCATTCTTTTTTCATTTCTTGATGCAATTTTTTTAAGCTTTCTTCTAAAAGAGCAACTTCCTCTGCTGAAAAATTTTTCAGCACTAACGCCAAATCATGCTGACGTTTTTTGATGACTTCTCGAATAATGCGTTCGCCTTCATGAAGGAGATGAATGCGCACCACTCTGCGATCCTTTTGATCTTTCACTCTTGTTACTAGCTTGTTTTTTTCCATTCGATCAATTAAATCGGTTGTTGTGCTGCAGGCTAGCTCCATTTTATTCGATAGCTCGCCGATGGTCATATCTCCTTCTTCGAAAAGCAGCTGTAAGGCAATAAATTGCTGTCTTGTAATTGGATATCGAACTAAAACTTCTCTTCCTTTTCGTTTTAAAATCGCCGCAATATAACGGAGCGATTTTTCTAGCTCAGCAATAGCCTTTTCATCCATTTCAACTGGCATACAATCTCCCCTATAAGATTTATGCACATTTATATTGTTCATATTTCTTGATCAAATTGCAAGCAAAACAAGCCATATACATTTTACTACACTTTTCCGTATAATCAATAAAAAATTTGCCAACAATAATAAACCGGCTCCCTCGTTGCTAAGGGTAGCCGGTATTACCTATAGTTCAAGTTCTCCCATTCTAAGCAACTCAATCACCGCTTGGGAACGCCCCTTTACCCCAAGCTTTTGCATGGCGTTTGAGATATGGTTGCGAACCGTTTTTTCGCTAATAAACAGCTCACTAGCAATCTCTTTTGTTGTTTTATCTTGAACTAATAATTCAAATACTTCTCTTTCTCTTTTCGTAAGCAATGGCTTTGAGTGAAATGATTTGTCCTTCAATTAAGATAACCCTCCTTGCTTTAGCCAGACCTGAACTACCGGATGGGTATTTATTCACCATATAGTATGTGGAATAACGGGTGACGGTGACAAAAATTCACATTGCTTCTAGAAAAATAGGTATTTATAGAAAATGCGATGAAACAGCAGCCTGTATGGACATCATTTGATGCGTCAACATCCCTCTAAATGAGCGAGTGCTGAGCCGATTTCGATGATTGAGCAAGCGAACAATACCGCTTATTAACAAATAGATGAGCCTGTGAGTGTCCTATTATTCGGTACTTGGCCATATGTTGACGTAACCTAAGCAATTGACAAGTATCTTCAAACCGTTTATAGAATCTGCTTTTTCTTTCAATCTCTTTTTCTCTTTTTTCTCAAAAAAAATCCTCTTCATGGAAAACTCCATGAAGAGGATTTTTATTACACTTCGTCGCTTCCGAAAAAGCTGCGAAACGCTTGAACAGTTGTAGCGCGGTTTAACGCTGCAATGGAGGTAGTGAGCGGAATGCCTTTCGGGCAAGACTGCACGCAGTTTTGCGAGTTACCGCAGTTCGCTAGCCCTCCATCCCCCATAATGGCTTTAAGACGTTCCTCTTTATGCATGGCACCAGTTGGATGAGCGTTAAATAAACGCACTTGTGAAAGCGGTGCAGGACCGATAAAGTTTGATTTGCTGTTCACATTCGGGCAAGCTTCCAAGCACACGCCGCAAGTCATGCATTTAGAAAGCTCATATGCCCATTGACGTTTTCGTTCTGGCATGCGCGGGCCCGGACCTAAATCATAGGTTCCATCAATCGGAATCCATGCTTTTACCTTTTTCAAGGAATCAAACATCCGGCTGCGATCGACTTGCAAGTCGCGCACAACCGGGAATGTACGCATCGGTTCTAAACGGATTGGCTGCTCCAGCTTATCGATAAGAGCTGTACAGGATTGGCGCGGCTTTCCGTTAATGACCATGGAGCAAGCTCCGCACACTTCTTCTAAACAGTTCATATCCCATGTGACTGGAGTTGTTTTTTCTCCCTTAGCATTTACCGGATTGCGGCGAATTTCCATGAGAGCGGAAATAACGTTCATATTGGGACGATATGGAATCTCAAATTCCTCTTCGTATGGCGCAGAATCCGGACGATCTTGTCGCGTTACAATGAGACGAATCGTTTTTTTCTCGCTCATGATTTCACATCCTCTTTCTTTTTCGAATAGTCACGTTTACGAGGCTTAATTAGTGATGTATCCACATCTTCATAATGGAACGCTGGACCATCTGGAGTAAAGCGAGCCATTGTTGTTTTTAGCCACTCTTCATCATTGCGCTCTGGAAACTCCGGTTTGTAATGAGCGCCGCGGCTTTCGTTTCGATTGTATGCACCAAGTGTAATCACACGCGCTAATTGAAGCATGTTATGAAGCTGGCGAGTAAATGAAGCTGCCTGATTACTCCATTTAGCTGTATCGCTAATATTAATATTTTTATAACGCTCCATCAGCTCTTGAATTTTTTCATCCGTTCTTAAAAGTTTATCGTTATACCGAACAATCGTCACATTATCGGTCATCCATTCGCCAAGCTCTTTATGAAGCACATAAGCATTTTCTGTTCCATTCATCGATAAAATATTGTTCCAACGTTCTTCTTCTTGTTTTACATAACGCTCATATAAAGAAGAAGGAAGCGCATCAGATGACTTGTCCAATCCCTTAATATATTCAACGGCCTTCGGACCTGCAACCATTCCGCCATAAATCGCCGATAAGAGCGAGTTAGCTCCCAAGCGGTTGGCGCCATGCATAGAATAGTCGCACTCTCCAGCAGCAAACAATCCTTTAATATTCGTCATTTGATCATAGTCAACCCATAATCCCCCCATGGAGTAGTGCACAGCTGGGAAGATTTTCATCGGCACCTTACGCGGATCTTCTCCCATGAATTTCTCATAAATCTCAATAATGCCACCTAATTTAATATCGAGTTCCTTAGGATCTTTATGAGAAAGATCGAGGTACACCATATTTTCGCCGTTGATGCCAAGCTTCAAATCAACACAAACATGGAATATTTCACGAGTCGCAATATCACGCGGAACTAGATTTCCGTATGCTGGATATTTTTCCTCTAAGAAATACCATGGTTTACCATCTTTATATGTCCAGACTCGACCGCCTTCACCGCGCGCCGATTCACTCATAAGCCGTAATTTATCATCACCCGGGATCGCCGTTGGATGGATTTGAATAAATTCTCCATTCGCATAATAGGCACCTTGCTGGTAAACAATCGATGCAGCTGAACCTGTATTAATAATCGAGTTGGTGGATTTTCCGAAAATGATGCCTGGGCCACCCGTTGCCATAATCACAGCATCAGCAGCAAATGATTGGATTTCCATGGTCGTTAAGTTTTGCGCAACAATCCCACGGCAAATTTGCTCATCATCTAGTACCGCACCAAGGAACTCCCAGCCTTCATACTTCGTAACCAAGCCAGCGACTTCATGGCGGCGCACTTGCTCATCAAGCGCATAAAGCAGCTGCTGACCCGTTGTTGCCCCCGCAAATGCAGTACGGTGATGCTGCGTTCCACCAAAGCGCCGGAAATCTAGCAATCCCTCAGGTGTACGGTTAAACATAACACCCATACGATCTAATAAATAAATAATGCCTGGTGCTGCTTCACACATTGCTTTGACTGGTGGTTGGTTTGCCAAAAAGTCACCACCATATACCGTATCGTCGAAATGTTCCCACGGAGAATCTCCTTCACCCTTTGTATTCACCGCACCGTTAATCCCACCTTGAGCACAAACAGAGTGAGACCGCTTTACTGGCACAAGCGAAAACAATTCCACTGGCACACCCGCTTCTGCGATTTTAATGGTGGCCATTAGTCCGGCTAAACCGCCGCCAACTACTATGATTTTTCCTTTTTTCATCGTTACTCACTCCCTAAAAAATTGCTAGTCGTGGATTAAGCGAATGCTAAAATGGCACGAATGCCAACGATTGAAAGCGCTACAAAGATGATCATCGTCACGTAAGTAAAAATTTGCTGTGAACGAGGAGTAACTGTTAATCCCCAGCTTACACAGAAGGACCATAGCCCATTCGAGAAATGGAACACCGTTGACAAAATACCGACAATATAAAAAGCAAGCATAAAAGGATTGTCAACAATGTTGGCCATCATGTCGTAGTTCACATCAGCTCCAAAAGCAGCTTGTACACGTGTTTGCCATACGTGCCACGTGACAAAAATGAGCGTGATGATTCCTGTCAGCCGCTGAAGCATGAACATCCAATTTCGGAAATATCCAAATCTGCCCACATTGTTTTGAGCGGTAAAAGCGATATAAAGTCCATAAATAGCATGAAACAGCAAAGGCAAAAAAATGATAAATATTTCTAAAAAATAGCGGAACGGTAAATGTTCCATAAATGATGCTGCCCGGTTAAATGATTCTGGACCTTTAGTCGCAAAGTGGTTCACTACTAAATGCTGGACTAGGAAAATTCCAACCGGAATAACCCCTAGTAATGAATGGAGTCGGCGGTAAAAAAATTCTCGATTTCCTGCCATATAGTATACCCCCTTTTTAAATAGTGATAATAAAAGATTTATGCACTCCCCATCCACACTAACTAAATGATTAATAGAACTGTAAATGCTTCCATTTCCATTAATCACGCGTCACATCCATTGTACTCCCACAATGTAGTAGCGTCAAGAAAACGAGTTCATAAAATGTTCAATCGTTTGAAAATTAAAACAATATTTGTGCAAAAATCGAAAGAAAAATACTGATTTCTTCTCATTGTTCGGCTATAATGTTTGATAGAAAGAGGGGAATTATGTGAAAACACATTCATTTCAGGAACACTATGAAGCATTACAGCACGTTGAAATTCCTTTATTTGGATATCATCTAATTCGAGAAGTCCTTCTTCCCGATTTGCTTGGCAAAGAAACCGACAGCATTTTATATTGGGCGGGAAAGCATTTAGCGCGCTGCTACCCCTTAGAAACATTCGATGACATCATTTTATTTTTTGAAAAAGCAGGATGGGGTACGCTCGCTGTCATCAAAGAACGCCAAGATGAATTAGAAATCGAGCTGACAGGGCCCGCGGTATCCGCTCGGATCGCCATGAATGCTCACTGTTCATTTCAGCTTGAGGCCGGCTTTCTCGCACAGCAGATTGAACAGCAAAAACGCTTCGTCTCGGAAGCATATGAGCAGCAAAAAAAGCGTGATCAAAAAGTGACTTTTACTGTGAAATGGGACCGTAAACACGAAATTGCTGAATAGACAGATTTTCTGCACCTTTTCAATTGTATTAGCCTATCGATGCACGACAGGAACAAAGGCAAGTATACGTATTTGCTTGCCTTAGACTGTTAACAAACGCTTCATCCTGCGTCACGGGCCTCATTCGTCGCTCATGAACGTTTGGGTTCGCTTCGCGTCTTCACTCGGCTGGCGTTTCTTGTCTGCCAAGCGCCTTCAAGCCAAACTGATGTAGAACTACCACTATGAATAGAAGAATTGTATAAAATGATGGTAGACAAAGTCGATTTTGACTTTGTCTACCACTTAAAGCAAGCATTTGCTTGCTTTTTTAGTCGAAGCAAGCCGGCGCAGCACGATTACGATTGAATGCACCTTCGGTCCCCAAACGCTTGCCATGATTTCCAGCAGTACAGTCTTGTCTGGTTATGAACGCACGGCGGCTTTTTCATCCAATTGAAACGCCGTATGCAACGCTTCTACTGCTGCAACCATATTTTCTTGAGACACGACGGTTGAAATTTTGATTTCGGACGTGCTGACCATTTTTATTTCAATCCCTTGATCCGCTAACACTTGAAACATTTGTGCAGCTACACCTGGATTAGAGATCATTCCTGAGCCGACAATCGATACTTTGGCCAGTTGGCTTTCATATTCTATCTTTGCTCCCTTGAATGATTCCAACACTTGCAAAGTCTCAGGCAAATCCTCTGTGCGAATGGAAAACGACACAGCTGCTGCTCCGCTATTGGTTGTATTTTGAATAATAATATCGACATTAATCCCGCGATTCGCTAACGCTGTAAAAACGGTTGGCAACATAGGCAACTCGTGCGGGAGCCCTTGGACCGTCACTTTTGTTACTTGATCTTCAAAAGCAATCCCTCTGACAATTAAATGCTGTTCCATTGAAACATCCTCCTTTACCGTTGTTCCGCTCTCTTCCTCCATACTCGAACGAACTTCCAGCAATACTTGATAATTTTTAGCAAACTCTACAGCCCGCGGATGAAGCACTCCTGCTCCAAGATTGGCCAGCTCTAGCATCTCATCATAGGAAATTTCCTCTAGCTTTTTCGCTGCTTTTACATAGCGCGGATCGGTAGTAAACACTCCTGTCACATCTGTATAAATATCGCACTTATCCGCTTGTAGAGCGGCCGCTAAAGCTACAGCTGTCGTGTCAGAACCGCCGCGACCAAGAGTCGTGATATCTCCCTTTTCCGTCACTCCTTGAAAACCAGCCACAATGACGATTTGTCCTGCTTGCAAATATTGATGAATTCTCGTTGTGTCGATATCTATAATGCGAGCATTACCATGAACAGTCTCTGTCTTGATTCCAGCTTGCCAGCCCGTTAAAGAAACAGCTGCATACCCCTTTTCTTGCAAAGCCATCGCTAATAGGGCAATACTCACTTGCTCCCCTGTCGAAAGAAGCATATCCATCTCCCGCTTGCTAGGTTGGGACGTTAGCTGTTTGGCTAAATCCACAAGCTGATTCGTCGTCTTTCCCATCGCTGAAACGACAACGACCACTTGATGTCCTTTTTGCACCTCGCTCATTACTCGATCAGCGACATGCTGAATACGTTCAATAGATCCTACAGACGTTCCGCCAAATTTTTGCACAATCATTCCCATTTTTCTCATCCCTTGTTCTTAAAATGTTGATTTCAGCATCTATACCGGTATAGAAACAAATAAAAAAACAGCAATGAGAGGCTTCTCATTGCTGTGCATAACGAAATAAGAAAAGAAACGAATTCGCTCCACACAGTGAGATAGCTCTCCAAGATGGGTCATCTTGACAGTCCTACATTTCTTAAACGCAGGACCAGCAGGAAAAGCAATGAGACTTCCCCCACTTCGGCGAGCCTCCCCTTTCGGCATTTTTCTTTGGAACCCATTTTCCTCCAAATGCCTACTCTTGAAGTTCGCGCCTCTATCTTCACTTCTGTGCTTAGAAGTGTATAAATATGCAATTAAGGTGATTGTATCAGCTTTTTCTCCAATTGACAATACTATTCTCGCAGCTTTTCATAAATTTTTTCAGCAACTGCGCGAGGAATCGCCGCTTTTTGCAGCTCCTCAATCGTCGCTTCTTTTATATTTTTTAAAGAGCCAAAATGCTTAAGAAGCGCTTTTTTTCGCTTTTCTCCAACTCCCGGAATGTGGTCAAGCGCGGACTGAAATAACGATTTTCCTCGCGTCTGGCGATGAAACGTAATAGCAAAACGATGGACTTCATCCTGAATGCGCTGCAGCAAATAAAATTCTTGGCTGTTTCGCGACAATGGCACGATTTGTGGTGGATCTCCCATGATTAATTCCGATGTGCGATGCTTGTCGTCTTTTACAAGACCGGCAAGCGGAATTTCCAAGCCCAACTCATTTTCTAACACATCGCGAACAGCCGCCAGATGTCCCTTTCCTCCATCAATTAAAATCAAATCCGGAAGAGGAAGGCGTTCCTTTAAAGCACGGCTATATCGCCGCCGTACAACCTCGCGCATTGATTCATAATCATCTGGCCCCTTCACAGTTTTAATTTTATATTTGCGATATTCTTTTTTCTCAGGCTTGCCGTCGATAAACACCACCATCGCCGAAACCGGATCAGCCCCATGGATATTAGAATTATCAAATGCTTCGATTCGATGCGGTGTTGGAATGTTCAACGCAACTCCTAAGTTTTCAACCGCTTTAACCGTTCGTTCTTCATCGCGTTCAATAAGATAAAACTTCTCTTTTAAAGCGATCGCTGCATTTTTACTCGCAAGATCGACCAGCTCTTTTTTCTTTCCTCTTTTCGGTTGAATAACAGGCACCTGGAGCAACTGCTCAGCCAAGCTTCCGTCAACCTCAAGCGGCAGGATTACTTCTTTTGGCTTAAAATGATTCTCCTTGGAATAAAATTGTCCTAAAAATGTGAGCAGCTCTTCATCGGGATCTTGATGCAGCGGAAAGATCGAAACATCTCGCTCGATTAGCTTTCCTTGACGAATAAAAAAGACTTGGACGCACATCCATCCTTTGTCATAGGAGTAGCCGAACACATCTCTGTTAACAAAATCCTTCATCGTCATTTTCTGTTTTTCCATCATCGCTTCAATATGCGCAATTTGATCACGGTATTCTTTAGCTCGTTCAAATTCAAGGGCTTCTGCTGCTTTGTTCATTTTTTCAACCAATTCTTTTTTTATGTCTTGGTGTCCCCCGTTTAAAAAACGGACAATCTGTTCCACTATTTCTTTATTTTGTTGTTCCGAAACCGAATAGATACACGGAGCGAGACATTGTCCCATATGATAATAAAGACAGGCGCGGTTCGGCAGGGACGCGCACTTGCGAAGCGGATACATGCGATCGAGCAATTTTTTAGTCTCATTTGCAGCCTGCACGTTCGGATACGGTCCAAAATATTTGCCGCGATCTTTTTTTACTTTTCTTGTAATAATGAGACGTGGATGCTCCTCAGCTGTAATTTTAATAAATGGATAGCTTTTATCATCTTTGAGCATGACATTATATTTTGGATCGTATTTTTTGATTAAATTCATTTCTAAAATAAGCGCTTCAATATTTGATGAGGTCACAATATATTCAAAATCCGCTATTTCATTCACAAGGCGCAGCGTCTTTCCATCATGCGTTCCAGTAAAATAAGAACGAACACGGTTTTTTAATACTTTCGCTTTTCCTACATAAATCACTGTGCCATTTTTATCTTTCATTAAATAGCAGCCGGGCTGCTCTGGCAAAACCGATAGCTTCTCTTTTAAGTGATCATGCATCATAATCACTCCAATGCTTAGTCTTTCCATTCATAAAGTGTAATTTTGCCGTATACCGGATCCGCCAGCTTACTTGAATCATACGTTTTGATTTTCCGCAAATGTCCGGTCAGCGATACACCTTGTGACTGGAATCCCTTCACTACATGATCCGTTATATAAATTTTAGCATGTGGATAGTTCGTTTGATGTTGTAAAAAAAATGAAAAATGCAAGGCTTGTTCATACGGAAAGGTAACACGAAGGTATTCGAGCACCCTCGCTTCTTCCCATGTGTACAAAACAAACCGTTCCTTCCTCTGTTGTAAATCATATGCTAATTGATAGGTGGCTGGCAAGTGTAAGGCTTGCTCACGCAAGTTCCATGTGCCAACAACAAGCTGGATCACAAGAACAGCGAGAGCAAACAGCTTCTTATACGCCGGCATCCCTCTGTCCAAAAAACGAAGCCATCCATAAAAAAGTAAAAAGTGAACAATGGGAAGAGCATGGCGCGGCTTCTCAATATTTTGAGCAAACAAAGCCCAAATCCCATACATAAAAATGCAAATAAGCAGCCAGCGCGGAAAAGAGAAGCGTCGGACAGAGTAAAACGCCCAAACGAATAACGCGATATATATTGTCAACAAGACGAGAGTACGACTAGAGAGACCAATCCAAACCATATTATGAAATAAAAAATAGCTTGTTCGCTCCCAAAGCGACTGCTGATCCGTTGCGGCCGTTCCTCCCCATTCCTGAAAATGCCCATTCGTAAACGAAAAAGCCAGTTTAATAAAGCTCATCAAGCCTCCTTCTGTCATAGCAACCCCTATGATCCAAATGGATTGAAACATGGCGGCCAAAAAAATAAATAGCAACAAACGGGAGATTTTTCGATATTTTCGCCAATCTTCATACCATACAAAAGCGAAAGCAAGGGCAAAAGGAGCATATGAAAGCCGGATGCCTAACAGCAAACTAAATACAAACAAAGACAATAGTTGAGCGTGCCAAGAAAGCCTTGTTTTGGCCCGCTCAATCGCCCATAGGTACCACCATAAAACCGCTAATGCCGCTCCGTCCGACATCGGCTGAAGACAAATCAATACGACATAACTAGCTGATTGCACTAGCACTGTAACAATCCATGCTTTTTCTTTTGAACTATATTGTGTTGCCAGCAAAAAAATGGGCACTGAAGCTGATGCGAGCATCATCACATTAAAAACGGATAAAGCTTTTGCCGGATTAGCGACAAACGAATGAACGAGCATTCCTCCCAAAACAAAATAAGGATAGCCAGGAAAATGAGGTTGCATCGCTAATAAATCATAGCGGTCTAAAGCAAAGGCAAAATCCACTTGGTCCCACGATGCAGCATATGGACTTGCATAGTAGATTTCAATTCCAAACAGCAAAACCAGTGCTAAAAAACCAAAATATGACATATATCGATGATTTCCCAGAAAATATTTTTTCATCTCATTCACCTTCACAAATGAAAAAGTACAAGACCTTTATGTCCTGTACTTTTTACATAATTTGCTTCGTTTTGGGTTCAAGCGTTTGCGAATCAGCGCTTGTTGGTTCCCCCTTTTTTGCGTGTCGACTATTAATGAGCAAAGAAATGACGACAAAATAACCAATATAAGCAACGATTTCTTCAAGAGAAGGCATCGCTGAATAGCCAAATAACGCTTTTAAAAAGACGCCGATGTTCCCTGAAAGCAGCGGATGCACCCCGTGATCACGAATATAGTGCTCATAATCAATAGGATGTTCAGGCAGCAGCCATGTTAAATCATATACATGAGGCATCACGCTACCAATAATATTTAAATCTTGCAGCATTGAAATCGCTTGAACGAGCAGACCGGCTGCAATCAATAGAATAAAAGCTCCTGTGACTTTAAAAAAGGTTTTGAGCGGAATGCGCATCGTTCCTTTAAAGAAGAAATAGCTTACTAGTGCAGCAAGCAGCACACCAGTAATGGCTCCCCAGCCTTGCATAGCGGCACTGATATTTCCTCCTGTGATGGCTGCAAAGAAAAAGACCGTTTCAACTCCCTCACGGAGCACCACTAAAAACGAATGGATCACCATCCCAATGACATTTCCTGTAGTAATAAAGCGATCCATCTTTCCTTCCATATTTCTTTTCATGTCGCGGCTATGCTCAGCCATCCAAAACACCATTTGTGTCAATAAGATGGTCGAAACAAGCATAATCGAAACTTTTAAATACATTTCGCTGCCCATTGCAGCAAACCCGGTAAAAACGACCTGAAAAAGAAGAGCCACTCCAGCACTTGCCAGCACCGCCAAGCCGGCCCCCAGCCATACATATTTCGTATATTTCGTATGATTCACTCTCTTTAAATAAGAGGTAATAATTCCGACGATAAGCAGGGCCTCTAATACTTCACGAAACGTAATTAACAGCGCTTGAACCTCCATCAGCAGCTCTCCTTTCTAAACGGTCAGTTTCGTTTCCGGCGCACGGCATAGATGACAACCGCAACAATAGCCGCCACTAATACAAGAAGCGGAAGCCAGTTTTTTACCTTCGATAAATCTGTCCATTCGTTTTGACTTGATGCCGTTTCCTTTTTTTCAGTGGCGTTCTCTGAAAAATGCCCAACTTTTAAGCTTTTCAATGCAAACTGCTTTTGCAGCGAGCTCAAAATCGTTTGTTCACTTTTTTTAAATTGCTCAACATTCGATTGTTTTTGACCGACGCCAAACAATCCCGGATTTCCTAATGATTGCAGCGCTTTATTAAACTCGTCCCGCAACCGTTGATCAAGCTCAGCGTCTTGCGATTGAACAGCGGGAGAAAGGGCTTCATATGTAGCAAACGCTTTCGCTAATAATCGTTTACTTGTTTCGTACTGGTCAAAATTCTCCTCAATATTTTCAAGACGGCGGGCAATATTTAAAACAAGAACTTTCTTCATATCTTTTATAGTCGCTTCTTTATCTTTTTTCTTAATATCAGCCAGCACCGTTTCCACTGGCTCCTCCCCCATATGCATCTCAATTTCTTCCTTCACCGTTTCAAAAATCGTTTTGGCTTCAGAAAAGTTTGGCGGCTCCTGATTCAGCTTTTCAGCCATTTGTTTATAAGCCTCTGCTATTTTTTCTTGATTTGGATCACCGTATGAATAAGCCAAAACATGGTCCGGAATGTAATTGAGAATGAATATCAATAACAAACAAAAAAATAAGCGCATCGCCTTCATCCAATGATCTCCTCCCACATATTCAATGATAATGATTATCACGATTCCTGTCAATCATGCACTGTATGCATTCATGCAACTTGATATTGATAGGTTTACCTCGATATAAAGCTTAGAGCTTTTTCCACCGTCGGGCATCCGAACAACAATGCTTGGCCAACCCACGAATAGGTCTGAAAGCCGTGCTGTTCCAATCTTCATCACGCGAATGCGTGACAAAAAGGCAAGCCTGTGGACCTGCCTTCCTACCATGGAGCTCGTTCAATCTTTCAGTTGCATTTTAGATAGACGACAGAGCCCATCACCCGCTTTTCGGCAGCCGACCATGCCGCGTTTGTCATACGGAGCTGCGGTTGAGAGAAATCTATCTTATTTACGGAAAAGAGCGAAGCCTCCCTTTCTGAGAAAAGCGCGTTTATCCATTCCGCGCTCTGTCCCGCTAGGAGCATTGCTTTTTAAGCATATCGGGCAATCGATGGGCTGTAAAGTCGATGTCGACTTTTTTTACAGGGCGCTTCATTTCTTTCCATATTGCCGGAAAAACCGCTGACATATAGGCCCAAAACTTAATAAACGAACGGCCCGTTGTCCTTGCTTTATAACGGATGGGCACTTCTTTCATCCGAAACCCTTTGCGAACTAAATGAAGGGTCAATACTTGGGCATAATTATAGTCATGAATAATATGCGCATGCTCCATTGCTTGGCGCGAAAAAGCACGCATACCCGACTGGCCGTCATAAATCCATGTTCGTAGGAGCAAAGATTGCAGACATGTGAAAAAATAATTGCCGATGCGGCGATGCCATTTCATTCCGCGAATTTCACCAAGAAAACGCGATCCCATCGTATAATCTGCCTCCCCTTTAAAAATAGGAGCCAGTAATTCCGGAATTTGCTCCGCTGGATACTCGTTATCCGCATCAATCATTACGCTAATATCAGCACCAAGGCGCAGGCATTCTTGCAATCCTTTTCTGACGGCCGCGCCAAGCCCGCAATTGCGCCCCATTTTGTATATATAGTCCGCTCCTGCTTCTTTAGCCACCGCTACTGTTTGATCGGTTGACCCATCATCAATCACTAATACGCTCACTTCTACAAGCGGATGGAAATGACGTGGTACTTTTTGTATCACCTCAGCAATAGCAGCTTCCTCATTATGCGCCGGTAGAAATACGATTACTTTCTGCTTTTTCATGATTTCCCTTCTTTCGTATCGCTTCAATCAGAACAGGTCCACGGCTATGGCTCGGATAGGGTGCTCCCAATAAATAAGCGATCGTTGGGGCAAGCGACACAAGACTATGCTTTTCTTCTACTTGTTTTCCGCTTTCTATAGTTGGTCCATACATAAAAAAAGGAACATATCGTTCACCTTCATCAAGATGACCATGTCCCCCAATTCCGTCTGATTGACCGTGGTCAGAGCAAATAATGAATGTGGCGTTTTGTAATTTTCCCTCTTTTTCGAGCCATTCGACATATTCTTGAATCAGAGCATCGGCCTCGGCGATTTTTTGAGCATATTCATCGTAAAATACACCGCGGCTGTGCCCTGTTTGATCTGTTGCAATCAACTGAATAATTAATAAATCAGGGTCTTGCTCCTTCATGATGAACTTGGCGCGTTCTATAATGTTTCGATCCGCAACATCATTCTTCATCACCGCGGTTACCGTTTCAACATCGTCGCCAAACGAATCAACAAGATGGGCAATTCCTAACAATCGGCCTTTTTTGCCAACTTTTCTAAGCGAATCAAAAATGCTTTCTACTTTTATGCCCAGCTTCCATACCATATTTGATTGAATGCCATGCTCAAATGGATATGTGCCCGTAAACATGGAAGTAAAACAAACGACCGTACGAGCTGGATAAACAGTCTCCATTTGCTTAAACTCCGTTCCGTTCTTGCGCAATGCTTTTAAAAATGGCGCTTCGGCTTGCTCAAAGCGGTCTTTCCGCATTCCGTCAATGACGATCACAATTACTTTTTCATTGAGTGCACGCTTCGGTTCTTCTACATTATTCGTGTAGGTAGGAATTACTTTCGGCTTCCAATCAAATAAATATTTATGGAGAATAAAAGAAAATAAAAAAACAAAAGCGTAATAAAGCCCGAGAGCTTCATATGAAATCATTTTCCAATCCATGCTGATCTGCTCATAGCTGTATTGCCAAAGGGACAATAGCAATAAAAATTTCGGAAGCTGTTCTTGGGCATTGCCGCTCGTCGAATCACTATTTTTTAATACAAGCTTCCAAAATCGAGTAAAATTCCACCAGGTTGTACCAATTCGCAAATGATAATAGAGCGTTCCCCAAAAAAAGACGGTAAAAAAGAAGTAGAGCCCGACAGCTAACAATAATAGCTTCACATCGGTAAATGGCCACACAAGCAAAAACACGATGTATGGAATCCATAAATAATTCCGCAAAAATAACGGATAATCATATCGGTAATACATCACAAAAAGCGGAAGCACAAGCAGCAAACCAAGCAAAAGCGGCTTTATATGCTCCCCTTGTCCGATATCCCTACTATGATAAAGCAGCATTGTACCAATGACAAAAATAGGGGTAAATGGCTTTCCTTCATTTAATAAATTCCAACAACGGGCTGCAATTTTTTCAAGCTTCGAGGCTTTTTTCATTTGAGTCCCCCTCCCCTTCCATTAACAAATGCATCTGGTTCACCGCCTTCAGAAAAAAATATCATAGCGTCAGCCAGATAAGCAAAAACAAATGTAAAAGCATGGGTAATGACCGCCATATGCATCATGCCAATGTGGCGCCATTGTTGTAATCACAAACATAAGTATAAGTCCTATCGTTCGTATGACCCATATATCTTGTATTTACGCCTCATATTCTCTCGCCCACTCAATCGTTTTTTCCAATCCTTTTTCAAATGGAACCGTTGGTCGATAATCGAAAGCCTGCTGCGCTTTGGTAATATCGGCCCATGTTTCTTTCACATCCCCCATTCGTTCTGATGCATAGTTTACTCTCATTTTTGGAAAATAAATCCGCAGCTTCTTTAACAATTGCTCCATTGTAATCGGCCGTCCCGAACCTAAATTAAACACATCGTTTGGTCCGTTGCGCTGCAAAGCTAAAACCATCCCGTCGACAATGTCATCAATAAACGTATAATCGCGCGCCGTCCTCGTTCCATACACCACAATTTCTTCCCCGCGAGAAAGCAGACGAATAAATCGGCTGATCGCCATATCCGGCCGTCCCCAAGGACCATAGACTGTAAAATAACGAAAAATGGTAAGCCGATAGCCAAATAAATGAGCATAAGCATGACAAAATGATTCTGCGCCGTACTTTGCGGCAGCATAAGGAGAAATAACGTTTCCTGTCGCCATCTCTTCCTTGAGTGGTACTCTCTTTTGATTGCCGTATACGGAGGAAGAAGAAGCGAACAAAACATGCTTGGCCCCTGAGCGTCCCGAAGCAGCTAAAACATTAATCGTCGCTTTAATATCATAATCAACATAATCAAGCGGCTGTAGCAAAGACTTTGGAACGCCAGGCAAAGCCGCTAAATGATAAACACAATCGGGCTGATATTGCTTAAAAATGGATTCAGTCCGTTTCTCGTCAAGCAAATCTACGTCATATAGATGCACATCGTATCCGCTTGTCAAAACCTGAAATTGCCTCCGCTTTCGTTCTGGAGAATAATAAGGATGGAAATTATCAATCACCGCAACACGATGTCCGAGAGAAAGGAGTTTTTTTACGAGGTGACTGCCAATAAAGCCAGCTCCTCCTGTTACTAAAACATTCAATGACTTCACCCCACTACACTTTTCCCCATTCATCGTACCACAACAAGAAAGCAAAGACACGATATTCCGTTTCTAACAGCAAAAGCGTCCTTATCTCCAAACAGATTGTGATTCAAAAATGAAGCTTCATTGCAAATCGATTATAGAGAGAATAATAATCAATGTCAATAATCACCATCACATCTCTTAGATTGATTTGATCCAAACAGAAAAGAGCCTGTTGATAAAAAGCAGGCTCCTTTTCCTATTTAAACTTTAATAAAAGATGGGAAAAATTCGTTTCCAATCACTTCTCCTTGAACGACTGCTTGTTTTTGTTTACTGTGATGGAGTGGTATAGTAATTCCGCTACGCGATAGGCCTTCTCAAGATGAGGATAACCTGATAGAATGAAATGTTTAATCCCTAATTGATGGTATTCTAATAAACGACGGGCTACCGTTTGCGGATCCCCTACTAAAGCTGTTCCCGCCCCGCCTCTTACAAGACCAATTCCGGCCCATAAATTCGGGCTAATTTCCAACGACTCTCTCCGGCCGTTATGCAGCTGCTTCATTCTTTGCTGACCGATCGAATCATAGCGAGAAAATACCTGCTGTGCTTCTTGAATGGTTTTTTCATCTACATATTGAATCAAGCGATCCGCTGCTTCCCACGCTTCTTTTTCCGTTTCACGCCCAATGACATGAAGGCGAATGCCAAATTCGATATTTCTTCCGTGCTGTTCCGCTAATTTTTTCGCACTCGCAATTTTCTGTTCCACTTGTTTCGACGGCTCCCCCCCATGTCAAATAGACATCACTATGCTTGGCAGCTACACGCTGGCCGGCTGATGACGAACCTCCGAAATAAATCGGCGGATGAGGTTTATTTACAGGCGGAAACAGCCGTTTTGCTCCCTCTATCTTCGAATCTGGTCCCTGTGCTGTATACATATGATGAATGGAACGGTATGTGTCAACCTTCACAGCCGGAAGCTCAAACTTACAGCAAATGATCCTTTTCGCCACGTATGACACAAACATTAACCTGTCACATGTCATCTATATAGTCAAAAAAAAGAGACTCAGCCAAGCGGAGTCTCTTTGTAAAGCATGTTTGCTATTACAGATGCTTTTCTAATAGTTGGGCAAGCGCTTCCTTCGGTTGGAAACCAACTGTTTTATCGACAACATCGCCATCCTTGAATACCAACAAAGTCGGGATGCTCATTACACCATATTTAGATGCCGTTTCTTGATTTTCATCAACATTTACTTTAACAATTTTTACTTTATCGCCCAAGTCTTCAGCTAATTCTTCTAATACTGGCGCAATCATGCGGCAAGGTCCGCACCATGGAGCCCAGAAGTCCACTAATGTAACCCCTGTGCTTGTTTCAGTTGTAAATGTTTGATCAGTCGCATTGACAATCGCCATTATTTCATTCCTCCTACTTTCATAATAAATGTGAATGTTGCGCGACGAAACTCGGCGTTTTTTCTCATCCAATCGCTTTTCAGCTACACATCTGTAAGAAGTATATCACTTTATAACAGAAGGTGCTAACTTTTTGCTTCAGTTCTAATATTTGCTTTCAGCCAATAATTATAACAAAAAAAACGAGCAAAGCCGATAGAACTTTGCCCGTTTTCTTAAAACTTAGGAGTGAACTTTTAGCTTTTTGAATTCCTCTGTCAGCAACGGCACCACTTCAAATAAATCCCCTACGATTCCATAATCGGCTACCTTAAAGATATTGGCTTCTGGATCTTTGTTAATCGCAACAATCACTTTTGAATTGGACATGCCAGCTAAGTGCTGAATCGCCCCTGAAATTCCGCAAGCAATATATAAATCTGGAGTGACTACTTTACCGGTCTGCCCGATTTGTAAGGAATAATCGCAATATCCGGCATCGCATGCTCCCCGCGAGGCTCCCACAGCTCCTCCAAGAACATCAGCTAATTCTTGAAGCGGCTTAAATCCTTCCGCACTTTTCACTCCGCGTCCGCCAGCCACAATGACCTTCGCTTCTGATAAGTCAACGCCTTTCGCTGTTTTGCGCACAACCTCTTTCACAATTGTTCGCAAGTCTTTAATGTCAACAGACAGGCTCTCTACATTGCCAGAGCGAGCATCGTCGCGAGAAAGGGCTGAAATATTGTTTGGACGAATCGTCACAAAGATGTGGCCATCTGTCACTGTCTTCTTTTCAAAGGCTTTTCCGGAGTAGATAGGACGCGTAAATAGGAGTTCTCCATCTTTTTCTTCAATAGCAACAACATCTGAAATTAATCCAGCATTCAGCTTAGTTGCTAATTTTGGCGATAAGTCCTTTCCAAGAGCAGTGTGCCCAAATACAATTCCTTCTGGCTTTTCGGCATCAATCGCTGCCATTAGTGCTTGACCATATCCATCTGGTGTGTACGTTTTTAATTGATCGCTTTCCACGACAACCACACGATCGGCGCCGTAAGCAATCAGTTCATTGGCATAAGCTTGGACGCTTTCTCCTGCTAATACAGTGACAACCTCTCCGCCTTGGGCAATCGTTTTAGCTGCCGCAATGGCCTCAAATGATACATTTCTTAATGATCCGTCACGAATTTCCGTTAATGCTAATACTTTTCGAGTCATATTGGATCCCCCCGTATGTGAAAAATAGGCTGTTTTGCTATGCCATTCGGTTTTGTTCAAAGTGATCTACCCACCACCACCTACGCTTCGCTTAGAGGAGGGGGCTTCAAGCGGCTTGTGCGTGTTCGCTGAACGGTAAGCCACACACAAGAACCCTTTCGCTTCCCTTCGTTCCGAAGGAGTCCGTTCGAACGATAGAGCATCCTATCCGTTGGCGATTGCCAATCGAAATTCATCTCCCCACCTACTCGCTGGCCTGTCGCCCTTCACGTTCCTTGAAGATGGAGACTTCTTTTGGAAAGCGGTTAAATTACTTTCGCTTCTGTGCGCAAAAGCGTTACAAGCTCCTTCACTTGCTCCTCTAATTCTCCTTGAAGAATTTTCCCCGCTTCTTTTTTCGGCGGCAAGAAAATTTCCACTGTTTTTGTTTTTGGCTCTACATCCTCTTCTTCGAGATCAAGATCATCTAATTCTAATTCATCAAGCGGTTTCTTTTTCGCTTTCATGATTCCCGGCAACGAAGGATAGCGAGGCTCGTTAAGCCCTTGTTGTGCTGTCACTAATAACGGAAGCGAGGCTTCGATGACTTCCTCATCGCCTTCTACATCGCGGACAACCGTCGCTTTTCCACCGTCGATCTCAAGCTTTGTAATGGTGGTTACATAAGGAATGCCAAGCATTTCTGCTACGCGCGGACCTACTTGCCCTGATCCTCCGTCAATGGCAACATTGCCCGCGAGAATCAAATCCGGCTGCTTATCTTTTAAAAATTCCGCAATAATTTTCGCGGTTGTATATTGATCGCTTTCTTCAACATCGTCTTCTGTATTGATCAAGACCGCTTTATCGCATCCCATAGCAAGAGCGGTTCGCAATTCTTTTTCAGCTTCTTCATTGCCGACCGTCACGACAGTAATCTCTCCTCCGAGCTTATCGCGCACTTGGATCGCTTCCTCAATCGCATACTCATCATATGGATTGATGATGAATTCTGCTCCATCTTCATTGACTTGGCCATTTTGAATGACAATTTTTTCTTCTGTATCAAATGTGCGTTTCATTAAAACAAAAATATTCATGGAAAGCCCTCCCTGTGTGTTTATCAAACATTTGTTCACTTTTAAATATTCTGTAAATTAAAGGCAATAAAGAGCGTTTTCACTTTCCTTGGAATTGCGGCGGGCGCTTTTCAATGAACGCTTGCACACCTTCTTTTCCATCTTCGGATACAAATACCTTGCCGAACAGCTCCGCTTCAAGCTGTACTGCTTCATGAAAAGGCTGCGATTTTGCCGCATTAAGCAGTTCAAGCGTCGCGCTTATCGATACAGGGCTCTTTTGTGCGATTTTATTGGCTAATGCCGACGCTTCCTGCAGCAGCTGTTCTTCTGGTACAGCTTTATTCGCTAATCCCCACTGAACAGCTTCCACTCCCGTGATCGGTTCAGCCGTCCACATCATTTCAGCCGCCTTTCCAATCCCTACATAGCGTGTTAAGCGCTGTGTTCCTGCAAATCCCGGAATAAGACCAAGCTGGAGCTCTGGCAATCCAAGCTTTGCATTTTCAGCCACAATGCGAATATGGCAACCCATCGCCAGCTCCAATCCGCCACCAAGAGCAGCACCATGAATAGCGGCAATAACTGGCTTTGGAAACTGTTCAAGCTTCTCCATTACCTGCTGTCCGGCACGCGCCAACTCCGTTGCCTGCTCCCTTGCACCAATGGTTGTAAATTCTTTAATATCAGCACCAGCTGAAAAAAATCTACCTTCTCCGTGAAGTAAAATCACACGAACGCGTTCATCGTCCTTCAACTGATCCAGCAGTTTTGAAAGCTCTTTCAAAACGGCGGACGACAATGCGTTCGCAGGAGGACGAGAAAAAGTGACAGTTGCAACCAATTCCTCCGTATTGACCTTCAAAAACTCCATATTTTCCTCTCCCCTTTACAAAAATCAAGAGGCTGAACAGCCTCTTATTAGCAGCTCATGAACCGGTTTGGCCAAAGCGGCCAAGTCATACTTCTGTTCATTCATCACCCACGTTGTCACCGTTCCGTCAATTGTTCCAAAAATCATCTGCCTTGCTAAGCGGACATCCAAGTCACTGCGAAACTCGCCAGACTCTATTCCTTCATTAATGATTTGTTCCACTACCCGCAAATAACCTTTCAGCACTTCATTAATACGAGTGCGCAATTCTTTGCTTGATTGACGCAATTCAAGCTGGGTTACAATCGCCAAGTGATGATCAGCTGACAGAAGCTCAAAATGTTTTTTAACTAACATATATAACTTCTCTGAAGCACTCGAAATTCCTTCAATTTCTTTTTGAATTTTTTCAATAAACGAACCCATTTTTTCTTGAAAAAGTGACACAAGAATATCTTCTTTATTTTTAAAGTAGAGATAGATGGTTCCATCGGCTACACCTGCTTGCTTAGCGATTTTCGAGACTTGTGCATGGTGATAGCCGTTTTCGGCAATTACAATGACTGCCGCTTCAATAATTTGCATAAATTTTGGACTGTTACGTTTCAATCGTCATTCCCCTTCTTCAAACATGAATGAATAATCATTCATGTTTTAATTTTAAAAATTATCTCATCTATTTGTCAAGAAAAAAAATTATCCAAGCTTTGCCTCTCCTTTTTTTGTTTCTTCTTCAATTAATGCGCGGCGTAAAATCTTTCCGACCGCCGTCTTTGGCAGTTCTTTGCGAAATTCATAAATGCGCGGTACTTTATAGGATGCTAGCTTGCTTCTCATAAATTCATTCAATTCTTCCTCCGTGCAATTCATCCCTTCTTTCAAAACAACAAACGCTTTAACGGTTTCTCCGCGATATTCATGCGGAACTCCGACCACAACCGCTTCGCGAACCTTCGGATGCTCATACAAAACTTCTTCTACTTCTCGCGGATAAATATTATATCCACTCGCAATAATCATATCTTTCTTGCGATCCACAATGAAGAAATATCCTTGTTCATTCATGTAGCCAATGTCACCTGTATAAAGCCACCCATCGCGCAGTGCGCTCTCTGTTTCAAACGGCTGGTTCCAATAGCCTTTCATCACTTGTGGCCCGCGGACCACAAGCTCGCCAATCTCGTTCATATCCGCTTCCTCGCCCGTTTCTAAAGAAATGATTTTTGCTTCTGTATCAGGCCACGGGACACCGATGCTTCCTTTCACGCGCTCCCCATCCCATAAAAAGTTGGCATGAGTAACTGGCGAAGCTTCCGTTAAACCATATCCTTCAATCACTTTCCCACCTGTAAGCGCTTCAAATTTTTCTTGCACTTCCACTGGAAGAGAAGCCGATCCGCTAATGCACGCTTTAATGGATGATAAATCATATTTTGATAAATCGGGGTCATTTAGTAAGGCAATATACATCGTTGGGGCCCCTGGGAACAACGTCGGTCTTTTCTTTTCAATCGTTTTTAATGTCGTCTTAATATCGAATTTCGGCAGCAAAATCATCTTATAAGCTTGCATAATCGATAAATTCATAATGGTTGTCATTCCATACACGTGAAAAAACGGCAATACTCCTAAAATGGTTTCTTCTCCTTTCGGACAGCGATACATCCAGTGAACGCACATAAGTGTGTTAGCGATTAAGTTGTGATGGGTCAGCATCGCTGCTTTAGGAAACCCTGTGGTGCCGCCTGTATATTGTAGCAAGGCTACATCCTCCATCGGATCAATCTCCATATGAATTTCTTCCTTTTGGACCGTCGCCATGATCGTTTCCCATCGATGTTGGTGGTCTCGCTCTTCAATGCGGACAAGGGGTTGCTTTTGCTTTTTTTGAACGAATGGATAGAGGATTTTTTTGAAAAGCGGCAAATATTCCTGAAGCCTTGTGACAATCACATGCTTTAATGGCGTCGCTCCCTTCACCTTCATTACTTTCGGATATAAAATGTCCAATGTGATGATGATGCTTGCTTCACTATCTTTAAGCTGATATTCCAGTTCTCTTTCCATATAAAGAGGATTCGTTTGAACGACAATTCCGCCAGCCAATAAAACTCCATAATAACTAATTACGGCCTGCGGACAATTAGGCAACATGATCGCCACCCTGTCTCCTTTTGCCAAGCCAATCTCAAGGAGGTAGCGCGCCAGTTTCAGTGACTGCTCATAAATATCGTGAAACGTTAATCGTTTTCCTAAAAAATCAATTGCCTCTTTTTGTCCAAACTGAGCTGCTGTTTCTCGCAAATAATCAGTCAACGTTTTCTGCGGATAATCCAGATGATGCGGGATTTGTGGGGGATAGTGGGCAAGCCAAGGTTTTTCCATCGTATCTCCTCCATTTTTGATAATTCTGACGATTTATTTTCATTTTATTACATTTTTTAAAAAATTACATTAAAAAAATAGCCTGTGTTACAGAATCGTCTTCATCTCAACATAATGAAGGGCCCCCGCGGTGCTAGCTGATCATGTGCTGCATCAGCCTTTATCGCCGTATAAGCAGGCGATAAACCCATTTCGTATCTGACATCACAAGTCGTTCATTAGAAAAAATAAAGCGCCTACTTGATGTAGACGCTTCTCATATAAAAAAGAGCCAATATATAACACCGATCACAAGAAATACGCCACATAATACAAACAATACCTTTGCCAATGTTTCCATCTGATTAACTCCCCGTTCTAGCGAATGCTTTCCCCAATCACAAATGATAAGCCAATGGAAATGATCATCGAAATCAGTCCAACTGCCCGATTATCTTTAGAAATTTCTTCATCAATGTTAAATTTCGGCGTTAAAAATTCATAAATAAAGTAAGCCACTAGCAGCAAAATAAAGCCGTAAACGCCCCAGCCAATCACCGATAAAAGGGATTCGTGATGATTGATGGCATATCGGAAAATGTTAGCGATGCCAAAAATTTTTCCGCCTGTCGCCATAGCCACGGCTACATTCCCATTTTTTATTTCGTCCCAATTTTTATATTTTGTCACTAATTCAAATATGGCTAAAAAAACTACCATACATAAAACAGCCACACTAAAATTTGCAGCAATCTTCACGATTTCATTTTCCCAAAAGGAGTTCATGGCTTTCTCCCCTTACTATTTCAATTCGACAATGGTGACGCCTGTACCGCCCTCCGTAGCTTCTCCGAAGCGAATGCTTTTCACAGAACGATGCTTTTTCAAAAACTCTTGTACTCCTTTGCGCAGCGCACCTGTTCCTTTTCCGTGAATAATCGCTACACGTGGGTATCCAGCCAGCAGAGCATCATCAATGTATTTTTCAACGCGAACAATCGCATCCTCATATCGTTCGCCGCGCAGATCAAGCTCTAAACCAACATGGTACTCCTTCCCTTTTACTGTTGCTATCGGCTTCGTTTCGGTTTGTTTGGCATTCCCGATATATTCGAGATCTTTTTCCTTCAGCTTCATTTTTAAAATACCAAGCTGCACTTGCCATTCATCGTCAGAAACTTTTTCGAGTAAATATCCTTTTTGATTTAAATGGATCGCTTTGACCTCATCTCCTGGCTGGAATTGGCGAGTTGTCCGTTTAATCGCTATCTTTTTGCGTCCATCCATTGCCGGCATCGCCTCTTCTAATCGTTTTTTTGCTGCAATTAATTCATGATCCTTAATTTGTGCCAGCTTTTCCTTTTGCATATGCCGCAATTCCCGAATCACTTCATCCGCTTCCCGCTGTGAAGCTCTAATAATTTCTGCTGCTCTTCGTTTCGCTTCATCTATCCATTCATCGCGTTTTTCGTTTAAGTCTTCCCATTTTTTCTCCCATTCGCCGCGAAGCTGTTCAGCTTCCCTACGCACGGCTTCCGCTTTTTGTAATTCTTCCTCTGCCTGCTTTTTGCTTTGCTCAAGCGAGGCAATCATATTCTCAATCTTATTGCTTTCCACGCTGATCTGTGACTTAGCGCGATCAATAATCGCTTCCGCTAATCCAAGCCGCTTCGATATTTCAAATGCGTTGCTTCGTCCCGGCACACCGATTAACAGCTTGTACGTTGGACTTAGCGTATCAATGTCGAATTCCACGCTCGCATTCATGACACCGCTGCGATTATAGCCGTAAGCTTTTAATTCCGGGTAATGAGTGGTCGCTACTACTCGTGCTCCACGCTCATACACCTCATCCAAAATAGCAATCGCCAATGCCGCTCCTTCTTGAGGATCTGTTCCTGCTCCAAGCTCATCAAATAAAACAAGGCTCTCGTGGTCCACCTCCCGCAAAATCTCCACAATGTTGACCATATGAGAAGAAAAGGTACTTAAGCTCTGCTCAATGGATTGCTCATCACCAATATCAGCGTAAACAGAGCGAAATACAGCCAGCTCGGAGCCATCAAGAGCAGGGACAAAAAGACCGGCCTGCGCCATCAAAGTTAATAAACCGATCGTTTTTAATGTGACCGTCTTTCCTCCTGTATTTGGTCCTGTAATGACAATTGTTGTATACTCCTTGCCAAGCTCGATATCGTTTGGGACAACAATATTCGGGTCAATGAGCGGATGGCGCGCTTTTAATAAACGAATATACCCTTCATGGTTCATTTTCGGTTTTGCTGCGCTTATTTTTTTTGCATACTTTGCTTTAGCAAAAATGAAATCAAGCTCCGCTAGGCAATCGACATTGGTCAAAAGCACATCGGCATGCTCTGCCACTTTTGTTGTCAGCTCTATTAAAATTCGCTCAATTTCCTGTTTCTCCTTCACCCGCGCTTCCTGAAGCTGATTGTTCAAATCAACCACCACTTGCGGTTCAATAAATAAGGTCGCTCCCGAAGATGATTGGTCATGGACAATGCCGCCGTATGCATGGCGATATTCTTGCTTAACTGGAATCACATAGCGGTCGTTGCGAATGGTAATAATCGCATCTGACAACATTTTTTGCGCTGAAGATGACCGAATCATGCTTTCTAGCCTTTCCCTTACTCTTGCTTCTGTCGTGCGGAGCTGTTGACGAATCGAGCGCAACCTGTCGCTAGCATGATCTAGTACCTCTCCATGATCATCAATACAGCGCTTAATCGCCTGCTCCACCTCTGGGACGGCCACCATTTGCTGAGCATATTGCAGCAAATGCAAAATCCCTTCCTTTTCGTCGTTTAGCGCTTCAATAAATTGTTTCATTTGTCTGCTCGCATAAATAGTGCTAGCAATGTCCAACAGTTCATGGGCGCTTAGTGTTCCGCCAATTTTCGCTCGCTTTAAGCTTGAACGAATATCAAAAATTCCGCCAAGCGGAGCATGTCCGCGCAGCCGCAATGCCAAAACCGCTTCGTCCGTCTCTTCCTGCCACTGAACGACTTGAGCAAAATCGGATGAAGGAACAAGCCTTTCCACTTTTTCTCTTCCTAATGAGGAAGAAACATGCTCCAACAGCTGTGCTTTTACTTTATCGAATTCTAGTGCTTTCAACATTCGTGCCTGCACTGGTGTCACCTCTTCCGTTCGTGATTGTACTCATGGCGGCGTAAAAATTCCTGCAGCTTTTCAAGCGGCCATGTATTCATCACCGTTTCTTTGCGAATCCAACCTTTGCGCGCAGCCGCAACCCCCACCTTCATATCATCAAGCATCTGCAGGTGATGGGCATCTGTATTAATAGCCACTTTTACTCCTGCTTCCTGCGCTTTTTTTAAGTAGGCATAGGTTAAATCGAGACGATGGGGATTGGCGTTCAGCTCAAGGGCTGTATTCGTTTCCTTGGCTAATTCAATCAGCCTATCGATATCAACCGCATAACCGCTGCGCCGCCCAATCAGCCGTCCCGTTGGATGAGCAATTAAATCGACATGAATATTTTCGAAAGCCGCCTTTAGCCGCTTCATGATCGTCTCTTGATCTTGAGAGAATCCCGTATGAATGGCAGCAATCACAAAATCTAAATCTTTCAATACATCGTCATCGTAGTCAAGCGTTCCATCTGGCAAAATATCCATTTCAATGCCTGCTAAAATAGTAAAATCGCGATATTTTGCATTTAAACGTTCAATTTCTTCCCTTTGTCTCTTCAGACGTTCCACCGTTAAACCGTTGGCTACCCTCAAAAATTGGGAGTGATCGGTAATGGCCATGTAATGGTAGCCTTTTTTTCGGCACGCTTCTGTCATTTCTTCAATGGAGCAAGCGCCATCGCTCCAAGTTGAGTGCATATGCAAATCGCCGCGAATATCAGATAGCTCAATGAGTGGATAATCTTTCTGATATTTTTCAACCTCGCTTCCATCTTCCCTCAGCTCAGGAGGAATAAACGGCAGCTGAAAATGAGCAAAAAGCTCTTGCTCGCTTGCAAATGTCATGACTCTCCCTGTTTCTACTTGTTCAACCCCGTATTCACTGATTTTTTCGCCTCGTTCTTTCGCCAGTTGCCTCATGCGAACATTGTGTTCTTTAGAGCCTGTAAAATGATGCAGAGTTGTCGCAAACTGTTCTTCAGTCACTAAGCGAAAATCAACAGCAATTTCATATTCATAACGAAGCTGCAACGAAACTTTCGTATCTCCTTTGGCAATAATTTGCGAAATATGGGCAAGTTGCAGCAGTTGTTCACGCACCTTCTCCGGACGTTTCGTCGCAATTATAAAATCTAAATCCTTTACCGTTTCTTTCATGCGCCGCAGGCTACCAGCACGGGAAAAACGAATGATTTCTTTCATTTCTCTAAGCTGTGCCTCAATCTCTTCCGCAATAGGCAAGACAGCAGCAACAGGCAAGCGCTCGGGACGCGCCCCCACCTCTTCAATGGCGGCAAGAATTTTATCCTCTGTTTTTTTTCCGAATCCAGGAAGCTTTTGAACACGCTGTGCCAGACAAGCAGCTTTGAGAGTAGCCATATCCGTTACACCCATCTCTTGGTACAACTTTGCAATTTTTTTCCCTCCAAGTCCTGGAATCTTTAAAAGAGAAAGAAGACTATCGGGAATTTCCTTCTGCAATTCTTCAAGCGTTTTAGAGGTTCCCGTCTCGAGAAATTCAGTAATCACAGCCGCTGTTCCCTTTCCGATGCCAGCCAATTTCGTAAAGTCATCCATTTCCGTTAGGCTGCGCTCATCCGTCTCTAAAGCGTTAGCGGCTTTGCGAAAGGCAGAAACTTTAAATGGGTTTTCTCCTTTGATTTCCATATATAAAGCAATCGTTTCTAGTAAATGAATAACATCTTTTTTATTTTTCATTTGAAACACCACCTGTCCGTACCATTCCCTACAAAAATGATACAGGTTTTCTTGGAAAAACACAAAAAACTTCTCTACTCTCATAGAGAAGTTACTACGATATGTAGCGAATCCACATATGCTTCAGCATATCCGATAAAAAAGGAGTATGCTTGACAATCGCACCTGCCATCAAAGAATTCTGCAATTGAGCCTGCCAGCTTTCAATCGGAATAAGAGCTCCGATATACAGCAATAAAAAGACAAGCAAATACACCTCGACAAATCCAAGAGCTCCGCCCGCCCAGCGGTTGATGCTTCTTAAAAGAGGCAGTTGTGCAACAAAATCAAGCATCGAGCCGATGATTTGCATCACAATTTTTGTCGCAAAAAATAAAAGGGCAAACGCCATTGCTCGATAATATGCCTCATCAAGGTGAGCGCTTTCAAATAGCATCTTTACCGTCTCTGGATCTCCAAAGGAAGGATATGGAATCCACAATCGCAGCGTCGGCACCAATTTTTCATAATTCATATAGGCAATAATAAAAGCAATCAGAAAACCTGCCATATGGATAAACTGCAAAATAAATCCTCGCTTTAATCCGATCATAAACCCTGTTAAAAGGATGAAAAGCAATACGACATCCACCATGGAATCACTCATCCTTTTCTCGTTTCTTCATTTGTTGTAAAAGTCGGTCATATTCCTCTTTCAATTTAATATATTCATGAACAGCGTTAACTGCTGTTAACACGGCTAGCTTTGTGACATCAAGTGTCGGATTTTTTGAGCTTATTTCTCGCATTTTATCATCTACAATCGATGCTACTAACCGAATATGGCTAGAGCTTTCCGTACCAACAATGGAGTATTGTTGTCCGTATATATCGACTGTAATTCGCGTTTTGTGTTGCTCCGCCAAATGATTTCCCCCATTCTGCAAAATCCTATTGTTTATCATATCATGAATGCTGTTATAGTTAAAGTAAACATGTTTTTCTTACTTATCTATCCAAGTATCAAGTCTCTCCATTTAGAAAGAATTCATTCTTGGTTTATAACATCGCTTCAACGAACGTTTGTTTGAATGTTTGCCACGCTATACGTGACGAAGGCAATCTTCAGCTGTTTAACATCATCCACCTCTAAACAAAGTAGAGGTGGGGGACGTTCATAGATGAACAGTTCTTTCTTCAAGCTTTCGCTATGTACATAGCGAAAGCTTAAAAGACAGCATTCCATTCTTTATGATAGTATCATAAAATGAAATCGATTTTTCTTCATGATCGGTCAAAATAGTAAGAAACATGGAGTGATTACAGCCGAAACGCGAAGAATCGAATGAAAAAACAAGGATGATTCAACATCCCAATCCATTGATAAGAAGGTGAAGATAGTGGCTCATTATGTTATACAAGCGACAGAAAGTACGATAAAGCGCATGGAACAGTATTATAATTCGTATATAACAGGGCATCTTCCTGCCGGCGCTTTATTTGTTGCCAAAAAAAATGGCTGCACGATTACTGCCTACCGATCAGGAAAGGTGCTATTCCAAGGGAAAGAAGCAGAGAAAGAAGCACAAATATGGAGCATTCCTGCTTCACAGCAGCCGACATTGAAAGAGCAAAACACATCTTCTTCGCGATTGTCCATTGTGTCTGCCGTCGGTTCTGATGAAGTAGGGACAGGCGATTATTTCGGCCCGATCGTCGTTGTGGCCGCTTATGTCGCTAAAGAGCAAATCTCTTCACTTGCAAAAATGGGCGTCAAAGACTCGAAGCAATTGACAGATGAGGCGATTTGCCGTCTTGCTCCTTTATTGATGGAAAAAATCGAGTATGAGCAAGCTGTGCTTTCAAACCACACTTATAACCAGTGGCAACAAAACGGAATGCCGCAAACAAAAATAAAGGCGCTGCTTCATAATGAAGCGATCAAAAAGCTTGTACAAAAGCTGGCTCCCGCATCACCTGAAGCCATTATCATTGATCAGTTTATTGAACGTGATCGATATTTTCTCTATCTAGAAGGGGAACGCCATGTCATCCGCGATCACGTCTATTGCATTCCAAAAGCAGAAACGGTCCATATCGCGGTAGCGGCCGCTTCGATCATTGCCCGTTATCTATTTTTGCACGAAATGGACAAATTAAGCGAGCAAATGGGAATGAATCTCCCTAAAGGCGCAGGAGAGCATGTTGACAGAGCGGCCGCCAGCCTCATTCAAACCCATGGCGAGGCCTCTCTCGAAGCATGTGCCAAACTCCATTTCGCCAATACGGAAAAAGCGAAGCAAATCGCTATGAAGTGTAAGTAACCATCCAGGAAAACAGGGCGATAAGTAAAGAAGCGAAGCCGTTTTTCAATCTCATCCTCCAATTATATCGAAGCGGGAACGCATAGCTTTTTTTCGACCATCTGGGCATTGCTTACTTCTTATATAGCTTTTGTCCGTCTCCTCTAGATCTTCAACTGTTCAAAAACAAAAACCGGAGCACAACATCTCTCTTGCTCCGGTTTTTATGGCTAAGAAAAAACTATTTATTGTCTGATGTACGGCCACCAGTTCGCCTTTCCGAACGTTTTGACCATCACAGGGATAAATAGCGGCAGGACGATAAAAGCATACAGAATTAATCCTGTTAAAACAATGGTCGCAATTTGCAGCAATGAAAGCACGCCGGATGGGTACATAGCTGCAAATGTTCCGCCTAAAATGACAACGGCAGAAATAATGACCGTTCCCATATTTTTCATTGCCTCAATCATCGCTTCCTGTATTGGCTTATCCTTATACTCGTTGAAACGATCCATTAAGAAAATGCTGTAATCAATGCCAAGCGCCATTAAGATCACAAAAGCGAAAAACGGCACTGCCCAGTTAATTCCGGCATAACCTAGCAGATTGACGAAAATCAATTCTGTGACAGCCATCGACGTGTAGTATGTCAATACAAGCGATAAAATCAAATACATCGGCATGATAAACGAGCGCAATAAAGCGATCAAAATCAGCGCAATTCCGATAAACATAAACATGACCGTGCGCGAATAATCTTTTTGCGAAACTTGGTCTAAATCTGAATAAACGCTTGTAACTCCGCCGATTCCTACTTTGGCGTTTTCTAATTTTGTATCTTTAACCGCTCGCTTAATGGCCTGCTTCAGTTCTTTCACTTGATTGATTGCTTCTGTCGAATAAGGATTTTTCTTAAATACAACATCTATGGTGACAACTTTTCCATCCTTCGACATATAAGCTTCTTTAGCCTGAGCAAATTCTTGGCTTTCAAGCACTTGTTTTGGCATATACCATCCCGCTAATTCTTCATCTGGCGAAGATGATAACTCAGAGAGGTAGCTTTGTGCAGAGCCAAGGCCATTTTCGACCTGTTTGAGCCCGTTCACGCTTTGGTCTAATCCCCCGATAAGCTCATTCATTTGCCCATCAAGCTGTGAAAAACCTATCAATAGCTGCTCCTGTCCATTATTCACTTGATTTAATCCATTAGCGAGTTGCGGCAATTGTTGAACAATTTGCTGCTGGCCGTCCGCAGCTTTATCCATTCCTTGCTGCAGCTGTTCCAATCCAACGATTAATTTGGTCATGCCATCAATCAGCGCTTTTTGTCCAGCAATCAGATCATGAAACGAACGATTGGCTTGGCGCACACCGGCGGTTGTCTTTTGCAATGCGCCATTCAGTTGGGCCAATCCTCCAGCCATTTGCTTGGACTGCTCGGCAAGCTGAGCCACTCCTGCTTTTGTTTGTTGATACTCAGCATCTTGCTGTAACTCCGGATGTGTTTGCTCAATATGATTCAACGAACCATTTACCGCTGACAATTGCTGTGATAACACACTCATGCCGGACTGTATTTGTTCATATTGCCCAAGCAATGACGATAATCCAAAACCGGCGCTTTCATAGCCTTGCAGAAGCTGTTCTGCTCCTGCAAGCAATTTTTTAGCATTTGCTTGCACGGATGCAAGGCCATTTTTAATTTCTCCAGCCCCTACTGAGCCATTGCGAACGCCTTTCTCAATTTGCTGTAATCCTTTCTGCAAATCGCTGACTCCTGTTTTCAATTGATTCGTGCCTGATACAAGCCCTTGAATCCCATCTGTCGCCTGTTTCAATTGCGGCGCAGAAGCAGACAACTGTTGACTTGCTTGACTTAATCCGGAGCGAATTTGTTCGATGCCGTCTGCTCCTTGGCCAATTCCATCTTTCAGCTGCTTTGCTTGTTCTGTCACAAACAGCTGCTCAATCGGCTCTCCTGTCGGCCGAGTGACAGAGCGAACGTGGTCGACGCCATCGACCCTCTCAATTTCTCTGCTCATTTTTTCAATTAAATAAAAATATGCATCAGAATTCATATTTTCATCATTTTTCATGACAATTTGCGTCGGCATCGCTTCTCCTGGACCAAAGCTATCGGCAATAATATTAAATGCTTTAACCGATGAATAATGGTCACCAATCTCCTCCATAGAGTTGAACGACAATTTCCCATCATATGTTAATAAGACAGGAAGCGTAATCACCGCTACAATCGCGAGCGATACAAGCGGTTTGGCAAAGGAAAAGCGTCCTGCTACTTCCCATAGCTTGCTTTGTTTATGCTCAAGCGAGCCTTTTAATGGCCAAAATAGCTTTGGACCAAGCACCGCCATAAAAAATGGAACAAGTGTCATCAGCGCGATGAGAAGCACAGCAATCCCGACGGCAACAGCTGCGGCGGATTGATATAACTTAAATGTTGACAACCCGATCGCCGCAAAACCAATCATAACGGCAAATCCGCTAAATAACACGGTCTTTCCAGCAGTGCGATACGTGGCCACAATAGCCTCTGTTTTGGTTTCATGCCGCGACAATTCCTCTTTAAAACGGCTTAAAAGCAAAATGCAGTAGTCTGTTCCAATTCCGAACAATACCGCCACTAAAAAGGTTTGAGTAAACGTCGAAAGCGGAAAATTCACTTGGTCAACTAAAAAGGCCACAATGGATTGCGATACGACATATGTGATTCCGACTGCGAGCAGCGGAATAAACGGCGCCACTGGTGAACGGAACACAATTAATAAAACCGCTAAAATAAAGACGACTGTAATCCCTTCTGTTTTCTTTAGCCCTTCTTGCGAGCTGACTACAACATCTTCATCGATCATCCAGCCGCTTGTATAATAGTGCTCTAACGAAATATTATCAATCGCCTTGTACAACGCATCGCTCATTTGTTTGGCACTGCGATCGTTCTGCTCTATTTTAAGCGATGTGAGGATAGTGGTTCCATCTTTGGACACAAGCTGATCTTTTAGCTCCTTTTCTTGAAAAGGCGATACAATTTGTGTAATACCAAGCTTATCCTTATTCTTTTCTAATTGTTCAATCGCTTGTTCCGCTTCTTTCCAATCCCGATCGGTCAACTTCCCATCGCGGTGAAACACAAGCGCCACGCTCAATTCATCACCCGTTTTCTGCTTCTTCTGGACTTCCTCCAAGATCTCGGAAGCTAAGGTCGAGGAATATCCTTTCGGAACCGTAATTTGTCCTTTTTCGCGAATAAGGTCGGCCATATTCGGGGCTGTCATGACTAACAGCACAGCTGCAAGCACCCATATGCCTAATACCAACCATTTCCCTTTAATAATCGCCCTCACGCTTCTACCTCCATTTCATGCAAAGCAGCTGCCAGTTTTTCATACAGTTGAAGAAACATTTCAATTTCTTGCTCTGAAAATTTAGTTATGAATGATCCGACAAGTTTATGAATTTTTTCTTCTGTCTCTTGAAACCACTGCATCCCTTTTTCGGTTAATGTTAAGTAAATAACGCGGCGATCTTTTTCATCACGTATCCTGCGAACCATTTCTTTTTCTACAAGACGATTGGTCATCGCAGTAATCGCACTTTTATTGACAATAAATGCGGAAGCAAGCTCTGTCGAGGTGCAAATGCCTCGCTTGTACATATAGCGCAGCAAATAATATTGATCGTTTGTTATGTCCTCGTCAAGCTCACACTTGACAAGCATCGCCCCCCTTTTCATCACATCAAATGAAACGGAAAGATACCGTTCAACCAGCTCTTTTACTTTTTTCGACTGCAAAAAATCACCACCCAATAGTTAAACTATTTAACTATTAAACAATATAACTATTACACTCGAAAAAGTCAATGAGAAAATATTGATCATGCCATAATAAAAAGCGAAAGAATGAGATGAAATCGGAGACGCCAAAAAACCGCACATATATTTTATGTCGCAATAGCATTCTTATGCGAGGCTTATAGCATGTAGCCTTCCAAAATATAGAGATAGCCATTCTTCATCATATGGTCTTACTTTCCGATGCTCTCATGTCCAAAACATAGGGTAGTTCGCTAAGCAGGGACGGAACCACCCGATAAATGCATGTCTCCCATCGACACTTGGTTAAAGAAATGAGAGACTTCTCAGTGAATGATGTTGCCATTCAAATAATTTTTTCGAAAAGATCCAATCACCGAATGAACTTTGAAACTGATCGCTGCTTTTTCAGCATAAAAGGATGCCTTTAAAATCCGGCATCCTTCTTGTATCGTTCGTGTCCTCCTCTTTTAAGCAGCGATGTCACGCTTTTGAAAAATCAACCATGCAAGTGCATTAAACACGAGAAAATAAAGAAGCAGCATCATAATCGAAAACGACATCGTCATTCCTTCGACCATCGGCATTCCATCAAGATATTGGGACAAATTGGTATTGGCAAACAACAAATATTTAGCCCAGTCAAATTTCATCGCTAAGAAATATGTGATCTGCGGACCAATAAATAAGGAAAAAGTGGCTAAGCCAATCGCAAGCGATTGATTGCGAAAAACGGTCGAAATCATAAAAGCGAAAGTGGTCATCATCACTAAGTCAGCGCAATTGAGCGCATACATTTGCAATACATACCATATCATGCTCTTTTCTACGACCTCGCCGTTTTGATACGCTAAATACGGATCTTTGATCGTCTCGATCCCAAAAAGGGCAGCGCCGCTTATCGCGGAAACCGCAAACAAAAGAACGAGCAACCCAATCGCAAACAACAAAGCAGCCATGTATTTCGAAAGCAAAATTTTAGCGCGGTTTGTCGGCCGGATCAGCAGCAGTTTAATCGTTCCCCATGAAAACTCGCTAGCCACACTTCCTGCGGCGACAATGATTGTAAACAACGTAACAAGAGAAATCATGCCAGCCGAGCTTTCAAGATATCCCCAAAATGTATTGGACGCGATCGGTTTAATATCATGTTTTAGACGATATTCGTTAATTTTCAGCTGCTGTGTTAAATAATCTTTATATGTTTTTGAAATATTCCCTTCTTCTAAACTTGCTTTAAAACTAGCAGTCTCTGCTGTTACCTCCTTTCTCCAGTCCGTCGGTTCGCGATAGCTTGTTTTGACGATAATCGCACCGGCAACGGCAACTAGCACGAGCAACCCAATCATAAACCATGTGCCAAACCGATAATAAATTTTCATGTTTTCATTGCGAATAAGTGAAAAAAAGTTAGACAATTTCGTTTCCTCCCGTCATTTCAAGAAATCTTTCTTCCAGCGATTTTGCTAGCACCTGAATTCCGTATACTTGGACATGTTCGGCTACTAAAGCGGCATTGAGCTTTGGAATGTCGTGATAATCGATGTCCACTTCTATTCCTTGTCCACTTTGCTGAACATGGTAGTGAGGAAAGCGTTCTTGAACCACCTGTGCCGCTTTTTCAATCGGGTCTACGATCCATAATACCTTTTGCGCTTGTTTTGACAGCTCCTGTACCGCTTCAATCGTCACTAGCTTTCCATGCTGGATGATCGCAAAACGGTCGCACATCATCTCCATTTCAGATAAAAGGTGGCTGGATACAACAATTCCCAATCCTTCTTCTCTGGCCAGCTTCCGTAAATAATCGCGAATTTCACGAATACCCGCAGGATCAAGTCCATTTGTCGGTTCGTCTAAAATAAGCAGAGAGGGACGATGAAGCAGTGCTTGGGCGAGTCCTAAACGCTGCCGCATACCGAGTGAATATGTTTTGACCTTGTCGTGAATGCGATGCTCTAATCCTACTAGTTTGATCACTTCATCAATTCTGTCTTTCGTCACTCCACTTGTCATCCGGGCATAGTGCAGCAAGTTTTGGTACCCAGTCAAAAATTTATACATTTCTGGATTTTCAACGATAGCGCCAACATACCGAATCGCTTTTTCAAAATTTTTAGCGACATCGATGCCATTGATCAGCACTTCGCCGCTCGTAATATCCATTAATCCCACAATCATCCGGATGGTTGTCGTTTTTCCGGCTCCATTCGGCCCAAGAAAGCCAAATACTTCACCGGCAAATACCTCGAGTGACAAATCATGAATAATCGTTTTACTTCCAATATCTTTTCGGACATTCTTTAACTGCAAAAGCGGGTTCATAAGCTTTTTCTCTCCTTTGCCTCGTTTTCTGATCCCTTCTTTCTTGCTGTCCTACATGAAGCCATCCTCCAAGCGCCAAGAAAAAACAAAAAATCGCTACACGGTTCCCTATGAATGAACCTTCAACGAATTCTCTTTTTTCAAATCATAGAACAGCCATGCTTCGATCAAGACAGCCTCATAAGATATGAGATCATGTTCATCCATTCCCCTCCCTCTATAATAACGAACATAGGCTACAATAGGTTTCAAAATTATTCCATAAAATAAAGAGAGGGGGACCTATAAGTTTAATTTCTCTGAACTGGTATTATATCAAAAAAATGACACATGGAATCAAAAAAATATAAAGATCGATTGATTCAGATTGAAAAATCGGTATAAGGAAAAAGTAAAAACGTTTCAATCATTGGAAAAAATCAATGATATAAGCTTTCGGTATTGGATCTATTGGCGAGCGATATAAATCGAATAATCAAGCTGGGACATATATTCAAAAACAGATTCTATGTTTCAACAGTGGGAGGTAAGTTATTTTTAGTACGGAAAAGTTCATGATGATAAAAACCCCCATCCTACGCCTTGGCATAAGATGGGGATTTCCTTTTTATCCGCGCAACGTAGCGCCGAATTGTCGTTCCACTGCTTTAATGACTTGTTCGTGAACAGCCGTAACTTCTTCATCCGTAAGCGTTCGCTCTGGATCGAAGTAACGAAGTGAAAACGCGATCGATTTTTTGCCTTCTGGCAAGCGGTCGCCTTTGTATACGTCGAAGATCGCTACATCTTTTAGCAGCTGCCCGCCAGCGGCGATAATCGCTTTTTGTACCTCGCCGGCGACAGTCTGCTCATCGACAACGAGCGCGATATCGCGTATGATAGATGGGAAACGTGGAATGGCTGTATAACGAATCTCTTCTACTTCCACATGTAACACATCAGACAAGGCAAGCTCAAACACATATGTTTCTTTCAAATCAAAATCTTTTTGCACAATCGGGTGAAGCTGACCGACAAACCCCACTGTTTTTCCATTCAATAAAATCTCGGCTGTGCGCCCTGGATGAAGGTGCTCTCGCTTTGTCTGTTTATATTCGATATGGTTTTCCAGTCCTAACAGCGCAAACAATCCATCTAAAATCCCCTTGATTACATAGAAATCAACCGCTTTTTTCTCTCCTTGCCATAAGTGCACATGCCACGCCCCTGTCATCACTCCAGCAAGACGTTCTTTTTCGTTTGGCAACTCGCTCTCGCTGTTTGGCAAATAGACAGAGCCGATCTCGTATAACGATACGTTTTCGACTTGGCGAGCGCGGTTATAGCTGGCTGCTTCTAACAGATGAGGCACCAGGCTCTGCCGCAGAACACTTCGCTCTTCGCTCATCGGTAGGGCCAAACGAATCGGCGCGGCAGCCTCAAGCGCAAACATCGTCGCCTTCGCCTCATTGGTGAGCGAGTACGTAATCGCTTGGAATAAGCCAGCATCTTCTAAATAACGGCGCACTTTGCGGCGTTTCGCCTGATATGCGGTCAGCTTGCCCGGAGTGGCTTCAGCAACTGGGAGAGTGGCCGGCAAGTTGTCATAGCCGTACAGACGTGCCACTTCTTCAATGATATCTTCTTCAATGGCGATATCGCGGCGCCGTGATGGCACAGTTACCGTAAACGTTTGGTTATCTTCCGTGAAAGCAAATTGCAAGTTCGTCAAAATATGGGCCACTTCTTCTTTCGTAATCGCTGTGCCAAGCACTTGATTAATGCGATCAAGCGTAATTGTGACCGTCACTTCTTTCAGCTGCCATGTATTTGCTTCCACTACGCCACCGACCACTTCACCGCCTGCGTACTCCGCCATTAACGCTGCCGCACGGTCCAGCGCTTCCTTCGTACGCGCTGGATCGATCCCTTTCTCAAAGCGCGTGCTCGCTTCGCTGCGCAAGCCATGGTCTTTTACCGCTTGGCGGATAATCGGACTTGTAAAATAGGCCGATTCAATAAATACCGTCTTCGTATTATTTTGCACTTCGGAATTCGCGCCGCCCATCACTCCGGCTAACGCAACTGGCTCGCTTCCGTTCGTAATAACAAGATGATCGTCGGTTAATGTTCGTTTGACATCGTCTAGCGTTACCATTGTTTCACCCGCTTTCGCGCGGCGGACGACAATCTCTTTGGAGCCAAGGCGGTCATAATCAAAAGCATGAAGCGGTTGGCCGTACTCAAGCAAAATGTAGTTTGTAATATCAACAACGTTATTGTGTGGACGAATGCCGGCCGCCATCAAGCGCGCTTGCATCCAAAGCGGTGATGGGCCAATTTTGACGTTTTTCACAATTCGTCCGGCATAAAGAGGATTATCCTCTTGTGCATCGACGCGCACAGAAATGTAATGGTGAACATCTTCATGATTTTCATGAACCCCCCTCTCAGGCAGCTTCACGCTTCGGCCTAAAATCGCGGCCACTTCATAAGCGACACCGATCATGCTTAAACAATCCGCGCGGTTCGGCGTCAAACCAAGCTCCAACACTTCATCATCCAAATGGAGCAGTTCAAGCGCATCGGCTCCCACCGGAGCATCGCTAGGAAACACAAAAATACCGTCAGCGTACTCTTTTGGCACAAGTTTCGGCTCGATGCCAAGCTCCTGCAATGAGCAAATCATTCCGTTTGATTCTTCACCGCGCAATTTCGCACGTTTAATTTTGAAATTGCCTGGCAATACCGCGCCAACCTTTGCGACTGCTACCTTTTGTCCTTTAGCGACATTCGGAGCGCCGCAAATGATTTGCACCGGTTCTCCCTCACCAACATCGACGAGGCATTTGCTTAATTTATCGGCGTTTGGATGCTGGTCACGCTCCACGACATGGCCGATCACGACGCCTTTCGCCCCTTTGTTTAACACTTCAACACTTTCCACTTCGATTCCGCTTTTCGTGATGCGGTCTGCTAATTCTTTTGCTGTTACTCCTGTTAAATCAACATATTCCTGCAGCCATTTATATGAAACAAACATCCATCAAACCTCCCTTTACACCCGGTTGAATTGTTGCAAGAAACGAACATCGTTTTGATAGAAATGGCGGATGTCGTCAATGCCGTATTTCAGCATCGCGATGCGTTCAGGCCCCATCCCGAACGCAAAGCCGGTATATTTTTTTGAATCAAAACCGGCCATTTCTAATACATTTGGATGTACCATTCCAGCCCCTAAAATTTCAATCCAGCCTGTACCTTTACATACGTTACAGCCATGGCCGCCACAATTAAAGCAAGAGACATCCACTTCCACAGACGGCTCCGTAAACGGGAAAAAGCTTGGACGAAAACGAATGTCGCGATCTTCGCCAAACATCTTGCGGGCAAACTCGCGCAGCGTTCCTTTTAAATCGCTCATGCGGATGTTCTCATCGACAACGAGCCCTTCAATTTGAGTAAACTGATGTGAATGCGTCGCATCGTCGTTGTCCCGTCGGTATACTTTCCCCGGGCAAATGATTTTCACAGGACCGCGTCCTTGATGCTTCTCCATCGTGCGCGCCTGTACCGGAGATGTATGCGTGCGCAGCAAAATTTCCTCTGTAATATAGAACGAATCTTGCATATCGCGCGCCGGATGACCTTTCGGAAGATTGAGAGCCTCGAAGTTGTAATAGTCTTTTTCGACTTCTGGCCCTTCGGCAATCGTATACCCCATGCCGATAAACAAATCTTCAATTTCTTCAATTACGCGCGTCAAAGGATGATGATTTCCTCGGCGCACTGGGCGCCCTGGAAGCGTTACATCAATCGCTTCAGCTGCTAATTTTTTCTCGACCTCCTGTTGCTCAAGCTCTGCTTGTTTTTCTTCGATTGCTGTTTGGATCGCTTCACGCACCTCATTGACAAGCGCCCCCATCACTGGGCGTTCCTCAGGAGACAATGCTCCCATTCCGCGCAGCACTTCGGTAATCGGTCCTTTTTTGCCGAGATACGCTACGCGCACCTCATTGAGCGCTTTTAAGTCATTCGCCTGCGTAATTTTTTCAAGCGCCTCTTGCTGAAGCTGCTGTAAACGTTCTTTCATGAAAAAACCTCCTCTATGCAAAAATAAAAAACTCGCCCCCTGCATAAGGGACGAGTGAAATCGCGGTACCACCCTTGTTAACAGCGAAAAAGCGCTGTTCACTTCATTGCGATAACGGCCATGGCCGGAACGCCTTTACATTTTGCAATAGCAAAATGGTCCAAGCGTCAACTCCAGAGGTGAATTCACTTGCTTCTACCATAAAAACGCTCCCAGTCTCCGGCGTTTTCTCCCTGGATGGCGAGGGACAAGCTACTCTTCTCTTTCATCGTTATTTTTCTTATTTCATTATTTTTATATTATAGGCAATCCATCCATCTGTTGCAACCACTATCTGCTGAGCGAACAAACATATACGATTACTATCTCATGCTTCGCCATTCCACTATATCAGCTTCTTGCTCCATTGTGTGAGCCGAAAGCCGCTCTACTTGCCGTGCTTGTTCCTCTGACGAACCTCCCCATCTCCCCCTCGTTAAGAAATGGAAGACTTCTCGGTGGATGATGTTAAACTGGAACTCTCTCTTTTTTAACATAGCCACATCTTCTTTTTGCGCAGAGGCGTCTTCTTTGAACCGCTTCACCTCTCCTTGCAAATGAGCAATGCCCCTCTTCATTTGTTCCATTTCGGGCATTTTGTACATCGAGCCGTTCAATAACCGCATGGAACAATGCTTTTCCATATGGAATCGTTTCTTTTAGGATTCATTCAGTAGTGTATCTTTTACGTTTATCCCCGCAAATGGTAAAGCAAAATCCCGGTGGCCACTGCCACGTTCAGTGATTCAGCTTGTCCATGAATAGGAATGTACAAATTTTTCGTCGTCTGCTCAAGCCATTCCTTGCTGACGCCGCTTCCTTCATTGCCGACAAGAAGAGCAAACGCACCGCTAGCGTGTACTTTTCGATAATCATCGCCATTTTCTAAAGATGTCCCGTAAATTGGAATATTTTTTTCCTTTAACGTTTGCATCCATTTGCTAAGGGAACCGCGGATGATCGGCAAATGAAAAAGCGAACCTTGTGTAGCGCGAATGACTTTCGGATTGTACACATCTACACATCCCTCTCCAAGAATCACAGCATCCACGCCGGCCGCATCAGCTGTGCGAATCATCGTCCCCACATTCCCCGGATCTTGCACCGCATCCACAAGAAGCAGCTTCGCTTTGCTCCAATCAAGCGATTCATCGCTTAATTGCCTGCATACGGCCGCAATTCCTTGCGGGGTTTCCGTATCGCTGATCTCCCACATTACTCCTTCTGTAACAACTGTAATTGGAATATGAGCCACATTCCATTCTGAAGGAATGGTCTTGCTTTCCTCAACGATCAATTGAACAAGCGAAACACCGCTTGTTAAAGCTTCCTCCACTAAATGGAACCCTTCAATCAGAAAAAGCCCTGTCTTGTCTCGTTCTTTTCTTGTCAGCAGCTTCTTCCACTGCTTTACTTGCGGATTTTTTGTCGATTCAATCCGTTTCAATCTCCATTCTCCTTTTCTTTTTTGCCTGTCACTATACATAATAAACGAAAACGACGACAAAAATAAATGTGTAATACATAAAGCGAGGTGAGGAATTTGGATCTAAATTTACGGCATGCAGTCATGCACAATGTAGCCAACAATACAAAAGAACAGCTTGAAGATACGATTATGGATGCGATCCAACGCGGCGAGGAAAAATATTTGCCAGGTCTTGGCGTTTTGTTTGAAGCGATTTGGAATCACTCATCCCCGGAACAAAAAAATGATATGCTAGTGACGCTTGAGCAGGCAGTAAAACAATAAAACAGACTCTCGAAAATGTCCGTCCCGCTGCTTTCCATCAAATGATGCAGCGGGACGGCGTTTTCTTTATGACTGATTTTTAAGTCGATGTCTTTGTTTATGTCGGTTGTTGCATCTGTGAACGAAAAGATGGGAACGCATGAACGATTCCAAAACAACATTCCCATTTTTGTAATAGTCAAAGACGAGCGGGTTCATCCTCTGCCTATTTTGGGACAAATGCTGATAATCCAGTTTATCTATTTCAGATCAATGGTTAATGACACATTTTTTGCATGAGGCGTAAATGTTGCTTTCCCCGTTGGTAACCGTTCTTTCTCGCTATCCTTTACGCCCTCTTTTTTATTTTTTAACATTCTTCAGTCGAGAAGTCTCCCACTTCTAAATCTTGCGAAGCTTGATGAAAGTGGGAGATGAATCGACTTCGGACAAGGACAGGCTTTTGCCTGTTCAATTGTCTGACCCTGTGGTAAAATAAACCTATGTCGTTCTTTCATAACTGGATATAGGAGGTTGCATGGAGAAAATAAAATGCGAAAACCAAGCTGATCCTTCCATGCGTAAAATATCCAAGGTACAAAAGAACTCCGAATTGTCGGACATCTAGGGTTGGAACGACCCGAAGTCACGCTCAGGGAGACGAAAGGCGGCTTTCGTCGTGGAACTGAGAAGCTCCCACTTCAAGCTTTAGCTAAGTGGTGAGTAGTTCACATACTCGTCAATCGTGCGGTAGTGAGTAGGAGAAACCTCAAACGTATAAGTAACGCCGGAATATAAATGCAACTTAAGGGATTTACTATTTACAATCATCAATTGAACTTGAGGAATATGAGCAATGTTTTTGTTTTGATATCCTTCTGAAACGACATGGACCAAGAATTTAGAATATTGGCCGTCTTGATCTACGATTTTGATAGTGACAGGTATTTTATCAGAAAGTTGATTCTCCGCATCTTTTGGATGAGAACAAGCAACAATGAATATAACAAAGGCCATGATGAATAGCCACGCTTTTTTTATCATCGGCACCTCCCTTAAAATTAAAAAGGTCATAAGGCTTTCTGTTCTTTCACCGCGACAATGCGTATGCGCTTGTAATCCGCCACCCATTCTCCTCTCTTCCATAGATAAGGCTTTAGTGATTCTTTTATTTTTTCATAGAGAAATAGCTTTTCTTCTACATCGATTCCTAGAAAAAAATCGCCGGCAAAACTATCAAGCCAGTGGATAAGGCCTTGTTCGCCATCAGCCAGTGGAGTTGGACGGTCAAAATGGATTGCGTGCAACACGCGAAATCCATACCTTTCAAGCAACGCACTATACTCTCCAATGCTCGGAAAATACCACGGGTTCCTCTTCTCATAAATTCCGGCGTACTGCGCTAGCACCATTTGAATCGCTTGAACAATCGCTGATATATTTCCTTTTCCACCAAATTCAGCCACAAACTTTCCGTTGGGCTTTAATGACAGGAAAATGGATTCAACCACCTTCTCCACATTTTTCATCCAATGTAATGCTGCATTGGAAAACACTGCATCATACAGCTCACTTGTTCGAAATGACTCCCCGTTGTCTACAATGAAGCAAATATCTTCATACTTTTCACGAGCTTTCGCAATCATTTCAGAAGATGCGTCCATTCCGACAACAATGGCTCCTGATTTAGAAATTTCATAGCTCAAATCGCCCGTGCCACAACCTAAATCAAGGATTCTCTCCCCTGCTTGTGGATTCAGCCATTCAATGACTCCTTTTCCGAGATCAGAAACAAAACGAAACTTTTTATCATATAAACTTGGATCCCATGCATTCAAAGACGCCATTGACTTTCCCCCTCACAGCCCATATTGGATTGAGTTCGTCTTTCCATTATTTCCAAGCATTTTTAACAAAAAATGCTCCATCGTATGAAATGGAGCATTCTTCTTACATCGTATGACAGTCCGTTTATTCCTCAATCAAACGTAATCTCTTTCACTTTTGCTTCATCAAGGCGCTTAATCACTTCGACAAGTAGTTTCACCGTGTTTTCATAATCGTCGCGGTGAAGCATCGCAGCATGCGAGTGGATGTAACGTGTCGGGATGGCAATCGTCAGCGCCGGAACACCGCTTGCCGTCAGGTGGATAGCGCCCGCATCCGTTCCTCCGCCCGGCATCGCGTCAAAATGGTATGGGATATTTAATTCTTCTGCTACATCAATGACAAACTCGCGCAACCCTCTATGCGACACGAGCGTCGCATCATATAGCACGATATGCGGGCCAGCACCGAGTTTGCCCATCGCTTCTTTCTCCGAAACACCTGGTGTATCTCCAGCAATGCCGACATCGACAGCAAACGCAATATCCGGTTGAATGAAATTTGCCGACGTTTTCGCGCCGCGCAATCCGACTTCTTCTTGAACAGTACCAACACCATAAACGACGTTCGGATGCTCGACATCTTTCAGCTGCTTTAATACATCAATGGCAATGGCACAGCCAATACGGTTGTCCCACGCTTTCGCAAGCAACATTTTTTCATTATTCATGACCGTAAATTCAAAATACGGAACGATCGAATCACCCGGGCGCACCCCCCATTCCATCGCTTCATCGCGGCTAGATGCGCCGATATCGATAAACATATCTTTGATTTCGACCGGTTTTTTGCGCGCCTCCGGCGGTAAAATATGCGGTGGCTTTGAACCGATCACACCGGTGATTTCTCCTTTTTTCGTGATGATGGTGACACGCTGGGCGAGCATCACTTGTCCCCACCAGCCTCCAAGCGTCTGAAAGCGGATAAATCCTTTTTCATCAATTTGCGTCACCATAAAACCGACTTCATCAAGGTGGCCAGCCACCATAATTTTCGGACCGTTTTCTTTTCCTGCTTTTTTCGCGACAAGACTGCCGAGCCCGTCTGTTGTGACCTCATCGGCATAAGGAGCTATGTATTTTTTCATGACTTCCCGCACTTCTCGTTCATTGCCGGGCACACCTTTGGCATCGGTTAATTCCTTTAGCATGGTTAACGTCGGATCTAGCTTTGCCATATTCAAACTCCTTTCATATGTACTTCATCCCCATTATAGCGAAAAGAAGTACCAATGTACAAAATTTGTTAATAATTCTGATTTTGCCGTTCGTGATTAATTTCATTTTTTTTCCTATAGGCTTGTTCCATTTGCTCAAGGGAAAAACCTAGTTGGTTGCCTAAACGCAAATATTCAGCAAATAAATGCTGGTAGCTTGCCAAAGATTTGGCTTCATAAAACTGGTGGGCAGCTTGAAAAACGAATAAAAACTGTTCAACTAACGAACGAGTCTCTGATACTCGATCATCAGCTGTAAAATCAAATCCGCATTCCAAACCAAGCGATAGAATAAAGTGCAAGCCATCCACATATTCTTCTAATATCTTGTCTTGCGGCGCTGGCGGCTTCACACTCCAAAACTTAAAACAGCGTGTTTCATTGGCGAGCTCTCCAAGCTCAACAAGCAAAGCTAGCACTTTCCGGTCGACAAGATTTTCATGTTGCAGCCCATGCTGTGTCTCAATTCGTTCATCAAGCTGGCGCTGCAATGAATAAAGCATTTGTACGTTCATTTTCTTCTCCCCCGCTATTGATAAAGAATAACATAAATAAGCATATCGAAAATAGCCAAAAGCGGCAATCCATAACGAAAGAGGCGGTGTCGCGTTTTATGGTGAAAGCCATACATGCCAATGGCTGCTCCGATTGCGCCTCCGGCAAAAGCAAACAACCAGATCGTCCGCTCAGCAATCCGCCATTTCCCTTTTCTTGCCTTCTGTTTATCAAGCCCCATTATTAAAAAGCTAACGGCATTCACAATCGCCATATACCATTCCATGCTCCTCTCCACCTCTCTTGAGTCATGACCGGATGACCATGCTGATGAAAAAATGACCATTCTCGTTTGGAGAATGGTCATCACAGACTGTTGTTCAACGCTTGCATCTTGGGCCAATGACCGCGTTCGCCCGCTCATGAGCTTCTTTTGTTCGCTTCGCGTCTTCATCCGGCTTCGTTCCATGTTTGGTTAAGCGTTTTACATCCGGCCTGATGTGGAAATACATGATGCTTAAAATGGTTGTAGACAAAGTCAACACCGACTTTGTCTACAACTTCCATCTGTCTCTTTATTTATTTAAGTTAGCTTTTGCAATATCAGCCAGTTGCGCGAATGCTGCTGCATCGTTTACAGCCAACTCAGCAAGCATTTTGCGGTTTACTTCTACACCAGCAAGCTTTAAGCCATGCATTAAACGGCTGTAAGAAAGTCCGTTCATGCGAGCTGCCGCGTTGATACGCGTAATCCAAAGCTTGCGGAAATCACGTTTCCGTTGACGACGGTCGCGATATGCATACATTAATGATTTCATTACTTGTTGGTTTGCGACTTTATATAAACGATGCTTAGAACCGAAATAGCCTTTTGCAAGTTTAAGAACTTTTTTGCGACGTCTGCGCGTTACTGTTCCGCCTTTAACACGTGGCATCTGTTATTCCCTCCTACGATTATGTTTCATTCCAAAAATTATTTTAAGTTGTCTAGCATTTGACGAATACGTTTAAAATCTCCAGAAGATACAAGCGTTCCTTTGCGAAGCTTGCGTTTTTGCTTTTGAGTTTTATTAGCAAACAAGTGGCTAGTAAACGCATGAGAACGCTTCAATTTACCAGTACCCGTCTTTTTAAAACGCTTTGCAGAGCCTCTGTGAGTTTTCATTTTTGGCATAGGGTGTATCCTCCTCGTTCGGTTATTTGTCGTTTTTCGGTGCGAGCACTAAAAACATGCTGCGTCCGTCCATTTTCGGAGCAGATTCAACAACGCTAATATCAGCGCAGGCCTCAGAAAAACGGTCCAACACGCGCTGGCCAATTTCTTTATGGGTAATAGCCCGCCCTTTAAAGCGAATGGTTGCCTTTACTTTATCGCCTTTTTCAAGGAATTTGCGCGCATTGCGAAGCTTCGTATTAAAATCATGCTCTTCAATTGTCGGGCTCAAACGAACCTCTTTCACATTAATGACTTTTTGCTTTTTACGCGCTTCCTTTTCTTTCTTTTGTTGCTCAAAACGGAATTTGCCGTAATCCATAATTCGGCATACCGGTGGTTTAGCGTTTGGCGCGACCATAACCAAATCAAGGTTCAATCTGGCTGCAATTTCCAACGCCTCTTGTTTTGATTTAATGCCTAATTGCTCTCCGTTTGGATCAATTAAACGAACTTCGCGCGCACGAATGCTTTCGTTAACGATAAAATCTTTGCTAATAACTAGCCACCTCCAAGGTTTTTTACGAATGACTTGTTTGCATAATGCACCCTTTGCTAGGAAACCGAAGCGAAACACTCGTTTCTGCGTTTCATTTTTGCTTGGCCGTTGTCTTTCCTCTCCACCATATACTCATGAAGAATACGGGGCTTTGGAAGACTCGCAGCCTTGCATACAAAAAAGCATGAGTGCATACGACACCCATGCTTTTACGATCGGACTTTTCATAGACGAACCGTAACAACCCGCTAACAGCGATCCGCGTCAGACAGGTGAGAAGCCGGGTGCTTCTGCTTTTGTCACAAACAAGTATTCAATTTGACTTATATAGATTACCATATTGGAAGCAGCATGTCAATATAAGCATTTTTCAACACAACGCATACTATTATATCTAACTCTTTCTATTTTAGCAACACTTTTTTTCAACGGCGCACTTCTGCCTTGAATGCATCGATAAAAGCGGCAAGAGGCATCGTTTCGCTTTTTTGTTCGCCATATTTGCGGACATTGACAGCCTGCTCTTTTACCTCGTTGTCTCCAACAACAAGCATGTACGGAATTTTTTGCATTTGTGCTTCGCGAATTTTATAGCCAATTTTTTCATCGCGTTCGTCAACTTCCACGCGAAATCCTTGCGATTGTAGCGCTTCTCTCACTTGATGCGCGTAGTCGGCATGAACGGCTGGCGATACTGGAATGACTTCCACTTGCACTGGAGCAAGCCATGCAGGGAACGCTCCTTTATATTCTTCAATTAAGAAAGCGACAAAGCGTTCCATGGTGGACACGACGCCACGATGGATGACAACTGGTCGGTGCGGTTTTCCATCCTCGCCGATATATGTTAAATCAAAACGCTCTGGCAGCAAGAAATCAAGCTGAACGGTCGACAGCGTTTCATCCTTTCCAAGCGCCGTGCGCACTTGCACATCTAGCTTTGGACCATAAAACGCCGCTTCTCCCTCCGCTTCATAATATTCAAGCCCAAGCTCGTCCATCGCTTCACGCAGCATGCTTTGCGCTTTTTCCCACATCGCATCATCATCGTAATATTTTTCTTTATCATGCGGGTCGCGGTAAGACAAGCGGAATGAGTATTCGTTTAAGCCAAAATCTTTATATACTTCAAGAATTAAGTTGACGACTCGTTTAAATTCGTCTTTGATTTGATCTGGACGAACAAAAATATGGGCATCGTTCAATGTCATGCCGCGCACGCGCTGCAGCCCTGTCAAAGCCCCTGACATTTCGTAGCGATGCATCGTTCCAAGCTCAGCAATGCGAATCGGCAGCTCGCGATAACTATGGATTTTGTTTTTGTATACCATCATATGATGCGGACAGTTCATCGGACGAAGAACGAGCTGTTCGTTATCCATCTCCATTGGCGGGAACATGCCATCTTGATAATGATCCCAGTGTCCAGATGTTTTATATAGCTCAACGCTTCCAAGCACTGGTGTATACACATGCTGATAGCCAAGTTCTATCTCTTTATCCACAATATATCGTTCAATCGTGCGGCGGATGGTCGCACCTTTCGGCAGCCAAAGCGGCAGGCCTTGTCCCACTTTTTGCGACGTTGTAAAGAGCTCAAGCTCCTTCCCAAGCTTGCGGTGATCACGCTCCTTCGCTTCTTGCAGCAAACGAAGATGTGCTTCCAAATCCTCTTTTTTAAAGAAGGCCGTGCCGTAAATGCGCTGGAGCATTTTATTTTTGCTGTCCCCGCGCCAATACGCGCCCGCAATGCTTAAGAGCTTAAATTCCTTAATTTTTCCTGTCGATGGCACGTGGATGCCGCGACAAAGATCGAAAAATTCGCCTTGTTCATAAATGGAAACAACTTCTCCTTCAGGAATGTCGTTGATGAGCTCAAGTTTTAAATTGTCACCAATTTCTTCATAACGGCGAATCGCTTCCTCGCGATCCACCTCTTTGCGGACAATCTCCAAGTTTTCTTTCACGATTTTTTGCATTTCTTTTTCAATTTTTGGAAGATCCTCTGGTGTCAATGATTCTTCCATATCAATATCGTAATAGAAGCCATTCTCAATGACTGGACCAACGCCCAGCTTTACATTTTTGTACAAGCGCTTGATTGCCTGGGCCATTAAATGGGCTGTACTGTGACGTAATATTTCGAGCGCTTCTGGCATGTCCTGTGTGATGATTGCAATCGCTCCATCTTGATGAATCGGTGTACGTAAATCAAGCAATGTATCGTTTAATTTTCCAGCAATGGCTTTTTTCTTCAATCCAGGGCTGATGGAAGCAGCAATTTCTTCCGTTGTCGTTCCTTTTGGAAACTCCTTCACTGCCCCGTCAGGAAATGTAATACGGATAACCTCTGACATCGCTTTTCACTCCTTTTTGAATATTCATATAAAAATAAAAAACTCGCCCCTCCAATAAGGGACGAGTTGAATTCGTGGTTCCACCCTTCTTCCCACCGCTCTCTCACCCAATCGGCCACAAAAGCCCAAGTGAGTAGCGATGGCTCGAATCGCATAACGGTGCGTTCCGTCAGCAATTACTTGATCGCAGCGAGTTTGGACTGCCTACAGCTTTTCTGTCGCGGCCGACATGCTCGACCAGCCAGGCGAGCGAACCGCACGGCTCCCTTCGAACAATGAACTGCAAATGAATTTGCCTGTTGGCGTCCTTGTTCGAGGAAAGCGGCAGAAAAGCAAAAATAACTCCTACAATCGTTCACTGCTGAAGTTCCGAGGCGGTAAGTGCATTTTCCGTGTTAGGAAGGTTACAGCCAAAGCCTTCCCTCTCTGGAAACCGTAAAAATACACCCATGTCCTCATCATGACTTTTCCACATGTTTCATTATGTACGTTATTATAGAATGTCTGATGAGAAAAATCAAGTCGATCGATCATTTATCGACATGGCCGTCTGGGCATCGGCAAAATCCGTCGGTTTACAAAAGCGAAGCCGTTCTTGAAACACATTTTGTAGCGTTTGAATCATTCCGTCATCTTCACATGAAGTATAGACATATACCAATTCAGGAGCAATCGAAACAAGCGGCGCTAATACAGAAGAATCGATATACATCGGCTGACTGACAGGCAAATTGCGGTCAATCAGCTGGGTTAACTCCTTTTTTGTCACATGGCGAAACTGTTCATCAAAAAAAAGAAAGTCCGAAGAGCGATGAACAAGATGAACAATCCGCCACTTGGCTTCCCGTTCTGCCACGTAATCGCGCAGTATTTGCACAAAATTTTGATATTCTTGCTCTAGCTTATATTCATCAATGGCCAGTTCGACATAATGATTCAATCGTTCCATATATCGTTTCAGCCGGAATGTAACAAACGAGGTGAGTGAAAAAGAAAGATTATCTTTTAAAAATGGTAAAAGTGCATTCATAATGAGCGCATCACGCGACATGGTGCTTTTTTTCCCGCTTCGATAATCATATCGTTCCCCCTCAAGGAACGAATGAGTTAATTGCAAAATTTGATACTGCTCTTCCTCGTTTTTAAAATAAAATGTTCCAGAAATAATGGACAGCAGCAGCCGATCTTCAATAAAACGAAGAATAAACTGCGTAATCGCAGGTGCCACGCACGATGAAATAGCTTCATCCACACATTGGTCTATGTCAATCGTAACTAAAGAATTTCCATCGTACTTCAATTGCAAATAGGGACGGGTTGTCCCGTTCACTTTTTCTTGCAAAAGATCAAAAAATTTTTCTGCGTCGCTTGTCTGTTCGAAGTAAATCTCAATCAATGTCGTCCCCCCTTTGTAAGTGAATGCTTGTTCTATATATATGGGAGGACGCGTTGATTTAGAATCAGAAAAACAAGCGATCCGTTCACTTCGCTTAGTCTAAACGGCGATTTCTTCCTTTTATCTCCACAGGATCTGCTAAATAACGGATGCGTTCCATCAGGCGCGCCGCTTTCATTTGTTCTTCCTCGCCTCTTTGGGAATACGTTAAGTGGTGGGCTAACTGCTGCAAATCAAAATTCGATGTAAAAAAAGTCGGAAGATTTTCCAGCATCCGGTATTGCAAAATCGGACCTAGCAAATCATCACGCACCCAGCTTGACATGGATTCGGCCCCAAGATCGTCCAGCATTAAGACGGGAACTTTTTTGACATAATCCAATTTTTCGTTCATCGTTTGATCCTGCCAAGATCCCTTGAGTTCACGAAAAAATTCAGGTACGTAGACGATGAGAGAGGACACCTTTTTTTGTGCCAGCGCGTTGGCAATCGCTCCAAGAATATAAGTTTTTCCAACACCAAAAGAACCGTATAAATAAAGCCCCTTGATCTTTTTTCCCGGTTCATAATTTGCTACAAAATGCTCCGCTCGCTCAATTGCCTTCATTCGTCCGTCATCGGCAAGATCGACATCTGATAACGAAGCCTGTAAAATTTCGCGCGGTACAAATAAGCTTTGAATTAACGCTTCCTGCCGTTTCCGCTCATCATGCTTGATCTTCGTTGGACAACGGTCATATTGAATATCAATAGCATTTCCATGGAGCACAAGACGCGGGTGGTATCCCTTGAGAAGATTGCGGCACTCGCCTAAGCTTGGACAGCGCTCACAATTTTTACTTTGTTGGATAAACTCATATAATTTCATTAAACCTCGTTCCAAAATAACGTTTGTTACCTGATCCCTGTGCTCCCGCAAAAAGGCCTGTACTTCTCGGTGAGACAAAATCTCATGTTTTAGCTGCTCATATCGCTGCCGGAAATCTTTCCGGTGGAGCAGACGATGAAGGAGCTCGTCCATTGGCTTCACCACTCTCACCTCCTGTTTTTATTTACTGATTCCGGTATTTTTTCAGACGTTCTTCCAGTTCGCGACGCTTCTGTTCAAGGTTGACTTCTTCGCTTGTTCCAGACTCCTTTTGACTATAATCCATATTGAGCCACTCAGGCAACATTTCCTTGCGAACCGTTTTTTGTACCGTTTTTTTCTCTTTCCCGGTCGCCCAGCTCTGATATTTTTTCGTCTCTTTTTTCGCCAGCTCCATCGCTTCCTTAACGGTGCGAATTTTTTTCCGAGCCCAATGGCTCGCAATTTTCTCTACATATGCCTTTGATAGCTTCATATCTGTCCGAAGCATGACATAATAAATTAACACATTGACAACACCAGGAAGAAGCTTTTGCTGAAACATAATCTCTTCAATAAGCTGCAAGTCGCTTAGCGAAGGCTCTGCTCCCCCTGAAATATCGATCAGCAGCTGACGCGGTGAAATCGTTTCGAGCTGTTTGATCAGCAGCTCTTCCTTCGTTTTTGGTTCCGTATTCTCCATTGTGCGGTATGTAAGCGGCTGAACGCGCGTGCTTAGCTGTGGCAGCTCTTCCCCGCGTTCAAACTGATACCAATCGCGTGCCGCTTTTCTTAATGCTTCAATATCAATATGTGCAGCAGGATCAATCACACTAAGTACAATTTTTTGCATTTCTAATGGATCAATACCATATAAAAAGGACAGCTTTTTAATGGCCTCGCGCACTTTTGCGGTAATGGCTCTTTTGGGCACAATCTGCCTTGAAAGCCCTGCAAAAAATAAATCAAAGTCAAATACTTCTTCTCCTAATACATACGTGTCTGCACTCCGTCTCATATATTCATAACCATCAGGTAGATGCAAGTCTTTTTTTGTTTCTTCATTCATGACAGCAACCATCTGTTCCGGATGCACGGAGTAAAAAATATCATTAAATGATCGTGTAATGGCGGTAAATTGACTTTCATCAATTGCTGGCACCGAGAAAAATTGCTTCAAGGTCTGAAATTTCTTTCGCCCCACACGATTGTAAAGAAACACATTGAACACACTATCCGTGAAAAACTGCTCTGGCGTAAGCGGGGGCTGCAGCTCGTAAATAAATAGCTTCGGATCTTGTTTGTCGTTGACATATGTTTTCAACAATCCAATCCCTTCCAGTTTTAGACGTTCGTCATAAATTTCTTTTAGACTGCATTGCATAATCGCCATCAAGCTATGATGGGTTGTTTCTTCCGCCGACAGATGCTGTTCAAGCTCCCCCCACAAGGTCATATATAGACTGAACGCGCGTGAACCGATTAACGGCTGATATAACAGTGTGATCACTTTTCGATCAAAATCATGTAAGATCCCATTGCTTCGCACCATATAACGATCAACAGGAATAAGCTCCTTCCAATGATGTTCCATGCTATCGCCCTTCCCCATTAGACTAAAAAAAGGGCTTTTCCGTAGATCGAGCAAGCCCTTTACCGCTGTTCTTTTTTAATTAATTCCTTAAGTTCTTCAATAAACACGTTTAAATCTTTAAATTGCCGATAAACGGAAGCAAAGCGAACATACGCTACTTCATCGACACTCGACAGTCGCTCCATCACCATTTCGCCGATCGTTTCACTTTTCACTTCAGCCACTCCGCCATTGCGTAGCTCTTTCTCAATCTCTTGGGTAATATGCTCCAGCTGTTCTAGAGCCACCGGCCGCTTCTCGCACGCTTTAATGAGCCCTCGCAATATTTTCTCTCGGCTAAATTCTTCCCGCGTTCCTTCCTTTTTGACGACAATCAGCGGCATTTCCTCTACTTTTTCAAATGTGGTAAAACGATAATGGCACTGTTCGCATTCCCTTCTGCGCCGAATGGAGCGCCCTTCATCAACCGGTCGCGAATCAAGCACCCTTGTGCCATTATGGTGGCAAGATGGACATTTCATATGAACCACTCCATTTTAATAGCCTTTTCTTTTCATTCACCCATTGATTCCAGAACCTATATAAGGAAGACGTTGGTCGATCTTTTGATATAAATCAATCACAATGCGGCGGCTCCATCCAAAATCGAACGGCAAAAGCTTTGTGTCTGTTGTAACAGAAAAATCAATGGCCGTTTCAAATGGGCGAACAGAAATGACCGTAATGACAATAAACGCCTTTCTTCCGCGACGAGTCGCTACGCTAAACTCTCCTCGTTCTTCAGAAATAGAAAGCAGCTCGTACTCATGAGAAGAAGCGATTAATTCTTTAACGGCTTTGATGGCACTAGCGGCCGTTGTTTTGTAATAGCGGCTTTGCAATTGCTCATCCTCGTGATTTTCTCTTGTCTCACAATGGTTGGTCAATCCGTATTTTAACTTGCTCCAAACACTCATCGATCGCCGCTCCTTGCTTTATTCTTTATCATTATGATACCATTAGTGCCCCATGTATGTACAACACAAAAAAAGAGGTGTATGCAACACCTCTTTTGCGTTCATTTTATTCATTATAGAACTTTGGCATTTTTTATTTCAATTGGACCCATTCCACGAGGAAGCTCAATCGTTTCTCTTGTTTGTGCTCCTAAAGCTTCCGCGATATAATCCGCAGCAATCGTTGGGTCCAAATGCCCACACGTATAAACATCAATGCTTGCATATCCATGTTCAGGAAAACTATGAATCGTTAAATGAGATTCAGAAATAATAACAACACCACTTACTCCTTGGGGAGCAAATTTGTGAAATGCTACCTCACGAATTTCCGCACCTGATTTTAGTGCTGCATCAACAAATGTTTTTTCAATAAATTCCATATCATTCAGCTTATCAAAATCGCATCCCCATAACTCTGAGATAACGTGACGACCCATTGTGTCCATCTAAATCATCCCCCTTTAACAAATTTTACAAAAAAATAAGCATGAAATTCTTTTGCAAATGGCATGTATAACTACCACGGGGGAAAGTTAGTCCAAAGAGGTCCTAACCCTTTAAGTAGTCACATTACCGTGCGTTTAAGAAGTTCACGAAACATAGTATACTTGGTTTATTTTTTTTTTGCAATACACTTTTTCATTTTTTATGCTTATCGTGTCAGATAAAATCGATTCACTTGTTGTCCTTGGGCTCTATACATGATGATGAATGAACGGTATCTGGCAAAACTCACAGCAGGAGGGCTTGGGTCACTTTCCTCGGCTACGCCAAAGGGATGACGGCTCACCGATCATTGAACCCCATGCAAATATTGAGCAGTCCAAGTGACATCTGTCCTAAAAATTCTCCATTCATTGAAATAAGGAGGATTTTCAACTTTACAATGGCGTCAACATTTTTTGGCATAAACGTCGATATAATAAAAAGCGCTGAATGATAGTCAGCGCTTTTTACATTTATGCGTTCACTTGCAAATTTTCCATCATTTTACTCGCTACTAAATTCGTTAAATCAACAACGCGGCAAGAATAGCCCCATTCATTGTCATACCATGCCAATACTTTTACCTTGCGTCCTTCCATTACCATCGTTGACAAGCCATCGATAATGGCCGAATGAGGATTGGTGTTAAAATCAATAGAAACAAGCGGCTCTGTTGTAAAATCAAGAATCCCTTTTAGCGGACCGTGAGCTGCGTTAATCAATGCTTCATTTACAGCTTCAACCGTTACGTCTGTTTTTACGTCTACAACCAGATCGACTAATGATACATTTGGTGTCGGAACGCGAAGAGCCATTCCGTGCAATTTTCCTTTTAAGTGAGGCAATACTAATGCAAGAGCTTTCGCCGCACCTGTTGTTGTTGGAATAATGGATTGCGCGCAAGAACGGGCGCGCCGTAAATCTTTATGAGGATTGTCAATATTTTTTTGGTCATTCGTATAAGCATGAACGGTTGTCATTAAGCCATTTTCAATGCCAAACGCTTCATCTAGCACTTTAACGACCGGCGCTAAACAGTTTGTTGTGCACGAAGCATTGGAAATGATAAAATGCTGGGCAATATCAAGCATCTCTTCATTGACGCCCATTACGATCGTAATATCCTCATTTTTTCCAGGCGCAGTTAAAATGACACGTTTCGCACCTGCCTCTAAATGCAGACTTGCTTTTTCCTTGGAATTGAACTTTCCGGTCGCTTCAATCACAATATCAATATCTAATTCTTTCCATGGAAGCTCTTTCGGGTCACGGGAATTTAATAATTGTACTTTTTTCCCATTCACAAGAAGCCCATCTTCTAACGCCACTACTTCTCCCGCAAACTTTCCATGGTTGGAATCATATTTTATTAAATGAGCTAACGTTTCAGCTGGATAGCTCGCATTAATCGCAACGATTTCAAAGTTTTCCGCATCGATAGCGTTTCGGAATACCATTCTTCCGATTCTTCCAAACCCATTAATCGCTACTTTTGCTTTCATTGAATTTTCTCCCCTTAAATATATGTTATACTAATTATCTTCTTTCGTATAATTAGTATAGCATATATTTGTTTTTTGTATAGAGTAAATCATGTAAAAAATAAAAAAAGGCGTCCTGTTTTTACAGGACGTTCCACATTTTTAAAATATAAAGCAATTGTTCACGTGTTCTTTCAATGGTTCCATTATTATCAATGACCGCATCCGCATAGCTTTTTTTGTCGCTGAGCGGCATTTGCGCCCGAATGCGCGCTACGGCGTCTTCTTTAGCTAAGCCATTTCTCTTTATTAACCGCTCCAGTTGAATCGCTTCATCTACATAGACCACAATCATTTTATCTACAAGATGAAAGAGCTGACTCTCTATTAAGAGCGGAATATCTAAAACAACAGCGTTAGCACCGTTACGAAGAAATGTTTCTTTTTGTTCGAGCATTTTTTTCCTGACAGCCGGATGAACAATTGCATTCAACCGTTTTCTTTTTTCCTCATGGTGGAATACGATGGATCCAAGTTTCGTACGGTTAATTTCTCCATTTTCTTGAAGAATTTCGCTTCCAAATTCCTTGACAATTTGCTTATAGGCTTCTTCACCAACCCGGACGACTTCTCTGGCAATAAGATCGGCATCCACCACTGGAATGCCAAATTCCTTGAGCATGTGCGATACCGTACTTTTTCCGCTCGCAATTCCTCCTGTCAATCCGATTGTTAATGCCACTTTCCTCCCCCCATTCAATGCTGGCATTGTTCGCAATAATGGGTACCGCGGCCGCCAATCGTCATTTTCTGAATGGCATGGCCGCATCGTCTGCACGGCTCCCCTTTGCGACCATAAACAAACAGCTGTAGCTGGAAAGTGCCGCTCTCTCCTTGTGTATTCACATATGTTCGAACCGTGCTTCCCCCTTTTTCAATGGCTTCACGGAGCGTCGCCACAATCTCTCCATGAAGGCGTTTCATCTCTTCGTCCGTTAATGAAGAAGCCTTTCGTTCTGGATGAATGCTAGAGCGAAACAGTACTTCATCGACATAAATGTTACCGAGCCCAACGACAATGGTTTGATCTAAGAGGGCGCTTTTAATCTTTCGAGCTGTTTTTTGCAGCTTTCCCGCCAAAAAATCCGGTGTAAACGATGGGGAGAACGGCTCAGGCCCCAATTGGAGCAGCGGAGAATGCCGTTCCTCCTCTCCTGTTCGGAACAAATGCATCGTCCCAAACTTTCGTATATCGCGATATCTCAGCTCTGTTCCATCGGTAAACTCAAAAACAACATGTGTGTGCGGCTCAAGCGGCACACCTGTTGTTTGCAACAAATAGCGGCCCTCCATCCGCAAATGAGACACAAGCACGTATTCATCTAATAAAAATTTCAAAAATTTTCCACGACGATCAATCTGATGAATCGTCTGCCCTTGTAACGTTTGGACAAACATACCGATATCGGCAGGTCGCTTAATGATATTGGGCCAAAGCACTTTAACATCTTGAATCGTTTTACCAACAGTCAATGGAATCAATGTCCGCTTGACTGTTTCAACCTCTGGAAGCTCCGGCATTGCTGATCCCTCTCTCTATTTCGCATCATACCAAGTCGGTCCAAAATGGTAATCGACTTTCAGCGGCACACGCAGTTCAATGGCCTGTTCCATCACTTCCGGAACAAGCTGCTTCAGCCGCTCAATCTCTGATTTCGGCGCTTCTAAAATTAGCTCATCGTGCACCTGCAGCAAAATTCGTGCTTGCAGCTCCTCCTGCTTCAACCGCTCAGCTAAATCAATCATCGCTTTTTTTATAATATCGGCCGCACTTCCTTGAATCGGCGTATTCATCGCTGTTCGTTCAGCAAAACTGCGCAGATTAAAATTCCGGCTCGTAATATCCGGCAAATAGCGACGGCGATGCAACAGCGTAGTCACATAACCTGTTTGTTTGGCATAGCGAACAATATCCTCCATGTATTGCTTAACTCCAGGAAAGCTTGCAAAATACCGTTCAATAAATTGCGCTGCTTCCTTTCTTGAAATATTCAAGTTTTGCGATAAACCGTAATCGCTAATACCGTATACAATGCCAAAATTAACGGCCTTTGCTTGGCGGCGCATTTGTGATGTCACTTTTTCTTCACTTACATGAAAAATATCCATGGCTGTTTTTGTATGAATATCAAGATCATTGCGAAACGCTTCAATTAAATTTTGATCATTGGCGATATGTGCAAGAACGCGCAGCTCAATTTGTGAATAATCAGCCGCAAAAATCACCCAATCCGGTTCTGATGGAATAAACGCCTGACGAATTTTTCGTCCTTCTTCCAGACGGATCGGAATATTTTGCAAGTTCGGTTCTGTCGAGCTGAGACGTCCGGTTTGGGTCAGCGCTTGGTTAAAGATGGTATGCACCTTATTTGTATCCTGATGCACTACTTTTAGTAATCCCTCTACATAAGTAGAATACAGCTTTCCAAGCTGGCGGTAATGAAGAATTTTCTCCACAATTTCATGGTAAGGAGCCAGCTTTTCTAATACATCGGCAGAAGTGGAATAGCCTGTTTTTGTTTTCTTAATAACCGGCAGCTGCAATTTTTCAAATAACACTACTCCCAGTTGTTTTGGCGAATTAATATTAAATTCTTGCCCCGCAGATTGGTAAATGTCTTGCTCGATCATCTTCAACTGCTCGTTAAGCTCTTCTCCCATATTACGCAGCCTTTGGACATCCACTTTGACCCCGGTGAATTCCATTTCTGCTAAAATGAGCGTCAACGGCAATTCGAGTTCAGTCAATAACAAATATTGCTCGTTTGCTTTGAGATCAGCAACGAATTCTCGTTTTAAGGCTCGAATCGCTACGGCTTTGCGAACGAGATGGTCAGCTAAGCTTTTTTTATCAGGGATTGCCTGTTTCGCACCTTTTCCATATACCGCTTCATCCGGCTGTACTTCTGTATATTGCTTAGTTTTAGCTACAGAAGCGACATCGTCGGTTGAATGTGAAGGATTTAAAAGGTACGAAGCAATGAGCAAATCAAAATCGATCCCTCTCATTTCAATGCCTTGCCATTTTAAAGCGACAAGCGCTCTTTTAGCATCAAATACGCTTTTCTTCTTTTTCTCATCCTCAAGCCAAGCCTTAAAAATGGGCGATGATAAGGCGACATCGGTCGGAATAAACAGGGTTTTCTTTTCACTGGCCAATGCAAAACCAAGAATCGGCGCTTTGTGATAGTTTGCTTCAAGCACCTCCACAATCAGTGCCGCTTCGTCCGCCAGCATGGTCTCGTCCACTTCCTCAACCGTTTCATAATCAATGTTTGCTAATTCTGTCTGAACATCCGGGTCTTCATTCTGTTCCAGCTTCCCTAGCAAGGAATTAAATCCAAGCTCTTTAAATAAAGCGATCACCTTATCAAGATTGTAGCCTGTATATTTCGTATCTTCTAATGTGATTTCAAGCGGAGCATCGCGCAAGATGGCGGCTAACTGCTTGCTAAGAAGCGCCAGTTCGCGATTTTCTTTGAGATTTTCTTTCAGCTTGTTCCCGCTGACCTGTTCAATGGATTCTAAAAGCCGCTCAACAGTGCCAAATTCCTTCAGCAATTTTAACGCTGTTTTTTCACCAACACCCGGCACTCCTGGAATATTGTCCGATGCATCTCCCATAAGACCTTTTAAATCAACAATTTGCGGTGGAGTAAGCCCATATTTCTCTTGAATCGTTTCCGGCGTATACGGTTCCACATCCGTAATTCCTTTGCGAGTAATCGCAACGGTTACATGCTCAGAAGCAAGTTGTGTTAAATCGCGGTCGCCTGAAATCACCTTAATTTCAAATCCTTCTTGCTCTGCTTTTGTGCAAAGCGTGCCGATAATGTCGTCTGCCTCGTAGTTATCAAGCTCGTACGAGCGAATTTGATAGGCATCTAGCAACTCACGCAAAAGCGGGAATTGCTCGGATAGCTCCGGTGGAGTTTTTTGCCTTCCACCTTTATAATCTTGAAAAGTTTCATGGCGAAAAGTGGTTTTTCCAGCATCAAAAGCGACAAGCATGTGTGTCGGCTTTTCTTCCTCCAAAATTTTCATCAGCATCATCGTAAATCCATAGACAGCATTCGTATGGATGCCTTTTTCATTATGTAAAAGCGGCAATGCGAAAAACGCACGATACGCGATGCTATTGCCGTCAATGAGTACAAGTTTTTTTCGCAAAATGAGTCCCTCCTCACCACGATCGTCCAGATTAAACAGTTTGTTCGCTAGCACAACGACGCTCGGAAAAATCCTGCCGCTTGCTCTCTTCACACATTTGTGAGCCCATGGCTTTCAGATCCGCTTATAAGTCTGCGAAGCGGCGTGTTCGACCGCCAAAAAACAACACGATGTCCATATTCATCTGTTTTGTTACATCTATATAGCCAATTCCTGCTAAATCTCCTAAAAAAGACGAGCGTTTGATTCATTCCTTCTTTTTTATTTTATCATGATTAACGGCAGAATGAAAAAAAGACGAGAACATTTTTTCGTTCTCGCCTCTCAAGGGTTGGCTCCTTGGATGAAGGGGTTTTCAGTATGAGTGTAGCAAATATTTATGAACACACAGTAAAGAAGCGATTAACTTTTTGTAAAATTGCATGCATCATTCCCAAACAACCATGCGCCTGTCCGTTCTCCCATATAGAATATCACTTGAACATTGAACATATAGTCCGTCCATTCAAAAGCAGCATTTCCATTTTTCTGACGATCGGAAGCAAGCCGCTGACTTGCCTAGCCTGACCAAAAGGCTGGTATAAATTTTATATCGTTCGACTGATCCTCTTCGGTCCAGATTGTATAGGCGACATACTGTCTTATTTCCTGGTCAAATCCGCATTCAACCTATATGGTTCTTTGGAAAATGCACTGTGAATGTTGTACCATGGCCGACTTTACTTTTTACTGTCATATATCCGTGATGCGCTTCCACTAAATGCTTAACGATCGCCAATCCTAACCCCGTTCCTCCTGAGTTGCGGCTTCTTGCTTTATCGACACGATAAAATCGCTCAAAAATGCGGGGAATTTCCTGCTCTTCAATCCCAATGCCTGTATCTGAAATATGGACAAGCACTTCATCATTCTGTTCCTCAATGCTCGCTTCTACTCGTCCAGACTTTTGCGTGTAAGTAAGAGCATTTGTAATCAAATTAATAAAGATTTGCTTCAGACGATCGCCGTCGCCAGTCAAATAAATTTGTTTAGCAGCATGTAAGCGCAAATCAATTTCCTTCTCCTGTGCCTTGCCGCGAAACATGACCATTAACTCTTCCAAAAGTTGTGTCATATTCACCTTCTCGAGCTGAAGCTGAAATCCTTGTTGTTCAATTTTGGATAAATCCAACAATTCCTGAACAAGGCTTTGTAGCCGTTCACTTTCATTCAGAATGATGGATAAAAAATGCTCCAACGCCCGTTCATCTTTCATCGCCCCATCCAACAGGGTTTCCGCAAATCCTTTAATGGATGTAATAGGCGTTTTCAGCTCATGCGACACATTGGCGACAAAATCTTTTCTCATTTGCTCCAGCTTTTTGAGCTCGGTAATATCATGAAAAACAAGGACAATTCCTTTCCATTCATCATTTGTTCCAATAATGGGCGCCCCGTATACCTCAAAATGCTTTCGCTCAATATCGATTGTCAAAACAAGCTGTTTGCGCACTTTGGTTTCCTTCATAAAAATTTCGTTGACGAGTTCAATGATTTCTTGATGAGAGAAAGCTTCCGTATACAGACGATGTAAATAATCAACAGGACGAATGTGGAAAATTTCTTTATAGGATCGATTGACAAGATTAATGTAGCCGCGGCTGTCAATCAGAATCAGACCGCTGCCGACATTTTCAATCAACGTATGCAAACGGTCCGTTTGCATTTCTTGAATTTTGTTCATTTCTTGCAAATTGCGCGCCAAAATATTAATGGACTGGCTGAGCATCCCCGTTTCATCACTACGCGTTTCATAAACTCTTGCCTTATAGTTGCCGCGCGCCAACTCAAACGCCACCGTTGTCGCTGCCTCAATCGGCTTCATATAATGATCAGCGATTTTAAGACCTAGAAAAATAATCACAATTAACGCAGTTCCTAAACTGCTAATTAATACTCCCCAAATTTGTTGGTTAATTTTTTTTAGAGAGTTGACAGGAGAGCTTAAAATAACATAGCCACCATTTTTTCCGTTTTTTGAAAACGGCACGATGTAATAGTAAACATCTTGTTTTTCTTCAATAATAGAAGGATGATTTCTTTTCTTGCTGTGCAAAATATCGCGCACAATTTGTTCATGAGCGCGATCGCTAATATTAGCAAGGCGCCCCGTATCTAGCAGCGTCCGCTCTTGGTTATCAAGCACGGTAATACGAGAGGCTAACGTTTCGCTCATATCTGCCATTTGCGATCGAACCACATCGATATTTTGCCGTTCAAGCAAAAGAGCGATCATTTCTGCTTCTTTTTCAATTCGCTTGTTCATGGTCTCTAAATAAAAATCTTTAAATAGTTGACCAAGCAAAAGACCAAGACAAATCAGAACGGTTACAATCAAAGAAACAAGAGCAAATAAAAGCCGTGAACGAGGACTAGACATCCATTTTCGGCTCCTCAAGTTTATATCCTAAACCGCGAATGGTTTTAATATATACCGGTTTTTTTGTATTTTGCTCAATTTTTTCACGCAAATGGCTGATGTGTACATCAACGATGCGGGTATCGCCAGCAAAATCATAGTTCCATACAGCGCTAAGCAGCTGATCGCGCGTCAGTACCCTCCCTTTATGCTTGGCCAAATAAACGAGTAATTCAAACTCTTTCGGTGTTAACTCAAGACGCTCCCCTTGAAAATAGGCTTCATAATGTTCAGGAAGAATTTCTAAATCAGCAATACGAATTTTATGAGGATCTTCCGCTTCTTCATGCCCTTGCTGCGATGGAATTCGTCGTAAAATCGCCTTGATGCGCGCCAATACCTCGCGCGGACTAAAAGGCTTTGTCATGTAATCATCGGCTCCAAGCTCCAAGCCTAACACTTTATCGAATTCATCGTCCTTTGCCGTCAGCATTAAAATGGGAAGCATGATTTTTTGTTGGCGCAGCTGCTTGCAAACCTCGATTCCATCCATTTTCGGAAGCATTAAATCAAGAATCATTAAATCGGGTTGCTCGCGAACTGCTTTTTTCATTCCTTCTTCTCCATCATTTGCAGTAATCACTTCAAATCCTGCTTGTTCTAAATTATACTGCAAAAGCGTTACAATGGATGGCTCATCATCAACAACCAACACTTTTTTGCCCATATTTTCCTCCATAAAAAAGATCTCTTCATTATTATACCATACTATAAATCCTTTTTATGAGCCATCCTGCTTATAACGCCTATTGAATTTATCGACACCGCCTTTTATGAATCCAGTTTTATAAAAGCTAAAGCACCCTTTCACCACAAAAAAAGATTCGCTCCTCTATTTCAAGAAACGAATCGCTCAAACGACAAGCATATCATTCTCTTTTCAAAAAACCGCTTCTTTTCTAAAACAGAAAGGAATCAAAAGTTTTCCAAGAAACGGCTGTCTAACATGGAGATCGCATACGGAGGACAAACCGTCACCGTGCCCTCCAACACCTTTTCTGTTTCATCGCGAAGCGCCTCAACAGCAATGATAATCGAATGATCTTCTGCATTGACATCTTGCACTTCAAATAAAAATTGTAAATTCTCGTAATGATAAACAGGTTTCAAAAAATCAAGATAATGCTTCTTGATATGACTTCCAGGACCAGGCAAATATTTGGAGATAGCAGATGTGATCATTCCCGTCAGCATAACCGTTGGGACAATCGGTTTCTTGAGCGGTGTTTGTGAAGCATAGTCATGCTGAATATATAAAGGATTCGAATCGTCTGTTAATCCAAGATAAAGCAACAAATCTTTATCCTCGATTTTTGAATTAATCACTAACTTTTCTCCGACCGTGATTTCTGATATATTTCTCCCTAGTTTTCGTTTTTTAAGCATGATTTACACCCCTTTGTTCAGAAAGCGCTTCCAAGTTGTCGTAGAAGCAAACATTCGAGAAAAAATCCCGAATGCTTGCACGCTTCATTATTCCAATACCTTCATCACATTTTTTACAGATTCAACCGACTTGGCAAGAGCCTGTTTCTCTTCATCCGTCAGCTCTAACTCAATCACTTTCTCGATTCCATTTCCGCCTAAAATAGTTGGTACTCCCAAATAAATGCCTGCATAGCCGTATTCTCCTTCAAGATAAGCAATAGCCGGAAGCACACGGCGTTGGTCTTTGAGAATCGCTTCAACCATTTCAGCGAGAGAAGCAGCGGGAGCGTAATACGCACTGCCGTTTCCGAGCAGATTGACGATTTCACCGCCGCCTTTGCGCGTGCGCTCCACAATCGCATCTAACCGTTCTTTCGGAATGAGCGTTTCAAGCGGAATACCGCCAGCATACGAATAACGCACAAGCGGAACCATATCATCCCCATGGCCGCCTAACACAAAACCAGTAATATCTTTCACAGAAAGGTTTAATTCCTGTGCAACAAATGTGCGGAAACGTGCTGTATCAAGCACACCTGATTGGCCAATCACACGATTTTTCGGAAAGCCAGACTCTTTGTACACGGTATATGTCATCGCATCAACAGGATTTGTCAGCACAATAATATAACAATTCGGAGAATATTTAACGATTTCCTGGGTTACAGCCTTCATGATTTTTTGATTGGTTGTAACAAGATCGTCCCGGCTCATTCCCGGTTTACGGGCAATACCTGCTGTGATGACCACGATATCGGAATCCGCTGTATCGGCGTAATCAGATGTACCGATAATGTTGGCGTCAAAGCCTAGTACAGGGCTGGATTCAAGCATATCAAGCGCTTTTCCTTTAGTCGGATTTTCCAATTGTGGAATATCCACAAGGACAACATCCCCAAGTTCTTTTTGCGCTAAAATAAATGCCGTTGTCGCCCCCGTAAACCCTGCACCAATCACAGATATTTTTTTACGTTTAACCGCCATTTGTTACCGTCTCCCCTCTATTATTCTCCCATATTACGGATCAATGCATCAGCAAACTCAGAGCACTTCACTTCTGTTGCTCCTTCCATCAGACGGGCGAAATCGTAGGTGACGACTTTCGAAGCAATTGTTTTCTCCATGGATTCAATAATCAGCTTAGCCGCTTCATTCCAGCCAAGGTGCTCAAACATCATGACGCCTGACAAAATAACAGAGGATGGATTTACTTTGTCTAATCCTGCATATTTTGGAGCCGTGCCATGAGTCGCTTCAAAGATGGCATGCCCTGTTTCATAGTTAATATTTGCACCTGGAGCAATGCCAATACCTCCTACTTGAGCTGCCAAGGCATCTGAAATATAGTCACCGTTCAAATTCATAGTCGCGACAACATCAAACTCACGTGGACGCGTTAAAATTTGTTGCAAGAAAATATCAGCAATCGCATCTTTAACGATAATTTTTCCTGCTGCTTCCGCTTCAGCCTGAGCTTTATTTGCAGCCTCTTTTCCTTCCGCTTCAACGATGCGATCATATTCCGCCCATGTAAAGACTTTATCTCCAAATTCTTGCTCTGCAAGCTCATAGCCCCAGTTTTTAAATGCGCCTTCCGTAAATTTCATAATGTTTCCTTTATGTACGAGCGTAACAGACTTGCGGCCGTGCTCGATAGCATAGTTGATGGCTGCTCGAACGAGACGTTTAGTTCCCTCCTCGGAAATCGGCTTAATACCGATACCAGATGTTTCCGGGAAGCGAATTTTACGAACGCCCATTTCATTTTGCAAAAAGTGAATCACTTTTTTCACTTCTTCAGTGCCTTTGGCATACTCAATTCCGGCATAAATATCTTCTGTATTTTCACGGAAAATAACCATATCCGTATCTTCAGGACGTTTCACTGGAGAAGGCACGCCATTGAAGTAACGGACTGGGCGCAAGCAAACAAACAAATCAAGCTCTTGACGAAGCGCGACATTCAATGAACGAATCCCTCCGCCGACAGGGGTCGTTAATGGGCCTTTAATGGCAATTATGTATTCGCGAATCACATCCAACGTTTCTTGAGGCAGCCATTCTCCCGTTAGCTTATATGCTTTTTCGCCAGCAAGAACTTCTTTCCAAGCAATTTTCTTTTCTCCTTTATAGGCTTTTTCAACCGCAGCTTCTAGCACGCGGGAGGCTGCCGCCCAAATATCAGGGCCTGTCCCATCACCTTCAATGAAAGGGATAATCGGATTGTTTGGTACGTTTAACACACCGTTTGTGACTGTAATTTTTTCACCTTGAACCACTTGTAACAACCTCCAATGTATTAATGTGAAGGGCGAGAACATGTATAGCCATCTTCACGCCCTGTTTCCCTAAAGTTAGCCTCTTTGTTCAATCGGAACATAAACTTGTTTCGCCGGTCCAGTATACTCAGCACGCGGACGAATGAGACGGTTGTTCTCATACTGTTCTAAAATATGTGCGAGCCAACCTGACATCCGGCTGACAGCAAAAATCGGCGTGAATAAATCATGATCAATTCCTAAACAATGGTAAACCGATGCAGAATAAAAGTCAACGTTCGGCGGCAACGGTTTTGTTGAATTCATGATTTCCTCAATTTTTACCGACATTTCATACCAATGCGGCTGTCCAACAAGCTTTGTAAGCTTCTCTGACATTTTCTTCAGATGTTTAGCCCGCGGATCACCTTTGCGGTAAACGCGATGGCCAAAGCCCATGATTTTTTCTTTGTTTGCTAATTTTTTCTGAACATATGGTTCCACATTCTCAACGGTGCCGATTTCTGTAAGCATTTTCATAACGGCTTCATTTGCACCGCCATGAAGCGGCCCTTTTAACGCGCCGATCGCAGCTGTAATTCCAGAATAGATGTCAGACAGCGTCGCTACACAGACTCGCGCTGTAAATGTCGATGCATTTAATTCATGATCCGCATGCAATACAAGCGCTTTATCAAATGCTTCGACAGCGGTTTCATTTGGTTCGCTGCCTGTCAACATATACAAAAAGTTCGCAGCAAAGCCTAAATCAGGGCGTGGGGCCACAGGATCTAACCCTTTACGAATGCGAGAAAAAGCTGTCACAATTGTCGGAATTTTCGCTTGCAAACGAATCGCTTTGCGATAATTTGCTTCCGGATCCATGATGTCAGCTTCTTCATCATATAAACCTAACAAAGAAATGGCTGTACGCAGCGCTGCCATTGGATGTACTTTCTCAATTGGATACAATTTGAAATGCTCAATAATTTCAGATGGAATGGTTGCGTTTTCTGCCAGTTGCTTCCGTAACTCTTCTAGTTGCTGCCTTGTCGGAAGCTCACGATGCCAAAGCAGATAAACAACCTCCTCAAACGTCGCATTTTCAGCCAAATCGTCAATATCGTAGCCCACATATGTTAATGTGTCATCAATAATTGAGCTGATGCTGGACGTCGTTGCGACAACCCCTTCTAGACCTCGTGTTACTGTCATATACATCTCTCCTTTTCTCTAAAAATTCCCCTTCTCCCATTGCAGTACATCATCCGAGAGCGAGCGCTTGCTCAAAATCATTGAATAAAAGTCCATAAAGAAAATGCTTACATTTTATATTGTATTCATACTGCCCTTATTCAGCTGCTACATGACAGCACGAATATCTACAAACATGTATAAATGATGAAAATAAATATAAAAGAAAAGGGCTGTTGTCTATATTATAAACAATTATCTGACTTTTGTGAATCAAAACGACTTATTCTCTATAATATTATCATAAAAAAATGATTTTCATAAATATTCTATCACCTTCATAACCATATACGCAATGCCTGCACCAATCAGCGGACCAACAGCTACGCCGTGGAAAAGAGAGACGGCAATAATCGTGCCAAGCACAAGAGCGGCGGTCATATGCGGATCCGTGGACAACAGCGTCACTCCTCCTTTAGCTATTAAAGCAACAAATACGCCAGACAAAAGCGCGATCCAAGCAGATAGCGACTGAAGCGAAGCACCAAGCTGCTTAAATCCAATTTCCCCTGTCGCAATTGGCGCAAGCACGGCAATTGTAATCACTGTCACTCCCCAATTAATTCCTTTTGCCTGAATAACTGGCAGCCACTTTCCTTCCAATCCGATCAGCTTAATCCCAAGCAGCACACCGACCGCAATAATGAGTGAATGATTTTTGGCTATCATGCCAATAAATAATAAAATGAGTAAAAATAATACAGATTGATTCAACAAGATCCTCTTCCTTTCTATGAATAAATTGAAACCTCTCGCTTTTCATTAGCGTATATAAAATGTAATATAATACTATACAGAAGAGTCTCATAACTTACCTTTACACCACGCGAACGAATGGCAACAACGCAACGCCGCTATCAGCTCCATCTACGAGCCTGTGAAGCGGTTTGATGTTCAGTGACTCGACTGTGTAAAAACAACATGAGCTTCATGTCCATACGAATATGAAGTGATATCTATATAATATTTATAGGAGAATTTCGGAGGTGGAATTTTGTCCCATAACCACTTATATAGCATTCTTCGCTTTCTTTTTGTCGTTGCGGCTGCTGTACTGGGTATCACTGCTATTTATTATGCGGCAACCGTTACATATCCCTTTATTATTGCTTTTTTTATTGCATTTATGATTAACCCATTAGTCAACTACTTAGAAAAAAAAGCAAAAATGCCGAGATCTTTAGCGGTTATTCTCATATTAGTTTTATTGTTTGCCGTCTTGGCAGGATTGGTTACGTTGCTGATCGCCGAGATTGTATCGGGCACTCAATATTTAGCAGCGGTAGTGCCGACCCATTTCCAAACGTTAGTTTTCTATATTGAGGACTTTTTTGCTAGCCAAATTATCCCAATATATAAAGATTGGGCCACTTTATTCAAAAGCCTAGATGCAAGCCAGCAAGATACCATTATGAACAACATTCAAGCGGTAGGCACAAAAGTGGCAACAACCGTCGGCGCATTTGTGCAAAATGTGCTGCAAAACATTCCACAGCTGATCGGCTGGCTGCCAAATGCAGCAACTGTCATTATCTTTTCATTGCTCGCTACATTTTTTATTAGTAAAGATTGGTATCGTTGGAGCGGCGCTGCTCAGCGTTTATTGCCGGCTAAAGCGCAAACGAGCGGACGTACCGTATTTATGAATTTAAAAAAGGCGCTGTTTGGTTTTATTAAAGCACAAGCGACGCTCATTTCGATTACAACCGTCATTGTTCTAATTGGCCTCCTGATTTTACGGGTCGATTACGCGATTACCATTTCGCTTATTATCGGTATCGTTGATATTTTGCCTTATCTAGGAACAGGAATTGTCTTTGTTCCATGGATTATATACTCCGCTGTCAGCGGAGACGTTCCCTTCGCCATCGGGTTGGGCGTTTTGTATATCGTTGTGCTTGTTCAACGGCAAATTATGGAACCTAAAGTTTTATCATCCTCGATTGGTCTTGATCCGCTTGCCACATTAATTGCTTTATTTGTTGGCTTTAAATTGCTCGGGTTTCTGGGCCTTATTGCGGGCCCGGTGCTCCTTGTCATTATTCGTGCTTTGCATAGTGCCAATGTATTCCGTGACATTTGGCAGTTTATTAAAGGAAAACCTAGCACATAAGATCATTGGTAGACAAAGTCCTTGTTGACTTTGTCTATCTCTATTTTAAGCATCCGTTCCTCTCAATTAGAAGCGCTTATCAACAGTTTGAAGAGCCCTTCTTTTCGTACATAGAAGGGCTCTCTTATCTTCTTACATAAAAAAATGTTTTGGTTTCAATCAACGTTTTTAGCCAGCGAGCGATGATGGGTTTGGCCATCCTTCTTGTAGCTGGAAAAAGCAGAAGGGAGCCAATGACATCAGTCAGAAAGCCTGGTACTAATAATAAAAAGCCGCCTGCTAATACGCATATTCCATCCAACAATGCCCCGTTTGGAAGACGCCCATGCATTAGTTCCCATCTTGCTTCCTGAAGCAAAGTCAACCCTTGACGCTTCGCTAACCACACTCCACCGATGCCGGTCATCGCGATACAAGCAATCGTCAGCCAGACTCCAACTAGGTGACTGAACAGGACAAATAAAGAGATCTCAAGAGCTGGAATAAGAATAAACAGCACCACCAAGATTTTCATTTGGCTCCATCCTTCCTTGGAAAAAATAAAAACAGAGAAGATTTGGACTTCTCTGTTTTATTATAGCTTATAACACGCTTGCATGTCCTTGATAGATGGCGCCGAAACCCGGATCCACTGTGATTTCTTGACCATCTTTTAAGATAGATGTAGCATTTGCTACTCCAACAATGACCGGAATGCCAAGACTTAGTCCAACAACAGCAGCATGGCTTGTTAAACCGCCTTCTTCAGTAATAATGGCGGCCGCTTTTCCAAGCTCTTCAATCATATCAGCATCCGTGTTATATGTGACTAGGATGCCGCCCTCGACCATTTTCTCCTTTGCTTCCTCTGCCGTTTTAGCAATTACCGCTTTTCCAAAAGCTGATTTGCGGCCGATGCCTTGTCCTTTCGCAATGATGTCACCAATGACATGCACTTTCATTAAGTTGGTTGAACCCGTTTCTCCAATCGGCACGCCCGCAGTAATCACCACTAGATCACCGTGTTTAGCGATGCCGGATTTTACGGCAGCTTCCACAGCAATATCAAGCATTTCATCGGTCGAATTAACGTGCGGTGCTACTTGTGTATATACTCCCCAAGCAAGCGCAAGTTTTCTTGACACAGCTTCGCTTGATGTAACAGCCATAATCGGCGCTTTTGGTCGATACTTCGAAATCATCCGTGCGGTTTGCCCGCTAACAGTCGGCGTGACAATAGCTGCCACATCCAGATTTAGCGCCGTATGAGCAACCGATTGGCCGATCGCATCCGTAATCGTCGTACCGCTCTCTTTTGTTCGCTGTACTAACAAATCACGATACTGCAACGCTTGCTCTGTGCGCAAGGCAATGCGATGCATCGTTTTTACAGCTTCGACCGGATAATGCCCTGCCGCTGTTTCTCCTGACAGCATAATCGCGTCTGTTCCGTCTAAAATGGCATTCGCGACATCGCTTGCTTCCGCTCGCGTTGGCCGCGGATTGCGCTGCATGGAGTCCAACATTTGTGTCGCAGTAATGACTGGTTTGCCAAGAGCGTTACATTTCTTGATTAGCTCTTTTTGTACAAGCGGAACCTCTTCTGCCGGAATCTCAACTCCTAAATCGCCGCGAGCCACCATCAATCCGTCTGCCACTTCAAGAATTTCATCAATATTATCGACGCCCTCTTGATTTTCAATTTTGGCAATGATTTTTATATCCAGCGCATTTTGCGCCTCAAGCAATTCACGAATCTCAAGCACATCTGAAGCGCGGCGCACAAAAGAAGCAGCAATAAAGTCAATTCCTTCTTCGATGCCGAACAAAATATCTTGGCGGTCTTTATCGGTAATGCCAGGCAAATTGACGCGAACTCCTGGAACATTGACCCCTTTTTTATTTTTCAGGATGCCGCTGTTTAATACTTTCGCGACAATTTCTCGTTCCTGTTTATGAACAGCGATTACTTCAAGAGCAATTAAACCGTCATCAAGCAAAATCTTATCGCCCAAATCAACATCGTTCATGAGCCCTTCATACGTGACAGAGAATTTTTCCTCTGTTCCTAGCACTTCATCCATCGAGATGATAATTTGCGAGTTTTCTTTTAATTCAATCGCCCCATTTTTCATATTGTGCGTACGGATTTCCGGGCCTTTTGTATCAAGAAGAATCGCTACTGTTTTTCTTGTCTGCTTGGCTGCTTCACGAATATTTTTTATTCGTTGTCCGTGCTCTACATAATCTCCGTGCGAAAAATTCAAACGCGCCACATTCATTCCTGCTTCAATAAGCTCAATAAGCGTTTCAACACTTTCGCTTGCGGGACCTATCGTACAAACAATTTTCGTTTTCCGCATTTTTGCATTCTCCCTTTCATCCATCTTTATGGTAACGATACCACGCTTTCTAGATGGAAAGTTCTTTTGACAATTGGTACATTTTTGGCTCAATCGTATGCTTGTGCGATAATGCTTCGATGATATCGTGATCCACTAGCTGATTATTTTGAATGCCGACACAGCGGCCCCCTTGTCCTTCAAGCAGCAGCTCGACTGCGCGCGCTCCTAAACGGCTTGCTAATACGCGATCGAATGCGGTCGGAGAACCGCCTCTCTGTACATGTCCCAATACCGTTACACGCGTTTCAAACCCGGTCGCCTCTTGAATTTTGCTGCCGAATTCGACTCCGCTTCCGACGCCTTCTGCGACAATAATAATACTATGTTTTTTCCCGCGTTCATGTCCTCGTTTTAAACGGGCGACGATATCATTCATATCATAGTCTGCTTCTGGGATTAAAATCGATTCAGCACCGCCTGCCAGCCCCGCCCAAAGCGCGATATCGCCAGCATGACGTCCCATGACTTCAATCACATATGTGCGTTCATGAGAGGTAGCTGTATCACGAATTTTGTCGATTGCATCAATCACGGTATTTAACGCTGTATCAAAACCGATTGTAAAATCCGTTCCAGGTATATCATTATCGATTGTTCCCGGCACCCCTACACATGGGTATCCGTGTTCGGTAAGCTTTTTTGCCCCTTGATAGGAACCGTCTCCGCCAATAACAACCAGCCCTTCGATTCCATGCTTTTGCAACTGTTCAATTCCTTTTAGTTGTCCCTCAAGTGTTTTAAATTCCGGGCAGCGTGCGGTATAAAGCATCGTTCCTCCGCGATGAATAATATCCCCTACATCGCCGATTTCTAGTTTCTTAATTTTTCCTTCAATGAGTCCTGCGTACCCGTGGTAAATACCAAAAACCTCTAATCCGTGATAAATGGCTTTACGCACAACTGCACGAATCGCCGCATTCATTCCTGGTGAATCGCCGCCGCTTGTTAACACACCTATTCTCTTCATTTTGCTCACCTCATGTTCATCGATCTTTCCATACCCCTTAAGATGTCCGACCTCATACATTGTATAAAATACCATGAAGAGTAGCTGAAAACAATAGAAAACTCTTGGTTGGCCTTAAATGAACCTCTCTCACCTACACGTCGTTTCGAAGGGAAAGGCTGCTCGATGGATATCGTTCAATTTTGATAGGCAAAAAGCTGTCCCAATCGATGAGACAGCTTCGTTTCTATTTTTATTTTACTTCTAAATAATCTTCTGAAAAAGCAATTTGACCGATTTGTCTAAATTTTCGATAGCGCTGTTCGACAAGAGCCAGGCCGTCTAATGGAAGGAGCTCCTGCAAAGATTGCTTCAGCACCGCATCAATCGATTGGGCTTGCTCATCTAAGTTGCGATGAGCGCCACCGCGAACTTCAGGAATAATTTCATCGATGACTCCAAGCTTTTGCAGGTCAGCAGCAGTAATCTTCATCGTTTCAGCAGCCCGTTTTGCAAGCGATGCATCCTTCCATAAAATCGCGGCGGCTCCTTCTGGAGAAATGACTGAGTACGTTGAATTCTCCAACATATGAATATGGTTGCCGACACCAAGCGCCAAAGCGCCGCCGCTTCCCCCCTCACCGATCACAATGCAAACCACCGGCACCGTCAATCCTGCCATTTCAAATAAATTTCTTGCAATTGCCTCACTCTGTCCGCGTTCTTCTGCGGCTTTTCCTGGATAGGCACCTTTTGTATCAATAAAACAAATAATCGGACGATTAAATTTTTCCGCTTGTTTCATCAGACGTAAGGCCTTGCGATATCCTTCCGGATGAGGCATCCCAAAATTGCGGCGAATGTTTTCCTTCGTATCTTTGCCGCGCTGATGACCAATTACAGTTACAGGAAGGCCATGATATTTCGCAATTCCTCCAACGATCGCTTCGTCATCGCCAAACAAGCGATCTCCATGGCATTCTAAAAAATTGGTAAACAGCCGTTCAATATAATCAAGCGTCGTTGGCCGATTCGGATGACGAGCAATTTGTACGCGATCCCATGGCGTTAAATTTGCGTATGTTTCATTTTCTAGCTTTTCAAGTCTCGCCTCGAGCTTTTCAATTTCCGCCGATAAATCTACATCGGCTGTTTGAGTGAACTCTTTTAATTCACTAATTTTCTTGCGCAATTCAATCAGCGGCTTTTCAAATTCTAATTCGCCCACCATTCGCCATCGCCTCCTGTCTGATGAATATCAAGCACATTCGCTAACGTCTCCTTTAATTCGTGCCGATGGATCACCGCATCAAGCTGTCCATGCTTAAGTAAAAATTCCGCTGTTTGAAAGTCTTCCGGCAGCTCCTCGCGCACGGTTTGCTCAATGACCCGGCGGCCGGCAAATCCAATTAATGCGCCAGGCTCAGCAAAATTATAATCGCCAAGTGAAGCAAAGCTTGCCGATACTCCTCCCGTTGTTGGATGGGTCATAATCGAAATGATCAGCCCGCCGTCATCGCTAAACCGCTTTAATGCCGCGCTCGTTTTCGCCATTTGCATCAGGCTCAGCACTCCCTCTTGCATACGTGCTCCCCCGGAAGCGGTGAAAATGACAAATGGCACCTGAAGCTCCCTTGCTTTTTCGACCGCTCGCGCAATTTTTTCACCGACAACGGATCCCATACTTCCCATACGAAACGCCGAGTCCATAACAGCAATGACAAGAGGGCGTTCATTTAATGTTCCCGTTCCTGTCACAACCGCTTCGTTTAATTGCGATTTGCGGCGATCTGCCTCCAATTTTTCAAGATAATCAGGGAACTGGAGGGGATTTTCGGAAATCATTTCTGAATCGTATTCCTGAAAGCTTCCTTCATCAAGCAAGCTATCAATGCGTTCGCGCGCTGGCAGAGGATGATGGTAGCCGCAGCTCATGCAAACACGCAAATTTTTCATTAGCTCTTTTGTATACATAATTTTTTTGCATTTTGGACATTTTGTCATAATTCCTTCAGGAACGTCTTGTTTTACTTGCTCTGAAGGAACAGAAGCATATTTTTTCTTTTTTGTAAATAGCTCTTTAAGCAAAGGGTGTTCCCTCCTTTGGCAATCGGTATAATGGTGTGGCCGTATTCTCGGTCAACAATTTGAGAGCATCAAGAAGCTGTTGCTTTTCTAAAACGATGTGCATTTGCTGGTAAAAAGCAAGCGGAAACGATCGTGTATCATGATGAAGCTGGAAAAAATCGCTTAGAACTCGCCAAATCCGTTCAAGCAAATAATTATTTCCTACTTGAAATACCCACTGAAAAAATGTTTCATAGTCAATGGAATGTTGATCAATCATCGCTTTAAGCTCATTCAGCTGTTCTTTCGTTCTGCGCTCGCATGCTAGCGTCAAGCCAAGCTGTTCGATCAGCTGCTTTGTTTCCACGAGGTCAGCATTGGCTTTTTTTTCTTGTAAAATAAACATGCCTAGCAATTGAATGAACTGATGCTCACCAAATTTCTTTAAATAGGTTCCTTCTCCGCGTCTCGTTTCAATAAGCCCAAGAAATTCAAGGGAGCGGAGCGCTTCCCTTACAGAGGAACGCCCCGCCTTCAGCCTTTCGGACAATTCCCGCTCAGAAGGAATTTTATCTCCTGCGACAAGCCCGTCTTCTTCAATAATATGATAAATACTTTGCAAAATTTCAACGTATACTTTTTCCGTCATCCTTTCATGATCACTCGCCTACATCATCGCTGCATTTGTCTTGTTTTACTCTCCATTCCTTCAGAACTCATACGAATGCGGGCAGCTCCTGTCTTCACCGCTGGCTTAGCTGCAACAACCGATGCGAACCGCGGATCAACTGGTACGCCATTCATCTTCTGAAACAAGTGAAGCGACTGCTTCCACAGCAACGATTTTCATTTTTTCATTCATTTATCGCGCCGAACCTCTAAAGCACCTCGGAAGATGCCTGGAAACGCCAGAACATGATCGACTTGATTCGGATCATCCGATCATCCTGTTCCAACGACAACAGCTCCTGCTTGAAGTGCTTCTTTCGGCATCATTTCCAGAACCGGATTGGCCATTGCAAAAATCATTGGCCGGCCATTCAGCGAACGAATCATTTCCGCTATCCAAGCTCCAGCTATCATTTCTCGCTTTCCTTCATGCGCTTTATGAATATATAAGGCCTCTTTACGCAAAGACACATACATTCATTCCTTTAAATATGAAACGACCATAACTGGTCTGACCACCTAATGTTTATACAATATAATAAAATGAAGCATTAGTAAAGAAAACATTATTTTAGCACAACATATGTGCCTCCTAACAATGCTTTTAATTCTGCTAGGCAGTCAGCAGAAGCGTTCACTTGGTATTCGTCAGACAGCTTCACCGTTTTGCGCTCTTTTTCATAATAGAGAACGACAGGTACATAACCGTGATGATGCTCCAAAATCGTTTTGAGCTTTGCCATTTTTCCGCTGTGAATATGATCAGGGCAAATTTTTAAATAAAGCGTTGGCTTGTCCAGCTCATCGAGCGGAATCACCTTTTTGATAATGAAATGAATCGCCGCTTGCCGGACTTCTATTTTTCCTTCCAGCAACAAAATCTCGCCTTTTTTTAAGGAAGAATGATAGCGATGATACACTTCAGGAAAAGCAATAGCGGACAATTCGCCGCTTTCATCGCTTACTGTCAAAAACGACATTTCTTCGCCTTTTTTCGTTCTCGTCTTGCGCTCCAAAAGAATATAGGCGCCAATCCGTAAATAGGAGCCGTTTTGCTCTTTTTTGATCGAACTGACCGGCACTGCTCCTGCCGCTTGAAATTGATCAAGATGCGCTAAAACGGGATGAGGCGAGACATACACACCAAGCAAATCCTTTTCATATTGAAGCTTTTCGTCAAAAGAAAACGGAGAGGCTTCTACATATTTTGGTTTAAAAGATAGTCCGGCTATGTTTGATTGATCGCTTTCATCATACTCATAATATGGTCCCATCAGTTCAGCATGCTCCATCGCTACTTCGACACTTGCCAGCAATGTTGCACGCTCAATGCCAAATTCATCAAAACAACCTGCCAATATGAGAGATTCGATCATTTTCCGATTCACCGTTTTTTTGGATAGGCGAAGACAAAAATCGAATAAATCGGAAAACGGACGTTTTTTTCTTTCTTGAATAATCGCGTTGACCGCTTGAGCACCAACATGCTTAATCGCTGCAAGACTATAACGGATTGATCCGTTTTCAATGGAAAATGAATAATAGCTTCGATTAATCGAAGGCGGAAGCAGCACAATCTTCCGTTGTCTCATCTCTTGTATGCATGAGCTCACTTTTTCTTCGTCTCCAATGGAAACAGTCAATAAAGCCGCATAAAAATATAGCGGATAATGCGCTTTTAAATAGGCCAATTGATAGGAAATCATACTGTAAGCAACCGCATGGCTTCGGTTAAATCCATAATTGGCAAAGCGGACAATCAAATCGTATAGTTCATGAGCAAGCGTTTTGTCATATCCTTTCTCCATACATCCTTTGACAAAGCGGGATCGCTCTTGATCAAGAATCTCCTTGTTCTTTTTCCCTATCGCTCGCCGCAATAAATCAGCTTGACCTAATGAAAAGCCAGCCATTTTTGCTGCTATTTGCATAATCTGCTCTTGATAAATCAAGACCCCGTATGTTGACTGTAAAATAGGAGCAAGGTCCGGATGAAGAAAGACAGCGGCTTCATGCCCATGCTTTCTTTTGATATATATTGGAATAAAGTCTATCGGTCCCGGACGATATAAAGCATTGACGGCGACAATATCCTCAAATTGCGACGGTCTTAGCTGCTTCAGTACGTTTTTAATCCCTTCTGATTCCAATTGAAAAATTCCTGTTGTATCTCCTCTGCTTAGCAAGGCAAACGTTCGTTCATCGTGGAGCGGAATATTTTGTACATCAACAAATTTCCCTGTTTTTTGATAAATCAGCTTGCACACATTGCTAATGAAGGTTAAAGTACGCAGGCCAAGAAAATCCATTTTCAACAAACCAAGCTGTTCTAATACGTCCATTGGATATTGAGTTAAGTAAATGTCGCCATGCCCTTGCTGCAACGGTACGATGTCCGACAGTGGCTGTTCGCTTATCACCACCCCGGCCGCATGAGTGGATGAATGCCTTGGAAGCCCTTCCAATCGCAATGCTGTAGCAAAGACTTTTCGCAGCTCTGGCGATGTCTGAACAGCTTTTTTTAACAAAGGGACCTGGTCATATGCTTCTTGCAGTGTGATCCCCATTTTGTTAGGGATATGCTTTGCGATTTGCTCTATTTCTTCCGGACGCACTCCCATGGCCTTAGCGACATCGCGAATAGCGGCTCGCGCTCCAAATGTACCAAATGTAATAATTTGAGCAACATGTTGCGTTCCGTATTTGCGTGCCACATACTGAATCACTTCATCGCGCCGCTCATCCGGAAAATCGATATCAATATCAGGAAGAGAAACGCGTTCAGGATTCAAAAAACGCTCAAATAATAAACCATACTGAACAGGGTCGACATGGGTAATATACAGAGTAAAGGCCACAAGCGATCCCGCAGCTGAACCGCGTCCCGGTCCCATTGTGATTCCTTGTTCTCGCGCAAAGCTGATAAAATCAGCGACAATTAAAAAATAGTCGCTAAAATTCATCTCCTCAATCGTTTTGAGCTCATAACGAAGGCGCTCAAGATATTCCGATGATGGAGACGGGATGCGTTCATATAATCCTTTCAAACAAAGACGCTCCAAATGCTGATGAACATTTTCGTTTGCTGGTACAGGATATTTAGGAAGCCGCAATCTGCCTAATTCAATGTCAACTTGGCACAGGGAAGCAATTTTTTCCGTATTGCTTACTGCTTCAGGCAAATCAGCAAACAGGCTTGCCATTTCATCGGTTGATTTTAAATAGTATTCGTCACTTCCAAGCGTTCTCCTTCCTTCATCATGAAGTTTCATCCCCTGCTGAATTGCAAGCAAGCAATCGTGAACGAAAGCATCTTCCTTCTCGATGTAACGCACATCGTTGGTAGCAACAAGCGGCGTATTCGTTTCCTTGCTCAGCTGTACAAGCTCATGCTGCCATTTTTCTTCCACACCATGCCGTTGAACCGCCAGATAAAAAGCATCCTCTCCAAATAGTTGTTTATAGGAGGCCATGCACTTGAGCGCTTTTTCGAACTCATTTCTTCTCACTAATGACTCAACATAACCATCCTTTCCTGGAGAAATGGCGATCAGCTCATTGCTATAACGCTGAAGCCGTTCTTCTGGGATTCCATCAGGTTCACTTGTTTGAATGATGCTGCTAATTTTCATTAAATGGCGATAACCTATATTGTTTTTTGCTAAAAGCACCAGCGGATACGCTTCCCTCTCTCCCACTTTAATATGTGTAATCATACCGATGATCGGTTTAATCTGATATTTTTGGCATTCTTGATAGAAAGTCACCGCCCCGTATAGTACGTTTTCATCTGTTAAAGCTAACGACCTAAAACCCAGTTCACTCGCTCTTTTCACTAAATCATGAATTTTTACTGCACTCTTTAACAAGCTATAGCCGCTCCGTACATGAAGGTGGACAAACGACAATGCTCCTCCCTCCTTTTCCTTCATTATAGTCGACAAAACTTTGGCAACGCAAAACATACTTATATCTGTTCGTCCATATATATGTTTAAAGAAAGGAATGAGGCGATGATGGGAACGAAACTTGCGTTTTTACCGGCGTTTATTCAAAGCTACTTTATTGCTCTTGGAGTTCTTTTAGGAGGAGCAGGCATTGGCGGAATCGGGGCATTTCTGATGGGACAGCCACCGCTGACATCCATGTATCGTTTTGCGATGGATTTAAAAATTTGGGCGGTCGTAGCCGCAATTGGCGGGACATTTGACACGTTTTATACAGTCGAGCGCGGCTTATTTTCAGGAGAAACACGTGACATTGTCAAGCAGTTTCTGCTCATTATTTCCGCGATCGGTGGCGCACAAACAGGTGTTACCATTATTACATGGCTGACACAGGAGCATATTTCTTCATGAGAATTCCTCCATACTATCGCGACAAAACTTGGCAGCGTTTTTTTGCCGGTGCCGCGATCGGTGCGGTCCTAAGCTGGTTCATATTTTTACATTTATTTGGTGTATTGCAAGAAAAGCAGGTGCGCCAGATCACTGAACTTCAAGACAAAATTGCTGATTTAAACAGCGATATTCAAATTTGGCAGGAAGATTATATTAAACTAAACAAACTGAACAAAAAAAAGTTGACCGTCCAAGAAATTCGCATCCAGCTTGTCAACGCAAATGAGTATAAACTCGATTCCTATATGAAATTTCATATTGAAGAAAGCGTCAAAGAAGATGTATCCCACCTAGTCGCCAAAGATATCGAAACCGTCTATCAAAGCAAGGATTTATTAAAAAAGACGATTGAAAACAAAACCTATACCATCAATGAGCAAACGTATCGACTTGAAATAACGGAGCTGTTTTTATTCACTACATTATCAATTGAATTAAAGCTAAAGCCCGTTCACCGCTAGCAGGATATCATCGAGAATGACCATATAAAAATAGGCTGAAGGGGATTTCAAAAAAGATGATATCTTTTCACTAGTGTTGATGATCCATTATTTTACTAAAAATATGGAATGATTGAGCTAGACACACGCTTTTCTGCATGTCCAGTCGGCAAGCGAGTGGCTTGCCGACTACGGCAGAAAAGTAAGGACTCAAGCAATGTCGATTGATTTTTATTGGATCATCAACACGCTTGACATATTTTTTAAACAAAAATTACGTTTGGTTGCATTTGGTCATTTTCCTTAATAGCAGTACTTCCAACATCGATCTACCAAAACAGCAACATAAATATAAATGGAAACCAAAAAATCTTTCAACAAACAGAAAGAAGTCACCAAACAACGAACAAGTGATAACTGCTGGATTATAGCCGAGGACAAAATCTCCGACCACATAAAAAACGGACCTTCTCTAGATCGGGTTGAGTTATTAATGGGCTTGGCACGCCAATTCTAAATCAGCAATCACCCGATCCGCATCCTCCCAAGAATAAATCGACGCACCTGCAGCGAAAGGATGTCCGCCGCCCCCGTATTTTTTTGCTACTTCATTGACAATCGTTCCTTTTGAACGGAGGCGAACACGAATTTCTTTGTCCTCCTCAATAAAAAAGACCCATGCCTGTATTCCATCAACGTTGCCAAGAAGACTTACAAGCTGCGACGCTTCGGACGGAGAAGCGTTATATTTTCCAAGCAGTTCTTTTGTCATTTTTACAAACGCGACTCCGCTTGGAGAAAGCTGAAAATTTTGTAGCACATATCCGCTTAAATGAGCAATATTCACTTTTGTGCGATATAGCTCATCATATAGATCGGTCAATGAAAAGCCGTATTCAACTAGTTCGCTTGCATATTGGAATGTTTTAGAGCTTGTTCTTGAAAAAAGAAAACGTCCCGTGTCCCCGACAATCCCAGCGTAAATCAAACGAGCTGCTTCTTTCGTCATGACCAAGCCTTTCTCTTTGCCTGCTAAGTAAAACTCATAAATCATTTCACTTGTCGAGCTGGCGTTCGTATCGACCCACAATAAATCTCCGTACGGATCTTCGTTCGGATGATGATCAATTTTAATCAGTTTTTTTCCTAACCGATAGCGCCCATCACAGATCCGCTCCTGGTTCGCCGTGTCACATACAATCACAAGCGCGTTTTTATATACATGATCATCGATTTGATCCAACCGTCTTAAAAAATTAAGCGATTCTTCTTCTCTTCCTACTGTATAAACATTTTTTTGTGGAAATGAGGCCTTCAGAATTTCCGCCAATCCTCCTTGGGAGCCGTATGCATCTGGATCAGGACGGACGTGGCGGTGAATAATGATCGTTTCAAATTGCTGAATCACCTGTAAAATTTCCAATGCCTTCTCGCTCATATTCGTTCCCTCTTTTACGATAGTTTTCTTTCATTATAAGGGAAAAACATGTACAATGGTAGAGAAACAAAAGATGGAGGGGTGCGTTCATGCCTGCACTAGTCATTCTCATCATTTTTTCTCTTTCCTTCTACGCCTATTATAAAATGAAATATTTTCGTAGCCAGCGCCCGCTCGAACGGCAATGGCTTTCTGCCAAATCAAGCATAGCTCTCGGCCTATTTGTCTTTTTCTTCGGCGTCAACCAATTCTTTTTATATTCTTCAACCGTCACCTATATTGTCGGAATCATTTTTTTATTGGTGGGTGGCGGAAGCGCATGGGCCGGATATCGGTCCTATAAGCATTATTTGCCGCTGGTGATAGAAGAGGCGCAGCAAACAGCTAAAAACGGGGGATCATGATCCCCCGTCCATAAAAACTACCTGTCCATTAACTGGCACATCATTAATGCTTTTCCTACAACCACTCCGTCATGATATACTTCAACATCAACCTTTCCGAATTTCCGGCCAATTTCTAGCAGCCTTGCTTTAATATCAATAATACTGTCAATTTGCACCGGTTTAATAAAATAAATCGTAATATTTTCGATCACTAAATCTCCGCGTTTATATAGCCGCAATACCCGCGTTGCCGCTTCCGTCACAATCGTTGTAAACACGCCATAAGACAGCGTTCCTAAATAGTTCGTCATTTGCGGCGTTACCGTGCATTGAAAGACATTTTCTGTTTTCGATTGCTGTTCTGCTTCTTGGAATTGGCTTGTAATGAGATCATCGATCGTTTCCCCGACTTGCGGCTGTCGCTGAATCATTTGCAGCGCCTTTAATACGTCCTGCCTGCTTATAATTCCCTGAAGACGATTATGGTCATCGACAACCGGCAACAATTCAATGCCTTCCCATACCATAATATGTGAAGCAAAGGCCACCGACGTTTTCCCGTTTACAGTAATCGGATATTTCGTCATGACTTTTTCAATCGGCAGCGTCCGTTCACAGTCTAACACATCTTTTGATGTCACCATTCCTTGTACTTTGAAATGACGGTCAACAACAGGAAAACGGCTGTGCTTCGTTTCGCGGTTGAGCTGATACCACTTTTCGACTATATCCGTGGTTTCTAAATATATCGTTTTTTCGAAAGGAATTAAAATATCTTCAACAAGAACGATTTCTTTTTTAATGAGCTGATCGTAAATCGCACGATTGATCATCGTCGCAACTGTAAACGTATCATAACTTGTCGATATAATGGGCAGCTGCAGCTCGTCCGCCAGCTTTTTGACATAATCATCTGTATCAAAGCCTCCGGTAATCAACACGGCCGCACCTGCTTCTAACGCAAGCTGATGCGCCTTCGTCCGGTTTCCGACAATTAATAAATCTCCTGCTCCTGTATAACGCATCATCGCTTCAAGTTTCATTGCACCAATGACAAAGCGGTTGAGCGTTTTATACAGACCTTCACGTCCTCCTAGCACTTGTCCATCCACAATATTGACAACTTCCGCGTAAGTGAGCTTCTCAATATTTTCTTTCTTTTTTCTCTCGATTCGAATCGTTCCAACACGCTCAATCGTGCTGACATATCCTTTATTTTCCGCATCCTTAATCGCCCGGTAAGCCGTTCCTTCGCTTACCCCCATTTCTTTCGCGATTTGCCGAACAGAAATTTTTTCTCCTACCGGCAAGCTATCAATATATTGCAAAATTTGCTCATGTTTTGTCGCCAAATGTCTTCACCCTTTGTGCCAAAGTCTATTTTTATTATAAAGGTGAATGAAGCGCGATTCAATGAAGGGCTAGCCACATGATTCGCAAACAAAAAAGGAGCTTGGATAAAAGCCCCTTTTTTGCTATAATTCCATACTTTCTCCTGGTTGTAATACTTTTCCCACGCCCTCTTTGAGCAGCGAAACAAACTGGTGCGGATTTTGCTCAATGACCGAGAATGTGTTGTAATGAATCGGTACAACGGTTTTGGCACGCAGCCAGTCCGCTGCCAACGCCGCATCCTCTGGTCCCATTGTAAAATTGTCGCCAATGGGCAAAAAGGCCACATCGATTTCATTTCGCTCGCCAATCAGCTTCATATCCGAAAACAGCGCCGTATCTCCCGCGTGATAAATCGTTTTTCCTTCCGCATAGAATAAAATCCCGCACGGCATTCCCGTATAAATGATTTGCTTGTTTTCGTCAATATAACTGGAACCATGGAAGGCTTGGGTTAATTTGACTTTTCCAAATTCAAATTGGTGCGCTCCGCCAATATGCATCGGATGCGCATTGACACCTTGCCAGCTTAAATACGTAGCCAATTCAAATGGAGCCACTACCAGCGCATTGTTGCGAAGCGCAAGCGGAATCGTATCGCCTACATGATCACTATGCCCATGTGTCAGCAAAATCACATCTACCTTTACGTCGTCAGCATTCAGATCCGTCGCCCCATTTCCTGTAATAAACGGATCAATGAAAATCGTCTTTCCGTTCGTTTCAATTTTGACAACTGAATGTCCATGATACGTAAGCTTCAATTTGATCTGCTCCTTTCCTATGTACAAGGTCTTTCATTGATATATTTCGCAAAAACTTTTATATTTCCTTCTTCATGTAGCGAATGAACACCTAGCAGACAAACGGATGGGCCCACAGGTGTTCTTAAGAAGCAGAAACGCTAGTACGTATTGCTAGATAAAATCCATTCATTCATGGTCCTTATACTATTAGAACGGACGGCAGCTGCTTTGGCAAAGTCATAGACTCGCTTAAGAATCATGCATAATCGTTTACATCCGGCAAAATTACTGGTACTCTCAAATATAGAGTCTGCTCATGAGCATCAATCATCCACTATTTTAACGTAAACGCTTTCTTCGTGCTTTTTAGAACAAGAAAATCAACGAAGTATTTGCTTGCGATAAACCTCTTGTTCAAAATGCTGAGTCATTGATGGGCACCTCGTCAATGAAAGCGACAGATGGATTGATGTTTATCAATATAGAAATAAAAGGAAGTGAACATAATGAACCAACGACTTCAATCGCTTTCACACTGGATGCAGCAAGAACAGCTTTCCTTCGCCCTTATTACATCCACCGCTAATGTCTTTTACTTAAGCGGATTTTACAGTGAACCGCATGAACGGCTTTTAGCGCTGCTCATCTTCCCAAATGATGAGCCCGTTCTCATCTGTCCACAAATGGAAGTGGCTCAAGCTAAACGCTCCGGTTGGGCTTATTCTATTATCGGCTACAGCGATATTGAAAATCCTTGGGAGCACATTTATACGCATATGAACAAAAGATCTGTGACCGTTGAAAATGTCGCGATTGAAAAAACACACCTATCTCTTGAACGATATGAACAGCTATGTACCTATTTTTCCGTGCGCTCAACCGTTAATGTAGAGGAAAAATTGCGACAGCTGCGCATGATTAAAGATGAACAAGAAATCGCGATTTTACGGCAAGCAGCTTCTCTCGCTGATTATGGCGTGGAAGTCGGCGTAAAAGCGATTGCTGAAGGCAAAACAGAATTAGAAGTGATTGCCGCCATTGAGTACGAATTGAAGAAAAAGGGCGTTCGCCAAATGTCGTTTGCAACGATGGTATTGACGGGGGCCAAAACGGCTGATCCCCATGGCACCCCAGGCTTAGCCTCTATTCAAAAAGGAGATTTTGTCTTATTCGATTTAGGCGTTATTTTAGATGGATATTGTTCAGATATTACGCGAACCGTTATGTTTGGCCAACCAAACGATGAGCAAAAGCAAATTTATCATACCGTCTTAAACGCCCAGCTCGCTGCTATTGCAGCATCGAAGCCAGGAACAGAGATTGGTGCGGTGGACAAAGCGGCAAGACAGTTGATTGAGCAAGCTGGTTACGGTTCTTATTTTACTCATCGCGTCGGGCACGGATTAGGCATTGAAGTTCATGAGTATCCTTCGATGAATGCAACCAATACGATGCCGCTCGAGCCGGGGATGGTCTTTACAATTGAACCGGGCATTTACATTCCGGACATCGGCGGTGTGCGTATCGAAGATGATATCTTGATTACTGAAAACGGCGCAGAGATTTTAACAAATTATCCAAAAGAATTCATCCTATTATAAAAACAAGCGGCGTTCTCCAAAGTGAACGCCGCTTGTTTTCACATTGACTCTAACAAAGGTTTGGCATCTTGAAATGAGAGGTTATGCGCCCTTGCTACAGCTTCATATGTCACATAACCGTTCAATGTATTCATGCCTTTTAACAGCGCTGGATGATCAAGACATGCTTGACGATACCCTTTATTGGCAATTTGCAGCGCATACGGTACGGTGACATTTGTCAGGGCAAAGGTGGACGTGCGTGGAACAGCCCCTGGCATATTAGCAACCGCATAATGAACAACGCCATGCTTCGTATAAGTTGGATCACTATGGGTCGTGACACGATCGGTTGTTTCAAAAATTCCGCCCTGATCAATGGCAATATCAACAACAACCGAGCCGGGAGACATGGTACGAATCATCTCTTCGGTCACTAGCTTTGGCGCTTTTGCTCCTGGGATGAGTACCGCTCCAATCACTAAGTCCGAGTCTTGAACCGATGCAGCAATATTATACATATTTGACATCAGCGTCGTAACATGGTCGCCAAATAAATCATCAAGCTGTCTCAGGCGCTCCGGATTCACATCAATAATCGTGACTTCTGCGCCGAGTCCCACTGCCATTTTGGCTGCATTCGTTCCAGCCACGCCTCCCCCAATAATCGTCACCTTTCCTCGTTTGACTCCCGGCACACTTCCTAATAAGATTCCCTTTCCACCATGCGGCTTTTCTAAAAATTGCGCGCCAATTTGCACCGACATTCGGCCAGCCACTTCACTCATCGGCGTCAACAGCGGTAGGGAGCCATTAGCAAGCTGTACGGTTTCATAGGCAATCCCGACTACTTTGTGATCAATAAGAGCTTTCGTTAATTCAGGCTCTGCTGCCAAATGGAGATATGTAAATAAAATTAAGTTTTCTCGAAAATATTGATATTCCTCGGGAAGCGGCTCTTTTACCTTCATCACCATTTCTGCCGCCCAAGCATCTTGAGCCGTTTTAACAATCGTAGCTCCCGCTTTTTCATATTCCTCATCTAAAAATCCTGATCCTTCTCCAGCGCCTGCTTCTACATACACCTCATGCCCCGCTTGAACGAGCGTCATCACTCCAGCTGGGGTCATCGCCACACGATTCTCATTGTTTTTAATTTCCTTCGGCACACCTATTTTCATCATCAACCGTCCTCCTCCATTACGAGCGCTGTCGTAATTTTTTCTTAAAAAAACCGCACCAAGAAAGTATTTCCATCTGTACTATATATAGAATGGAATGAACGCTGGAAAATTATTCACATTAACGATACCGATGAATGACATCCATTCCTCCTGTCACTTCAATAATGGAGCCTGTAATCATATCCGAATCTTCTTCACATAAAAATGCAATCATCCGGGCTATATCTTCTCCCGTTCCTGAACGCCCTATCGGCGTCATCTCATCTCTTTGCTTTCTTGATTCCGCAATGGTCGCCTCTTTCATATCCCCTAATATGTTCCCAGGACAAATCATATTGGCTGTAATTCCATATTCCGCTTCCTCTACCGCAATCGTTTTGGTTAAGGAAACAAGTCCAACTTTCGCGGCACTAAATGCAGAACGGTGAAGCCAGCCTGGTGCATTGGCTGCTCCTTGAAAGCCGTACGTAATAATGCGGCCAAATCCTTGGTTTCTCATAATTGGAATCGTTTTTTTAAACAAATGAAAAACGGCGCTCAAATTTCCTTCGATCATCTCATACCATTCTGCTTCACTATAATCTGCTAGCTTTTTTCGTTCGAAAATATAAGGCCCGGCATTATTAATTAAAAAATCGATACGGCCGAATTTCGCTAGCGCTTGAGCAACCAAATGATGTAAATCTTCTTTTTTTGTAACATCCCCCTTCACGAATTGCAGCCGTTCAGAAACATGAGCATATTTTTGTTGAAGTGAATGGACGGCAGCTTCATCGCTTCGGTAGTTTACGGTTACCGAGTAGCCTTTTTCAAGCAGCACCTCCGTCACCTTTCGTCCCAATCCTTTTGCACCAGCTGTTATGAGGGCATGTCGCACTCGAAAAACTCCTCCCCATAAACAAGTATCTAATTTTACTTTACTACAATCCCAAAAGAAAAAACATCCATTATACTTATCATACCATGAAACACACCCAGCATCAGGCGATAGACCAAATCAAAATTAATTTTGTCTACCATTATTGCATTCAGTGATTGTGATTTTTTCTACCAAACTGGCTCAAAAGTGCTTGGTAGACAAGGAACGGAGCCAAGCGAAGACGCGAATGGAACAAAAGAAATTCATGAGTGGGACAAACGAGGCCGGTGACGCAGGATAAAAGCGTTTGCCAACAATCTGAAGCCATCATGGCGTATATACGCCATGATGGCTTTTATCATTCTCCTATCTCTCTTTGTGGTTGATAATGCGGTTGCTCTTGTTCAATGCCATCACTATGATAAGCAGACATGATTTGTTCGCTAATTTCTTGCGCTACCTCTTCATCATCGTATAAATTCCATTCATTGTTCTTCTTTTTCTCCTCCATGCCTGTCACTCCTTTTTCATAAAATTGTTATGACAGCTCTAGTTTTCCTAGTTTTCTATATGATATACTTCAATTAGAACTAACATTTCTATCCAAAAGGGGAGTGGGGAAACATGACAATGACGTATAAAACGATTGTTGTCGCTGTAGATGGCTCGCAGGAAGCTGAATGGGCGTTTAAAAAAGCGATCCAAATCGCCAAACGCAACGAAGCATCCTTGATTTTAACCCACATTATTGATATTCGCGCATTTGCTGCCGTTGAAGCACACAGCCAATCAGTAGTGGAGCGTTCTGAGCAATATGCAAAGGAACTGCTAGAAAACTATAAGCAGCAAGCTCTAGAAGCTGGAATTGAACATGTCGTTGTCGACATTGAATTCGGTTCTCCAAAAGTAAAAATCGCCAAAGACATCGCTCCAAAGCACAAAGCAGACTTAATCATCTGCGGTGCCACAGGATTAAATGCTGTCGAGCGTTTATTGATTGGAAGTGTTTCCGAGCATATTACTCGCTATGCCAAGTGTGACGTGTTAGTAGTCAGAACAGAAAAAGAGCTTGGGGAAGTATAAAATAGTCTGTAGTGAGAGATTCGGGTTGAAAAATCGACATAAAGAGGAAGCGACGGGGCTTTTGCTGAAAAATCCATCTGTATTTGTATAGCTGCGACCGGCTTCTCCAACATTGCTCCTTAAGTAAACAGATGATGAGTCGATTTCGACAGCCGGTCACACTTTGACATGACGCAAGCTGATCGAATCAAAGATGATAGGCAAAATCAACTTTGTCCATCATTTCCTTTTGATTTGTTATCCCATTTATCAACACTCCAAGACCGATCCGCAAAAGGCGGATCGGTCTTGTTTATTCGTATCACTTTTTTTCACTCAACCGTTTTTTCGCGTTGGCCACCGCTTTGCGCACTTCGGCAAACCCCGTCCCTCCAGCGCTGTTGCGCCGATTCACCGCCGTGTACGGATTCAGCGCCTCGTAAATATCAGATTCAAATAAAGGTGAAGCTTTTTGATACTCTTCAAGTGGCAAGTCAGCTAAAAATATTCCTTTTTGAATGCATGTTAAAACAAGCTTTCCTACCATTTCATGCGCTTCGCGGAAAGGCACTCCTTTTGCCGCCAAATAGTCAGCAAGCTCTGTCGCGTTTGAAAAATCTTGCTTCGTCGCTGCTTCCATAACCGCCACATTCACCTTCATCGTTTCAATCATACCGGCAAAAATTTTTAATGAGCCCATAACGGTTTTGACCGTATCAAACATTCCTTCTTTATCCTCTTGCATATCTTTATTATAAGCAAGCGGTGTCCCTTTCATGACCGTTAGCAACCCAAATAAGTTGCCATATACCCGCCCCACTTTTCCGCGTATGAGCTCTGCCATATCGGGATTTTTCTTCTGCGGCATAATGCTGCTTCCTGTAGCAAATGCATCATCCATCTCGACGAATCGAAACTCTTGGCTCGACCAAAGAATCAATTCCTCACAAAAACGCGATAGATGCATCATCAACATCGAACTGTTGCTTAAAAATTCAATAATAAAATCTCGATCGCTCACCGCATCGATGCTATTTTCATATATTCCATCAAACCCCAGCAATTCAGCGGCATACTCGCGATCAATGGGAAAAGTCGTTCCGGCCAATGCTCCCGCTCCAAGAGGCGACTTATTAATGCGTTTTAACGATTCAGCAAAACGCTCATAGTCGCGCTCAAGCATCCAAAAATAAGCAAGCAAGTGATGAGCAAATGAAACTGGTTGCGCTCGCTGTAAATGTGTGTATCCTGGAATTAATGTTTCAATATGCTGCTCCGCTTTTTCAACAAGCACCTTTTGCAGTTCTTTCATCAGATCCATGATTTCTGTAACACGTTTACGCAAATAAAGATGCATATCCGTTGCCACTTGGTCGTTGCGGCTTCGTCCAGTATGCAATTTTCCGCCCACATGACCGATTTCATCTATTAGCATCTTCTCGATATTCAAATGAATATCCTCATATGCAACAGAAAACTCTAACTGATCCTGTTTTGCTTTTTCTAAAAGCGCAAGCAAACCAGCCTTGATGATCTCGACATCATCATTGGGCAAAATGCCGCATTTCCCAAGCATCGTCACATGTGCAATGCTTCCTTCAATATCTTCTTCAACGAGCTGTTGATCAAAAGGGATCGACGCACCGAACTCGTCGACCCACTCTTCTGCTGTTTTTGTAAATCGTCCGCCCCAAAGCTTTTTCACACATTCACCTTCTTTTTGCTGTTCACGATGCTGTGTACTTTCGTTGGCAAGCCAAATAGGGAGATAAAGCCGACAGCTGCTTGATGATCAAATTCATCTTCCGCTGTGTATGTCGCCAGCTTTTCATCATATAGCGAAAACTCCGATTTTCGCCCTTCAATGATGGCATGACCTTTAAACAATTTGACGCGCACAATTCCTGTGACATTTTTCTGCGTTTCATTTAAAAATGCAACAAGCGCATCTTTCAGCGGTGAAAACCACAAGCCGTTATAGATGATTTCCGCTAATTTCTGTTCAATTAACGGTTTAAAATGAGCGACCTCCTTCACAAGGGTTAAATCCTCTAATTCTTTATGCGCCTGAATAAGCGTCATCGCGCCAGGGCATTCATAGACTTCACGTGACTTGATGCCGACAAGGCGGTTTTCAACATGATCAATCCGTCCAACTCCATGCTTACCAGCCAACGCATTAAGCTCCAAGATCAATTGAGCAAGCGAATAATGCTTTCCGTTTAGCGTTTTTGGAACTCCTTGCTCAAAGCCGATCTCGATGATCTCTGGAACATCTGGCGTATCCTCTAACGCCGCTGTTAACTCATAAGCTTCCTCTGGCGGAGCGGCCCAAGGATCTTCGAGAATACCGCATTCATTGCTTCTTCCCCATAAGTTTTGGTCAATAGAAAACGGGCTATCTAAATCAATTGGAATCGGAATACCGTGCTTTTTCGCATATTCAATCTCTTCTTCGCGTGACCAGCTCCATTCCCGAACAGGAGCCACCACTTCCAAGTTCGGGTTCAGCGCCTTAATCGACACTTCAAAACGAACTTGGTCATTTCCTTTTCCTGTGCAGCCGTGAGCAACCGCTACCGCACCTTCCAACTCGGCAATTTCAACTAGCTTTTTTGCGATTAATGGACGCGACAGAGCAGAGACAAGCGGATATTTTCCTTCATAAAGCGTATGAGCCTGCAACGCTACGAGCGCGTACTCGTTGGCAAATTCCTCCTTCGCGTCGATAACATATGATTGGATAGCGCCAACCGTTAAGGCTTTGCTTTGCACAAAATCGAGATCTTTTCCTTCGCCTACATCTAAGCAGCACGCGACAACATCATAGCCTCGCTCTTGTAACCACTTAATAGCAACCGATGTATCTAAACCGCCGGAATAAGCTAACACAATTTTTGGATTAGCCATTATGATTCCCCTTCCCTTGATATACATAAATATACTTAAAACTAAATAAATATTCAAAAATCCACATTACCAATTTATCAGCTTTTATGATTTTTTTCAATAGTTATTCAACAAAAAGTATAAAAATACTATTCTTTTCTCTCTTGTTGCCCGCTTATGCTTTTTTGTAAAATAAAAGGAAGAAAGCGAGGGAGAGAGATGAACGCTTACTTTATCCATGATCAGCGGCTCGGTATTTCGTTGCCTTCACTTGATAAAGAGTGGGAAGAATATAGCGAAAAAGAGCAGCACGAAATCTTATTGGAATGGGAAAAAATCCGCGGAACGATCCCTGATCGGATCGCTGAACTCGAACAAATCATCAATCATAAGCAGGAGCAATTAAGCGATGAAAATAATTTTACCCGTTCATGCCAGCTTAACTTTGAAATTGCCGAGCTTGCTTCTGTCATTAATGACTTATGGATTTGGTATCGAATGAACCAAACGGTATCAAAGCAGGTGCATCAATAAAAGAACGAATCGGAGAGACAGAAACATTCATCCCTCTCCATTTTTTTATTTTTGTAAAATATATTGAATATTTATTTTTTTCATATTATTATTTGTATATTAACTTTCACTAATTGAAGCAACAGAGGGGGATTTATATGGAAAAGACGGCATCATACACTTCGCTAATCGAATCTTTTTCTTGGGATGATGTATTTAAGCATTATGATTGGAATCCGAAGGAATACTTTAACGTCGCCCATGAAGTTTGCGACCGCTACGCAGGCGATCCGCAACGCATTGCATTATTTTATGAAAACCATTCGGGAGAAAAGCGAATCATTACATATGAAGAGCTTCGCAACTGGTCCAATCAAATGGCCAATGTCTTTCGCAAAATCGGGATTAAAAAAGGGGATCGGGTTTGCGCGCTTTTGCCAAAAAACCCTGCATTAGTCGTCTACATTCTCGCTGCTTGGAAAGTTGGCGCCGTTTATGTGCCGTTATTTACTGCCTTCGGTCCGCAAGCGGTCGAATATCGGATTAATAATTGTGAGGCAAAGGCGATCCTAACGAATCGAGAACAGCGGGCAAAGCTGCCGACAAAAGATAAGGCGCCTACACTTGAGCACATCTTTGTCATAGATGGCCCTACTGAACCTCATGATTGGGATTTTTGGGAAACGCTTTCAAAAGAATCTAGCGATCATGTAACGGAAAAAATGACGGTCAACGATTTATTAGCGATTCAATATACTTCCGGCTCTACTGGAATGCCAAAAGGAGCGATGTGGACACACAACCTTTTAATCAATATCTATCCGTATATGCGCTATGCTGTCGATTTACGGGATGACGATATTTTTCTAGGAGGAGCTGACCCTGGCTGGGCCTATGGTCTAATCTTTTGCACCTTTGCACCAATGTGCTTCGGCGTGCCAATCGTCCTATATGAAGGGCCGTTCAAGGCAGAAACATATTACGAATTAATGGAAAAATACGGTGTTACCAATTTCGCATTTGCACCGACCGCTTATCGAGCGATGGTAGCGGCTGGAGAAGAACTAATCACAAAGTATGATATTCGTGTCCGTGCGATGAGTTCTGCCGGTGAGCCGCTCAATCCTGAAGTCATCCGCTTCTTCCAAAAAAATTTAGGGGTCACCGTTCATGATCACTACGGATTGTCTGAAACATTGATGCTCATTGGCAACTTCAACTCTCTCGATATGGACATATTGCCGGGATCGATGGGCTGGGCGCTGCCGGGATTTGAAGTGGCCTTGCTTGACGATCAAGGACAAGAAGTACCAACGGGTGAAGTCGGACAAATTGCGTTCCATACCCATTCGATTCCAAATGTTTTCCACGGTTACTGGAAAGATCCTGAAAAAACGGCGCAAAGAATGATCGGTGATTGGTTCCTGACTGGAGATTTGGCGCTGAAGGATGAAAATGGATACTTTTGGTTCCAAGGGAGAGCAGATGATATCATTTCCAGTGCCGGATACCGCATCGGGCCTTTCGAGGTCGAAAGCTCACTGATCGAGCATCCAGCTGTGGTAGAAGCAGCTGTTGTTGGAAAGCCCGACCCGCTTAAAGGAGAGATTGTAAAAGCCTTCGTTGTATTGGCAAATGCATATGAACCTACCAAAGAATTGGCCGAAGAATTATCTTTATTTGTTAAAAATCGCTTATCTAAACATGAATACCCGCGCGAAGTGGAGTTTGTAGCAGAACTTCCTAAAACATCAAGCGGAAAAATCCAACGCTTCATCCTTCGCAACCAAGAAATAGAAAAACAAAAAAACGCTTAATCAGATAAAAAGGGGCGTCTATAAGCTGGGGAATCGGCTTATAGACGCCCCTTTTATCTTTTTATAATTTTCCACTTTCATAGATGTTGATTTTCTGGACAGCCCATCGCGGTGATAGCAAAATCGAACTACCTAAGATAAACAAGTGAGGCAAAAGAAGCAGGATCAAAGCATTTATCGACAGTCTGAGCGTCCGCTTCAGTGAATAAGCACGTTTTTTCTCATGCATCCTTTCTTATTTCCCTGACAACATGCGGCAATTCCGGCAATATTAATTTCGTCATCGCCAGACGAACAGCTCCCGTCGAGCCCGGCGTCGCAAAAATGGCTGTATCATTTGCCACTCCGGCGATGGCGCGTGACAGCATAGCGGCAGACCCGATATCTTCGGTGTAGCTGAGCATCCGAAACAATTCGCCAAAACCAACGATTTCTTTATCAAGAATTTCTTTCATCGTCTCAATCGTCACATCGCGCTTGGCGATTCCTGTTCCGCCGTTTGTCAAAACGACGTCGATCTCCGGATGCCGGCACCCGGCTAAGACCGCTTGGCGAATCTCTTCTTTTGTGTCTTTGACGATTTCATAATCCACGATCTCATGTCCAGCTCCTTGAAGCAGCTCAAACATCGCTTTTCCGCTCTTATCTGTCTCCATAGTTCTTGTATCACTGATCGTAATAATTTTGCATTTTACCACTTTCGGTGCTTCCTGTTTATGCTCAAATACAGCCATAACAAACTCCTTTCTTTTTTATCGCTTCTAGCATTCGGCTTATAGCTCATGCGGTTGAAAAAACGAGTGGTTTTTTCTAAGTGTGATAAGATGGAACACGAAACCATATCGCATGCTCAGTCTAAGAGATTCATGACACTTGCAATCAATCCAGCTCATTCACTTCCGTTCATCAGTCCCCTAAACTATTATCCACAAAATGGAATCATCCATAAAAAATCTTTGCTATCCTTTGGTACTAGCCAACCATTCCTTTATATTCTCCATCATATCATGCAAAATCCTTTTTCCTAAGGGCTATGTTATAGTGGGAGAAACGATTTTTAGGATGGCACGGTTCCAAAGCAGCAAAAAGTGAACGACAAACCTTTCCTTTTCATTCATAATAGCCATATTAGCCATAAAGGAAGGATTGCGGGTAATGAAAACAGCTACGATTGTAAATCAGCTGTTTCTCAATTAATGTCTATATTGAAAAAAAGCCAGACGTCAAATGTCTGGCTTTTTTTCTTATACATAGGCAATATCCGCTAAGCGAACAACATCGCGAGCGATCATAACCTCTTCATTCGTTGGAATGACTAGTACTTTTACTGGAGAGTGAGGATAGCTGATAAACGCTTCTTTACCGCGTACTTTATTGAGCGACGGATCCCAGTAAACGCCCATAAATTCAAGGCCGCGCAATACTTTTGCCCGCACGACATCACTGTTTTCGCCAATTCCCGCTGTAAAAATAATGGCGTCCACACCGCACATGCGAGCCGCATAGGAACCAATATACTTGTGAATGCGATTGGCAAACACTTCAAGAGCAAGCTCAGCCCGTTCGTTTCCTTCCGCTGCAGCCTTTTCAATATCGCGCAAATCGCTTGAAAAACCGGAAATTCCAAGCATGCCGCTTCTTTTATTTAAAACATCGATCACTTCTTCAGCAGTCTTTCCTGTTTTCTCCATGATATAAGGAATAAGCGCTGGATCAATATTTCCAGAACGAGTTCCCATCGCTACCCCTGCCAACGGTGTAAAGCCCATCGATGTATCAATCGATTTTCCACCTTCTACCGCTGCGATGCTCGCTCCGTTTCCAAGATGGCAGGAGATTAAACGCAGTTGCTCAATTGGACGGCCCAGCAGTTCAGCTGCCCGCTGCGTCACATACTTGTGAGACGTCCCGTGGAAGCCATATTTCCGAATTCCAAATTTCGTATAATATTCATATGGCAGGCTGTATAAAAACGACTGCTCTGGCATCGTCTGATGAAATGCCGTATCGAACACCGCTACTGCTGGGACGTTTGGAAGTATTTCTTTAAATGCTTTCACACCAATAATATTCGCTGGGTTATGCAAAGGCGCAAGCTCGGATAATTCTTCGATTTCCTTTAGCACTTCATCCGTGATTAAAACAGAATCGCTGAACTTTTCGCCGCCATGAACAATGCGGTGTCCTATTCCATCGATTTCTTCAAATGAGTGAATGATCTCGAAACGAATGAGTTTATCAAGCAGCATTTTAACAGCAACGGCATGATCAGGAATTGGTGTGACCTCCTGTACCTTTTCTCCGTTTACTGTAATGGTAAACACGGCATCTTCAAAGCCGATTCGCTCGACTAATCCTTTCGTTAATACGGTTTCGCTAGGCATATCAAACAATTGAAATTTCAATGATGAGCTGCCTGCGTTAATCGCCATAATTTTCGACATCTCTGATAAACAACTCCCTTATATTCAGAAAATAGTCCTTTGTTACTTGATAATAAAGAATGAATACAGATGAATTCTTCTCCATTTTACGATTCGTTCAACTATAGTTTCAAGCATTTCTCATGATTGTAATCGTTTGCAGAAAATATGTTTTTATATTCCTAAAATTTTAAATTGAAGCACGGGATGATATGCTTGGTAGGTGCCGTCCGAACCATCTCCATGCTATTTAAGCCATTTCTCTCTGGACGGTGGAAGCAGCATCCATTCTATGATGGATCAACCATAAAAAAACGCCCGGATCGCGCTTCCGAGCGTTTGTCATAAGCTTCATATTTGGCAAATATCCATTCACAACGGCTGGCCTTTCCTTTCATCACGCGGCTGTTGTGTGACGAAGATGGAACAGGACTGTTTTCAGACTCATTTATGGTTCTGTGAAGTGGACTTATTCAGCCGCCCCACCTTCCATCAAGCTGGAACACATCATGCTCAACTAGCATCATGTGTATGGATGATCGAATTTTTATAGCCCCTGCTTTTCTGTTGTGAACCATTCGTCGATTTTATGCATCATTCCCTGCATCGCCTGCTTATTTGAAAAGCTAGGAAGCTCAGCAAGCAAGGCTTTTTTAGGAGGCTTTACGCTGCTGCCTTTCTTTTGCAAAATAAAAATGCTTTTGGCCGCCTGCTCATTTTTGAACATCGAAAGCGGAAGCTGCAACAATCCTTGTACTACCGTATATTCTTTCACAAACGAATGGAGCTTGTCCGCTTGATCGCTAGTAAACAACGAATTGGGAATTAAGAAAAATAAATAGCCTCCTTCTTTCGTATAAGAAACGCTTTGCTCAATAAATAAATGGTGGGCATACGAATGCCCCTTTTCTGCTTTCAATATAAAGCGTGAGGCATTATCATCATTTGGATAATAGCCAACAGGCAAGTCGCACACAACCACATCCACCGGTTCAACAAACAGCGGCTGCAGGCTGTCTTGATTAAAAAAGTGAATCGAATGCTTTTGCAAATTTGCGTTGATATAAGCCACCTTCATCAGTAAATCGTCAATGTCGACCCCATAACTTTTTACTTGTTTTTCTGGCAGATGGTTCAGCACGGCTGTCAGCAAATTCGCGGTTCCAACCGCAGGATCGAAAATCGTAAACGCAAAGTAGCGGTTCATAAATTTGCCGACTAAATAGCTGAGGAATAAGCTAACAGCGTCTGGAGTCATTTGATGATGGGGCTGCGTATGTTCCTTCATTCCTTTTAATACAGCGAGCTGAAAGGCTTTGCGAATTTCTTCATTTGTGAAGCGTTCGAGCTGAATTTGCCGATATTCGTTTTTCAATCGTTTCCTATTCAGTTCGCTAACTTCTTCTTGCAGAACATCGCCATAAAAAAAATTTTCTCCTGTTTCTGCTACAGCTTCTAAGTATGTACACCGCAGCTCTTCCTGCAAAATAACCGCTGTCTGATCGAACAGCGAAAACAAGCGTTCAATTGGTGAATGCATCATTGTTCCCCCTCTTTTATGGGTATCCAATTTTTTATTGTATGAGCGATCGCTTTTCTTTGCAATGAAAAAGACCCCGAAAGCCAATCGAGGTCTTTTCTTCTCTTCATTATTTCGCTGCTTTAGCTGCTTCAATAGCCGCTTCATAGTTCGGATGGTTGGTTGCTTCTGAAACATACTCGACGTATGTGACCGTGTCGCTGCTGTCAACCACGAATACGGCCCGAGCAAGCAAGCGCAATTCTTTAATTAACACACCGTACGCTTGGCCAAACGAAGTATCGCGATGATCGGAGAGCACTTGAACATTCTCAATGCCGTTGGCTCCGCACCAGCGCTTTTGAGCAAATGGTAAGTCAACGCTGATCGTCAACACTTTGACGTTATCTAACTTTGCCGCTTCTTCATTAAAACGGCGCGTTTGCGCATCGCATACACCTGTATCAATGGATGGAATAACGCTGATGAGGCGAACAGAGCCTTTCGTATCCGAGAGCGTCACTTCAGATAAATCATTTGCCAAAACTTTAAAATCTGGAGCTTTGTCGCCCACTTTCACTTCATTCCCGATAAGCGTAACCGGATTTCCTTTAAATGTGATGTTGGCCATAAAAATTCCTCCCGTAAAAGTATGTATAGCGTAATCATACCGGGAATGAGAAAATTTTTCAACAATTTTTATTTCAATTAAATCCCTAAATCGTTTTTCCGTACTTCATGTCTTTCCTCTTCTTCCTTATTTCTTCGCAGCATATGCTGAATTTTTTCAATAACCTGTGGAGCGAAATCGAGAATTTTTTCATACAAATGTGTATTTTCATCAAGATGAAGCAGCTTCACCCCAGAAGAGTTAACAACTAAAAACGCGATCGGAGTAATGGAGACTCCACCGCCACTTCCTCCTCCAAACGGATGCTCTTCGTTTGGCTTTCCGTTAGCAGACGAAACAGCTGTATTTGTGCCGTTTTGCTTCCCTTCAAGCATAAATTCGCTTCCGCCAGCGGCAAATCCAAATCCTACTTTTGAAACGGTCAAAATAACGCTTCCGTCTGGCGTTTCTACAGGATCGCCAATGATCGTATTCACATCAATCATTTGCTTTAAGTTTTCCATTGCTGTTGTCATTAATCCTTGGATTGGATGGTTGCTCATATACAAACTCCTCCTACTAGTAGCTTTCATTTGCCTGACGGCTGACGAATGATTTTAGTTTTAAACGATTACCGCGCCAATATTTCAAAATTCGTATTCCTGCTAACATAGCATACCCGATTCGAAAATGAATCATACATGTGATTTTTGTCTCTGAAACAGCTTTTTGGAATGAAGGAGTAATGGAGAGAAGCGGCTTTGTTTTTAATTTCATAAATTTGCTAACAAGTGCAACAACTCCATATTTCAACGTCCAGCCGATTCCGACAGCGATTCCCGTTTGCGCGGCATCACCTGTCCCGATGTTTGTACTCCATTCCAGCTTCGTCACCGACACACGGGCCATAAATTTTCGAATAATGACATGCAAATGGATGACGTGCCGGGCAAAATCTCTTGTTTCTTTAAAACTATGAATAATTTCGCGCGGATCATATTTTTTTCTTTTTGCCGGGCTTTCGGAACGATGGTTCAGCTTCTCTTTATGCAAAAAAACGATTCCCGGGGATGACTCATCCACTTTAATTAAAGGAATAAGAATGGTATAGCGAATAAGTCCAAAAAATGTTTTGAATATAATCCGGCATTCATCATTATCTTGCGCATGTTGAAACAGAATCGTTATGGACAGCTTCATAAACAGAAGAATCAGCAAAAAAAGGATAATGATAGAGATGATGATGATAGCTATCACGATTCGCACTCCCTTTCATCCTATCATTGTCACCATATTGCAAAAAAATAAACCTGCTTGCGCAGGTTACTCATGAATAACGGTCGTATCAGCAATTTGATCATGCAAACCTTGTTTTTTCTTAGAGAACGCCACAAAAAGAAAGCCGATAAATAAAATAAACTTAGAAATAAACTTGCCGACAACTTCACGAAATAAGACCGTTAGCCATGTTAAAGGCCGATCGTTTAAATTCACCACTTTCAAGCCGAAAACCATCTTTCCCAATGTTTGTTGAAAATATTTCGTCATGAGCACAAAATAAGCATAAAACGTCACAGCTGTAGCTACAGCGATCGGAGAAAACATACTTGTTTCCTCTGATGAAAGATGAAGCCATTGAAAAAAAGGGTACACAATCAAACGATTAATGCTTCCTATAATAAGCAAATCAAATAAATAAGCCCAAAAACGCATCCAAAATCCAGCATAGCGGATGATCGGAACAGTTGCCATGACCGCTTCTTCTTCAAGGTGGGCATTTTCTTCTACCATCACTTTCCCTCCTCCTACTCCACATATAAATACATCAGGCGCGGCGATTTCGGTTTTGAAAACAATTGGACAAGTTCAAGCTCTTCAACATGATTGGATGTGAAGGCCGGTGCCAGCATGTGAAATAGCGATGCGAGGCCAGCATTATTTGTATATTTTATAACTTGTGCTCCTTGTAAATGGTAATCCCTTTTCATGGCTGCAATTGTGTCATCTAAGTACCCAAATTCATCAATCAGCTTTAACTGTTTAGCTTGGCGACCATCGTAAATGCGGCCATCTGCAATTTTACGCACCTCATCTTCCGAAAGATGTCTGCCTTCGGAGATGACTTTGACAAATCCGTCATAAGAATTGTTAATAAGCGACTGTAAAATTTTCTGTTCTTCTTCTGTCATTTTCCGAGACGGGCTCATAATATCTTTGTAAGGTCCGCTTTTGATCGTTACAAACTCCACTCCATATTTTTTGGCCAACTCTTCATAATTCACATTTTGCATAATAACCCCGAGCGAACCTGTCATGGTTTCAGGACTTGCGAAAATTTTATCCGCTGCCGTAGAGATATAGTATCCTCCTGAAGCAGCCATCGCTCCCATCGATACATAAACCGGTTTTTTCGTTTCTTTCCTTAATTTCAGAAGCTGGTCATGAATTTCTGCGCTTTCTACTACTCCGCCGCCTGGTGAGTTGACACGCAGCACAATGGCTTTCACTGTCTCATCCTCTTTAGCCTGCTCAATCATTTGCAAAAAACTGCGATGATCGTAGCCTGCTGAAGAAAATAAAGAGCTTGCTGTATCTCCTTCTTCAATAACCCCATTTACTTCCAGTACCACAATTTTCTTCGCCGTATTTCCTTCCTCCAGCACTTCTTCCTCAAAGTTTTGATTGCTTAAAGCCAGCCATTCTTCTGACCATTTCCCTACATCCTTAGTCATAAATGATGTAATTACGCTGACTAGCGATGAAATAACAAATAGAACAACAGCGATCGCCAAAGCGATCCATCGCTTGCGGTTCATCTTCATTCCCCCTTTACAAATCATTTTTTTCATAAAGAAATAAGTGGTAAACTATATGTACGATTTATTTATTTTACCATAATTATCGATGAACTAAAATATGGCAAACTGGAGGATGGATGATGGAACAAAGGCGAAATCACTTGTACTTTTTCTATAAACACGATGAACAACTGAAGAAGCAAGTTGAACCTCTGATCAAAATTGCAGAACAAAATCATTTCGTTGTAGTGGATGACCATCGAAAAGCAAATATCATTGTCAGTATTGGGGATGACGGCTCGTTTCTTCAAGCGGTACGACAAAGCGGATTTCGGGATGACTGTTTATATGCCGGCATTTCTACTCTGCCATCACGTGGGTTTTATTGCGATTTTCATATCGACGATACAGACCATATGGTGGAAGCGATGACGCATGAGCAAATTGAGGTGCGTAAATATCCTATTATTCAAGTAACCATTGATGATACAGCATCCTTTTTTTGCTTAAATGAATGCTCTATCCGTTCCGGAATTATTAAAACATTTGTGATGGATGTATTTATTGACGATTTGCATTTTGAAACGTTTCGGGGCGATGGAATCATTGTCGCGACTCCGACAGGAAGTACTGCTTACAATAAGTCCGTCAATGGAGCGGTCGTTGATCCTCTTCTGCCGTGCATTCAAGTCAGCGAACTTGCTTCATTGAATAATAATCGCTACCGCACGCTAGGTTCTTCTTTTATTTTAAGCGGTCAACGAAAATTAACATTAAAAATCTCTCCAGATGGAAACCATTATCCTATCATTGGCATGGATAATGAAGCGTTAAGCATTCAACATATTGAAAAGATTGAAATTTCTTTAAGCAGCCGCATCGTGAAAACGGTTCGTTTAAAAGATAATTCATTCTGGGAAAAAGTGAAACGAACATTTCTTTAAGCATAAAATCACCCTGCTGTAAAAAACGTTTTTGTCGTTGACAAAATCGTTTTTCAGCAGTCTGAAAAGGCTGATCTCATTTTTGAGATCAGCCTTGTTATTGAAAATGCTTTATCTTTCTTCAAAAGATCGATCTGTTGGTGTCGCGCTGCTTCGCTATTTTTGCTGTGCTAGCTTCATTTCCCGCTCCCGCAGTTCAACACGGCGAATTTTTCCGGATGTCGTTTTCGGCAATTCTTCAATAAACTCAATTTTGCGAGGATACTTATATGGTGCGGTTAGTTGCTTAACATGCTCCTGCAAAGCTGGAATAAGCGACGGATCGCTCGCATCCACGCCTTCACGCAGCACAATAAACGCCTTCACGACATGTCCGCGTATCTCGTCTGGGCTGGCAACAACAGCGCACTCTTTGACAGCTGGATGCTTAACAAGCGCGTCTTCCACTTCAAAAGGTCCAATCGTATAGCCCGAGCTGATAATAATATCGTCACCGCGACCTTCAAACCAAAAGTAACCGTCCTCATCCTTTTTCGCTTTATCTCCCGTAATGTAATAATCGCCGCGAAACTGCATGGCTGTCCGTTCAGGATCTTTATAATAATGCTTAAACAGAGCCGGTGTTTCAATATGAACCGCAATATCTCCTACTTCTCCAACTTGACAAGGCTCCCCATTTTCATTAACAATCTCGACACGATTCCCCGGTGTCGGTTTTCCCATGGAACCTGGCTTTATTTCCATTCCCTTCATCACACCAACAAGCAGCGTATTCTCTGTTTGTCCATATCCGTCGCGTACTTGTATGTTAAAATGCTTGGCAAATGTATCAATCACTTCCCGATTTAACGGTTCTCCAGCAGATACGGCACTATGCAAGTGCGGCAACTGATACTGGCCGATTGTCGGCACTTTTGCCATTAAGCGATATTCCGTTGGTGTACAGCAAAGAACATTGACTTCATATTTGCTTAAAAGCTGCAAATACTTTTCTGGCTCAAATCGTCCGTAATAGACAAATCCCGTTGCTCCTGAACCGAGCACCGATAAAAACGGGCTCCAAATCCATTTTTGCCATCCAGGTCCTGCCGTCGCCCAAACAACATCATTCTCTTCAATACATAGCCAGTTCTTTGCTGCCGTACGTAAATGGGCATAAGCCCAGCCGTGCGTATGGACAACCCCTTTTGGATTTCCTGTTGTCCCCGACGTATACGATAAAAATGCCATATCGTCACGAGACGTATTGGCTGCGAATAATTCACCGCTTTGCGATTCGCTTAATTTCATCAAATGAATCCAGCCTTCCTCTTCGCGATCGCCAATGACAAATTTCAAAATGCCGTCCATATGTTGAATGGGCCCAAACTGTTGGACATATGGTTCATAAACGATCACAGCCTTAACCTCTCCATGTGACATACGATACTGCAAATCTTTTGTGCGCAGCATTTCTGAACTTGGAATAACGACGGCCCCAATTTTTAATGCTGCTAAATAAGCTTCATACGCTTCAATTAAGCGCGGTACCATAATCAAAACCTTATCTCCTTGATGAAGACCCGCAGAAAGTAAAGCGTTTCCAATTTGATTCGTTCTTTTGAGAAGCTCCTCATACGTAATTTCCTTTTTATGCCCTTCTTCATTCTCCCATTTTAACGCGATTCTCTCAGGAGCTCGCTTGGCGTGTGCCTCAATTTCAGAAGTTAAATTATATTGCTTAGGCGCAATTAAATCTTCACGGTTCATTCTCCTCATCCCCCCACTTCTTTTCTCAAAGTAAATTATACAAAACAATTAGAATTTTTTGAATAATTTTTTGAAATAATAAAGGCGGGAAAAATTCCCGCCTTCATAGCCATAATATTTAATTAAAATTGAGTAGGGTGTGCTCCACTTAATTGTTGTTGCGCCATAGCAACAAGACGTTTTGTAATTTCTCCACCAACAGAACCGTTAGCACGAGAAGTTGTGTCAGCACCAAGATTTACGCCAAATTCTTGAGCGATTTCATATTTCATTTGATCAAGAGCTTGTTGAGCTCCAGCCACTAACAATTGATTAGAGTTGTTATTGCGTGCCATGTGTTTTCACCTCCCTTGTATCTATAGAGTGTGTGAAAACACAGCGAATCATGCGTTTAGATTTTTGGTAATTTTTATATACAAATCCTATGATATGCACATGTTATATATGAACCTCCCCCACCTACGCTTGGTTTAGAGATGGAAGGCTTCTTGGAGGAGTATGTTAAAATAAGTTCTCAAACTCATCAGCTGACGTAAATGCCTCATCAATGACCAATGTTTCTGTGTTGGCGACCGCCGTTTCAATAAGTGGCTCTAAATCGATAAAGCTTTCATAGTAAGCCACTTTTTCTCGCTTCGGTCTTGTTTTTGGTGAGCTTGGAGTAAAAATGGTGCAGCAATCCTCATACGGCAAAATAGAAATATCATGTGTATCAATTTTTCTCGCTAATTCAATAATTTCCGTTTTATCCATCGAAACGAGCGGTCGAAGCACAGGCGTTGTTGTCATATCATTGATGACAAACATGCTTTCAAGCGTTTGGCTTGCTACTTGACCAAGGCTTTCCCCCGTCACAATCGCTAAGCCATTATGTTTTTTTCGCAATAAATCGGTGATTTTTAGCATCATTCTTCTTGATGAAATAAGCGAATAACCGTCTGGTACTTGGCGATGGATGGTCTGCTGGATATCTGTAAACGGAACGATATGCAGCTTGATTTTGCCGCCAAACTTCGTGAGCTTTTTAACTAAATCAATCACTTTTTGCTTAGCTCGTTCACTTGTAAACGGCGGGCTGAAAAAATGAACGGCTTCAATTTCTAGCCCCCTCTTCATCGCTAAGTACCCGGCAACTGGACTGTCAATTCCTCCTGATAACATGAGCATGGCTTTTCCGCTCGTCCCCACTGGAAGACCGCCCGCTCCCGGAACATCATGACATGTTACATACGTTCCATCCTTTCGTACTTCTACACGAACATGAATGTCTGGCTGATGAACGTTCACCGTCAAATTTTGCGTATTTCGCAAAATGTGGCTGCCAATTTCATAGTTAAGCTCGTTGCTTCCGATGGGAAACTGTTTATCCACTCGTCTAGCACTTACCTTAAACGTTTTTCCTTCATATTCATTTTGTTGAACAGCTGTTAATGCTGCTTCTCGAATCTGCTGGATATCATTTTCGCATTTGATGGCTAAACTGAAGGATTGAATTCCAAATACCGTTTTTAACTGTTCCATAACCTTTTCATGCGGTTCACCATTCAATAAAATGTACATCCGGTCTCTCATGTATTCAATTTTTATGTTTGAAAATGAGGCTAATTTTTTCGCAATATTTTGCTTCAAACGGACAACGAAACGATTGCGGTTTTTCCCTTTTGTCGACATTTCTCCGTAGCGGATTAAAATACGATCATATTTCATGTTCTCTACCTCGTCACTTCTTTTAATTTTTGAATGGCTTGTTGAATGGCGTGAATCGCCACAGGAATTTCTTCCAGCTTATTTTCATATGATAGGCTAATTCTTACAGCGCTTTCGGCTTTTTGTTGATCCACTCCCATGGCCATCAACGTTTTGCTCGGTGTGCGCTTTTTTGAGGAACAAGCCGATGTTGTAGAAACAAAAATATGTTGTTTTTCCAATTCGTGCACAAAAACCTCAGACTTCAAGCCATTAAGTGAAAAATTAATAATATGAGGAGCGGAATGATCAGCAGGCGTATTCAGCTGAATATCTGCTATTTTTGCTAATTCTTGTATCCAGCGTTCTTTTAGAGCGAACAAATAAGCGGCTTTTTGTTCAAAGGCAGCAAATGACAAACGTAGCGCTTTTGTCATCGCCACAATCGCTGCGACATTTTCAGTGCCTGACCGCATTTGTAGTTCTTGACCTCCCCCTGCTAAAAGAGGAGATAGACGAATGCCGTTGCGAAGGTATAAAATTCCTGCTCCACGTAAACCATGAAATTTATGGGCGGACATCGTACATAGATCGATATGCGCCTTTTTTAAATCAAGAGGAACTTTTGTCACTCCTTGTACATGATCAACATGAAAAATGATTTTCGGATGTTGCTTAAGCAGCTGACCAATTTGCTCAATCGGCTGGATCGCTCCCACTTCATTATTAACATGCATGACGGAAACGAGAATCGTCTCCTCGCGAATCGCGCGAGCCAGCTCGTCTATGTCTATGATCCCTTTTTCATTCACCGGTAAATATGTTACTTCAAATCCCATTTGTTCAAGCTGTCTGCATGGCTCAGTCACTGATGGATGTTCAATCATTGTTGTAATAATATGGTTCCCACGCTGGCGATACTGGATCGCAGCACCTTTAATAGCAAAATTATTGGCTTCTGTTCCTCCAGACGTAAAAATGATTTCATTCGGTTTAACTCCTAACAAAAAAGCCGTCTGTTCCCTTGATTGCTCAAGCAGCCTTTCCGCTTTCATTCCAAGCTCATGAAGTGAAGAAGGGTTGCCAAAGTATTTTGTAGCAACCGTCATAAATGAATCGATTGCTTCAGGAAATGGCTTTGTTGTAGCGCTATTGTCCAAATAAATCACGGCGGCCATTCCTCCTTTAAAATCATGATGCCGATGCATGTTCCTAAAAATAATCCGTCTTTAATAATAAAAATAAAATCGTTGAACTGCAATTACATTATTCACGAAAAAACCGATAAATATCTCAGGTAAAGATATTTATCGGCCCCCTGCTGACAAACGTTTTCATCCCGCATTACTCGCCTTGCTTGTCCGCTCTCATAAACGACTTGTTTTGATTCGCCTCTTCGCCCGACGGGCGTTCCTTATCTGTCCAACGTTTTTAAAATAACCTAAAGACAAAATGGAATGAAAACAGTGGTAGACAAAGCCAATATAAACTTTGTCTACCATATCATTTATCGATTTCTCTTGTCATATTTTTTGCTTCAGCTCTTCTTTTTCTGTAAGAAGCTGGCGGACACGTTCCAATGCGCCGGGTTCGATTTTTTCAACCGTCGCTACCGCTTGTTCAAGCGCTTGCTCATAATCATAATTTCGAAATAGCATTTCAGCTTCTTCTAAGCCCTCTTTTACGGATGGATGCCGACGGCGGTAACGGTTTCCATATTGAATGACTTTTTCCACCAGATCCGCCTGCTCGAGCATGACAAATGTGCGTTCACATACGCGTTCTACTAAAATTGACGCTTCTGCAAGCGTTTGATTGACAGCCTCCATATTCAGGGGCTTGTCGTTCAGACGCAAAGCCACCTTCGTCAAAAGCGCCTTTGCTTCATCGAGCTGCAATTTATAAGCTTCTGGAAGTCCCGGCAACCGGCTTTTTCTTACCAAACGAACCGCTTCCGATAGCTTTTTTCTCATCGACTCAAGCTGTTCGCGTGCAGCCAGCTCATCCTTGCGCAAAGCTTGAAGCATTTCCCGGAACTGTTCATGCTCTTCTTTCATTGTTTGGATTTGGGCAAAAAGCTGCTCTAACTCCTCTTTAATGACGGAATGCGCGGTTTGTTCTCCCGCCATTCGATCTTGAATTAACGCAAAGCGTTTGACAAGGTGCTGAATTTGTTTTTCAATGCTGCGATGCTTTTCAAGATCTTGAGCAGACAAATGGTAGCTTTGCTGAACAAATAACGTTTCTGCTTCCGTCTGTTTTGATTCTTCGCTTAAATGATGCAGTTGCTCTTCAATATGAGGGATTTCTGTTTGCACATATTGATGTGCAAACACTTCTTTTTCGAGCAGATCGTAAAGAGTATCAATTTCTTCTTTTATTTCTTCAATTCCTTGCTTCGCTTCTTCAATGCGAAGATCGTGAATATAGCTGATATATTGCTTTAATTTTTCTTGCTTCTCAGCGGCTTCCTGCTCAATTTGAAGATGTTCAAGAATATAGCCCGTTTCCTTCATTTCTCTATACCCATCTAGAAGTTCAGTCAGCTGTGCCGGAATCGCTGTCTCGCATTCATTTAACAGCACAGGAATATCCTGAAGCATTTGCGCCAACTCACTCAGCTCGTTTTTTAAGCCAATTACTACTTCTCTCGCCGCTAAATAATTTCCTGAGCTGGTCAGCTCCTCAAATTTTTGAAATTCAGCATGGGCGCTTTCCATTTTTTCCGTTAGCTTTTCCTCAGCCGCTCCAAATGTATGACGATAAGCAAGCAGCGTTTTTTTCGTTTCTCGATAAGCCGCTTTAAGCTGCTCGATCTCTGCTCGATTCTGTTCTTCGCTGCCAATAAGATCGTTCAGTTCGGAGAGGATGATCTGGATATCCTCTTCTACTTTTCGGAGCGTTTGTTCAATCTCGCGCAGCACACCTTTCGCTTTCGTATAGCGATATTTTTCAAGAAATTCTTCCGCATCAAACAGCCTTTCTTCCACTGCAGGAAGCTGAACGGCTGCAATGTCATCCCATTGCTGACGCCATTTTTCAAATAGCTGCTCTGTCTCCCCTGTCATATTCAGCTGCTTTACTTTCGAAAGCTCATCCGTGACAGGACGATTCATAATGGCGATTTTCCATGCTTCCAATCGATCAATCTCACGATAGATTTTCTTTTTGTAAATATAGTTATATATCATCCCCCCGCTACTGAGGAGTAAAATCACAATTACAATTTCCATAAAGAGCCCCCTTGCACCCGAGTTAGTCGATTCAAAATAAAGAGTGGTTTATCGAGAAGGCAAAAGCATTGAAATAATGTTTTTTTAATGTTTTTATGATACCATGTTAACGACACTTTTTGACCAAAATTTTTAATTTTTTTTACAGAAATCTTCATTTTTTTCACTATAAAAGCGAACAGGGGGAGTCTATTTTGCGCGATGGGCACATTCATACGCCGTTTTGTCCGCATGGCAGCCGCGATTCATTTGAGCAATATATCGAACGAGCGATCCAACTCGGATATAAAGATATTTCATTTACCGAGCATGCTCCATTACCAGCAACGTTTGTCGATCCTGTTCCCGCTCAAGACAGTGCAATGCCATTATCACAGCTCGAAAGCTATTTGGTCACATTGCAAAATTTAAAGTATCGCTATAAAAGCGACATTACGATTCGGGTGGGACTTGAAGTTGATTTTATTGCTGGTTATGAAGAAGAAACAGCCCGTTTCCTTGAAACAATCGGTCCTGAACTGGATGATAGCATTTTATCTGTACACTTTCTCCCGCTTGATGATCAATATGTTTGCATTGATTATAGCGCTGATATGTTTTCTAAGATCATTCAAGCTTTCGGCTCGATTGACCGCGTATACGAAGCCTATTACCAAGTACTGTTGCAATCTATTGCTGCTGATCTTGGCCCGTATAAACCAAGACGAATTGGCCATATGACATTAATTCAAAAGTTTCAAAAACAATTTCCTTGTTCCGTTTCACTGAAGGAGCACATCCTGTCTGTTCTTGACGAAATTCAACGCCGACGTTATGAAATAGACTACAATGGAGCAGGAGTGAAAAAGCCGCTCTGTCAAGAACCTTATCCGCCTCATTGGGTTGTTGCTGAAGCCATCAAGCGAAACATTCCACTGATTTACGGTTCGGATGCTCATTGTGCCGGCGATCTTCATCAAGGAAGAGACATGATGATGGCTCAAGCGCTTTTTATTTGAAATTCTTTTTCTATCGTCATAAAATAAGCGCATATCCAATTTCTATTCATGCAACTTAAAGATTAAACAATCGGTGCCTGCAAAAACGCACGGTCGGGAGACAAGTTGGTAACTTGCTTCGTTCACCCGATCATCGACTGCTCACATAAGAGCATATGTTGAGGGATCAAGCGTTATCGATCATCGTTGCATGTCATAACTAGCATCACGGGTTCGGATTGTTTTTTAGCCACTAGATGGCCGGCAGCGAAACCATTTCGTATAGGTCTGAAGACGGGTGGCATGAACTTTTGTCGCGTGTTTAGAAAGTCAGTGAGCCTAGCTTCGACCGTCTTTTTTTCTAAGACTACCATTAAATCCTCAAGATGCATGGATACTATAAAAACTGATTTCATATTTCAGCAGAAAAATTGATTGTAATCAATCCGACATCAGTATGATTTTTTATTCATACTATCGAACATAGGAAGAAACGTCATCCATTAAACAAGGTTGGCCCTCCCTTCTCTTTTTTGTCGCCTGCTAGTAGGGCAATCATGCGTATAAACGCTTTTCAGGTAAAAAAACAGTCAATGGCTTGCCGTGATCACCGCAGCAAAACAAGAGCATCATCTGCTCATTGGGGGATCCATGTTAATGCATCAAATGACGGCTATATCCCCCTAAATATTACAACAACGAAGGGAGCGATCTTATTGTTTCATGCCATCACTTATAACGGAACTAAAGAAGAAAATTACCATTTAGTGATTAAGCAGCTGCGCTCGCTAATGGAAGGAGAAAGCAATGTCATTGCTAATCTAGCCAACGCTTCAGCTTTGTTGTATCAATTTTTAGATGAAGTGAATTGGGTCGGCTTTTATCTAGCAGAAGAAGAAGAGCTAGTATTAGGTCCATTTCAAGGGCTTCCAGCATGCGTACGTATTCCATTTGGCAAGGGAGTGTGCGGAACAGCAGCAAAAAATCAGCAAACAGAGCGCGTTCCTGACGTTCATCAATTTCCAGGACATATCGCCTGCGATGCCGCCTCTCAATCGGAGATCGTCATTCCTATCATAAAGAATGGAAAATTAATCGGCGTTCTCGATATCGACAGTCCAATCAAAAATCGTTTTGACGAAATCGATCAGCACTTTTTAGAGAAATTTGTAGAGACGTTAGCCGATTCTTTGTCATGATCCCCACCAAGCACATAAAAGGAATCCATGTATCAATTAGGATTCCTTTTATGCCTTATACTGATGATGATAATCTTTAACAAACACGCAATTTTTTCCTGACCGTTTGGCCATATAAAGGGCTTCATCAGCCCGTTTAAACAATTCGGTCGCTTCTTCATGACGATTTTTTTTCCAATAAGAAACACCACAGGAAACAGTGACGGAAGGATGGGTTTCCTCTCTCACCTTAATCGCAAGGCGATTGGCAACAGAAATGCCTTTTGTAAGACCGACTTTTGGCAAATAAATAGCCAGCTCTTCTCCTCCCCAGCGAGCGCCAATATCGCTTTCGCGAATGTTTTGCTTAATAATATCTGCTACTTGGATGATGACAGCATCTCCCGTTTGATGTCCGTATGTGTCATTGATTTCTTTAAAATTATCGATATCCACTAAAATAAACGTACCGAACGCATCTCTTTCCATCGATTTTTGGAGCTGTTCATCTAGATAATGACGGGAATACAATTTGGTCAAATAATCGGTCACTACGAGGCTTTCCAATTCCTCCCGCAGCATAGCATTGGCGAAAGCCAACGTGGAATGATGAATCAATGATTGAAGCAGCTTAAACATTTCAAATGTAAAATAATAAGGCTGACGATGCAAAACGATGACGACTCCTTTTAATACTCTGTTTTGCACCATTGGAACAGCCATTAGCGAACGAAAAACAGGGGCGGATGACGATGCGTCTATTTTAGCCTCTCCTAAAAACACCATGTCCCGTTCTGTCCGAATTCGTTTTGAAACAAATTCAACATACTTTTTCCCTTGACGCGTGCGGAAAAAGGGTGTACTTCCAGGCTGTAGCTTTTTTTTATCAGAATCAAACAAAAAGAAACCGACTTCTTCGGCACCAAATGAAAGCTTAATCTGTTTGACCATAAATTCCAAAGCGTCCTGTAAGCGCAAATTAGCATTCAAACAATGCATCGTTTCGTTAATCAACTGCAAATCGGCAACAAGCCTGCGTGACTGCTCGTACAACTTCGCGTTCTCAAGCGCGCTTCCCGCAGTATTTGCCAACAATGAAATGAAATTAATTTCACTTTTCGGGAACTCCATAATATGTGGTGCAATAATTTCAATAACTCCATAAACACCTTGCGCACCTTTGATCGGTGCATACAAAATAGATCGCTGAAGAGCAATAGAATCCTCAATTTGAACCTTTCCGGTTAAAAATGCCTGCATGGCTCCCATGTTTTCATCGGCATCTTCAAACATAATTGTTTTGATTGGCAAGCGGTCATGATATTGATGATCGTGGGACAAAAACAAATAGTATGTAAACGAAGGATAGACTTCTTGCAATGTTTCGATAATTTCTTCCAAAACATCTTCAATTTTCATTGATGCATGAATTTTAGTTGTGAAATGGTGAAGGAGCTCATATCTTCTTTCCTCTCCCAATCCTCGCGAAAATTTCTTCATTTTGCTAAACAACCGAGAAAAGTCCGCTTCAATTTGTTCGAGAAACGAAAGGCTCCATTGCCGCTTTATATAGATAAGCTGCAAAACCCCTAAAAACTCTTCAGAATGCCAAAGAACAATTTGTGCAGCTGTATATTGTTTATCGCGCTCATAAACATGGACTTTTTTCATCGAGCTATCTTCGTGAAATTTGATATTAGGTAAAAAGTCGTAAAAAGGTTCTCCTTCTTTTGTCGTAACTTCGGGATAAAAGACTTTTTTAAAAGGATCAAATAAAAACAGCGTGGCTTCCTCTAGCATAAACTCCTGCTTCAGCAATAGAAGCAAGTGCATCATAACTTTTGAAAAATGGTCGTACTCCTCATACGACAGCATCCAATCAAAAAACTTTTCTTTAAAAGCTGTATACGCCTCTTTCTCCTCTATTTTCATCATTCCATTCACCTGCATCTATAGTCTTGTCTCTGTAACAAAAACACCGCCATTTATTGAAAAGAGTGAAAGTTTTTTTCAAAAAATTACATCTTTTATTATACCATACGAACGGACTATAAAGAAATAAAATGTTGAGGTTGACTTTATTTTATAAAAATCATATAATATCGTTTGTGTAAAATATAGCAGCCTATGTGGTCACCTTTATTGGTTCATTTTGTTCCTCTTCGTCAAGAGGTGTATCGTGTAACTCTTAGCTGCTAGAGCGAGGATACATGAAAACAAAATGGCCTTAATTGTTGATTCACGTCTGCTTTTATTTTACCTAAAATAAAAGCAAAAGGAGGAGCATTATGGCTCGTTATACAGGTCCAACATGGAAAATTTCTCGCCGTCTTGGCATCTCATTAAGCGGTACAGGTAAAGAATTGCAAAAGCGTCCTTACCCACCAGGCCAACATGGTCCAGGTCAACGTAAAAAACTATCTGAGTACGGCTTGCAATTGCAAGAAAAACAAAAGCTCCGTCATATGTACGGTGTAAATGAACGCCAATTCCGCAAAACATTTGACGAAGCTGGAAAAATGGCTGGTAAACACGGTGAAAACTTCATGATTCTTCTTGAATCTCGCCTTGACAACCTTGTTTACCGTTTAGGCCTTGCGCGTACACGTCGTCAAGCTCGCCAATTAGTGAACCATGGCCACATTCTAGTAAATGGAGGCCGTGTAGATATTCCATCGTATCGCGTGAAACCAGGACAAACTATTTCTGTTCGCGAAAAATCTCGCAACCTTCAAATCATTAAAGAAGCGTTAGAGGTTAACAACTTCGTTCCTGATTACTTAACATTAGATGCTGAAAAATTAGAAGGAACATACACTCGTTTCCCTGAACGCTCTGAGCTGCCAGCTGAAATTAACGAGGCATTGATCGTTGAGTTCTACTCTCGTTAATGTGAAAAATCCCTCTGGAGTATTCCAGAGGGATTTTGTTTACTATGATTTATATTGGATCAAATGGTACTTTTTCTTACCGCGTCGGATTACGGTAAACTGTCCTTCCACACGGTCCTCTTTTGTCAAGACTTTATTCACATCCTGGACCCTTTCGCCATTCACATAAATCGCGCCATTTGTTAAATCCTCACGCGCCTGTCGTTTCGATGAAACAATTCCGCTCGTGACAAGAAGTTCAAGAAGAGACACTTCCTCTGCTTCTCCTGTATACTCGAATGATGGAACATCATGGAATCCTTGTCTAATCTCATCTGCTGTCAACTCAGAAATGCTGCCGCTAAATAAGGCCTCGGAAATTTTAATGGCTTGCCGCAGCGCCTCTTCTCCATGTACAAGCTTTGTCACTTCCTCCGCCAATGCTTTTTGCGCTGTGCGTTTTTCTGGCGCTTCCTGTAATTCCTTCTCTAGCTGTTCAATTTCCTCTTTTGTTAAGAATGTGAAATATTTCAAGTATTTGATCACATCCCGATCATCTGTGTTAATCCAGAACTGGTAAAACTCATATGGAGACGTCTTTTCTTTATCAAGCCAGACAGCGCCGCTTTCCGTTTTACCAAACTTTGTTCCATCCGCCTTCGTGACTAAAGGAAGCGTCAAGCCAAATGCCTTCGCTTCTTCTTCCGTCTTGCGGATTAATTCTAATCCTGCTGTAATATTCCCCCATTGGTCGCTTCCGCCAATTTGCAGCCTGCAATTTTCATTTTGATATAGCTTTAGGAAATCAAAGGATTGCAAAATCATATAGCTGAATTCTGTAAAGGAAATGCCCGTTTCAATTCTCGATTGAACAGATTCCTTCGCAAGCATGTAGTTTAAGCCAAAGTTTTTTCCGACATCCCGCAAAAACGAAATAACATCCAAAGAACGAGTCCAGTCATAGTTGTTCGCAATTTTCGCTGGATTTTCCGCCGTATCAAAATCTAAAAAGCGAGATAGCTGTTCTTTGATTTTTTCGCTCCATTGCTGTACAATCTCTTTTTCGTTCAATGAGCGCTCGCTTTTCCTTCCGCTTGGATCACCAATGAGGCCGGTTGCTCCACCAACGAGCGCAATAGGAAAATGTCCTGCCTGCTGAAATCTTCTTAAAGTCAAAATCGGTAATAAATGGCCGATATGCAGGCTATCAGCTGTCGGATCAAATCCGCAATATAAGCTGATTTTCTCTTCAGATAATAATTTTTCTAGTCCTTCGTGATCTGTGACTTGATTGATAAGCCCACGCCACTCTAATTCATGAAGTAAATTCATGCGCTTCACCTCTCCATAAAAATTAAAAACTCGTCCCTCCATATTGAAGGGACGAGTGTTGATCGCGGTACCACCCTACTTAGAGAGCATTCTGCTCCCTCGCTTGTTTGGATAACGGCCTCTCACCGTCTTTTGCTACTGAGCATTCGCAGAGCCGTTCGCAAAAGAAGCTCCAGGAGGTAATTCGCGTCTACCTTTGCACTGGTTCACACCAACCACCAGCTCTCTGAAACAGGGAGATAAACACTACTCATTCCTGTCATCGCTTAAATCATTCATTTTAGGATATACATGTTTTTACCACAATCCATTTGAATTGTCAAATATGATCGCAAAAAAGGACAAAAAGTCATAATATTTGACATTTTATATGATATAATAAAACTAATTTTTATTCTCTTACATTTGCCGTTAGCTTTCCAACCGAATGGATTTGGCTTTTTCTCAAAAAAACCGAACGCCTTTTGCTGCATGATTGTGTAAAAGCCTTTACAGGGAACGATTCGCTCCATCTATTCGTGAAGGATGAACTTCATGAACCGGGAAAGATGGATTCATTAGCATGCTTGTGGCGTAAGGTCAAATCGGCTCACCCGTTGTCCTTGTGCTGCACGAAACCAAAAACTCACGGTCGAAAGGCAAGCCGGTCATCACCTGCTCACACAAGGATAAATGTTGAAGCGTCCATATTGCGACATGCTCAACTTATACTGGAACATTCACATATTTTTTAAGACATACTTGATTTTTATGGAGGCAAACATGGAACAGCCAAGACAACCGTTTTCCCTGCAAAAAGCGTTGCGAAACCTATATATCACGTATGAAATTGTGTGGAATGTTTTTCTTGTGTTCATTATTTTGCTTATTTGCGCTGCCTGCTTTGCTTTCGGAGTCGGTGCTGGTTACTTTGCCTCTTTAGTAAAAAATATGCCGGTTCCATCGTATAAAGAAATGAAAAAGGATATTTACAACTATGAAGAAACGACCCATATTTATTTTGCTAATCAGGTATACTTAGGCAGCTTCCGTTCCGATTTAGAGAGAGAGGAAGTGTCGTTAAAAGAGGTGTCCCCCTATGTTATTCAAGCGATTATCGCTACAGAGGATGAATACTTTTATACGCATCGCGGCGTAGTTCCAAAAGCAATTGCGCGCGCTTTGTTTCAAGAAGCAACGAATTCCTCCATGCGCACAGGCGGCAGCACGCTGACACAACAGCTTGTCAAAAATCAAATTTTGACAAACGAGGTATCTTTTGAACGCAAAGCCAAAGAAATTTTGCTTGCCCTCCGACTTGAACACTTTTTCAAAAAAGAAGAGATTTTAGAAGCGTATTTAAATGTGGTTCCATTCGGGAGAAATTCATCCGGTCGCAATGTTGCCGGCATTCAAGCAGCGGCAAAAGGGATTTTTGGCATTGACGCAAAAGATTTAAACTTGGCGCAGGCCGCTTTTTTGGCAGGTCTTCCACAAAGCCCATTCGGTTACACTCCGTTTACGAGCGATGGGCAAGTAAAAAAGGATCTTTCTCCAGCTCTGGAACGAATGAAATTTGTATTAAAGCGAATGAAAAGATTAGGCTATATTTCTCAAAGCCAATACGAAGAGGCTTTGAAATATAAGATTGCACAACATTTTGCACCGCCGCAGCCATCGCCATTTGAAAAATATCCATGGCTTACAATGGAGATCGAACAGCGATCAAAAGATATTTTAGCAGCTGTTTTAGCGCAAAAAGATGGTTATGAGAAAAAAGATTTACAAAACAATGCTCCCCTTTATCAGGAATATATAGCGAAAGCAGAAAAGCAACTGCGGCAAAATGGATACGATATTTATACGACCGTTGATAAAGATATTTACGATCGCATGCAATCGATCGTCGCCAAGTATCCGTATTTCGGTCATGACGTGATCAGAACAGAAACCAATCAAGCGGGGCAAACCGTTCAGAAGACCGAACCGGTGGAAGTTGGAGCCATGCTCATTGAAAATAAAACAGGAAGAATCATCAGTTTTGTCGGCGGTCGAGACTACCACCGCCAGCAATTAAATCATGCGACGCAAGCCTATCGTTCAAATGGCTCAACAATGAAACCGCTTTTAGTTTATGCGCCAGCTATGGAAATGGGGGTTGTTCAGCCTGGTTCTGTCATTCCCGATGTAGAGCTGTACGTTTCGACACCGAGCGGCCCATATCGTCCGAAAAACGCCGATCGCCGTACGCACGGGCTTGTATCCGTGCGACAATCTTTGCAGTATTCCTACAATATTCCGGCTGTCAGAACCTACATGAGAACAATTCATCAACGGCCGATCGCCTATTTAGAAAAAATGGGATTTACCAGCCTGACCCAATCGGATGCCTCCAACCTCTCGTTAGCTCTCGGAGCTTTAACAAAAGGGGTAACGGTCGAAGAGAACGTGAATGCATATGCGACCTTCGGCAACTCTGGAGCGTTTGTCGATGCTTATTTAATTGAAAAAATCGTCGCTAAAAACGGGGAAATCGTCTATCAACATCATAGCACTCCTGTTCCCGTCTTCTCGCCGCAAACTTCCTATTTAATGATCGATATGATGCGCGATGTTATTCGCCAAGGTACAGCGGCATCCCTTCCGTCATTTTTAAAATTTCAAGCTGACTGGGCGGGAAAAACAGGGACGGGACAAGACAATAAGGATGCGTGGTTTGTCGCTACTAACCCTAACGTCACGTTTGGCGTTTGGATGGGCTATGACACACCTGCTCCATTGGAACAAACATATAAAGGGCTTTCTTACAGTAAACGAAACTTGTTGCTCTGGGCACAGCTAATGAATGCAGCTTACGATGTCAAGCCAAGCTTGATTGCTCCAAAGCAACGGTTCAATATGCCAGGTGGAATTGTCCGCCGTGCCTATTGCTCGGTATCCGGACTTGTTCCATCAGACAGCTGCCAAAAAGCTGGATTAGTACGCTATGATTTATATAACACCAAGTTTACACCAAGAGAAGAGGATCGCTCCTTAACAAACGGACGCTTTGTTGAAATCAATGGAAAGCGTTATGTAGCACTTGCTACAACGCCACAAGAATTCACAAAAGATGGAATTATATTAAGCAAGCAGATGCTCGACAAGCTCGGTATTAAGGAAGCAGATGCTGCAAAGCTGTTTCCAGATTCTTATACAGCAGCTGGAGAATTAAAAGAGAATGGCAAACGGCCGGATTCCCCTACAGCACGCTGGTCCAATCAAACATTGATATGGTCTGCCCTCCGTGAACCTGATGTCATCGGGTATCGAATATACCGAGCGGTTCATGAAGGTGCTCCGTTCCAAATGGTCGCAGCTATTAGAGCCGGCCAGCCGCTATCCTTTAACGATGGATTAGGCTCTGGTGTTTATTATGTCACGGCCGTTGATATTGCTGGAAAGGAATCCTCTCCTTCCAATATGGCTGTCAAACAGATGAAGCCGGCAGAAACACCAACAACAACCAAACCATCCTCCTCGGCTCCTGCCTCAGAGGATGCACCATAGATACATTTTATACGTAATAACGAAAAACGGCTGACCGAATATTCGCGTCAGCCGTTTTTGCTATCATCATTAATCTTCCATCGTCGACAAATCTCCTGTCGGCAAGTTCAATTCCCATGCTTTTAACACGCGGCGCATGATTTTGCCGCTTCGTGTTTTCGGCAATTTATCACGAAACTCAATTTCCCGCGGAGCCGCATGAGCCGCTAATCCTTTCTTGACAAAAAGACGAATATCTTCAATCAATTCCTCAGACGGCTCATAGCCATCGCGCAACGAAATAAAAGCTTTAATAATTTCTCCTCGCACTGGATCAGGCTTTCCAATGACGCCTGCTTCAGCAACAGCCGGATGTTCAACAAGCTTACTTTCTACCTCAAACGGCCCTACGCGCTCTCCTGATGTCATAATCACATCATCAATCCGTCCTTGGAACCAGAAATAACCGTCCTCATCCATATATGCCGAATCGCCTGACACATACCAATCCCCGATAAAATAGGATTCATATTTTTGCGGATTGTTCCAAATTTCCTTCATCATGGACGGCCAACCTTTGCGGATTGCCAGGTTCCCCATGCGATAAGGAGGCAATTCGTTCCCTTGATCATCAATGATCGCCGCTGTTACTCCAGGAATCGGCTTACCCATTGATCCAGGCTTGATTTCCATACACGGATAATTGCAAATGAGCTGTGCACCCGTTTCTGTCATCCACCACGTATCATGAATGCGGCGATGAAATACCTTTAATCCCCAGCGAACTACTTCCGGATTAAGCGGTTCTCCTACGCTTAAGATATGACGAAGTGAGCTCAAATCAAATTTTTTAATAATTTCATCTCCTGCTCCCATCAGCATTCGAAAAGCCGTCGGAGCGCTGTACCAAACCGTCACGCCGTAATCCTCGATTGTTTGATACCATATTTCCGGGCTGAAGCGTCCGCCGATAATCACGTTGGAAGCACCGCAGAGCCACGGGCCGAAAATTCCGTAAGAGGTTCCTGTTACCCATCCCGGATCCGCCGTGCACCAATATACATCATCCTCTTGTAAATCAAGCACCCATTTCGCTGTTTGATAATGCTGGATCATCGCATTGTGAACATGCAAGACGCCCTTCGGTTTTCCGGTAGAGCCAGATGTATAGTGCAAAATCAATCCATCCTGCCGATCCACCCATTCAACGTCAAAATGCTTGCTTGCTTCATTCATGCGCTTTTTGAAGTCGATATATGGACCTTCCTCTTTAATTTGATCTCCCACTAACAGAACATATTTTAAGGCCGGAAGCTCATTGACAGGAACGCGCGGCAGCAATTCCGGAGTGGTGACAATGACCTTCGCTTCGCTGTCTTCCAGGCGATCGCGAACAGCCCCTTCCATAAACGCTTCAAATAACGGCCCAACAATCGCTCCTGTTTTGATTGCTCCAAGAACAGCAAAATACAACTCTGGCGAACGCGGCATAAAAACGAAGACGCGATCTCCTTTTTCTACTTCAGCGACTTGTTTGAATACATTGGCTGCCTTATTCGACCATTCTTTCATTTCTTTGAACGTATATTTTTCCTCGCGCGAAGCATCTCGATAATAAAGTGCGACTTTATTTTTCCGGAATGTCTCTACGTGGCGGTCAATCGCCTCATAAGCCATATTTACACGGCCTGTTTCCGACCATGAAAAATTTTTTTCAGCCTCTGACCAATCAAAATTTCGATAGGTTTCCTCATAATTGGCTAAATTGTGCTCCCCTTGTATGACTGATAGCGTTTCCACTTTCATTCCCCTATTTCCCCCTTATGTAAATGATTACATTTCCATTATAGTATAACTCATATAAATTCTCAATTTTTAAAAAATTAACTTTAAAAACAAAGTTTTTTGAAGTTTTTTTGAAAACGCTTTATCTTTCTTTTTTTCATGTATAATGGAACTGTGAGAAAAGATAACCAGGTGGTGACTGAATGGAACATAAAAAAACATATAATGCCAAAGAACTAAAAACTCCAAGAGGCACGCTGATCATCGAAGGGCCGGTGCCGCCCGAAAAGCTAGCAGCCTATGAATTTCACCATGACTTAACCGCATTCCGACAGCCAGAGCAACAGCATAAAGCACTGATCGAGATTGCTTGCCTTCCTGAAGGAAGGATTATCATCGCCCGCCATCATCACACCATTATCGGCTACGTCACATTTCTTTATCCTGATCCGCTTGAGCGCTGGTCTGAGGGTAACATGAGCAATTTGATCGAACTGGGGGCCATCGAGGTCATTCCTGAATTCCGCGGCTATCAAGTGGGCAAAAACTTGCTTATTGTTTCGATGATGGATGATGCAATGGAAGATTATATTATCATCACGACAGAATATTATTGGCATTGGGATTTAAAAAGAACCGGACTGAATGTGTGGGAATATCGTAAAATCATGGAGAAAATGATGAATGCTGGAGGACTTGTCTGGTATGCGACTGATGATCCTGAAATCTGCTCGCATCCGGCTAACTGCCTTATGGCCCGCATTGGAAAACGAGTCGATCAGGAATCCATTCAAAAGTTCGATCGCCTTCGGTTTATGAACCGTTTTATGTATTAAATCAGCAAACAAAGGGGGAGAAGGTATGATTGTTGAACAAATTATGAAAACAAACATCTTCACACTTCATCCAAACAGTACGATCACAGATGCGATCAACCTAGTCAAGCAGAAGCGCATTCGCCATATTCCGATCGTCGATGAAGAACAGCGCATCTTGGGCATTGTGACAGACCGTGATATTCGTGATGCAAGCCCTTCTATTTTCCATGCCCATGAACATTTAGAAGACTTTGAAAAACCGATTAGCACGCTGATGAAAACAGATGTGATTACAGGCCACCCTCTTGATTTTGTAGAAGAAATTGCGGCGTTATTTTATGAGCACCGAATTAGCTGTTTACCGATTGAAACAGATGGAAAATTAGTAGGAATGGTGACTGAAACGGATTTGCTGTACACGCTTGTACAACTGACAGGAGCGCATCAGCCTGGATCACAGATCGAAGTCAAGGTACCTAATTATAGCGGAATACTAAGCGAAGTAGCAGCGGTCTTTGCGAAAAGAAATATGAATATTTCCAGCGTCCTTGTCTATCCAGATAGCGATGAACGCTACAAAATTCTTGTATTCCGCATTCAAACCATGAATCCTACCGGAATTATTGCTGATTTAAAAAACGCAGGCTACACGGTTCTATGGCCAAACCTACCGGGGGTTTCATCATGAAGAAGGATTGTGTGTTCGTATACTCAGATGCATTTCAAACTTACAAATTCAACGATGACCATCCATTTAATCAATTGCGCGTTAAACTCACTTATGATTTGCTCCAAGCTATCGATGCTTTAGAAGACGAACAAATTATTTCACCTCGCATCGCCACAGATGAGGAACTGGAATTGATTCATGACCGTGCTTACATTGAAGCCGTTAAAGCGGCTGGACAAGGAAAATTAACAGATGAGATCGCCCTGAATTACGGACTGGGGACAGAGGATACCCCTATTTTTCCTAATATGCATGAAGCAAGTGCTTTGCTAGTAGGAGCGACGTTAACAGCTGTGGATTATGTATTATCAGGAAAAGCTGTCCACGCCTTAAGCCTAGGCGGAGGACTCCACCATGGGTTTCGCGGTAAAGCATCGGGATTTTGCATTTATAATGATAGTGCGGTAGCGATTAAATATATTCAAGAACGCTATGGGCTTCGCGTTCTTTATGTGGATACGGATGCCCATCATGGCGACGGAGTACAATGGGCCTTTTACGACGATCCGAATGTCTGTACGTTTTCCATTCATGAAACGGGAAGATATTTGTTCCCTGGAACAGGAAACATTACAGAGCGGGGGCACGGAAAGGGATATGGGTTCTCATTTAATATTCCCGTCGATGCGTTTACCGAGGATGAATCATGGCTTGATGCTTACACGCAAGCATTGCGAGAAATCGCTGATTTTTTTAAGCCAGATGTCATTTTGACACAAAATGGGGCCGATGCCCACTACTACGATCCGCTTACTCATCTATCTGTCACAACGAAAACTTATCGTGAGATCCCAAGGCTGGCTCATGAAATCGCTCATCAATATTGTGACGGCCGCTGGATTGCCGTCGGTGGAGGCGGCTACGATATTTGGCGCGTCGTACCAAGAGCATGGTCATTCATTTGGCTTGAAATGACTGAACAATCAAACATTTCAGGAAATCTCCCGCAAGCATGGCTTGAAAAATGGCAGCCGTACTCTCCTGTTCCGCTTCCTGAAGCATGGGACGATCCAGAAGGATTGTATCCGCCCATTCCACGCAAGGGAGAAATTACTGAAAAAAACGCTCTGACTGTCGAGAAAGCGCTTTATCCCATTCGCAACCAACGTCCCAACATGAAGCAAAGCCTATGAAATTTCATATTTGGCGACATTCCTTGTCTGCCAACCGTTTTCAAGATATTCTGAAGCAGAAAAATAATGGTAGACAAAGTGAAAATTCACTTTGTCTACCACCAAAATCTTTGTTTATTTTGTTGATTCTCGATATTCAATGCGATGCGGCAGCACAACAATATGGTTTTCGACATGCTCTTTATTCATATATTTTGTGAGCAGCCGCATAGCCACTGCGCCGATATCATACATTGGCTGGACAACCGTAGTTAAGCGCGGGCGCACCATTGTCGCAAGCCGGGTATTATCAAACCCAACTACCTCCAATTGGTTTGGCACATGAATACCATGGTCCTGCGCGCTATGAATCACTCCAAGCGCCATCTCATCTGTACCAGCAAATACGGCTGTTGGTCTATCATGCAATTCCATCATTTTTTCATACGCTTCGATACCCGAATCGTATGAATAGTCTCCTTCAATAATCAGCCCCTCATCATATGCAATTCCTCTCTCCTCAAGCGCACGCCGATAACCTGACAGCTTTTTCTGATTAATTGGATCATCAGCCGGTCCGGTCACATACGCTATGCGTGTATTTCCTTTATCAAGAAGATAGGTCACAGCTTCAAATGCGGCTTGCTCGTAGTCAATGTTTACTGATGGAATCGCATGATTTTGCTCAATGGTCGCCGCCAGCACAATCGGAACGGATGATTTCTGAAATTCGCTTACATGTTCATCCGTCATATTGCCCCCCATGAACACGATTCCATCTACTTGCTTTGCCAGCATCGTATTGAGCAAATGCAGCTCTTTCTCTTTATTTTGATCGGAGTTGCTCAAAATGATATTATATTTATACATCGTAGCAATATCTTCGATTCCTCGTGCTAATTCGGCAAAAAAGATGCTCGAAATATCAGGGATAATCACGCCGACCGTTGTCGTTTTTTTGCTGGCGAGCCCGCGTGCAACAGCGTTTGGCCGATAGCCGAGTCGTTCAATGGCCTCCAATACCTTTTTTCTTGTCGACGGCTTAACATTTGGATTCCCATTAACTACTCGTGATACCGTTGCCATCGACACATTTGCTTCTCGAGCAACATCATAAATGGTTACATTCATTTATCCCACTCCTCTTATACCTCTATTTTATGACAATCGTCATCTTGTCTACTTATTATATTAGCAATATCATACGATACATTATGGAACAATGGCAACGTCTTGACAAATAATTTGTAAATGTTTTCGTATTTTATTCAGCTAAGACCAAAATAAAAAATCCCTTTCACCAGCGCGTATTCGCCCCGATGAAAGGGAAGGATCTCATGATTTACGCCTTCACCATTTGCCGCTGAAACGATTTTAATTCTTCCATAAATTCGTTAAATTGAGCAATATCCATTTGCTGAGCTGAATCTGATAAAGCAACGGCTGGATCAGGATGCACCTCGGCCATCACTCCGTCGGCACCGATTGCCAATGCCGCCTTGGCGCAAGGAAGCAATAGATCGCGTCTTCCAGTCGAGTGAGTCACATCGACAAATACCGGCAAATGAGTTTCTTTCTTTAAGATTGGCACAGCAGAAATGTCAAGCGTATTCCGCGTTGCCCGTTCATATGTGCGGATTCCACGCTCGCAAAGAATAATTTGATCATTTCCTTGCGACATAATGTATTCTGCAGCGTTGATAAACTCTTCGATCGTTGCAGCCAGTCCGCGCTTTAGCAATACCGGTTTATTTACTTGGCCGGCCGCCTTTAACAGCTCAAAGTTTTGCATATTGCGCGCACCGATTTGAATGACGTCGATGTAATCAAGGGCTGTTTCAATATCGGCAGGAGTCACGATTTCACTAATGACTGCTAAATCGTATTCGTCAGCAATTCTTTTCAAAATTTTCAGCCCTTCCACTCCAAGTCCTTGGAAGTCATATGGAGATGTTCTTGGCTTGTACGCTCCCCCGCGCAATAATTTTAATCCGTGCTGTTTTACCGCCTTAGCTACTTCAGCCACCTGTTCGTAGCTTTCTACTGCGCAAGGCCCCATCACAAAATATTGATTGCCGTCACCAATTTTTTCACCTTTGATGTTGACAATCGTATTTTCTGGCTTTTTCTTCCGTGAAACAAGCAGCGCTTTGCGATGATCGTCTTCTTGCAGCTCTAAGCCTGCTTTAAAAATTTCTTTAAAAATATGTTTCAACGTCGCCGTTTCAAACGGTCCGTCGTTATATTCAAGAATCAAATCGAGCATCTTTCGCTCACGAACTGGATCATAGCGATAAGTGCCCTGTGTTTCTTTAATTTTCCCAATTTCTTGGACAAGACGGCCTCGTTCATTAATCAATTTTAAGATTTGCAAGTTCACTTCGTCGACCCTTGCCCTTAACTCGTCTAATCTGTCGTTGCTCATGCTTTCTCATCCTTTCGTGGTTTATAAAAGTAAAAAAATATGATACATTTCTATTAATTAGACATTATAATCTAAATGGATACAATTGTCACTAAAAAACTTTAGCAATTAAACGCATTTAAGTAATAAAGCAGCATATGACAAATTTTAAAAGAAGGTGAATTGTCCGTGAACAATGAGACAGCCATTTTTGCATTAGATATTGGAACGCGCTCTGTTATTGGGGTTATTTTACAAGAAATAAACGGTGCTTATCAAGTATTCGATGTGATAGCAAAAGAACATGATGAACGGGCCATGCTTGACGGACAAATTCATGACATCCCGGCAGTCTCGAAAACCATTATAGAAATTAAAGAGGCATTGGAAAAAAAATATGGACCGTTGCGACGCGTTTCTGTTGCTGCCGCTGGAAGAGCCTTAAAAACCGAACGGGCTGAAGCGACGTTGTGGGTATCCGGAAAGACGATGATCACCAAAGAAGATGTGACGCATTTAGAATTAAGCGCTGTGCAGCAGGCACAAGCAAAATTGGCGGCACAGCAGCAAGAACAAAGCCATCATTACTATTGTGTAGGCTATTCTGTAGTGAACTACAAAATTGACGGACAAGAAATCGGCAGTTTAATTGATCAGCAAGGGACAGAAGCAGCCGTTGAAGTGATCGCCACATTTTTGCCCAAAATTGTGGTCGATTCTCTTCTAGCGGCTTTACAACGCGCCAACCTTGAAATGGAGGCGCTGACCCTTGAGCCAATCGCAGCTATTAATGTGCTGATACCGCCTACGATGCGCCGTTTAAACGTCGCGCTCGTCGATATTGGCGCCGGAACTTCTGATATCGCTATCACTGATCTCGGCACCGTAGTGGCTTATGGAATGGTTCCGGTTGCCGGAGATGAGATTACGGAAGCGATTTCAGACCAATATTTATTAGATTTTCCATTGGCTGAACAAACAAAACGCGAGCTTTCCAAAAACACGACCGTCACCATCACCGATATTTTAGGTTTTGAAACAGAAGTGAACTGTGAAGAAATCGTTGCCTCCATTTCCGAGGCGATTGATCGGCTTGCCCAAGCCATCAGTGATGAAATCTTGCTTTTGAATAACGGAAAGCCTCCAAAAGCCGTTATGTTGGTTGGCGGCGGCAGCTTGACTCCTCAATTGCCAAAACGACTGGCTAAAATGCTTGAATTGCCGGATCATCGCGTGGCGATCCGAGGAGTAGAAGCCATTCCAAAATTAACAATCAGTCCAGACATCCATCTGCATGGGCCAGAGCTTGTCACCCCCATCGGCATTGCCATTGCATCCCAGCAAAATCCGGTGAAGTATGTTAGCGTCTCTGTCAACGGACAGCTTGTTCGCTTATTTGACATGAAGCAGCTGACCATTGGCGACTGTTTGCTGGCCAGCGGCATTTCCATTCATAAGCTATACGGAAAACCAGGAATGGCTCTTGTTGTCACTGTCAACGGACAAATGATCACCATTCCAGGCACACATGGGCAACCTCCGCTCATTACGAAAAACGGCATTCCAGCTGCTTTAGACACCTCCATTCATGATGGAGACGATATTTTCGTCGAAAAAGGGAAAGACGGGGAAGCTGTGTCCATTTCATTAAGAGAATTAATCGATGAGCTGCCGCGCAAAACCGTCACCATAAACGGAGACACGTATGAAATCAAAGCAGCGGTCTATCAAAACGGACAGGCTGTTTCTTTAGATACATATGTCCATGATCGCGACATCATTACCCTGAAAATGCCAGAAACCATTGAGGAATTGCTGCATGATCTCAGCCTCTCTCAATGGCTGACAAAGCTCAAACCATTTATCGTCTATCTCAATCATTCTCCTATTGAAATCAAAGCATGGGCTGGGACTATTTATAAAAATCAGCTGGAAGCGCGGTTATCATCAAGCTTTGAGGATGGCGACATCATTGAACTTACAGACCAAGCGGCACCAACGCTTCGCGAGCTGGCTGACGTTCAGCAAATCCGTTTAACCTACTCCGTCCCTGTCCGTTTTAATGGAGAGTGGATTACTCTTTCCAAACCTTTGGTGCAAGTTTATCGTAACGGACAGCTGCTTCATGAAGAGGATCAAGTTGAAAACGGATCGACTCTGGAGCTAGTCGAAAGGAAAATGGAGCCATTTATTTTTCAAGATATTTTTAACTATGTTCCAATCGATATCCCTTCGTCTGCTTCAGCGACTTTCACGTTGCTAAAAAACGGGGAGCGAGTGACATTTTATGAACCTTTGGCTCCGGGGGATGAATTAGAAATGACTTGGGAGCCCATCCATATAAACAAAAAATCATAGGCTGATCCCAAGTGATAAGGGATCAGCCTATAATTTGCCGCTTCAGTTCATCGTACGTAATGCTCCAATGCGAGGTGTGCCATTTAACAGAGCCGTTTGTAAACAGCAACGCTTGAGGCGATTCATGCTTTACGCTGAATGTCTCAGCAATGTAATTGGAAAGCGGCCGTGCTTCTTGCACATATAAATAATACGTGGCCACTTCCGGATGATCCTCTACAAACTTCTCGTACTCCTCGAAAGCCGCTCGGCTTATCGGGCACGTGAGGCTATGTTTCAATAACAAAAAATGTTTGACTTCTTGAACGATTGGTTCAAATTGTTCTACTGTTTCAAGCTTTTGTTTTCCCACATTTTCACTCCGCTTCATTCGGATGCTGTTTTTTCTGTTCCGCATCACTCAATGCCTGTTCTGTTTCTTTCAATAATCTGTCAATTGCTTCTTTATTGTTGTCCACTGGAATCCGGATCGCTTCTGTCTCCAGTTCAATTCCTTCATTTTCCTGCTCATTCATGTTGCTTTCCGTGTCTTTGGCTGCTGGTACTCGCTTAGCTACCTTTTTTGTTTTCTCTTTCGCAATTTCCAGCCATTCTGTAGCCTTTGTTTTCATTGGCTCCAAATTCCCTGTCACATTTATTTCTGCTACCCACTTTTTCCCCTTATCGCTTGTGAAAAATAGGGCCGTCGCAGCCCCAACCACCCCGCCAACAATCGCACCTAACAAAAAGCTCCCGTTATTTTTTCCCATCTTGCATCCTCCTTTTTAGTTTGTTTTTTTTCTTCTTTTCCATTTTCCCCATATTTCTAAAAAAGCATTTCCCCATTGTACCGCTTGAATGACTTTTTGCTCATTGCTCGACAGCTGTTTAGCTAAAGAATTGTTAAACGTTTGAATCGTCGCTCCTACCTGCTTGACGTTGTCAAATAATCCATTTAAGATCTCCATTTTTTTCTGTACATCATCAGCTACCGCATTCGTTTTATGCAATAGTTGAGAGGTTTCCGTCCCGATTTCATTCACTTGCTTTTCCATTCCTTCGATTGTTTTCGTCAAGCTTTGCAATGTATCTTGCACTCTTTTCAATGTTTTAACTAAGTACACAACCAAAATGAAAAAGGCAATCGCAATGAGTGCTACGCTTAAATATAAAATGATTTTCACATTTTTTCCTCCTCAATGCAACCTTTCTTACATAAGGAACTATTCGACCTCTTATCGACAAATTCCTTCTCTAACATTCTATATAATTTGAAATTTGAACAAACAGTCGACAAAGACAAGCGCCAAGGCTCCTGCAAGCATACGCTCCAAAGAAACGAATGGACATTTCTCGACACATCGGTAACGCGGCTCTGCATTCGAACAAACAACTGTCGAAAAATAGCACAAATCCCTAGACTGCTCCATTAAAGATGAAACAAATAGGATCAGGAAACATCCACAATCGAAAAAGTTTTGTGATTTGCCTTTCCGCACGCATTCGCGTGACGAAGGTTGGAGTCAAGACGTTTGATCCATTTATGGTTCTGTACAGCAGCTTCGCCCACCTAAAACAGCCCTCACTCTATCATACAACTGGTAACATATCAAGTGACAGTTATTCTATTCAACAAATTGGGCAAAATAGGATACAATCATTTTATATACATAGTAGGTAAAGCTTGTTGATGAATCAAAAAAGACAAACGGGACGCCCATGTTCCCCTATGTTTGTCTGATTGCGGCAAGCGGCAGGTTCCGTGCTATGCTGGCCATAAGATAGAAGACGCTCAGGTTTATCCTTGGCAATTCTGCATTTCTCAAGCAACGTCATGATCACCAATGCCAAAATCAATCGATTCAATGGGAGGAAGCGTAAATGAAAGATCCACGCATTGAGCAATTAGCCAAAACTCTAATTCAATACTCGGTTCGCCTGCAAAAGGGAGAAAAAGTATTAATTGAAAACTTCGGGCTTCAGCGCGAATTTGTCATCGCTCTCGTCCGGGAAGCCTATGCTGCTGGAGGATATCCGTTTGTATTGTTAAAGGATCAGCAAATTGATCGAGCCCTTTTACTCGGTGCACAAGAGGAGCAATTTCAAATGATGGCCGACTTTGAAGCAAGCATCATGGCGCAAATGGACGCTTATATCGGGCTTCGGGCCGGTGACAATATTAACGAATTTACTGATATTCCTGATGATAAAATGCGGCTTCATGGCAAAACCGTCATGCAAAAAGTGCATCGCGATATTCGTGTTCCCAAAACAAAATGGGTGGTGCTCCGTTATCCAAGCCCATCGATGGCTCAGTTGGCAAAAATGAGCACCGAAGCATTTGAAGATTTTTATTTTAATGTGTGCAATCTTGACTATAGCAAAATGGATCGAGCAATGGATGCACTCGTCGATTTAATGAACAAAACCGATCAAGTGCGCATTACAGGACCAGGAACTAACTTGTCCTTCTCTATTAAGGATATTCCAGCCATTAAATGCTCTGGACAGATGAACATTCCAGATGGTGAAGTATACACGGCTCCTGTTCGTGATTCTGTCAATGGCACTATTTCGTTCAATACGCCGTCTCCTTACCATGGCTTTACATTTGAAAACGTCAAGCTAACGTTTAAAGATGGCCAAATCACGGAAGCAACGGCTAACGATACAGAACGAATTAATCAAATTTTCGATACAGATGAAGGCGCACGCTATATCGGTGAGTTTGCCATCGGCGTCAATCCATACATCCAGCACCCGATGCAGGATATTTTATTTGACGAAAAAATTGACGGAAGCTTTCATTTCACTCCGGGACAGTGCTATGATGATGCATACAACGGCAATCATTCCGCCATTCACTGGGACATGGTGATGATTCAACGTCCGGAATACGGCGGCGGTGAAATTTATTTTGATGGAGTGTTAATCCGCAAAGACGGGCGCTTCGTCATACCGGAGCTTGAAGCGCTAAATCCGGAAAATCTCAAATAAGGTGTAATACAAAGAGCCGATTCATTGAATGAATCGGCTCCCCTCTTCTTCATCAGAAGAAAAGCACCAAGAATGAGCTCTCGGTGCTATGAATGAACGGTTTGCTCATATGCCTCTTGAAACTTTTGAATATCTCCGGCTCCCATAAAGACCAGCACCGCATGCGCATGCTGCTTTAATACCGATGTATCGTCTTCTGTAATTAGGCGAGCATGTGGAATTTTCGCTTGCAAATCATAAATCGACAGCTGTCCCTGATGCTCACGGGCAGAGCCAAAAATATCGCACAAATACACCTGATCCGCTTGCTGAAGGCTCTCAGCAAACTCTTGCAAAAAGGTTTGCGTTCTTGTATAGGTGTGTGGCTGAAAGATCGCAACAATTTCGCGATTCGGATATTTTTGTCTTGCCGCATCAAGCGTTGCCACAATTTCTCGCGGATGATGAGCATAGTCGTCAATCAAAATTTGATCGCCGATCTCTTTTTCACTAAACCGCCGCTTCACTCCTTGGAACGTTTTTAAACGTTCTTGAATAATGCGCACATCAATTTCTTCATAATGGCAAAGGGCAATGACCGCCAACGCATTGAGCACATTATGATCGCCAAAACGCGGGATTTCAAATGAAGCAAAAAACGTATTGCGAACAAATACATCAAACGAAGTTCCTTCTGTCGTTTTCACGATATTGCGCGCCTGAAAATCGTTGTCATCGCCAAAGCCATAAAACAAAACCGGGACCTTCGCTTGAATTTTTTGCAAATACTCGTCATCCCCGCATGCAATAATCCCCTTTTTCACTTGCATCGCCATCTCCTGAAAAGCGGCAAATACATCATCAATATTTGCAAAATAATCTGGATGATCAAAGTCAATGTTCGTCATAATCGCATAATCAGGGAAATACGATAAAAAGTGACGCCGATATTCGCAAGCTTCAAACACAAAATATTGGCTTCCTTCTACTCCTTTTCCAGTTCCATCTCCAATTAAATACGAGGTCGGTTTCGCTCCTTGCATCACATGAGCCAACAGCCCTGTCGTCGATGTTTTCCCATGTGCTCCTGTCACGGCAACACTTGTGAATTTTTGCAAAAAATCGCCCAAAAATCGATGATAACGAATAACAGGAACCCCTAATTCATGTGCCGCTTGAATTTCTTCATGCGTATCCGCAAATGCATTTCCAGCAATCACTGTACAGCCAGGGCGAATGTTCTCCCTGCTAAACGGAAAAATGGGAATTCCCCGCTCTTCTAGCGCTCTTTGTGTAAAAAAACGCTTTTCAACATCTGATCCTTGAACAATATACTTCATATCATGAAGAATTTGTGCTAACGCGCTCATTCCTGTTCCTTTAATGCCCACGAAATGGTAAACAGTCATATCGAAGACCTCCAACAATCGTCTGTCTGAACCTTTACGCCATAAAAATCGGCTCAATACGGAACCGATTGGTCTGGTTCGAGCATGATCGCTGTTTGATTCTGCTCATCTCCTTTGCAGAATCAAGCGACACTTTCCTCTGTAACACAGTATATGATGCTCCTATAGATTTGTCATTTGCCTGCTATATGTATTCTCACATTTCATCATTATATCACTGTTTTTCGTCAAAGACTATGATGAAAAAGGAAAACTGATAGTAGTCCTCTCTCTATCAGTTTTCCCCGCTTTCCTATATTGTATTGCCTTTACTCTACTTTTTCTAAACGAGGATTAGGGCGATATCGCCGCCCTGCCTTAGCTTGATGCTTGCCGTTTAACAGTACGTTATCTCCTGTAAAGCCAATATGAATTTTTAACAGGCTGCTCCCTACTCCATACATATCAACAGGAACCCCCTGTTGTTCAAATTCGATAATGCGCTGTTCATTAAATCCGCCGCTTACCACAATTTTAACATGTTCAAATCCTTCGCGGTCCAATGCTTCCCGCAGCGCAAAAACAAGCGGAGGATTCACCCCGCGCGGATCGAACGTCCCCAGCACTTCCGGATGACGGATAAAATATTGATCGATCATCGTACGTGATGTATCGACACGCACTCCTTTTAATTTATCGCCAAATTCCCTAGCTACACGAAGCGCATCTGTAATACAGTCATTATTATAATCGACAAGAACAACTAAATCGTCCTCTGGATACTTCGCATAATACGCCTTCGCGGCCGCTACGACATCCCCATCAAACAATTGAATCAGCGCATGAGGCATCGTTCCCATCCCTTGCTTGCCCCACCATTCATTCATCGCATGAGTCGCTTGGGCCGTAGAACCGCCGATAAAAGCGGCATAACCATCGCCAGCTTGTTGCGTATAATGGTCATCACGATCCCCCATAAAAATAATCGGTTTTTGCACTCCAGAAAGCGCAGCCGCTTTTACAACGTTATATACGTTTGTCGCTACCGATGTGCGGCGCGCCAAAATACCGTCAATAATCCCTTCCAGATAGCCAAAATTTTGATAAGGCCCCGTAATGGTGAGCACCGTTTCAAACGGACTTATTTTGTCTCCGTCTTTTAGCGAGTAAATTTCTAATTTTTCCGGCTCATCGGCAAAAGTTTTAACGAGTGCAATCACTTCATCCGTGCCGCACAGCACCGCATGCTCTTTTTGGAAAAATTGCATGGTGACGATGTTATCTGGGCAAAATTCGCGCACGATTTCCCTCGTTTTCAAAAAATAGACAGCGGAAAACCAGCCATCGCGAATACGCTCATCAAACTTGAATGTCTGGTTGGTTAATCTCTTAATTTTTCCCTGTAATTTTAATTCAATTTCCTTCATATTCTGCTCCCTCGCCTGCTCTAATTTATATAGCCGATATGGATTATCACACCATGATACGAACACCAATAGAAAAACTGACACTCCATAAGGAAAAGGGAGAATCCCCCTTTCCTTACTGCTTCGCATGGACGCTGTCAGAAAATCTATCTGTTATATAGTCAATCATATCATATGACCTTCTTGCAAATGAGCCAACTCTTCTTCCGTAATCAATACATCACGCGGCTTACTGCCTCGCGCCTCCGAAATGATTCCCTGCTCCTCCATCATCTCCATCAGTCGCGCCGCGCGGTTATAACCGATGCGGAAACGGCGCTGCAAGCTTGAGGTGGACGCTCCTCCTTGCTGCACAACAAATTCACATGCTTCATAAAACAGTTCATCCTCTTCGTTTGATAAAGACGCCTGTTTTAAAAAGTCATCCTGTTCGAATAAATAAGCTGGGGACATTTGCTGCTTCACATGGGACACCACTCGCTCGATCTCCTCATCGGACACAAAATTTCCTTGTATGCGCACCGTTTTCGATGTTCCATTCTCTAAAAACAGCATATCGCCACGTCCAAGCAGCTTTTCGGCCCCGTTTGTATCAATGATGGTCCGGGAATCGACTTGAGAAGAAACAGAAAAGGCGATTCTTGTCGGAATGTTTGCTTTAATTAAGCCTGTAATGACATCAACAGATGGGCGCTGTGTCGCCACGATTAAATGGATTCCGCATGCTCTCGCTTTTTGGGCAATCCGGCAAATGGCTTCCTCGACATCTGTTGGGGCAACCATCATTAAATCCGCTAGCTCATCAATGATAATGACGATATACGGAAGATGATGCTCTGGTGTCTGCTCTCTTCTCACCAGCTCGTTATATTTTTGAATATCCCTTACTCCAGTGTGAGCAAACAAGCTGTACCGCCGCTCCATTTCTTCAACTGCCCACTTTAATGCCCCTGTCGCTGCTTTGACATCGGTCACCACCGGACTGACAAGATGCGGGATGTCATTATATGGAGCGAGCTCCACCATTTTTGGATCAATTAATAATAATTTTACTTCATGAGGCGCCGCTTTATAAAGCAAACTGACAAGCATGGCATTGATGCAGACGCTTTTTCCTGAACCCGTTGCCCCGGCAATTAACCCATGCGGCATTTTCTTTAAGTCTGTCACCATTGGCATCCCCGATAAATCCAGGCCGAGCGCAACCGTCAGTGGCGAAGAACTTGCTCTAAAAGCTTCACTTTGCAAAATTTCACGGATCAATACTGGACGGCTTTGAGCGTTCGGCACTTCAATCCCAATCGTGCTTTTTCCAGGAATCGGCGCTTCGATGCGAATATCTTTTGCTGCTAGACTTAGTTTAATATCATCGGATAAGCTTGTAATTTTGTTCACCTTCACCCCCGGTGCCGGCTGCACTTCAAATCTTGTTACGGTCGGCCCTTGAGCTACATGAACCACTTTGGCTCCCACATTGAAATTGGCAAACGTCTCATTAAGCTGGGCACATTGATGATCCATCCATTCTTTATCATTCTCTTTTTGCTCCAACGGGGGCTGCAGCAATTCAAGCTGTGGAAAACGGTAAGCGGGTTCCCCTTGTTTTTTCTCTTTTTTTCGCGCCTCCCATTTTTCCCGATCTTGCTTGAGCATCATGACATTATACGGAATGCGAGAAGACGGGCGCTGTGTCGGCGCTTGTGTTTCTTGTGGTTCGTTCGATAAAGACGCTTCCGCATTTTGCTCCTCTGTCTTCGCTTTCTTCTCCTCTTCTGACGGTCTCCCGTCTTGCTCCTCTGATGGGCGAACATCAAGAAGCTGTTCCTCCTCACTATCCGCCACTTCTTCAATAGCAGAGGGCTGCGCCTCCTCTTCATCGCTTAAAGCTAATGATTCCCCAAGCGACGGCTGATGTCCGATCGGCTCCTCTTCTTTCTCGCTTCCATGCTCTTTTTCATCAGGTAGATCCATGATGTATGTAATAGGGAGGTCCAGATGATGGCTCAAAAGCGAATCCTGCTTCTCCTCAGGGAGTTCCGTCTCACTATCCCGCTTTTCCGGCTGCATTGGCTGCGGCCGTCCTTTATAACCGTAAATCGGCGAAGGTACTTCTGAAGGTCGGAAAGGACGCTTTTCCATCGCAGGACTTTCAGGTTCCCTTCTCGGCTTTTCCCTTCTTTCTTGTCTTTCTTCTGCTTCATCATACGTTTTGCTGCTTCTTTTACGACGCGTTGACGCTTCATCAGGAATCAACGGAAACCGAAACTTTCCAGTTGGATACTGATAAGTCACTTTCACATCGAGTTCAGCAGCTGTTTTCTCGATGGGCTGTTCTTTCCGCTCAATCGGCGGCTGCCTATCCTCTTCCTGCAACAAATAACGAACAAGCCGTTTTAACCATTTCATCTAGAATTCACTCTTTCTATTCTCTTTTCAACTCTCTATTTTACCAATTATAAAAAAAAAGTCACTAGAAGGATGCCTAGTGACTGAAATAAACTGCCCTCCACCGATGCTTCGCTTAAAGGTGGGAACTTCAAGCGACTTGTGCGTGTTTGCTTTCCTTCGTTCCGAAGGGGGTCCGTTTGAACGATAGAGGATCCTATCCGTTGGCGATCGCCAACCGAAATTCATCTCCCATTGTCGTTCAGCTTCGCAAAACTTTGAAGTGGAAAACTTCTTTCAGATAAATGTTAAATAACATTATTTTGTAAAAGCTTGTCCAACTTGATAATCATCAGACAAAACTAAAATCCCTTTTTCTTGCGGAGCGTTTGGCAATTCAAGCTCGCGGGCGGAACAAATCATTCCGTAAGAAGGGACACCGCGCAATTCAGCTTCTTTAATGACAAGGCCGCTCGGCATAACCGCGCCAATTTTAGCTACTACCACCTTTTGCCCAGCATCCACATTCGGTGCTCCGCAAACAATTTGTAGCACTTCTGAGCCAACATCCACTTGGCATACGCTTAATTTATCCGCATTAGGATGTTTTTGTTTTTCTTTCACATATCCGACAACAAATTTGGGTGAAAAATCAGCTTCAATGAATTCCGTAAAGCCATTTTTCTCTAAAAGCTCATTGATGGCCTCAATTAACTGCTCGTCTACCTCCACCGCTGCATTTTCTTCAAAAGAGTAATGGTGAGAAACGTTAAAAATATTGTATCCTACTGTTTCGTTCGTCGTTTCGTCAAAAATGCGAACAATATCGCCCTTTTTTTCAAATGCGCGGCTTTCTGGGTTCATCGTCCTTAAAGAAATAAGCAACACATCGCCAATGCCTTCTCGATTATAAAATACGTTCATTGCACCTCTTCCTTTCTTTCCGACTACTGTTTTCCCTTATTTTTTCCTAATATAAAAACTGGTTCCAATTCGCCATTTTCATATAAAAATGATAGAGCGGTTACCGGCACATGGCCGCTTGCAAAAAAGCTCATTGTCAGCTGGGCAAGCACATCATATCCTGTTTCGTTTTGGATGTCGGCAACCACCAAAACGTCCTGATGAGGCACAGCCAGCACCATCGTTCCGGTGATTTTTTGGGCCATTTCTTCTAAAAAACGATCGTTTAAAATTCGGCTCGCATCATAGCCATCGTTTGTGTTCACAAAATAAAAACGATTTCCTGCCACTTCATCTTCTTTGACAGGAGTCTCTAAAGACCGGATGTTAAAGCGGGCAATCTCCTTGATTTGATGGACATCCCAATTTTCCTGCTCAATCAGCGTTTTGTCAATCAGACGATACGTGTTTCCTAAATCGAGCGCGTAGTAGATCCGTGTTTCAGCTGTATGCTCCTCGTAAATCAGCGGAATCCCGTCTTTTGTTTCTGTAGGAAACGAGGTAGAACGGATTACCGGATAAATGTCCTTTTCTTTCCCCGACAGCGTATGGGCTTCATGCATTGTATGGAGCGCTTGTTCAATATAATAGACAACCTCCTGAAGCGCTTCCTCCTGCTTTTCCTGCCATTTCGCAATAATGCCTGGCAACGAAACGGTGACACCTTTCTTGGTTTGCGAGTCTTCAATGCGAAGCGTATCCTTTTTGCTGTCAAACTGAAATGTCCAATCTTCACGCGCTAGCCGTTTTTCAATTTCTTTCGCCATTTTTTTACTATCCATTTGCATTTAGGGCTCCTTCACTGCAATCCTTGAATGAATTGCTCAATTTCCTCTTTTGTCTTTCTATCCTTGCTGACAAACCGTCCAAGTTCCTTTCCACGATCGTAAGCGACAAAGCTTGGAATGCCAAAAATATTTTCATCGGTACACACATCTAAAAGCTGGTCACGATCAATATAATAAAATTCGTAGTCAGAAAACTGTTGTTCAATTTCCGGCAAAAACGGTTCGATAAATCGGCAATCAGGGCACCATTCTGCTGAAAAAACGAAAATAGCCTTCTTTTCCTGTTTGATTGCTTGGTATTCTTTAGCTGTTTTAACCGTATTCATGATTTCTCCTCCTTTATTACTCCATTTTTCGTCCAAAACTCATACTGTCCTCTCAACAATTTAACAATATGGCTAAACATTTCGGTCCGATTCACGTAGCCATGTGTAAAAATACCGATGGCCCCTTCTTTTTGGCGGATATTTTGCTGACCAGTATAGGCTTCCATCACCTCACCAAGCTCACGGCCGCTCCATACTCCTTCTGCCACCTCCAGCGGCAAAGGAATGCGTGCTCCCCCAGCGGAAACAACCATGCCATTCCGATCAACTAAAGCCCCCCAGTTGCACACCCACAATTGGCTATCCGCCTCAACAACGCCTCCTTCAAGACCAATGGCGATATCTGCCTTCTCTTTCTCAAGCGCATGCTTCGCCCGATTGATCGCCCCTGCTCTTGTTTCTTCATCAGAAAAAGGTTGGGCAGCTACAGCAGAATCAACCTTTGTTGGTACAATTACATGGCGCTCATTGAAAAAAATAGCTTCGACAGCGGCTACCTTTGCTTGATTCGTTGTACCGACGGCAATTCTCATCATGTCATCCCCCTTTCACGGAAAAAGAGAAGCCTCATGAAGACTCCCCCCTCAGTTTGCTTGACGAATGGACTCCACTGTCGACTGATCACATTGTTTCACTAACTCTATTAATAGCTGTTTAGCTGCTGCATAATCATCGACATGAATAATGGAAGCATGGGAATGAATATAACGAGAACAAATGCCAATAACAGCTGAAGGAATGCCGCTGTTGGCAATATGTACTCTCCCAGCATCTGTAGCTCCCGGAGAAATAAAAAACTGATACGGAATGCGATGCGTTTCAGCTGTATCGAGAACAAATTCGCGCATTCTCGGACTCATAATCATCGAACGATCATAGATGCGGACAAGCGCCCCTTTTCCGAGATGCCCAAATTCCTTTCGATCTCCTGTCATGTCATTGGCCGGGCTGGCATCCAATGCGAAAAAGATATGCGGCTGAATCATTTGGGCTGCTGTTTGTGCACCGCGCATTCCTACCTCTTCTTGCACGGTTGCCCCAGAGTACAAAACGTTAGGCAATTCCTCATTGTTTAATTCTTTTAACAGCTCAATGGCCAGCCCGCAGCCGTATCGATTATCCCAAGCCTTCGCCAAAATTTTCTTCGGATTTTCCATTGGGGTAAATGGACAAATCGGCACAATTTGCTGGCCCGGCCGTATCCCCATGCGTTCCGCATCCTTCCGATCATCCGCCCCGATATCAATAAGCATATTTTTGATATCCATTGGTTTATTTCGCTGTTCCTCTCCAAGCAAATGCGGCGGAACAGATCCAATAACGCCAATCACTGGCCCATGCTCTGTGATAATTTGTACCCGTTGTGCCAGCAGTACTTGGTTCCACCATCCGCCCAACGGCTGAAAACGGATCATTCCATTAGCAGTAATAGCCGTTACCATAAATCCCACTTCGTCCATATGACCAGCAACCATGACAATAGGCCCGTTTACATCGCCGCGTTTGACACCAAAAATACCGCCAAGCCGATCTTGTACGACTTCATCTGCGTATTTCTGTAGTTCCTTTTTCATAAATTGCCGAACAAAACGCTCATTCCCCGGTGCTCCCGGCAGTTCTGTTAATGTTTTGAACAGCTGAAGCGTTTCTACATTCATATGTTCCTAACCCCTTTTTCTTATGTCCTTTTTATTTTAGCGAACAACTCATATACTTTCCACTTTTCCCACATTTTTTTGAAAAATCAGGTATACTAAATAAAAGACCATGATTGAGGAGGGGAAAAAATGAGATGGAAAACATTTTTCGCAGGCGCCGCTGCCGGATTCGCAGCTGCTTATGCTGTCCAAGCCATGCGCGCACGCACATTCATTTCCTCAGAAAAGGCTCTCTCGTTGGCGAAAGACGCTTTTCAACGCTCTGCTCCCATTAGTGGTTCGTGGATTCAGAGCGAACCAGAGACATACGAAAAAAACGGGCTTGTTTATAAAGTATATAAAGGCGGCATTTGCCGTGAGAATGAACAGTATGAGGTTTTCATCGACGCCTACACAGGAACCATTATTGACACATACAGACTTTCATGAAAAGAAATGAAGGACATCTCCTTTCGAGATGTCTCAGACTGTTAACAAATGCTTTTATGCTGTGTCGCTGGCCTCGCTCGGCTTCGTTCCTTGTCTGTCAAGCATCTTCAAGCCATTCTGATACGGAAAAGTTGCCATCCATTGATGACAGTTAAAATAGTGGTAGACAAAGGAAACATGAACTTTGTCTACCACAGCGAATCTCTCCTAGCGAGATGCCTTCTCTTTTTCACGTTCTCGCGCAACGCTCGCGACCATTTCACCTGCTTCATTCCATTTGATGGCTCGATAGTAAGCGTCATGATAAAAACTCAGCCACGCTTGTTGATCCACCGCATATGGAATCCATTTTTGCTTTTGAGCAATGGATGTCATCGGATAGTCATCGTACGCTAACACCCATAGTACGTTTTGATGAGCATGTGTCGGCATTAAATCCGCTAAGTGAACGAGCTGTTCTCCTTCAGATTCGATGTGAATGATCGAATGGCCGTCACTATGGCCTCCTGTATGGATCATTTTAATTTCTGGAACAATTTCTATTTCCTCGGCAAACGTGACCACTTGTTCAGCGATCGCTTCCCAATTTTCTTTCCAATATGTATTGCGTGAACGAATATTGGGCTCCCTCATTTCGTTCCATTCCACTTGTGATGTCACAATTTGAGCGTTTGGAAAAACGGAAGCAAACTGATTTCCTTGCCGTTTCGTTAGCCCGCAAGCATGATCAAAATGCATATGTGTCATCAAAACAAAATCGACATCATTTGGGGTCAATCCCAATTCATGAAGCGACTTCTCAATGCTTGACTCTTCCGTCACGCCAAAGTTGCGCTTCTGCTTATCCGTAAGCTTTCCATTGCCGACGCCAGAGTCGATTAAAATATTTTTGTTAGCCACTTGCAAAAGAAGCGGATCGGTCCGCAATTCAATTTGATTGTTGTCATTGCATGGATACTTTTTTGACCAGAGCGGCTTCGGAACAACCCCAAACATCGCTCCTCCATCTAAATGAGTCACCCCTCCGTTTAACCATGTAATTTGCACATTTCCCACCTTTAATCTTTCCATTTCCCATCACCTCCATTTATAGTGTAACATTTCGGTGAATTTTTCGAAAATAAAAAATAAGGCTGCCTCGATCTTTCGAAAGACAGCCTTATCATTATTTTGCCCGATACTTTACTTCACAGCGATAAATTCGATTGCCCTTGGCCGCAAACTTTTCTTCGTATTCTGTCATCATATTTCCGGAAAAATCGCTATGATGAAGGTCCAAACTGACATATGTCAGGAGCAAGCCATATTGTGAGAAGCTCACAAGGGAATACTCGAACAACCCTTGGTTGTCTGTCTTGAAATGGATTTCCCCTTCAGATACTAAGATTTGTTCATATAATTCAAGAAAGGAATGATGAGTTAACCTTCTTTTTTCATGGCGTTTTTTCGGCCAAGGATCAGAAAAGTTTAAATAAATTCGTTCTACCTCGCCATTTTCAAAAAAACTAGCCAAATCTTTGGCATTGACATTCAACAGACGCAAATTTGGCAGATCGTTTTCGATTAATTTATCGAGAGCAGATACAATCACACTTTCATACAGCTCAATCCCAATGTAATTAATCTCTGGGTTCTCCTTAGCCATTCCTGTAATAAACTGACCTTTTCCCGTTCCAATTTCAATATGGATGGGATGATGATTTCCAAATAATTCGTGCCATTTTCCTTTGTATTGCTCTGGGTTTGGAACGACATATTGCGGATAAGCAGAAATTTTCTCCTTCGCCCAAGGTTTGTTACGTAAACGCATGCCAACACCTCTGTTTTTTTATCATCGTTGTCAACAATATCATGAATACCGACCGGTGTGCAAGATCAAAAAGAAAGAGTCCGCCGATGGCGCTTGAAGCTAGATGGCGCCTTGCTTTTTCTAAATTCTGAAATCATAAAGAAAAACAGTCGCGGCAACGACTGCTTGAGAATTGTATAAAACCGAAATGGTCCGCACATAGTAAGAAAAAAAGGATGAGTGCGTATGCCTTTAAACCATAACGATCAAATGACCGTATTAAAAGATATTTTATCCAATCACCAAACCGATTGCTGCGGTACGATAGCAGAATGCGAACAAATTGAAAGGCTTGTCAAATCCTTAATGGGAAATAAACAAGTCAGGTCACATGTAAAAAATGTTTTGCCTTCCATTTACCATTATGGACAAGCAGGAAAGAACAGCCCCAATCTTGATTCTCACATTTCTTCGTATCAACAGCAGTTATCGGAATGGGTGGACCAGCTTACTTAGAAATTAATATCGTTTGAAGGAAATGCAGGGATTGCTGCATTTCTTTTTCTGCGCATTTTTCTTTTTGCCAACTAAGCGTCTGCAACGTCTGTACAACTGCATACCATTTCATGCGCACACCTAAATCATCGGTCAGCTCCACTCCATAAAAATGAAGCCATTCTTCCCATTTTTCCTCCGGAATATACCAATATAAAAGCATTCCAATATCGATGGCTGGATCGGCGATCATCGCCTCGTCCCAATCGATTAAATAAAGCTGGCCATCATCAGCAAGCAGCCAATTATTATGGTTCATATCGCAATGGCAAACCGCCCATTCATTACATCGAATCGAAGGAAGCTTCTCCTCGAGCCACGCAAACGCTTGCTTGATAAGAGGTTCGTCGCTCCATCCGGTTAACATGGATCGCAGCTGTTCCATCATCATTTGCGGCGACAGCGGTTTTTTTCCTAATCGTTTTAACATTTCCAGCAAATCTTGAGAGCGATGAATTTTCCGCAATAAATTCGCGACTTGCTCGCTTCCCATATCATGCGGTTTAAGCTCTCTCCCGTCTAGCCATTGCTGGGCTGTAATTACATCTCCGTTTTCCATTCGCTTTGTCCAGACAAGCTTCGGAACGATTCCTTCTGCGGACAAAACAGCAAGAAAGGGAGAAGAATTACGCTTCAAAAATAATTTTTTTCCATTATGTTCAGCAACATATGCATCTCCAGTAGCCCCACCAGCCGGAGTGATATCCCACTCCTTTCCCAGTAACTGTTCCAACGAAGTTCACCTTCAACTCATAAAAAATAAGAGACAGCAATCACCTGATGTTTTATTTTCAGACAATAGCTGTCTTACTAGATTTTATATGTGATTTGCTTTTTTCGTCAAGTCAGTCATTTTCGTAAGAACAAACGTACTGATTCCCTGGACCTCAATCTCTTGTTTCACGATGTATAAAGGAGTCGTTCCGCTCGCGGTGTGATCGCACACGACATGCCATTCCTCCTCATCCGGAAGGGGTAAGCGCTCTGTTGCTTCTTGATTATGATGAATGACCAAAATATCGCTCCATGGCCCATATTCTTGCACGGATTGAAGATGATAAGCAATGACAGATGGCGGAGTCGCTTCAACCAATCGAAGATGTTTTTCGATTTCGGCAGACGTTGAAAAGCGGAAAGCCCGATGAAGCTTGCGCAGTTGAATCAATCCTGCAACATACCGCACATCCTTCTCATACAGGCTTTTTTGCCTCCAATCAAGCTGGTTAATGGCATCCGGAGCATTATAGCTGTTTTCTATCCCTTGCTTCGTCCGATAAAATTCTTGGCCGCTATGCAAAAACGGAATGCCTTGCGAGAGAATAACAAAAGCGGTGGCCAGCTTTTGCCGTTTCTGCCGAATCTCTTCACTTTCATCCGCATTGGACACGCTCATTTTATCCCAGAACGTGTGATTATCATGTGATTCAACATAATTGACCGCTTGCGTCGGGTTCAGAAACATCCCTGCTTCTTTTTTAATTCGCACATTGCCTTGGATCGCTCGCATCGCTTGCTCACGGAAAGCCATATTTCCTAATGCAAACCCCTTTTCATGAATAGCAAAGGTACTTCCTTTGACATGATCGCGAAATCTGTCATTAAAATACGCAATACAAGGCAGCTTGTCAGCGTTGTTCATCGTAGCTTTTTGCTCGGCAGGAAGAGGGGTCGGCAAATCCCATCCCTCGCCAAGCAAAAGTGCGGACGGATCGAGCGCATGGACGACGGCCTCCACTTCTCTCATCGTCTCTATATCTAACACTCCCATTAAGTCAAAACGAAATCCGTCCACCCCATACTCAGTCAGCCAAAAACGCACAGAGTCAACAATAAATTTTCGCACCATCCGCCGTTCCGATGCTATGTCATTCCCCACTCCTGTTCCATTGGACGGCATTCCATATAGATCATGTCGAAAATAATAACCAGGGACAATTTTTTCAAATGATGACTGCTCGCGAATATAGACATGATTATAAACAGCATCCATAATCACGCGAATTCCCTGTGCCTGCAACGCACGGATCGCTTGTTTCAGCTCCTGAATCCGCGCATATGGATCAAACGGATTAGTGGCATAGCTCCCTTCAGGAGCGTTATAATGCAGCGGGTTATAGCCCCAGTTGTATTCCTTCAGCGGGTCTTTTTCATCTACTCCAGCAAAATCGTTAAATGGAAGCAGCTCTACATGCGTTACTCCTAGCTGCGCTAAATAGGAAAGGCCTGTAGTTGTATTATTTGGCCCGCTTGTTCCGAGCTCAGTAAGACCTAAATATAACCCTTTGTGAGCCACCCCGCTATCGCCATGAATGGTAAAATCGCGAATATGCACTTCATAAATAATCGCATCCGTCGGGGACGATAGCGGCGGCAGCGTTGGCTTCGGCACATTTGTTTTCGCCAAATCGACGACAACCCCGTACTCTCCATTGACTGAAACAGCTATTGCGTATGGATCAACAGCCTCCCGCCAAACAAGGTTCACACATACTAAAAACGTATAATATCTTCCTTCAAGGTCTCCGGAAACTGTAGTCATCCATACTCCCTTTTCCATGCGCTGCAACGGAATTTGCTCCTGCTTTCCCTCCGCCTCATCAAGCAATTTCACCTTCACCTCTGTCGCCGTAGGAGCCCAAAGCTTAAAAGTGGTTGCTTCTGGAGTATAGGTGATACCAAGGTCATTCCCTTCGTAATAAAACTGTTCATCAAATTCTGCGGTGCGAATGACTGCTCCGATTTGCAAATCGGTAAAAGCACCGTGATCATCATAAATAAGATACCTCTGCCCGATCTCGACAGCAAAGTCGATCACACATTCATACTTAATACTCGTCCATAAATCTTCTCGCTTTGCCACTTGAAGCTGACATCGTTCCCCATTTGGCTTTTCGATAATAAAATTTCCGACCATTCCAGAATGATACGACTTCGGGACTAAAATCGTAATCACCGTCATCGCATCTAAATACGCTTCAAACGTTCGATGAACAGTTAACAAATTGGCACCTCCCGATATGAATAAACCCATTTTTTCATTTGTTTTGAGGATCAAGGAGGAAAAGACCTCGTACACGCTCTATTTTTTCCTTTCGCCGCTGAAAACTCCAACATTCCCTTAAAGCTGCTCGTCTTCTTTTTCCCACTCTCGCTCGTAATAATGGCTATAGCAGTGCTGCAATAAATGAGCGGCCGCTTTCAACTGAACGTGCTTAAGAGGAGTGGTCAATCCTCGCAATGAAGCAAACCACTGTTCATAGCGTCGTTTATCAATGAACTGCACATCGCTCGGTGCGTAACGGTAGTCAATATAACCGGAGCGGTTTAAAACCACCTTTTTAATGGGCAATTCGATTTGATAACGCTTATATAAATCCGAAATAATTTTTTCCATTCTCCGCAGAGAAAGAAGCGGATTCAACAGCTTTTTTTCATTTTCTCCGGCAATTTCTTTCCAAAATCGTTCCGCCGAGCCAACCATGATTTCTCCTTCCGCCAACGTAATACACCATGTGGCAGTCGGGCTCAATAAAATCACATCTAATTCGACAGGAGCGTTTTTCACTAAAACTACGGGCTTATATAAACATAAATACGTATCAGGAAAGCGTTGTAGAAAATATTTAAGCGGCTCTTCATAATAAAATTTTTTCTCAATCACTGATTCGTATTTCAACGTTGAGCTTGCCCATTTCATTTGCAATTGGAATAATGTATCGAGAAATAGCAATTTTAGATCATCAATAGTTTTAGGCTCTGTGATAAAGACTGAGGAAATAAAATCGTCCTCAGAAGAAGGGCTTGTTTTTACTTCCTCTTCCTGCTTCCATTCCGAACCCTGGAACCATCCTTTGACTGTTTGGAAAATTGAGCGCTTCTCCTCGAGCCATTCCCACGAATCATTGTCTGAGACATTTTGGCTTGCTTCTCCACTTTCCCATTGTTCCTTCACATTCTCCCATTGCTTTTTCTTGAGACGGATGAATTCACTCGCATAGCGGTATACATCGTTTTCATATCTTGAAATATAATCTTGAAGCTTGATTAATTGTCCCACACAAGCAACCCCCGAACTCATCAGTTTCTTTTTCTATCTTTCTATAATAAAACAGAAACAAATAATGGACAAAGGAAAGCAGCTAAAATAGCACTTAATGTCATCGCAATCGAGCTGATCGCGGCTGCTTCCTTTCCGATTTCCAACGCTTTAGCCGTTCCAACACCATGAGAAGCGGAGCCAAGCGCAATTCCAACACCAAATGGATGCGTAATTTGCAAAGCCCGCAATAACGGCGGTCCAAATACCGCTCCGAAAATCCCGGCAATCATCACATAAACAGCGGCTAAAGCCGGAATGCCGCCAATTTCCTTTGCAATATCCATGGCGATTGGCGAAGTGACGGATTTGGGAAGCAAAGAGAACAACACCTTTTTATTCAGATGAAACAAAACCGAAAAACACGCTCCGCTTACAATCGCGATCATGGCGCCTGCACAAACCGCCTGAAAAATAGGCCAAAATTGACGTTTCAGCGTCTGACGATGATGGTAAAGGGGAAAGGCAAGAGCAACTACAGCAGGACCAAGCAATCGCCCAATCCATTGTCCTCCTTCCATATAGGTTTGATATGGAAGATGAAACCACAACAAAGCCGCAACGAGGGTCCCTGTAGTCGTCACAATCGGCAAAAGAAGCGGTGTATAAAAGCGAACATATAATTTTTTCATGACTTCATAAACAACAAGGGTTAATAAAATAAAGCCGACAGCTCTTTCCATTATCCATGCATCCCCTTTGTCTCCTGATGAATTTCTGTTTCTTTTTCAGCTTTTTTCGCTCGCCATTGCCCGATCGCACCGCTTGCTGTCATGACCATTACCGTGCTGATCATCACAACCGCGATCGACAGCAAGCCTCTTCCCTGAAAAAGGGAGAGGTAATCAATAATTCCAACAGTGGACGGAACAAATAAAAGCGGTAAATACGACAACAGAAACTGGGCTCCGTCACCAAGCCAGCGCTCTTTGACGACGCCTGACATCAACAGGAAAAACAACAACAGCATCCCGATGATGCTGCCTGGAATCGGCAAATGAAACCAATGCTGCAGCCACACGCCGATCCCATACAGCCCATATAAACCAGCCACTTGTACTGCTATAATCAAGGCTCGTTTCATGCTGTTCCTCCCTTTCTAATGGCTGAGCGGAAATAAAGCAATGGCTTCATATTTGGGCACTCGGTCAAGATGCGTTCGATACAAAATCACTTCTTTCACGGTAAAACAGCCTTGAACACGCTCAAAGCTTTTTAACTTCTCTAATGAAAACTCTTCCTCCCCCTGCCATTTGCGGGCAATCGTAATATGCGGAGCAAATGGGCGTGCATCTAGCGTAAAACCAATATGTTCACATGCCCCATATACATCATTTCGCAGAGCAATAAGAGCCTGTTCTTGTTCCACCGTCTGCCACAGAATGCGCGGTGCCCGAGGCTGACCGAAAATTCCAATTTCCGCAAGCGTTAACGAAAAGCGTTCATGCTGTTGCCCGATTTCGTGTAATTTTTCGCAGACCGCTTCCCCCTTTTCCGTGGGCGTCTCTCCTAAAAATGCCAAAGTTATATGGTAATCCTGCTGATGCACCCATGTGCGAAACGGGAAATGCGATTTCACGCTTTCACTCCATTTTGCCAGCTGCTCCTTTATCTTTTCTTCTAATGTAACGGCGATAAAATAATGCGTCTTGATCATCAGCTTTTACTCCCATCTACAATAACATTTGATTTTCTAGATTTTATCAAATTCTATTGGATAAAAAAAGGACATCCCTTAAGAGATATCCTTCATCCTTTTTCTGTCCCATAATGCGATGATGGCTAAAATGGCTAAACCAGCCACTGTTAATAGGCTAAAAAACCAATAAATATCACTGGCATGGCTCTTGTCTAAAATGTAGCCGCCGATCACTGTACAAAACCAGCTGCCCAGTCCATTGCTGACTGCTGAATATAGCGAAACAGCCGTCACTCGAACGCTCTCCGGTGCCGTTTCCCGTACGTATTGCAAAGCTACTGGAATAAACAAACCGACAGAAAAGCCTTGAGCAACGGTGGTCACATAAATGAGCCAAAGCGGCGGCTCAAAGAAATAAAAGAACCAACGCAACGCTGAAACAGTCGCAGCAAAGGCTAAAATCGTGATCATGCCATACCGGCGGGTCAGTTTGTCTGTCATTTTCATAAACGGGGCTTCACTTCCAGCAGCCAATAAAAAGGCAAAACCGACTCCTGTCAGCGTCCCTCCCATTTCTTCCACAAACACCCCGAAATAAAAGTTGTTTGCATAAATCGGACCGAATACGAGAAAGGCCGCCGCTAAAAACAAAACAAACTTTGGAATCTTAAACAATTGCGCCATTCCGCGTACAACGGCTGTATTCATGGAATGACCTTCACGCGGCAGCTTCCAAGCAAGACCAGCTGACAATAACAACATAAAAGCGAGTATATAAAAAATAGCAACAAGGGAGAACGTTTCCGAAAGCCAGCCGCCGACAAGCCCTGCAAAAGCAAAGCCGATGGATCCCCATAAACGTATCGATCCATAATTTCCTGATGTTTTTTGCACATAATTTAATGTAATGCTATCAGAAATCGGTACAATCGCGCTTTGGGTAAAAGCTAACAGAACAGCCATAACCACAATCCACGTATATTGATGCACCGAAGAGTACATAACGCTAAATAAAGCTGTAAGCACAAACGCTGTCGTGAGCACGGTCACTGGCTTTTTCGTATAATCGCAAATCATTCCCCAAAGCGGTTGAATAAAAATGGTCACAATCGGACTTATCGACATAATCATCCCGATTTCCGTTCCTGAAAGCTTCATTTCATTTTTTAAATAAACAGATAACAAAGGAAAGAATGCCCCAAAACCAAAAAATGTACAAAAATAAACAAGTAAAAATACGATTTTCAATGGCAATATCTCGCGCCTTGCCGAGACCTCCATACTCCCCACGTCCTTTCATTCAGAAAAAACACCGCCCAGCACGGAGCGGTTATGGTTTCTTTCTATTGTAATGCGTTTTGAAAAGCTTTTCATTTCGCAAGTTCATAAATGGCCTGAGCATAAATCGCTGTTGCCTTCAGCAAATCGTCAATGATCATGTACTCATCCTTTTGATGAGCGACATCCGGTCTTCCCGGAAAAAGCGGTCCAAACGCTACTCCCGCTTCTAGAGAACGGGCATACGTTCCACCGCCAATCGAAAGAAGCGCCGCACGTTCTCCAGTTTGCTCTTCATATACACGCTGCAGCGTTTGAACAAGCATATGACGGCGATCGACATAATGCGGTTTGGAGTCGCTAAAATGGGTAAGAGAAAACCCGTATGGTTTTGCTGTTTGCTCAATCACTTGCTTTGTTTGTTCCAAATCGTTCGTTACCGGATAGCGCAAATTGATTCCGATCCTACCTCCCTTGCCCTCATGGTAGGAAAGAATGCCGACATTCACCGTAAGATCGCCGGTCATATCGTCAGAATAAGCAATCCCGAGCTTTTTCCCGCGAGAATCATCACGAAAGTAACGATCAAGAAATTGGACAAATGCTTTTGCTTGAGCATCAAGCGGCATATTCGCTAAAAAAGCAGCAAGCAACACTCCCGCATTCTTTCCTTGATCCGGTTCCATCGCATGGGCTGAAACTCCTTCCACCTGCAACGTTATTCCGTGCTCATGATTGATCGCTTTTCCCTTTACATGAAAGTCTGTTAGAAATTGCTGAAAACGCTGTTCCATCTCAAGAAGCAGCTTTGTTTCCGCGCGCAATTCCGCTACAGCCAAATCAGGAACCATATTATAACGTCTTCCTGCTTCTAACGATTCAAGCCGAATGCTTCCATTCTCATTGTCGGCCGCTGTGATTTGCTCCAAATTCAAATCAACAATTCCTTTTTCAGCGTAAATAATCGGAAAGTCTGCATCCGGCGCAAATCCCATTGTCGGCATTTCTTCGTGCTGAAAATAATGATCTACGCAGCGCCATTCGCTCTCCTCATCTGTCCCAATAATCATGCGCACGCGCTTATGAAGCGGCAAGCCAAGCTCCTTCACAATCTTCATCGCGTAAAATGCTGCCATCGTCGGCCCTTTATCATCAATCGCCCCGCGCGCATATATTTTTCCGTCGCGAATGTCCGCAGCAAACGGATCACTTGTCCAACCGTCGCCAGGCGGAACTACATCAACATGGCATAAAATGCCGATTAATTCATCCCCCTCTCCCATTTCTAAATGACCGGCAAATCCGTTCACATTCTTAACAAGAAATCCTTCCTTTTGTCCCTTTTTAAGCAAAAATTGCAGCGCTTCATCGACCTCCTTTCCAAAAGGCTGCGAGGCAGTCGCGCTTTTTTCATCCAACACGCTCGGTATTCTTAAAAATTCTTGTGTATCACGAATCAGTTCATCTTTTCTTTTAAGCACTTCTTCCAGCCAATTGATTTGCATATCTGCCACCTCATTTCATGGTCTCTTTTGCTAACAAAAATAAGTAAAAACAAGGAATAATAAACATTTGTGTCACATTATATCTTGTATATAGTAGCTTGCCCCGACAGCAGAAAAAATGGAGCGACTTCTTTTTCATCAGCGCTCTAAGTTCTATTTCCTCATTGTATGTAGCAGAAAAAGCTTATTTTGGTTCATAAAACCATGTTTTTTTCAATCATAACACAATCAAGTAAAAACAAACATATTTGTTACAAACAAATGAAAAATGTTGAAATATTTTGTAAATCACAATAAATGTGTAGCATGTTTTGGTCTATTTCGTGTAAAATAGTAGTAAAAGAAAAACAACTAGATATAATCTCTCATCTTAGAAGCAGCGATGATGTTGTGCCATGCGAATTATGTAAGGATAGGGAGTGGTCTTTTGAAACCTTCTACTCATCGGATGCTAACGCGGATTAAGTCTGTTTACATGTTTATCAGCGAGAGAGGAACTGTAACAACGCAAGAGCTCGTTGATGAATTCGGCATCACTCCAAGGACAATTCAGCGTGATTTGAACGTGTTAGCATATAATGACCTAGTTCGCAGCCCAAGCAAGGGCAAATGGACGACAACCAATAAGAAGGTGAGGATGTCCTCTTAAGTCGGTCATTAGAAAAAAGGTGAGAGGTTATAAAAAAACAAAACGGTCATTAGCCTCAACATGCCGTAACCATGAATGAAAGATCATGAATATAGAAAAGGAACCTTATTCAAGATTTAAAGGTTCCCTTTTTTTATTTCATGTGCTGAAACATTTTTCAGCATCTCTATTTCCTCTTCTGTTAATTCTCGATACTCCCCAAGCGCCAGCGACGGATCAAGCGCAAGCGGCCCCATTTGAATGCGTTTCAGATAAACAACGCGCTTGCCGACTGCTTGAAACATGCGTTTCACTTGATGAAATTTTCCCTCCGTAATGGTCACTTCGACATCCGAACGAGTCCCAGCTTTTAAAATCACCAATTCAGCCGGCTTGGTTTCATACCCATCATCCAAAATAACACCGCGACGAAATGCGGCAATATCCTCCTCATTGACTTCACCGTCAATAACCGCAAAATAGGTTTTTGGCACATGCTTTTTCGGAGACAACAGCTGATGAGCAAGCTGTCCGTCATTTGTTAATAAAAGCAACCCTTCTGTATCTTTATCGAGCCGTCCTACTGGAAATGGCGCAAAGATTTGATCTTCTTCTTCAAGCAAATCGACCACCGTTTCTTCCATGTCGTCTTCCGTTGCTGAAATTACTCCAGGCGGCTTATTCATCATCAAATAAACAAATTCTTTATACTCTACCTCTTCCCCCCAAACCGTAACGATTTGCGTCTCTGGATTCACCTGTGTTTTCGGATCTTTCACGATGACACCATCCATTTTTACTACGCCGGACTTCAGCAGTTTTTTTACTTCTTTGCGCGTTCCATATCCCATATTCGCTAACATTTTATCAATCCGTAAACTCAACATAAACGCTCCTTTCCTAATTTTATCAAAAGTATGAATTTAGACATTTGCCTATTCCGCATCCTCCCATCCTTACATACAATACTTAAGAATAATAAAGAAAGGGGAATTTGCCTATGAGCAATTACTATCAATATTACTACCAGCAACAGCCATATACAGGAGGATTTCCAGACTATCCAGCGGAGGCGGACACCGGATACGACAACCGATTCCCTACTAGCCCAGCTCCAAGCGGTTTTCCAGGCGGTTTTCCAGGCGGCTTTCCAGGCGGTCATCCTGGACCTTCGGGAACGCTGGAACAACGCTTAAATCGAATGGAACGAACCATTGAGCGACAGGGCGAGCAAATTAACCGACTTAATCGCCGTCTTCAACGCGTCGAGCGTCGTCTTGGCATTCCTCCTACAGGTCAATTTTAAAAACGGAGACAAAAGAAGGCGGGTCACGAAACCGCCTTCTTTTTCCGTTGTAAAAAGGCAAAACGATTGCCAAATAAAGAGGAAATAAGCCCGAGCCGCTCGCTTAGCCAGAAATAGATCCCAGCACCAACCGCCGCACAAATGATCACAATGACCACTGATTCGACTTTTCCGCCGTTATAATGGAACAGCCATTGACATAAATGAAGCATAACAACCGCTCCGATCGACATAATCGCTGTCAAAATCATGACTAAAATTGTGCGCCGAATAACAAAATTGTAACGGTATTTTGTGTATTTTTGGATAATAAATAAATTAAACACGACCGAAAGAAAATATCCAAACGTAGTAGCTAAAATCGCTCCAATGGTAGCGAACTTTGTAATGAAGAAAGTATTTAGTGAAAGCTTGACTAATAATCCAAGCGTCAAACTTATGACTGTAAAGCGCTGCTGGTTGATACCCTGCAATACGGCAGCGGTAACAGAAAACATCGCGAATAAAATCGCCGCCGGCGCATACCAGCGAAGCACTTGCTCGCCGAGCGGATCGTAGTTGTAAAACGCCGCATACATCGGCTCTGCCAAAATGGCCATCCCGACGACCGCCGGAACCGTTAAAAACATCACCACTTGAAACGTCTGATTTAAATATTTGCGAAACGATTTCCGGTCACCGGAGATATAAGCTTTCGTAATCGTTGGAATCAACGTCAAACCAAATGATGTCGCCAGCGTCACAGGAATAATGACAAGCTTTTGCGCCCATACATTAAAAATGGAATACGCTTCTTCGGAAATTTTCGCAAGCCCGATGCTGGCCATCGCTCGGTTAAAGGTAAATTGGTCAATCAGCTGATAGAGCGGTGTCGCGAGCCCAACAAACACAAACGGAGCGGCATACATAATTAATTCTTTATACATATCTTTTAAAGAAGGATGAAGCTGCCCCCGGTCTTGTGTGAGCAATTCGGCCAAATGCTCTTTACGTTTCCACCAATACCAAATTAATATGGCAAGTCCGCCTAGAGCGCCAATAAATGCCGCAAATGTTGCCAAGCTAATCGCTGTGACAAGCGACCCATGCAAAACACGCAGCACGATGTAACAGCTGGCCAACAGAAAAATAATGCGGATCAGCTGTTCTACTACCTGTGAGGCAGCGGTCGGTCCCATTGACTCGTGCCCTTGGAAAAATCCGCGGATTAAACTCATCACTGGCACGATCATTAAAGCGAAGCTGACAGCGCGAATGACGGTAACAACATCAGCAACGGAATTTCCCTCTACTTGTTTATCAATCACAAATGGAGCGATCCAAGGTGCGATCGTATAAAGAGTCGCACAGGCGGCAATGCCGGTGATCGTCATTAGCAATAGCCCAGAGCGAAACAGCCGATAGCCCGTGCCGTATTCCCCTAGCGCATTGTATTTTGAAACAAATTTCGAAACCGCAAGCGGCACTCCTGCTGTAGCAAGGCTGATAAAAATTTGGTAGGGCACATATCCATACGAATAAAGCGCTCCACCCCGTTCTCCGACAAGCGGATAAAACGGAATGACATACACTAAACCAAGAATGCGCGACAGCATCACACCCGCTGTCAAAATAAATGTTCCACGCAGCAATTTTGAAGCTGACATAACATCCCTTCCCTAGAGTGCATCTTTTCACAACTACTGTATTTTATCACATTTGCGGGCAAGTCGAGAAATTTTCATCTCTCGACTATAATAGAAAAAGAAAGGTTGGTGAAGCAAGTGAAGTATGATGTCATTGTGATCGGAGGCGGACCATCGGGATTAATGGCAGCGATTGCGGCCGGTGAGCAAAAAGCGAACGTCCTTCTTATAGATAAAGGGGACAAGCTGGGGCGCAAGCTTGCGATTTCTGGAGGCGGACGCTGCAATGTGACCAATCGGCTACCTGTTGAGGAAATCATCAAGCATATTCCAGGAAATGGACGTTTTCTGTATAGCGCGTTTTCGATCTTTAACAATGAAGACATTATTCAATTTTTTGAGCGGCTTGGCGTTTTGCTGAAAGAAGAAGACCATGGCCGAATGTTTCCTGTATCAGATCATGCACAATCTGTTGTCCAAGCGCTAATCAATGAACTGGACAATCTTAACGTACATATTCGCCTGAATACACCAGTTGCTGATGTGGAATATGAAAATGGAAAAGCGGTCGGCGTTACGTTAAAAAATGGAGAATTTATTGCCGCCAACAGCGTCGTCGTCGCCGTTGGCGGAAAATCCGTTCCTCATACGGGATCGACAGGAGACGGCTATGCATGGGCGAAAAAAGCCGGGCATACCGTAACAGAACTATTTCCGACAGAGGTGCCGATCATCTCCAATGAATCATTTATTCAAGAGCGCATATTGCAAGGACTCTCCCTGCGCGATATCGCATTGAGCGTTCTGAATCAAAAAGGAAAAACGGTTGTGACCCATCGAATGGATATGATTTTTACCCATTTTGGTATCTCCGGTCCGGCTGCGCTCCGCTGCAGCCAATTTGTCGTGAAAGAGCGAAAAAAAGCAAATGCGGTAACGATGAGTATCGATGCGCTTCCTGACGAAAACGAAGAAATGCTGTTTCAGCGCGTGGTTGCTACCATCAAAAATGAGCCAAAAAAAGCGATCAAAAATCTCTTAAAAGGACTCCTTCCCGAACGCTATTTATTATTTTTATTAGAAAAAAACCATATAGATCCGCAAGCATCGGCAAGCACGCTCGCTCATGAAAAGATTCGCGCCTTCATCTCAAGCTGCAAGCATTTTATGTTCCATGTCCACGGCACTTTGCCAATCGAAAAAGCGTTTGTGACGGGCGGAGGTGTATCGGTAAAGGAGATCCATCCAAAAGAAATGGCATCCAAGCTAATGGAGGGACTTTATTTTTGCGGCGAAATTTTAGATATTCACGGCTACACGGGTGGATATAACATTACAGCCGCCCTTGTCACCGGACGGCTTGCGGGAATGAACGCGGCAAAACAGGCTTTACTACATCGGGCTTAGCCATTTTCGCTAGGCCCGATAAATGACCATCGCTGAAAAGCAGTAAATCTGCTCTCCCTCTGACTCCATTAGAGCCACATCATATTTAATGTCGATAAGCTGCCCTTCTTTTAATCCTGATAAAAATTGATTGACGGATATTTCTAAATCTTTTTCATGCTCTTCATCAAATAATTTTACTTTGTACATTTTGCTTCGATCATCTCCCTTAGTCCTTTTTCATTTAGCCCTTTCTGGCAAAATTGAAAGGAAATCCGTTTCAACCGCTTTGTGCGGTCAATGATCTGGCCAAGATGATAGGAGGTGTGTTCCACTACATGGTACATCCGATGCATATCGACTCCCTGATCCCATTCCAGCCGTTTTTCCACCTCCGCTCGCCATTCATTGAATATTTCTTGCACATATTCGCATAATTCCCCGGAAGTCCAGTGACCATTTGGAAAATATTCTTCTATTCCATTAGAAAATTGGACCGTTGGCTTCGAAAGTTGCAACGCGTTTCTGTGAATATGCTCACAAATATGCAAAATGATTCCGCCAATCGAATGGCTTTCTTCCGTTTCGCAACACCATATTTCGTTTTCGTCCAAGCATTGAATAGCCGCCAGCAGCTTCGGCAAATAATGATCGCACATTCGATGAAGCGAAATATGCAGAAATAGTGGCAAGCTACGTTCTAGGCCCATTTTCATTCTCCTTTCTATTGAATCAACTTGCTTCTTACACGCGATCACTGCAAATGTATTGTTTATTTCCTTAAAGATATCGATTTTCCTCTTTTTGCTTCGGAAGAATCAAACGACAATATTTTGCTTTTTTTCACTACTGAATTAAAATATTGATAAAATATTTTCTTAACAAGTTTTTTTCACTCATTTTTCATCTTTTTTTAATATCGAACAAACCACGAACATCCGTAAATCGAATAGACGAATTTATTTTCCACGATTATTAACAATCCATGAAACTGCTATTTAACTGCTATTTTTCCGATTCAAGACCAAATGAAAAAATAGCGGACTGCATTTTTTAGTTTGATTTGAATATTAATATGATTAGGAATATAATGGTGACTAAGCGAAGGAGTTTTTTCATTTTTTGAAATTGCTTAACAACCTAACATTTTCTCAATATAGCTAATCCACTCCATGTATAAACACCATTGAAAGGACCTATTTTTATAATCTAGAAGATCTGTTCTTTTTCGACTAAAAGCGGCAACATCTATGACTATCATCTTATTTTTTAGGACATAAACATGAAATGTACGTTATATGACCATGTTGAGAAAATGCTGTCGAAAAGACCTAGCTATTAAAAGAAGAGGGCTTTATTTTCTCAATATAAAAAAAGGGGGGTAGGCATTGATTTATGTACATTTTGGGAGATAATATAGATATAGACATCGGGATGATTATCGCGATTAATCGTCAACAAAAAGGCATGACACAAGAAGAACTATCCAAAGGGATATGTTCCGTTCCGTATTTAAGCAAAATTGAAAACAACAAAATCACTGCCAATGAAGAAATTATTGTGCTGTTATTGTCGAGATTAGGTCTCAGCTACGACAACATCGTTTCTGAGCAAAAGCAATTAAACGAGGATATTTTGGCGTGGTACCAGGCGATTATCGATCGCGACACAAGCCAAGCAGATCAATATGCCCATTCTTTGTCTGAAAAAATCGAATTTATCGAAAATATCAATCTCGTTATTCATTACAAGCTCACGTTATTGCGTTACCATCTTTATAAAAACCAGCTATCCTCCGCCTTAGAATTGATCGATTATTTCACCAAGATTAAAGGAAAGCTGACAAACGGGCAGTTGCTTTATTTCTATTGCTTTTACGGCATTTATTTATGCATGAATCAGCAATATGAAGAAGGAATCCAAAAATTCGAAATGGCCAAAAGCATTAGCGATAAAATGCGCTATACTGAGCCTGAACTAATCTATTATTTAGCGTTGACTTACTGTCATTTATATCGCCCTTCATTAACATTAATATATGGACATCAGGCACTGGAATTATTCGATTCTTCTTCATATTATTTAAGAAGTATTGACTGCCAAATGATGATTGGTATCAGCTATGTAATTATCCAGCAATTTCATCAAGCAAAATATTACTTTGATAATATTTTAAATATTTCAAGAAAGCTAAAATTACCTGATATTATCGGAAAAGCATTGCACAATCTTGGCTATTTATATACAACAAAAGGGGATTCATCTAAAGCGATTGATTATTATTTAAAAAGTTTGAACTATGAGAAAGATGAGCTTGATTACTTAACGACTACTTACTACTTAGCTAAAGAATATGTTCTAATTAATGATATCGCTTCAGCAACAAAATGGATTGCCGATGCACTCGAAAGGTTAGAACAATCTCCTATTGCTGAACATTTGTTGCACAAATTTTATTGCTTGCATCTAGAAATATCAGGAAAAGAGGAAGAACTAAAAATATATCTTGAACAAACTGTTATTCCTTTTTTCGAAAAAAACTATGACTGGATGTATTTGACCGACTGCTATGAAAAATTGGCGGATATGTACGCCAAGCAGTTTTTCTATAAAAAAAGCAGTCATTACTATCAATTAGCTAATAAAAAAAGAAAACAATATATTATTTAAAAGTTAAAGGAGGAAATCATATGAAAAGAAAGATTTTCGCTTCAATTCTTGCCCTTGTAACCGTATTGGGAGTAGGATTGACTGTATCAAATGACGGTCAATCCAAAGGCACTCCAGTGCAACCAAACATCGTTTATCCTAACTATTGATCTAAACCTTTTAAAACTTTCAGCGACATTTTTTAGGCTGATGTCAGTTGATGACATCAGCCTCTTTTTTGGTTGCGGCATTTTATTCTACTTCTCCCTCCCATGCCAGCATGCCGCCGACCATATTGCAAACGCTGTAGCCCAGCTCCTGAAGGTAGCGGCAAACATTTTCGCTGCGCACCCCAGAGCGGCAAATAAAAATGTATTCCTCTTCCTTATTGAATTCTTCTAGACGATGTGGAATCTCGCCCATTTTGATATGTTTCGCTCCCGGAATCATGCCATACGCTACTTCTTCGTCTTCACGCACATCGATTAAATTTAATTTTTCCCCTTTTTCCAGCCTTTGTTTAAGTTCCTCTGCTGTTATTTCTTTCATTTCTTCCATTTCTTTTTCTCCTTTCTTTTTAAAGCAAGTCCCTCACAGCCTGAAAGAGTGAGGGACTTGCTTTTGATTAATTGGCCACAATATTGACTAGCTTACCTGGAACGGCAATCACCTTACGTATCGTTTTTCCGTCGAGCTGTTCTTTCACTTTTGCGTCCTCTAAGGCTATTTGCTCCATTTGTTCTTTTGAAGCATCCGCTGGAACACGGAGCTTCGCGCGCACTTTGCCGTTCACCTGTACGACGATTTCTATCTCATCTTCGACTAATTTGGTTTCATCATATACAGGCCACGCTTCATATGCAATCGTATTTGTATGGCCAAGCTTTTCCCATAGTTCTTCGGCAATATGCGGACAAACCGGAGATAACAATTTCACAAACCCTTCCATATACGCCTTTGGTAGAACAGGAGCTTTATACGCTTCGTTAATAAAGACCATTAATTGGGAAATCGCTGTATTGAAACGAATGGCTTCGTAGTCCTCAGTGACTTTCTTCACCGTCTGATGGTATACTCGCTCAAGCGTATCCTCTTCTGCCTGATCGACGATTTTCGGATTGAGCTCGCCATTTTCCTCAACAAATAATCGCCATACACGATCCAAGAAACGGCGGGCACCATCCAAGCCTTTTGTCGACCAAGCGATCGATGCTTCGAGCGGCCCCATAAACATTTCATATAAACGCAATGTATCGGCCCCGTGGCTTTCGATAATATCGTCTGGATTGACGACATTTCCTTTTGATTTACTCATTTTTTCGTTATTTTCGCCAAGAATCATTCCTTGGTTAAAGAGCTTTTGGAATGGCTCTTTTGTCGGCACCACGCCGATATCATATAAAAATTTATGCCAAAAGCGCGCATATAGTAAGTGCAGCACCGCATGCTCAGCTCCGCCGATATAAATGTCGACCGGCAGCCATTTTTGCAATTTTTCAGGATCAGCCAGCTGCTCGCTGTTGTGCGGATCAATATAGCGCAGGTAATACCAGCAGCTTCCCGCCCATTGCGGCATTGTATTCGTTTCTCGGCGACCTTTTTTGCCTGTTTGCGGATCAACGACATTGACCCAATCCTCGATATTCGCCAGCGGCGATTCGCCTGTTCCTGACGGTTTAATTTCAGTTGTTTTCGGAAGCATCAGCGGAAGCTCTTCCTCTGGCACTGGCGTCATCGTACCATCTTCCCAATGGATGATCGGAATGGGTTCGCCCCAATAACGCTGGCGACTAAAAAGCCAGTCGCGAAGGCGATAGGATACTTTCTTCTCGCCTTTTCCGTTTTCTTCAAGCCATTCAATCATTTTCTTAATGGCTTCTTCTTTATTTAAACCGTTTAAAAAGCCGGAGTTCATATGCTCACCATCGCCTGTATACGCTTCTTTTGTCACATCGCCGCCCGCGACGACTTCCTTAATCGGTAAGTTGAATTTTTTCGCAAATTCATAGTCGCGTTCATCATGTGCTGGCACCGCCATAATCGCGCCTGTGCCGTAGCTCATTAACACATAATCAGCAATCCAGATTGGCAATTTTTCTCCATTTACTGGATTGACCGCATAAGCGCCTGTAAATACACCTGTTTTTTCTTTCGCTAAATCCGTTCGCTCAAGATCGCTTTTGCTTTGAATTTGCTGCAAATAGGCTTCTACTGCTTCTTTTTGCTCAGGTGTCGTAATTTGGGCTACGAGCGGATGCTCAGGAGCAAGCACCGCATACGTTGCGCCAAACAATGTATCCGGACGCGTGGTAAATACGGTAAATGTCTCGTCATGTCCGTCGACGGCAAAATGGACATTGGCTCCTTCTGAACGGCCAATCCAGTTGCGCTGCATTTCTTTAATGCTTTCTGGCCAATCCAGTTCCTCCAAATCCTCAAGCAAGCGATCTGCATAAGCTGTAATGCGAAGCATCCATTGCTTCATCGGCTTGCGGATTACCGGATGCCCACCACGTTCGCTTTTTCCATCAATAACCTCTTCATTCGCCAAAACCGTTCCAAGCGCCGGGCACCAATTGACAGGCACTTCATCAATGTAAGCTAAGCCTTTTTCATAAAGCTTTAAAAAAATCCATTGTGTCCATTTGTAGTAATTTGGATCAGTTGTATTGACTTCGCGATCCCAATCATAAGAAAATCCTAGCGATTTAATTTGCCGGCGGAAGTTATTAATATTTTGTTCCGTAAACTTGGCCGGATCGTTTCCAGTATCTAACGCATATTGCTCAGCTGGCAAGCCAAACGCATCCCACCCCATTGGATGAAGCACGTTATATCCTTGCATGCGCTTCATTCGCGCTAAAATGTCAGTCGCTGTGTATCCTTCTGGATGCCCGACATGAAGGCCGGCTCCCGAAGGGTAAGGAAACATATCAAGCGCATAAAATTTTTTCTTTCCTTCCTCTTCGCTCGTCTTAAATGTTTTGTTTTCTTCCCAATATTTTTGCCATTTTTTCTCAATATCAAGATGATTAAAGCTCATGTCACGTCCTCCCATCTTTCTGCTTCTATTTCCACAGTGTTAACAAAAAAGAAAATAAAAAACCCCTCGCCCTTCACAAGGGACGAGAGATTGAACTTCCCGCGGTACCACCCTGTTTAGCGCACAAAAAACGTGCGCTCACTCGATTCCTTAACGCAGATTCACGGCGAACATTATTAGGCAAAACAGCCGTTCATATTCGCAACTCAAAGGCGAGTTCATGAACAAACTTCGGTTGACTTGCACCATCCGTCAACTCTCTGCATTCCGTATTGCTCACTACTAATCCTTTTCACTGTTATTTGACAATATTTTATTATAATCATTATTTTAAGAAATTTATCAGTTTGTTGCAAGTAAAGGAAAAAAATAAATGAGGCCCATCCTCTACTCCTCTTTTTCCTGTTATTCCTTTGCCCACATTTCTTCCGGATTTAGCTCATAAATGCCATTTTCGCGATACATATAGTTGTGAATAATAAATTCGCGGCGAATCGTCGCATAGTCATCATGAAATTTTTTAATATACTCATTTAACTGCTTTTCTTCATATTTCTCTCCTTTTTTCAGGCCTTTTAGCATGTGCTCCAGTACGATCAGTTTCTTTTTACGTTGAGCTGGAAGATGCTTCAGCCGTCCTTCGCACGTGAAGAAATGGTCAATAACCTTTTGCCGTTCTGCCGCTTCTTTTCTATCTTTTTCCTTCTCCGCTTGCTCCGTTAAATCCGTTAACGCTGCTGCGTAATGATCAATCACTGGCTTATTTAAATAAAAATAAATGGTATTGCCGTCGCGCCGTTGATAAACGACATTCACTTCTCTTAGTTTATGCAGATGATGGGTAATGGTCGGGGGAGTCAAGCCAAGTTTTCCTGCGATTGCCTGTCCATGCAATGGCCCCTCAGCAAGCAGCTTTATCATGCGCAAGCGCGTCGGGTCACCCATCGTTTTAAAAAAGCTCACTAACCGGCTTAATTGCATCGGTTACGCCTCCTTTTCATCTGTCACCCTTAAAATTCGATATAAATCTAATTAGATATATATCGAATTAATGGCGCATTGTCAATAAAAAATAAAAAACATTCGGAAGAACTCCGGATGTTTTAGACAGCAGCTTTTGTTTCGATTGGACTTTCTTGCTTAAGCTTGCGGTCATAAATCGCTGTCGTCAAAATGGCAATAAGAACAAAAACAAATAGGATCGCAAGCAGTGGCTTCATTCCAGCATGATCCACAACCAAACCGCCAAGAACTGGACCGATCATTCGTCCTGCCGTTGCCGTGCTGTTCACAATTCCTTGATAAAATCCTTCCTTTTCCTGTGATGCCAGCTGGCTGGCCACGGTTGGAATCGCGGGCCAAACCATGATTTCAGCGATTGTCAACACAACCATCGCGGCAACAAAGTGCCAAAATGCACTCGCCTGCCATAAAATCAAAAAGGAAAGGGCAAAAATAAAAAAGCCAACGATCATTTGCGGCTTCAGTTGATTGGACCAACGGCTTAACAGTTTTCCAAGCAGCGGTTGCGCCAGCACAATCAGCACTCCGTTTATGGTCCAAAGCAGGCTATATTGCCTTAATGAAAGGCCAAGCTGTTGGGTGTAAGCCGCAACAGTCGTAGACCATTGAACATAGCTTAGCCAGCATAAAAAATAACCGGTGCATAAAATCAAAAACGCGCGCCACGCCGTTCGTGAATGTATAGAGACAGAAGCAGCATTTTTAATGGATGGTTTTTGCCCACTCTTCCATTGAACAGGCTTTAATCCAAAAAGAACAACAACCAAAAACAAAAGGTACATAAGAGTATTTGTGATGAAAATCCACTCAAACGAATAAGAAGCAATCCAGCCACCGAAGGATGAGCCAGCGGCTACCCCAATGTTGATCGCCACGTAGACTGCATTGAACGCCCTTCTTCCTCCTTCTGGCCAAATTGCGCCTGCATAAGCATTCACAACCGGAAAAACAATGCCAGATCCCAATCCGATCACGGCAAGTAAGATAGGATAAGCAGGCCATCCATGGAAAAAGATGAGAAAAACAATAGCCGCTAAAGTCGTCACCGCTCCTAGCATTAATGACCGAAAGCCGCCCCATTTATCAAATAAAATCCCACCGAGCAGATTGCCAACGATCGTCGCAGCAGAATTCAGCATGAGCACAACCCCAGCTACCGCCAAAGATTTATGCAGCTCTTCATGAACATAAATCGCATTTAAGGGCCATAAAAAAGAAGCCCCTGTTACGTAAAAAACCATCCCAATCAGCAGCATCCAAAGCTCACGGGGCATACAAGTTCCTCCTAAAATGATTTCCATTTCCAAATTCATTGTATTCGTTTTTCAAAATCAACGCAATCAAAAAGCAATAGCGGCTTTGATACACATGGCGGCGATATAGAAATAAACTCGTGGGCCCAAAACTCATGGTCAGGAGGCAAGCGGTGCTTACCTCAGCCACGCCAAAACGCCGAAAGCGGACGATCGGCTGCTTACATAGGGAACAAAATATAGAAGCACCCAAGTTCTATCGCTCATCTCATCGGTGCAGGCAATGCCTAAAAAAATGGAGCTCGATTTTTTCTCCTTTCTGTTCAAGCTTTTACACCGCTTCCTTTCCACAAAAAAAGAGCTTGCCTATACATAAAAATAGGAAGCTCCTCGAACTCTTATGATTCGATATGCTGTTTCGATTTTTGCGGCTGTCCGCCCGTTTGCTCATACGCTTTTTTAGACTGTTTGACGGGGTCAAACTCTTTTCCTAATTCGAGATCGTTATGTCTCGTGGTTTGCTCAGGATTGTTTTGCTTGGAGCGTTTTTTCATGTTACCGGTTCCTCCTTTATTTAGTGATCCAGCAAAATCATGTCATTTTGCAGCTGCTCCAATTGCAATCGCATACGATGCAGCTGTTCACGCTGCTGGGCATTACAGCTTAAAGCCAAATGAGCTAAATCGTTTACTGTATTTTCAAGCATTTGCTGGGCATTCGTGTATTCCGTATCGTTATAATGCTCCTGCTTTTGCGCTTGATGATATTGATCCTTCGCATAGCGAACGACATCCTCGCAATGCTGTAAAAATTGTTCAACTGATTGCCGCGTTGCCATTCTGTCCCCTCCAACTGAAAAATAATCATTTTCCACTTTTAATGTGCGCGATTCTTGTTTCCATTATGACGTTAATGATTGGCAACGGTCGATTTTTCATAAAAATCATGCTACAATGCTGAAATGACATGATGCAAACAAAAGGGGGATGCTCATGAACCCATTTCCATATACGACAGACCATAAACGCTATCATACATGGAACTATCACCTGCGACAAACATTTGGTCATAAAGTGTTCAAAGTTTCACTTGATGGAGGCTTTGATTGCCCTAATCGCGATGGCACAGTGGCTTATGGCGGATGTACCTTTTGCAGTGCAGCCGGTTCTGGCGATTTCGCGGGAAATCGTTCGGATGATTTAGTGACTCAATTCCATCATATTAAAGAAAAAATGCATGCTAAATGGAAGGAAGGGAAATATTTAGCCTACTTCCAAGCTTTCACCAATACACATGCTCCTGTTGAAGTGCTGCGCCAAAAATATGAAACCGTGCTAGGCCTAGACGGGGTCGTCGGTCTATCGATTGCCACCCGCCCCGATTGTTTGCCAGATGATGTCGTCGAATATTTGGCAGAATTAAATGAACGAACGTATTTATGGGTCGAGCTTGGCCTGCAAACCGTCCATGAACGAACAGCGCTGCTTATTAACCGGGCTCACGATTTTTCTTGCTATGTAGAAGGAGTCAAGAAGCTTCGCAAGCATGGGATTCGCGTTTGTACTCATATTATCAACGGATTGCCGCTCGAGAATTATGATATGATGATGGAAACAGCTAAAACAGTGGCTGAGTTAGATGTCCAAGGAATTAAGATTCACTTGCTGCATTTGCTAAAAGGAACGCCAATGGTGAAGCAATATGAAAAAGGATTGCTGAAGTTTTTATCTTTTGATGAATATATCCAGCTTGTTTGCGACCAGCTCGAAATTTTGCCTCCTGAAATGATCGTCCATCGCATTACCGGAGACGGTCCCATTGATTTAATGATCGGGCCGATGTGGAGCGTTCATAAATGGGGGGTTTTAAATGCTATTGACGCCGAACTGACAAAACGCAATAGTTATCAAGGGAAATACTGCACAAAGGAAGGGACAACGATATGAAGCTTGCACGCATTCTCCCGTTTGCCCGTTCGCTGATTGACTTAGCGGTTAAAAAGGGAGACATCGCCGTCGATGCAACGGTCGGAAACGGCCACGATACTCTATATTTGGCAGAACGTGTCGGAAAAGAGGGTCATGTGTTTGGCTTCGATATTCAAGCACAAGCCATTCAAAACACAATGGAACGCCTACAAGAGCATGGGGTAATGGAGCAAGTAACATTGTTTCAAGCGAGCCATGACCAATTAATTGAAAAGATTCCGCAGCGCCATCACGGGCAGATCACCGCCGCCATTTTCAATCTCGGCTACTTGCCTGGCGGCGATAAACAAATCGTAACAAAGCCGCATTCCACCATTCGAGCGCTCGAACAGCTATTACAAATCATGGCACCGGAAGGCATCATCGTTTTGGTTATTTATCATGGGCATCCCGAAGGAGCGATTGAACGGGATGCACTGCTTAAGTATGTGCAAACATTAGATCAAAAGCAGGCCCATGTATTGCGATATGAGTTTATCAATCAAATCAACAGCCCGCCATTTATTGTAGCCATTGAAAAAAGATAAAAGCCCCACAAGCGTTGATCATCCAAGAACGGCAACCGCCCCATCCAGTTGCCCGCAAAGCGTTCTTTAAGGCTGGGCGACTGCGAAAAAAAGCGCGGAATCCAGCAACACCGATTCGTTTTATTGATTGATCCACACATCTAGCTCGGCTTCATTCTTTGTCTGTTCAAAGTTGGATGCGGAATGGATGAAGTTCAAAATAAATAGGAGACCAACTCAAAATGGACTTCGTCTACCATAAAAAGGGCTGTCCAAGCTATGGACAGCCCTTTACTTTGCCCATTTCTGCCATGCTCGATACATGCGCCCATTCCAGTAAAAAAAGTGAGAAATAGCTCCGCCGCAACGGATCAAACGCTTGGCCAATCTTTGTACTTCACGCTGTTCATTCACCTTTCCATCTGATAAATACAGCCCTAGTAACCCGCGATGGATCAGCCGATGAAAAGCTCCATGCGGCAGCTCCTCCACATGGCGATCCGCCTCCTCGATAAAATGACAAAGCCGTTCAAATAAAGCCGCGTCATTCGGATAATAAAAGCAAAAATTCAGATCTCCGCCGTTACGGTCCTCTTCTTGATCAATAAAATAATCAAGCAAAATGTGCAGTCCCTGAATATAAGGAAAATAACCGTTACGAACGCGCAAAGCCATCTCATCGTTAAACGAATCGGTAAATGCGTAGGCAACTAGGCAAAAAATTCCAAGAGTCGAACCGGAACAAGCGGAAAATTCATACCACTCCATCGGTGGAAGATGATGTTTATGCTCTTCAAACCACCGTTCAAGGCGCGGTACCCGTTCTTCTTGCTTCACATGCTTATGTACTTGCAAATTGCAATAATAGCCTGCCAGCTCCTGCAAAAATGGAGCAATAATGTGATAATGCTTCACTTGTTTCAGCACATTTTGGCAGGTATGAACAAGTTCCCAAAGGTAGCCGCCATCATTTTGTTCATTGCGATGGCGATAATAATTGAAAGGAATCGCGTCAGTCCGCAGCGCATCTGGCATCGAAGCATGCAATGTTTGAAAATCAAGCGGGTCAAGCGATGTGCTGCGGTCACATAAATTATCAAGATAATCGCTAATGGTTTGGTAAGCTACAATAAAACGGATACAGGGCGCTATATCCTCTTCAGCCAATAACGCTAAAATAGAACCTCCCTCACAATGAAAGGTTTTCGTTTCAATACTGGCCAGCGCTTGCCTTCGCAGCTCCGGATCAGGAATTGCCTCGGCTTTTCGCTTCCAATATGCTAATTCGCGGTGTACGACAGGAAATACATCGCGATAAACTCTCCTCATTAAAGAAACTGGATGCTTCGGAATACTCAACAAGCTCACCCCAACCTCATGCCGTTTACAATGTTTTTTGCAGCTGCAGCTGCGTTTCTAAAAATGCCTTTGCGTATAAAAAGACCGCTTCACGCTCCGGTTCATTAAAAATTTCATGGTATAGTAAATTCCATTCCTTATACACCTTTTCTGATACTGGCAATTTGTCAAACCATTCTTTTACAACTACTTTATCCACAATTTTATCGTTTCCGCCCTGCATGAGCAACAATGGAATATCGGAAATTTTATGAATTTTGCGAGAGGCTATTTGCATCGCTTTCACTAATTCACGATACCAGCGAACAGATACCTTCGTGACATAGAGGGAATCATTTTTATCCATCTCGCGTACTTCTTCATTTCTTGTCGCTGCTTCTACTGACAGTCCTGAGTCAAACAGCATGGAAGGAGCGATATGGTTTAATACCTTCGATAATAGATCCAAGCCTTTAGACGGATAAGTGACTAACCCTAAGCAAGGTGAAGATAAAATCGCGCCTTTGACAGGCAAGCGTTTCTCCTGCAAAGCACGGATGACCACAAGTCCCCCCATGCTATGCCCAAGCAAAAAAATCGGCAACTGAAAAGCTTGGGCCGCCTTAATCCAGTCTGCGACTTCATTGATATACTCATCAAATGATCCAATATGCCCTCTTTTCCTTCTCGTCGTGGTTCCCTGTCCTGGGAGGTCACCCATCACTACGTGAAAGCCATGTAAACGGAACATCTCGATCAGCCATTTATAGCGGCCATGATGCTCAGCCGCACCGTGAACGATAACCACCACCGCTTTTGCCTGCTCTGCTTCCCATTTCCACATGCCAAAATCCCCCTTTCGCATTTACGAATATAAAAAAAGTTTGTACACTTATAGTAAATACATACCTTCATCAGAAGAAAGGAAGAAGTCCATGATTTATCCGTATAAAGATAAGCATCCACAAATTGCAGAATCAGCGTTTATCGCCGATTATGTAACGATTACCGGCGATGTGATCATCGGTGAAGAAACAAGCATCTGGTTTAATACGGTCATCCGAGGCGATGTCGCTCCGACAAAAATCGGCAATCGCGTCAATATTCAAGATAACTCGATTTTGCATCAAAGTCCAAATAATCCGCTCATTATTGAAGATGACGTCACCGTCGGACATCAAGTCATTTTGCATAGCGCGATCATTCGTAAAAATGCGTTAATTGGCATGGGCTCTATTATTTTGGATGGAGCCGAAATTGGTGAAGGGGCATTTATCGGTGCAGGCAGCCTTGTCCCGCAAGGCAAAAAAATTCCGCCGCGAACGTTGGCGTTTGGGCGTCCTGCTAAAGTGATTCGCGAGCTGACAGAAGAGGATGAAAAAGAAATGAGCCGCATCCGCCGCGAATATGTGGAAAAAGGCCAATACTACAAATCGCTGCAGCTTCGCGCGAAAGAATCTTCTGACTGATAGGGATGATTCACTATTTTCAAAAGACCCGATCATCATCTTTTCGCTTCGCTTAAAAATTCTCCTTTTTTTCACTGAGAATATGATATGATAGGGTATGAATTTTGAAAACAAGGGAGAAAACAGCATGTCGTCTAGTCTTATTTTATTGCTTGCGCTCATCGTTCTTTTACTTGGAGCCATTACGATTTATTTGCTAAGAACGGGCTGGAAAATGATTGTTGTCGCCTTTTGCCTGGCCATGCTAGCATTGGTGATGCTTCGTCAGCATGAATTTAAAGCGGCGATTAATCGTTGGAAACAACTGGATTTCATGAAAGAGGAAGCGAGCTTGCGCCGGGTCGTTTCCACGTTTATTGAAGAGGACATCAAACCTTTCGTTTTGCTCGATGCCCCGCTGATCTCTCAGCTTCCTGAGCTGCCGCGCGGCTGTGAAGTCACTAGTCTCGCCATGCTTCTGCAAGACGCTGGAGTGAAAGTCGACAAGATCACCTTGGCAAAGCAAGTAAAAAAGGACCCGACTCCGTTTCAACGGCGAAATGGCAAAGTATACTTTGGAAATCCGCATGATGGATTTGTCGGCGATATGTATTCTCTAACTACTCCGGGACTGGGGGTATATCACGAACCAATTGAACAGCTTGCCAAGAAATATTTGCCGCATCGAATTGTCAATTTAACCGGCAGCGATTTTAGCGAGCTGCAAAAATATCTTTCTCAAGGCTCGCCCATTTGGATCATTACAAACAGCACATTCAAAAAGCTCCCAGCCTCCGCCTTCCGCGAGTGGGATACTCCAAGCGGCCCTATTCAAATCACCTACTACGAGCATTCTGTTGTGATTACTGGATATGATAAGGACTATATTTATTTTAACGACCCGCTGAAAAAGACAAAAAATCAAAAAGCACCCAAAGCCGAGTTTTTAGATGCTTGGGTGCAAATGGGAAGACAAGCAATCACTTATCAATCGGATTAGATTGATAATGGTTGTTTGTCTTTTTTATATAAATAGGAAAAATCATACTTTTTTTCAACATAAACCTGATGCCAAATTAAAAAGGCAAACACAGTCCAAAGCTTTCGGCTATTGTCTGCTTTTCCTGCACAGTGCTCATCAAGAAGACGATACAGCTGATTTTTATGGAATAAATAATCCGTATCGCTTTCTTTAATTAAATTTTTCGCCCAATCATGCATTTCATTTTTCAACCAATGGCGAATCGGAACTGGGAACCCAAGTTTTTTACGGTGTAAAACGTGGTCAGGAACAATACCTTCTGCTGCTTTTCGCAAAATATACTTCGTTGTCTGCTGCGCCGTTTTCCATTCAGGAGCGATTTTGGCTGCTACCGCAAACACCGCTTTATCTAAAAATGGAACACGCAGCTCCAGCGAATGCGCCATTGTCATTTTATCCGCTTTTAATAAAATGTCTCCGCGAAGCCATGTATGGATATCGACATACTGCATCCGATTGACAGGCGGATAATCCGGCGTTTCCTGATAAAGAGAAGCCGTAATATTCGTATACTCCAGTCCACTACGATAACTTTTCAGCAAGCTTTGCTTTTCTGCTTCACTGTACATTTTCGCATTGCCGATATATCGTTCCTCCATCGGTGTTAAACCGCGTTCAATAAAGCTTTTCCCTTTTACTCCATCAGGAAGAATGCGGGCAATCATTCGCAATGCTGACTTCGCCGCCTGAGGCATTCGTTCAAAAACCTCCAGCGATTGCGGCTCACGGTAAATATTGTAGCCGCCAAATAACTCGTCAGCCCCTTCTCCTGAAAGGACAACGGTTACGTGCTTTCTTGCCTCGCGAGCAACGAAATAAAGCGGAACAGCCGCCGGATCAGCAAGCGGATCGTCCATATGCCACATAATTTTTGGGAGTTCATCCATATATTCTTGAGGAGAGATGACATAGCTAATATTTTCGACTCCCAGTTTTTCCGCCGTTTCCTTCGCTACGTCAATCTCGCTGAATCCTTCACGCTCAAAGCCAACAGAAAACGTCTTAATGTCAGGATGAAATTGCTTGGCAATCGAAGCAATAAGCGATGAATCAATTCCTCCTGATAAAAATGATCCGACAGGCACATCGCTGCGCATATGCACCTTCACCGAATCAAATAATACTTCGCGAATTTCTTTTACAAGCTCATCTTCAGATTGAACAACGGGCTGAAAGTTCGCTTTCCAGTAGCGATGGATCGTCAATGGTTCACCAATTTTCTTTTGGATATAGTGGCCAGGCTCCAGCTTGCGGATTCCAGCAGACATCGTCATCGGTTCAGGGACATATTGAAATGTTAAGTAGTGCTGCAATGCTTCATAGTCAAGTAAATCATTTTCTATCGCATGCAAAATGCTTTTTTTCTCCGATGCAAAAAAGGTGCGGTCTTCCTCTTCCATATAGAAGAATGGCTTGATTCCAAAAGGATCCCGAGCGGCAAAAACCGATTTTTCTTCCTTGTCCCAAATGACAAAGGCAAACATGCCGCGCAGCTTTTCGACCGCTTTTTCTTTTTCATGGCTATATAAAGCAATAATGACTTCTGTATCGGAGTGGGTCGCAAATGGATATCCTTTTTGCAATAATTCATCACGCAGTTCAATATAGTTGTAAATTTCACCATTAAAAATAATCCAATATTTTTCGTTTTCATACGATAACGGCTGATGACCAGCTTCTAAATCGATAATGCTGAGACGTCTAAAGCCGAAATGAACATGTTCATCAAAAAAATATCCATCATCGTCAGGACCGCGATGAGTAATCATGTCATTCATTTCTTCAAACGTTTTTTTCCATTGTTCATCAAGTGTTTTTGGATGATCATGGACACAACCTATAAAACCGCACATGCCGTTTCACCTACTTCTTTATATTCAACTCGAAAATTATACCACAGATTTGGACATTTGGAACGTTACATTTATTTTAACCATTGATTACAATAAATTAGTCGAACCTTATCAACATTCGTTGCAAATCAAACAGAAAAGAGAAAGAGAGCTACATATTCATGTAACTCTCTTTTGATGCCTTATCACTTCGCCAATGCAAGAGCCTGCTCTTTTAACGCTTCCGCTTTGTCTGTGCGCTCCCATGGAAGATCCACATCCGCGCGGCCAAAGTGACCATAGGCCGCCGTTTGTTTGTAAATCGGACGGCGCAAATCAAGCATTTTAATAATGCCAGCAGGACGAAGATCAAAGTTATTGCGCACCACTTCAATTAAAATGTCTTCAGATACCTTTCCTGTGCCAAATGTATCAATGGCGATGGACACTGGTTTTGCCACGCCGATTGCATAGGCTAGCTGCACTTCGCATTTTTCAGCAAGGCCAGCAGCGACAATATTTTTAGCCACATAACGCGCAGCATAGGCTGCCGAACGGTCAACCTTTGTCGGATCTTTTCCTGAAAACGCACCACCGCCGTGGCGAGCATAGCCTCCATATGTGTCAACAATGATTTTACGGCCTGTTAATCCAGCGTCTCCCTGTGGACCGCCGATCACAAAACGACCTGTTGGATTGATAAAGTATTTTGTATTTTCGTCGATTAATTCCGCTGGAACAACTGGTTGAATCACATGTTCTTTAATATTGCGCACGATTTGCTCCTGCGTAATTTCTGGATGATGCTGTGTCGAAACAACAATCGTGTCGATGCGTACCGGCTTGCCATTTTCATCGTATTCCACTGTTACTTGCGTTTTGCCATCTGGACGCAAATACGGCAAAATATCTTCTTTGCGCACTTCTGAGAGACGGCGAGCTAATTTGTGCGCCAGCGAAATCGGCAGAGGCATAAGCTCTTTTGTTTCATTGCAAGCAAATCCAAACATCAATCCTTGGTCGCCCGCGCCAATCGCTTCGATTTCTTCGTCAGTCATCTGACCTTCACGCGCCTCTAATGCCTGGTCAACACCCATGGCAATATCAGGTGATTGCTCGTCGATCGATGTCAATACTGCGCATGTATCAGCATCAAAGCCAAATTTCGCACGAGTATAACCAATTTCGCGAACCGTATCGCGAACGATTTTCGGAATATCCACATAGGTGGATGTCGTAATTTCTCCGCTCACTAATACAAGACCCGTTGTTACGCTTGTTTCGCATGCTACGCGGGCATTTGGATCTTTTGCTAAAATCGCATCTAAAATCGCGTCGGAAATTTGGTCGCAAATTTTATCAGGATGGCCTTCTGTAACAGATTCAGAAGTGAATAAACGGCGTTTGGCTGACATTCGTTGTTTTCCTCCTCTTATGTTCATGTTTAAGAGACGCCGCCTTTTGCGCCTCTGATCACTGAAAAATTGATACGGCACTCATTCCCCCGCTTATATAAACGAAAAAACCTTTCCTTCGATATCGAGGAAAGGTGATTTGCTTTCATATCGCGCCTTTCACTCTTATCGTTCAAGGGCTATGCCTTGCCACAGGTTAGCACCATTTCACATGTATAATTGTTGTGACGGTTGCTGGGTTTCATTGGGCCTGTCCCTCCACCAACTCGGGATAAGAGTAACCGTTCAATATGTTATCATAGCTTAATCAACAAAAAAAAGTCAACATGATTCGGCAAAATTTTTTCATGTTGCACAGGGTAATTTTCTCCATATGTATTTGCAACAAAATAGACAAAAAATAAACGTGAAAAATTACGTTAAATAGTATGGACTAATTATTTAAATGTGTTATACTAATTTCAGGTTTATAACTTTACAAAAAGGTAGGTTTTGTAGATGAGCATTGTTGATGTTACCAATAAGTTGAATATACTGCTCCAACGGCAAAACATACAGCAAAATTTGTCTGTTTCTCAACTAGTAGAAAAAGTTCTTGAGCGCAAAGAAGGAATGTTGACAGCGACTGGCGCGGTTGCCACTACAACTGGAAAATATACGGGACGTTCACCAAAAGATAAATATATTGTAGCGGAAGCCTTCACAAAAGAAAAAATCGATTGGGGCACAGTTAATCAACCGATTTCCGAAGAAGTCTTTGATCAATTATATCATAAAGTCATCGACTATTTAATGCAAAAAGATGAGATATTCGTATTCAAAGGCTTCGCTGGAGCTGATCCGGCCTATCGCCTGCCTATTCAGGTTATCAATGAATTTGCTTGGCACAATTTATTCGCACATCAGCTTTTTATCCGTCCGACACAGGAAGAGCTGGAAACACACGATGCACAGTTCACAGTCATTTCCGCACCAAACTTCAAAGCGGATCCAGCTGTTGATGGAACAAAATCAGAAACGTTTATTATCATTTCGTTTGAACGCCGCATCGTGCTCATTGGCGGTACTGAATATGCGGGAGAAATTAAAAAATCCATTTTCTCTGTGATGAATTTCCTTCTTCCAGAGCAAAACATTTTACCAATGCACTGCTCGGCAAACGTCGGTCCAGAAGGAGATGTCGCACTATTTTTCGGATTATCAGGAACCGGAAAAACGACGCTTTCTGCCGATCCGAAGCGCCGTTTAATTGGAGACGATGAACATGGCTGGTCCAATAGCGGAGTGTTTAACATTGAGGGCGGCTGCTATGCAAAATGCATCAATCTTTCACGTGAAAAAGAGCCGCAAATCTTTGATGCGATCCGCTTTGGCGCTGTACTGGAAAACGTCGTTCTAGATGAAAACACACGCATTCCTGACTACGACAACGCAACGTTGACCGAAAATACGCGCGCAGCGTATCCGATTCAATCGATCGACAATATTGTTGATCCAAGCGTCGCTGGCCATCCGGCAACTATCGTGTTCTTGACAGCTGACGCATTCGGCGTTTTACCGCCAATCAGCAAGCTTACAAAAGAACAAGCGATGTATCATTTCTTGAGCGGCTATACAAGCAAATTGGCTGGCACAGAACGCGGCATTACGTCACCGCAAGCAACGTTCTCGACTTGCTTTGGAGCTCCGTTCCTACCGCTTCCAGCAACACGTTATGCAGAAATGCTCGGCAAAAAAATCGACGAGCATCAAGTACAAGTGTTTTTAGTGAATACAGGCTGGACCGGTGGGGAATACGGAGTCGGCAGCCGCATGAAACTGCAATATACGCGAGCAATGGTGCAAGCAGCCCTTGAAGGCGAGCTGAACAACGTCGAAACGGTACAAGATCCAATTTTTGGTTTGCAAATTCCGGCGCATGTTCCTGGAGTGCCTGATGAAGTATTGCTTCCAAAAAATACGTGGGCTGATCAAGAAGCATACGAGCAAAAAGCAAAAGATCTTGCCGCAAAATTCCGCGAAAACTTCAAAAAATTTACGAATGTCGATCCAAGCATTGAAAAGCTTGGCGGACCAATTGCTTAATATTTAGGGGGTATCTTCCGTCGTGTAGATCCCCCCTTTTTTTTGTACATGTAGCAACCCTAAAACTAGCATAAACCTCTCCCACCTCCACTTCGTTAAGAGGGAGAAGACTCTCGGTACATGTGTTAAAATTCCTCTTCACCCATTTTGGTCCTGATGATATGGAAAGCCGCTTACCAATAACTTGGACCAAGCGGCTTTTCCATATCTTTTAAAATAGGGAGCGTCCCCACGACACCCATTCCCCGCTATCGGGATCAATCGATGCGAGACGGAGCCAGCCGTTTTTCACTTTTTGAGAAAAAGGCAAGTGCTCGGTGAGCAAACGCTCAATATAGTAACGCGGCGCTTCAATGACAACAAGCAATCGAAGCGGCGAATGAAATAACTCCTGATCCGAAGCGGCTACGGACTGCCAAGGCAGCCCAGTAAGCAAATCGCTGGCGTTGCCTTGCATCACTCCAATCCCGGAAGTGACCGTCTGCGTCGTTTTGCTGCCGCTTCCGTAATAGTGAGGGGCAACGGTCGATGCGTAATATTGCAAATTAATCCATTGTCCTACTGTAGCCGGTCCGCTGATAATGCCCGAGAGAAGCTCACCAGTAGGATCTTGTCGCCAATCGTAGCTGTGTAAAAATACTCTTCCATCGAGATGGCAATGCTTTGTTCGGCTACGGCTGCCAATTACAAACGCGGCATTTCCCGCAAGCCCCCATTCCGGGCGAATTTCACTCCAGTCAACAGCCCGACGCTGTACCTCCGCTACCGCATCATTCGGTCTTTTTCCAATGCATGGCAATTTTGCGCACCGCTCCTCATTTGTTTTCCGGCTTACTTTAGGAAGCACGCTTTCTACTAAGTGGAACGCCTGCTGTGCTGATTCTGATAACACCGGAATGTCAATCCAGCGAAGTTCATCGATCGTTGTCACATGCTCTGCAGCCACAAATACGGTTTCATCTGGAATGACGATACCGCGTTGCGCAAGTCCCTCGCGTACTTCTGGCAAATTGCCAAGAGCGGCAAACACTCGGGCATTAAATGCTCCCGCTGCTCCGCCACATGCGCCGCAATCGAGCGAAGAAGCATACGGATTATTCACTGTTGCGCTTTCATGGCCACATACGATCACCAATGGCGCAAACGATGAAGTCAGTCCTATACTGTGAAGCAGCTGCTGAACGTATTGAATCTTCTCCTCCTTTGAAAATCCGATGGGCAGATCTGATGTTTCTGATCTCTCTTGCCGCTCGAGCACCAGCGCTGTTGACGGCTTTTTCTCCATCGTCTCTTCTAGCTTTCGGAACAAATGACCTGCCTTCTTAGGAGCGGCGCTGCGCATAAGAGTATGCAATCCAAGCCAAGATCCGCTCATTTCGGGCAATAATAAACTCGCTAGCAAATTTTGCTTCACTTTCTTAAATATTTGTCCGGCAAACCGGAACATATTGCGACGGCGTCGATAATCCGTCACGCTTTCCGGTACAGCAGCCACTTCGCAAATCTCCTGCTGCGGTTGGACGATGGCCGGACATGATGGATGAGTATGATGGCTATCCAGTTCGCGCGTCTTGATCGGAATGCCAAAAAATCCAGCACATCCATACGTTTCAAATGGTCCAGCTTCTTCAAGATGACGGCGAAACACTTCTGAACGAACGTCAATGCAAAAAAGAAACTGAGCAGCAGGTTTCTGCTCATCTGCAGAACAAGAAGATCGAATCGTTGTCTTTAACTGTTCTTCATACGTTTCTTCCCATGCCTCAAGCCAAAGGCGGTATCGCTCCAAGCGCCAAAAGCGGTCGGCAAACGCTAGGCGGGCGCATTGTTCCTCCGCTTTCAGTTGCTGCCATTTAGCTGCTGTCATACCTCCCCAATGTAGCCACGCAGCCAATAGCTGACGCCAATCATCAGCAACATCATCGTCCATGCTAGGATCCAATGGCAAATCCGGAGCCATCAATGCCCATTCTAGCGAAAGACGAATGGCCAAATAATCGACGAGTAAGGCGGTATCTTGACCCGCTTGTTTAGAACGCCAGAGCAACATGCCAGCCCATCCCGGCAAAGCCAGAAGGTGGGCTTCAAGATAGTTGACCGCTGTCTCTTCATCTACGTTCAATTCAGACAAGACGCGCTGCAACGCCAGCTCTGGAGCATTCGGCCAGTCAAAAAGCCGTTGTCGTTCATCTTTCGTCAACGCCGGATCATGCCCGACCAGCTGGCGCCAGGCGCCAAACAATCCAAGCTCTCGAAATGGCAGCTCCCACGCCGCCTGTCCTTCATCTAAAAACAATTTGCACCATTTTATCATTTGCTGATCAAGACGTTGTTTTTGCTTGCTATTATGCACACTTAACGGCTGAATAACCGCGTTCCGCCAAGAAGTAGCTGTCGGCAACTGATTCCATTCAGAGGAAGCCAACCATTCCGCTGGTACCTCATCATTCCAAAGAAAGGCGCGGCATAATCGTTCTGCTTCATGGCGAGGCACTGAAAGATTCTGTCCATCAAGCCAGCGATGCAGCTTTCTCTCCAAAAATGAGAGATCAATTTCGCCTTTTTCAAGCGCTGCACGAAAGGATGCCATCGTCGGATATAGATGGATGCCAGGCATGCGTTGAAATCGTTCGGCCACTTCTGAAAATGGTAAATGTTCAAGTTCCATCCACGGATGACGGGCAATGAAAGTAGAGATAGGCCAAAGCGGAGCAATGACTTCGCTTGCCTTCTCGACTATCTTAGCGATTGGGCGCTCTATGCCAGACACCGCTTTTCGTGTTGCCTGCTTGCGGGGACGTTCAAGCGAAATGGCCTGTTTACTCATCACGAGCTCCCTCCTTCACATAAATGCTCAAATAGTGCGGGTGTGGTTCAACAGTTGATAGACGCGGCTCTCCAAAATGAACAAGCCACATATAGAATCGGACAAACAATAGAGATGAACGATGCCGAACAATCCAGAAAGCAACGATAGCAGCAGAAGCAAACAATACAAATGCCAGCCATTCGAGCGCAGACGGCGGTGCGCTTCCAGATGGTAACGCAGCTTGCACAAACTCCGTCAAGAAATGTCTTACTTCTTCAGAAGCTAATGCTAGCATGACCACCGTCACCAACCCAAGCCAGCGCCCTTCACGAAAATCGGCAAGACGTCCCCAGGCTATCATCATCGATGCTCCAAGAAGCAATGCGCTGAAAAGCCGAGTCGGCTCTGAAGGAGAAGCAATCCAAAACGCCATCCCCACTGCTAATCCTATTAAAGCACCTCCCCACCAGGATCCGCCTCCTTTCACACGCACAATGCGTTCAGGACGCGGTACAACAGATCCTGATTGCAAGAACAATGTCGCTTTGAACAATCCATGTAAAATCAGATGAACCACAGCTGCCCCGTAAGCGCCTAAAGCACATTGAACGAACATCACTCCCATTTGCGCCATCGTTGAAGCGACTAACTGCCTCTTATAATCGACGTGGACAAAGCTAATACCTGTACCGAGCAAAATAGATAGAAAGGCGATGATAAATAGCGCCTCATGCGCCGCTGGCATGTTAAATAGTGGGGAAAAGCGCGCCAACAGCAGGCCGCCAGCATTAACGAGTCCTGCATGCATCACCGCTGATACAGGAGTCGGAGTCACTGCAGATTCAAGCAACCAGCGATGAAACGGCCATTGTCCCGCCGGAATCAGCGCAGCCAATAGCAATAATCCGTTCATTGCTATTCTTCCCCAAAAGCTTATCTCTGCCAATTGATCCGCTAATAAAGCGGCCGACATGCTCCATTTCCCCGTCACAGTCCATATCCATACAGCCAACACCGCCACTGCCAGCCAACTTGCCAAAAACATGATTCCCATTTGCATCGCAGCCGCGCGTGACGGCGCCCATTCCCTTTTTAACCATGTCAACGCGGCAAGACCAACGAATGGCAGTCCCCAACAAATGGCCATTACGCGCAAATCATTGCTGCTCCATATGACCGATGCCGCTCCAGCAGTCCATGTTAACAGCCAAAAATAATGCCGGTATGCGCGATCGCCATGCAAATAGCGCAGCGAAAACGTTTGAATGATCCAACTGAGTAAAGAAATATAGAAGGCCATAAGCCAACTAATTCCATCGAATCTCCATGCTCCAACTTCCGTCCCTGATCCCGCTCCGATCCATCCGATAAGCGCCGCGGCCGCCGGCAGCAGCAATAAACGGGTATGGATGTATACGTAACGCTCCGGAATACGCGAATATAGACATAGGGCACCGCTGACAAATACGATTCCTACTGAAATAAACCAACTCCATATAAATAACAATCCGTTTCCCCCTCTCCTTCTCCTCCGTGCATGGTGCTTATTGATGACATTGGAAAGAAAAGAAAAAACCGGCTATGCCATTGGACAGAGGCGCCTTTTTTCGCAAAAGGCTGCCCTTCTGTCTATCAATGAATCATAGCCGGTTTATCTTCATTCCATCTATGCGATTTCCAGATCGTAGAAGATCTCCCGTCCCTGCTTTTCCATGGTTGGGTTTCCTCCAACAAGCCGAGGTGAACGCCACCCTGCTTTTTGAAGAACTCCCTGCATGGAAGAATATACAAATATTATGATATTTACTATAAAAAAGTTATTATTATTATACAACAATTTTGTCAACTTTGCATCCTTTATTTTTTATATGACTCATGATCGTAATAAATACAACGAAAAGATGCAAGCCAAGCGCTTATCAACAAAAACGATTTTGCTCCGAGGCAAAATCGTTTTTGATCCATTCGCGATTTCATTGGGAGGCAGAGGGCTCCAGATCCATCTAGAAAATGCTAGTTGATCGAATGAAGCGAGATGAGTTCATATGTGATAATCGTTCGGTTATTCGCCAGTTCTAGCTTTTTAACTACTGCTTGTCCGCTTGCTTCGCTTTGCAACGTCCGCTTTACTTCAAGGGGGATATCGATTGGATAAAGGCGGTATCCTTCCTTTTCAAGCACAAACAAATTATCTTCAATTCGCTGTTCTTTTCCCTTTGTCACAATCAATGTTTGCAATTCTAATGGCATCCCCATTTATATCTACATCCTTTCCTCTTCGTTCTTTATTTATAGTATCATGACCGCCCCTGCTGTTTCATCCATTCCGCTAAACGATGAACCGTTTCCCGATTGTCCTTTGGCGGAAAATAATGTGTGAAGTCAGGGAAATACCAAGTCGTCACAGGCTTTTCTAGTTCTTTTAGCCGCTTTTCAAGCCGATAAGCATGTTCTATCGAGACGTTGTGATCTTTTTCGCCATGAATAATCAGCACAGGCGCTTTGATGCGATCAATGCTATAAAGCGGTGTTCGCCAACGATAGCGCTCCGGATATTTTGTCGGCGTTCCGCCAATGACCCGCTTCATCATTTTTCGCAAGTCAAGCCGTTCCCAATACGTCAACATCACATCGGAAACTCCTCCCCAAACAACAACTGAACAAACTTGATTTTCTAAGATAGCTGTATGGAGCGCCATAGCTCCTCCGCGAGAAAAACCGAACACATGAATGCGTCTGCTATCTACCTGCGGGAGGTTTTGTAACACCCGAAAAGCACTTAACGCATCGTAGCGATCTTCTCCAACAAAATCTTCATTTCCTTCCCCACCCTGATTGCCGCGATAAAAAGGAGCCATGACGACAAATCCCTCAGCTGCAAATTGCGTAATTCGGGAAAGACGCACCTTCCCAACATTTTTCATTCCGCCGCGAAGATAAAGGAAGCCATCATAAGTCCCTTTAGCTTTCGGTATCGCTAAAAATCCTTTTACCTGCAATCCTTGCGATAAATAGGTAATTAAGAATACATCGATATGCGGATTAGGTGATGGAAATCGCTGTTTCTCTATGATCTGTCCATCCATGTCTTTCTTCCTTTCCATAGGCATTCACACATTTTTTCCGACAGCATACGATAAGGTACATATTTAACATCTATTGCTAAGGAGGTTTATCACAATGAAAAAATGGCTGCGCACCGCGCTGATTTCATTTTTCACCATTGGCTTCGTCATCTCGGCAGCCTGCGAAAAGCAGGATCAGCCTTCTGTACAAAAAGTTCGCGTGGCAGAAGTCACCCGTTCCATTTTTTACGCTCCTCAATATGTTGCCATTTCTAAAGGATTTTTTAAGAAGGAAGGGCTTGATGTCGAATTATCAACCGCATGGGGCGGAGACAAAACGATGACATCCCTGCTCTCCGGCGGCTCGGATATTGCCTTAGTCGGTTCCGAAACATCGATCTATGTCTATAGCCAAGCAACGAAAGATCCTGTTATTAATTTTGCCCAATTAACTCAAACAGATGGGACGTTTCTCGTTGCTCGCAAAAAAATCGATCATTTCTCTTGGGATTCACTAAACGGAAGCACCTTTCTCGGTCAAAGAAAAGGCGGCATGCCGCAAATGGTCGGGGAATTTGTCCTCAAAAAACACGGAATTGATCCGAAACAAGACTTAAAGCTCATTCAAAATATTGATTTTGCCAATATTCCTAGTGCATTTGCCAGCGGTACAGGAGACTATGTTCAATTATTTGAGCCAACTGCCAGTATTTTTGAACAGGAAGGAAAAGGATACATTGTCGCTTCCTTTGGAACAGAATCCGGGCATGTTCCATATACCTCCTTCATGGCCAAACGAAGCTTTATCAAAAAGAATCAAGCAACGATCCAAAAGTTTACTCGCGCTCTTTATCAAGCGCAGCAATGGGTCGAAACCCATACCGCTGCGGAAATTGCAAAAGCCATCCAACCATACTTTAAAGATACAGATCTTTCCATTATCGAAAAAGTCGTCGACCGCTACAAAAAACAAGGCAGTTATGCAACTGACCCCGTTCTTGACGAAGAAGAATGGAACAACCTGCAAGCCATTATGAAAGAAGCAGGGGAATTGCCGCCACACTCAGACTATTCCGCGCTTGTCGACAACTCCTTTGCGAAAAAAACAATCGAAAAATAAGAACGGCAGGTGAACAAGATGAGTTTTTTAGTTGTTCATGACATCAGCCACACGTATTTTACCGAAAAAACAGCTACTACAGCCTTAGAGCATATATCCTTGTCCATCGATCAAGGAGAATTCGTTTCTTTTATTGGTCCTAGCGGCTGCGGAAAAACCACCTTGCTTTCTATCATTGCCTCTCTTATTCAGCCGACAGAAGGAACCGTCACGCTGGAAGGGAAAAAAATGCAGGCCATTCATCCAGCTGTCGGCTATATGCTGCAGCAGGACTATCTATTCCCTTGGAAAACAATCGAAGAAAATCTATTTCTCGGTTTAAAGATTATGGAGATTGATACCCCAGAAATGCGAGCCAGCGCTCTTTCATTGCTTGAACGCATGGATCTAAAGGGAACGGAAAAGCATTACCCGAATCAATTATCAGGAGGCATGCGCCAGCGAGCGGCTCTCGCCCGGACGTTGGCAACGGATCCGAAAATTTTGCTGCTTGATGAGCCATTTTCCGCTTTAGATTATCAAACCAAACTCAGATTAGAGGAACTCGTTTGGCAAACCTTGAAAGAATACAGCAAAACCGCCTTGCTTGTCACTCATGATATTGGTGAAGCCATTGCCATGAGCGATCGAATTTTCTTATTCGCAGCTAAACCCGGACGCCTTGTACGAACGTTCCTCGTACCTAGCGAGCTTCGGCAGTTGCCGCCATTTGCCGCCCGGCAGCATCCGTCCTTTTCCGAGCTGTTCCAATTTCTTTGGAAGGAGCTGGATTCACTTGAAACCACTTACTAATCACAAGCCATCCTTGCATGATCAGTATCTTGCATCGCTTCGAAAAGAGAAACGGTGGGTTCGTTTTTATCAGCTCATCATTTTCGTTGGTTTTTTCATGCTTTGGGAGGCTGCTAGCCGCTATCAATGGATTGATCCGCTTTTGTTCAGCTCCCCGTCAAAAATCTGGTCATTGTTGATGGAAAAGATAGAAGATGGATCGCTTTTTTCACACATTGGTGTTACCTTATTTGAAACCGTGCTTGGATTTATTCTTGGTACGCTTCTTGGCACATGCTTAGCCGCATTGCTTTGGTGGTTTCCGCGCTTTTCTAAAATCGCTGATCCGTATTTAGTCATTTTAAACGCCATGCCCAAAGTAGCGCTCGGTCCGATTTTAATCGTCGCATTTGGACCTAATTTTTCTTCGATTATCGCGATGGGAACCGTTATCTCTGTGATCATTACCACCATCGTCGTCTATACCTCGTTTCGCGAAGTGGACGCGAATTATATCAAGGTGCTCAAAACTTTCGGAGCCAGCCGTTTTCAATGCTTTAAAGAAGCCGTTCTGCCCGCTTCATTCCCAGCCATTATCTCCACTTTAAAAGTGAATGTCGGCTTATCTTGGGTTGGAGTGATCGTCGGTGAGTTCCTTGTTTCCAAGCAAGGGCTTGGGTACATGATTATTTATGGATTCCAAGTATTTAATTTCACCCTCGTTCTGCTAAGTCTGCTTATTATTGCTGTTTTAGCCACTTTGATGTACCAAATAGTGGCTTTAATCGAAAAATCGCTGATCAAAAACCGATAGAGACGTTCAATTACAGAGAACGTCTCTTTATTTCTTCAAGCGTATACATAAGCACATCGTCTTTCATAATAAAACTGAAGCGTTCATCCGTTCTTACATGCTCAGGCAGTTCCTTTAACAGAACTGGGCCATCTGTTTCCAAATAGGTGGACTGTGGCTGGAGCGCTTCAATTTCAGCAAAATAAATATTTTTAATCATCTCATTTCCAATTTTGTACTGCCCGATATATTCCAGCTGTTCGATGACTCCCCCGGTCTCTTCTCTCACTTCGCGAATCGCTGCTTGTTCAGGTGTTTCCTTTCCTTCCCTCTTTCCTCCAGGAAACTCTAAACCACGTTCACGATGATGGGTCAGCAACCACTGCTGGTGGTAACGGCAGACGACCCAAACATGATCTGGCGTTTTGGAAAACGGATGGTCAGCAAATGATAACTGCACTTGATTTCCATAATAGTCCCAAAAAACAAACATCCTTATCAAACTCCATTGTCATGATCTTTATTCCTATTATACTTCGCACTTTACTCGCAGTGCTAGTTAAGCTTAAGCGCTATATAATGTGTCGGCCAGCCAATAAAAGCCGATTGGCATCGCTTCATTCCTCGCTTTTCTGCCGTAGTCGCACACCGTTTGTTTGCCGACTGGAATGTTTCAGCATGCTTTTTTGAATTTACGGGCAAATGCGTTTGTTTCGAGGAGAAAAGCGGAAAAGCTTGTGTGTCATCCAATCATTCTGTGGTTTTTTATTAAAAACAATGGAGCATCAACACCTGTTTACTTGCTTATACCAAGAAGCCACTTGGCATGTCCAGCTTCAAGTGGCATTTATATTATAGAAACCTCAAACATTCGCCGTACTAACTTCTCGCAAAAATAAAGAGAGGCAGCCTGCAGCCGAAAAATCGACTGATTAGGCAGCCTTCTTCATAAGAAATACAAAAAACGATAAAGAAAATGAACAGAACTAGGTGAACTGCACCCCGTTATTTTTGAAATTCTTCTTCAAAGTTGTCGGCTAGCGAAAACACAATAATCCGTTCTCCTGTACGGGTGCTTATATCTGTATGAACACTCATTACTTGTTTTCCTGTCATCGTTACGATGATCTCTCTTAGCTGCTCGCTGCCTGATTCAATTAAATCTGAGCGAATTCTTTTAACGGCTAACAGCCCTTCTTTTGTCTCTGCCAATTTTTGTTCAGCAGGTGTTAAAAGTCCGCGCATTTGCACAATAATCATATTGCGGATAATATCCGTTTTAACGGATATGGGGCCCCTCCCCAAATACTCTTTCTCCCATTGCGTCAGAGCCCGGCTAATTTGATCTTCCATCTCTCCTTTAGATTTCATTCGTATTTCTCCCCCTTCGAAACAAAAACGGCATGCTCCACTATAAAAAGTGAAACATACCGATCCATCTCGGTTCACATCACATCACTTAATCCATTCGTTCGCTTCTTCCTTTTGCTCGTCTCCTTCACAAAAGCGCGAAAGCTGTCCATGTCATTTAGTTATCAAGTCCTTGTCTCAATTTATTTTTTATTATAGCGAATCGATTTGGACTGTCAAGAAAAACAAAGGTATGACATGAAGCGCAGCAGCCCATCCTTATTCTTGAACCCATCCCATTGAGCGAATATGCTGCCTTGCTTCTTCATTTCCTAATTTATAAATAAGCTGATAAATTTTTTTCATCGTATCATCGTATGCATCGTTTTCGCGATCATAATGATACTGTATATATGGAACATGCGCTCTCCAAAACGCCTGCCAATCAGAGGAATAGTTTTGGTCAAAATATTCCCTTAATTGAATAATTTCTTCGTCCGTTGCCTCGATTTGAAAATCCCATGGAGACGCTGTCTTTACTTGAGAGATTTCACCGTGAGCAATCGACACATAATACGTTTTTTTATTTTGCTCTTTCACACCCTTCAACTCCTTTACAATCTGTCCTATTCGTAGTGTGGATGAACAAATAAAAATTATGCTTATTTAGCCCGATCTTTTAATAATTCAATTGCTTTTATCAGAAAGCCCGGAATAGGTAATCCTGTCCTTCCTACATTTTCAACAATTGAAATGACTTCATTCGCCATATAAAAGAAGGTCGTTGCATCACGAATAAAATGATTGTTCTGTCCTAAGGCAAGATCGATTAGATGTGCCACTGCTACTAATACAAAAATCAATAATTTCCGCACAATCCCCCGAAAACCGATCTCGCTTGACAGCTTTCCTTCAAGAGCCCCTGCAACAATACCAGTTATATAGTCAATCACGACGAAGCAAACTAAAATCACCACTAATATGTCCAATCCTCCAAATACAGATGAAACAAATGAACCAATGAGCGAAATTCCGAAAAAAAATGAATGTTTGACCACGGTTTCCCGCCTTTCATGTTTCATAGGTCAAAAGTGTTGATTCAACAATATCACATCTGTTGATGATCTATGATTTCATGCAAGAAATGCGGAAGAGCTAGACCGAAAAGAAGTCTTTCTTCCTTATTTCCTGAATCAAGGAGACAAAGGGGGGATCTTTTCCGTACTACCCCCTGTTAAAAAGGAACAGGCATAGAACATAATCATCAACACGCCTAATGGAGGGATCATGGACAGGCAGATAGCTTTTCTGATGCCACAATCGATTGATCCAAAATACGAAAATGGCTGAAAAGCCTCGTTATGTGGTAAAGTGATAAAACCATCGATGATCAACACGTAGTTACTCTATTTTATGAAAATAGAAAAAAAGAGTGTAAACAACTGCCCAAACAGCAAAAAAGATCGCTCCCGATATGGAAGCGATCTTTTTTGCTTATTTGCCAAGAAACGATTTTAACATCCACACGTGCTTTTCAAGGCTTTGGTGGATTCCTAAAAGCATATCTCCCGTTGTTTCATCCCCTACCTCATCAGCTAGCTGCATTCCATCTTTTAGCTCTTGAATCATCGTCTCAAAGTCGCTGACAAGCGCGCCAACCATCTCTTCAGCTGTTTCATTGCCTTTTGCTTCTTTAACAGACGCACTTTCGAGACACTCTTTCATTGTAGCGACAGGCGCTCCTCCTAGCGCAAGCAGCCGCTCTGCTAACTCGTCAATATGGAGGGCTGCTTCATTGTATAATTCTTCGAATTTTGTATGCAATGTAAAAAATTGCTGTCCTTTGACAAACCAATGATAATTATGGAGTTTGATGTATAATACACTCCAATTGGCAATCTGTTTATTGACAATGTCCGTTAGATTTTTCATCTCGATCCTCTCCTTCACCATATTTTTTACAAAATAAACTTACATTTCTAATTATAACCGATTTCATGCCCATCTTGCAAAAAACGGAAAAATTCTTCTCTCTTTTCAATTATAAATACAAGGTGGACGATCCATTATTTTAATCTATTTACCCGCAAAGCATTCGTTGCTCAAGAAGAATATGCTCAAACTTACTCCCATTGGTTTTGTTCGATCATCCACCTACTTAACTACCATTGCTTCACTCCTTTTACTTGTGCCATATAAGATAGAAACGAACATATGTATAAATCCGATCAGAAAGTAAATGGGTCGATTGTTTTTGCGGCATGCTGGTGCATGGGAACACCGTCGCTTTCAACCCCAGGCATCACGCTTCAAAGCAGTTCGTTTTTTGCCTCTTTATCTTATGTCACTATTTCCATTTAAATGGATACAATCTTATTCGTTCCCTTTCTCAGCGCTTATGATGAACCGCTCCCATCTACATTCCGTTAAGAGATGGGAGACTTCTCGGTGGAGTATGTTAAAATAAAGAGAGGAATCAAACATAGAAAGTGGGGAGCCAATGTTTACAATCCTTATCATTTCCATCATCATTATTTTAGTCGTTCTTATTCTGGCTGTCGCCACCACATCAAAAGCCTATCAATACAAGCATACCGTCGATCCTATTGATAACAATCCGCATTTACCAGAACACAAGCAGAAAGAAAAAAACGAAGGCGGCCATGTTTAAATGGCCGCCTTACGATTATCCAAATACTTTCTTCAGTTCTTCCTTATCTTGTTCCAGCCAAAAACGCATTAGACGCTTAGCTCCCTCTAAATCATGAAGCTTCGCCTGCCCGCATTGCTGTTCCGTTGCAGCTGGGACTTCTGTCGCATTTACCGCATCCTTCATTGTATCTTCAAGCAGATCGATAATTTCCTCCACAGTAGGAGAACCGCTGACAACTAAATAGTAGCCCGTTTGACATCCCATTGGTGAGATATCAATGATATCAAAATGATCGTATTTTTCCGCATGCTTGCGAATATTGAATGCAAGCAAATGCTCAAGCGTATGAATAGCATCGGGCTTCATCGCTTGCTTATTTGGCTGGCAAAAACGAATGTCAAATTTATTCACAACGCCATCGCTTCCCACTTTATGCACGCCGCAATGTCTCACATACGGCGCTTTCACAGCGCAATGGTCGAGTTCAAAGCTTTCTACTGAAGGCATTGTATCACTCCTATCGTTATTTTCTAAATACTATCATACACATAAATCCGATTTTTTTCATCTACTTTATCCGGATTATTCAAAGATGATGACTTGTGCGATTTATGATACATTGATGATAGTATATTTTATTCACTGGGTGTGATGCAAATGTTGAAACGCTTATTGATCGCTCTCATTCGTTTTTATCAAATGGTGATTTCTCCGTTAAAGCCGCCGACATGCCGTTTTTATCCGACATGCTCCCATTACGGTCTTGAAGCAGTTAAGCGCTTTGGCGCAATCAAAGGAGGCTGGCTGACGATCAAACGCATTGTCAAGTGTCATCCCTTTCATCCTGGAGGCTTCGATCCAGTCCCAGAAAAATGGGAAGATGCCAAATAAGCATGGGCTTGCGGCTTATTATCGTGCATTTTCATGTAATGGCAGCAAGTCCGTCTTTCTTATAGCTACACGTAATGATTAACCAACTAACTGCATGGGTGAATAAAAAGAAAAAAATACTATTCAAATCGTAATGATTACGATATAATGAATGAGACCATTCATCTCTGCTTGGTAAAAATGAGAAAGGAGAGCATTCATGAGACGAAAAACACTGTTAGCCATCATTCTTCTTGTTGGATCAATCATGCTGTTTGGCTGCAATAAACGTGAAGAAGCAACCGATACAAACAAGCCAAAAAACACACTTACTATTTATACGACTGTTTATCCGTTGCAAGATTTTGCGCAAAAAATTGGTGGACGCTACATAAAAGCAGAAAGCATTTATCCTCCTGGCGTTGAGGCACATACATTTGAACCGACAACGCAAACGATGAAAAATTTAGCAGATGCTGATGCATTTATTTATATCGGCCAAGGAATGGAAGGATTCGTCGATCAAACGAAACAAGCACTAAAAAACGAGCATGTAAAGCTCGTGGAAGCTTCTAAAGGAATTCAATTGCTTGATTCTGTCCATCACGATGAAGAAGGGGAAGAACACGAAGGGCATGAAGAAGCGGAAGGGCACGATGACGACGGTCATCATCATGGTGATAAAGATCCCCACGTTTGGTTAGATCCTATTTTATGCATTCCGATTGCCGAAAACATAAAAAATGCTTTGATTGAGCTAAAGCCAGATGCGAAGGAAACATTTGAAAACAATTTTGCCGCTTTAAAACAGCAGTTGCTTGATATAGATCAACAATTGCAAGCTGTAGTAAAAGACGCTCCTAAAAAAGAACTTCTTGTTTCTCATGCAGCCTACGGCTATTGGGAAAAAAGATATGGCATTGAGCAATTAAGCATCGCGGGTCTTTCACCGACTAATGAACCTTCACAAAAAGAGCTGGCTCAAATGATTCAACTCGCGAAAAAGAAACAAATTCATTATGTCATCTTTGAACAAAATGTCACACCAAAGGTGGCTGAAGTTGTCAAAAACGAAATCGGCGCTGACGTTCTTCGCCTTCATAATTTAGAAACACTTACAAGCGAAGATATAAAAGAAAATAAAGACTACTTCACAATCATGCATCAAAATATCAACGTATTAAAACAAGCGTTGCAATAAAGAAACGAAACCACACTGTCGACTTGACAGTGTGGTTTCGTTTTTTCCTATGATTTCTTCTCTGCATATTTTTTAGAAATATGTGGATAATAACAGCAGCTAATCATGAATGGAAGGACGGTCTTTTTTATGGATGATTTGGTCATTGCCCGCTCTCTATTTGGCACTACTATGGCGTTTCATATTATTTTTGCGTCTCTCGGTGTGGGAATTCCGCTAATGATTTTATGCGCCGAACTGCTCTATCAAAAAACGAAAAATCGCGACTATGCAGTTATGGCTAAAAGATGGACAAAAGGGATAGCAGTACTGCTGGGAGTTGCCATTCCTTCTGGAACCATTGCTGGCGTCCAGCTTTCATTGCTATGGCCTGGATTTATGGAAGTGATCGGCAAAGTGATGGCGCTGCCTTTCCAAATTGAAATCTATGCTTTTTTTGTTGAGGCATTATTCATGTCTATCTACGTATATGCCGCTGATCGTATTTCGCCGGCCATGAGAATTTTGAGCGTTACTCTTGTTGCCCTTGGCGCAAGCGCTTCCGCTATTTTAATTACAAATGTTCATGCTTTTGAAGGCACTCCCGACGGTTTTCGCATCGAAAATGGCCAAGTCGTTGACGTAGATCCTTGGGCTGCATTTTTTAATCCCAGCTTTTTTGTCACCGCTGGACATGTAACAGTTTCAGCCTTTATGACAGGAGCATTTGTCCTTGCTTCAATTTCTGCTTACAAAATGTTGCGGGAAAAAAATAAACGCGTTCTTGAATTTTATCGTAAAGCACTGATGCTTTCGCTTGTTGTTGGCGGGATTTTTTCTATTTTAACCGCGCTGAATGGCCATGAAGCCGCACAGCTTTTGCATGAATATCAGCCGGAAAAGCTGGCAGCAGCTGAAGGATTGTTCGAAACGCAATCGCACGCTCCTCTTGCCATTGGCGGTTTTACAGATCCTGACACGCAATCGGTGAAATGGGCAATCGAAATTCCATGGCTCCTCAGCTTTCTTGCCGGCAATAGCTTTGATACCGTTGTACAAGGATTAAACGATTTTCCTAAAGAATGGTGGCCGCCATTATTTATCCATACGCTATTCAATGCGATGGTAGGCATCGGCTCATTCCTTATCCTGCTCTCCTTGATCGGATTGGTTTGGAACAAAGTGATGAAACGCCCTGCGTTTCCTCGTCCGCTGATGTGGGCCATTATCGCTTCCGGACCTCTTTCCATGCTGGCTATTGAATTTGGCTGGATCTTTGCCTGTACAGGCAGACAGCCGTGGGTGATATACAGGATGATGAAAACAGAGGACGCTGTGACACAATCGGAGAATTTGGCACTGCTGTTTATCTTGTTCGCAGCCATCTATATTGTATTAAGCATCGCCGTCGTTCTCGTATTAAAATACTATTTTCGGCGTCATCCTGTCATCAACGAACTAGATTCACAGGAAACCGGACATTCAAATCATTTTACGCAATAAGGAGGCGAGGAACATGACAAATGAACTCATTGCCATCACTGTGCTATGGGGATTTATTTTTATCTATGCGGTCATGGCAACCATGGATTTTGGAGCTGGTTTTTGGTCGATGATTTATATGAATCGGGAAAAAACAGCCGCAACCAATATTGCCAATCGCTATCTTTCCCCTACATGGGAAGTGACCAATGTGTTTATTGTGGCAATCGTTGTCGCGCTTGTCAGCTTTTTTCCTGGAGCGACCTTTTTGTTGGGAACTGTTTTATTAATTCCCGGGAGCATTATTTTACTGCTTCTCGCGATTCGCAGCGCTTTTTTAGTATTTGCCCATATCGCTAAGGAATATGAAAAAGTGTTGACCTACATTTCAGGAATCAGCGGCATGATCATCCCAGCTCTACTGATTAGCGTCTTGCCAATCACACATGGCGAATTTATTGAAACGGTTGACGGGGTCGCAAAACTAAGAATGGATAAGCTGTTTACAAGCCCGCATGAATATGCGTTCATTGGCTTCGCCATCTCCAGCACATTGTTTCTTTCTTCCTTGCTGCTTGCCGACTACTCCAATGAAGCGAATGAGCTGGAGGCATATCAAACCTATCGCAGAGATGCTCTCATTCTCGGACCTATTTCCTTATTAATGGCGCTTTTTATTATGCTGACGATGCAGGATGAAGCACCTTGGCTGTATGAGCGAATGATGGACTATTTGCCATGGCTCATCGGTTCCGTGGCCATGTTTTTTGTAGCGGGGGCCGCTCTATTCTTGCCGTCTGCCAAGCATCAGTCCATACGGGGAAAACCTCGATTAGCGGTCGTCGCCATTGTCATTCAATACTTTTTAGCGAGCTACGCTTATGGAAAGGCCCACTTGCCATATATGATCTATCCGGATGTCACGATTCAGTCAGGTTTCACTCATCCGAATACTTTTCGCGCGCTGTTTATGTCATACATCATCGGGTTTGTTATTCTCTTTCCGGGATTCATCTATTTTTGGCGATTATTTATGAAAGATAAACGCTATCTTCAAAAAAATGATCCATCATAACGTTTGGCAGTTATTGAGATCGTCATAAAAAAGCCGTTTTGGCCATGGCCAAAACGGCTTCTCGGTGACTTTATTCAAGTGAACGCACATATTCCGCAATAGCGGCTATTTCTCCTTTTGTTAAGCTTGGCACCTCTTTTGTCTGATGGCGCTGAATGGCCTCTTCGATCGTTTTGGCGCTGCCATCATGCAAATAAGGGGCCGTTGCCCAAACTCCCCGCAATGTCGGCGTATCCCATTGCTTTGGTGTGCGAGGGTTGGCAAAATGGGCTCTCGCGTCTCCATTTGAAGCTTTATCCTGTGGATTCGCTGTGCCAATATCATGTAAATAAGCGGTATTCGCTATCGTCAATACTCCTTGATCATCCACTGCTTTTGTACTATCTGTAAAATACTCTCCTCCATGACAGCTGAGACAGTTTCCTTTACCATTAAACAGCTTTTCGCCTTCTTGCGCTTTTGCTATCAAGCTTCCATCTTTATTTCGATACGGGCTTTTCGGTACAGGAAACGAATAAGGATCATCTAAATACGCCAGAATCGCATCATACATATGCTGCACATCCGATGGCAGCGGCTTTCCTGGATCAAGGGCCATCATCCCGCCCATTTCATTTTGTACCGTATGAATGTAATCGCTAAAATCATCGCGAGAGCCATCCCACATAAACAATCCCGTCTTGGTCGTTAGCACATTGCTTGGCACGTTGCGCGGCCCTTTGGGCGTCAAAAGTGTCAGCCCGTTTATTTCCCCATCACTGTGGCAGGAAGCACAGCTCATCCAGTTATTTCCCGTAATATCGGTCGCAAATTCGTCGCTGTTCGCACTATAAAAAATCGTCTTTCCTTCACGGACAAGCGGTGATAAAGAATCTTTGGCAATTAAGCGTATCGTTCCTTTTACTGATTTTGCTTTCGCATAAGGCGCTTTGCCTCCTGTATGAATGACGGCAAGATCATGGCTCATTGCATTGTGGACAAATAATTGCTTTCCATCCGGTGAAATTACAATCCCTCTCGGATTATTCCCTTCAATGCGCCGCAAAATTTGGGTTGCGTTTCCGCCGCGTTTTAAATCAAATACGACTAAATCTTCGCTTCCTGACATCACTGCGTACATTTTGCTTCCATCTGGCTGAAACGCAATATCATATGGATTCGAAACAATGATCGTTTCATTTTTCACATCTTGGACATTGATTTCCGCGAATAATTCCTTTCTCTCATCCACCAATTCTCGATCGGATGCAAGATCAATGACAGAAATGGCCGGAAAAACCGTTTCTTCAAACTGAATCGGCGTATCAATATTCGTCAGTAAATGAGGAATGTAGGCTTTTTTTCCATCTGGTGCAATGACAAACTGCTCAAGCGTGTTCGGAATACCTTGGCTCTTTTTCCGATCCTCCTGATCCGGTGATGGCGCTAACGTAATTTCTTTGATGACTTGATTTTTTTTCGTATCAATCACACTTATTTTTCCATCTAGATAATGAGGTACATACAACTTTCGGCCATCAGCCGTTAGCGCCAGCGTACGCGGTCGATCACCAACTGGAATTTCTTTCGTTTCTTTTTGCTTTTCCAAATCAAATACTGATACCGTTCCTGAACGATAATTAGCTACGTAAAGCGTTCTTCCGTCCTGGCTTGTCACAACTCCAAATGGTTCAATTCCTGTTTTTAAATGACCCATCACTTTTTTCTCTTTAAGCGAAATAATATCTACTCGGTCATCATGCATACAGGACACGTATAAAAATTGTTCGTCCGGACTTAATGCAAGCTGTCTAGGCTCCTTTCCGACAGCAATCTCTGCTTTTTTCTGCTTCGTCTTTGCATCGATTAGCGTGACAGAAGGAACATCAATATTGGCGATATACAGCATAGTTCCTTTTTTGTTAATGGCCATATTGTCGCTGTGGACGGCATAGTGGCGAATGGTTTTTTGGTCTGAATGAAACACTGGACTTGCCTGACAACTCGTTAGAATCAGAAAAAAAATAAGTAAGACCCCTCTTTTCATCAGCGTTTCCCCCATTTTGATTCACGAAAATGAAAACCATTATCATTTTATATGAAAAAGCGGCAAATCTCAATGCTTGCCGCTTTTATCCATTATTTATTCTTTTTTTGGTTTTACTTCCACATTCAATAAAATTGGCGCAATTCCATATTTTCCGTGTCCTGCTTGCACTTGTGGCACATTGTCCCCATCTGTATTGCCTGATTTGTCGCCTTTTATATACACATCTCCGGTATCCCAAAATTCACTGGCCTGCATTCCTTCCTTGATGCTTGGACCATCAATAATCCGATCATAAAAATCAACATAGCGCGAAATGATGGTCTCTCTTTCCAGTACTTTGACAGGCTGATCAGAGTCCGTGTTATTGAGATTGTTAAGGGCAATGCGCAGCACACCTGATAACGCTCCAGCTACAAATGGAGTATATTTCATTTCATTTTTTCCCGTCTTATAAACACGGAGTTTTTGATCCCAAAAATGCTTGTCCATCGCTTCATAAATTTTACGTGCTGCCTCCCGGTATTGCTCGTCTTTCGTCGCTAAAAATGCCGCTGTGAGACCGCGAATCGCACCGAGTTGGGCAAGAAGAGTAGGTTCGTCTGTTTCAGGACCTTGACCAATGATCCAGCCATTTGCTACAAGGCCATCTTCCCTTATTAATTCATTCATGATAAAATCAGCTTGTTTTTTGATCAGTTCAAGTGCACGTTTTCCTTCAGGAGTGCCCAGACCTTGGGCATCTTCTCCGCTTGCGTAACCTACAGGCAATCCATCAATCGCGCGCTCAAAAATGCGCAGCGCTTCCATCGTATAGCCTGCCTGGAACGTATCTACTCGTTTTCCTTGTGCACTTCCGTCATTCTCTTCAACAAAAGCGCCTACTTCTTGATTAAAGTGCATGGCATCAATATTTTTAAACACCTGCAATACCACATCGCGATTCACTGAATATGGATCATTCGAAACAACATCATTCGTTGGATTTTGATCGAGATTTTCTTTCGGCGCACTTGGATATGGCGATCCGTCAAATACAGCTAGAAAAGCAGGATTTTGATTTTTATTATCCGGCCGCTGATCTGTCACACCATAGAATTCTGATGCAGGCCAAAGCATCAGCCATTGATCTTGCAACAAGCTTCTTTTATCCTTCACAATGAGCTGTTTTACCTTTGGCGCCAATTCATTCCCATCTTCTATCACTTCAATTTCATGAGGCAAATATACCCAGCCGCTTTGAGGATTATATTGGCTTCCTGCTGCTTTTGTTAGCCCTTGCTGTTTCGCACTGTAAAATAAATGGTCGCGGACAAAATTAAGCTTGTTCCAAATTTCTTCAGTTAAAATCATGCCTTGCATGCCATCTGCGGAGCTTACTCCAAGCGCAATGTTAGGATCTTGATCGTCATTTTTGGTTTTCGCTTCAATCTCTTCATCTTTATCAACGGTATGTAAGCCACCTAAAAAATCTCCAGCCCATAATGCCTGTTTTAAAAATGTGCCGCCATAGGCAGAAGGAGTTAATCGTTTCTCCATTTTGCTCCGATCCCAACGAAGCGATTGAAAATCGACTTGATAAACCGGAACATAGGTTTTGTCATTATTTTCCGCATACACGTCTGTATCGACTTTTTGGGCATAATGCGGATCACCGCCTGCATATTCAATCATTGTCGGAAACATATTGCGGAAAATTTCTTCATGCGCATACCCTACACTGTCAGCCAATTGGTAAAATCGCTCTGCCAACACCTCATCGTTTGACTTCTGCGCTTTTTGCGCCTGCTGCTCTGTCATTGGGCCATAAATCAAATGCAGCCCAAGTCCCGACTTCTCCGTGACCTCGTACATTGCTTCTTCTGAGTATTCGTACGATTCAATCCCTGCAATATAATCAAATTTTGTCGGTTTATCCATTTTGCGCGCATCCAATACATCCAAATCAAGTCCAAGCCCCTCGGCCAAAGGCTCCCCTGACAGCTCAAATTCTGAATACGCAAACATGTTGCCGGCTGTATCAAAAGAATAATCGGTCACCGGCACAGAAATATTGGCTGATGTCTCACCTTTCTGTTTTTTCTCGCTCGCTTCATTGGTTGGTGAACACGCTGAAGCCAGCAAGAGTGATGAAATCACGGCCGTTGTCGTCATAACCTTACACGGTTTTTTTCCCATAGCTACATCCCCCAGCAACTTTAAAACGATTTTCATTATCATCTATGTTTATTTTATCTTAATTTATTTTGTTTTCAACTGTTTTAAACGATTTTGCGCAACGACAGCCTGTATTTGGCGTTGTCCAGTAAGAAGCGAACAAAATTCTACTGCTACTGTTTTAGAGCTCTCTCTTCTTTCGCTCTCAAATGCCGCTGCTATCCTATTCATATAATAAGAATAAAACGCTTCATCCTCTTGGAGGATAAATTTGCGGATGATGCATATTTCATCTTGTTTGTATGCAATATCAACATCGACATGTTTCGCCCCATATTCAATTCTCTCAAATAAAAGAAACCAGTCAATCGTCGGATCTAAAAAACGAAGTAAATAGTCCGTCGTTTTCGCTAGTACTGTATAATAATGGATATTGGAATGAAACACTTCTTGATCTACGTGGCGCCAATGTTTTTCTACAAGCTTTAATACAAGTGAAGCGGATCGCGACGAAGAAGGAGCCTGATAATATTCTGTAATGATTTTTTTCATCGCTTCACCTACTAGCTGACGCCAATTTTGAGGCATACATAGCTTGACGGCACTCATTTATGTATCCCTCCACCTCTCAATTCGCTTGTTTCGTTACTTTCGCTTTTTGCAGCACAAGATGAATAGAACTCCATGAACGCTTTACAAAATAAATCGGTTTTTCTTGGTTTTTCGCTTTTTGCTTAATTACTTTGGCTAAATTATGATTAACATAGTCGGTCATCACCAGAACAAGATCGATATGTTCAGGAATATCCCGCTTAACCATATTCACTTTGCGGCCATCCAAATGAATAATTTCCTTAAATCCTGAATTTATCAATTTATCGGTAATATTTCCGAGATGATCAGCACCTACTACAAGCAACGATGACATATTTTCTTTCCCTCCATTGCTTTCAACTTTATTTTCATTCTAATTGAGAATGATTCTCTATGTCAATAGATATAAAATTTCTTATTATTTCCGTTATATCTTTTTTTTAATCAGTCAAAAATAAAAATGTATTAAATTTACTAACCTTATGGAGGGAATCACGATGGCAAAAGATGTGCTTTGTGAAGTGAAAAACTGTCATTACTGGGCAGAAGGAAATCGCTGCAGTGCAGAAGCCATTTATGTAGTCAGTCACACCGGAACAGAAGCTTCTAACTCTGGCGAGACGGACTGTAAAACGTTCGTACCAAACGACGAGCTATAAAAGAGCTTATCTTTATCCGCATTTTACTATGATTTGGAATTGTCCCTGTTATGTCATAGAAAAAGCGGGACACAGGCTGTGCAGAAGAAAACGAAATAGGTTAGCAGTTGTCTATCGTTTCAATTTGTATCAATTCCTTTATATGAATAGTTAAGCCATAAAAATAAAAAGAGGTTCATCCGTTTATATAGACGGATTCCCTCTTTTTTTATTGTTCATGTTTTGGAATTAAATGAATTAATTGGCGCCGCAACAGCTTTTTGGCCGCATTGCGCGGCAGCTCATCTACTATATATATACGTTTTGGCACCTTGTACTTTGCCAAGCGCTCCCGACAAAATTCTAAAAGCTGTGGCGGTGTAACCGATACGCCATTTCTCAGTTTCACAAAAGCATAAGGCACCTGTCCCCAGCGCTCATCTTCCACTCCCGTCACTCCCGCTTCTTCGACCGCTTCATGCGAAAGCAGTATCGCTTCAATCTCTGCCGGATAAATATTTTCACCGCCAGAAATAATCAAATCGGATCGGCGATCAAGAACATAAAGAAACCCTTCTTCATCTATATAGCCCATATCCCCTGTATAAAACCAGCCATTCCGTAACGCTTTTTTAGTTGCTTCTGGCCGATGCAAATATCCTTTCGCTACATTTGGCCCCTTCACAACAATTTCTCCAGGTTCATACGGCCTAGCTGTTCGCCCATCCGTTTCGACGCGAAGCTGAGCGGGAAAAAGCGGTTTTCCTGCTGACCCTAGCTTAGAAAAACTATACTCTGGCGCTAATGTAACAATTTGTGATGCCGTTTCTGTCATTCCATACGTTTGATACACAGGAATTCCTTTATCGCGGCACGCTTCCAGCAGCGGCTTTGGCGCGGGTCCTCCCCCAAGCAGCATACACCGGAATGTATGGGGATATGTCAAGCTTCCCAATTCGGAAATCATTTGCTGTAGCATGGTGCTGACAACAGACATAATCGTGGCTTTTTCTCCTAGAATGACCTCATTGGCTTTTTTCGCATCAAAGTGCTGCATCACATAAACGCTCATTCCATAAATCACACTTCTCATCAAGATCGACAACCCACTTATATGAAAGAACGGAACAGCGGCAAGCCAACAATCCCTTTCCAATAAGCCTAAATTTAAAGCTGAGCCAATCGCGCTCCACCAATGATTTCCATAAGTTTGTAATACTCCCTTTGGCTTTCCTGTTGTGCCCGATGTATACATAATCGTCGCTACTTCGTCAAAATCATATTCTTGCTGAAGCGGCACCTCTTGCTCTGGCAATGAAGCAAGCTCTGTTGCCGTTACAACAGGAACTGAGCTGCTGTTGGCATCATCGCGCCATTGTTCATCGACAATCCACCATTTCGCTCCGCTATCTTCAATTTGCCAATTCAATTCTGAGGCTGTTAATCTTATATTTTGCAACAATACAACGGCTCCAATATAATGAAGTCCATGAATGATTTCCACCATCGCCGTGCTATTTTTCATCAATATAGCGACAATATCACCGCGTTGGACGCCAAGATAAGCTAGCCTTCCCGCCGTTCTTACCGCTGCTGTATGAAGCTCAGCAAATGTTTTTTGCCCACTTCCCTCGTAAACAGCAATGCGTTCTGGAGTCAAAAACGCACGCTGCATAAGCCAGTTTGGTGTTGATGTATACATAAAGTCCCCTCCTTTGCTTGATACAAAGAAGCAGCTTCAGACTGTTAACGAACGTTTTCATCCTAAGTTAATCGCATCACTCATCCGCTCATGAGCATGAGCATCTCGGTTTGATTCGCTCATCTTCGTTTGCTGCGTTCCCTGTCCATCCAGCGTTTTCAAGACAGTCTAAATGAAAAGACCCTTAAAATAACGGTAGACAAAGTCTAAATGGACTTTGTCTACCGTTCTACAGCTTGATCCATCACATTCAAGCTGCTACGTTTTTGCATTATGGAAAACGCGGGAACTGTTTGAAATCCGGTTTGCGTTTTTCTTTGAACGCATCTCTTCCTTCTTTTGCCTCTTCTGTCGTATAGTAAAGTAATGTAGCATCGCCAGCAAGCTGCTGAATGCCTGCTAAGCCATCAGAGTCAGCATTGAATGCCGCTTTTAGGAAACGAATCGCTGTTGGGCTTTTTTCTAAAATTTCTTCCGCCCATTTTACCGTCTCTTCCTCTAGTTGCTCCAACGGAACCACTTTGTTGACAAGTCCCATTTCTAATGCTTCTTGAGCGTTATATTGGCGGCATAAGTACCAAATTTCACGAGCCTTTTTGTGGCCAACGATACGAGCTAAATAACCGGCTCCATAGCCTCCGTCAAAGCTTCCTACCTTCGGACCTGTTTGTCCAAAAATAGCGTTATCTGCTGCAATCGTTAAATCGCAAACAACATGCAATACATGTCCACCGCCGATCGCATAACCGGCTACCATTGCGATGACCGGTTTAGGGATCACGCGAATCAGACGCTGTAAATCCAATACGTTCAAGCGTGGGATTTGATCCTCGCCTACATAGCCACCATGGCCTCTCACTTTTTGGTCCCCGCCAGAGCAAAACGCTTTTCCGCCTGCACCCGTTAAAATAATGACGCCGATATTGGCATCATCACGAGCGTATGAAAACGCATCAATTAACTCTTGAACCGTCTTTGGACGAAAGGCATTATGTACTTCTGGACGGTTGATCGTGATTTTAGCAATGCCATTGTACGTTTCGTATAGAATATCTTCGTACTTGCGCTCAGCTACCCATTCAATCGCCATTCACGCATCCTCCTCTTTCAATAAACTCATTTATTATTTTAACAAAAATTTCTGGTTGTTCCACATGAATTGCATGTCCCGCATCGGAAATTTTCGACATGTACGAATTGGGCAGCAGTTCAACCATCTTTGACGCTATTTGGCAAAATTTCTGATCAAGTTCCCCGCAAAGAAGCAGTGTTGGGGCTTTTATTTGCGACAAGTGTTCCCACCAAGAGGGCTGTCTTCCTGTTCCCATGCCGCGCAAGCTATTCGCTAGCCCTTTGGCTTGATGCCTTAATCGTTCTGTACGAATTCGCCTTCTGGCCGTCTCAGGCAGCTGTCTTTGCGTAGCAAAAAGCGGCTGTTGCTCCCATTTGTCAATAAATGCTTGCACTCCATATTGCTCAATTTCCATCGCCAGCGCCTCATCGTTCTGAATGCGCAATTGGCGTTCCTCTTCGGTCTTTAGTCCAGGCGAGCTGCTTTCTAGCAACAATGTTTCTGCTCGGTGCGGATAACGAATGGCAAAAGTAAGCGCGAGCCTTCCCCCCATCGAATAGCCAAGAACGTGAGCACGATGAATTTCCAGCTGCTGCAACAATTCATGCAAATCAGCCGCTACGCTTTCGATATGATAGCGGTCGAGTTCATCCGGACACTCTGTTAAACCATGTCCTATAATATCAACCATAACGAGCTGCCAATTTTTCCAATACGGAATAAGCGGATACCATGTTTCTGTACTCCCTGTAAAGCCGTGTAGCAATAAAAGCGGCGGACCTTCCCCATAAACTTCTACATGATAGGAAACACCGCGAATCCGTTTTTTCATAATCTTCCCCTTTTTTGAAGAAACTCTGTTATTCTCTCTGTGACATTTTTCCAAAGCCATTGATGTTTGGTTACATTTTCTTTCCTCGATGTACACAGCTCGATGACATGCAGCCCTTGAGATTGGATAGAATGCTTTACGTAATAACGGAACTCGTCCCATGTATCCACCTTTTGATAATAGCCATCATACATGCGGATAATATGCTCAAACCGCAAATCGGTCGGAGTGCCAAACAATGCTTCAAAATGCTTTTCTTGCCTTGCTTGCGGCAAAAATGAAAAAATGCCGCCTCCATTATTATTAATAACAATAATGGTCGCATGCAGCTGATAAAGCTTCGCTGCTAGCAAGCCATTTAAATCATGATAAAAGGAAAGATCGCCAATCACAAGCACAAGCGGATCGGCTTCAAGGCTAGCTCCTAAAGCGCTTGAAACAACCCCATCAATGCCATTGGCGCCACGATTCGCCATTAAGCGGATTTGCTTATCGTTCGTCATAAAAAACGTGTCGGCATCGCGAACCGGCATGCTGTTGCCGACAAATAGCGTAGACTTCTCTGGTAAAAGCTCCGTCAGCTCGATAAATACTTTTCCTTCAAACATTTCTTCTTCTTTTCCTGCTTCCAAAAGCTCTTCTTTAGCCAGCTTATTGATGTCCTGCCATAGTTGCATCCATTCGTTTGGCACACGGCGATCAGCGGACCCAAGTTCCGCTAAGCGTCGGCAAAATTCAATTTCGTCACAATAAATCATTTGCGAAGCAGTAAAAGTTGGCTCACGCCATCCGCCTTCCCCGTCCACCACAATTTGGGTAATGGACGGATGCCGCTTTAGCATAAGTAAAAGCGGTTTTGAAATCGGCATGGCACCAAATCGAATAACAACGTCTGGAAGCAGCGCTTCCGCTATTGCTGCGTCTTTAAAAATAGCATCATAGCTTTCAATAATATAGTCTTTCGTATGAGTTCCACTGCGCAACTGAGAAAGTGGATCAGCCAAAATCGGGTATTGTAGCGCTTCGGCAAGTTCATTGACCGCTTCCGCAAATTCCGGCTCATCCATATTTCCGCAAACAATAAGGCCTTTTTCAATACATGAAAGCTGCTTATATAATTGATGAAACTGCGCATCATCTAGTGTTTTTTTACCGATAGCAATTTGAATATAAGATGCTTCCTTTTCGTTAATTTGCTCCCATGTTTGATCTGTAACAGCTGGCACAAGCGGTTCACGGAGCGGAAAATTTAAGTGGACAGGACCTCGCGGCGCACTCATCGCCACGGCTGCCGCTCTCGCGGCCATCATTCGAGCATAGCGCAGCATTTCATTTGAGCTTTCTGGAAGCGCCATATCGACAAACCATTTGGCATGCTTTCCATACAAATGAATTTGATCGATTGCCTGCGGCGCTCCGACATCGCGGAGTTCATGAGGACGATCAGCTGTAAGAACGACGAGAGGAACCCTTGAATAATAGGCCTCTACTACAGCAGGTACATAGTTTGCCGCAGCCGTTCCCGATGTACAAAGAAGAGCGACAGGTTTTCGTTTGGCTTTTGCCATCCCCAATGCAAAAAAAGCGGCAGAGCGCTCATCAATATTCATATGTACGCGCATTTTTGGATGCTCTGCCATCACCATGGCAAAAGGGGTAGAGCGCGATCCCGGACTTACGACCACATCTTCTATCCCGGTCTTGGCCAGCTCATCTACAAACGCAGAGACATACAGTGTTAAATCATCGCTCATCTTGCTTCACTCCTAATGCGGATAACATTGGTTTCAATTTCACGTTTGTTTCTTCATATTCGCTAAACGGCTCTGAATCGCCCACAACACCGCATCCCGCAAAAAGGAAAGCTTCATTTCCTTGCAGCAAACCGGAGCGAATGGCAACGGCAAACTCTCCATCTCCCATTGCATTCATCCAACCAATGGGAGCAGCATACCATCCTCGGTCTAGCGGCTCAGCTTCTCGAATCATTTCAAGCGCCTTCTCTTTTGGAGCTCCTCCAAGGGCAGGGGTCGGATGAAGCCGTTCCACAACCGAAAGCAAGGAAACACGGCTGTCGCTTTTACCGATCACAGGAGTATATAAGTGTTGAATATCTCTCATTTTTAGCAGCTGTGGTTCCGGGGAAATTTTGACATCCTCACACACATCCTGCATCGCTTGTCTAATCATTTCGACAACGAACAGATGTTCGTGTAAATTTTTTTCATCCTGTAAAAGCACTTGGCCAAGGGATTCATCCTCACTGCTTGTACGTCCGCGACGAATCGAGCCAGCTAAACACGTTGAATAAAATGTATGTTCTTCTTTTTTTACAAGCTGTTCAGGGGAAGCACCGATAAAACAGCTGCCGGCTTGTTCAAATGCAAACAGATAGCTAAACGGCTGCTGCTCACACAAGTGCTCCAGCACGGCGCTTGGCGTGAGCTGTCCATCAAATTGAAGGCGTACCTCTCGCGCTAACACCACTTTATCAAAACTTCCTTGTTGTATTCCGTCAATGATTTGCCGCACAGCATGGATCCATTCATCCGTTCGGATCTCTTCGTATGTCACACAACGCGGAAGAGAGGGAGTTGGATGGAATGATTTGGTATATAACAATCCAAGCAGGCGATCAATTTCTTCAAGCATGCTCTGGTTATTTTTTGAAGGAACCGTAATCGTAATCATTGCACAGTCTTTTTTTAGAGATAATAGAACCGTCGGAACAATAAATTTTGCATTTGAAAAATGCGTCCATTTATCTGTTTTCCTTTTTAAAGGATCAAATGAAAAGCCTCCAAATAAAACAGGGGTTGCTTTCTCTTCCTCACCATGCACTTCTGTCATATTTAAAAAATCGTGCCATTTTTCTTCAACGATGGAAAAACGCGGGCCATCTCCCTCCTCAGCGATGACATATGTACAGCCTATCCCAGCGTAAACAACCTCGTTTGAACGATCAGACCAATAAAAACGCTCAGAAAACGAGCTCGTTTCTCCCAGCTTAAACAAATAAACTGGGGCAATAGACGGTACGATTCCGCTCCAGCTTACAAACGGCTGACACGCGGATTTTGTTATCATCTCTAGTTTTTTTCGAATTTGATGCTGATATAAAGTCGCCACTGCCATCCCGCTTTCTTGTTATTACTAAACTTTTTGATGAAACTAGATTCCTGAAAAGTTATTATCACTTCCCATTATATATAACAGGAAATAATTTATCTATTCCTAAGGGGTTGACACCTGTGAAGGGTTTACCTACACTTATTTTGAATATTTTTTGAGCTATGCTTTGATTTTATCCTAATATGAGGGGTATGATTTATGCAATCACCATTACCTAAACATCAACCAACACCTTCGTTGAAATACAATCGAAGCTGGCGTGTATGGTGGAACCTGACACGTCCCCATACTTTGACGGCTGCTTTCGTGCCTGTTTCGATTGGAACCGCTTTAGCTTTTCGGGAAACAGCTGTTCATCTTACATTATTTTTGGCTATGCTTATTGCTTCATTATTAATTCAAGCAGCGACCAATATGTTTAATGAGTATTATGATTACAAGCGCGGCTTAGATTCCTCCGAGTCTGTTGGTATTGGCGGAGCCATTGTTCGGGAAGGAATTGCACCTAAAACCGTATTGTTGTTAGCGTTTTCCTTCATCGCAATCTCTATTCTAATTGGTGTATATATTTGTATGAACAGCAGCTGGTGGATTGCTGTCGTCGGCACAATTTGTGTAGCAGCAGGATATTTTTACACAGGCGGACCGATTCCGATTGCTTATACTCCATTCGGAGAGCTTGCGGCAGGATTTTTTATGGGACTTATCATCATTTTAATTTCCTTTTTCATTCAAACAGGAACCATTACATTCGTTCCAATTGTTGTTTCTATTCCAATTGCCATTTTAGTTGGGGCCATTTTGCTTGCTAACAATATTCGCGACCTTGACGGGGATCAGCAGCACGGACGGAAAACCCTTGCAATTTTAATCGGCAGAACCAACGCGATCCGTCTATTAGGAGGGATGTTTATCGTCTCCTTCGCTTGGATGATTGGATTAATAGCTTTACATGTCGTTTCTCCTTGGACGCTGCTTGTTTTCCTAAGCGTGCCGAAAGCTGTGGCAGCTACAAAAGGATTCATTGGAAAAACCAAACCGATTGAAATGATGCCTGCGATGAAAGCGACGGCACAAGCCAATACACAGTTTGGCTTTTTGTTGGCGATTGGGCTGCTCATCGGTCACTGGCTATAACACGGTTGCATAACCGTGTTTTTTTTTATTTTTCGTTCATACTACATCATAAAAGCGAATTTTGAGGAAGGGGTATTTCCTAATGTTAACCAATCAACAAATATCTGCCTTACAGGCACAGCTTCTAAAGGCAAAACAAGAGCTAGAGAATCGCCTTCATCATAATGATCATTTCGGCTTGGAAAGAAGCCATGCCCACGATTCAGTCGGCGAGTTAGCAAGCTACGACAATCATCCAGCTGATGAGGCAACAGAATTGTATGAGCGAGAAAAAGATTTGGCACTTAATGAGCATGCTGAAAGAGAATTAGCTGACATTCATCATGCGTTGGCGGCTATCGATGACGGAACCTATGGCATTTGTGAAACATGCGGAAAGCCGATTCCATATGAACGTCTGGAGGCATTGCCAACGACTACATTTTGCAAGGAGCATAGTGCAGATCAATCCGTTTCACACCAGCGTCCTCTTGAAGAAGGCGTGCTGATGCCCCCATTTGGAAAATTTGATTTTGATCATCGCGATGTTGTAGCGTATGATGCCGAAGATGCCTGGCAAGATGTAGCACAATACGGAACATCCGATACACCATCCGATCTTTGGCAGGATGTGGACCATTATAACGAAGCATACGCAGAAGCAACAGAAAACGTAGGATATGTCGAGGATTTCGAAAACTTTGCTGCTGTTGATTTATATGGTCAGCAGATGGCCGTTTACCCTACGCAGAAACATCAAAGCTTTGAACGTGTATTAGATGAAGAACAGATCATGTCAAATATCGGCGATTTACCAGCATATGAAAAGGAGCCTTATACGCTAGACGAAACTAAACCAAAAAGATCTTAAGATGAAAAAGGCCATGGATCTGCATCCTGTTATAAGCAGCACTGGCCTTTTTATTCGCACACTCAGCTCTCCATCATCCTAAAGCAAAACAGAAAAGTAGCATTTTCAAACATCCTAACCGATATAAAAAACACCTTAACATGTGGGATTTTGCAACGCCTCCCCCTAACGAAGGCAAGCCGCCCGCTCGCCTCCGACTAGCAACATTTCGTCAAGGATTGGTTCGATTTTTAAGTTATATTGATGGAAAAAACATTGGTTTGTTAGTGAAACTAAAAGGGATTTCCTTCCGTATAAAGAATAGATTCATCATAAAAAGTCATTTAGAGGTGAAAAAAATGAATGCACACGACATTGACTACACCCTGCATGGAGATGACATGCAGTTCGTAGAAATCGAATTAGATCCACAAGAAAGTGTTATTGCTGAGGCAGGCGGCATGATGATGATGGAAGATGGAATTGAAATGGAAACGATTTTTGGTGATGGAGCAAGCACCGGCAAAGGATTTCTTAGCAAGCTTGTTGGTGCCGGAAAACGTCTCTTGACCGGAGAAAGTTTGTTCATGACCGTCTTTACGAATAACGGAACAGATAAAAGACGCGTCGCCTTTGCCGCTCCTTATCCCGGAAAGATTATCCCTGTTGATTTAAGCGAGCTAGGCGGTAAAATCATTTGTCAAAAGGATTCGTTCCTTTGCGCTGCTAAAGGAGTCTCCGTCGGCATCGACTTTCAGCGAAAGCTCGGTACCGGCTTCTTTGGCGGTGAAGGGTTTATCATGCAAAAGCTGGAAGGAGATGGACTTGCCTTTTTGCATGCTGGGGGAACCATTTACAAGCGTGAGCTTCAGCCTGGGGAAAAACTGCGAATCGATACTGGCTGCTTAGTCGCTATGACAAAAGAAGTGAACTACGATATCGAGTATGTCGGCAAAATCAAAACAGCCTTTTTCAGCGGAGAGGGGTTATTTTTTGCTACGTTAAGCGGTCCGGGAACCGTTTGGGTGCAATCGCTGCCGTTCAGCCGTCTCGCTGATCGCATTATCGCTTCCGCTCCAAGCTCAGGTGGCCGATCTGTAGGCGAGGGAAGCATTCTTGGAGGCATTGGAGATTTGCTCAATGGAGACGATTAATCTCTTATGTATAAAAGAGGGCACAGATGGTTCTGTACCCTCTATACTTCATCCTGCGTCATTGGCTCTATTCCTTGTTTACCAAGCGTTTATTTTCAATCCCGACTGATGTAGTTGAACGGATGATGCGTCAAATGATTGTAGACACAATCAAGATGGACGTTGTCGACAACCTAGAGAGCACAGATGGCCCTGTGTTCTTCTTGTTCATTAGATAAGAGGATGAATGTCCCATATTTCATTTGCATATTCTTGAATGGTTCGGTCGCTTGAGAAATGGCCCGAATGAGCAATATTGATCACGCTCATTTCCATCCATTTTTCCCTATCCTGGTACACTTCGGAGATTTTTTCTTGCGTTTCGGCATAATCAGCAAAATCGCGCAGCACAAAATATTCATCATTTTGCATTAAAAGCGAATCGTAAATCGGTTCAAAATGATCGTGCGCGTCTGGAAAAAATCCATTGACTAACTGATCAACGACTTGCTTGATTCTTCGATCATGGTGATAATATTCATGAGAACGATAACCACCATTCTGATAATAATTCAAAACTTCCTCAGCCGTTAATCCGAAGATGAAAATATTCTCCTTGCCTACTTCCTCAAAAATTTCAATATTGGCTCCATCCATCGTGCCAATGGTAATGGCACCGTTCATCATAAATTTCATATTCCCTGTTCCCGAAGCTTCCTTGCTAGCTGTGGAAATCTGCTCGCTAATATCGGCTGCCGGAAAAATATCCTCTGCTAAAGATACGCGATAGTTCTCTAAAAAAATCACTTTCAGCTGTTCATTTGTTTGGGGATCATGATTTACTTTTTCCGCAAGAGAATTAATCAGCTTAATAATTCGCTTCGCATAATAATAGCCTGGCGAAGCCTTTGCCCCGAAAATAAAGGTACGAGGATAAATCGAAAAGCTCGAATCCTCTTTCAATCGATTGTAAAGGTACATAATGTGCAAAACGTTCAAAAGCTGGCGTTTATAAGCATGAAGTCGTTTAACCTGCACATCAAAAATCGAAGACTCGTCAACGGCGATGCCAGTTTGCTCGTAAATGCGTTTAGCTAAAATCGCCTTTCGCTGCTGCTTTACTTTAGCCAATGCTCGTTGAAAAGAGCGGTCTGATGCATAGGACGTTAAATCGAGCAGCGTTTCTGGCCGCTGAATCCACCGTGCTCCAATCGCTTCCGTAATTAACGAAGCAAGCTGCGGATTTGCTTTTAGCAACCAGCGGCGATGCGTAATGCCATTGGTTTTATTATTAAATTTTTGCGGAAATACTTCATAAAATTGCTTCATTTCACGTTTTTTTAAGATTTCCGAATGAAGCTTTGCCACTCCGTTTACACGATAACTTCCGACCACTGCTAAGTGGGCCATTTTAACAAGTCCATGAGCAATAATCGCCATATCCTCAATTCGTTTCCATTCACCTGGATACTTATTCCATAAACCACGACAAAAGCGCTCATTAATTTCTTCGACAATCATGTAAATGCGTGGAAGCAATGGCTGAAAAATATGAATGGGCCATTTCTCTAACGCTTCTGATAATGTTGTGTGATTCGTATAAGACACTGTGTTCGTCGTAATCTCCCATGCATCTTCCCAGCTCATTCCTTCTTCGTCCAACAACACCCTCATTAACTCTGGAATCGCTAAAACTGGATGCGTATCATTCACATGAATGGCTACATGCTTATGCAAGTTAGATAAATTCCCGTACTGACGACGATGAGCGCGAACAATGCTTCCGACACTCGCCGCTACAAGAAAATATTGCTGTTTAAGGCGTAAAATTTTCCCCTCATCGTGCGTATCATCTGGATATAGAAATTCTGAAATAGCTTCCGTTTCCCGCTTATACTGCATGATACTTTTATGTTTAGGAAAGGTTTTAGAAGGTTCGGCGCTCCAAAGGCGAAGAGTATTAACCGTTTTGGTTCCATAGCCAATCACAGGCATATCGTAGGGAACAGCTGTTACTTTTTCGCTATCTGTATGACGGAATACCAGCCTTCCTCCTTCATTTGATACCTCTACTCTTCCCCAGAAGTTCACTTCAATTGCTAAATCTTCCTTTCTCACCTCCCAAACATTCCCATGTCTCAACCATTGCTCTGGAAGCTCCACTTGATAGCCATCGACAATTTTTTGATCAAACAGCCCATGCTTATATCGTATTCCACAGCCATGTCCGGGCAAATTTAACGAAGCAAGAGAATCCAAAAAACAAGCGGCAAGGCGGCCAAGACCGCCATTTCCTAGTCCCGCATCCGCCTCGCTTTCCTCAATTTCTTCTAAATCAATGCCCAGCTCTTTTAATCCTTCTTCGACTACATCACGGATTCCAAGATTTAATAAGTTACTTCCCAAAAGACGGCCAAGCAGAAATTCAATGGATAGATAATACACCTGCTTGCTGCTTTTCGCGCGACTCCGCTCATTTGTCCGAATCCAATCCTGGCTTATATATTCGCGAACCATATTCCCTAACGTATGATATTGATCGCGCACGGTCGATTCCTCAAACCGCTTTCCATACATCATCTCAAGTCTTCTTAAAAAAACCATTTTAAACTCTTCTTTGTTAGAGAACATGACTTCCACTCCCAGCCATTAATTCGTCATAAAGCTGATTATACTTAAACGCCGACTGCGCCCAGCTGTAATCTCGGCTCATCGCTTCTTTCACAAGCTTTTCCCATATTTCTTTTTGCTTATAAAATTCAAGCGCTCGACGAATGGTATACAGCATATCATGCGCATTAAAATTTTTAAAACTAAATCCATTGCCTTCACCCGTAAACTCATTAAACGATTGGACAGTATCGTTTAATCCGCCTGTTTCTCGCACAATTGGAATCGCGCCATATCGCAATGCAATTAATTGCGCCAAGCCGCACGGCTCAAACTGGGATGGCATTAAAAATAAATCGGTGCCTGCATAGATTTGATGAGCCAGCTCTTCGTTAAATCCAATATATACTTTTACTTGATGAGGATATGTCATCGCCATTTCATGAAAGAAATGTTCGAACTCCCGATCTCCCGTTCCCAGAACAATAAACTGGACATTTTCTGCAATGATTTCATGAAATACACATTTCACTAAATCAAGTCCTTTTTGCTTCGTTAGACGGGTCACCATGGCGATAATCGGCGTATCTTCTTCGCTGCGCAAACCGAATTTTTGCCTGAGCGCTTGCTTATTAATTTCTTTGCGCGCAATCGTGAACTGATCATATGGAATCGCAATGTGCTGGTCTTTTTTTGGATTGTATATTTCATCATCAATTCCGTTTAATATGCCGAAAAGATCACGTCGGCGAGCTCGCAGAAGCCCATCGAGCTTTTCTCCGTAATATTCCGTTTGAATTTCTTCTTTGTAGGTGGGACTAACAGTCGTAATCATATCTGCAGACACAAGAGCTGCTTTCATAAAGCTGACGTTCCCATAAAACTCTAAATAATCAATCGTAAAATAGCGCTCACTGCTCAAATTAAGCAAATCCTCTAAAATGCTGCGAGGGAAAACCCCTTGAAACTGTAAATTATGAATCGTAAATACCGTGCGGATATTTCCATAAAACGAATTGTTTTTATACTCTTCCCGCAATAAAAATGGAATCATCCCTGTATGCCAATCATGGCAATGAATAATTTGCGGCTGGAAGGAAATAGCAGGAAGTGCATCTAAAACAGCTCGACAGAAATAGGAAAATCGTTCTCCGTCGTCATAATGGCCATATAAACTATCACGTTTAAAATAGTATTCGTTGTCGATAAAATAATAGACAACTCCTTCGTATTCCAGCATTTCAACTCCGCAATATTGACGGCGCCAGCCGACTCGAACAACCAGCTCCGCGACCTTTTTCATTTGCTTTTTAAATTCTTCCGAAATCATTCCATATTTAGGAAGCATCACACGGATATCTGTGCCTAATCGTTTGAGTTCTTTCGGCAACGCGCCAGCTACATCTGCCAAACCGCCCGACTTCACAAAGGGTACGCATTCTGACACAACAAACAAAATTTTCACTGATTCATCAACTCTCCTTGTACAGTTCCTTTACGAACAACAAATGGATGCTGCTCCGAACCTACGATCTTAACGCCATTTTCAACCTTCACATCTTTATCCACAATAACAGAATTCAGCTCGCATTGTTCACCTATATGGCTTTTTTGCATAATAATACTGTTTTTAACAACCGTCCCCTTTTCTATTTTTACTGCTCGAAAAATAATGCTGTTTTCAACATGTCCTTCGATCATGCATCCATTAGCCACTATTGAATTTTTGACAACAGCATTTTCTGTATATTTAGTAGGCGGCGCATCCTTCACTTTTGTATAAATAGGACGCGATTTAACAAATAGCTGATTCCAAATGGTTGGATTAAGCAGCTCTAAGCTATGACGAAAATAGCTTTCGATAGAGTCAATGACAGCCACATATCCATAATGCTCATAATCACATATTTTCAATTGATGAAGATGATCGTGGACAACATCGATGATGCTATTGTAGCCTGTATGAATTCGGTTCGCAATTAAATCCAGAAGGAGAGAGGTTTCTAACACGAACATTCCAAGCGAACGGCCTTGATGACGTATTTCTGTAATATCGCACTGATTATCGATATGACGCTTTAACACAGCCTCATAGTCAATATTGCAAACGGTATAGCTATTGCAAATGAGCGCATACTTTTGTTTGCTGCGTAAAAAGTAGTCAATATGCTGTTCAAAATGTTGAAAAGCCCCTAAATGATGAGCCGGAATATTTAAATCTGAGGAAGGAAAGAAAAAGAGCCCATCTCGTTTTCGACTCAAATCCCAATTTTTCCCTGAACCTAAATGATCCATCAATGATCGATAGTGATACTTTGGGAAAATAGCGATGCTTTGCATACCTGAGTTCACCATGTTTGATAGGACAAAATCTATTAAGCGGTATCTTCCTGCAAATGGAATTGCTGCAATGGAACGATGCAGCGTCAGCTCATATAGCGACTCCATATACCTTGTGTCATCTATTACCCCTAACATCGTTTTATTCATCGCTGTTCATCCTTTCTCAACGATTTCTGCGCTCTGTGCCTGCAACCATTCTTGTGTAACAAGAAAAATCTCATCATCAAATGCAGACGGGCGAATGACCATTCCCGGCGGGATCTCGAGCTCTGACGGTACAATAGCTCTTTCAATATAGGCATTTTCACCAATCACTACATCCGGCATAATGACACAGTCTCTCACAATCGCTCCCTTTTGAACATAAACTCCCTGAAAAACAACGGAATGGTCAATGGTTCCCTCAATAATGCATCCTTCATTCACCAGCGAGTTAATCACTATTGCATCTGGAGAGATATACTGAGGAGGTTGATTTGGATTAACGGAATAGATCTTCCATGATTGATCAAACAAATTTAATTCACATTCTGGATCTAATAAATCCATATTTGCCTCCCACAGGCTTTTCACTGTTCCGACATCCTTCCAATATCCTTTAAATGGATAAGCCATAAGCTGTTTCTTTTCTTTCAATAATAGCGGAATCACATCTTTACCAAAGTCATGACTTGAACTCGGATTTTCATTGTCGATTTGCAAGTATTCCTTTAAAACACTCCAATTAAAAATATAAATTCCCATAGAAGCGAGGTTGTTTTTTGGGGCAGACGGTTTTTCTTCAAACTCTACAATCCGCATTTCTTTGTCTGTGTTCATGATACCAAATCGACTCGCTTCGGCCCAAGGCACTTCAATAACAGAAATCGTCACATCCGCATTTTTGGCGATATGATAATCCAGCATTTTGGCGTAATTCATCTTATAAATGTGGTCACCTGAAAGAATCAATACATATTCCGGATCATACTGCTCAATATAGTTCATGTTTTGATAAATGGCGTGCGCTGTTCCTTCATACCATTTTACCCCAGATGATTCAGAATACGGGGGTAAAACGGTCACTCCTCCATTTCTTCGATCTAAATCCCAAGCGCTGCCAATACCAATATATGAGTGTAGAAGAAGCGGCTGATATTGAGTCAATATTCCTACCGTATCAATACCGGAATTGGAGCAGTTGCTTAGCGTAAAATCAATGATTCGATATTTTCCTCCAAACGGAACGGCTGGTTTGGCTAGCTGTTTGGTCAATGAATTTAATCGACTACCTTGTCCGCCGGCCAACAACATGGCGACGCATCTTTTCTTCACCATCTATACTTCTCTCCCCTCGTTTTTTCATTGGGCGCAACACAGAAATTCCAAAAGGTGGGATAGTCATTTCGATGTGGTATGGCTTTCCATGAAACGGCTCTTCGAGAGCAGTCATCGGTTTTTTATTAATATAACCACATCCTCCATATAGGGAAGCGTCGCTGTTAAAAGCTTCCTTATACGTGGCGAGCAGCGGAACGCCTACCTTGTAATCATGGTATGCCGTTCCAGTAAAGTTACAAACGACAACTAATATATCATTCTCTTTGTTGCTTTTTCGAACAAACGAAAAGATGCTCTGTTCAGCGTTATGCACATCAATCCATTCGAACCCTTCTGGCGAATGATCCAGTTCATAAAGAGGCTTATGACGTTTGTAAAACTTTATTAAGTCTTTCACATACACACTCATTTTTCTATGCATCTCAAAATCAAATAACATCCAATCAAGTTGTTCCAAATCTTTCCATTCATCAAATTGGCCGAATTCCCCTCCCATAAACAATAATTTTTTTCCAGGATGAGTAACTAAATACCCATATAATAATCGCAGTTGCGCAAATTTCTGCTCATATTCGCCAGGCATTTTATTTAATAATGATTTTTTTCCGTGCACTACCTCATCATGGGAAAAGGGCAAAATAAAATTTTCTGAGTATGCGTATACCAAGGAAAAAGTAACTTTATTATGCAGATATTTACGATGTTCGGGAGCCGCCTCCATATAGGTCAGAATGTCGTTCATCCAGCCCATATTCCATTTATAATTAAACCCTAAGCCTCCTTCATAAGTCGGCGCAGTCACCTTCGGCCAATCTGTAGAATCTTCAGCAATCATTAACAATGAAGGATCATAGGAAAAGACAGCTTCATTTAGTTTCTGCAAAAATTCCACGGCGTAGGGGTTTTTATGAAGGACATGACTGTTGGGCCAATAAAGCATATTAGCTACTGCATCAACGCGAAAGCCGTCAATATGGAAATATTCCATCCAAAATAATGCATTCGAGATGAGAAAGCTTCGAACCTCAGGCTTCCCTAGATCAAAATTGGCTGTCCCCCACACCGGATTCTCACGATCCTGTATATTGACATATTCATATGTCGGGGCTCCATCAAACATGTATAGGCCATGTGCATCTTTACAAAAATGACCAGGGACCCAGTCTAAAATCACTCCTATTCCAGCTTGATGGCACTGATCAATAAAAAACATGAAATCATGTGGAGTTCCATAGCGGCTTGTAGCGGAATAATATCCTGTTCCTTGATATCCCCATGAGCGATCGAGCGGATGCTCAATTAAGGGAAGCAGTTCAATGTGAGTAAACCCATTTTGCACTACATAAGGGATTAGTTCTTCTGCTAGCTCTTGATAGGAGTAAAAGCTTCCATCTTCCTTCTTTTTCCACGAACCTAAATGAACTTCATAAATGAATAACGGTTGATCGTAAGCTGGTTTGCGGCGTTTCTTTCGCTGCCACGCTTTATCATTCCAATGATATCCATCTAATGAATATACAATAGAGGCCGTACGAGGACGAAGTTCGGAATAAAATGCATATGGATCAGCTTTAAGGAGTACTTGCTCATTTTCCGTAAAAATTTCATATTTATATAAGTGTCCCTCTAAATTTTCAGGGATAAATATGGTCCATACGCCTTGATCGTTTATTTTGGTAAGCGGGTGATCTTTCCCGTTCCAGTTGTTAAAGCTCCCTACAAGTCGCACAGCACGCGCATGAGGAGCCCATACACTAAATCTTGTTCCAATCACCCCTTCATTTCTTACGATATGAGCGCCAAGCATTTTATAGCTTTTATATAAGCTTCCTTCATGAAACAAATGAACCTCAAAATCTGTCGGATTTGTTGCTATCAACGAGCATCTCATCCTTTCACTATAATTTTTTTATTTTGCCAATATTTCATTACGATCCTATTGCTCCATGTTAAATGGAATATGAAGCAGTTTGTTTTTTTCTTCTGAGCCAACATCTTCTTTTTTCCATTGTCCAACGCCATACACTGCTTCATTTATTGGCTTATCCATATTTAATTAGATTCGACATTGATTTATAAATTCCTTGATAAAATGTGTTTATATTTTGTGACAATTATCACCAGGAAATTTCATACAAAAAGAGGATGAAGAATTTCTCTTTGGCCTCTGCTTTTCCTTTTTCGATCATTGGATGCACAAACAATATTATTTTTCAGGCTAAACCATTAGATTCACGAACAATTTGTTGCTTTGCCACGCGTTTATGTGATGAAAGATAGGCTACAAACCTCTGTGCACACATCCGTCATATTCTTTTCTAGAGTCGCTTTGCTCAATCTTCAAGCTATATTTATTATGATTGACTGATAAACATTCCCTTATCTCGCGCAATTTCCAGCTATATGCCCTCTCTCTTATAGGATGGACACAATAAGGCATTTGCCACTCTCGGAGAACAAGCGGCTATATTATGAAAGATTAAGATAAGAAGCTTTCAAAAATGGTACAAAGCTATGATTTGCAAATTGCTTGTTTACGGCATATAATTTATAATAAATATCTAATGATAATTATTATAAAAAAGAGGTGTGCTATGAGTTACTCTGACTATCATCACCTGCCTCATGTCAAAGAACAAAACAAATCAAAACGAACATTATGGATTACCCTTTCCCTCACGCTGTTTTTTGCCCTTGTTGAAGTCATTGGCGGAGTTTTATCTAATTCGCTTGCACTTCTTTCTGATTCAGCACATATGGCCTCAGATGTGCTGGCGCTCATTTTGAGTATGGTTGCTCTGTATCTCGCATCGCGGCAGCCTAATAAAACATTTACGTTTGGATATTTGCGATTTGAGATTATTGCTTCCTTTTTAAACGGATTGACACTTGCAATGATTGCTATTGGCATCTTTATCGAAGGAATTCGACGGTTCATTCATCCTGAGCCTGTTCATTTTCAGCTGATGCTTACAATTGCTACAATTGGGCTGATCGTTAATCTTATCTTAACAATCGTCCTTAGCAGAAGCACAAAAGAAGAGGAAAATTTAAATGTGAAAAGCGCTTTATGGCATTTTATCGGCGATCTTTTGAGTTCAATCGGAGTTATCGCTTCAGCTATTATCATCTATTTCACGGAATTTGCCTTAATAGATCCATTGATTAGTATGATTATAGGAGGAATTATTTTTACAGGAGGAGCAAAAATCATCCGCGAATCGTACTTTATTCTTATGGATTCTGTTCCATCGCAGTTTGATCTTGAACAAATACGCTCTGACATTAGCGGTATTAAAGGGGTAGAAGATGTACATGACATGCACATTTGGGCGATTTCTTCCGACCATTATTCCTTAACTGCTCACGTATTTATCAATGAACACATTCAGCCATTCTGTGTTATTTTAGCCATTAATGAAATGCTGGAAAGGAAATATGGAATTAAACATTCCACGATTCAAATTGAACATGCTTACTTTCATGATCATGGAGAGTACGGAGAAAAATTCCTTCGGCAAAAAAACAAAGCATCAAAAAAGCCGAGTAGCCCTAACCAATCATTTTGAGTTTAGGGAATATGAACATGAGTAGAAAAATTATGCCGACCTATCTGTTTTTATGGTCGGCCTTTCTTTGTATTTATTATTCATTTACATTTGACATTTTGTCAAGTTAAAAATTCGGAATAATCAAAAACAGAAATGCACAATATTATATAGATCAAGTTTTTTTATAAATTTTTTCTCTAAAATAATTGGAAGGACGAATATTTTTGAGGCGTATGATGTAGTTTATCATGTTAACTTTATAGTAAAGTAAAAACCCTATGCTCTCGTGCATAGGGTTTTTACTTATGACCCGTACGGGATTCGAACCCGTGTTACCGCCGTGAAAGGGCGGTGTCTTAACCACTTGACCAACGGGCCTTGCATTCAGCAGTGGCGGAGAAGGCGGGATTTGAACCCGCGCGCCGCAAAAACGCGACCTAACGGTTTAGCAAACCGTCCCCTTCAGCCACTTGGGTACTTCTCCAATGGCTCCGCAAGTAGGATTCGAACCTACGACCTACCGGTTAACAGCCGGTTGCTCTACCGCTGAGCTATTGCGGAATAGTGGATAAACACAAAAACTAACGAATCATTATTCGTATTTTTCTACTGCCTCTTCCTCTTCAAGACATTCGAAGAAGTACAATGCGTCGAGGCAACTCGCTGTTTGCTCAGAGAGGAAATGCTCGTCGCTGAGCGATTGCGGAATAGTAGATGAAAACAAAAGCTAACTGACCAATGTTATAGAAGAAATTCACAGAACACCTATAGATGGGCAACACATGTCACCAAACTTTATGCAAAGAAAACGCTTTACAAAAAGAAAGATGGGCCTAAGTGGACTTGAACCACCGACCTCACGCTTATCAGGCGTGCGCTCTAACCAGCTGAGCTATAGGCCCGTATACAAGCGGGTGATGGGAATCGAACCCACGACATCAGCTTGGAAGGCTGAGGTTTTACCACTAAACTACACCCGCATAATTATCAAATTTTTTATTACAAATTTCTAGTGTCCCGATATACCATGCCTCTTCCTCTACCAGTTCATTCTAAGATGCTTTGTGCGTCGAGGCAACTCGTCGCCTATTCAATGATGTATCGCTCGTGGCTGAGGTTTTACCATTAAACTACATCCGCGCGATTATCAAATCTTTTATCACAAATGTCTTGGGATAATATGTATGGGGCGACTAGTGGGAATCGAACCCACGAATGCCAGAGCCACAATCTGGTGCGTTAACCACTTCGCCATAGCCGCCATTACTTTAATAAATCGATGCCGGCTGCAGGACTTGAACCCGCAACCTACTGATTACAAGTCAGTTGCTCTACCAATTGAGCTAAGCCGGCTTTATCTATAGAACTAACCATAAAACACATGTTCTGTGCCTCTTCCTCTTCAAGACATTTCAAGATGTCCAATGCGTCGAGGCAACTCGCAGTCATTTCACCGATGCTTCGCTCGTCTCTACCAATTGAGCTAAGCCGGCATTCATAGATGCATTGGATAAAATAAATGGTGGCTCGGGACGGAATCGAACCGCCGACACAAGGATTTTCAGTCCTTTGCTCTACCGACTGAGCTACCGAGCCATACATATTCTATGGCGGTCCCGACGGGACTCGAACCCGCGATCTCCTGCGTGACAGGCAGGCATGTTAACCACTACACTACGGGACCAACCGTTTTATTTGGTTGCGGGGGCAGGATTTGAACCTGCGACCTTCGGGTTATGAGCCCGACGAGCTACCAGGCTGCTCCACCCCGCGATGACAAAATTATATTTTTTTCAATCAATAGTATGTATGGTGGAGGATGACGGGATCGAACCGCCGACCCCTTGCTTGTAAGGCAAGTGCTCTCCCAGCTGAGCTAATCCTCCCAAAAGTGACCCGTACGGGATTCGAACCCGTGTTACCGCCGTGAAAGGGCGGTGTCTTAACCACTTGACCAACGGGCCATTACATGAAATAGTGGCGGAGAGCAAGGGATTCGAACCCTTGAGACGCTGTTAACGTCTACACGATTTCCAATCGTGCTCCTTCGACCACTCGGACAGCTCTCCAAAATGGCTCCGCAAGTAGGATTCGAACCTACGACCTACCGGTTAACAGCCGGTTGCTCTACCGCTGAGCTATTGCGGAATAGTAGATAAACACAAAAACTAACGAATCATTATTTGTATTTTTCTACTGCCTCTTCCTCTTCAAGACATTCGAAGAAGCACAATGCGTCGAGGCAACTCGCTGTTTGCTCAGAGAGGAAATGCTCGTCGCTGAGCGATTGCGGAATATGTTTAATATAAAGCCTAGCAACGTCCTACTCTTGCAGGGGCGTTAGCCCCAACTACCATCGGCGCTGGAGAGCTTAACTTCCGTGTTCGGGATGAGAACGGGTGTGACCTCTCCGCCATCGCCACTAGGCTTGTTATTTCAAACAGACAAGTATTATTATAACGAGCATTTCGCCCATGTCAAGAACTTTTTGGTTCCTTCAAAACTAGATAACAGATCAGAAAGGATAGGCGATGCTTTTCTTGATGTCTTGCTCCACTTTTCGTATTGTCTAGTTCCAGCTCGCAGCGCCTCGTGGAAAATCACCTTCCTCCATCGACATGCAAGCATGTCTCGTCGGAAGAACATTTTCCTTCCGGCGCTAAGCGCTCGCTTCCACTTTTCGTATTGTCTAGTTCCGCAAGCTGCATCCTACGGTCGTTTCCGCTTCTTCTGTCCAAGTCTCCTGACTTGTCCGTCAGAAGCTTGAACGCCCTATGGATGCAAGCGAGCTTGCTCCCCTTTTCGTATTGGTTAAGTCCTCGATCGATTAGTATCCGTCAGCTGCACGTGTCGCCACGCTTCCACCTCGGACCTATCTACCTCGTCATCTTCGAGGGATCTTACTTGCTTATGCAATGGGAAATCTCATCTTGAGGGGGGCTTCACGCTTAGATGCTTTCAGCGCTTATCCCTTCCGCACATAGCTACCCAGCGGTGCCCTTGGCAGGACAACTGGTACACCAGCGGTGCGTCCATCCCGGTCCTCTCGTACTAAGGACAGCTCCTCTCAAATTTCCTGCGCCCGCGACGGATAGGGACCGAACTGTCTCACGACGTTCTGAACCCAGCTCGCGTACCGCTTTAATGGGCGAACAGCCCAACCCTTGGGACCGACTACAGCCCCAGGATGCGATGAGCCGACATCGAGGTGCCAAACCTCCCCGTCGATGTGGACTCTTGGGGGAGATAAGCCTGTTATCCCCGGGGTAGCTTTTATCCGTTGAGCGATGGCCCTTCCATGCGGAACCACCGGATCACTAAGCCCGACTTTCGTCCCTGCTCGACTTGTAGGTCTCGCAGTCAAGCTCCCTTCTGCCTTTACACTCTACGAATGATTTCCAACCATTCTGAGGGAACCTTTGGGCGCCTCCGTTACTCTTTGGGAGGCGACCGCCCCAGTCAAACTGCCCACCTGACACGGTCTCCCACCCCGATCAGGGGTGCGGGTTAGAACTTCAGTACGACAAGGGTGGTATCCCAAGGGCGACTCCGCCAAGACTGGCGTCCTGGCTTCTCTGTCTCCCACCTATCCTGTACATGACGTACCAAAATTCAATATCAGGCTGCAGTAAAGCTCCACGGGGTCTTTCCGTCCTGTCGCGGGTAACCTGCATCTTCACAGGTACTATAATTTCACCGGGTCTCTCGTTGAGACAGTGCCCAAGTCGTTACACCTTTCGTGCGGGTCGGAACTTACCCGACAAGGAATTTCGCTACCTTAGGACCGTTATAGTTACGGCCGCCGTTTACTGGGGCTTCGGTTCGCACCTTCGCTTTGAGCTAAGCGCTCCCCTTAACCTTCCAGCACCGGGCAGGTGTCAGCCCCTATACTTCGCCTTTCGGCTTCGCAGAGACCTGTGTTTTTGTTAAACAGTCGCTTGGGCCTTTTCACTGCGGCTCTCTCGGGCTCAACACCCAAGAGAGCACCCCTTCTCCCGAAGTTACGGGGTCATTTTGCCGAGTTCCTTAACGAGAGTTCTCCCGCGCACCTTAGGATTCTCTCCTCGCCTACCTGTGTCGGTTTGCGGTACGGGCACCTCTCACCTCGCTAGAGGCTTTTCTTGGCAGTGGAGGATCAGGGACTTCGGTACTTGGATTCCCTCGCCATCACGGCTTAGCCTGGACGCCAGACGGATTTGCCTATCTGGCAGCCTAACCGCTTGGACAGGCTATTCCAGCAGCCTGCTCACCCTACCTTCCTGCGTCCCCCCATTGCTCAAACGGTGAGGAGGTGGTACAGGAATCTCTACCTGTTGTCCATCGCCTACGCCTTTCGGCCTCGGCTTAGGTCCCGACTAACCCTGAGCGGACGAGCCTTCCTCAGGAAACCTTAGGCTTTCGGTGCAGAGGATTCTCACCTCTGTTTTCGCTACTCATACCGGCATTCTCACTTCTAAGCGCTCCACCCGTCCTTCCGGTCTGGCTTCGACGCCCTTAGAACGCTCCCCTACCGATGACGCAAGTCATCCCACAGCTTCGGTGATACGTTTAGCCCCGGTACATTTTCGGCGCAGAGTCACTCGACCAGTGAGCTATTACGCACTCTTTAAATGGTGGCTGCTTCTAAGCCAACATCCTGGTTGTCTAAGCAACTCCACATCCTTTTCCACTTAACGTATACTTTGGGACCTTAGCTGGTGATCTGGGCTGTTTCCCTTTTGACCACGGATCTTATCACTCGTAGTCTGACTCCCAAGGATAAGTCATTGGCATTCGGAGTTTGACTGAGTTCGGTAACCCGATGAGGGCCCCTAGCCCAATCAGTGCTCTACCTCCAAGACTCTTCCCTTGAGGCTAGCCCTAAAGCTATTTCGGGGAGAACCAGCTATCTCCAAGTTCGATTGGCATTTCACCCCTACCCACACCTCATCCCCGCACTTTTCAACGTGCGTGGGTTCGGGCCTCCAGTAGGTGTTACCCTACCTTCACCCTGGACATGGGTAGATC
>NZ_CP015435.1:2655000-3250000 GCF_001634265.1 Anoxybacillus sp. B2M1 | reverse complement strand
CCGCCAGCGTTCGTCCTGAGCCAGGATCAAACTCTCCAAAAGAAAGTTGATTGGCTATTATTTAAATTTCGGTTGACCATACCGAAATTTTTCGATTAACGCTTCGTTTTGTTCAGTTTTCAAAGAACATTTATCCTCTTTATCAGAGCGACTTCTTAATATTATCACAGTAAAAAAATACTGTCAATCACTTTATTTTCCGTTCGCTGTTTTATTTATCATCATCAGCGACGTTTTATAATTTATCATATCCTAAAATAAAATGCAATAGTTATTTTTATATTTTTTTAAAAAAACATATATTCCATGCTATAAACATATACATAAATGAGCTAACAAAACATACTTTAACATATCCCTTACAAAAAATTGCTCTTTATTTTCATCGCTCAATAAGTATATCATCTATAATAACACGCATCACACCATACAACATAGTTCAAATAGGCAGCTCAGGAGGAGGCTTTTGAACAAAATATCAGGATATATTTAGAAATTCAATATCTTTTTTGTTTGACAAATCACCTTCATAAATGAAGGGAGTATTTTCAAAATCAATATTAAACATTGGAAGTAGTATAATTAGGTATCTAAAAAACCAATCACTTCACACGTTGATTCACATGTATGGATTGGCATTATTCTATTCATTGTTACCCACCCTCTTGATGCATAAAAATCACCGCCTCGCTGGCGATCTTTGACTTTTCAAAGAGGATTGATTCTAGCTTAAGTTACACTTATATGATGCAATCACTTGTTATCCTTGTACTGTATAAATGATAAACAATCTGCAAAAACAAGGTCACCTGACCTCAAATCGGACCATTACACAATGGAACGAATGTTAGGGCATCCCTATCGCTGTACATCATGCTCAATTAGCACCGGAGGTATACAAACAGTTCCAGCATCCAAATGCGCATATCTTTTGTAACAGTGCACATAAACCTTACAGCATACATGGGCAAATGTTGATTCCATTTTTTATCGATTGAGCAGCTTCTAGTGCCAATCGCTCTTCTTTATTGTACTCTTTTTGGTCACAGCGAATTTTAGATGTTCATCAGTCAGCTTCCTTTGAGAAAAATAGACACATATCAGAGCAAACCGTAGAAACAGATTTTCATTATACAGCATCCAAAGACTTCATAACGACATTTACATAAGAAATACGGATTCATGAAAAGATGGACGAATTTTGCTTCGAAGAAAGGATATGAGTGAATGTTCTGCTTTTTAGCCTAATTTTTTAAGAAAAGCTCTTATATAATCTACTATATACACTACCTTATCCGTAAAACAAGAGAACACCAATCCCCATATTTTTGCTGATCCTTTGTTATTTTCTAAATGCTTTTACACAGATTATCCACATTTTTTCCACAAAAACACAGTGCTTATTCACACTGATCATTAAATACTAGCACTGTTTTGGGCAAATATGTGAATAATTATTTTTTAATATTCACAATTTGTTGATAACTCCTAAATGAAAGGGTGGACAACATGATTCAAGTTAAAAGCTCCATTGTGGATAACCAATTTTTTTCCCATTCGCCTTTATCTAAAGAACAAACCATGATTTTTCAAACTTTACTAAAAGAAAGAAAAAAATACACATATAAAAATGAACAACAGCTTCTATTTGAGCTGAAGCTACGAGAACAAATTCTTCATACGGCTATTCGCTTAGCAAAAAGTAAAGCACGATTTACCATTTTCCGTTTTTCAAGATGTAATGAACAGTTTTGGTCACGAAACCATTTAGGCGGATTTGAGTTAAAAAAGAATGTGACTCCAGCTGATGGGATTAATGATATTTTTGAAAACAGCCAGCTATACGCCTTTGAGTGTGCAACAGCTATTGTCATCATTTTCTATAAGGCAGTCTTAGATACGATTGACCGGCAAACTTTTAATCAGCTGTTCGCCAACCTTCTTTTATACGATTGGCATTATGACGAAGATTTAGGAGTACAAACAAAAACCGGGAACGACTACATTCCCGGCGATTGTCTATATTTTAAAAATCCTGATGTCGATCCAGAAATGCCTCAATGGCAAGGAGAAAATACCATTTACTTAGGAGGAGATCTTTATTATGGGCATGGGATCGGAATCAAAACAAAGGATGAAATTATTTCAGCACTCAATAAACGGCGAAAAAAAGCAGCGAAAAAGTCAGCTTACTTATTAGAACAAACAACAAGAGTAGATTTTAAATATTTAAGCAGGTTTGCAAATAGCGAGCAGCGCATAGCTTTGCCATTCGATCCAAGCCATCTGTTCATTGGGAAAATCGGTTCATCCACTTTCTTGAATTTGTAACGTTTTTTTTCGATTTTCACTCCATAAATATGTGCCAATGCCCAATAAAATTAAGGAACCGCCAATCCATTGCGATGGTTGGATCATTTCTCCAAGTAAAAAATAGGCTAAAATAGCAGCACCGACAGGTTCAAATAAAATTCCCATTGAAATGGTCGCAGCACTTACCCATTTTACCGACCAATTCATTAACGAATGGCCCAGCAAAGTGGGGATGATGGCAAGTAAAATAAAACAAAGCCAATCTGTTTTTTTATAAGAAAGTAGAGGATAGCGAAAGCAAAGCACATAGAGCAGCAGGGTGAGAGAGCTGATTCCATACACAACATATGTATAGATCGTCAGCGATAGTCTTTTTCGTAACTCCTGTCCAAACAGCCAGTATCCTGTAATCATCATACAAGCAAGCAAGGCTAGCATATCACCGAATAGCGCCTGTCCGCTTATTCGAAAATCTCCCCAGCTAATGATGGTGCTTCCAACAATCGCAAGCAAGCCGCTTAACAACGCGCCAATCGTCAATCTTTCCTTAAAAAACACGTAGCCTCCAGCGAATGCAAACAATGGTTGCAGCGTCACAAGCACAACAGAACTTGTTACCGACGTATAGTTTAAAGATTCAAACCAGAGAATAAAGTGAAAAGCTAACAATACACCAGAGATAGCAGAAAACCACCAATCTCTTTTCGAAATTTTCAATAGTTCACGCCAAGCCGGGAGAAACATCGGAGTCATCAGTGCAACTGTAAAAAAGAGACGGTAAAAAGCGATTACAGCTGCAGGAGCGTGTGCCCATTTTACTAAGATGGCCGATGTTGATATCGAGAGCGCACCGATAAAAAGAGCGAGATACGGCTTAAATAACTTTTGTGATTGCATCATCCATCCCTCGTTCAACGTTTTATAATTTATAATGATTATAACATTGACTGAAGAAGAAAAGGTGATAAAATATGGATTTTCATCTTTTTATGAAGCTAGGAATATCAACGGTATTAGGCCTTGTGATCGGCATCGAGAGAGAATTAAAGCGAAAGCCGGTGGGATTAAAGACATGTTTAGTCATTTCCATTGTGAGCTGCTTATTAACGATTGTTTCTATTGAGTCAGCATATGTATTTCCTTTAAAAAACCGCATGGCCATGGACCCGCTTCGCCTTGCTGCGCAAATTGTATCCGGCATTGGTTTTTTAGGGGCAGGCGTCATTTTGCGCCGAGGGAATGACAGCATTTCGGGTCTGACAACGGCTGCTCTTATTTGGGGAGCAGCCGGAATCGGCATTGCCGTTGGGGCGGGATTTTACTGGGAAGCTATTTTAAGCGTGGGATTGCTTATTTTAAGCGTAGAACTCATTCCTCTTCTCACCTCTTTTTTTGGACCAAAGCAGTTACGAGAAAAAGAGTTTGTTTTGCAAATTACTATTTCTAATAACGATCATATTGATGATGTGATTTCTGCCATTAACCAGCAAATCATTGATATAAAAACGGTTCGAATTAAAGATTTTGATGATCATCATCATCTTATTAGACTAAAAGTAGCTGTCGATCAGAAAAAATCAATAACGGATGTCTATTATTCGCTTCGCAGCATCTCATCCATTGTTCATATTGATATTGAAAGTGGTTAATGATGGACAATCCAAGAATGCAATGATCCATTATTTTACTAAAAATATGGAATAATTGAGCTAGACACAAGCGTTTCTGCCAGATGTATGCCCAGTCGGCAAGCGAATGACTTGCCGACTACGGCAGAAAAGCGAGGAGTCAAGCGATGCCAATTTGTTTTTATTGGATCATCAACACACCTGACATTCCATTAAAGTGATATCATTACACTTGATTACGTCGCTTAAACGAAAAGGCCGAAAGATTCACTCGACTCTTTATAAATTGAGATCGTGATTTTACTGAGGAATACTTACTCTATCTTAAACTTTGCAATCATCTCTTGAAGGTGATCAGCTAAACGTTTTAGTTGAATGTTTTGCTCCTTTAAGTAATCAATAGTATGGTTTTGTTGAATAGCAGAAGCAGAAATCTCCTGAATCACCGCTACCCCTTGTTCAGAAATAGCCGCAATTTCCTGAATGGATGTCAAAACCTGATCGGAGGATTGGTATAGATCTTCTGTATTTTTGGCGATAGCATCCATTCCTTTTGTTAACTGCTCTACGGATTCATAAATCGCATGAAATAGTCGGCCATTATCTTCAGCAATCTCCACCCCTTTTACAATATCTTCAAAATCTTGCTGATTTAGCTGAAGCACCACTTTAGCCTGTTCGTTCATTTCCTCTATCGCTTGAGAAATAACTTGAATGGATTCGTCGGTTTGATGGGCCAGCTTCTGAACTTCTTGAGCTACGACCGAAAATCCTCTCCCTGCATCTCCAGCGCGGGCTGCTTCGATGGAAGCATTTAAAGCCAGCAAATGAATCTGCGATGAAATCTCTTGAATCATTTGAATAATGTGGTTAATCTGTTTTAGTTTTTCCCCAAGATCAGACAGATTTTGTTTACTCGTTATTCCATTTTGTTTAATTTTACTCATTTGTTCTGTAATCATTTGTACTTGAATGTTCCCTTTTTCCGCCTGCTCTCGTGCCTGACCTGTAAGGTTTTTAATCCATTTTGTTTGCTCGTCGACATTAGAAATAGACATCGACATTTCAGAAATCATATGAGAAATGCGATCAATATGATGCGCTCTTTCCTCTGATCCTTTTGCTTCTTCATTTGTGCTGACAGCAATTTGCTGCGATGCTTGAGACAATTCGGCAAAGGACCCCAAAAGAATTTCACTGCTTCCATGGATGGTTTGTGAATTATCGCTTACTTGCTGAATGATATGGCTTAAATTTTTTCTCATTTCTTCAAAACTGGCTGCTAAAATGCCGATCTCATCTTCTCGCTTCATCTTGATTGGTTGGCTAAGATCCCCATTGGAGAAACGCTTTGTGTACTGTACTAATTGTTTTAAAGGCTTGGCTATTCGATTTCCGATGAATAGCGCCAGTATAATGCCAGCTGCAATCATCACCGCAGTTAAAATGATCGAAAAGGTCCATATCCAATGCTCGAGTTGCTTAATAAACTTAGCGCTCATGTCCACGCCAATGATCGCATCCGTTCCCTCCACCGGCATAAAAAAGGATTTATGGACTCCCCATTTATCTTGGTAAATGCTGCTTAAAATCTGTTCTTTTTGTTCATATGATTGTTTTTGTTCCTCTGTAAACGGAGACTCCACCATAAATTCGTCGCTGTCATTTAAAGCGACAATGACATCTCGCCCATTATGTCTCGCCAATACATATACATACTCAATTCCGTTTTTATTTTTAATAAATGAGTCAAGCTCTTGTTTAAGCTCCTCCCCATATTTCTCTGGAAAGGCAATAACATTTTGAATAAGAGTTGGATCAAGTTTTTCCGCCAATGTTTCACCATTTTCAGTTAAGCGCTCATCAAACTGTGGAATTACATGATCTTGGATAATGTAACTAGACACATAATAAACAAAGCCAAATGCAACGACGGAAAATAGAATAAAAGGCAAGATAAAACTTATAATAAGCTGAGATCGAATCGATTTTCTCCAAAGCATCTTTTTCATTCTTTAGCCCCTTCTCCCGAATATTGAAGTTCCTTTCTGTGGATAAATGCTTGTAAATCGAGCCGCAGCAACCGATAAAGCTCGTCCATTGTTTTACTTTTAAAAAATACGATCGCAAAAGTTCGGTCATTTGCTGCTTGTATCGGCCGGTATTCTAAGATGTGGTCAAACTGTTTTTGAAATAATGGGTGATTAATGGATTGAATCAAGCTTTGAGAAATATGCATAGGAATTTCGGCGCAAAGGAAGCTATAGATGTGATCGTCCATATGTTGAAGCGTTCTGTTCCAGTCCGGGCATGTTCCTCGGAAATAGTGTTCATATACATTGCATCCATAAGCATAGAATCCGAGATCTGTTGTACCTGCTCCAGCAAACCGAAGCGGGTTCACTTCAATCGGAATTATGCTGTCATTGTTTTTTCTAATTTCAAAATGAATAGGAAAGTTTTTTAATGGATAAATTTCTTGAAACTGATGCATAAACGCAAGAATGTCATCGTAAATCTCGGCAATCACCTGCTTTGATGTATAATAAATCCGGTCTGATGTATCATATTCATCTTTAAACAATCGTTTAAAAACATTTAAAATCACCGGATGACCGCTGTGGTCATAATAGCCATCAATCGCGTATTCTTCTCCAAAAATCCATTTTTCAATTAAAATACTTTCTCCATCAATAACACTTTGATACATATTCTCCGCTACAAACAGTTCTGTTTCTAACTGCCGCAACGCCGCTTCCCATTCATTTGCGCTTTTTACTTTATATACGCCTACGCTTGAGTACCCTTTGCTGGGCTTTATGACAACAGGAAAAGGGATCTCATCAATCGAAAGGCTGTACAGCTCATTCCTATCCACAACTTTGTAAAAATAATCTGGATACATTTTTTTCAAAGCAGAACGAAAAAGCCCTTTGTCTTTTAACTGTTTGGACCAACGGTTTTGCACGCTATCTGAGACATATGATTCAAGCAATTTTAAGCAGCTTTCTGAATTCGTTAATAGTTTTGTTTGCTCATTCATGAGCCCAAAAAATTCTGTCTCGTCTAATGTCTTTAAGCCATTTAAAGAATTCGATGGATTCCCCTGAACCAAAACAGGGATATCCAATTCTTGCAATGATGCAAGCAAAATCGGTGAAATAATTTGATCATTGATAAGAATCATCTTGATGCACCTTTCTAATAAATAAAAATTAGTACTATAGAAGCACGCTCGTCCATGCTACATCCATGTCTTATCATGTTACTCTAACTGTACAAAAACATTAGGTTGACTATACCGCAACGAAACCAAAGCACTACTCCTTTCACTATTATTTTAGTAAACTATTTCTAACATTTTCTTTATCGTCAGGACTGGAGTAATTTTTAACATATTCCACTGTTATTACTCTATTGTGTAAATTGGCTCATTTCAGAAAGTATTTAACTTTTTCCAATAAACTTTCCTCATTAGGAAATTTGTTCAGGGAATTTCGGTTGTTTATGTCTTCTTTCTCTTTATTTAAAGCGATCATCTATCGAGCAATACAATCACACTCATTGTCCTTCGTGCTGTAATAATTATGATGAATGGACCGTATTAAAACTCACGATCGGGAGGCAAATCGGCTTGCCGGCTTCCGATGAAAAGCGGGGAATCCGGTATTGTTCATTGGTTTTTATTGGATGATCAACACGCCTGATCGTTAGCTGCAATGAGGAGAGGCACAGTCCATTTAACACTATGAACATATTGAAAAATAAAGGCCAAATCATTCCCATCTCTATCCAACTTTAATGACCACTTTCTCAATACCCATTTGCCGTTTTGTATAATACAATTTTTATCGTATATAATCCAATTTTACAAAGGAGGAAATTTATGAAAAAGAAAGCTACTTTTATTTTAGCAGCAGGTTTAACGTTTAGTGCCCTTCTTCCATCATCGTATGCGACCGTACAATCTCCCGCAGCACAAAAGCATGCCCACCAGAAAATGCAAATCCTCCAAGAAAACTGGGATGCGAAAAACGGTGCTCCAGAATTTCTATCCGGAAAGCTATCTTCACAGTCTTTTAAAAGCGAAAAAACGATCCGGGAATTTTTGAAAAACAATCAAGAAATTTATCAGATCAATCCTGACACAGAGCTTACATTAGTCGATGTGAAGACCGATGAATTAGGCATGACCCACTATAAATATGTTCAGTCACTCAATGGCGTTCCGATAGATGGCGGAGAATTTTTAGTCCATACGGATAAAAACGGGATTGTCAAAGCCACGAACGGAAAGCTCCGTCCTAGCGCTTCGGACAAATTTAAAAACAAAACAGCCGCTAAAATTTCGGATAAAGAAGCCATTGACTTGGCTTGGAAGCACATTAATGTAACGAAACAAGAAACAGAGGTCAAAGAGGATAACGCACCTTTAAAAGAAAAAGCGGATGTCGCCAATACAGTGGAAAAAAGCAAACTAGTTGTTTACGAGAAGGATGGAAACTACTATTTGACCCACAAAGTAGAATTGCAATTTATTTATCCGTATCCGGCCAATTGGAAAATTTACGTTGATGCAAATAACGGCAAAATTGTCGATGCCTACAATGCTGTAGCCGAAGAGGCAACAAGCGGCTATGGCTACGGAGTATTAGGAGATTACAAAACTCTTAATACTTACTACTCTAACGGCACCTATTATTTATACGATGTGACAAAACCGATGTCAGGGGTCATCGAAACACGCACGGCGCAAAATGGCACGAGCTTGCCTGGCTCCTACTCTGTTGACAGCAATAATGCATGGACTGCTTCTTCACAACGCGCTGATGTAGATGCCCATTATTATGCAGGAGTCGTCTACGACTATTACAAAAACACACATAATCGCAATAGCTTTGATAACAACGGAGCAACGATTCGCTCAACGGTTCACTATAGCAATAGATATAACAACGCATTTTGGAACGGAGTACAGATGGTTTATGGAGACGGGGACGGAACGACGTTCGCTCCTTTATCAGGCGGACTCGATGTTGTCGCACATGAGTTAACACATGCTGTCACTGATCGAACAGCAGGGCTCGAATATCGCAACCAATCAGGCGCATTAAATGAATCAATGTCAGATGTTTTCGCTTGCTTTGTAGATTCAAATGATTACTTAATCGGCGAAGACGTCTATACACCTAACGTTTCCGGCGATGCTTTAAGAAGCCTTTCTAATCCTCAAGCATACGGACAGCCAGCTCACATGAACGACTATGTATACACCTCTTCAGATAACGGCGGAGTGCATACAAATAGCGGTATTCCAAATAAAGCTGCCTATTTGACGATTACTGCAATTGGCAAGGAAAAAGCAGAAAAAATTTATTATCGAGCATTAACTGTCTATTTAACTCCAACAAGCAATTTCAGCAATGCTCGAGCCGCTTTATTACAAGCTGCTGCTGATTTGTATGGATCCGGCAGTTCAACATATAATGCGGTGGCCAACGCTTGGAACCAAGTAGGAGTATATTAAACCTCCTCCAAACAGAGCCAAAGCCAAAAGAATATGATTTCTTTTGGCTTTGGCCTTCTTTCATCTATCGAATGATGCAACCCGCTTCACAAGCAGAATCTCATTTTTTCGACGGTCAGAGGCTAATCAAGGTGCCGTTCGCTTGAAGGGCGGAAATCTACTTAGCAAATGTATGATGACATGTTTTGGTCAGTGTTTCGGCAAAAATTCCTCAATGATATGGCTGTCTCCACCATGAATCTGATTGGAAGCTAACAACTCTTTTTCCGTTAATAATTGAAATCCATACCTTTGCAGCTCGCGTTTTTGAATTTCAGACAGCTGCTCATAAGACACAATAGCCGGCGTCCCCGACGATTTATAAATTAGGTTTTTCGTGACTGGACATTGGAATACATCAGCGACAAATCCTTCTCCATCTTGGATCGTAAATAGACGAATCGGCATTACATTCATACTTTCTCCCTCTTTTCACTGTTTGTTGGCCTTTATAAGTACTGACGATTTTTCTATTATATTTCCCACCAACCGACTGTCTATACGATGCGTTTTCCTACAATGATAAGATCTCGCTCCACGCCATCTAATTCCGCAACTTTCGGAAAATGCCCCCATGTAGTAAAGCCAAAATGAGAGAAAAGACGCAAGCTTGGTTCGTTATGGGCAAAAATAAATCCGAGTAGCGTTTTAATATTCAGCCTTGGGCATTCATCAATGGCGGCTTGTAACAATTGCTTTCCCATTCCTTGTCCGCGATATTGTTCAGAAATATAGATGCTGATTTCCGCTGTATGCTGATAAGCAGACCGTCCATAAAAAGACTGAAAGCTGAGCCATGCACATATTTGCCCCTCTTTCTCAACGACCCATAGCGGCCGGGTGTCAGCAGAATGTTCCCAAAACCAGCTTTCTCTGCTCTCTACCGTTATCGGTTCTAAATCTGCTGTGACCATTCTTGAGGGAATGGTTTCGTTATATATACGAACAATCGCCGAAAGATCCTCATAACGAGCATCCCTAATAATCAATGATTCCTGCATACTTCCCATTCCTCCTTAAGCATTTTATTTGCAAAAATACATAAAAAGGGAGCATACTTAAATATTATTTAAAGCGAGTGACTGAATCTTCCAGAAGCGCTGATTTTACTTCTTAATAAAACATGAAAGGAGGAAGCAGATGAATAAGACACTGATCGTGTATTTAGTGTCGCTTGCTGCATTTCTTGGTCCATTTACACAAACGATCTACACACCTATTTTACCAGAAGTCACAAAAGATTTTGGCACATCTTCATTTTTGGTGAATTTGACAATCTCCATTTTTACTTTGTTTTTAGCACTCATGCAGATCGTTTATGGACCTCTTACAGATACAAAGGGGCGAAGAAAGGTTCTTTTATTTGGTATTTTTATTTATGTACTAGCATCTCTTGGCTGTTTCTTTTCACATTCCATTTCTATCTTGCTCGTCTTTCGCGCTCTGCAAGCCATTGGAATTGCGGCTGGCTCCGTCGTTGCTGCTACGGTGATCGGCGATTTATTTGAAGGGAAAGCAAGAGGAAAAGCGATGGGAACGTTTCAAATGATGGTTTCGCTTGGCCCGGTCGCAGGGCCGATCGCTGGAGGCTTTATTGGGGGAAGCTTTAACTTTCATACCGTCTTTCTTGTCCTTGTATTCGTAGGCGCTGTTATTTTCCTGTTCAATTTTATTTTTTTAAAAGAAACTAAAACGGAAACAGGCTCTACAGAACGCTTCCAGCCACGGGATTTTGTTTTTATTTTAAAAAATCACACGGGCGCGTCCATCATTTTATTGGGCTTTACGCAATACTATGCGCTATATAACTTTTTAGTATTTTTGCCAAACATTTTGAACGACCGATACGCGCTTCCAGCAGAACAAAAGGGAATCGTGTTTCTATGCATGTCTTTGTTTATTGTCGTGGGCAGCTTCGTCGGCGGAAGGATACAAGGACGCTTCCCAAGCCGAAATGTGATTGTCACGACCGCCTATTTAAATGTGTTGGCCGTGTTCTTATTTCTTTTAGTTTCACATATAGCGCTCCCATTACTGATTGTTTCCATCATGCTATTTGGATTCTTCCTAGGAACCTCTTTGCCTGTACAAACAACTCTTCTTACGCAAATATTTCATTCCAACCGATCTACTGCTATTGGGGTCTATAATTTTTTCCGATATATTGGAATGGCGTGCGGACCTATAATCGGGAGCTGGCTTCTTAAAATCGGCGGATATGATACGATCTATGGATTTGTTGATGTGCTGTTTCTCTGCTGCTCGTTAATACTTATGAAGCAATTTGGCAAAGCAGCCTATAAGCCGCAATAATCCAACGTTTCTAGTGGTCATTTAGGGAAGGACGTTCGAACAAGATTTGTCCTTTCCTCCATTGAACCATATCGCCTTTCGTGGCCAACAAACTCGTAGGTTGAAAACATATTGTAAGACTCTCCCGTTGAAAAATGAAGAAATTAAGGTAGCTGGAGCATCATGGATATGAGGCCGTGCTGTTTCGGCAGCCGGGTGTAAGACTGAAAGCAACGTTCTCAAACCTTCGTCACACAGATGCGTGACGAAGGCAAATTCACAAATTCGTTTCCGGTCGCCGCTCTTCCAAAGATCGTTCGTCTCTTTTTTACTAGCGTTGATATAGCGTGAACGGATGCTCCGGCTAACATATCGTCCCATTTCTGCCCTATAATCTAAACTTCCAAAAATCAAAAGCCCTTTCTCCTCCGCGTCTGATCGTTTTGCCCAGGTGGTAATGGATAAGATGGAAGAGAAAAAATACGAAGCACAGCTTGTTAGGGGGTTGGAGGCATGTAGAGATGATGGGCAACTAGGCTGAAAGATTCACTATCCGTAATTTTTTATTCCTCATCCCGTTCTCATGTTGCTACCATTTTGTTTTAAAAGAAGGAGCCATTGCTTGAAGCCACCCAAGCAGTTCGCGCTCCTTTTGCCAAAAAGCAAGATGTTCTTTTGCATATATGACGGCTTCATTTTCATCGCCAAGACTATAAAACGGGGGAGAATTTGTTGGAGGCCGCTTCTTTTTCAATACATAATCCATCACGTACTCATTTGTTTGCCAAGCCTGCTCTAACAATTCCTCCATCTCTTCATGAAGACCGTATCTCAAGTACGCTAAAAGCAAGCGATTATAGCTGATGAAGGCAGTGGGCTCATCATACTGCTCTATCAGTTCTTCTGCTTTTTCGTATTTTTTCGTTTCTAAATAAGCAGGCAACAGCACATAGCGAGTTCCTTGATTGTCGTTAAAATCTAATTGAAGCAGCTGCTCATACTGCTTAATCGCTTTTTCTTTTTCTCCGAGCAGCCAAAGTGCCTGTGCGTACTTTTCTTTTGCTCTCATATATGATCTTGTTTCCGTTATCATCCAGAAATGACCTTTATAGTCACGGAAGAAGCTCTTTCCAAGCTCCTTTTCTCCCGCTTCCATTCCTTTTTGATAATAGGTCACTGCTTCCTTCAATGTCGTTGCTTCGTCACCTAAAATATTATAAGCAGCTGCACTATTCGGGTACAAACGCAAAGCTTGATGCACAAGCTCCTTTCGCCTTTTTGGATTTACTTCGTGAAATGCTTGATCAAGCAATTCTTGTGCTTGTTCTCTCAACGATTCGCTCTTTTTATTAGTAAGCATCGATTGAACAAACAAGTGTCCTTCTTGAGCTGCTGAATCATTTGGTTTCTGTATGAGACGACGAATATCATGCCTGTTTGGTTCAGTCGTGATTTGCGAATGGGGAATGAACTCTGGGGTTAAAATACGTCCTTCTTCAAAATGATCTATTTTTTTATATATTTGTGCGATAAACTCTGCCATAGACTCTTCCATTTCGCGATATTTGATAGCCATGCTCCTGCTGGAAATCCTGTAGCATTTTGCGATCTCTTTCTGTGTTGCCGCTTGGTACGGAACCACAATGACAAGAGTTAAATAATGGATAGCAGCTGCATACAGCTCCGGCTTTCGAATAAAAGGCCGCTCTAAGTCGCAATATACCTTCCATAGCACAATAGCCACATAAATCCAAGGCCCATTTCCATGAATTTCTTCCATTCGCTCCTGCAATACATAGGCCACCTGTTCATAAACTGGTTGCTCCCATTCAAGCGATTCAATTGAAAGATATTTAGAAGATAATTGTAAAAAGCATTCATATAATAGCTCCGGAAAAGATAAGGTAACAAATTCACGGACAGAAACATCTTTTTTTTCATCAAACATCTCCTGAAGGAGTTCAATGACTGTTTCGGCTACGTGCCTTTCTATTTCTAAACAAGAAATAAAAAAAGAATAGGCTGGACCAGAGGATACAAGGGTTCCGATAAGCAAATGGCCCTCTTTTATTTCCGGTTTATCGAAGGCAATACGTTTTTGTTTTTGGGTAAAAATATCTTCAGCGATCACAAAGCCGGGGGATTCTCGTTCGATGACGCGCACAAACGAAGGAAACTCACGACCCCAAGTGTGGAGAAGTTTGCGGATAGTTGGGCTCTTAATCTGTGAAGCGCATGTTTGGATATAATGTTCAATAATCGTTTTTCTGTTCACCAACGGTTGGCAGAATATCGCCCATAAAGTGGTATAAAATACAAACAGTTCGTCCCATTCATCATCTAGTAAATGGTTCGTTCTTCGCGCAATAAATTCCCCCAGTTCCTTTTTATGTTTTGTCAAGGCATAATGGAGCAAATCGCGCTGGACCTGCATAACCTCCTGCATGATGAATTCATTCATCGATATTACCTCTCGCTGCTTGCCACAACATTTTTGATATTTTTTTCCACTTCCACAAGGACAAAGATCATTTTTCCCTGCTTTCTCCATCCATCTTCACCTCTTTCTTATTGTTTATGATCATATATTTTTGACCACCTTGCTAGAAAATCCTCTATATTCACCTTAATATTTCTTAATATTTCGACATATAATCCTCTCGATCTCCACTCCGTTAAGAGAGGGGATCTCGGTGGATGATGTTAAAACAATGAAAATTATATGATCTGTCTGTTATGGTCGATTGATAAAGGAGTTTAAAAAAATAAAAGCAGCCTTTATTGCAAAAAATTTAAAAACGCCTTATTCAGGCGTTTTCTTCTTCCAGCTCTTCGACTGGCACTTCTCTCGTTTCTTGAAGCAGACCGTCACGCATATGTACCTTGGCTGTTCCATCTTTCTCATTGTAATCGTCAATCCAGACAGGCACACCATTGTAATAAACAGAAACATCAGTAGGTGAAGAAATAATTTGCTTAACACGGTTCATATCCATGAAAGCATCCTCCTTGCATTGGTTAATAGCAGTAGTAGTGTTGGCAATTGAAGAAGATCTATGCAAGAAAAACATGATTTTGTGCAAAATATCCATATCTATAAAAATGCAGAGGGCTGCGGAAAATCGAAAGCTAAAGGCAAAGCCACGGACTTTTTCTTGCGTTATGTGACCATCACATGGCAACAAGCCAAACAACGTCGCCTCCAGCCCCATTCATGGATCTATAAGCGATTGGTTATTCAGCGACCCAACCATTGAACCATGCAAGCCTTATCTCATACCAAAAGCGAAGTGGTGAATCTGCATCTATATGCCTAAATGAAGGAGGAAACGATGAAATACGCTTATTTTCGTCTCCCTATATTTGTCCGCATGCTGCTTGTAGGATTCAGCTTTATTCTTTTATTCGGAGGTCTGATTCATGCTGCAGAGCCGAATACATATCGAACGTTATTTGATGGCATATGGTGGGCCATTGTAACGGCCGCAACCGTCGGCTATGGAGATTTTGTTCCCAAAACGATGCTTGGCAAATTTCTTGGCATTGCGCTTATTTTATTTGGTACAGGCTTTATTTCCGCCTATTTTGCAGCGCTATCTGCTTCCGCCATATCCAGAGAAAACGCTCTCTTGCATGGAAACGTTGCTTATACAAAAGAGGGGCATGTTGTTGTCGTCGGCTGGAACGAACGAGTACGCGAGCTGCTCAAGCAGTTAACAGCCGCTCATCCGTCCTTTACTTTTGTTATTGTAGATGCAACACTAGACGTTCTTCCGGTTTCTTATAACCAAGTCCACTTTATTAAAGGAAATCCGACCTATGATTCGATCTTACAAAAAGCGAACGTAGCAAAGGCAAAGATGATTGTTATCACAGCCGACCAGCATAAAAATGAATTGGATGCCGATATGGCATCAATTTTAACTTTATTGTCAGCCAAAGGAATCAATCCAGACATTTATGCCATCATTGAAATTTTGACGACGCAGCAAGTCAACAATGCCAAACTAGCAGGTGCAGATGAAATTATTCAAACGAACCAGCTCTCAAGCTTTTCGATCATCAACAGCCTTCAGTCTCCGGGCATTTCGCCGCTAATTGAACAGTTATTGTATCGACTTGGGGAAAACGGTTTTCAATTTCTTGATCCACCTGATGAGCTGGTTGGACAGACAATGGCTGAAAGCAGCCGCATTTTGCTTAATCAACAAATTCTGTTGATTGGAATTATCAGAGAGGGAGTGCCATTTATGAATCCCTCCCCCCTTTTTACCATTCAACAAAGCGATCGGCTTTTTGTGCTTAAGCATCACTGAAGCAAATGATTTTCCAGCTCCTTCACAAGTATTTTGCCTATATTGATATATTTTTCTGGAATTTGAGCGTCTGGGTCTTGTGGCTCTGCAAATTGATTAAATGATGCGCTCAAATTTCCGATATGGGCATGATCATCCACGCCAATTTGGTATTTGTGTGATAATAAATAGGGGCGCCCTAGTTTGACGGTTGTCCCATTGGAGTCAAGCTGCCCATCAACGGCTTCAAATGGGACACGCAAAAATTGATAGCCCACTTCGTCGTCAATTTTATAATCGAATGAACCATGGTCGTAATCCCAATTGCCACCAATAACATAGCCGAGCGGTTTAAGCTCCTGTTCAAGCTTATATAAGCGAAATGTTTTGCCTTCTAATGCGGAAGGAATTTCAATCATGACAAATGACCTCCTTTTTTAAATAGATTGCCCTAATTGTCATGATCTTAAAATATATACACACAACTTAACATGTTAACATTTGCTTTTTTCTACTTAACAACGCCGCGTTACAAAAGCAAGAATAGGTCTAAAAGCGGCGTTGCTTCAACCGTAGCATGCTTGTTTGATCTTTATATTTTTATACTAAAAAGGCATGCCGTTTCCTCTATTGTTCCATAGCTTTTAAATATCTTCTTGGCAACCGAACGTGGAATAATTCCCCGTTTTTCAGAAATTCTGTTTCAGCAAATTTCATGAGTCGCAAATCGCCTAATGCGAGGGCTTTGTAGCAAAGATGAAACGGAGAAAGCTTCCCGTTTTCTTTAGCTATCTCTTCCAATAAATAAAGAGCTCTTTCTTTTGAAAAAGCATCTGGCTGGCGCGCTAAATAATGTGCTTTTTCCGCCTTATCAGTTAAATATAAATTTTGGTGCATTCCATTCGTGATTTTAATAAAATCATGCGTCGCATAAAGGGCGTGCTCATAATCCAAAAACCGCTCAGAACTTCCAATTTCCTTAAAATGTTCAATCGCTTTTTCAATATAATAAATACTTTTGTTATAATCGTCATAAACATAGATCTCTGCTAATAAATGCAGCATAGAATTAACAAAAAATGGGAATTTTCTGAAATTTTCTAAATTGATCGTCTCTTGAGCGATTGAAATCGCATCTTGTAAATGCGATTGCTTTGTATAATAAATCGCCATGATTTCTTTGATTCGAATCATATAGGATTCTTTGATATAGCTGTTTTTAATGAATTCCGCTTCGTTAAACGCTTCGGCAGCTACCGGTAAAATGAGTCCGTATGAATGTAAGCTAAGAAAGCTATATAAGGACATAATTTTCACTAAAACAAGAACTTCAGGTACCTCCGCTTCTTTTCCTAAGCGAAATTTCATTTTTTCTAACTCATTGTACAATTGAACAGGAGAAATCTCAGCGTTTTTTTTCTTCAGACAAAGCAAATACAGATCGCTAAAGCAGCTCGGATAAAGCTCAGCCAAGCTAGATACCAGCTCATATAGCCCATTGTTGGCGGCCCATTCAATCGCTTCTCGAACAGCCTCGTCGTTCTTATTATTTAGACAGTAATCGATAATGAACGATGACTGATGATCTGTGTCAAATAAAAGACAACTCATGGACAAAAAATGATGAAAATGCATGGATTGATTTTCCGGAACATATTCGTGAATCTGCTTGTCCAGCATTTGCGTGCATTGCAAAGCAGGATCCTCTTGCTGCGTCCGTTCTTGATTCATTTTTTGCACAAAATTCCCCACTATACTCCTCCTCTGTCAACAGGATTTTTTTCATGTAATAAAATTAGCGAAAGCAGAAGGAACAAAAGCTGGTTCTTTCAATATTCGCTCTTATCTTATTATTATGGCATAAAAAAATTAAACATCCAACAGATATGGATAATTATGGTTTGTTTATTTTTTTGCAATACATTCATTCTCGACTGCATCCTGCAACAAAGGCCAAAAGTATACGAAATAAATCTTTTTCCTACCACATTGCCTGCCTTATTCTCTGCATCCTACCAATGCAGCATTTTCTGTGCGTCCTACATATTGTCTCGCTTTTTAGCATAATCCCATATAAAAAAATGCTCATAAGGTACATTATACAGCTGAGCCAGCTCCATTAGCTCCTCCGCCGTAAAAGGCTGCTGGCCGCTTTCTTTGCGATGATAAGGATAGACGGTATTGAACCCTAAAAGCTTTGCAACCTCCCCTTGTGATAAACCTTTTGCTTTTCGACATTCTCTAATTTTGCGAAGATTGACCTTTACCAATGACCCCACCCTCTTTTCTGTTGCATTTTTCGCAATCAACACTTCTTATTATATGTTTCATTTTTCGCAACGTCAAACATTTTCTTTCGTTTTTCGCAATTTTGTTTTGCACTTTTAGCAATTATGATATGATTTTTTTCGAGAAACATAAGGGAGTTATGCGAGTGATGAGTGTACTAGGTTATCGGTTGAAAAAGTTAAGAGAAAAGCATAACCTTACCCAAGAACGGGCTGGGGAAATTTTCGGTCTTACAAAATATCAAATTCATCGCTATGAATCAGGAGCAAGCAATCCCGATCCTGAGACGATTCGAGAATTTGCAGATTATTATGGTGTATCTACTGACTATTTGCTTGGACGCACCGTCAATCCGGACACGGCAACGGGCGAGGAACATGCTCAGGAGGAAGAACACGATCCTGAGTTAGATGTATTGATCAAAGAGTTGAAAAACGCTCCTAAAGAACAACGTCAGCAACTTCTAAAAATATGGGAGATTATTAAAGGAAAGCAAACGGAAGAGGAATAAACGGTAGCTGAGTTTTATTGTTCAAAATAAGAGGCTGTCTCTATCCACATGATATATCTTTTTCCTTCTATACTCTGGCTAGAGGCAGGAGGCTTCTAGGTGAGTATTATGGTCAATTCCTTAAACACATCGCAAATCGGGGTCCCTCAGCATGGTAAGAGACCCCGATTTTTTTTTATATGTCGCAAAACCTCGTTATTTCAAGCGTTTTTCAAGCTCGGCCTTCTTCTCCTCATAGCCCGGCTTGCCTAAAAGAGCGAACATGTTCACTTTATAAGCTTCTACTCCCGGTTGGTCAAATGGATTCACTCCTAATAAATAGCCGCTCATGGCGCACGCTTTTTCAAAGAAGTAAACGAGATAGCCGAATGTATATTCATCTAATCGTGGAAGCGTCACGACCAAATTCGGAACTCCTCCGTCAGTATGAGCGAGCAGCGTGCCTTCAAACGCTTTTGTATTAACAAAATCAACCGTTTGCCCCGCTAAATAGTTCAAGCCATCCAGATCGCTGTCTTCGGCTTCAATCGTCAGCTCATGGCGCGGTGTTTCCACTTTAAGAACGGTTTCAAATAAATCGCGACGTCCTTCCTGCACATATTGTCCTAATGAATGGAGATCGGTTGAGAAGTTTGCAGATGCCGGGAAAATGCCTTTTTGATCTTTCCCTTCGCTTTCGCCAAATAATTGCTTCCACCACTCTGCAAAATATTGCAGCGCAGGCTCGTAGTTAATCAGCATTTCGATTGTTTTTCCTTTATTGTAAAGAATATTACGGACAGCCGCATATTGATAAGCCGCATTTTCCTCAAGCTCAGATTTGCTGAAGTCTTCACGCGCTTGTGCTGCCCCTTTCATCATTTCTTCAATGTTAGCACCGCTGACCGCAATTGGAAGCAAACCAACAGCCGTCAAAACGGAATAGCGTCCGCCCACATCATCCGGAATAATAAAGGTTTCGTAGCCTTCTTCTGTCGCCAATGTTTTAAGCGCGCCCCGAGCACGGTCCGTTGTCGCGTAAATGCGTTTACGAGCTTCTTCTTTTCCGTATTTTTCTTCCAGTAGCTTGCGGAAAATACGGAAGGCGATTGCCGGCTCCGTCGTTGTTCCTGACTTGGAAATCACATTAATGGAGAACTCCTTGCCTTCCAGCAAATCCATGACATCTTTCATATAGGTCGAGCTTATGTTATTGCCAACAAAAATAATTTGTGGCGTGCGGCGCTGTTCCTTTGGCAGCACATTATAAAATGAATGCTGGAGCATTTCAATAGCCGCCCGGGCCCCCAAATAAGACCCGCCGATACCAATGACAAGCAATACATCGGAGTCTGCTTGGATTTTAGCAGCTGCTTTTTGAATACGGGCGAACTCTTCGCGATCATAATCAACAGGAAGGTCGATCCATCCTAAAAAATCATTTCCCGCTCCTGTTTTTTCATGCAATGAATGGTGTGCCACCTTCACGGCATCGCGCAAATATGTAAGCTCATGCTCTCCAAAGAAAGATCGTGCTTTTGAGTAATCAAAACGAATATGTGTCATACTCTCGTTCCTCCAAGAGAAAAATATTGTACTTCTTACACTTTAACGAAACAAGCAAGGATAATCAAGCGATCAAAAAAGTTGAAAACGGATTCATTTTGAACATTTTTGTCTTTGACAATAAATCTGTTCAAACAACCAAGCCCCCTCTTCTTATTATCAAAAAACGAACAAATCATCCGTGCAACGAAATGATCTTTCATAAGAAATAATTGAATTTCAATTCAAAAAAACATATAATTATGCAAAAAAAAGAAAGGTTCGCTATCATGAAGCTAGTTCCTGAATCTTCTCATTTCCAGGATTATCTTGAAGAATTAGATGTGGTCAATTTCTCTCATCCCCTTATCCAGCAAGTTGGCTGTGAATTGTTTCATCAAGGGATGTCTGAAATGGAAAAAGCAAAAACAGCCTATGAATTTGTAAGAGATCGCATCGCCCACTCTTGGGACATTCAAAGTTCAAGAATTACATGCAAAGCTTCAGAGGTGCTTTACTATAGGGAAGGAATTTGTTATGCCAAAGCGAATTTATTAGCCGCATTATTGAGATCACAAAAAATTCCAACCGGTTTTTGTTATCAGCGGCTCATGCTCTTTAATTCTCCAGATCAAGGCTATTGCATTCATGCATTGAATGCCGTATTTCTCCGGGCAATCAATCGCTGGGTCCGCTTAGATGCCCGAGGGAACAAGCAAGGCATACATGCGGAATTTTCCCTTGATCAAGAAAAGCTTGCATTTTCTGTTCAACCACAATGGGACGAACAAGATTTTCCCGTCATTTACGCTAAACCGAATCCGAAAACAATCGCTGCCCTGCGGGAAAACACAAACGCGCTCGTCATGTATCAATGCCACCTCCCTGAAAATTTATAAAAATACACGTTCAAAATAGGATAGGTAAAACAGGATGCAACAAAAGGAATGACTTCCCTTTGTTGCATCGCTTCATGCTTTTAACACTAAAGAGAGGCCCGTAAAATCGCCAGCACGTCCTCACGGTTTAAGCTTTTAAAACGGCCAAATTCGCCAAACGCCATCGCTTTATCAGCCATTAATTCAAGCTGTTCATCACCGATGCCATAATCAGCTAAACGCGACGGTGCGCCGATGCTTGTCCAGAACTGGCGCAGCTTCTCAATCCCTTCAAGCGCTGTATCCCGATCAGATTTTCCAGTCGAATCAACATCAAAGACGCGAACAGCCAGCTGTTTAAAACGAGCCACATTTTCATCAACAACGTGCTTCATCCAATTTGGAAACAAAATGGCCAGTCCTCCTCCGTGAGGAATGTCATATACAGCTGATACCGCATGCTCGATATTGTGAGTCGCCCAATCGCCGCGTAATCCCATTTGCAAAAAGCCATTGAGCGCAATCGTTCCGCTGTATAAAATCGTTTCTCGCCATTCATAGTTCTCCAAATCATTGACAAGCTTCGGCGCTGTTTCAATGACGATTTTTAACACCGCTTCGCACATCCGATCTTGAAGTGGCGTATTAGGAACATGGTGAAAATACTGCTCAAATACATGTGACATCATATCTACTATTCCATAAATCGTATACTCTTTTGGAACAGTCATCGTGTAGGTTGGATCTAAAATCGAAAATTGCGGAAATACAGCCGGACTGCCCCATCCATACTTTTCCTTTGTCTCCCAATTCGTAATAACAGAGCCTGAGTTCATTTCTGATCCAGTCGCCGCTAACGTCAAGATCGTTCCAAATGGAAGCGCCTCTGTCACAAATGTCTTTTTCGTCACAAAATCCCATGGATCTCCCTCATATTTTGCCGCAGCCGCTATCGCTTTCGTGCAATCAATCACACTGCCGCCGCCAACTGCCAGTAAAAAATCCATGTGCTCCTTCCGGCAAAGCTCTGCTCCTTTGCGAACCGTTGACACACGCGGATTAGGCTCCACTCCGGATAGCTCGAATATCTCCTTCCCCATTTCGGCTAATAACGCCACGACTTCATCGTATAATCCGTTGCGCTTGATGCTACCGCCACCATATACGATGAGTATGTTTTTAGCATCCTTAGGAATTTCTTGGCGCAATTGTTCAATTTGTCCTTTTCCAAAAATTAATTTCGTTGGATTGTGAAAAACAAAATTCTCCATACCTCTTCTCTGGCTCCAAAAATTCCAAACGGCTCCACTGAGCAATCGCCATCTCTCTCCTTATCTATCGACCATGTCCACTAGTCGCTCAGCTATTTAGTGCCAGAATTTACACCTCCTTCTTTTACCATCATTATCGTACGTTTCATTTCCTTATGTAAAATGATTTGCTTTGAAGAAACAACCAGGCATATTTTTGTGCATATTTTTATTCTTGATTATGCAACCTATACTTGAACGATCTAAAAGCAAAAGGAGGAATCCTCAATGAGTGGACTTCAACGCGTTGCGTTATTACTTACAATAATCGGTGCGATTAACTGGGGCTTAATTGGTTTCTTTCAATTTGATTTAGTAGCAGCTATTTTCGGAGGACAAGACTCAGCATTAGCTCGTATCATTTACGGCCTTGTCGGAATCGCTGGATTAATTAATTTAGCGATTTTATTTAAACCAGCCGAAGAGCTTGGACGTACAGAACCCAAAACCTCTCGTACGTAAAACAACAAGCATAACACTCACCATTCACAGGGTGAGTGTTTGTTTTTATTGATTGAATGAATCCTCGCACTTCGATTGTTCAATCCATTCTTCTAATTTTCGCTTTAAAGTATTAAATCCTTTGGCTGATTCATTGGCTTTTGCCATTTTAACCTTTCGCTTTCTTCCCCTTTTTTCCACGCCCGAAGGCTCAAGCGCACGTATAGAAAGGCTGGCTCGCTTTGTTTTTTCATCAATGGAAAGCACCTTTACGGTTACTTCATCACCCATTTTGATAAAATCATGAATATTTTTAACATATTGATGGGAAATTTGCGAAATGTGAATAAGTCCTTGTATATCTTCATCAATGGATACAAACGCGCCATACGGCTGAATTCCCGTCACAATCCCTTTGACGACGCTTCCCACTTTTAATTTTCTCAAAAAAAAACAACTCCTATTTGTTGATTTTCAAATATGCAGTTTTAAATTATACCATGATCGAGCAAACGAAGCAAAAAATTATAAAAATTTTCTGCACAGTTTTCAACGAATTAGTGAAATGTCCTATCAAGAAGAATAAAACATGATATGATGGAGATACAAAGAATGCAAAGGAGGGTAATAAATTCATGAGTGCGATTGGCGAGAACATCAAAATGTACCGAGAGAGGCGCAACATGAGTCAACAAGAGTTGGCGCTAAAAGTACGTGTGGGGACAGCCACAATTCAAAAATACGAATCTGGAGAGCAAATTCCTGACGTCCCAACCATTCTTAAGCTTTCTACCGTGCTGGATGTTCCAGCTTCAGAGCTCTTAGAAAAAGGGGCAAATAATACCGCTTCGGAAATGGATCCTGAAATTGAGCATTTGATCAAAGAAATAGGATTAAAGCGGGCAAAGCTGATTTTGCGCAAAGCGAAGGAGTTCAGCGAGGAAGACTTTCTCCGTGTCATGCAAATGCTTTATGAAATCAAATACGGAGACCCTCAATAAAAGAGGGCGTTTCCGCCACCTCAAACAGTGGCGGAAACAACAAGCTCCCCGCGTTTACAGCTGAAGCAAAAATCTTCTCATTCGCTTGATCGCCTCTTGCAGTTGCTCAAGTGATGAGGCATAGGAACAGCGTACATATCCTTCTCCATTCTCCCCAAACACACTGCCAGGGACAACTGCCACTTTTTCCTTTAACAATAGCTGTTCGGCGAATTGCTCCGATGTAAGACCTGTTTCCCGAATGGAAGGGAATGCATAAAATGCTCCACCCGGCATATGACAGCGCAGGCCTATTTCATTTAATGATTGAACAAAATAATTGCGGCGGCGGCGATAGCTTTTGCGCATTTCCTCCACGTCATGTTCACCGTTTTTTAACGCTTCAATGGCTCCATATTGAGCCATTGTCGGTGCGCACATCATCGCATATTGGTGAATTTTCAGCATCGCTTGCATGATTTCCTCAGGAGCAGCTACAAAGCCGAGGCGCCATCCCGTCATCGCGAACCCTTTTGAAAATCCAGACACTAAAATCGTGCGCTCCCGCATCCCTTCCACTGCGGCAAAGCTCGTATACTTCTCGTCATATGTTAGCTCGGCATAAATTTCATCGGAAATGACTAGCAAATCATGCATGTTCGCAATGTGAGCAATCGCGGCCAGTTCTTCTTTGTTCAATACGGTACCAGTCGGATTATTGGGCGAACAAAGGAGGATCGCTTTCGTTCGTTCCGTTAATGCTTGCAAAATTTGTTGGGGACGAAGCTTAAATTCATCTGTTCCCTCTGTCCGAACCGGTATAGGAGTTCCTCCAGCCAACGTCACAAGCGGTCCATAGGAGACAAAGCTTGGTTCAACAATGATGACCTCATCACCCGGATTGATGATCGCCCGCAAAGCCAAGTCCAGCGCTTGGCTCGCTCCAACTGTCACAAGCACTTCACCCTCCGGGCAATATTTCACTTGAAACTTCCGCAGCAAATAAGAGGAAATTTCCTCCCGCAGTTCCATTAGTCCCGCATTGGCCGTATAAGATGTATGCCCTTGTTCCAGCGATAAAATGCACGCTTCTCGCACGTTCCATGAGGTGATGAAATCAGGTTCTCCCACACCAAGCGAAATAACGCCATCCATGCTTGCAGCCAAGTCAAAAAAACGCCGAATGCCTGATGGCTTTAATCGGCTGACCGTTTCCGATACATATGTTTTGGTTGCCCGCGTCATGGTGACACCACGATACGCCGATCTTGTTCTCCTTGCTCAAACACCGTACCATCGTGTTTATATTTTTTCAAAATAAAATGTGTTGTCGTAGAAATGACTGATTCTAGAGTCGATAATTTCTCTGAAACAAAATGAGCCACCTCCGACATCGAGCGTCCTTCAATAACAACAGATAAATCGTACGCTCCTGACATTAAATACACCGACTTAACCTCTGGAAAGCGATAAATCCGTTCCGCAACTTCGTCGAATCCAACGCCGCGCTTCGGTGTCACTTTGACATCAATCATCGCCGTTACCCCCTCATGCCCATCAATTTTCCTCCAATCAACAATAGCGGCGTATTGAACAATGACTTTTTTCTCCTCCAGCTTTTCTAAAATCGCTGCTGCTTCTTCTGTTGTTAATGAGGCCATCTTTGCCAATGTCTCCAGCGGCAAACGGGCATTTTTTTCGAGTATTTCCACGATTTCCAGTTCTTTTTCCGTCAATTTCATCATGAATCCCCCCTATAGAGAATTTTCACACAATTCATGATCATTTGCACGAAAAATTTTTGATAGAAGCAGCAAAATAAGCAAAGCGATCCGCAGCCGTTCATCTGCGCGATCGCTTTGCCCCATTGACGTTTTTCATAGCGCTCATCCATGTTTTTATCAGCCAAAAACGAGAATCGATTATCATGACAGCGAGCATTCTGCTCCATGCTTGACCACTAATAAAGCTTCCGCTAATTTCATGCAGTTGCTGAAAGGAATTAGCTGTTCAAAAGAGAATTCATAAATGGATTGGATTTTTTTAGCAAGCGTATAAGCATCATGGCATTCATGAACAGCTTGAATCACATCTACCGCCTCCGTTTCATAGGCTTCTACTCCGTAGCCAAACGGGTCCCAGCGCTGAATCATCTCAAGCAATGTTTGATTGGTTTTCGCTGCATTCATCGCATGATCCGCCTTTCCTTATGAGATGATAAACCAATTATAATCGATCACACGGAGCAAAATAAAGCGGTGGAGGGAGCCTTTCTTTTAGCCTGGGCATCGGCTCTTTCTCAATCAGAAAAAAATAAGCCATGATGGTCATCCTTCGCTCAGTGATTCTTTTGCAAGAAAGGGGTTATTTACCATGTATTCATTTGACGATATGATCGAGCGGCGGCACACCCACTCGGTAAAATGGGATGAGGCAGAACGAATATTCGGGGTTCCAGACGTATTGCCAATGTGGGTAGCGGATATGGATTTTCAAGCTCCTCCTCCTGTCATCAAAGCGCTCACTGACCGTTTGGAGCATGGGGTATTTGGTTACACTGCCATCCCTCACTCGTTAAAAGAAGCACTCGCAGAATGGCTGAAAAACCGACATCAATGGACGATTGAGACAGATTGGATCTCATTTTCTGCTGGTGTTGTTCCAGCGCTAGCAACATGTATCGAAGCTTTCACTTCCCCAAATGATGCGATTGTGGTTTTCACGCCAGTATATCCTCCTTTATTTCAACTTGTCCAAAAAAATGGGCGAAAACTGGTCAAAAGTCCCCTTCTTCTGACTGAGGGTGGATATCAAATCAACTGGGACGATATTAAGGAAAAGTTAAAAGGGGCCAAAATGCTGCTTTTATGCAGCCCTCATAATCCTGGGGGACGAGTATGGACCAGAAAAGAATTGGAGACTCTAGGATCTCTCTGCTTAGAAAATAACGTGATCGTTGTATCCGATGAAATTCATGCGGATTTAACATTTTCGCCATTTCGTCACACTCCGTTCGCTTCCATAAACGAAGCCTTCGCCAGCATAAGCGTGACATGCTTGGCACCGACGAAAACATTCAATTTGGCTGGCTTGCAATCAGCGAGTGTGATTATTCCAAATCGCGGTTTAAAAAAACAATTCGATCAAGTTCAGCAGCGGCACGGCTTTTTTACACTTAACACATTCGCCACTGTTGGAGCGGAAGCCGCCTACCGTTATGGAGGTCCGTGGCTTGATGCACTATTGGAATATTTAAAAACCAATATAGACCGTACATGCACGTTTATTCACAATTCTTTCTCAGGCGTACAAGCCGTTCGTCCAGAAGCAACATACCTTATCTGGATCGATTGTCGCGGCCTTGGAATAACAGAAACGGAGCTTAAGCAACGGCTTCTCCATAAAGGGAGAATTGCTGTAGAAATGGGCAGCAAATTCGGTGATGAAGGACGTGGATTTATCCGTCTTAACATCGCCTGCACAAAACAAACGCTTGAAAATGCCTTCGAACGACTTCGGGACGCTTTCGAGGGACTGTAAGCCTATTTTTCTGCTTTGAAACTCAAAAACCTTGACGAGCAATAGCTTGGATTGAAAGGATGGGATATAGATGAAAACGATGGTCATAACAGAGTTTGGTCCGCCGGAGGTCATGAAGTATACGGATATACAGAAGCCAGACATTTCCCCTAGCTTTTAGCAACTGGACAGCTAAAAATGAAAATCGGAAAACCATTTATGCGGAAAGAAGCGATCGAAGCGCACCATTAGCTCGAAAGCAGAGGTAGCGTCGGAAAGATTTTATTGACGATTCGATAAACCTCCCCACCTCCACTTCGCTTAGAGGTGGGAGACTTCTCGATGGATGGTGTTAAAATGCGAAAAATATGAAAAGGGAATGGAAGCGCCATTCCCTTTTCATATATAGCGAAATCAAAAATATCTGCTCTCTCGAATAGAAGCGAGTCTACTATTCATTCTTATCGCCTAAACACATCATCCAAGCCTCTTCATGTTGCTTCCCGACCAATTGCTTGATATGAATCGATATAAAAAGATTAAACCCAACACTTTATCTCTATAAAAATGAAAAAACTTGCAAAGAAATCCTCTATTCTTTATCGTTTGATCTCGCCACAGGCAATTCGATCTCCCGCATCTCCCGCCGGCTGAGTCATTCCATCATCTTGGCCTGCATGAATCACTAGAGCGGTGCCTGCTTTGGTTAGTAATGTCTCCTTACCTTCCTTTAGTGTCACCTGCGGGGCCATCAATTCCGTTTTTACAGTTCCGTCCTCTTTCACAATAATGTTGGGCAAATCACCGGCATGCGCTCCTTCTGGATGAAGTAAACCGTGCTTTTTCTCATCAGGATTATAATGGCTGCCAGCTGACTGAAAGTCTGTTTTTTTGCAGCTGGCTTTTTCATGAATATGAATTGCATGCGTCCCCGGAGGAAGCCCCTCCAAATCTAATGAAATTTTGACCCCTCTCGGCTGCTCGGATAGCTTCGCCGTCCCCAATACTTCGCCTGCACGATTCACCATTTTGACATGGAGCTTTGTTGGTGCAGACTGCTTGCAGCCGCTGGCAAGCACAAGTAGAGCCAATAACACATATAATCTTTTAAACACAAAATCCCTCCCGCCTCTTTTTTCATGCAGTATTTCCAGACGAAAGGGAATTTAAACGATTATTTGTCATCTTGAATAATGTTTTCTCTTCTGAGCTGCTCTTCAAATTGCTTCGCTTTTTCTTCCTGATATTTTGAAATTTTAATAATAAGCCGCATCGTTAAAAGAGCAGCGATTAAAAATAAAGTACACGTAATAGCCGCTGGAATGTATTCACGCTTGTCTTCCGGAAAATATAAAAATAAGTTAAGGATATATGGAATCATCGTTTCGTCAGCCTCTCATTCGATAAAATCTTGGCAAGATTGATTATAACAAAAACAAACAAGCCAAACCACTGCACATGGTGACTTGGCCTATTATAACGCAAATTTTTTTAGCAGCTGGCTAAAATCTACGCGCTCGCCAATCGTTGGCTGCTCTGGCTTCGCTAAATATTTTTTATCCTTCTCTACTAAATTAAAAATATTATAGGTAGTAAACGCATCATCTAGCGCACAGTGCGCCTTTCCGACTCCTTCTTTTCCATACTCTTGAACCGCTTTGCGCAGCCCAGTTTGATTGCGTTCTCCAAAAAACATTTTATATTCCATCGCTAAATCACGGTGTTCACCGGTAAACGGAAAAGAGAGATTGGCTTGCAAACAATTATGCCTTAGCACCTTCATATCCATGTTTCCCCAAGTAACAACGGTATTCGGGCATAAGCGGTCATATTCTTGCAACCAATGTACGAGCTCTTCAAAAGAAATTCCTTGATCCACTTGTTCCTGCGTAATATTCAAAAATGACTTACATCGCTCCGTCAAAGTGGGAAAATGAACTGGCTTGACATAGGAAGAAAATTGGTCATAGACTTGGCCATTGATGACCGATACAAGGCCGGCTTCAATGATTTCTGGAAAAAAACCGCGCGGCTTTGTCTTGTTTTCAGGCATCGTGAATTCAAAATCAAGAAACAAATATTGATGGTCCTTCGCCTGCATGATTGTCCCTCCTTTCTCCACACTCGTTCGCCATGATTCATCACTCGGACGATGATCGTACTTTTATTATATCATGAGATTCCATTCTTTTACTTATTTTTTCAGAAAATAAACAAAAAAGGGCGAACGTACGCCTCTAAAAATTTTTTGAGTCCCTATAAAGAAAAAGCTATAATAAACATTGGGGAATATACCGTCAAAGAAAGGGGAACCATCGTTGAAAAATGTCGTCATTCATAAAATCGTGACTTTGATTTTTACGGAGGAACAATTGAAAGCATATTGGGAAAAGAAAAAAACGGGTGTGCCATTTGTTTCGTTGACAAATGAGCAATATATGAAATTGGCTGAGGAAATGCTTCAGCATTCGTCTCATAGCCAGCTGCAGCAGCATTTGATCGACCAGGGCTGGCGAACAAAAGAGGAAGCCGAAGGACTTGTCGTGGCGGAAGACGATTCGCGCGAAGCGATTCATGTAGAGATGGTTGATACCTCCATTCCGCAGCGCCCATCGCATAAGCTATTTATTGATCGCTTGACGGAAGTGCAATGCTCGAATTGCCAGTTTATGTTTTACACAAGAGACATTGAGAACTCATCCCCTTTGCTTTGCCCTTCCTGTGGACAAACTATTCAATAAAGAGGTGAAAACCATTGCATGACACAGTAGCAGCAGAAGTTTCAAATGTGCAATATTATGCAGCAATCGCTATTTTTTTAGTCACCTATGCCATTATTATTTCAGAAAAAATCAATCGCGCGGTGATTGCCCTTCTTGGAGCCGCACTCATGGTGATTTTTGGAATTGTTGATTTGCATAAAGCCTTTACTCATCACATTGAGTGGGAAACCATTACATTATTAATCGGAATGATGATTCTTGTGAACATTACCAGCAAATCCGGCTTTTTTCAGTATGTAGCCATTAAGGCCGCTAAAGCCGCTAAAGGTAATCCCGGCCGCATTTTAGTGATGTTATCTTTGCTGACAGCTGTATTATCAGCTTTTCTTGATAATGTCACAACCGTCTTGCTTATCGTCCCGGTGACGTTCTCAATTACGCGTATCCTTCGCGTGAACCCAGTTCCTTATTTAATCTCTGAGGTGCTTTCCTCAAATATCGGCGGTACCGCTACTCTGATCGGCGATCCCCCCAACATTATGATTGGCTCAGCAAATAAGCATCTAGATTTTAACGATTTTTTAACGAATTTGGCTCCCATCATCGTCATTATTATGCTTGTAACGGTGGCTATCTTATTTTTGATTTATCGACGCCAGTTAAAATCCGATCAAAAATTAATTGAGCAATTAATGGAACTGAATGAGAGCGATTACATTAAAGATAGCGTCTTGTTAAAAAAGTCTGTCACCGTCTTAGTGCTAACGATTTTGGGGTTTATTCTCCACTCTTCTATCCATGTCGATGCAGCGGTGATTGCAATGACTGGCGCGACGATTCTCATGGTGATTGGAGTGCAAGAGCATGAGATGGAAGATATCTTTTCTTCAGTAGAATGGGTGACGATCTTCTTCTTTGCTGGGTTGTTTACATTAGTAGGAGGGCTTGTCGATATCGGTTTGATTAAAAGTCTCGCTGAAAAAGCATTGGATGTGACAGGAGGCAATATTTCAGTCGCTGCCTATTTTATTCTTTGGGTTTCAGGAATCGCCTCAGCAACTATTGATAATATCCCGTTTGTCGCCACGATGATTCCGCTGATTAAAGATATGGCAACAGGAATGGGATTGTCGCCTGATGCTCCGCAAATTGATGTTTTATGGTGGGCGTTAGCGCTCGGAGCCTGCTTAGGAGGAAACGGCACTCTCATCGGTGCCTCGGCTAATGTTATTGTCGCTGGCATCGCTTCACGAGAAGGACATGGATTCAGCTATATGGATTTTTTGAAAATCGGTGCTCCTTTAACGCTGATCGCTTTGCTTCTATCACATTTGTATTTATTTTTGCGCTATCTAATGTAGTAAAAAAGAGCGAGTTCATGCTAATGACTCGCTCTTTTCTGTTTCATGCTCATGACGTATAGTGAGCCTTTCCACCTACACTCGGTTAAGAAGGGGAGAGGTTCGTCTAGCATGCCCCGTTGCTGCCAACTAACCATCGGACTGCGTTGGAACGTATTTTAGTTTTTGAGATATTTGAGAAGCCAAACATCTCAGATTGTAAATAAAGTCCATTTTTGCTTTGACCATCACTTTAAGCATCCATTCATTTCCCTCAGATTGTCTTGAAAACACTTGTCGGATAAGGAACAAAGCTAAGAATCGAATCAAGACGTTCATAAGCGGACGAGCAAAACAAGTGATGCAACATGAAAGCATTTGTCAACAGTCTGATGTTTTATTCATGATCGAGTTGCTTTCGTCCAACCTCTTGTGCATCCCGTAAATCATAATCGCTTCCTTCATCATCTGAACTTACATGGATGAGATCCTCACGAGCACCTTGTTGGCTTGCCCTCTCAATATGGCTTCTATCTTTCTCCGGTTTCACCATCAATCCCCCCATATTCTCGCTATTGGAGCATTTATAGTAACCCATGGTAATGGTACTGAATCAGCATCTATACAAAAGTAAGCAAACCATGATCTCATTGCGGCGGCACGCTTTCACGTGGGTGAGGCAAGCCACCGATTTGTCTCTAACCGGTAGATTGTACAGATACTATTTGTTCCATTTTTCATTTGTATTTATATATTTTCTAAAAACGACCGCATTATTCAAAAAATTAATTGACAGTCAAGCAATTGTTCGATACGATTTTGTTAACCAAATAAACAAGGAGGTTCACATATGACATCAAAACCGTCATTCCGTGCACTTGATATGACATTAATCGCCATGTTCGCAGCCTTAATGGCCATTGGAGCCAATATTACTTCTTGGGCACCATTTTTAGTCATTGGCGGAGTACCGATTACATTGCAAACGTTTTTTTGTGTGTTTGCCGGTGCTGTTTTAGGACGGCGCCTCGGCGCCTTTGCCATGATTGTATATATGCTCATCGGCTTAGTCGGCGCACCTGTATTCGCCCAATTTTCTGGTGGATTCAGCATGATTGTCCGTCCGACATTCGGCTTTATTCTCTCCTATATTTTAGCAGCATATATCACTGGTTGGATCGTCGAAAAAGGCAACCCGTCTCCTTCTGTCGTTCGTTTTGTTGTCGCTGCACTCATCGGAATGATCATCAATTATGTAATCGGTACAAATTGGATGTTTTTAGCGTATAAATATTGGGGACAAGCTCCAGAAGGATTCTCTTATAGCATGGCATGGGCCTGGATGCTCGTACCTCTGCCAAAGGATATTATATTATCCATCGTCGCCGGCGTAATATCGCCTCGAATTTATGCCTCTCTTCGCAAGTCGTTCGCAACCAATCGACATGCAGCATAATTGAAAAAACCGGGCGTTGATTTTACGCCCGGTTTTTCTTATAAGAATAATTTAAATAATTGATAAACAAATCCAGAAATCAGCGCTGAAACAGGTAGAGTGATAATCCATGTGAGCACAATGCGCTGTGCGACTCCCCATTTTACACCTTTCACACGCTGTGCCGCACCAACCCCCATAACAGCAGAAGAAATGACGTGAGTCGTACTCACCGGCAATTTAAATGTCGTTGCCGCAAAAATAATAAGAGCAGAAGAAAGGTCAGCTGCCGCCCCGTTGACAGGACGAATTTTCATAATCTTTCCGCCAACGGTTTTAATGATTTTCCAGCCGCCAACGGAGGTTCCAAGCCCCATGGCAATGGCTGCTGATAGACGCACCCACTCTGGAATGTCAGTGGAGTGATGATAATTTCCAGCAATTAATGCCATCGTCATAATCCCCATCGCTTTTTGCGCATCATTCGTCCCATGTGTATAAGCCTGCATCGCTGCCGTCAACACTTGAAACATGCGAAATCCCTTGGTCGTTTTGGAGAGGTTGGCATTTTTAAACGTTATTCGGAATAAATTCATCATAATAAATCCTACGCCAAATGCAAGAAAAGGAGAAAGGATAAGGGATTGTAAAATTTTCAAAAATCCTTCGTAGTTCAAAACGTCAAAACCGGCTGCTGAGATAGCAGCTCCGGCAACAGCCCCAATAATCGCATGAGAAGAGCTGCTTGGAATTCCGTAATACCATGTAATTAAGTTCCAAGCAATCGCTGCTGTCAGCGCTGCTAAAATAACAATGGAACCATTCTCTAAAGCAAACGGGTCAACAATATCTTTCGTAATCGTTTTAGCAACCCCTGTAAAAGTTAAAGCACCGATTAGGTTCATCGTCGCTGCTAAAATAATCGCTTGACGCGGCGTCAGTGCTCTTGTCGAAACTGATGTTGCAATCGCATTCGCTGTGTCGTGAAAGCCATTAATAAAGTCAAAAGCTAACGCAAAGATGACAACTAAAGCTGTAAGTATGAACACCGTATCCATAAAAGAGCAATCTCCTTTTACGCGTTGCGCATAATGATGGTTTCAATGGTATTGGCAACATCCTCACAGCTGTCAGCGATCTCTTCTAACATTTCATACAATTCTTTATATTGGATCAATTTAATTGGATCTTTTTGTGTCACAAATAAGTTTTTAATAGAGGCTCTTAAAATTTCATCACATTTTGTTTCATAATCTTTGATTTTTATGGCATGTACCCGCATATCAAGCAGTTTTTTGCTTGCTAACAGTTTCAACGCTTTAGCGATTTCAATGGTACTTTGATAAATATTTTCAAAAAATTTCGCCATATGGTCATCAATATCGGTAAACGAAAACATTTCAAAACGAGCGGAGCATTGCTCAAATCCATCTAATACATCATCCATTTTCATCGCTAATTGGTGAATATCTTCCCGTTCAATCGGCGTAATAAATGTCTTATTTAAAGCAACGACAAGCTCATGAATAAACGAATCGCCTTTCTTTTCATACTCTTTCATGACACGTGCAAACTCTTTGAGATCACTAATGTTATTGATTTTGTACTCAACAAAATACTGTGCTGCCTCTTTTACATTCTCTGAAATTGTAAACAATAAATCAAAAAAGACATCTTTTTTTGGTGCAAAAACCATAAAAAAACCCCCATTTTATGTAACTAATGTTGAGCCACCCTGTCTTATTTTATCAATAACCGTCGAATTTACAACAATTTAAAAAAAAATTAACACTAAATTTACATTATCTTTACATTTGGATGAACGATTCGCTCGTATTCGTCTTAGAGTTAACATATCTACTAAAAAGCCTCCCACCTCTAAATGAAATGGAGGTGGGAGTGGTTCAGCGTAGCAGCAGCAAGCTTAACAAAAAACTTTGTCTCATTTAATCATTTTGATTTTTTCCTTCGCCGATCTGAGACACGGAACACAGCCGAGTGCGGCAAACGATGCAGGATAAAAAGGTTCTCAACAGTCTGAAGAAGCCGCTGATAAACGGCTTCTTCTCCTTACTGGAAACGCTCGACGAAAGTAGCAAGAGTTCGCACCATCACACCGGTTGCACCGGCCGGCCCTAAATCATGGTCTTTCGATGTAACGGAGGTACCGGCAATATCTAAATGTACCCAAGGAGTGTTCTCGGCAAATTCAGCGAGAAAGGCGCCGCCCATAATCGCGTGTCCTTCGCGTCCTGGAGAGTTATTGAGATCAGCGATCGGGCTATTGCGTACACGTTCCTTATCTTTTTCTGTAATTGGCAGGCGCCAAATATATTCACCGGTTTCCGCTGATGCCTCTAAAAGCTGCTCAAACATTTCCTCATGATTCGTCATCGCTCCTGTAGTATGGACACCAAGCGCAATAATGACACCCCCTGTTAAGGTAGCTACATCGATAATGTAGTTCGCACCATGATGCTTGGCATAAGTAATGGCATCCGCTAAAATCAAGCGCCCTTCTGCATCAGTATTCTTAATTTCAATCGTTTTACCGCTCATGGATGTAATCACATCGTCCGGTCTAAACGCATCAGCGCTAATTAAATTATCGGTAGCTGGAATGACGGCGATCACATTTTGCTCCGGCCGGAGTTCACCGATAATTTCCATCGCACCAAGGACAGCGGCTGCACCGGCCATATCGGTCTTCATACCGACAATTCCATCCTTCGTTTTAATGGAATAGCCGCCTGTATCAAAGGTTACTCCTTTTCCGACAAGCGCGATGACATTCTCCCGCGCTTCCTTCCCTTGGTACTTCAACACAATCATTTTCGGCGGTTCCGACGACCCTTTATTAACAGCCAACAGCGCTCCCATTCCGAGCTTTTCCATTTCCGCTTTTTCCAGCACCTCGTATTCAAACTTATATTTTTGCGCCAATTCTACTGCATAATCGGCCAAATCTGTCGCTGTTAATAAATTACTTGGTGTATTCACCAGCGTCCGAGCTGAATTGGTAGCCCTTCCATAAACAGAACCGACCAAAAGGCTCGCTTCCACTTCTTTAGGGTCCGCCGCTGTATAGACAGTCATCTCTTCCAGTTTCTTTTCTGGTTCATTTGATTTTTGTTTATATCCGACAAATTGATATGTCGCCAGCGCAAACGCCTCAGCAAAAGCGTGAGCTGCCTCGCTAGCATCAAGATTTTCGGTAATAAACGTATCGAGAGCCACTGCTGCTTCTGTGAGCTTTTCTCCTTTTAACATTTTAAACAGCCGGCCAATCGCTTCTCGTAATCCATTAAATGTCAGGTCTGATTCCTTGCCTAATCCTACAAAATAAAGGCGCTTGATATTCAATTGCCCTAGCGTATGTATTTTAGCAATTTGCTTTCGCTTTGGAGAAAGATCTCCTTCTTTCAACAATGCTGTAAGTTGTCCATTTAACTGTTCATCCCAAGCAGCCAGCACACCACCCCATGCGCTCTGCCGCTCAAATATCCCAACAATACAAGCCTCATGCTTTGTTTCATTTAGAGACTCCTGAACCACTTTAAACATGATATGAATCCTCCTTTGTCTGATTTTTCCTCTATCATCATACAATGCATCATCCCATTTCGCTAGCCAGCTAATCTTGTAACACTAATACAAGCTCAGGAAGAGAAGGCAGACGATGAATCTGAGAAAAATCCACTCGCTCAATATCTGCTGGAATCAAGTCAAGACAGCGTTCAATAAAGCTGTATACCGCTTCTACATCCAGCCCCCAATGGATGGGCCGATAAGGCTGCAAATAGTTTTGGGCAGCTTCCATCATCATCCGTGTTCCTTTCACATTGCCATAGCTATAATGATATAAAGCTACCGTCATTTGCAGCAATCCTTTAATGAAAAAATTGCTTTTATCCTCCATCCAAATTTCTTCCAATAAATCATGGCACGTATAAAAATCTCCCTCGTTAAATTTCACAAAAAACTCATAATACGCAAGCGGATACACGCTTCTCCCTCCCCTTTTTCAGCATATCACAAGGAAACCGCACAGCAGAAGAAGAATACACCATTATGGAATAAAAAAGAGGTGATAGTCATGAGAATCATTTCCATATGCCCAAGCAATACAGAACTGCTCGCTTACCTAGGAGGCTTAGAGAATTTAATCGCCGTAGACGATTATTCGGATTGGCCAAGAGCGGTACATTCACTCCCTAAAGTGGGGCCTGATCTAAAGATCGATATGGATGCAGTAGAAAGGATGAATCCAGATCTTGTGCTTGCTTCCTTAAGCGTGCCAGGAATGGAGAGAAATATTGCTGAGCTGCAAAAACGGCGTATTCCTTATATCGTCTTCCAGACAAATTCGTTGGATGATATTGCTTCCGATTTGCTTTTATTAGGCGAAGCAATGCACAAAAAAGAACAAGCACAAAAAATCGTCACTCGTTACCAAGCATTTATCCATCACTATAAGCAACTAGCTAAAAATATCGAGGCGCCGACCTCTCTCTACTGGGAATGGTGGCCAAAACCTGTATTCACTCCTGGAGGAACAAATTGGCTTACTGAAATAAGCGCCCTAGCGGGAGGAACGAATGTTTTTGCTGATATCGAGGCAGCCAATATCCAAACAGACTGGAATGAAGTAAAAAAACGAAACCCGGAACATATTTGCCTTGTTTGGGTTGGAGTGAGAACGGAAAAAATCGATCCAGCCATCGTCAACAAGCGTCCCGGATGGAGCGAAATCCAAGCAGTAAAAGCAGGGCGCATTTCCGTCCTCGAAGAATCTTTATTTTGCCGTCCTTCACCAAGACTACTGCTCGGATTAAAAAAGCTTGCTTCTTTGCTTCACCCTGACATATTTCCAGAATATGATCATATCGATCCTTTACTTCACGAAAAAAGACAAAGTCACTGTTGACTTTGTCTACAACCATTTTAACATTCTTCATTGATGATGGCCTCAAATCAGACTGGCTTGAAGCCTCTTGGCAGACAAGAAACATGGCCGAGTAAAGACGCAGGATGGAAGCATTTAAAACAATCTGAAGGGCTGTCATGAACAGCCCTTCTCTATTTTCATTAGCTTTCCGATTTTAAATATTGTTGCCGAAACACTTGCATGGCTTCATCCTCATTTAATTTAGTTAGCTCTTGCTCGGATAATGTCCCATTTCCTTTTTTCACAATATAAACTTTCACCGTCTTCTTGCCCCAATGTTTGTACACATCATCTACTGTATGGTAGTATAAATCAATGCGGTGCCCTTTAATAGCCGCTCCTTTATCTGCCACTACCCCATATCCATATCCCGGAATAAACAAAATCGTTCCAATAGGAAACACATTTAAATCAGCAGCAATCGTTGAAAAGAGATCTCGTTTGACTCGTACTCCTGAATAAGTAATGCCGTATTCCGGATGGTTCGGCGATTTCCCTGTCGATTCCACGCCTGCTGTATAGCCAGTCGCAACAACAGTAGTGGAAGGGTATTGCGACCAATCGATCGCTTCCTCTAAGTTTAGCGAGTGATTCATCGTTTGTTCGGATGAAATTTGCGGCTGCACCCGCTCTTCATATCGAGTCCATTGCTCATTTGCTAATGCATGGTTGTCTATCTCGAAGTTATCAAAAAAAGAATAACTGCGTTGAAAAAATGAAACAGATGAATTATAAAGTGAGTGAACAATTGTCTTCGCTTCTACTCCAGAAACAGATTGAAAGGTAGTAAAAAACGCGCCGATAAATAAAAGCGTCATACTCATTCTTCTAATCATATTCATTTCCTCACTCCTCCCATGGTTCTATTTATTTCCACAGGGAAAACGAAATATTCACCGGGAAGAATGAGAAAATAAAAAAGACTCTCGCTTATTCAGCGAAAGTCTTAAAACATTTGATATCCTTTAGCACGCAGCGCCCGAATCGCAATTCCGGCAAAAATAGCGCCGACAAGCCCGCTGCTAAGGATCATAACATCAGCAGGCGCCAGCGATAATATTTTGTGTTTGAGCGCAGTAAACGAAGCGCCTGGATGAGTAAAATATTCTGTCCATCTCACATCATCAATAATAAAAATAAAGACAATCGGGCTTAAAATAGCCATAATCCATGACATTCTTAAAATCATATTCAATAAAAAGCCAATCCCAAAAAATAACACAAAAAACAATAACATGGATATTAATAAAACGGGTACGCTCATTTCCATCCCCATCACCTCCAGTACATCCTTCTTAAGTGTACTGAAACGTAGAATGGGAGTCAATGAAAGCATTCATATAAGCGCTTTTGCGTAGCAAAATGATAGAGGCAAGCATATAAACTTGCCCCTCAGTTATCATTTATTTATGATTTTTGCTATCGGTTCCTTTTCCGGAGCAGCAATAGCATGTTTCTGAACCGCCTAACAACAATTGAACGTAACCATTTCCTTCACAATATGGGCATACCGTTGATTCTGTCTTTTTCATTATGTCATCCCTCTTCCCTTTTCTTAATTTTCTGATAATATATCAAAGATCTATACAAAAAGAAAAGGAGCATTTCGGACGATTTCCCCCGATGTAAACGGATACATTGGCAAAATCCTTTCATTTCCTCTGTTTTTCTTAATTTTTTGAATTTTTGAAATAAACGTGGTATTTTGTATATCCAAATGGTTCACCCGGATCCAATCCGTTATGAAAATGGAAATAGGATAAAGGCCATGCTTTCAGCAGATGCTGCAGCAAAGTCGACGCACTTGAATCACTCAAAAGAGACTCTTTCGATAAAAACGCCGCTGTCCATGGTTCATCTTGTTGGATGACCATTTTTTGGATAAAGCCTTCAACAAAAAAATCATCATATTGTCGCTGATTTCATCATCTATGACTCCTGTGCGCAATCCAATCAATCCGATCACTTCGGCTTGGATTCCTGTTTCTTCCTCCACTTCCCGGATCACCGCTTCATCTGCTGTTTCTCCACGCTGCACGAATCCTGCCGGCAATGACCATTGTCCTTGCAATCCGCCATACTTCTTCTTGACAACAAGCCAATCCCCCGCATCATTTAGTACGATCCCTGCCGCCGCCAGCCACACATGCCCACGCTTCTTTTTCATATAGCTCCAACCTCTTTTTCCTTCAATTTTAAAAAAGGGCAAACAAAAGCTTGTTTGCCCATACAATTTCTTTATTAGAAGAACTTAAATTTTCCTTTTTTCATAACGAGAGATGGACCGCCAATCAAGTAGAGGGCACGATTGTCAACCATTTTTTTCATAAAGCTTGCTTTTGCCCCCCACATCTTTTTACCAAACACAACGCCAATAGCGTCGTCATGCCCAAGCGAACATACCGTTCCTTTAATATCTGGCTTAAATGGCTGCAGTTCGCCCTGTTCGCGAATTAAAACGGCAAGGTTTTTCGCGCATAACTCGCCTTGCTGCATCGCAATTTGTGCTGTAGGCGGATATGGGCGATTCGTTTCTTCATTAATCATTAGTGAACAGTCGCCGACAATGAATACGTTATCATAACCAGGAGCGCGCAAGAACGGATCCACTTTTACACGGCCCCGCATTGCTTCAAAGCCAGATTCATCAATGACATAGCTTCCACGCACACCCGCGGCCCAAACGACTGTGCCTGCTTTGATTTCTTCAACTTCGTCACCTTTCGCAACCACAATGCCCTCTGGTGTACATTCTTTAATGGCTGTTCCGATTTTAAACTCTACTCCTTTGCGCTCCAACAAGCTAACCGCATATTCCACAAGCTCTGGATCAAAGCCAGGAAGAGCTGTCGGAGCAGCCTCAACGCAAATGATGCGCACTTTTTTCGGATCCACATCATATTCACGGCAAAGCTCTGGAATGCGGTTTGCCAGCTCGCCAAGAAATTCGATACCCGTAAATCCAGCACCGCCAACAACAATCGTTAAACGCTCATTGCGCTTTTCTTCTTCTGTATGATAGGTCGCAAATTGATATTCGATATGCTCGCGAATTTGGCGGGCGGCATTCACGTTAGCAATAGAAAATGCGTACTCTTTTAGCCCTTTAATGCCAAATGTTTCAGATTCGAAACCGAGCGCAATGACTAAATAATCGTAAGTTAATTCGCCGTTTTGTAAAATCACTCGCTTCTCTTGCGGAACTACTTTAACAACCGTATCTTGCACAAATTGCACTTTGCTGCGATCAATCACATCAGCGATTGGATAGCGCACGCGATCATGATGCAGCGTTCCAGCTGAGGCCTCATGCAACCACGTAGTTTCGTAGTGATAATTGTTTTTGTTGACAAGAGTAATGTTCGCTTCATTCACTCCAACAAACTTTTGCAAGCGCACCGCGGTCATCAAACCGCCATAGCCTGCCCCTAAAATTACAACATTTGGCTTTTTCAACTCAATCACTTCCACCTTTTTATTTTTTATTTGCAGCATTTACCACTAGCGTGCGCTTTCATGCTGCATTTTATTGAAAAAAGTTTGTGAATAAATTCACGATAAGGGACAAAAAAATGTCGAATAATTGTCAAAAAATCTTAACAATCCATCCAAAAACATATTAGTCTTTTTTCGTATCGTTTTCAAGTGGTTTTTTTCTTTTTTATAAAAGTAATGAATATGTTATGATGTAAGTGTCTGCATTTTTCATTGAGTAGGGGGAGAAGGGGTCATGAAGGAAGACCAGAAGGTATATGATATTACGATTATTGGCGGCGGACCAACCGGGCTGTTTACAGCGTTTTATGGAGGAATGCGCCAAGCAAGCGTAAAAATTATTGAAAGCCTTCCACAATTGGGAGGACAGTTATCTGCTCTTTATCCAGAAAAATACATATACGACGTCGCTGGGTTTCCTAAAATTCGCGCACAAGAACTGATTGATAATTTAAAGGAGCAAATGGCGAAATTTAATCCGACCGTTTGCTTAGAACAATCCGTTGAAAAACTGGAAAAGCAGGATGATGGTATTTTCAAACTGACAACAAACAAAGAAATCCATTATTCGAAAGCTGTCATCATTACAGCTGGAAACGGCGCCTTCCAGCCACGACGCCTTGAGTTAGCAGATGCCGCTCAATATGAAGGGAAAAACCTGCATTACTTTATTGATGATTTAAATAAATTTGCGGGACAAAAAGTGCTTGTTTGCGGCGGCGGCGACTCGGCTGTCGATTGGGCGCTTATGCTTGAGCCAATTGCTGAAAAAGTGACCATTGTCCATCGCCGCGATAAATTCCGGGCTCATGAGCATAGTGTAGAGAATTTAATGAATTCCAAAGTTGTTGTCAAAACACCATTTGTGCCCGTTGATTTAGTCGGTGACGATGGGGGCATTCGCCAAGTGATTCTCGAAAATGCAAAAGACGGCTCAAAAGAAACGATTGATGTGGATGCCGTAGTGGTCAACTATGGATTCGTATCATCCCTTGGACCGATTAAAGAATGGGGACTTGAAATTGAAAAAAACTCCATTAAAGTAAACTCCAAAATGGAAACAAATATTCCAGGCATTTATGCAGCTGGCGATATTTGCACATATGAAGGAAAAGTAAAATTAATTGCCTGCGGCTTCGGTGAAGCGCCAACGGCAGTCAATAACGCGAAAGCCTATATTGATCCAAAAGCCAAAGTACAGCCAATGCATTCTTCTTCTATGTTCTAAACCATCTGCGGCAGGGCGGTCGATTCCTAGACCTCCCTGCCGTGTTTTATTTTCTTCACAATATGGAGCACAATGTTTATGGCAAATAGCACAAAAGAGCGCCCTTAACATAAGGACGCCCTTTTTATAAAGAAGTTCGTCGCTAAATAGCCTTAGCACTCCTCCGGTGTTCCAGCGTTTGCCGCCGTACGGAACGACGATCCGCAGCCACATGTGGCGATCGCGTTCGGGTTGTTGATTGTAAAACCTCCACCCATTAACGACTGTTTGTAATCGATAATCGTGCCTTTTAAAATTGGCGCGCTTTCTTTATCAATCAATATTTTAATACCATGCTGCTCCAGCTCATGATCATCTTCATGGCGGTCATGTTCAAACCCCATGCCATATGATAATCCGCTGCAGCCGCCGCCCTTTACTCCTACGCGGAGATAAGCGTTCTCTTCTCCATGCTCTTTCATCATATCTTTAATTTGAAACGCCGCTGCTTCCGTCAACTGAATGACATCGCTCATATCATTCCCTCCTTTTTCATTAGTATATCTGTTTTCCTATCACTTGTTCAAACGATTCAAATCGTCAGCCTCCATTTTGCTACAGCTTTAGCTTTCTTTAGACAACTAACGATCATTTGGGCCAAAGATCCATTTACCGATTGAGATCAACACTTGGTCTTAGTACTCATACACACCTGTACAAATCGTTTCGGCAGGCCCTGTCATCAGCACATTTCCTTCCTCTGTCCAGGTAATAAATAAATCGCCACCTAACAGATGAACAACTGTTTCACGATTACGGGCCGTCCAACCATTCAGTACGGAGGCTACCACCGCTGCACATGCCCCTGTTCCGCATGCCTGTGTGACTCCTGAACCGCGCTCCCATACACGAAAGTGCAGTTCATGATCACTGACCACTTCTACAAATTCCACATTAACCCCCTCTGGAAACCGTTTGTCTTTTTCAACAATAGGACCAAGCGAGGTCACAGGAGCCTGGTGAATATCATTTACATAAAAAATGACATGTGGGTTCCCCATGGAAACAGCGGTCATCGTATATGTTTGATCAGCGATCCGAATCGGTTCTGCGACCACCTGCTCTGCTTCCTCTCCGATCATCGGAATTTCACTCCGCTTAAGGCGAGGGTGACCCATATCAATAGTTACGTTAGTCACAAGGCCATTTTCCACAGAAACTTCCGCTTTCACCAGCCCTGACAATGTTTCAATAAAAAATGAGCGCTCCTTCACCAACTGATGCTCATAAGCATATTTCGCTACACAGCGAAGGCCGTTGCCGCAATTTTTTCCTTCCGAGCCGTCACTATTAAAAATCCTCATGCGCACAGGAGCGACGTTTGACGGACAAATTAAAATCAGTCCATCCGATCCAATCCCTGTGTGAACATTGGATACTTTGATCGCTAGCTCTGGCAAAAGCTCTTCTGGGATCGTCTCTTCAAACAAATTGACATATATATAACTGTTTCCTAAGCCGTGCATTTTCGCAAACGAAAAATTGCCCATTGTGCATCCTCCTAAAAATTTTGTACATATAAGTATAAACGCGATATTGTTGGGAAACAATGAAAATATCCCCCGTTTTTTCATATACACCTTTAAAAGAAGATGCTCTGGCATCTTCTTTTTTTGTGCTCTTATCTGTATAATGAATTTGTAATAGGCCTTTATCCTTAAATCAATCGCGGGGGAAGCATCATGGAAATAAATGAGTTATATGATCGAAAGATTTCTTGCCTTGTTTGTCATCAGCCATACACCACGAAAAAGATTCGCTCCCGCTTTCTTCGGCCAATAAAACACGACAGCGATTTTTGTTCATACTACCAGTCTGAAGACCTAAATCCGCTGCTTTATTATGTGAGTGTTTGTCCTCATTGCGGATTTTCGGTGACAGAAGATTTTTCTGCTTATTTCCCTCCTCAAACATTTGAAGCGATTCAGCAATATATTTGTCAGCTTTGGAGCGGACACAATTATAGTGGAAAGCGAACGTTTCAAGAAGCGGTTAGCACGTATAAGCTCGGGATTTATTCAGCTACGCTGAAGCAGGAAAAACACATTGTTCTTGCTGGATTGTATATGCGTCTTGCTTGGCTTTATCGCACATACAAAGTTCCTGAACAAGAAAAGCGTTTTATGCGCCTCGCTTTACAGGAATACATGGCATCCTATAGCAACGACGATTTTCTTGGCACCCATATGTCTGAGGTGCGTATTCTTTATCTCATAGGTGAACTGCATCGAAGATTAGGTGAAACAAAACAGGCGATTTTATATTTTTCAAAAGTGATTGCGAAAAAGAAGGAAACCATTGAAACAGGGATTATTGCTATGGCTCATGAACGATGGCAGGAAATTCGCAGCGGCGAAAACTCTAGCCATCAACACGGCGATGAACGGCTAAAATAAGCGCAAGTGGTCGATTTCTAGCACCAATGGCTCCCAAAAATCGATATGCATGCATTTATAAAGATTGAACGAATAAATCTTAGATTCAGAGCTTCTTGTGACGGATCTTTTCTTCACGCATTCGCATGGCAAAAATCTGACGAACTCTATGCTAACATATCAAGCGGCGACCATATAAAGAAGGATATTCAAAAAGCGGCTGTCTGCAGCCGCTTTTTTCTAAAACATTGGATTTTCCTCAAGAAATTTATAAATGTTTTCTACCAAATGCTCCGGCGTTTCCCCTGTTACTACTTCGCCGTTTACTAACGCAAAAAGCGACTGGCCGCATTTCCCGCAATAGCTTAGGCATCCATATTCAATGATATCTAGGTTCGGATCTTTTTCCAATTTTTCCAGCGCTTTTTGTGAACCATTCGCTAAGTTGCTTATACAAAATTCAATAATTGGCTGAATCAACGCTTGTCACCTCACTACCTGCTTTAAATGGTAACGATTTTTATCGTCGCCGTCAATTTATGACACTTTATTTCTTGATTCCGCCATCCTGAATAAAGAAAGTCCTTTATATATTTATCATTTTTTTCGAAAAATTATTGTGATTTTGTCACAATTTCGCTATACTTTTAATGTCATTTGGTCAACGTTTTGCGTGAAAAGACAACTACAAAAGGGGAATTCTAGCATGAGAAACCTCGTTCTGCTTGGTGGGGGCTATGGAAATATGCGAATTTTGCTTCGCCTTCTCCCAAACCATTTACCTGAGAACGTTCACATTACGCTGATTGACCGTGTTCCGTATCACTGTTTAAAAACGGAATACTATGCATTGGCTGCTGGTACCGTCAGCGACCACGATATTCGTGTACCTTTTCCAGAACACCCTCGCCTCACATATTGCTTTGGAGAAGTTGTTCGTATTGATTTGGATGCCTGTACGGTCTTATTGCATGATGGGACGACTGTCGCATATGATGATTTAGTCATCGGATTAGGCTGTGAGGATAAGTATCATAACGTCCCTGGGGCGGAACAGTTTACACATAGCATCCAGTCGATTGAAAAATCCCGTGTCACATATCAAACATTAAGCAATTTACCTCCGCAGTCCACTGTCGGTATCGTTGGAGCAGGATTAAGCGGTGTCGAATTGGCAAGTGAGCTGGCCGAAAGCCGTCCTGATCTTCACGTGATGCTTTTTGACCGCGGAGAACGAATTTTACCTATGTTTCCAGAGCGGCTCAGCCAATATGTCGAAAGCTGGTTTCATGAGCATGGCATCAGCATTGTCCGCCATTCCAATATCACAAAAGTTGAAGAAGGCATATTATATAATCACGATGAGCCTATTCACTGTGACGCCATTGTATGGACAGCAGGAATCCAGCCAAGCCGGGTCGTTCGTGAGTTAAATGTGGAGAAAGACGGGCAAGGCCGCGTGGTCTTAACCAACCAGCACCATATCCCTGAATATGAAAATGTCTATGTTGTCGGCGACTGTGCGAGCCTTCCTCATTCCCCAAGCGCACAGCTTGCGGAAGGACAGGCAGAGCAAATTGTTCAAGTGCTGCAAAGCCGCTGGCGCGGAGAAGAACCGCCAAACGAATTTCCGCCGATTAAGCTAAAAGGCATTCTCGGTTCTCTCGGCAAAAAGCATGGATTTGGCCTTGTCGCTGACCGTCCTTTAACCGGCAGAGTGCCGCGTCTGTTAAAATCTGGCGTTCTTTGGATGTACAAATATCATAATGGATATTGATGCAAAACGGCTCAAAATATCTTCAAACCCTTTGATCAATCAGTATTTGCTTATAAAAAATCAAAACTTGGACGGTTTTTTGATGTAAAAAAAGGCGGAGTCATTTCCGCCTTTTTGATTGAAAAAAGATATGCAACAATAATAAATCTAGCAAACGATCAATGGATTTCCCCGACTTTATTTTTTCTTCCATCCAGTACGTACTACATGGAAACTTGAAATGCCTCTTAGAAAATCGTCTCTCACTTCATAAGTGCTGAGTCGTTCACAGGTTTACAAATACGATGTTCCTCATCTAACGCGGTTCTGACACCATCTCATATGGGTGGTCAAAAGAAAGGGCTTTCCATCTTCAAGCTTGTATTTATCGATACCCCTTCTCCTCCATCTCTGCTAAAATAAGTCATATACCCCGCCAGATCTAGTGGGTTGATGCAAATAGTGAAAGCGAGGGAAACTATTTTATCCACATGTATGTTTTAGATCATTCAATCACATGTAAGAGGTGAGCTCATTGCGTCCGATTTTCTTAGGAATTGGTGCGGCCTTCTTCTTTGCCTCCACTTTTATCCTTAATCGATCAATGGAATTATCTGGAGGAAGTTGGGTGTGGAGCGCATCACTGCGATTTATTTTTATGGTACCGTTTCTTTTTCTTATTGTCGCTTCACGAAAAAACACGCGGGTTTTGTTTCAAGAAATGAGAAAGCAGCCTAGCTCTTGGTTCGTGTGGAGCTTGGTCGGATTCGGGCTGTTTTACGCCCCGCTTTGCTTTGCTGCCATGTATGCTCCAGGCTGGCTGATTGCCGGGACGTGGCAATTTACGATTATATCCGGGTCGTTGCTCGCTCCTCTTTTTTTCGAGACCATCGAAACGCCACAAGGATTGAAAAAAGTTCGGGGAAAGATTCCTATTAAAGGGCTGGCGATCTCATTGATCATTTTTTTCGGCATTATTCTTATGCAGCTTGAGCAAGCCAACCATGTATCTTGGCGCACGGTTCTGCTCGGTGTTGCGCCAGTCATTGTCGCTTCCTTCGCTTATCCGCTTGGTAATCGTAAAATGATGGAAATTTGCGGCGGCCGTTTGGATAGCTATCAGCGAACGCTTGGAATGACGTTGGCCAGCCTGCCATTTTGGCTGCTCTTATCGCTATACGGGTTGCTGACAGCAGGCGCACCAAGCAAGGAACAAATCATCCAGTCACTGCTCGTCGCTATCTTTTCAGGAATTATTGCTACGATTCTTTTTTTTCAAGCTACCGACATGGTGCGCAAAGATATGCATAAGCTGGCGGCTGTTGAAGCAACACAATCAATGGAAGTGCTTTTCGCCGTGTTCGGAGAAATCCTCCTCTTGTCGGCTCCCATGCCTTCAGCCCTTTCATGGTTCGGCATGCTAGCCATTGTCATCGGTATGATTTTGCACAGCTACTTTTCCCGAAGGCTGCATGCTTCTGCTTCCAGTCAGCAAAGCCTGAATGCATAAAAATGTCAGGTGTGTGGATGCTCCAATAAAAACCCATTGACTGGCTTGATTTCTAGCCCAATCATTCCATATGTTTAGTAAAATAATGGTTCATCAACACTTGTGTAAAAATAAAACACGGCCGCCAAGTTTATAGGAAAAACTTTTGACGGCCGTGTTTTATTTTTACAGTTGCTCAACGGCTTGATAACCGTATTGCTCCATTTTTTCATAAATGGCCCTTAGCTTCGGATTTCCTTCTCCCACAATTTCTCCTTCCACAACCACAACCGGGTAAAATAAATCCTCTTCAATGACCTTTTCCGCAAACGCTTTCTTAACCTCGTCATCCGGCGGATTAAAAATATCGACATATGTGATAAGAAACGGCTGATCCGGATATTTCCGTTTAATGGCGGCTTCAAGCCACTCATACGTTTCTTTTGAAGAGGGCAAATTAACACACGAAGCACATATGACCTCTGCCCCATATACGCATATTTCCACTTGCTTCAACGACATAGGCGGCCACCTTTCCTCTCTATGACAAATAAAGTTATTAGATTTTTTTCTTTATACCGATTATAATAAAGTTAAGGAAAGGAGTCGATAAGAATGAGCGATTTGGAAATTAAAGAACAAGTACAAGAAGTGTTAGATAAGTTGCGCCCATTCCTTCTTCGCGATGGCGGTGACTGCGAGCTTGTCGACGTTGAGGACGGCGTAGTTAAATTGCGCTTGCTTGGTGCTTGCGGCAGCTGCCCAAGCTCAACCATCACTTTAAAAGCCGGAATTGAACGTGCTCTTTTAGAAGAAGTGCCAGGAGTCGTTGAAGTAGAGCAAGTATTCTAAACATAAATAGAAGGGTGTCCTAAGCGGGACGCCCTTCTCTTCTTTTACCTATCCATTTCATATGCTTCTAAGGTTGTTTTATACACTTGACTTCCTTTTGGCTCGACGGTTAACGTTTCAACCTGGCAATGCCGAAAATGAGGAGCCAATCGTTCTCTTACATGTTCTCCCTTTCCAGGCTCAACAAAACAAAGGATTGTTGGCCCTGCGCCGCTCAACGCTACACCAAACGCTCCATATTCCTTCGCAAGCGGCAGGACAAGCGGTAATTCTGGAATCAGCTCTTGACGATACGGCTGATGAAATAAATCGCATTCCATCATCTTTCCGGCCAGCTCCCAGTTTTTCATGAGCAGTGCAGCGACTAAAACATTGCTTATAGCGCTTGCCTCTACTGCTTCTGCCCTAGTGAACGATTGCGGCAGAACGCTGCGTGCTTTTTTTGTCTCCAATTCATAGCTGGGAATGACGGCGACCAAATCGAGATCAATATCAGAAAGATGGACAATCGTCGTTTCCTCATTACGATGACTGCCAATGACCAGTCCTCCATATAATGAAGCGCCAACATTGTCAGGGTGCCCCTCATAAGTAGCAGCCAGCCGTATTTTTTCCTCCATTGTCAAGGATAAGTCCGCAAGCTCATTAGCTAATTCAATTCCAGCGACAACAGCGGCAGCGCTGCTCCCCAGTCCGCGCGTAAATGGAATATCGCTGGATACCTTGACAACGCAAGGCGGCAGAGCACGCCCATACTGGCTGGCAAGACGTTCTACCACTTGAAAAATCAAATTTTCCGTTCCTTGAGGGATCGTTTGAACTTCAGCCGTTTGAGGAATGAAGCGCCATTCATCGCCTTTATGCACTTCCAATTCTAAATAACGAGAAACGGCAAGACCAAGAGAATCAAATCCAGGTCCTAGATTAGCCGTACTGGCTGGAACAACGATCTTTAGCATCTCTCCTTCTTTCATTGGCGAACAGCCCCTTGAATATGCTCAAATACGACCTGCTCCTCATTTGGGAGAACAAGCGGCTTGATTTCTGCCACATCGATGGCAATCGCCGGATCTTTTAATCCATTTCCCGTAAGCACGGCAACGACTGTGCTTCCGCTGCTGATTTCCTTGTTATTTCTCTGCTTGATGACCCCTGCCAGGGATGCGCATGAAGCTGGCTCGGCAAAAATGCCTTCTTCTCTGGCAAGAAGCTTATAAGCCGTCACCATTTCCTGATCGGATACTTCATCAATTTTCCCTTTCGATTCGCTAGCGGCCTGCACCGCTTGATTCCAGCTTGCCGGATTGCCGATGCGAATCGCGGTTGCAATCGTTTCTGGTTGAGTAATGACCTGGTTGCGGACAATCGCTGCCGCCCCCTCTGCTTCAAACCCGCGCATTTCTGGAAGACCCGTGCCTTTCGCTTCATGATATTCTTTAAACCCTTTCCAGTAAGCGGTGATATTTCCCGCATTACCAACAGGAATCGCTAGTACATCCGGTGCCTTTCCCAGTTGATCGCAAATTTCAAAGGCCCCTGTTTTTTGCCCTTCGATTCGATATGGATTGACCGAGTTAACAAGGGTAATTGGCGCCATTTCACTAAGCCGGCGCACCATTTTCAAGGCCTCGTCAAAATTGCCCTCAATGGCGAAAATTTCTGCTCCATAAATCGAGGCCTGAGCTAGCTTGCCCATTGCAATTTTCCCGTGCGGAATCACAACAATGCAGCGCAATCCTGCTCTGGCCGCATACGCAGCCGCTGCCGCAGAGGTGTTTCCTGTCGAAGCGCATATAATCGTATGGCTTCCTTCCTCCTTCGCCTTGGCGACAGCCATAACCATTCCCCTGTCTTTAAATGAACCCGTTGGATTGGCCCCTTCGACCTTTACATAAAGATCGATTTCAAGCAACCTCGATAAACGCTCCAAACGAATAAGCGGAGTATTTCCTTCATTTAGTGAAAGAAGCGGGGTTTTTTCTGTAATCGGCAAAAAATGACGATATTCATGCAATAATCCCTTCCACATCATCAATTTCCATTCCCTTCTACGCGGTACGAGCTTTTGACTTGATGAACAATTTCAAGATCCCTTAAACGCTGCAAAATGTCTTCGTAAGCCTGCTGTGAGGCCCTGTGAGTAACAATGACAATCTCGGCCAGCCCTTTTTCTTTAAGCGGAAGCTGAAGAATTTTTTCAAAACTTACCCCCTGCTCAGCAAAAATTGCGGTAATTTTAGCAAATGCCCCCACTTCATCCTTCACATGGATGCGTACAAAATATTTAGAAAAGATTTCTGAACGTGATTTTAGACGCTTCTCGTATTGCGGGGCGACTGCACTTCTACCGTTGACGCCAAGCCGCATATTTTTCATCACCGCTACCAAATCCGATACGACAGCGGTCGCGGTTGGCAAGCTGCCTGCTCCGGGTCCATAAAACATCGTTTCTCCAACGGCTTCCCCGTATACATATACAGCGTTGTACTCGTCGCTCACAGAAGCAAGCGGGTGTGAATCAGGAAGCAGCGTCGGCTGCACGCTGACTTCGGCTTTATCGCCATCACGATGGGCAATGCCGATTAATTTCATCGTATAACCTAAACGTTTGCTATAATCTAAATCTTCCTCCGTAATATCCGTAATGCCTTTTACTTGTACATCTTCTAAATCGATATTCATAGAAAAACCAAGACGGGCCAAAATTGCCATTTTTCTGGCTGCATCCAATCCCTCAACATCCGCGGACGGATCGGCTTCCGCATAGCCAAGATCCTGGGCTTCTGCAAGCACTTGCTCATAAGGCATCCCGTATTTGCACATTTTCGTTAAAATAAAATTAGTCGTTCCGTTGACAATCCCCATCATTTTTGTAATGCGGTCAGAAGCTAATCCCTCGACAAGGCTTCGCAAAATGGGAATGCCCCCTGCAACGCTGGCTTCATAAAATAAATCGCATCCGTTTTCTGTTGCTGTGGCCAGCAATTCCGAACCATATAAGGCCATTAAATCTTTATTAGCCGTCACTACGTGCTTTCCTTGCTGTAATGCTTGCAAAAGATGCCTTCTCGTTTCTTCAATTCCTCCCATTACCTCAATAATCACATCGATCTCTGGATCGTTGATCACCTCATCAGCACGGGTCGTCAGCAATGAAGTGTTCACCTGAACATCACGTTCCTTATATACATCGCGCACAAGAATCTTTTTCACAACAACAGGGCAACCCACTTGATGGATAAGCTGATCCTGATGATTTTCAATGATTTTAACTACACCGCTCCCCACTGTTCCTAATCCTAATAAGCCTACTGCAATCGGTTTTGCCACATTTTCCACCCCTTTTGTTTCTCTTATATGTACATTTGTCCTTTTATAGTAGACATTATAAAAGATATACTTTTCTTTTACAATGATTATTTTATTATCATATATTCTGAAAACGCTTAACATCAAGTAAATTCAGATAATTTTTTATTCATAAAAGGGGCTGCCCCAAAACGCTAACACGTTTTGCGGTCAGCCCCCTTGTTTTTAGGAAACAAATAAAAAAATCGCTCCATTTTTGTTAGAATGGAGTCACCCCAACCACATTCAACACAAAAACAAGGAGCGATTCTTTTATGAAGCACTAAGTATACCATGGACAACCTTACATTGCCAAGCCATATAGCGGATCTGATTCCACCGGATAACATGGCCCATGTCGTTCACGAGATGGTCGAACGTATCCCCATGGAGACGTTTTTGTCTTATTACAAAGGAGGAGGCGCCTCTGCCTATCCCCCTAAAATGATGACGAAAATCATTCTTTATGCTTACACGCAAAAAATGTACCACGGTCGGGAAATTGCTCGAGAATTGGAGGTACACCTTCCACTCATGTGGTTAAGCGGGTTTCAAAAGCCGGATTTTCGTTCCATTAACCGGTTTCGCTCGGAACGGATGAAGGAGCTCATTGACGATCTGTTCCGGGAAATCATCACCCTGCTTGTCGATGATGGCTATGTCAAGATGGAAGACTATTTCGTCGATGGAACAAAAGTGGAAGCGAATGCCAACCGGTACACGTTCGTTTGGCGCAAGTCCGCCGAGAAGTACCGGGAGAAACTGCAAGCCAACGTCGATCAGCTCATCGCCCACATCGACGGGATCGTGGAGAAAGAAAACACAGAAGAATCTGACGCTCCGCCTGCTTGGACTTCAGAAGAAATTCGGCAGAAAACGAGGGAGTGGGAAGAACGACTCGAGGCCGAACCGGACCACAAAGCGTTGAAGAAATCCATCAAGACGATGAAAGAGGGGTACTTGCCCCGCAGTGAAAAATACGAGCACCAACTTCATGTATGCGGAGACTGCCATAGCTATTCCAAGACCGACGTGGATGCCACCTTCATGCGATTGAAGGAGGATCACATGCGGAACGGTCAGCTGAAGCCCGCTTATAACGTACAGGTGGGTTCTTCCGAGCAATTTATTTTGGGGTATTCCCTCTATCAGAGACTTGGCGACACCCGTTGTCTTCTCCCCCATTTGGAGACCGTTCGAGAGAAGTACGGGGTCGAGCCTGAACGGTTGATCGGTGACGCGGCCTATGGGTCGGAAGAGAACTACGTGAAGCTGGAAGAGAACAACCTATCTGCCTTGATTAAGTGCAACACATACGAGAAAGAGAATACTCCCAAGATCCAAAAGAATCCACATCATCAGCGGAACTGGACATACAAGGAAGAAGACGTTTGGATTTGTGTGAACGGGAAAAAGCTGGTCCGTATCGGAACATCGAAACAGACTTCCGAATCGGGATACACCTCGGTCACCCAACACTACCCATGCCACGAATGCGAGGGGTGTCCCTTCCGTTCTGCCTGCACAACTTCCCAGTACGGACGGACCACGCAATGGAACCCGGTCTATCACGAACAAAAACGGAAAGCTCGGGAACGACTCGAGAGTGAAGTAGGACAAGCACAATACCGCCAACGTAAAACCGATATTGAGAGTGTGTTCGGGCAAATCAAACAAAATCGCGGTTTTCGCCGCTTTGTCCTGCGAGGCCTTCAAAAAGTTTCCATCGAATGGGGGCTGAGGTACCGTCAAGAATTTTGTGTAATGTAATGGGGGTAGGGTTTCTCTGAATGGATTTGAGTTGATAGGGGACTGTTTTTTTTCACACATAAGACTGAATATTCAGTCTTATGTGCGGAAAGGGAGAATCCCCTAATGTTGTTTATTTACAACATTTGGTTAACAATAACGTTCTTCAAACATTCGTTGAAGGGCTTCATGAGCTTCGGCAAATCCTCGCAACCTTCTCCCTGCCCATTTCTCATTAAAATCTTGAACAGTCAAATACACGACTTTTTCAGCAGCTTCTAAACTGCTCAAACTGTTCATCGGCTTGAGACGTTTCCGAATCTCCTTGATCGTTCGTTCAATGGCATGGGTCGTGTAAATCACACTTCGAATACGGCTTGGATACTCCATAAATGTAAGGAGGACATCCCACTCATGGGCCCAAGATTGGACTTCTCTCGGATACTTGCTGGACCATTTCGACTCAAACTGTTGAAACATCTGGAACGCCATCTCCTTATTCGGCGCGCGATCAATCAGCTTGAGATCCTCTGCCACTTCAAATTGATCTTTTTTCCGAACACGATGTAAGGTATTACGTACTTTGTGAACGACACAGCGCTGCACATCGGTTTTCGGATAAACGGCTTTAAAGGCTTCCTCCAGTCCCGGAAGGCCATCAAATACACCAAGAAGTACTTCCTGTAATCCTCTCTTGTAGAGATTGTGGAGGATCTCTTGCCACCTATAGGCACTTTCTTGTCCTCCTACGAAGAAGTCGAGAATTTCACGATACCCTTCTTCGTTTACCCCTAACACGACATAAATGACCTCTTTTTCTACCGTATCTCGACGAAGTTTCACGTACAACCCATCCAGATATAAGACCGAATATCGCTTTTGTAGAGGACGTGTGTGCCATTTCGCAATGTCTTCCTTTACCACATCCGTGATATGACTAATCGTTGTTGGTGAGTAGGCATTTCCTAAAATTCGTTCAATAAACTTGCCAATCTCACGTGTACTCATGCCACTTTGATACATCTTGATGATGGCTTCCTCGAGCCAGCCGGTAGGGCGTTGGTAAGGGGGAACAACTGCGTTTGAAATTCCCCGTTTCGGTCTCTTGGGATCAAAAGACCTTCAATCCGGCCATATTGCGTATCTAGATTTCGTTGATAGTAGCCGTTTCTCATATTCGATGTTCCGGCTTGTTCTATTTCGAGGAAATTTTTTATTTCTTCCCGCATGATCCGTTCTAGTTTTTCCTTTACAAACTGACGAATGGCGTTTTCCAGTTGATTGACCCAGTCTACATTCGGTATACTTTTAGACATAGGTAGGGTTCTCCTTTCTCTAAGATTTTTGGCCAAATCAGAGAATACCCTACCTTTTTCTTTTGGTCTAGTAAAATGCTTTACACAAAATTTTATACATCATCAGCATGGGGCTGTCCAAAAAGTCAGGGTAACTGACTTTTTGAAGCCCCTCTTATTTTTTTTATTTTTTAAAAAAGTACACAAAAAAATCGTCCTATCCTGTAAAATGAAGGTACCACCACAACATTCCAGAAAGGACGATTTTTATGAGCAATCAAATGATTACTACTGAAAATTATAACACGCAAATGACACTTTTTCCAGAAACAGAGGAAAAAAAGCTCTCTAAAAGACAATTAGCCCCTACTTTTAAACCCTATGACAACCGTCAAATTCAAGTTATTTTTGATATTGAAGCCCTCATACCAGAACATCACGTCGCACGAGTAGTGGATGAAATGGTTGAATCTGTACCAGATGAGCTATTGTTTTCTCATTATAAAGGCGGCGGCAGAAGTTCCTATCATCCCAAAATGATGCTGAAAATCATTCTGTATGCTTATTCTCAAAAGGTTTATTCCTGCCGAGGAATCGAAAAACTAATAAAAGAAAATATTCCTGCCATGTGGTTAGCTGCGATGCAACAACCCGATTTCCGCACGATCAATGAGTTCCGTGGAGAACGGATGAAGTCCTTGATGGATGAGTTATTTGAAGCGATGATTCTGAAATTGATTGAAGAAAATTACATCACGATGGAAAACTACTTTTTGGATGGTACTAAGATGGAAGCCAATGCCAATAAGTATTCTTTCATGTGGAAAAAATCAACCTCGAAATTGGAAGCGAAGTTAAGAGAAAAAATTCAAGAAACACTTCAGTACATTCAAGAATTAACCCAATTAGAAGCAGGAACAGCACAAAAAGAGGCGAACGAAGATCCAGAAATCACGGAACAGAACTTGGAAGCCATCGCTCAAAAATTAGAAGAAAAAGTCGAAATCCTAACAGAGGAAATCGAACAGGAATCCGATACAAAAGTTCGGAAGGAAAAACGAGCAGAACGCAAGAAATGGAAAAAACCTTTAAAACTGATTCGAGAAAATTTTTTACCTCGACTAGCCAAATACAAGGAGCAGAACGAAATCTTTGGCGATCGTAACAGCTATTCAAAAACGGATAAAGACGCAACTTTTATGCGAATGAAAGAAGATCATATGAAAAATGGTCAACTGAAGCCAGGGTATAATGTGCAAATCGGGACAGAGAATCAGTTTATCTTGTTTTATACCATTCATCAACGACCAACCGATACACGTTGCTTTATCCCACATTTGGAGAAGCTAGCGTCCACTTCATTACCGATGCCCAAAACAGTCATTGCAGATGCAGGATATGGCAGTGAAGAAAACTATGTATATGCGATTGGTGATGAGAAAGAGCCTCGATTTGATTTTCTCATTCCTTATGGATCCTATGTACAAGAACAGACACGCAAATACAAAAAGGACATTAAAATGCGAAAAACTGGACCTATTGTGAAGAGGATGATTGTTTTATTTGCCCGAATGGAAGAAAAGTAACGTTTAAAAAATATCAAAACAAAAAGAATCCGTCTGGTTATGAGCAAAGCTTCAAAATATACGAATGTGAAGATTGTACAGATTGCCCATTAAAAGCGCAGTGCACGAAAGCGAAGGGCAATCGTCAAGTTCACTGGAATACCGTCTTCGAAGAAATGAAAGCGAAGGCAAAAACAGCCCTTGAATGTGAAGAGAAAGCCGCCATCTATGCTCGACGCAAAGTCGAGGTGGAAAGTGTGTTCGGTCACATCAAGGGCAATCGGTCGTTCCGCAGATTTTCATTGCGGGGTCTCGACAAGGTACATGTCGAGTTTGGAATTGTGGCATTAGCCCACAACATACTGAAAGTAGCAGGCATCCGCCAGCTACTTTCGGAGAAAAATCGAAAAAATACAAAAGGGGCTGTCTCATAAGGGTCTGACCTCACGTGCGTTTAACAATATATAGCTCATTTATCCAACATTATGTCATATATATTGTGTTGTGGGGGCTGACTCTTCGATTTTGAGACAGCCTCTTCATTTTAGGGACTTATCAGACAGCCCCATTTTTTTGCATAAAACAAAATAGGTATAGTTGTTGAGTGACAAAAAAGTTGTTTAAATTACATAAATGTTGTTTAAATGCAAAAAAGTCGTTTAATTTTCTTTTTGTACCAACGAAGCAGGATAGAGAATAAGGTAATGAATGGTTAAACCTAAATAAAAAGGTTATTTATTTGCTAATGTCGAAACTCTAAATAGGGAAAACAATATAAGAGACTTGCTTCGATAAATTAATTAAGAGGGGTGGTTTTTAAATGACTTTTTTGTTCGTAAACATAAAATAAAATAATCTAATAAATTGGGAGTTTTTATCGAAAAGATAACGCACTGAAAAGGACATTTTTACTTTGAAAAAACAGGATATAATTTTTTTAGGAAAGTGCGAGATGTAAAGTGATAAAAGGGATGTTTAAATTGTAAAAATATTTAAAAAACACAGTTTGCGGATTAAAATGGAAGTAATATAAAACTTTGGCTCTTCACCACAAAATGTACTTGACAATTAAATTTTTTTGTACATAAAGATACAAAAAAAGCGAAATTTCCTGTATGATAAAGGTGACCAAACCATCAACCATGGAGGAAATTTCGCATGCATTCTCAGTTGATCAAAGGTTTTATCGATTTACCAGACTTTCTTATTCAAGGAGAACGAAAAGAGGGAGATCGCTGGATTTTCGAACTGTCTCTTCCTCCGCATTGCCCGGTCTGCCTCGTTTGCTTCGGACGTACAACGAAAGTGTCATCCATCCAAACGGAAGCAATGGATCCATGGCTATACTCATACAATCGGTCTATTTTGTATTGAACTCCCTGTTGAAAGAAGACGTTGCTCCACTTGTTCCCTTACGTTTACCGTTTCCTATCCGGGACTTTCATCTCACAGTATCGTAACGGAATCGTTTCAACAGTGGGTCGCTCAGCTCTGTATCGAAAAAACGATTCAAGAAGTCGCTCACTTTTTACAACTTGCTTATACAACGGTAGAACGTTGGTTTTATCAATATACCCCGGCTTGTTTGTCAACTTCGGATTCGACCGTTGTATGCGTGGATGAATTCGCTTTCCGTAAAGGACAAGATTATGGAGTAGCCGTAGATGGATGCTCAAACTCGGCGTGCCCTGTCTATGGCTTCAGGAAAGAATGAAGAAGCGATTGCAGAGGTCCTTCAACCTGTCGCTTCAACGGCGAAGTATATCGTCAGTGATTTGGCTCCAGCCATGAGAAAAGCCATTCAAAAAGTGTGTCCAAGATCCATGTTCTCGATCACTTCCATGTCATTCAGTTGTTCACCGATGCACTCAAGCGTTGCCGTAAATACCTTGCTAAAGGTGGAACGAAACATGGAAGCGTTCGCCGTGTTTGCCGATTATTGAGCCAACGGCCAGAAAAGTTGACAGAAGAAGAGAGACAGAACGTTCGACAATGGTGTCAAGAAAGTTCGTATTTACGCCATGTCTATCAAACTCTTCAGCACTTCCGTTACGTATCGAAAAGTCCAACAAGAAAACAAGCCGAAACTCGTTTGGCACAATGGTTTGATCGCCACCTCTTTAGTGAATGTGCGGCTGTGCGAAAGTATTACCAAGGCGCTGCTCGCTCGAAAAGAGGCGGTGCTTTCTTGCATCGTTTTTCCTTATTCCAATGACCCAATGGAAGGAATCAACAACAAAATCAAGTTGATCAAAAGGCGGGGATATGGATACCGAAATATCCAACGCTTTGCTTTGCGTGTGCGTTTAGAGACTGCTATCATATGTTAACGTAAAAATCAAGTACATCTTTTGGTGATGAACCGAAATTTTGTTTTTTACGGTGGTGACTTGAAATGCGTGATTCTAATGACATTTATGCTAATGATAGTGTAGTGGATTATATGACACATCCAAATTTAATAATCATTCTTATCGTTGTAAACATGATATTGATGGCAACAGCTAAAAGAACATTTCCTTTCATAGCTTTCTGTGGTTTATTGCTTTTGTATTGGATTGGATTCGTTTATGATTATAGTTTTACTATGGAAAGAACTCCGCATGAAATACTTAGTAACCTCATGAATATCTTATACATAATATTTCCTTGGATGGTTTGGTGTTTCTTTGTTTACAGTGTCTATTCGAACGTTATAAAACTTTTTAAGCGTAATAAATCTTAAATATAGTGTGTTTAATGAACGAGTGCGTTCGTGTAATAGTAATAGAAGAAGAAAACACCTAGCTTTTACAAGACGAATTTTTTATGTCCTAAAATCAATATTGAATGATGACAGAACCAAATATTTAATAGATAAGGAAAAGATTTATATGAATTCTAGCTAGCTTACAATTTATTGGAGGAATTATTGCTGTAATAATTTTTCGGGTACTATAAAAGGATGAAACTTGTAATTATAGCGTCAATTCTGCTTTTCCCCTCCTATTACTCTCATTCTAGTTTTGCTTTTAGATACATCAGAAAATTCAGGTAACATTTAATATTTATGGTTTGTAACTGCTAAACTAAACTGGACAGTTTCCGACAAATAAAATTGGACACTTATTTACCAAAAACGCTCTTAACAGCTAAGATAGATATTGACATTCTACTTAGTTGCTAGGAGGAAAAGAAAGGTGGATAAGTGGGAAGTGTACATGGAAATTTACCAACTGTTAAAGCAGGGATTTAGTAAAGTTGCAGTAGCTAAAAAGCTAAACATATCCCGAACAACTTTATATCATTATCTTCAGCGGTCACCAGAAGAGATGACGAGGTGGTTAGCTTCCACAAAGCAAAGGCAAAGGAAATTAGATCCGTATCGAGATATGATTTTACAGTGGATTCAGAAACATCCAGACATCTCAGCGTCCCAGATACAAGATTGGTTAGAGGAACGTGATCCAAACCTTTCGGTTGGAGAGAGTACCGTACGTCAATATGTCCGGCATTTACGTGAAGAATGGAAGATACCAAAAGAACTATGTTATCGTCACTATGAAGCTGTTCCGGACCCACCGATGGGAGAACAAGCACAAGTGGATTTCGGTCAAATACGTGTAAAAGATCAACGAGGAAAAGAAGTGCAGTTGTATTTTATCGCTTTTGTTCTGTCCCACTCGCGTTACAAGTATAAAGAATGGTTGAATCGCCCTTTTACGACAAGGGATGTGATCGAAGCACATGAACGAGCTTTTCAATGGTTTGGAGGCATGCCACGCGAACTCGTTTACGATCAAGACAATCTGATCGTTGTGAGCGAAAATGCAGGAGATCTCATTCTGACGGCGGAGTTTGAAGTGTATCGTAGACAGCGAAACTTGACGCTTCATGTGTGCAGAAAAGCAGATCCAGAAAGCAAGGGAAAAATTGAAAATGTAGTGGGTTTTATTAAGCACAACTTTGCCAAACATCGTACCTTTTTGCATTTGGATTTATGGAATGAACAAGGGTGGGAGTGGCTGAACAGAACAGGAAACGGGAGGATTCATAATACAACAAAAAAAGAGACCGGTCGATGTGTTTGAACAGGAAAAAACACACTTACGCCCCATCTCTCTCGCTTTAGATTCGGCACGCGCCGAAATATCTACCCTAGCCAATAGTATAACAAGAACGGTAAGAAAGGACAACACGATTTTATATCGATCCAATCGATACACGGTTCCGCTTGGGACGTATACTCCTTTTGGGAAAACGGTACAGGTCGTCATGAAAGAAGAAACAGAGTTGTGGATATACGATCCTAAAACAGAAAGATGCATAGGAAAACATCGCATCGCCGAAGGAAAAGGGAAACTGATTCAAAACCGTAATCACTTGCGTGATCGTACAAAGGGAATCGATGCTTACATCGAACGAGTAGCCCATCAATTTGAGCAACCGGAGGTGGCGAAAGCATTTTTAGCCCATATTCGAAAAGCCTATCCGCGATATATGCGAGATCAATTACAACTCATCCAGACTCAGCTGGCTCAACATCCTGCATGCATTTGTAGCCAAGCTCTGCAACAATGCATGGAACTACGGTTGTATAGTGCGTCAGAGTTTACAGACGTCATCGGTCACTTGCAACGCCAGGTAACGTTGCACACAACCCATGTGAATGTGCAATCACCGCAACCATTGCATGAAGAGGGTCATTCTGTGTTGCATGCACAAGCTGCCAAAAGGAATATCGAAGAATATATTCACATTTTGGAGGGGAAAAGAAAATGAGCCAGTTGACGAACGTACAGGAGAATTTACGAGCATTGCATTTAACAGAGACAGCGTCACATTTACCGATACTATTAAAGAAAGCTGAAACAGAGGAACGGACATATGTAGGTTTTTTGCATGATGTGTTACGTTATGAGCAACAACGAAGAGAGGAAAAATTACGGGAAAGACGTTTAAAATGGGCGTCTTTCCCATACTACAAAACATTAGATGAATTTCAACTGGAGGAGCAACCATCATTAACAAAAAGACAACTCCAGCAATTATGTGAACTGGTATGGCTGGATCAGCTGTTTAATTTGATTTTATTAGGACCACCAGGTGTGGGTAAGACACATTTGGCGATAGGAATTGGGATGGAAGCAATCTATCAAGGATATAAGGTTACATTCATCACGATGGGAGAATTAGTTCATGCGCTGAAAACAGAAGTAATAGTATGTAAAGAAACCCAGCACAAATAGGGCATTTCTGTTATAGAAAACGCCCTAAGTAGTAGAAAGAATATCATCGAGTGTTTCGCCTTTCAACAGACGACACAATGAGTTCCACACGTTTTTTTCGTGTTTCGTGAGTGTGGAAACGATGCTTCTTGCGATACAAAAAGACTGGGCGAATGCTTCTTCACGAAACGTGCCCGAGATGTTCTCTTTCACTTTGACCATGCGAAGATCCCGTTCTGCTTGGTTGTTGTCAAAGGGAACATGAGCTTCCCGCAAGAAACGCAGCGCTTCTTCCTTTCGTTTTTGAAGCCGTCCAACAAAGGCAAGTGCTTTTTTCGGGAGAGGCGTCATCGTTTCCAATCGGTGCTGTGCTTTCGCTAGGATGCGATCATACACACGCTCCCATCGTTTCGTGTCTTCGTTAGGAAGTGCACCGTGATGGACTTCCACCGCCTGCTTGGCAGCGAACAGAAAGGTGGTCATGCGCATGGCCCATGTCTGCCCTTGTTCGATGAAGCTCTTCAGATCACGCAAATGATGGGCGTGACAAAGGGCATGGGTGGCTTCGGTGTAGTTCGGGTACGTACCGAACGCATCATGCATCATCGTCCCTTTATATCGTGGAAGAATCCCGATGTCATCGGTCGCTTTCTTTCCACGGGAAGCGTGAGGAGCCAAGTACGTATATTTCGATGTGCACGCGACATGAACCCATGCCCGTTTCCCTTCGATGCGCAAACTCGTTTCATCGACATGCAAGATGTTGGAATCCAGCAAAGCTTCTTCGATGATGTCCATGTTTGGCTCCAACGCTTCATGTCCTCGTTTCACCATATTGGCGAGAGTCCCTGTGCTGATCGAGTGCTGATATAACGCTTCGATCATATCACCTACACGTTTGTAAGGAATCAATTGAATATGGTGCAAATAAACGGCGAGCGCAGTGAGCCGCGGGCCATATTGCACATGATTCGTTACGTGTGGTGGGAACGGGGCTTGTTGGACACATTGGCAATGCGGACACGATTTCACTTCACGATCATGTTGGGTGACCTTGATCGTCACAGGAGGGAGATCGAACACTTGACGGACATCGACTTTGAAAGGCTGGACTTCACACAAAGAAGCCCCACATCCTTGACACATGTTCACACGATGGACGACACGATGATGCGGATGTTCCACTTGACGGAGCGTCGTTCCACGATGTCCTTCTTGTCCGCCTGGCTTTTTGCCAGATGGCTCACGTGAAGAACGGGGGCGGGCAAAACGGTCAGAGGATGGGGGCAAATGGCTATTGGAGCTGTTTTTTTTCGTGCGTGCTTCCAGCTCTTGAATGCGACCTCTGAGTCGTTCATTTTCTTTGCTCAAGTGCTTGTTTTTCTGACGCAACTGTTCATTTTCTTGGATGAGCTGATGAATGAACTGGTTTTGTTGTTGGATTTTGCCCATGAGGCTCTCCATTGTAAATACAGCTTGTTGTACCGTCAACATGCGATTCACCTCCTTGTCTAGAGTATTCACATCATAGACAAGAAATACAAAAACTATTCAACTCACTTGATCATGTGGCTGAATAGTTACAAACAGAAGAAATGACTCGTAAATCCCAAATTCGGTTAAAACGTTTGAGGGAATCGAATCTCGTCATTATTGACGACTTAATGTTTATGGACATGGATCAAAGAGAAGCCAATCTCTTTTTTCACCTAATTAATGACTTATATAATCAATCTTCTATCATCTTAACGTCCAACAAAGGGCCTGCGGAATGGGGAGAATTATTAGGTGATCCTGCGATTACTATAGCCATTTTGGATAGAATTATTCATCGCTTAGAAGTCATTCATTTGGGTGGAGATAGTTACAGAATGAAAAACAGAATTTCCATTTTTGGTGACAAAACTGTTCAAAATTAATGATCAAAAAGTGTTCAATTTTACTTGACGGTTACAGCTTTTTCTTTTGACTCCTTATATTCTGTGGGGACTATTCATTTTAAGTCTATGCTTGTAGGCTAAAAATAATATATTAGAAAAATGAACCAATGTATTTGAGACAATAAAGGGAGATGCTACTCGTGACATCTCCCTTGTTTTATTAATCTATGCTTGGCCACATTGCATTAAGAGTTTGATCAGCATTTGTTGTAGTAACTCCGTTTAAAGTAAAGGACAATCCACTAAAATAATTTGCGTGAATATCAATCGGATTTTTCTGAGGTTTCTGTGGAACATTCACAATCCTGTAAGGCTTATTTGTCCAAAAACCCAATTTTGTTACCCAATCTTTTACTTTACTATCTCTCATAAATGTTGTATTACTAGCTAGATCAGAAGATAGTGGCATATGAGGAGAGCCTACCTGTACAACTTCATGAACAGAGTAGCCTGCTGATTTTAATAATTGCGCTCCACGGATAGAAGAAACCCCTCCACCGCTATGTCCAATTAATACAATCTTTCCACCTCTATAATTCTTCTTAGCAGCATCACGAACTTTAGTTCCAGTAGTGTATTGAGGTAGTACACTATTACCTGCCTCGTAAATAATGGCTTGTAATTGAACAGATGCTAATGTTGGCCATAGGTATGTCGGAAGACCATCAGTTTTTCCATAAGGAAAAATAGGATTTGCGACACGTACGGACTTACCAATTGATGCATATTTATTAATAATTTTAGGAATAAACGTTTTAAAATATGAAGAATTAGTCAACATACCTGCCGCAAGAACTACGGTAAAGTCACATGCTGATGCAGTACAGTTAGAAGCATTTGCATACGTCTCCATTTCGCTATCCGGTACTTCATATGGTTGAGCCGCTTCCATAACCTGTGGATCCGGTGGAACAATTATTAATACGCGATCTTCATACTGCAATATGTCCATATTATAGCTTAAACTCTGTCTTGTAAAATAAGCTTTTCCATCTTCTACAACATATTGATTACCTACTAAAGAAGCATATTCATCCGTTAGATGCTCGAGGTCTAACATTAAATCACCATAAGGGTACTTCTGAGCGTTATATGAGCCGATTAGCGTTTCTTCCGTTTCACCATCTTTTTTGATATAGAGAGGTAAGTTAGGGCTAATAGCGAAACGAGTATTAATGGCTGATGAACCAAAAGCTGAAACTGATACATAATACGTTACACCAGCTGTTAGCTCGTAAGTCACTTTTGAAAAAACACTCTCAATCATATCATCTGAGTATGCTAATTCATTGGTTAAGTTTTCATCCGAATATAAGCGGACAACTGTATCACTTATAGTACCATCTTGTTGGTATGAACTAGTGTAGAAACGGTAGAATCCGGTTCTTGGAGCAGTAAATTTAAAGTACTTTTTTTCATTAGCTCCTATAGAAAGGTCTACGTAACTATTGTCTTGCATTGTAATAAAATTAGGAGGTGCATTTGTGATATTTAATCTAGCGTATACACTACCGTTATTATAGCCTTTCACTTTAATGTAATAGGATGTTCCAGCGATGATGTATAAAATTTTGTGTAAAGCATTTTACTAGACCAAAAGAAAAAGGTAGGGTATTCTCTGATTTGGCCAAAAATCTTAGAGAAAGGAGAACCCTACCTATGTCTAAAAGTATACCGAATGTAGACTGGGTCAATCAACTGGAAAACGCCATTCGTCAGTTTGTAAAGGAAAAACTAGAACGGATCATGCGGGAAGAAATAAAAAATTTCCTCGAAATAGAACAAGCCGGAACATCGAATATGAGAAACGGCTACTATCAACGAAATCTAGATACGCAATATGGCCGGATTGAAGGTCTTTTGATCCCAAGAGACCGAAACGGGGAATTTCAAACGCAGTTGTTCCCCCTTACCAACGCCCTACCGGCTGGCTCGAGGAAGCCATCATCAAGATGTATCAAAGTGGCATGAGTACACGTGAGATTGGCAAGTTTATTGAACGAATTTTAGGAAATGCCTACTCACCAACAACGATTAGTCATATCACGGATGTGGTAAAGGAAGACATTGCGAAATGGCACACACGTCCTCTACAAAAGCGATATTCGGTCTTATATCTGGATGGGTTGTACGTGAAACTTCGTCGAGATACGGTAGAAAAAGAGGTCATTTATGTCGTGTTAGGGGTAAACGAAGAAGGGTATCGTGAAATTCTCGACTTCTTCGTAGGAGGACAAGAAAGTGCCTATAGGTGGCAAGAGATCCTCCACAATCTCTACAAGAGAGGATTACAGGAAGTACTTCTTGGTGTATTTGATGGCCTTCCGGGACTGGAGGAAGCCTTTAAAGCCGTTTATCCGAAAACCGATGTGCAGCGCTGTGTCGTTCACAAAGTACGTAATACCTTACATCGTGTTCGGAAAAAAGATCAATTTGAAGTGGCAGAGGATCTCAAGCTGATTGATCGCGCGCCGAATAAGGAGATGGCGTTCCAGATGTTTCAACAGTTTGAGTCGAAATGGTCCAGCAAGTATCCGAGAGAAGTCCAATCTTGGGCCCATGAGTGGGATGTCCTCCTTACATTTATGGAGTATCCAAGCCGTATTCGAAGTGTGATTTACACGACCCATGCCATTGAACGAACGATCAAGGAGATTCGGAAACGTCTCAAGCCGATGAACAGTTTGAGCAGTTTAGAAGCTGCTGAAAAAGTCGTGTATTTGACTGTTCAAGATTTTAATGAGAAATGGGCAGGGAGAAGGTTGCGAGGATTTGCCGAAGCTCATGAAGCCCTCGAGCGAATGTTTGAAGAGCGTTATCACTAACCAAACACTGTAAATTGACGAAAGAAGGGGATCCCCCCTTTCCACACAGGAGACTGAATATTCAGTCTCCTGTGTGGAGGAAACAGCCCCCCTCTCTATTCTAAAATCCATTTCAGAGATACCCTATCTATCTTACATTACACAAAATTCTTGACGGTACCGAAAAAAGCCTCTACCTCCTGAATCTTCTCCAGAGGTTCGGGAGGTCAAAGTCAGTACGACGGACCCTGAGAGTGGATTATTTGTCAAAAATGAAAGGGAACGAGTCTTTGCTTATTCGTTTCATACGATGTGCGAGGATAACGGATTTATCCTGCACACTGTGGTAAAGGCAAGCAATGTCCATGACAGTCAAGTCCTTCATGAGCTCTTTTATCGAGTCAAAGAGAAAGTGGGAAAACCCTCGGCTTTGGCGTTAGATGCGGGTTACAAAACTCCTGCGGTAGCGAAACGGCTTATCGATGAAGAGGTTCGTCCGGTTCTTCCTTATACTCGTCCGAAAACGAAAAAAGGCTATTTTCGAAAACAAGATTTTGTTTACGATGAAGCGAATGACTGTTACCTTTGCCCGAACCACCAAGTGTTAACGTATTCGACGACGAATCGAAAAGGACTACGCGAATACAAATCGAATCCAATGATTTGCCAAGAGTGTCCGTTTCTCTCTCAATGCACTCAAAGTAAAAATCATATCAAGGTTGTAACACGTCACATTTGGCAAGGATATTATGAAGAAGCGGAACATTTAAGACATACCGAAGAAAACAAAAAAATCTACGCTCGGAGAAAAGAAACGATTGAACGAGTGTTTGCAGATATGAAAGAGAAGCATGGTCTGCGTTGGACAGTTTATCGAGGTCTGGAAAAAGTTTCAATGCAGGCGATGCTTGTTTGTGCTGCCATGAATTTGAAAAAACTAGCTACATGGCTATGGAGGGCCACTCAAGGCTCTTCATTTTTTTCACATCTAGGCTCTTATTTTCATCAAAATAGGGTTCAGACACTGAGTCTGAACCCTATTTTGTCTACAGTCTGAAATTCCCCGCTATGCGGGGAATTACGCATTGTGGTGGTTGAGTAACCATTCTTTGTTTACAAGCGTTTTTGGCGTCTCGCCCTTTAAGACAGCCAGTATATTTTGGCAGCATAATTCCATCATGTTACAGCGCGTTTCAACGCTTGCACTGCCAATATGAGGCAAGGCCACGACATTTTTTAAGGAAAGCAACGGATGAGAAGGATCAATAGGTTCTTTTGTAAACACATCCAATCCTGCACCTGCAATCTCTTGTTGAACAAGCGCCTCGTACAAGGCATCTTCGTCGACAACCGCCCCTCTTGACGCATTGATAAAAATCGCGGAACGCTTCATCATTTGAAAAGCGGAACGATTAAAGAGGTGCCGGGTTTCCTTCGTTAAAGGAGTCAAGCAAACGATAAAATCAGATTGCTGCAAAAGCTCGGAAAAAGAACAATAGACTGCGCCAAGCTGCGCTTCCGCCTGCTCGTTTCTCGACCGGTTGTGATATAAAATGTTCATGTCAAACCCTGCAGCGCGTTTGGCCACCGCTTGGCCGATTTTCCCCATTCCAACAATTCCAATCGTCTTATGATGAACATCCGTTCCCGCCAATAGAAAAGGGCTCCAGCTTTTCCATTCGCCGCTTTTGATAAATTCAGCAGCCTCTACCATACGACGCGCAGCAGCTAACAATAACGCAAAGGTTAAATCCGCGGTTGTATCCGTTAATACATCTGGTGTATTACAAATGGCGATTCCCTTCTCCGTTGCCAGTGAGACATCAATATTATCAAAACCGACAGCTAAGTTGGCGACAACCTTCAACGATTTCCCAACTTCCATTATTTCCCTATCGATTTGCTCTGAAAGCATCGTTAATAGCGCATCCGCTTTCGTCGCTTCCTCCAACAAAACTTCTCTTGATACAGCTACATCTTCGTAAGGCCACATCGTCACTTCCGCATATTCCTTGAGAGGTGCAATGATGTCATCTGGCAATTTTCTCGTAATAAAAACATACGGCTTCACTATTGCCCCGTCTCCTTCCTTATACGATCATCTTTCTTTTTCATCTTATCATAAACAAAACGAAAAAAAAGATTTCTCTTGATCGATTGGCCTTACAATCACAGAAGCAAGCCAATTAAATACATCACATTTTTATAAAAGCATAGGTATTGATGATTCAAAACAAACCAATGAACAGGGCTGGAGTTCTCGCTTTTCTGCTGAAGTCGGCAAGCCGATTGGCTTGCCGACCGTGCATGTCTATAGGATGCTCTTCTCATATATAAAAGGCTAGGCAGGCGATAGCCATTTAATGGTTGGCAACCGGAAGCGGCGAACAAGCTCAAGCCGGTCATAAAAAGTGGCTAAAAACTGCTCATAGTTTCTTGTATTGGCCAAAATGGTGCGAAGCATCTGTTCCCGTCCATGCCTTTCTTCCTCTTTATTGGCGGAATAATAGCCTTCAATGCATTCAAAATAGTGAAGCGGAAATACTAAACGGGCATAGATAAGCCGCCAAGCAAAAGCGGACAACGGCGTCAAACGTTCGTACTCACGGAAAAAACGGCGAATTTGCTCATCATCGCTTCTTCCTTCTTTCATATATAAGGCTCGCACCCATTCTGCCAAATCGCGCGCGCAATGATCATATACCCAATCTGTCGGTAGCTTGACCTCTCTTCCTTCAGCCCAAAGGGTATGGGCAATTCGTTCATGGCAAATGGTAGCCGAATCAACAAAATACGGCTTTTCATCCAGTTCCGTATCCGTGATGTATTGAATAGCATTTTCCGTAAGTCCCATATAATATGGGAAGGATTCAATAAATAGCTGCTCAAACTCTGTTTCTCGTGGCACCTTTACTTTTTCCCTCCAAAAATCTTCCATCTGATCAAGCCTTTGCCCCCACAACTCCTTCCATCGACCAATTCGCTTACAGTGGGCAATATAGGCTGGAAAATGCCGCCCCTGTTCATGCATCTTTGCTAATTCCTTGCCAATTGGAATCGTTCGCGTATATACATGCGGATAAATGCGCAGAACAACAAAAGGCCGGTCTTGATGATAAGCTATGATCGTACCTGTTTTGGTCTGTACAAAAGAAGCGACTGACAGATCTCCTTTTGCGTGTAAGTACATTCCCATCTGATACAACTCATTAACTTCCTCACCCGTTCGCTGTTCAACAGGAACAATCATATATCGTTCATTTTTGAATAGAAATGTATCATACTCTCCCATCTTCTCTGTCTGCTCTATACTTAGCCCGTATTCATCGTTAATGACCTCACGCACAGTTCTCATCCTCCTTCAACAAAGTATATGAGGAGAGCATAAGAAAAATTTGTATAATCTGTCGAGCCAGCATAAACATAAAATATTTGCGCCCTATTTCGCTTTTTGAGTATAATACTAACAAATTCAATGGAGATGGATTTCCCTCTGTTTTGCTAAAACATTGTGACAGTATGGTATGAGCTTGACCGGGAAAAAACAAAGCGATGCTTTCATTGATCAAAATACAAGCAAAGCAGACAGCCATCGCTGTTTATTTTCAAAAAGGCAGCTAATCATCGATGTCTGGCTGGCAGACAGGCTGCAATGAAGCGGTCTAACTATCAACACCCTTGATATCAGGCATAAATTAGACACGTTTACACGGCAGCAAACATATACAATACAAAACACTTTATAAAAGAAATAGGTGAAATCAATGGAAAATCTCGAACAAACCGCTCGCAATTGGTTAGAAAAACGTGGCGTCAAAATCGAAGATATTGCTGACTTAGTATACTATCTACAATCCAAATACCATCCAAACTTAAAAATGGAAGAATGCATTGAAAATGTGAATCGTGTTCTTTCCAAACGTGAAGTTCAAAATGCGATTCTGACAGGAATACAGCTGGATGTATTAGCGGAAAAAGGGATGCTGGAAGAACCTCTTCAATCCATCATCCATCGAGATGAAGGACTATACGGAGTAGATGAAATTCTCGCCTTATCGATTGTGAATGTATACGGATCGATTGGCTTTACCAATTACGGCTACATTGATAAACAAAAACCGGGGATTCTCCAATATTTGAATGATAAATCAACGGGAAAATGCCATACCTTTTTAGATGACATTGTCGGAGCCATCGCAGCAGCAGCTTCAAGCCGCTTGGCACACCGTGCTGCCTATGAAAAAAAATAAAGCGAATGTTAGCGGAGCATTCCATTCTTGATGTTTATACAAAACAAAAGAAAATGCCTATTATTAGGTGATTATCGTAATGTTTTATCTCCTCCTCTAAACAGAGTGAAGGGGGCAAAGCTTCATATGGGCTATCCATTGCCTATTTCTGCATTCATCAGAAAGGGTGCCTGAATGAACAGGCACCCTTTTTCATGGTATACTTCTTCTCTCGACCTTGAGCTATGAATGGAGCATCGGCACATCAAAGCCTTTCCAGCCACTCTTGAAGCGAATCTGCCGTGTAAGTTGGCTGTTGGTCATATTGCTTTAGCAATTCTTTTGTAGTAACGCCAGTGTGTACAAGCAATGTGTCGATTCCTGCGTTCATTCCTGCCTTAATATCCGTATCATAATAGTCACCGATCATTAATGTTTCTTCTCTCGGCACTCCTAGAACCTTTAATGCCTGTTCCATAATGATTTTTTCGGGCTTACCAATAAAAATAGGGGACACTTGCGTAGAAACGGCGACCACAGCTGTCAATGATCCATTCCCAGGCAACAGCCCGCGCTCTGTAGGAATCGCGATATCACCGTTAGTCGAAATAAATGTAGCGCCATTGCGCACAGCCAAACAAGCGATGGCCAGCTTTTCATATGTAATCGTGCGGTCAATGCCCATTACAACAAATTCAGCATCCTCTGATGCAAATGTAAATCCTTTCTCTTTTAAGGCTTCACGAATTCCGTCCTCACCAACGATATAGACCGAAGCGTCCGGTTTTTGTTCAAAAATATAGTTCGCTGTCGCTTGGCTTGTTGTGAAAATCTGTTGTTCAGTCGCTGGAATATCAAATGAATTCAGCTTTTCAGCCACCTGCATTGGCGTGCGTGAGGAATTATTGGTAACAAATAAATAAGGAATATTTCTCCGATGCAGCTCTTTTACAAATTCTCTTGCTTCTGCAATACATTCTGTTCCACGGTACATGGTTCCGTCTAGATCAATTAAATAGCCTTTATAGTTCTTCATCATATTTTTGGCGCAGGAGCCCCCCGCTCCAACAATTAGAGGGAGTAAGGGAGAGAGGGATGCGCCTTCCTCCTTTCTTTTTTTGCATGATGTTCATAAGGACAGGGAGAAAACCGTTGACACTCCATTTGTGACTCCTCGATGTAGAGAGTGAGTTGCAGGAAACATTACAACCGTAAAACAAGGTTATATTAACAACAAATCCGCTGGAATGACAAAATATACGCTCCTTATGAAACGGCGACACTTATACTAACATCCATTCGATCAAGAGCCTGAACGCAAAAACAAAAACGCCCTTTATTGCATAAATAGAGCGTTCTTGTTTTTGATCATTCACCTGTCTGTTCTTTTATTTGATAGTGGCACCTGTCGTCTCCTTTTGTTATACAAGTGCGTAAAACAACTTCGGAAGTGTCCAAAAGCTGGCGAAAAAGCTGCTGTTCGCACGAGCAAACAGAATGATATTCTTTAGCCACTTCAGAAATGGGACAATGATACGCAATGAGATGGTACGTTCCGTCTTCATCCCTCTTGACTTTTGCCATATATCCTTGCTCATTTTGCAGCTTTAAGAGCCGCTTCATTTTTTGTTCAAATGTTTTCTTCTGAAAATCACGCTCATATGTTGCTTTGAGCCGTTCGGTCCTCGCTCGAAAAAGCCTTTCCAGCATTTCGGCTCCCGCTACATGCTCCAGCTCCTTGAGCAAGTCCATCGTGAGCTGTTTATAATGCTGCGGAAAACGTTCTTCCCCTTTCTCCGACAGCTCATATACATTCGTTGGTCTTCCCATCGCTTGGCGAACAAGCGTTGCCTGAACAAGACCGTCGCGCTCCAATGTATGAAGGTGGCGGCGCACAGCCATCTCACTCACTTCTAGCCGCTTGGCTAGTTCACCCGCGGTCAGCCGTTTTTCTATTTTCAACAGCTGCAGCAATTGCTGTTTCGTGGAAGAGGATTGATTATTCATCTCGTTCACCGTCCTCTCCCTCATTTTACGTTATTTCTGACATTTACACAATTTTTAAACAAAAAAGTTTCAAAAATCAATGATCAATTGCGAAACGCTGAAACAGGCCCAAGTTCATTTTCTAAGTATATGCGAATCGAAGCTGGATACGACTGCAAAGCTGGCAGCGCCCGTCGGAATATTTCAAGCAGCTCGGAATGGTTTTGTTCTGTATACTGCTGCACAAGCATTTTCCGGTATTGAATAATGGCTTTTAACTCTTGAGCTTGAGCGCTTGTGATGACTTTCTCATCTGTTAAAATATCAATGATATCCTCATAACTGCCTGGATCTCGCATAATAAAGCCATCAATCATCGCATTTCCTACATCAAGCACGGCATCAATACAAAGATGGGCAATACGTTCAAATGCGAGCTGGGCAATTTCTCCCTCCCATTCCGCCTGTTGTTCATAAATCCTTAATAGCCGTTCCATATAGCATAAGGTTGCTTCAATTTTAGTGCGATCAACAAAATACATGTCATCCTGGCCTCCCTTTTCAATTAAACCCCTTTATAGTGTATTATAACAAACGGAGACAAATCGCATAAACGTCTGGTAAGATGAATGTATCGACTTTTTTGGAGGTGCAACGCATGAGTGAACGATTTTTTTTATATGATGATGCCGTTGAATCCAAGACAAGATTTGTTAGCTTCCTTGGCCAACGGCAGCGTTTTGACTTAGCGATCGTTCAAACCGACCGCTTTTATGGAAAATATCTCGTTCTGGATATGCAAGGTAATCGGTTTGCCATTATCGGGCAGGATGATCTTGAAGAGCCAGGCTATTTAGAACATGCTTACCAATTAAGTGAAGAAGATGCCGACGATTTGCGTTCTTTCTTGTTTGAGGTGATTTAACCCCATCCACCGAGAAGTCTCCTGCCTGTAACAAAGCGGAGAGACATTTTTGCTTCCGTTATTCATATCGTGTTCATTTTAGGGGCATATTATAAACATCCCCTTAGATGAAGGAGGATGAACAAAATGCCTTATACGGACTTTTCCAGTGTCGAAAAACGGAGAGACTTTCTGACATCTGAAGAATTTCCCGATGGTCCATACGGATCGCCCATCAGGAAAGAGGAACCTGTCCAAAATAAAAGTACACCTTGGCATGAAGGACAACGCTATTACAGCAACTTTAATTATGAATATAAAGCGTTCCATCAAAATATTCCACGCCAATATCCAGGAGCCCATCCACCTCATGATGATCCGGCGAGGGATGAACAACCTCCGTATGATCAGCTTAATGACTAACGAAAAAACATGGCTATCTCATATCTCTTGAGATAGCCATCCTATTGACCAACGCTTTCATTCTGAGCCCCTCTCTTCGCCCATCCGCTTATGAACTTCTTTGTTTCATTCTTATCTTTGCTCAGTTATCTTTATGTGGCAAGCGTTTTTAAGACCGTCTGAGGCAGAAAAAGGCGCGATAACTTTATACATGAACCCCTTCCTCTCACCTTCCCTGCGTGTAAAGGTGGGAAACTTCGCCGTGGAGGGTGTTAAATGATCACCTGTTAGAAAGAAGGCATCATGTAAACTGTATTTGCCTACCATCTCAGCCATGCTTATTTTTTAACTTTTCGTAATACAAAATAGGCGCAGCCGAAATTGCAATATTCATACAAATATTCGGATAATGTGCTAATTTTTGTATCATATGTCGCTTTTTGATTATGATCGTCAAAAAAGCCTCGCAGCCGTAGCTGATTATATCCCCAGTCTCCAACAATATAATCGTATTTATTCAAAATATCCGCATAGCGTGTGCGAAAGGCTTCTTCATTGAACCCGTTTTTCACATTTTCAACTAGCTCATAGCATGTATTGTTAATACAAATCATTTCTTTCACCTCATCCTTTATCATAAATGATGAAGCACTCCCAATCAATTACTGTTATGAAAGTTTGCATAGAAAGGAATGATGAAAACGAGGAGGTGTTTATAGTGAAGAAAACGGTCCTTGCTTTTTCCATTGGCGCCGTCGTGTCTCTCACTGGATGTGCGCAAATGGCAGAGGATAACAACAACGGGGATTTATATAGACGAAATGGAAATACGATTAATGTCACCGATCGAAATGATTTATATAATGTCGAAGGCGTTCCAAACGGCAATGATTCAAGGCTGAATAACTTCGGTTACGTCCGCCATCAAAAAAGCCCAATTATGGGAGATCGAACATCTTATGGCGCGATGCCAACATTAAATCGCGAACGGGTCGCCGATTTAATTAGCAAATTATGTGTACAGCTGCCAAATGTGAATGATGTGGCGACGCTCGTAACGGATGAGGAAGTACTCATTGCTTACGATACAGATACAAAAAACCGATTGGAGACAGCTGATCAAGTGAAAAAAACCGCCCTTTCTGTCGTACCGCGCTACTATCATGTCTATGTCGCGGATGACCCGCGAATGATGAAAGAAATCGAACGCTTTGGACGTTTAGATTCGAACAGCCAAAATATTGACCAAATTCTCGACACAACGATTAAAGACATGCTTAAATATCCGCAAGGTCGGAAGCTGAGTGACGGAGAAAATGCCAATGGCGAAATGATTCATGAAATGAACGATCGTCTCGATCGTGATTTTCGCGATGGCACACCAAAAGAAACAAAAGCAAAATAACGAAAAGAGGCTGTCTCAAAAGGTCGTTAAACCGACCTTTTGGGGACAGCCTCTGTTTCTTTTCTTTACTATTTGGTTATTTATTCCTTTTTTTGAAACGAGAATTTCTCCTTATTTCTGAATTTGATCCTGTTTTTTCTTTGTTGGATCGGTTGTGGCCGCCCACTTTCTCAAATTGTGAGCAGCACAAATAAGCCCCCATTCCAAGGTGATTTTTGGGAGCCCTCTTAACAAAAAGCGCTGAAATTGCTGGTTGTGCTTGATTTGCCCAAACACCGGCTCGTTTTCGATTTGTCGTTTTCGGTACGTCGCCGCCCCTTCTTCCGTGGACAGCCGTTTACGGATCTCTTGCCGTTGTTGTTGATTTTTCAAGGAAACGCGGATGGTGTTCGTGTCTTTGCCTTTGGCGCATGTCGCCTGAAACGGGCATCCGGCACAAGCCGTACAACGATACGTCCGTTTGACGGTAACGTACCCGTTGTCGGTCGTTTCCTTCCGTTCATACCCAAACACCAACCGTTCCCCTTTAGCGCAAATCCACTCATCCAGCTCCTCATCATACGTCATGTTCTCGATTCGGCCGATCTCCTTCGCCCACGCTTTCGTTTGTTCCCGATCCAACGTGTTGTACTTGATCAGGGCGACGATCTCCTTTTTCTCACAGTACGTGTAGTTCTCCTCACTCCCATAGGCGGCCAATTGCTCCAAATGCGGAATGAAACATCCGGCATCCCCTGCCCGTTGATGCACGCTAAATCCAGTGATGAATGGGTTCTCTGTCCCGATCTGCCCATTGTACCCCGGTTTGAGCTGGCCGTTTTTCATATGGTCGTCCTTCATCCGCATAAACGTGGCATCCGGATCCGTTTTCGAAAAACTGTTCCGTTCGCCTAATCTTTCTTTGCATTCTTCATATTTTTTCTTACGGGGGAGAAGATCTTGTTCTAATTGCTGTTTGGCTTTCTTTAACGTACGATTCTTCGGCTCTTTCTTTAGGCGCTCTTCCACTTGTTCGATGACGGCTTCGATCCTTTCGGACGTGATCGGTGAAGCTTCCAGCTTTTCTTGAAAATCCCCCTCTTGTTCCGCCTCTTCATCTTCTTTCGTCACCTGTTCGATCGAGGCAACGATTTTCCGGAATTTCTCCTCCAGTTTCTGATCGTACTTTTCCGTTGATTTGCGCCAAACGAATGTATATCGGTTGGCATTGGCCTCGATTTTCGTTCCATCCAGAAAATAATCCTCTAACTTGACCAACCCTTCTTGACGCAGAAGATCGACAATGGAGAAAAACGTTTCGTAAAGGATGTCCTTCATCCGTTCCGACCGAAATCGGTTGATCGTGCGAAAATCCGGTGTTTGATGGCCGGATAGCCACATAAAGTAAATGTTTTCTTTCAACTGCTTAGCGATTTGGCGAGAGGAGTAGATCCGATTGGCATAGGCATACAGGATGACTTTCAACATCATTTTCGGATGATAGGCTGGACGCCCTCCGCCAGGATAGAGGGAAACGAACAGAGCCGGATCCATTTTTTCCACTGCCAGATCCACAATCCGGCAAAGATGATGTTTGGGAATGAAAATTTCAAGATCCATTGGCAAAATGAGTTGATCTCGATTATAATAAGTGTACATAAGAAAACCGTCCTTTCTTTGGTAGGGTTATGGTGACTCTATTATACCAAAAGAGGAACGGTTTTCTTCTTTATTTATCCAAAAAAGTGTCCCAAAAGCGAACGCTATGCGAACACTTTTGGGACATCCTCTTTTGACATTTATGCTTGCTGGTTCATTTGGCGCGCAGCCGCATTCACCTGCTCGTCCGCATGGTAAGAAGAGCGCACAAGCGGTCCAGCTTCGCAATGGCTGAATCCTTTACTTAGCGCTATTTCTTTTAATTCCATAAATTCATGCGGATGATAATATTTTTGCACTTTAAGATGTTTTTTTGTCGGCTGCAAATATTGTCCAATCGTTAAAATATCAACATGATGAGCCCTTAGGTCATCCATCGCTTCAATAATTTCTTCTTTGGTTTCTCCAAGTCCAATCATAATGCTGGATTTAGTTGGAATATCCGGCTGCAATTCTTTAGCACGCCGTAAAAATTCAAGGGAGCGCTCATACGTAGCGCGGGCACGAACTCTTGGAGTGAGACGGCGGACGGTTTCGATATTATGATTTAAAATGTCAGGCCGAGCATCCATTAATGTTTTTAAATTTTCATATACTCCACCCATATCAGACGGAAGCACCTCAATGGTCGTAAACGGATTTTTGCGGCGAACCGCACGTACCGTTTCCGCAAACACAGCCGCTCCTCCGTCTTTTAAATCATCACGCGCTACAGCTGTTACAACAACATGCTTTAAGTTCATAATGCGCACGGAATCGGCCACTCTTTCCGGTTCCTTCCAATCCAACTCAGTCGGCAAGCCTGTTTTGACCGCACAGAAACGGCATGCACGCGTACAAACGTCCCCTAAAATCATAAAGGTGGCCGTTCTTCTTACAGCCCAGCATTCATGGATATTCGGGCATTTTGCTTCCTCGCAAACGGTATGCAATTGCTTTTCGCGCATCATTTTTTTCAGGCCGATGTAATTTTCGTTCGTATTCAGCTTTATCTTCAACCAATCGGGTTTGCGAATGCGTTCTTCGTTTGTAGCCATTTTTCACACTCCAATAATTTATTTACACATTTTTATTATAAAAAAAAGCAAGGTTGAACACAAAGGAAATTGTCGTAACCGCTTGCAGCTTCCAATTTTTAATATTTATGAAAACCGCCAATCTCCTCAAACTAATGATATCAGATTTTCTGAAAGGAGTAGGAAGATGTGTATAAACTAATCTCTCTGGCATTGACCGTTTTATGCATGGTTTCGTTTCCCCTGTCCGTCTTTGCAAAAGAAACCATGCATGATGAAGATATTTATGAACGGCGAATGGAGCTGTACAAACAAGCGGAAGCAGTCTCGCTCATTCCTTGGTATTATTTTGCCGCAATTGATCAATATGAACGAAATATCCGCCTTGTGCGCCGCGATTTACCGAAAGCGAAAGGCGTTCTTGGTATTTATATTAAACCGGAAATATGGTCTGGGCCTCTTAATAAAAATCAAAATGATACGAATCCGTTCACGATCTCACAATTTGGCGGTTTTGGAATAGATGGAAATGGAGATGGTGTAGCTGATTCGACAAATGATGAGGATATTATTTTTTCCATGGCGCGGTTTCTCCAATCATACGGCACCGATCATGAGCATTTAAAAATGGCTCTATGGCAGTATTATCATCGCAGTAAAACCGTCGATATGATTTTAGGAAAAGTGAAAATTTATAAAAAATATGGCACTCTTCGTCTTGATAGTCACGCATTTCCTCTTCCTCTTCACGCTAACTACACCTATAAAGATACGTGGGGCGATGCAAGAGGCTGGGGGGGAAGAAGAATTCATGAAGGAACAGATATTTTCGCTGATTATGGAGTTCCTGTACGCTCCACTTGTTACGGCATCGTTGAATTAAAAGGATGGAACCAGTACGGAGGATGGCGTGTTGGCATACGCGATATTAATAATACGTATCATTATTTTGCCCATTTAAACGGATTTGCTGGAAGCTTGCATCAAGGACAAATTGTTGAACCGGGAATGATTATCGGCGCTGTTGGCAGCTCAGGCTATGGCCCTCCCGGCACTGCCGGCAAATTTCCACCGCATCTTCATTATGGCATGTATAAAGATAACGGCTATGCAGAGTGGTCATTTGATCCATATCCGCATTTAAAAATATGGGAAAGAATGGATAAAACAAAGCAAAAACAAAGAGATCGGAAATGATCCGATCTCTTCTTGCCCTACATAATAGAGATACAGTAACAATATGAAATTTGACCTTTTTCGCCACATACACCGCGTCACAGAATGATGAAGGGGTCTAAAAGCCGCTGGTTGGTCCTGCTTGAAGTCGGTAATCTGCCTCCAACCATTGAAAAAAGGGAGATTCTTCCTTACATCAGTTATCCATTCCAGCTTCTCATCGTACGATTGTCTAAACCAGCGGAAATCCATCTGCTTCATGTTAATGAGTCGGTACTTCAAATGATGGATTCGCGTTATTTCCGTTGTTATAAAAGTTCGGAACCTCTCCTTCAATGACTTGCATTGCAACCGGAAAGTCCCGCGCTACAACAATCGGTTTTGTCGAAAATGGAATAATCACTTGAACATTCACTTCGACACGGACGGCAATTTCTACAAGGGCATTATTAATTCCAAACGGCTGGATGCTTTTTTTCACTTCTGGCGTCACATCACCGATGATGTCAAACCGAACAGGAACGCGAGGCCCCAAACTTCCAAGCAACACATTATTTGTTGCTTGGCCAACAGGTATATAATAGATAATTCCATCCTCATTCGATTCCGAATCTTCAACGCCAACACTAGAAATTTCAAGCTCCTGAAATTTTCCTTGAGATGCTGCTTTTAAATTCTTTTCCACGCGATCAACAAGCTTGGTAACAACCCGATTGACAATCGCATTATTATAATTAATGGAAGCGATATTGCCGTTTGTATCATGCTGGATCACAATTACATCATTCATATTTATTTCTTCTTCTTCAATTTGCTGCTTAATTGCGCTGTTGATGACCAGATTAGCGACTCGCTTCGTTTCACTCTCGGCAATATCCATTAACACCGGTTCGATTCCTTTATTAATAATCCAAAGACTGACTGCTGTAGACAAAATAAAAAAAACAAAAGTGAGCAAAAATAAATAACGAAAAGGAAGAGGCCCTTTTTTTGGTAAACGTCTAGGAAATGCAGCCAATGGAAAATCCCCCCTTTACAAGCTATATGTATGCTTGAAAGAGAGGACATTTGTTATTTTTTTTATCCCAATTATAGATGTAACTCGATATTTGCCTCGATATAAAGGCTTAAACTAACGAACCTGGCAATCAAATAACGCCGCCTCCCAGAACGATGAAAGCGGCGTTAGACATCCCGACAGTCGCAATAAAACCGCCGCTTCATTGAGAAAGCGACAATGTGTTGACACCCCAAGTTGCCTCTCTATAAATCAAACGATTGTTTTTCTATTTATAGAACCTTTATTTCATTTTAAGCAAAGCTTCCCTTCCTGTCATTCCAACCGTAATTCCTCTTTCTTCAGCTGCCACCGTTACCGACTCTAATGGCGCCTCTAGCAACTGTTCAATGGTGCGGACACCTATCGCCCTGCCTGCAATAATCCCTCTATCTTTCAGTTTTTCATTCAATAATCCCACATCTAGAGCTCCGCACATAATGTACCCTTGATCGCTTGCGACCGCTAATAAATTCGTTTTAGGAAGCTGCACAGAAATTGCGATAAATGGATAATTGTCAATCATAACAGGTTTAATATCGATCATACCGAACACACTCCTTTCTCTAATTCAATGTATGAAAAAGAGAAAAAAGTGTGCTTACGATGGCTGGGCTAATTTCCATGCCAGCAAATCCCGCAGAAATTCAGGCATATAATAGATTTTTTGCGGAGCGCGATGAATTTGCGGATAAAAATGCCCGAAAGTAAACATATCAATCGTAGCGACAGCATACGTTTGATCAGCCCTCAGCTCCTTACCATTAATAAAAATATGGCGAACATGCTCTGAGCCATCACTTGTCTTCTCTGTTTGCAGTTTCACGCCATCGTACGCCATTTGTCCCATTATTTTGCCGCGAAATCCGAATCCTCTTATGGAGAGCCGCTTCATCGTTTCTGTATGCGCTTGTAAAATCACTTCTTTTAGTTCGTCTCCCCGCAAATACACTTTGCATGGATTAATCGGGTGAGGGCAAATTCGATGCAAATCCTTTTTTGTGACAATGCCTTTTGGCAACGGTTCGAGCAGCACTCCTGCATTCACCATACCTATATCGCCGCTACACCATTCTTTTAAGGCAGAGGCTAGCAGCTGGGCGAAAGGTGATGGAGAAAACCATTGTAAAGGCAGCTCTTGATGGAGTTCAGCCACTACTTCTTTGTCAAGCTGCTGTAAGCTTTCCTCCTCCAGTCCCATAAGCATCTGCTTTGTGTCTTCGCATTCCGAAAGTGCAGCCATATCTACTACTTCCGCTTCCCATTTCTTTTCCGGCATGGACAGCTTCACCACTCCAATGTGCTGTCCATACTTTCCAGCGCCACATAGAAGCGTATCGTTCACCCATTTTCCCTTTGGAAACACATGATGCGTATGTGCACCAAGAATCAGATCAATCCCCGATACCGTTTGCGCAATGAACTCGTCATCGTTAATTCCCAAGTGTGACAGCAAAATCACGACGTCGGCTTGTTTCCGCACATCGTGTACAATGTCATTCAGCCATTCTAATGGTGGAGTAATGTTCCATCCTAGCAGCTCATAAAATTTTTTAAAATAAACGGTGACACCAATTACGCCAATACGAAGGGTGTCAGACACGGAAATGATGCGATACGGCTGAAGCCACGGCGGACGTTGCCCATCTTTTTCAAACAAATTCGCTACTAAAACGGAAAAACGAGCATTTTCATATAATTGACTCAGCTCCTCATAATTAAGCGTGATTCCTTCATTATTGCCAATCGTCACAGCATCATACTGCAATTGATTTAATAGCTGCACATTCGCTTTTCCCCTTGTTGCTTCCGTAATGGGATGAAATCGATCGATAAAATCACCAATGTCGAACAAAAGCATTTTTTCGTTTTGCCGTTCATGTTCGCGTCGTTTATCCCGCAAAAATTTAGCAATTCTCGGCCAATTTTCAAAATGGCTATGCACATCGTTTGTATGATAAATATAAAGATTTTGCTTCAACCAAAAACACCTCTTTTATGAAATGCCTTGAATAATAAGGCGCACTCCAAGCAGAATCAGGACAAGCCGCAGCATCAAAACAAGCGTTTGGCTTTTAAGTTTTTTATTCATCCATGCCCCTATCTTTGCGCCAATCCAAATGCCTGGGATCAAAGCAATCGCAAACAGCCACTCCACATTTCCCAGCACGATATGGGTAATAGAGCTCACAACGGAAGACACAAAGATCATAAACATGGATGTGGCCACAGCCACGTGCGGCGGAAAGAAAAACAGCAGGATCATCGCTGGAACCATCAGCGATCCTCCGCCAATCCCAAACAATCCGCCGAAGAAGCCGACGGCAAAGGCAATCGCAATCGCGATTGCCGGATGGTATCCATAGATGACCGTTTCTCCCTCATTTGTTATATATGTGCGCGTGACAACAAAATGCTTTTGTTTAGGCAAATGGGTGGAACGTTTGGTCAGCATCAACAAAAACGAAACGAAAACCAAGAACAAGCCAAAGTAAAGCGAAAAATGTTTCAAGCTTAGCATTTGATTGGTCCACGCACCAAGCATGGCCCCCGGTCCGCTTCCGATAAAAAAAAGCCATCCGCTCTGATAGTCCACCATGCGTTCTTTCATATAAGACAGCGTCGAGGAAAGACCGTTAAAAATAATAACCACTAGTGATGTGCCAACTGCTACTTGCGGAGAAACGTCGGGCAAAAAGTGGATGGCTCCTAAAAACAATAATGAAGGTACAATAATAATCCCTCCGCCTAACCCTACTAAGCTGCCGATCGTACCGGCCAAAAAACCGACCAAAACCAATAATACGTACTCCATTATACCCCTCTCCGTTAAAATAAATCTAACTGTCTTGGCGCTAAATCCGTATACTCGATACCAAGCATTTGAAGTAGCTGTTTGGCGTTATCTGCCGCATCGCCGCCAGAATTATTATTAAATAATATGTAAAGCTCATTTGTTTGCTTCTGAAGGCGCCGAATATGATGCACCCATTCGCGCAACTCGTCTTCACGATAGCGATACAAATAACGGACCGCACGCCAATTTTCTCCACTCGTTGCTTTATTCCATCCGTGCACGTTGCGTCCATGAAAACGAATCAGTGTTTTTTCGCGGTTTGTTGGGTGCAAAACAGCCGGAACCGATCCTTCCCCTGCCTGCGGTTCATCGCATATGCTATGAATCCATCCTTCCGTCTCCATAAACTTCAATGTCTTTTCATAAAAACGGGGCCAAAACCATGACTGATGCCGAAACTCTAAGGCCACTGGAACATCCCCCATTTTCTCTCGACACCAGCGCAAGTATGCGACATGCTCACGCCGGCAATCAAACCAAGGCGGAAATTGAAACAACACCATGGCCAGCTTCTTCGCTTCTAAAAACGGAGCAATGGACAATAAAAAAGCAGCAAACATTTCTTCCTTGCTTGAATAGGGGATTTCTCCACGTTCATGGCCTGTCATTCCTTGATACGCTTTTACAATAAAACGAAAAGCGTCAGGAGTTTCACAAATCCATTTCTCTACATTTTGCTGCGGCTGAATCGCATAAAAATAGGAATCGACCTCGACAGTTGGGAAATGGGCCGCATATTCTTGCAGTTTATCCTTAGAAGCAAGACCGGGTGGATAAAGGCTGTCGTGATCTCCCCAGCCAGTTAATCCGATATAAATCATCCGCATCACCTTAACCTCATCATAACACAATTATGTGGAAAAATAATGTAGCAAATCGGTCTGAACTTCCATGAAAACAACGCAGCTTTATTGTATACATTGGCTAGAAACAGGGATGAAGCAAAACATGTTGGCTTCTTTGTTCGTCCAAACTAGAATGTTCGACTATAAAAACACCCCACACTGCTGGATATTTAATCAACAGTGTGGGGATGAAGCGAAATCAATAGAGCTGATCAGATGCAATCATGGATCAATGGTGGGCGCAGCGTCCCCAAGGAAACACTACACCTTGATATTATAAGGATTAACCAATACTTCCTTCCATCTCGAATTTAATGAGACGGTTCATCTCTACCGCATATTCCATCGGAAGCTCTCTTGTAAATGGCTCAATGAAGCCCATCACGATCATTTCCGTCGCTTCTTGCTCCGAAATGCCTCGGCTCATGAGGTAGAACAGTTGCTCTTCTGATACCTTTGATACTTTTGCTTCGTGCTCTAATGAAATGTTGTCATTTAAAATTTCATTGTATGGGATGGTATCAGAAGTAGACTGATTATCCATAATGAGTGTGTCACATTCAATATTGGAGCGAGAGCCTGATGCTTTTCGACCAAAGTGGACGATTCCGCGATAGGTTACTTTTCCGCCCTGCTTAGAAATAGATTTAGAAACAATGGTCGAAGATGTGTTTGGCGCCAAGTGGATCATTTTCGCCCCGGCATCTTGATGCTGGCCTTTTCCAGCGATCGCAATGGAAAGCGTCAAACCGCGCGCGCCCTCTCCTTTTAAAATCACAGCCGGATATTTCATCGTTAATTTAGAGCCAATATTTCCGTCAATCCACTCCATTGTTGCGTTTTCTTCGCAAACCGCACGCTTCGTTACAAGGTTAAAGACGTTGTTGGCCCAGTTTTGGATTGTTGTATAGCGGCAGTACGCACCCTTCTTCACAATAATTTCCACAACGGCGCTGTGAAGCGAGTTTGTGGTATACACCGGAGCGGTACAGCCTTCCACATAATGCACATGTGCGCCTTCATCGACAATAATCAATGTACGCTCAAATTGTCCCATGTTTTCCGAGTTAATCCGGAAATATGCTTGCAACGGAGTTTCCACTTTCACTCCTTTCGGAACATAAATGAACGAGCCGCCCGACCACACTGCCGAGTTAAGCGCTGCAAACTTGTTGTCTGTTGGCGGCACCACTTTTGCCCAATGCTCTCGGAAAATATCTTCATTTTCTTTAAGAGCGGAATCCGTATCCTTAAAAATCACACCGAGCTTTTCAAGGTCTTCTTTCATGTTGTGGTACACCACTTCGGATTCGTATTGCGCTGATACCCCTGCCAAATATTTTTGCTCCGCTTCTGGAATGCCTAATTTATCAAATGTCGCTTTAATTTCCGCAGGCACTTCATCCCATGAACGCCCTGATTTTTCTGATGGCTTTACATAATACGTAATTTCATCAAAATTTAAACTTGATAAATCGCCACCCCATTGTGGCATTGGTAAGCTATAAAAAATATCTAACGCTTTTAAGCGAAATTCCAGCATCCATTGCGGCTCATTTTTCATTCGCGAAATTTCTTCTACAATCTCTTTCGTCAATCCGCGTTTCGCACGAAACACCGAAACATCCTTATCGACGAAGCCATATTTATATTCGCCGATTTCTGGCATTTTTTTCGCCATTATGATTCGCCTCCTTTTTTACAAGCCTTTCATTGCTGTGAGCGTAAGCCTTTCTCCATCGCCTTCCATGCAAGCGTCGCACATTTAATGCGAGCAGGAAATTTAGAAACGCCCTGAAGCGCTTCAATATCTCCTAAATCAAGCGATTCATCGTATTCCTTTCCCTGCATCATATCAGAGAAGACATGGGCTAACTCTAGCGCTTCTTCGATCGTTTTTCCCTTAATTGCTTGCGTCATCATCGAAGCAGACGACATCGAAATCGAACAGCCTTCCCCTTCAAATTTCGCATCCATCACCTTTCCGCCTTCTACCTTCATCGTTAAATGGACACGATCGCCGCATGTCGGATTGTTCATATTAATATCAATATTTTCATCCTCAAGCACGCCGCGGTTTCTCGGATTTTTGTAATGATCCATGATGACTTGGCGATACAATGTATCTAAAGGGTTATTAAAAGACATGGCTGAAATACTCCTTCGTTTTCTTTAATGCCGCTACTAACCGATCAATGTCTTCCTCAGTATTATATAAATAAAAGCTTGCTCGCGCAGTCGCGGAAACATGGAGCCATTTCATTAAAGGCTGCGCGCAATGATGTCCGGCACGGACGGCAATTCCTTCCGCATCAAGCACCGTGGCCACATCATGAGGATGAACATTGTCGATATTGAATGTGACAAGACCTGCACGTTCCTTTGGTCCATAGATCGTCAAGCCTTCAATAGCGGAAAGCTGCTCTAGCGCGTATTGCGCCAATTGGTGTTCATAAGCCATGATATTTTCTAAACCGATTTGTTCAAGAAAATCAATAGCGGCTCCTAACCCAATCGCACCAGCAATAATCGGCGTTCCCCCTTCGAATTTCCATGGGAGTTCCTTCCATGTCGATTCGTACAAACCGACAAAGTCAATCATTTCTCCGCCGAACTCAACGGGTTCCATTTGCTCCAAAAGCGAACGTTTACCATATAATACGCCAATGCCTGTCGGACCGCACATCTTATGCCCAGAAAATGCAAGAAAATCACAATCCAAATCTTGCACATCGACTTTCATATGCGGTGCGCTTTGTGCAGCATCCACAACCATGACAGCACCATTTTGATGAGCAATTTGCGCAATTTGCTTAATTGGATTTATCGCACCTAAAACGTTCGATACTTGCATAACAGAAACAATTTTTGTATTCGGCGTCACCGTTTTTTCAACATCTTCTAGATTGATGGATCCGTCTTCTTGAAGCGGAATATATTTCAACGTAGCGCCTGTATATTTAGCCACCTGCTGCCAAGGAATGATATTGCTATGATGTTCCATATACGTGATGACAATTTCGTCTCCTTCGCGCAGATTGGCGCGTCCGTAACTCGCCGCCACGGTATTTAATGCGGTCGTCGTCCCGCGTGTAAATATAATTTCCTGTGTTGATTTTGCATTAATAAATTTGCGTACTTTTTCACGCGCTCCTTCATACGCATCCGTCGCTTTCGTTCCAAGCGTGTGCACGCCGCGATGAACGTTTGAGTTATATCCGCGATAATATTGATTAAGCGCTTCAATTACCGGAAGAGGCTTCTGAGAAGTAGCTGCGCTGTCAAGATACACTAATGGCTTCCCATTAACTTCTTGGTCTAAAATTGGAAACAGCTGACGAACCTCTTTTACGTTCATTATTTAACTTTCCTTTCAATGATTTCAATAAGTTGCTTTTTCACGTTCTCCAGCGGGATTTCTTTGACAACAGGTGCTAAGAATCCATGAATAATTAAACGCTCTGCCTCCACCTTTGGAATACCTCGGCTCATTAAATAATAAAGCTGAATGGGATCCACCCGTCCAACAGAAGCAGCATGGCCCGCTATTACATCATCTTCATCAATTAAAAGGATCGGATTGGCGTCGCCGCGCGCTTTGTCGCTGAGCATAAGCACACGCGATTCTTGCTCAGCATTTGATTTCGCAGCACCGTGCTCAATTTTGCCAATACCATTAAAAATGGAAGTCGCGCTATCCTTCATGACGCCGTGCTTTAAAATGCGGCCTTCTGTGTGCTTGCCGTAATGCACAACGCTTGTCGTGAAGTTTTGCGTTTGCTCGCCGCGTCCAACCACCACGGTTTTTGTGTCGCCATAAGAACCGTCGCCGATTAATCGCGTAATATTTTCAGAAACGGTATTTCCATCATTCATCAATCCTAATGCCCACTCAATGCGGCCATTGCGTCCTGCGATCCCGCGGCGATTGACATATGTGGTCGTTCCCTTTGCCAAATGGTCAACCGCTGCAAAAATCACTTGAGCATTTTCATGGGCAAATACTTCAGCGACGATATTAACCACTGCATTCGCATTTTCATGGATGGAAACATAGTTTTCAACATAGGCAAGTTTACTATTCGCTTCCGCTACGACAATCACGTGATTAAACAGTGCCGCATCCTGTGTTTCATGAATATAAACAGCTTGAAGCGGGGTATTGATTTCCACATTTTTAGGAACATATACAAAAACGCCGCCATTGAGAAGCGCTGCATGAAGAGCCGTCAAGCGATGCTCATCGATTTTGACTCCATCCTGCATAAAATATTTTTTCACAAGCTCTCCATGTTCGCGCACAGCCGTGAAAATATCCGTAAAAATAACTCCTTGCTTCTTTAAGTCATCCGATAATGAAACATATGCTGGTGTCTGGTCGCGTTGAATGTATAAATTTTTTGCTTCTTCGCCTGCATCAACCAGTGTTTTTACTGATTCTGGAAGTTCTTCGAGAGATGCAAACGGCGCACTTTGTACAAAATGTTGTGTGATCTCAGTAAAATTCCATTTATCAATCTTTGTTTTATCTGGCTTTGGCAATGACAACTCTTCTGCTTTGGCAAGAGCTTGTAAGCGAAGATCTAAAAGCCAGCTTGGTTCTCCGCGCCCTTCAGAAAAAGTGCGCACATACTGTTGATCGAATGGTAGTTTCGTTTCGATTGCCATAAATAATCCTCCTAACGCTTACGCTTCTTGCTCAATCATTTCATCTTCAATGCCCAATTCTTTTTTGATCCAGTCATATCCTTCAGCTTCTAAGCGCTGCGCTAATTCCGGACCGCCGGATTTCACAATGCGTCCTTGCATCATCACATGCACATAATCTGGCGTAATGTAATTAAGCAATCGTTGATAGTGAGTGATAATTAAACAGCCAAAATCGCTGCTGCGCATTTCATTAACACCTTTTGAAACGATTTTTAAAGCGTCGATATCAAGACCCGAGTCGACCTCGTCTAAAATTGCAATTTTTGGCTCTAGCATCATAAGCTGAAGAATTTCATTGCGTTTTTTCTCTCCGCCGGAAAATCCTTCATTTAAGTAACGATGAGCCATATCAGAGTTCATTTCAAGGAACTCCATTTTTTCATCTAGTTTGCGGATGAACTTCATTAACGAAATCTCGTTCCCTTCTCCAAGACGAGCATTAATGGCAGAACGAAGGAAATCGGCATTCGTCACACCGCTAATCTCGCTTGGATATTGCATAGCTAAAAATAAACCGGCGCGCGCGCGCTCATCTACTTCCATTTCAAGGACGTCTTGTCCATCTAATGTAATGCTTCCTTTTGTTACTTCATATTTTGGATGGCCCATAATCGCGGAAGATAGCGTTGATTTTCCCGTTCCGTTCGGTCCCATAATGGCATGAATTTCTCCGCCTTTTACCTCCAGATTTACACCCTTTAAAATTTCTTTCCCCTCCACCGATACGTGAAGATCTTTGATTGTCAATACCGCCATAAAAATACCTCCAATTTTCTAAAAGAAGTTTGTGTATCTCATCGTTATTGTAATTCTCATTTTATTCTCATTACAATCTTATAACAAATGAAAGGTATTAGCAACCATTTAACTCCATTAGTATACTTTTTAAATAAAAAAGTTTAATAAGTAAACATATCAAAAAAGCCTCCTATTCTGGAGGCTCTTTCACTAATGTTTTGTCGTCAATTCGGCGATGCATTCTTGAACAAGCGTCACCGCTTGGCTCATCGCTGCGCCTCCCGCAAACGCTACCGCAACGCCGCAAGCTTCCAAGATTTCCTGTTCTGTCGCCCCTTGATCGATACAGCCTTTCGTATGATAAATCGTACAATATTCATCTTGTGTAGCTAGGCTAATCCCGAGAGCGATCAATTGCTTTTCTTTTTGCGACAAAGCTCCCTCCTGAAAGCATGCTTCAGTAAAGGCATTAAATTTCTCTGCCACTGCGGGGATTTTCTGTGTGAAGGCGCCCAATCCTTCTTTATAATGCTGCAATGCCGCTTCTGTTGAAGAATGTGTTGGTTGATTCATCCTCAAGCTCCTTTCAAAATCATAAGAACTGCGCTTATATTATTGACTAAAAATGGGAAGATCATATAACTGAATCGAAAAGAAAATCGACCTGAACGTTCTGGAAGAAATGGTTGCATAATCATCAAGCCCCGTGGTTTCTCATGCTGATTACACCAAAAGTAAGAGAACATAAAAAAGCGGAAGCTCCGCTGTGAAGCTTCCGCTTTCTTTATAGTATTACTCAGCTGCTGGAATGACAGCACCTTTGTATTCTTTTTTGATGAAATCTTGAATTTCTTTGGATTGAAGCACTTCGACAAGTGTTTTAATGTCTTTGCGGTTCTCATCGCCTTTACGTACCGCAATAATATTCACATATGGATTGTTTTTTGGCGACTCGACAGCAATCGGATCTTTCGCAGGATCCAATCCGGCATCTAAAGCGTAGTTGGCGTTAATCACGACCGCATCGCCCTCATTGTTTTGGTAAACTTGTGGCAGTAAACCGGCATCAACATCGGTTTTAAATTTTAACTTCTTCGGATTTTCTACAATATCCTTAACAGTGGCTTTTGTTTTATCAATGCCGTCTTTTAATTTAATCAATCCTTTCTCTTGAAGCATGGACAAAATACGCCCGTGATCAGCGACAGAGTTGCTCATAATAATGGTGGCTCCCTCTGGAAGCTCCTCAAGGCTTTTGTATTTTTTAGAATAAATTCCGATTGGTTCAATATGAATACCGCCAGCATTGACAAAATCATAGCCATTTTCTTTCATTTGTGCCTCTAAGTAAGGAATGTGCTGGAAATAGTTAGCGTCGATTTCTTTATTCTCTAGCGCCTTATTCGGCAAAATATAATCCTGGAATGTGACAATCTTTAAGTTGACGCCTTTTTCTTTAAGAATTGGCTTCGCTTTTTCTAAAATCTCAGCGTGCGGCACATTCGATGCGCCTACTACTAATTCCTTTTTCTCTTGATCTCCTTGTGCGCCGTCTTTGCCGCCGCATGCCGCCAACGCGAGCACAAGCACTACCGCTAATAATGCACCCCACCATTTTTTCATCTGTTTTTCCTCCTTTATATTGTTATCTCTTATCTATTTTGGAAGTGACAAAGTCACCGATAAGCTGAATGGCAAATACAATGATTAAAATGAGCACTGTAGCAACAAAGGTCACATCGTTATGACTGCGTTGGAACCCTTCTAAATAAGCAAGATTCCCAAGGCCACCAGCGCCCACTACTCCCGCCATCGCCGTATAGCCAACTAACGCAATAGCGGTTACTGTGATCCCTGAGACAAGAGCCGGCAGCGATTCAGGAATCAATACCTTCCAGATGATTGTCGCCGTTGTCGCTCCCATGGCTTTCGCCGCTTCAATCACACCTTTGTCAATTTCACGCAAAGCGATCTCCACCATGCGCGCATAAAATGGAGCAGCGCCAATAATCAATGCCGGCAAGGCCGCGTTTGCCCCAAGAATCGTATCGACTAGCATCTTTGTAAAAGGAATAAGCAGAATAATTAAAATAATAAATGGGATAGAACGAAAAATATTAACAAAAGCAGAAACGATTGTATGAATGGCTTTGTTTTCCCAAATATTATCTTTGGATGTTAAAAACAGCAACAATCCTAGAATGAGTCCAAATACAAATGTAAACGCCACGGCAACTCCTGTCATATACAGCGTTTCCGACGCTGCCGCCCAAATCGATTCCCACTGAACGTTAGGAAACATGCTACTCATTCGTCATCACCTCCACACCGACTTGTTGCTGACGAATGTAGTCAAGCGCTCTGGCTACTTCCTCATCCGTTCCACTCATATGAACAAACAGCACTCCATACGAGCCCTGATGGGTTTGTGAAATCTTCCCTTGCAAAATATTAATGGTTATTTCAAAATTTCGAATCAGTTCTGCGATGAGCGGCCGTTCAGTCGCATGGCCAGCAAAAGTAAGCTGGACAACTTTGCCGTTAGGATATTGGTTGAACAAATGAGCAATCGTCCCTTTCGTTTCTTCAGGTTCCGTAATCTGTTGAACAAACCGTTTCGTTATCATCTGTTGTGGATGTTGAAATACATCCAATACCTTTCCTTCTTCGACAATCTTTCCGTTTTCCATTACCGCCACACGATCACATATTTTACGGATTACATGCATTTCATGAGTAATTAATACAATAGTCAATCCGAGGCGCTGATTAATATCAACTAAAAGCTCAAGAATCGAATCTGTCGTTTGCGGATCCAAAGCAGAAGTCGCTTCGTCGCATAACAGCACCTTCGGATTGTTCGCGAGCGCCCGGGCAATACCGACACGCTGTTTTTGCCCCCCGCTGAGCTGCGATGGATAGGCATTTTCTCTTCCGTGCAGACCAACAAGCTGAATAAGTTCATCCGCCCGCTTTAACCGCTGGTCCTTTGGAACCCCAGCAATCTCTAAGGGAAACGCAATATTGTCTCGAACCGTTCTTGACCAAAGCAAATTAAAATGCTGAAAAATCATCCCGATTTCTTGCCGCGCCTTGCGCAATTCTCTTCCTTTAATACTTGCGATGTCTTGGCCGGCAACCATCACTCTTCCATTTGTAGGCTTTTCCAAGCCATTTAAAAGACGGATCAGCGAGCTTTTTCCAGCACCGCTATATCCAATAATGCCAAAAATCTCTCCTTCTTTAATGTGCAAATTTACATCATTGACAGCTGTTACCGCTCCCTGGCTTGACGAATATACTTTTGTTACATTTTCTAGCGTAATCAAACGCGATTCACCTTCCTTTGTTCCAGCAACTAAAAAACCTTTCTGCTCAAGAGAACAGAAAGGTTTTGATATCTCCCATTTCTGTCTCTTATCTCTCAAAGCGAACGCTTTGTGTGAATTGGCACCATTTCAGCCGAATGCTGACGGTTGCCGGGTTTCATAGGGCACATCCCTCCACCTCTCTTGATAAGAGCAGCAACGCTCCTTTATTCAGTTAATGCTTTAATTCATCTAAGAATTATACAAATTACAAAAGTGATTCTATCATTCTATAAAGGAAGGTGTCAACAGAAAAAATTATTCCTAATTATAGAATCCATACACAAGCGCCGATGATCCATTCAAAATGCTCTGGCTTAACACAACCTTTTCGGCATCTCCTTCGAACAAACACACTGGCGAACCCATTTTGCCCGCAAAACGTTCGTTGTATGACAAGGACATGCTGACAAGCCGGCAAGCAAAGAGGTTACAGATTACGACAGAAAAGCGAGGAATCGGGCGATGTTAGTCGGCTTTTATTGGATCATCAACACGCCTTGTTTTTGATATGTTCTAACCCTTCATTGAAACTATTGTTTCATCAAGATGAATGGACTATTTTTATGACCGATTCAATTGTTTGCGGCTATTCTTTACACTTCTGAATACAGCGAACGAATTCCTGTGGCAATGGAGATGGCCTGTTCTAAATCATCAATTAAGTCTTCTACATTTTCGATGCCGACCGATAGACGAATCAAGTCTTCCGTAACTCCCGAGGCCTGCAAATCTTCTGAGCTCAACTGCTGATGCGTGGTGCTGGCTGGATGAATAATTAAGCTTTTGGCGTCTCCTACATTGGCCAAGTGCGACCAAAGCTTCACGTTGTTAATGAGAGCCGCTCCCGCTTCTCTTCCTCCTTTAATGCCGAACACCACAACGGCTCCCGCTCCTTTCGGCAAATATTTTTCGGCCAAATTTTGGGCTGGATGCTTTTCGTGTCCAGGATACAGCACCCATTCTACTGCCGGATGGCGATCTAAATAGTCTACAATCCGACGCGTGTTAGCAATATGCTCTTTCATGCGTACATGAAGCGTCTCAAGCCCTAAATTAAATTGAAACGCATTAAATGGGCTAATCGCTGGTCCAAGATCCCGCAGCAATTGCACACGAGCCTTAATGATATAAGCAGCCGGACCTAAAGCTTCTGCATACACAAGATTGTGATAGCTTGGATCCGGAGTTGTAAATCCCGGAAATTTAGGAGAATCCCAATTAAACTTTCCTCCGTCTACAATAATGCCGCCAAGCGTTGTACCGTTTCCAAGCAGCCATTTAGTAGCTGAATGAACAACGATATCCGCTCCATACTCAATCGGACGGCATAGATATGGAGTGGCAAACGTATTATCAATAATGAGAGGAATGCCTGCCTCATGCGCAATGTTGGCTACCGCTTCAATATCTAGTACGTGCAAACTTGGATTACCAATCGTTTCTGCAAAGATCGCTTTCGTTTTTGGCGTAATGGCAGAACGAAAATTTTCCGGATTAGCGGGATCAACAAAATGCGTTTTAATCCCATATTTCGGAAGGGTAGTGGCAAAGAGGTTATAGGTACCTCCATATAGCGTTGAAGCTGACACAATCTCGTCTCCTGCTTGCGCTATATTTAAGATCGCAAGCGTGATTGCGGCCATGCCGCTTGCTACTGCAAGGCTTCCAATTCCTCCTTCTAATTGTGCCACTCTTTCCTCAAAGACTGTGGCGGTCGGGTTATGAATGCGCGTATAAATGTACCCTTCTTCTTTCAATGCGAATAAGTTGGCTGCATGCTCCGTATTGGCAAATTGATAAGCGTTCGATTGATAAATCGGAACGGCTCTTGCTCCTGTCACAGGATCTGGACTTAATCCCCCATGCACCGCAAGCGTTTCTAAACGATATGATTTTTCGCCCACTGTCATCCTCTCCTTTTCATAATCAAATGAAAACCCCCTCTTCATCATAAGAAGAGGGGGGAATTTCCTTTAACTCTTCTTATCTGCCAGAGCGATACACCCTGCTGGAATTGGCACCGTGTCAAACCGGTTGCCGGGCTTCATCGGGCCAGTCCCTCCACCACTCTTGATAAGAACTTGTTTATTATTTTATTTTTCTGAATAATAACACTGTTTTTTTATCATGTCAATAACATTTCGTGATTTCATATTCAAGAGGCATAACGATATGGTTTAGCTAAATGAAGAAGCGATTCTAATAAAAGCATGTGACGAAAGCTACCGGAAACCACTAATTCTTTTAAGCGGAGCTGCTGCTGCAATTTAAGTTCACCTTTCAACAGACTAACAAGCGCCTCTTTCGACCCTCTAATGGTTAATATCTTCCTTTCATCAGCTTCCTTCGCCAGATGAACTCCCGTTTTTGAAATGGCGAAAATCAGTGTTTCTGCATCGCATTCAAAGCGAATGTAGAGTTCCTCCTCCGGTAAAATCGGCAACAGATGGTGCAACGTCTGTACACGTTCCATAAATTTTTTAGTTAATTCATAAATCTTCATCGTTTTCCCGCCTCTCCATTATCCTTTTCTCTCATTTATTTCCATAGAAAAAGGCATAATTCCTTTATAAACTTGTCGACAAATCATCAAGAAAATGGACACGATTTTTCATATTTCCCGAGAAATATGTCAAAAAAACTCTAAATAAAAAAGCAAGCCCCCAAAGGCTTGCTTCAATCTATACGGATGCCAACACTTCTGCACAATCTAAAATGGACCCATCTACTGTTTGTTCTTCTCTTATCCATAAATGCATGCATTACGGCTTTTGCAATTCTTGAATCACCTCATATAAATATGGGACAGATTGAAATGCATATAACTTCTTTTTCATTTCCCCGTTTCTAAATAACAACAGGCAAGGTACACTTTCAATTTCCCAGCTGACCGCTCGATCCGGCATATAGTTAATATCGGTCTTCCGAAAGGCTACATGAGAAACTAGCTCTTGAACAATGCTGACCATGCGATTCGCCAGCTGGCATGTGCCGCACATCGGTGTATATACATACAAACATACAAACTCCTCCTGCTGAATGAGTTCATCTAATTGCTGTATCGTTACTTCTTCCACACTTCTTCACACCTTTTACCAATCATCTGCATACACATCAATATTAGCGCTCAGCAGCACCGTTGCAATATGTTTTTTAGGTGCTGCGGCCACCTCTCGATACATGCGATCAATATATAAATGCTCCGCCTCAGGAAATTCACGGCGCAGCTGCTTTCGCAATCGTTCTCCCGCTTCATCAGAATCCACTAAGATAAACACTTCTTTATCATACAGCTGATCAATCCACTCATCTAATTTGGCACGGCTGATCGTCCCGTTTGTGCAAATGATTTCAACGGAATCTTTAATCATGCCCTCTATTTTCTTTTTGTCGGAGCGCCCCTCAACAATAATTACTTTTTCTTTATCCATCATGATCATCACCTAATGAAAAGAAGTTATGTATATTGTATTCCATTCGCTCTTTGTTTTCTACCTTCCTGCTTCCAAAAATAAAACAGCCTTGAGATCGGAGAAAAAATCCATGCTTACTTTAACCATTCACTATTCATATAAAAGATATAACGCCGCGGCATTATTAGCCACGGCGTGCTAGAATCGATCTTATTCTTGGTTAATCATTTGCTCATATTGTTCAGCCGTCAATAAACGATCGATTTCGCTTAAATCAGTCGGCTCAACAACAATCATCCATGCCTTCTCATATGGAGATTCATTGACAAATTCAGGATTGTCGTTTAATTCTTCATTAATTTCAACAACTTTTCCGCTGATAGGGGCATACAGCTCAGAAACCGTTTTCACTGATTCAACACTGCCAAACGGCTCGTTTGCTGTAAGTTCCGCACCTACCTCTGGAAGCTCAACAAATACGATATCTCCTAACTCGGATTGCGCAAAATCAGTAATTCCAATTCGAACTTTACCATCTTCCACACGTACCCATTCATGTTCTTCAGAATAGCGCAATTCTTTTGGTGTGTTCATGATTTATGTCCCTCCAACAGCAATGTATTCTTTTTAATAATAACTGATTTTTTTGAAAAACTCGACTGTATTCGTTATACTTGTCCAAAAATTTTTTCATAAGCTTGCTCATCAAATCCTACTACCACATGCGTCCCATCTGTTGCAATCGGCCGTTTAATCAGCATGCCATCCGATGCCAATAGTTCAAGCAGCTCGTCGTCAGTCGCTGTGCTGATGCGATCTTTTAATCCTAGCTCCCGATACCTCATGCCGCTTGTGTTAAAAAACTTTTTGAGCGGAAGCCCGCTTTTTTGATACAGCTCTCTTAATTCATCTTTTGTTGGTGGATGTTCGGCAATATGTACATCATTCACTGCGATGCCGCGCTCCTCTAACCATTTTTTCGCTTTTCGGCAAGTGCTGCATTTCGGGTACCAGTAAAAAGTTAGCATGATCGTTCACCACCCTCTATAAACAAAGTACCAGACGGTTCGTCTGGTACTTCTCATTATTACACAATATAACGTTCCGCTTCAATGAGCGCGGCCGCCGCTTCGCGTTTTTTGGCAATGACATTGATTGGCGTATGGCGCGTAAGCTTGCGCAATGCCGATAGCATCATTCGCAGCATATCTCCTTGCTCAACCGCTACAATCGTTTCTTTTGCATGTGCTTCGATTTCATTAAATGCTTCCTGGCAGAAAATTTCTGTATATAAAATTTTTTGTTTATTTTTCTCTGCTCCAAATTTTTGAATCGCCTTTTCTGTGCGAAGAAGCGCTGATTCCATCGCATAAATATTGCTGACAATGTCGGCAATATTCACTAGCACTTCTTGTTCTTTCTCTAGTTTCGGGCCAAATTTCTGCACGGCTAGGCCGGCTGTCAACAGAGCAATTTTTTTCGCGTTCCGCACCAAATATTTTTCTTGCTCTAGCAATCCATCTCCTACTTCTTCCGGCATCAGCATCATGAGCTCTTCTTGCAGCTTTTGCGCTTTTTGCAAAAGAGGAAGCTCTCCCTTCATCGCTTTCCGCAAATACGTTCCCGGTACTAACAGACGGTTGATTTCATTCGTTCCTTCAAAAATACGGTTAATGCGCGAGTCGCGATACGCCCGTTCAATTTCATATTCCTGCATAAAACCGTAGCCGCCATGAATCTGTACCCCTTCATCCACAATGTAATCCAATACTTCCGTTGCAAAAAATTTATTCAATGAACATTCAATGGCATATTCAGCAATAGATCTAGCAATTTCTTTTCCTTCTTTCGCTTGTTCGGCATCCAGCTTGCTCATGCGCTCCTCAAATAATCCGACAGTGCGATATACCGAGCTCTCCGCAGCGTATAGTTTTGATGCCATGGTCGCAAATTTTTCTTGTGTTAATGAAAATTGGGAAATTGGCGTTTTAAATTGCTGGCGCTGATTCGCATATTGAATCGTCACCTCTAGAGCTCGTTTGGAGCCGCCAACCGCTCCGACACCTAATTTATAACGGCCAATATTTAAAATATTAAAAGCGATGACATGCCCCTTTCCAATTTCCCCTAATAAATTCTCCTTCGGCACAAGGGCATCTTGTAAAATTAATGTGCGAGTGGAAGAGCTTTTAATTCCCATTTTCTTTTCTTCTGCTCCGGTAGACACCCCAGGAAAATCACGCTCTACAATAAAAGCCGAGAAATGCTCGCCATCCACTTTAGCATAAACGACAAACACATCCGCAAACCCTGCATTGGTAATCCATTGTTTCTCTCCATTCAAAACATAGTGAGTGCCTTCTGCATTCAGCTTCGCTGTCGTTTTCGCCCCTAGAGCGTCCGAACCGGAGCCCGGCTCTGTTAAGGCATAAGCCGCTATCTTTTCACCTGTAGCCAATGCTGGCAAATATTTTTGTTTTTGCGCTTCTGTTCCAAATAATACAATAGGAAGTGAGCCGATTCCTACGTGGGCGCCATGCGAAATCGAAAACCCTCCGGCCCGCGCCATTTTTTCGGCAATTAATGCTGAGCTGATTTTATCAAGCGACAAACCTCCATACTCTTCCGGGACATCCGCGCTTAAAAGTCCAATTTCTCCCGCTTTCTTTAGCAGTTTAACAGAACGATCAAACTCATGATTTTCTAAGTGCTCTAACTGAGGCAACACCTCATTGATCACAAATTCCTCTGTTGTTTTGGCGATCATTTTATGCTCATCTGTAAAATCTTCCGGAGTAAACACGCGTCCGCAGTCTACCTCCTCAATTAAGAAGCTGCCACCTTTCACCACATTATCCATCGCTTTTGCCATTGCGTTTCTCCCCCTTGTTTTTTATGTGAACAATCTTCATATCATCTGCTTGGCCCTACTCCAATAATTCAAATACACCAGCGGCTCCCATGCCGCCGCCGATGCACATCGTAACAATACCAAATTGCTCATGCCGGCGGCGCATCTCATGAAGCAAGGTCAGCGTTAATTTAGCCCCTGTGCATCCGAGCGGGTGCCCGAGAGCAATCGCTCCGCCATTGACATTGACTTTTTCTTCATCTAGACCGAGCTCCCGAATCACTTGAATCGCTTGTGAAGCGAACGCCTCATTTAGCTCAAATAATCCGATATCGGAAAGCTCTAATCCAGCAAGCTTTAGCGCCTTTGGAACAGCAGCAATCGGCCCGATTCCCATCACTTCTGGAGGGACGCCTGCTACGGCGAATGAACGGAATTTTCCAAGAGGCTTCAAGCCAAGCGCTTCTGCCTTTTCGCGATCCATCACCATGACCGCTGCTGCCCCATCGCTTGTTTGCGACGCATTTCCTGCAGTGACGGTTCCATTAACGGCAAACGCCGGGCGCAGCTTTGCTAATATTTCTTTGTTCGTTTCCGGACGAACACCTTCGTCTTCAGCAAATACGATCTGTTTTTCCGCAAGTCGGTTATTTTCAACCGTACGGATCGTGACATTCACCGGAACAATTTCATCCACAAACTTCCCGTCACGGATCGCTTGGGCTGCCCGCTGATGGCTGCGTACAGCAAACGCATCCTGTTCTTCGCGGCTGATTCCATACTTCATAGCCACTTGCTCTGCTGTATGTCCCATTGACATATAGTATTCTGGAATGTTTTCAGCAATTTTTGCATTCGGCCTCACAACATGCCCCAGCATGGGGACAAGGCTCATTGATTCAACGCCGCCAGCGATAATCGTGTCAGAGTGGCCAAGCATAATGCGCTCCGCTGCATAAGCAATCGCCTGCAGCCCTGATGAGCAATAGCGATTGATCGTAATGGCTGGAACAGTGTAAGGGAGACCTGCCAATGCCCCTATGTTGCGGGCTATATTTAGCCCCTGCTCCGCCTCCGGCATGGCGCAACCAACAATCAAATCATCGATGTCTCCATCATAATTTTCCGCTCTCTTTAATGTTTCTTTCACAACAAGAGCGCCTAAATCATCTGGACGCATATGAGCCAGCGTCCCTTTTTTCGCCTTTCCGACCGGAGTACGCGCTCCCGCTACGATGACTGCTTCTCTCACAATCTTCCCCCCTGTTTCTATATAGGCTTTATTTAAGATTTTACGAGCATGAATGCCCTATCGCATCCAAACCATATTCCACGCAACTTCGATGAGAGCAGCGAGAGTCAATCCCCTTGCTGTTGTTAAGAGAAAGCCCCCTGTGCTCATTTGGATACGGCCGCGTATCTAGATTTGTTATTTAGTTGCGCAGCGGCTTTCCTTTTACAAGCATATGCTGCATCCGCTCCTGCGATTTTCTTTCTCCTACTAAACTTAAAAACGCTTCTCTCTCTAAATCTAATAAATATTGTTCATCTACCTCCGTACCGTACGGCACTTTTCCTCCAGCAATGACATAGGCAAGCTTTTTAGCAATCTTTACATCATGCTCTGTAGCATAACCGGAAAGGTGCATGGATTGAGCAGCTAAAAGCAATGCCGCGTATCCAGACTCGCCTACGACCGGAATCTTTTTGCGCACAGGCGGCTGATAACCGCTGTCGTATAGAGAAATTACAGCCTGTTTGGCATCATAAAGCAAATGGTCACCATTCATCGTAATTCCGTCTTGTCGATTTAAAAAATTCAGCTCGCGAGCTTCCAACGCCGATGTAGATACTTTGGCCGTCGCAATCGTTTCAAACACTTTATTCGCCACTTTTTGCAAATCAAAGTCCACACCATTCGGCAGGCTGTTTAAATATTTAATATAGAGTTCCTTGTTTCCACCGCCGCCAGGAATCAACCCAACACCAACTTCAACTAATCCCATATACGTTTCTCCTGCCGCCTGAATGCGTGCGGCCGGCAAGCAAATTTCCGTACCGCCGCCAAGCGTCATCGCAAAAGGAGCAGCAACCACTGGCTTTGGACTATATTTAATATTCATCATCGCCTGCTGGAACTGTCTCACAACGAGCTCAATTTCAAAATAATTATCATCTTGGGCCTCCATTAAAATCAGAGCCAGATTGGCACCAACACAGAAGTTTTTCCCTTGGTTTCCAATGACAAGGCCTTTATAGTTGCGATCGACTTCCTCTAGCGAGTCGTTGATCATTTGGACAATATCAAGGCCGATCGCATTATTTGGTGAATGAAACTCTAATAGCGCAACATCATCCCCTAAATCAATCAAGCTGGCACCGCTATTTTTTTTGATAACCCTGTTTTCTTCTTTTAACCGTTTAAGATGAATGACTTTTGGATTCTCTGAAACAGGCTTGTATTCTCCCTTGTCATAAACTAAAACTTTTCCGTTTTCTCGCTTATAAAAGGATGTATGCCCCGCAGCAAGCATTTGAGCAACCCAATCAGGAACGTTCTTTCCTTCTTCTTGCATTTTGCGAACAGACGCTTCCACACCGATCGCATCCCATGTTTCAAACGGGCCAAACTCCCATCCAAATCCCCATTTCATTGCCCGGTCAATGGCGACAATATCATCGGCAATTTCCCCTAGCAGTTGTGCCGAATAAAGAAGGACCGGGCTTAAAATATTCCAAAGCAATTCTCCAGCACGGTCATCGCTATATACAAGCGCTTTCAATTTATTGCTTAATCCTTTAGCCTGCTTGCTCATCTCGACCGCTGGTGTTTTTAGTTTTTTGCTTGGTTCATATTCCAGGGTTTCATAGTTTAATTCTAAAATGTCCTTTCCTTTTTTGAGGAAAAATCCTTGTCCTGCTTTGCTGCCAAGCCATCCTTTTTCCAGCATTGCTTTCATAAAATCAGGAGTGCGAAAAACCTCTTTTTCCTCTCCGTCCACTTTTTCAAATACATTGTTCGCTACATGAATAAATGTATCTAAACCAACGACATCCAGCGTGCGAAACGTAGCGCTTTTCGGACGTCCGATTAACGGCCCTGTAACCGAGTCAACCTCGCCAACGCTGTAGCCTCCTTTGATCATTTCTCGCACTGTTACTAGCAGCCCATACGTTCCAATGCGATTAGCAATAAAATTAGGCGTATCTTTAGCAATGACGACTCCTTTCCCAAGCACTTCCTCGCCAAATTCCTTCATAAAGGCAACAACCTCTGGATCAGTGGCTTTCGTCGGAATGATTTCCAGAAGTTTTAAATAGCGGGGCGGATTAAAAAAGTGAGTCCCTAAAAAATGCTTTTTAAAATCTTCCGAACGTCCTTCAGACATGGCTTCCACTGAAATACCAGACGTATTGGAACTTACAATGCTCCCTTCTCTTCTGACTGCGTCGATTTTAGCAAACAGCTGTTTTTTTATGTCTAAATTCTCCACCACTACTTCAATAATCCAATCAGCCTCCGCCAGACGGTGTAAGTCATCTTCAAAATTTCCGGTCTCGATGAGCGCCAGCTTTTCTTTCGCCATCAGCGGCGCCGGTTTTTGCTTCAATAGCTTTTGCAGAGCCTGATTCGCCAAGCGGTTACGAACAGCTTTATGTTCAAATGTAAGACCTCTTGCTTCCTCCTCCTTTGTTCGTTCACGCGGCACGATATCAAGAAGCAAGGTTGGAATGCCGACGTTCGCTAAATGTGCGGCAATGCCGGAGCCCATTACTCCAGAGCCTAATACCGCGGCCCGTTTAATCCGTTTGACCATGGCAACTTCCCCCTCCAATATATTGAATGAATAATCATTCATTTTCTCTCAAAAAAAATATTGGCTGACTATTATTCTTATAATTCAAATATAAAGTATCTTTCAAATTTTCGCAATATATATGCTTAACAATTTTTGTCTAGAGTATAAATTATTTTTTTCAGCCAAGCTAAAAACGGAGGTGATAGGGATGGCAAAAATGCAGAAGAACCCGTCTAAAGCAGCCGTCAGCGCCGCAAGTGTCAAAGGAAACGCAGGACCAAATGTCGAGATGGATGGAAGCGGGAAAAAAACAAGTCAAAATCAGCAATATAAAAAAGCAAACATGCAAGGAGAGTAACGATACTTGCTATAGCTGGGCAATACATGCAACAATGATCCATACAACTTGATCCTTCAACATTCACTTCCACTTGAGAAGTCGATGGTTGAGCGATCGAACAGCCCCCTTTCAGACAGCCGGATTTGTCTGAAAACGGCCTGTTGATTGGGCTGGCGGTCACGCTTTAGCGTAACGGCGGCAAGTTACCGACTTGCCTTTCGACCGTAAGTTTTATTGACACCATTCATTTATTCAGTAGATATAGCATAAGGACCATAAACGAATCGATGGGATCCAGCACCACGAGTGAACGATATAAAGGGGCTGCCTTCTAATAATAGGCAGCCCCTTTTGGATCGAGCAGAAAAATAAAAACGGCAGCAAATGAAGAGACAAAATCGCGAATTTTTTTCTTCATTCACTGTTAAAAGCTTAGCAACATGAGATAGGTACGGCCCTTCCCAAATAACGAACGTTATCATTCTGTTCAAGGGAAGGGGCAGAAAAGCTTGTGTTTATCCATATCATGCTGTGATTTTTATAAAACAATAAACCATGGATATTTGTGCCTTTACTATTTACGCAATATTCCTTTGATAACAAATGCTACATTCGCTGGGCGTTCAGCAAGACGGCGCATAAAATAGCCGTACCAGTCTGTTCCATACGGTACATAGACACGCATGGTGTATCCTTCGCGAACAAGCTGTTCTTGTCGTTCTGGGCGAATTCCGTACAACATTTGAAACTCAAATTGATCATTTGGAATGTTATATTCCTTTACTAGCTGCTTCGTATATTCAATAATCGCATCATCATGAGTCGCTACCGCCGTATAGTTTCCATTCAGCAGATGCATTTTAATAATTTTTTTGAAATTATCATCAACATCTTTTTTCTCAGGAAACGCTACTTCCTGCGATTCCTTGTACGCTCCTTTAACAAGGCGCAAATTCGGATGGTAATCTTTTAAATCTTCAATATCGGATTCCGTACGATATAAATACGCTTGCAATACCGTACCCACATTATCATATTCTTTTTTCAATTGCTTAAAAATATCCAATGTTTTTTGGCAACGTGAATAGTCCTCCATATCAATGGTAACAAATACGCCGTTTTCTTTTGCCGCATCTAGAATCCGGCGCATATTTTGCATCACAAGCTCATCAGAAATGTCTAGTCCCATTGATGTCATTTTTAAGGATAGCTGGGAGTTCAACTTCTCTCTTCCAATTGCGCGAATGGCTTCAATAGAATTGTCAGCCATTTCATTCGCTTCTTTTGCGTTATCAACAAACTCTCCTAAATAATCGATCGTCACTGCAAGCCCTTTTTTATTTAAATCTTTAATCACTTCTACAGCACGTTCAATCGTTTCTCCAGCTACAAAGCGAGAAGCCCCGAAGCGCAACCCGTATTTTTTCGCCAATTTTGTCAATGTTTTATTTTTTGATAAAAACAAAAAAAAGTCACGCATCAATTGCTCCATCTTACTACCTCCTTATTTCCGTAAACGCCTTCATGTACTATCTACGATGATTTTAGCATGTTTTTTTATAATTGAATATCTTTTTTCGACAAAATTCGCCTTTATGTATATTATTACACAAACCGGATAATCTACAACCGAGTCATTGATACCATATTTATAAAAGGAGTGGAACCTTATGCAACAGCAACCCATCCAACAGCAGGCTGCTATGCCTCAGCCGCCGCAAATGATTTCATCAAAAGATGCCATGTATTTCACAGATATGATGTCTTGGAACTTGCTCGCTATGAAAAAAGCGCACTTTTTTGCATCGCAGTGCCAAGATCCAGAAGTCGCAGCTGCTATCGAAAGAGCTGGACAAATGCATCAACGTCATTATGAGCAAATTTTACAACACTTGCAACAGCAACCAAATCCATCCACTACATCATCTTTTCAATAAGGAGGGAAAATAAATGAACCAAGCATCTATTCAAAATCCAGAAACACAAGTGGCTAAAACACCACAAATGAACGACCGCGACTTTTTAAATGATTTATTAGCCACTGAAAAGTATATGACCTCTTCCTATACTACATTTTTACACGAAGCAAGCCACCAACAATTATATCAGGATATGCTTCATATTTTTACTGAAACGCAAAATTGCCAGCGTGAACTGTATAATCTTATGTTTAAAAAAGGATGGTATAAGCTTGAAGCGGCAGATCAGCAAAAGCTGCAACAATCTTATCAGCAATTCCAAGGATATACGAATCAATTTCCATATCAACCAAATGTTCAATAAATGTTTCCCCCGTATAAAACGTACGGGGGAAACACTCATTAATACCAATATCCTCCATAAGGATATGGACCATACGGAGGAAACGGACCATATGGTCTTGGGTATCCATAAAAAAGCGGTGGAATTAACGCGCTCCCGACTAATCCTCCTAACAGTCCTCCTAAAAATGGGCCACCGAAAAACCATCTCGTTTCATAAGGGTTTGCCCGAATCATTACGGTTCTCCTCTCATCAGTCCATATTAGCGCTTGATTCACCCTTCCCTATTTTTAATAGTAATAAGGGTATCCGAAAAATGGAGATCCGCCATAAAACGGAGGAACCAATGCGCTGCCTAATAATCCTCCTAAAAAACCTCCAAAAAAGGGACCGCCACCGAAAAATGGACGTGGACCAAAAAATCCCCATGGACGAACTCCCCATCCCCAAGGACGTCCCCAAACTCTCGTGTCTTGACCAATAAAATTATTCATGTTGATTTTCCTCCTCATCTTTCATAAATTCCCACACTTCATACATATGTCAGGCAAGTGCGGAGAGCGTGGGCGAATGTCCCATTTTGAGCAAATAAAAACTTCCGCTTAGAGTATAGGGAGCTATCTATATAAACGATGAATGATTTCAGCATTCAATCCATTTGCGAATGATATAGAATCATCCAATAAGCAGAATCCCATGTTGGCAACGCTCGAAAGCAAGTGCGTGACTTGTCTCCAAACAGCCGCTTCCAGACAAATGAATTTGTCTGGAAGCGGTATTGTTCAATTGTTGAACCGTCGAAATCAGTGATCATCCGCTTACTTGAGGACAAATATTGATATATCAAGCTGTTAATCTATCTAAATACCAGCCGGTTTGTCAATCTAAATCTCTATGCATCATAACACACATGGTAAAAAGTTACGTTTTATCCACATCATAATAGGCAACCCTCTGCTCTTGCTTAAGCAACGATTCCACGAATCATGATGGAAAGCATCTTTTTGAACGCTTCAGCATCATCTACGGTATCTCCATGAAGCACAGCTTTGTATGCTTCTGCTCCTTTTGCCACATTCACGTATCCTATCTCCGTGTGAACAAACTAACACAGACCATTTTTTCTTCCGCATGAAAAGGTCATTCTCAGCAAAAACGATCTCCCCCTGAAGCTCACCTTGATCTGATTAACATTGGACAATAAACAAGTTTTTCCTTTATACTAATAGATAAATGATAACTATTCTCAACTAAGGAAGAAAGGATGCTTTACGTTGCGAGATGTTCACAATACGGCTCTTTTAGCCATTTTATTTTTTGTTTTTATCCCTATCATTGTTTCATACAAACAATCATTAAACTTAGAAAAGGATATCCTTTGGTCCTCGTTAAGAGGATTTGTTCAACTCCTGCTGCTCGGGTATTTTATTTCCTATATTTTCTCCTTTAAACACTGGTATGTCATCATAGGTTATGTATTGGCTATGATTATTGCTGCTTCGCTGAATGTTTCTAAAAGAGGGATAGAATATAGACGCACATTTGCTTTTGTATTGCTGGGAATCTCTGCATCTGTCGGCTTTTCTATTTGCTTATGGCTTATGGTTGGCGTCATTCCTTTCCAAGCTCAATACATCATCCCGGTCGGCGGAATGTTTTCGGGAACAGCCATGGTGGCTGCTAGCGTAGTTCTAGAAACGATGAAAAAGTCAGAAAGTACAGATGAGAAGGAAATGAAACGGAACGCTATAAAAATTGCCATGATCCCGACGGTTGACACGTTAAAAACAATGGGGCTTGTTCAAATTCCCGGAACAATGACAGGGATGATTTTAGCCGGGGCTGAACCAATCGCTGCGGTCAAATATCAAATTTTTATCGTCTTTACCCTTATGGTTGTCGCTGCTATCGCCTCCATCATCGTTTGCACATGCAACTACCGTGTATTTTTCTATCATTCTCATACGGCGCAGCAAGAAGCAAGCGCAGGAAAATAAGGTTTGTAGAAGCTGACGGCTTTACTCTCCATCGTCGTTCCTATATCCTTGATGCTTTCTAGCAGCTCTTCTATTTTCCGTTAAAGAGCTGCCGCATCAATGGTCTGTATTGCTCTCCTGCCCTATCAGTGGCCGAAAGTAGGGACATCGCCCTTATGAAACAAAACAGCGGACCATGACTCGGTTTTACCAGCTGATATGGCCGACGTTCAATAACATCAGCAGAGACCCCCTGCTGGTGTTAGCTCTGTCTATGATTTTAGTAAGTCACTCCACGATTTTTCTGGTGTCTTTAATGTGATCTCGCTGAAAAATGTATGGAGACGCTGCTTCCATGTATGGCATTTAGCACATCGTTCTTGTCCGGCACGAGCAATCGCTTCAGCCTCGTCAGGGTGATCTAAATAGTAACGAATTTTTTCAATTAAATCCTCTTTATTTTTATATCCGACAATTTCTTTATCATATTCAAAAAACTGACGCATTTCATCGAAATACTCCGTAAATAACAACCTTCCCGTAGCCACCGCTTCAAAGACACCAACTTTCACATTCGTATACCCTGCACCTGTTTTTGGAAAATTGACGACCATTTTCGCCGAATGCATCGCTTGAAACCATTTCTCGCCATATACAGGACCTTCCGATTTCAAAGGCCATCCTCTTCCAAAAATTTTTGCTTGAAAAATATCTTGAAGCGATTGGGCAATTTCTAATCGATTGGGCCGATAATGGCCAATGATTGAAACATCTGATTGGTACTTGGCAACAGGCTCTCGTGGAATAAAAAAGCGCGAGTCGATCCCAAACGGCATATAAAATGTATTCGTTATCCCTGCTTTCTTATATTGCTTATAGGATAAAACTGAATTCGTTGTGTGGTAATCAAATTTTCCAACGAACTGCCTGACAGTCGGATACACATCCGGATCGCTTAATGTCATTCCAATGACCGTGCAATATTTTTTGACTTCTTCTAGAACCTCCGGCTGAAATGTCAATCCTCCGGCACAAAACAGAATGATATCTGGTTGAAAGCGGGCCACCTCTTCCTTAATAGCTGGCCATTTCACATACACAGGTCCATGGCCGCCAAAACGACGATAAGGATTATAAATGAGATGGGGTCCTAGCTTTAAATTGATCTCATGCACTTGATAGCCATTTTCAAGCAACCCCATTTGAATGCTGCGGACAATTCCTGTTTCTCCCTCTGTATATCTGCCAATAAATACGATTTTTAACGGACTGCTGTCCATCCTTACATCCCCCCAAGCATTTTCATTAGAACGGTTTGATTGATCCGTTCTCTCTCTTGCAAAGCGGTAACGTTATCTTGAATCAACTGGCGATGATTTTGAGAGTTGGTCAGACAGTCCTCGATGAGAATACGGAGAGAGGATATATCGATCTCTTCAATAGGAAAACAATATGGTTTTAAATCGAGTTCTTGATAAAGACCGCTTACTTTGTCATCATAGGATAACCCGATGCTTGGCACTCCTTCGCTCAAAGCAAAAATACTGGCATGAAGCCGCATCGCAATCATTAAATCCAGCTCTCTACACATCGATTTATATTCCTCCGGAGAACAATCATATGGCAAAATCAGTGAATCTCCTTTAAGACGTTTAGCAAGCTGGCGCGCTTTTTCTAATTCTGATGGTAATTTGTTAAAAGACATAATCACAAAAGTAACCAAATATTTCTCAGACAGCTGATTGAGTACAGAAATAAGCTGATGCTCTGCCTTCTTTGCGCTTTTGCGGTCATATGACCAATTGCGCAAATTCAATCCAATATATTTATGCAACGACGTTTTTTTGTTTAGTGAGAAGTTGGTTTGAGCAGCAGCAGGTAATGTGATCACTGGGTCAGCAGACAGTTGTTGCTTGGAGATACCTAACGAGGTTAATAGCTGCGCTGAAGCAGCATCTCTTACTGTAATGCTGTCGACCATTTCGCCGATCCACTTCATAGCCCGCTTCGATTCCTCGCTCGCTAGCGGACCGATTCCAACAGCATATAGCATGGTTTTGACATTTAGCATTTTCGCTAAAATAATGGGAGCTGAGTAATAATTTAATGCTCCTTTTTGATCGATGAATAAATTTTCTGGTGCAAAAGTGTTATAATCTTGAAACAATCCTCCGCCCCCAACAATCAATAGGGCACTTTCTTTTAAAGCTTGGGTAATCCGCTTAAAATCTAAGCCGAAAATATAATCAATTTTTTCATCTCCATAATACGCTTTTATGTTTTTGGACCAAGCAATCACTACAATTTCTATTCGATGATCGACTTGTTTAAGCGTCCGGATAATAGAATGAAGAATAGCGTCGTCTCCGGCATTTCCAGCTCCATAAAAGCCATGGATTAATACTTTCATATAACATCACCCTTTTCTTTTTGTAAGTACAAGTAAATGGTTCGACATCCATAAACCTTTCTTGTTTATTTTTTTCACCTACTGAAACGGATAGCGGTAAAGGCAGAAGGCTAAGCAATCCATTAGATTTTGCAACACACACATAGTGCATGATCATTGTTTCTGTTTCATATTTTCATAGAAACAAACTTCTTTGTTCGTTCCATTAATAAAAATAGATGGTCAACGTTTATGATTATATTTATATTGCTCTTTTCTATTTTCGGAACGGCAGAAAACCTAGAATATCCTTGGAACATATCGCTCTGCGCATTTTCATACTTTCGCAACAAGACTGAAAACCTCTATATAAGTGATCAAAGATTTCGACATTGGATCCATTTGTGAATGATCGGGATTGAACGAGAAGATGAAATAGATGGCCTATTCAAAAGCAGCCTTTGATTTTTTCGCCTTGCCTTCGTCATACCAATGTGCATGACAGATCACCAAACAACGAACCGCCTTCCAGACAAATGTATTGATCCGGAAGCGGTGTTGTTCGGTCATCCAACAGTCGTTTATTCAAAGAGGTGAATATGTTAACATGTCAAATTGCCTCTCTATATAAATGATATGGTGCCAGTTTCAAATATGAGAAATGATGTCGAAAGCGTCAATCTGTTTGATGATAGAATACATCTTTCGTCGTTATATTATCTCTTGAAATGTGTAAATTCTTTAATAATCGCTTCGATTTGCTCACCGCGGTGATCCCAAGTGTGCTGTAAAGCATAGCGGATGCGGTCAGACGCATCTCCTGCATGATGGATATAGTGAAGTACCTTGGAAACAAACTCATCATGAGAATGTCCGATCTCTACATAGGGATACATCTGTCTGCATTCGGGGAGATTGGTTGAAACGACGGGCTTTCCAGCCGCTAAATATTCATATGCTTTGACAGGATTAACAGCGGCTGTAAGTTTATTCTTTTGGAAAGGGATGATACAAACATGAAAAAAAGGAAGATAGTTCGCAAGCTGCTCATGCGTTTTATGCCCTAGAAAATGCATGTTCGATTTCCCATATGAACAATAATTCAAACCAAATTCGGTTCCAATGACGACCAAATCAATTTTCTCCCGCAGCAGTCGCCGCACAAGCTCTTCGTCAATCCACGGTGCCCATGCCCCCACATAACCTACTAGCGGTCTATTATTTTTTGGTAAATCACGTGGAAGGATGGACGATGCATGTTCTAGATGAAGTGATAAATCGGGATCGTAGCCATTTCGTACAATCTCAATACGCTTGAAGGGATAGTCCTTTCGCAGCCGCTCAAACAGAGGCTGTGACGTGCAAATAATGGCATTTGATCGCTTTACCATTTCCGGCTCGTAACGCTGCCATCTTTCCATTTCATCTACGCAATCATAGATCACCCAATCCGGTTTCATTTTTTTTATATAAGGTGTTAATTTCGGCCACGTACACCATAGGCCAACCACATTTCCATACGTCTGTTTCAGTCTTGGATACTCTTCTCTTACCCATTTACTAAAATGATGAACAATATATAATCTTGGCATCATTTCTTCTACAGGCTTTTTTTGCGTTGATTGATTGCAATAAAAAACGGTATATCCTCTTTTAGCCAGCTGCTTGGCCAATTGTTGCGGCCGTTGCCTCATCCATGACCAATCAATCGTCGGGGGAAAAATAATCATGTTCATCATGATCCCTCCATCACCATTTTTCCTCTATATACAATTTTAAAGATGGATTTATAGCAGATTGGAAAGAAGCGACTTGATTTTTTCGACAGTTGGAGACAAGACGGTGACTTGCTTCCATCACGATGGAAGATCGAACAATGAAGTGTCTTTCAGACCTGGGAACGACATTGTTCGACCACTCAACTGCCGAAAGCCAACAATCGCTTCAGCGAAGAAGCGAAAATGTCGATATGTCAAGTTGCCTCTCTATACATACTATGAAATACAGCGGAAAAGGTACGAGAAAAAATGGTTTCGCTAGCAAACGATAAGCTACAACATCCCTTGAAGATGAAACTCTCTTCGCGTCCGTGTGACGAAAGGTGGAACAACACCGACGGCAGACCAATCCCTTTGTCAGCAAACGATGTTGTTTAGTCGCCCGACTAGCGAAATGGCTTATCACCTGCTCATTTTGGAATAAAGTTGATGTATCCAATTGCCTCTATATAAAAATAAATACTAGTGAATATCCAACATTCACAAACCATTTTCTGTTATTCTTTCTCCACACTGAAACACTTTCCGTCGCTGTCGATTTTTCGCTCCAAATCTATATAGTTAATTGCATCAAATATGCAATTCCTAGTGAAATCGCTTATCCAAGAGAATCCGTTGATACATATACTATCAAAGTATCAAACATCAATGAATGAAAGGATGGTTACATTGGCAACTAATCCACAAACAGAAAAATTAAAAAAACAGCTAGTTGCTCTTACACAACGATTAACGCCGACGGACTCCGCTAACTGCGGGATCGATTTCTCCTTTATGATTGACCTGCTAGGTATCGATCTTGATTTTTCTATTCATCTCCCATGTCCTAGTCCTCCAACTCCTGGCGGGCTCGAGCAATATCTTTATAAGGAAATTGCTGTTACAACTCCAAGTGAAGTGATTAGCGGCACACTGATTGCGATTCAGGAGGATTATATCGTAATGGTAGAGTTTGATGGTTCATTAGTTTTGATTCCCCTGGACAAAATTGAAGAAGTTAATGAAATTTAAAGGAGGGAACCACTTCTATGTTTAGTCCCACATTTAGAGAAGAACTTGCAAAGCGTGTTGGTCAATTGGTAGAGCTTGAAACGAATGATTTATTTGTATCCGGGATTTTAGGAGGCTTAAAAGATAACTCGATTGTAGTGGTAGAATTTACTGGATACAGCAATGTCACACATTTTATTTTAATTGCTGACATTAACTTTATCCGCTTCCCGATCGCTTCTTAATCAAGATATTTGATGAATTCGCTCCATTTGGAGTGATTTTTTTTCGTAATGCTTGCATGATGCCTACGAACATTATATATAGTAAAATTTTCATAATGAAGACGTCCCTTTTTTAATAAATCATTTAACACTAGTACATCCTCGTACAGGCGGCCATCCTGAAAATCTTTTACAGGGAAGCCGCCATTTTCTTTTAAAGCCGACGTTCTATAGATACGCGGTCCCAGCGGAAAAGGATATTCTATTAAATCCTGCTGATTGTGAACAGGCTTCCCTTTTCGAATTCCTTTAAATATAACATCCCCATTGTTTTGTTGCTTCCAAAATCTCAAATTCCCATAAAGAACAGAAACTTCCTCAGAAAGATGGGCCAAATGCTGTTTTAAAACAGCCATTGCATCAGGATCCAGCCAATCATCGGCATCCAGCTCCAACACAAAATCCGACTTGATTTGCGGCAATAATTGATTGAAAGCACGCGCTTTCCCGCTATTTATTTGCTGGAAGCTTTCGAGAGGGATTACCCCGTTCCACTTTTGGATTTTTTCATAGGAGCGATCCCTTGAGCCATCGTCAATCACCAATATTTGATCAGGTTGTACCGTTTGATAAAAACAAGAGGCAAGAGCGATGTCAATATATTGTTCCATATTGTAATTCGCCAACATAATGGAAATTGAAGGGGATTCTGTGAGATTTATAGGACGGCTAAAGTATTTCTGGATCATCTCTTGTTTATAAAAGCTAGTATGATTCGCAACGCTTCTTGTTTGCTTGACCGCCCCCTCCGAAATCATGATCGTATTGACTGCGTTTAAACGACTGAACCAGCAAGGCAATACCGCTTCCTTGAACGGGACTTGGCGCTCCAATAAAGAAGAGGATTGCTGCAAAAGACGCGTTTTTACTAAAAAAGGGCGCTGTATCGTTAAATCGCGGACACGATACGAATCGACCATCATCATATTGTCTTTCTCTAATTGCAATAATACGTGTTGAATTTTTTCTGTTAAATAATCATGATCATACAGAAATAATGTATATTCGCACCCGCTTGCTCTAACAAGCTGTTGGATTGTTTTCCCTAAATTTCCCGCGATGATCTTTTGGTATGTGACCGGTTGCGGCAAGGCGGGAATATGAAGCGAAGGAACTAAATCCCCTTTATTTATTATGGTAATATGTTTGACCCGCGAGTGAAGAAGCTGTAAAGAAATAAGCGCCTTCGATAATGAAATCGGCGATGTATAATCTAAAAGCAACACATGAATATCTTCCGCCACTATCATCCCTCCAATGTTCTTTCTTTATCACATAAATAGACAAGCTCCAGCGCTCTGAATAGGGAAACTGTTATTCATATATATGTAGAGACGATGCATTCCGCTCTGCAAAATCATTCAGTATGATCATATCTGCCTTTCCACCTATCCAAAAATAGTCCCTTCATCTATGATGAGTGAATGGCCGCTTTTCCTCCTTCCGACGGTGATGGGGTTTTTGTCATAAACATCTATACAGATTCAGCTTAATAGCAAAAAAGACGGAAGGGATGAAAGATCTTCAACTGTCGCTTCATCACATGAATGGACGGCATCATACTTTCCATATTCATCTATCAAATCAAAATCTACAATCTACAGCTGCGGATACGTGACAAAGATTGAAACAACGCCGCTTTCAGACCTATTCACCATTCTGTAAAGCGGCGTTGTCCGGTCGCCCACCATTGGAATTATCCGCACCTGTTTCCGTTATTCTTTCCGTCCGATGAAGCTTTTTCATTGATGACGATTTTTTTCACACCACCCACCGAGAAGTCTCCTCCTCTACACGAAGGAACGGGAGGAGAGGTTCATTCCGGTCCATATAGGTTAAAGTAAAAAAACAGATAGGCTTTGTTAGAAGGCCTGCCAGTAAAAACATAAAAAAATAGTCCCTATCCATAATGGAACAGGGAACAAAACAAATGATAAAAGGGAGAAGCTATAAGGACGAGCGCTGCTTTAGCCATTCATCCCAAAATTCCGGCATTCCTCCTTGTAACGCAAACGATACGTGTCCTCCTTCCACTTGTTGATATGTTTTATCATGGCTTGAAGCTTTTTCGATGATCGGATAAGATAATTCAGCTGGAATTAAGCGATCTCCATTTGTGCACACAACCAACAAATTGGCCGTGATATTTTCCAATTGAACAGACTTTTCCTTTATTCGAAGGAGGCCATTGATTATTTTATTTTGAGCAATCAAATCCATTAAATCAAGAAAAGCGGCACTCGAAAAAGGAATATGATCGTTCGTCCAATCGTTGAAAAGCTTCCATTTCCTCACATAGGCTTCATCATGGGCGCGCTGCAAAAGAGAGAAATAGTGGCTAAAGTAAAAAGGAACTGTGCATAATCGAACTCCTGCCTTAATGAATTCCCTTGGTACGATGCCGATCTCGCGAAAAAATGAAGCAGGCTGAATCGTTCCGCTTCGAAGCGCCTCCACCCATTTATTCATAATGGGGAGATTTTTCATATCCACCGGTGTAGCAATGAAAATTAAATTTCGAATCGGTTCCTCCGCAATGGCAGCATAAATCGCGGCCATTGTCCCTCCTAAGCAGTAGCCGATTAATGAAATTTCAGCGGCTCCTGAATGCCTGATTGCCCGTTTCACTGCCTGCTGAAGATATGAAACAATATAGTTTTCTAGCGTGATATCTTTGTCCTCATAAGCAGGAGCTCCCCAATCTAGCAAATAAACGTCATATCCTCTCGATCCAAATCCCTCAATCAAGCTTGTGCCCGGGGCCAAGTCCAAAATGGAGGCGCGATTCACGAGCGAATAGACATGAAACACCGGAATATCATACTTTTTATCTGGGGAAGGATAATACCATAGCACAGCTTTGTTTTTTTTCCAAATCGAAATTCGTTTTGTTTCATTTGCACGCTCCGCATCTGATCGTACCGTCCATATATTGCGCCAGCGGCTGATTTCTTTGTGGACATGCCCTACTAATTCATTCTGCTCCATTTTTCATGTCTTTCCCTTCATTCAAAGAGTGAACAACCTTCGCCAGCATTTCTCGAATATCCCCTAATTCTGCTTCTATTTTGTTGATTTTCTCATTAAGTATGGTTTGTTGCCGTACATCAGATAGCGGCCAAAGTTGCTCTTCAAGGGCATCAATTTTTTCTTGTGTATCCACGACAAGTTGGGCAATATTCGCCATATCGCTTTTTAAAGGAAGATTCAATACATTGGATAGCAATTCCTGATGGGCTTTTATTTTCCCTACTTGCCGAGAAATAAGCGGCTCTAAAACAGCGAATAACCGAACCCATGCTTCATGATTCAACAATTGCTGAATAGATGCATTTCCCTTGTTTTCAAGCTGAAAGCTTTTTGTTTTTAATTGTTTATATATGGCATCTAAATTGCGAGCTTTGAAAAGATTTTTATTGATTTGAACCTCTATGTTATATGGTCGCACTCATTCCACCGTCCACTACAAGAATATGGCCTGTCACGTAATCCGATGCTTTAGATGCAAGATAGATCGCAGCTCCCTTTAAATCCTCTGCATTCCCCAATCTCCCCGATGGTGTTTTTGCCAAAAGATCATCACGGACATGCTGTAATGCAGACGTTAGTTTTGTAGGAAAAAAACCTGGGGCAATCGCATTGACCTGTACATGAAAAGGAGCTAGCTTGGCCGCTAAATCTTTTGTCAGCGCAATCACGGCACCTTTACTTGTCGAATAGGGCCATGCATCCATCAATGTTGCTTGCTGTCCGTACATGCCGGCTATGGAAGCAATATTGATAATTTTCCCTGACTGCTGCTCAGCCATCATTTTTCCAGCCGCTTGCGAAAATAAAAACATCCCTTTGACATTAACCTCCATCACTTTCTCCCATTTGTCTTCAGGAACATCGAAAAAGGGAGCCATCCATGATGTTCCGCTATTGTTGACAAGAATATCAAGCGCTCCAAACCTTTCCTTTGTTTGCTGTAAAACCCGCTTGATATCATCCGCTTGAGTCACGTCACAGGCAAGAGCCATGGATGGTGCTCCTAATTGTCGAATTTCTTCGCATGCTTCCTCGCACTTTTCCAGCTTGCGTGAACAAATCACTACATTCGCTCCTGCTTCTGCCAGCCCAATAGCAATTTGCTTTCCTAACCCGGTACCTCCGCCTGTAACAATGGCTGTTTTATTTGTTAAATCAAATAATCGATGCATCATTGCTTCTCCCTTCTCTACTGCTTTTTTCGAAAAAGAAAGCCATGCTCTCGTTCATTCCTCGCTTCGCTCAGAATGATCTTACATGGCTTTCTTTACATTGCACAATCGATTACGATACAAATGCAACTGAAAAATGGAATAACGGATCTCTGAAACATGAACGGCCGAAGACAAGTTCACTAACCTTCCCCTGTCGCTCATTCACGTGACAAAGATCCGAACTGTACCGCTTTCAGCCGCATTGATGGTTTTGTGAAGCGATTCGTTGTTCGGCCATCTCACCATTGAAAAACAATCTGAACTCCATATCCAATATAAATTACGAAGAAGGTTGAGCTACATCTATATAGATATAGCCCTTAATGAAGAGATGCTAAATTAAGGAGTACAAATATCTAAAGTTGGGAACAAGGCGCAGAGCACTGCTTCAATGACACTTAGTAAAATATTCAATATCTCTGTTAGATCAACTTCTGGAAGATCTAAATCAAAAGAAAAACTAATCGTACCAAGCGGAGTGGTAAGCGAAATGCTCAATCCAAAGTCTGGATCAATTACTTGTTGTGCGCTTACTTGCTGTGTGCTAGCTTGAGCTGTTGATGGAGCCGCTGTGCTCGCTGTATTATTAGTCGTAAGCTTCCCATTTCCCAATGACTTGACAGCCTCGTTAATTCGGTTAATGAGCTCGGCTGCTTGCGCAGAATTTCCTAGCCCGCCAAGGTTAAGCTTCATAACTTATTTTCCCCCTATTATTAGATTTCTCTATACTGTACTCATTTTGATTGAAAATGCTGTAGGTAAAGAGAATAGATTTCAAAAAATATGCTATTTCAACATAGATTTAGGAACATATGTCTAAATCTGGGTCTATTGCACAAATGATCGCTGTCACAACATTTAAAATCGTATTCAACAAGTCTTCAATCGGTAAATCCAAACCAATTGAAAACGAGATGGTTCCTAGAGGTGTTGTTAAAGTAATCGTTAAACCGAGATCTTCTCCAACCTGCTGCGCACTTACGTCCTGCTGAGCTGTCGGATTCAAATTCAAAGAAATATTTTGACTGTCTGGCAAAGCCGCTAATAAATTTTTAAACTGTCTTAACAGTTGAACCTGTGTATCTGTGAAGCTCCCTAAATTCGCTAAAACGAGTTTTTTCGCCATTCTGCTTTTCCTCCTTTCAAGCAAGTTATTATATTCTATTTTTTCCCATCATCATTGTTGTGTGCGATTGTAATGGCTCTTGTATCAACTATTAACTATTTTTTCAGCTCACAGTCGAAACAAATATCCATACTCAATCGAGTACAGGACAAATTCCGACAATCCGTATAGAGATGATGCGGCGATCCAATAATAGCCGCTCCAAAGAAAGATCGCTCATTCGATGATGGGAGAAAAATCGGCGAATGGCTCGTGTCACGTCAAAACGTGACCAAAAGCTGAACAACATGATAGACTCCTTGCTTATTCAGGATGAAAATCAAATGTCAACACACCCTATTGGATTGATAGAGTGAAATCATCTGTACTGGATAGCAACGCTAAAAGCCACATCTATCAAAAATGACTCTTCAACGGCTTGTCTGTTGTAACATATTTACTTTATTGATATGGGCTATCCTTGACATCATGAATAAAAAAAGCGCAAAGCCCCCTTCCAGTGTGAGTCGACGCGACTCGAGCCGATGGTGTTTGAAGCTAGACAGCGCCTTACTTCTTTAATAAGGGAGAGAAATTCTAATATGAAAAAAAGCTCCATTTTCCTGTTTTATATTTTTCAGGAAAAGGAGCCCTACTAACAAAACCTTTATGTTTATTCTTTTTTTCGTCTTCTTCCGCATCCACAGCCTCTTCTCTTTTTTTTGTTTTCTTTCTCTTTCTTTTCAGTCGATTCTGCAGACTTTTTATGCTTTTCTCGTGCCATCCTTTCTCCCCCTTCTACAAATAAATTTAACTTGAAATTTCAGCTCTTCGCTGTTCAAAAAAATCAGTTCGTCTATTCCCAAAGAAGGCTTGGAGGGAGCACTCATGTCCAGCCGGACGGCCCAATAAATGGTTTGAAAAGCCGAAATACCAAGCTATTTCTATATAATCTTATGTTCACTCTTTGATAATGGTTAACAAAATCAACTATTCTACTAATTTTTCTACAATGGCTTCGATCACTCCAGCCATTCCCGCAATCGCCAGGATCATGATCACCGGTTCAAAAACGGCCGGAAAAAGCCACCCTCCTAAAAATAATCCTGCCGCACACCAAACTCCTGTACACCAGTAACAGCTTAAAAGCTCTCCTAGAAAGGCACGAATCCCTTTTCCTTTAATGACCACATATGTTTCTGCCACATTTTCAGCATTTGTTTCTACAATTTCCTCTAAAAAAGGTTTTCTAATAAAACTCGTTATTTGATCGTATACCAACAATCTAGTCAGCCGAAAAACAGCAAACGAAAAAACGAACAGTTCTATATATGAAATACTGTTCAGCATCCCTTTCCCCTCACTTTCCTTATCATCATATGCAGGGAGGAATCAATTATGTTCAGCCAACTGCGAACTTGGGAATGGATCAATCCTCTCTATAGAATGGGTGTTCGAAGCCAAATCTGTGGACTTTCTTTCCCACGCCAATATGAACTTGCAAAGCCGTAGGCTCTTGGACATCTGACAATCGACAGTCAATCCAAGCTCTGAAAAGATGCAAATGTGAACATCTAAAACCTCATCTCCCCTGAAATTATCGATACATCAACATGCCAAGTTCCATCTATATCTCCTGTCCATAAACAGCAAAAACAGCCATCAAAGAATAGTCCTATTTTTATAAGAATAAAGCAGCAATAACCGATCTTCACACGGCCGAATCCTAAATGGCCGGCCCCAGTGAAGCAAAATAGAAAAAATGGGCACAGGCATTTGTATGTTTATCCAATCAAAAATCGGCACATTTGCATTATATGTATACAGGAAAGGAGGATATTTACCACGTTTCTATTCCATTTTGCCGCATTCCAATTGAAAAAACCGTTCATCTCAAAAGAAAAAACGGCCCTGAGGACCGACACTGTGACACATTGAAAGGAGGAGAATCCATTTGTCTGATAACAAAAAAAACCTGGAGCAAATCTCATCAAGCTTAGCCAAACTGTTTATTTTAGATGCATTTAATAAGCACAACGTAAGCAGCGAGCACAGACGGCAGCTTTCAGATGACGAAAAACAGCAGCTGAAAGCACTAGTAGGAAATTTACAAAACCAAGTAAATGAATTTCTCGAAAAGCAAAACCAACCAAAAATCGCGAAAGCCAGCAAAACTCCTGAACCCCCAAAAAACACCACTTTAAGAGATATGTTAAAAAACAGAAAAAAATCGTGACAAGTACGCAATAAATGGGTCAATCCCCTAGGGCAAGTATCATATACAAAAAAATCCTTTCCGCATTTAATAGTATTAAAAGAAAAAGGAGGAAAATAACTATGGAAGCCAGACCATATTCGTGGCAGGCTCACGGTTCCGCATGTCATCCCATTGAAAAACGGTTTGAGCCAAATAATTACTATAACAACAGATTTAACGTCTGTGATGATAGTGACAACAATTCTACAGTGATGCAGGATGCGGTTCAGAGAGCTGACACAGAGCAATTATCGTCAGAAACCATTATCGTTAAGGACTCTTGCGACATCGAAATCTCTTCTACAGAAACACAAGTAGCTGTCGCTCTACAAGTTGTTCTTCAAGTAGCGATCGCATTAGTCATTAACTTAACAATCGCTGACAGCATCCGTGCTGAGGCAGTCACACAGGAATTGCTACAAAAAGCAACGATTACTCAAGCAAACAAACAAAAATTGATCATCGAAAATTCTAAAAACGTCGTTGTTACTACTACAGATACTGATGTTGCTATCTCCCTCCAAGTATTGATTCAAATTCTCGTCGCGCTTGTTGTACAAATCGACATTCTCTAAATCTGTCAAGGCGAGGGTATTCGCCCTCGCCTTTGTACCTTTCCTCTCCCAGCACGATTGCTTTTGTATCATCGATTATGAATACGTGTTTTATCATTTGGCTCTTGAGATTTTCTTTTCATCTGTCATTTCAAATCCAACATTCTTAGGCAAATCTATAACATAAAAAGCAAATCTTTTCCATGATAAACACATTTCTTTCTTGAATATTTTCCCTAATTTTTAGACAAATGCCCACACACTATAAAATGAACGCACATACTCTGTTAGGGACAGAAGGTCAATAAAACCAGTTATAAGGAGTTGAATTAAATGGGCCACGATAAGCATCATAAAGATTATAATTGCGTATGCAGAGCGGTTGAAGAAATTTTTGATGCGCAAGAAGCCATTGAAGAACAGTGCCCGACTAGCTGCTTCAGCAACTTGTTAAACCCTGCTATTTCTCCAGGAAGAGATACCGTTCCTTTTATCCTCTATACAAAAAAAGGAGATCCTTTCACTATTTTCGGAAATGTGGGCGGCTTTACTGGCGATATGGCATGCTTTAAAACGATTTTCTTCCGTGTTGAAAATATTAAAGACTGCTGCGCAACATTATCTTTATTAAGACCGGTTGATGGAGACGGCGAAACCATTAGTGTCTGCGATCCTTGCGATCCAGATTTCTTCGGTCTCGAAAAAACGAATTATTGCATAGAAGTCGACTTGCAGAACTTCACTGCTATTCAATGCTTACCTCCTGATTTAGTAGGCCGTGCGAGAGATACAAAAAAACACCATCACCACGGTTAAGAAAGGAAAATGGCTGCTGGTTCTACCAGCATTTTTTCTGTCAAGTTCCTAAAAATAGACTGCCCAATACAATGAGGCAGTCTATTTTCATACAATAAAGAAAGAAGCAAACAAGAAGATGGCCAAAAAAATTTTTTACCCTGCAGAATATATTTTATTCAGAAGCTTAATATTTGAATATTCAAAATTTCATTTTGCGCAAATTCCAATAACCGTAAATCGCCGCTTCTTCTAATTTTCACTCTGTTATCTTCTCTCTCTACAATCACACCTCGAATGTTTTCTGATTCTGTTTCAATGATACATAGCGCTTTAGGTACATAAGATGGCAAGTTCGTTAAATAATCGATTTTCTCGGCAACCGTCATCTCCGTAAATCGTTTCCGATACTCACGTATATCCGTATCGCTCCATGTTTCTTCTTCTTGCTCTTCCTCTTGTTCCGTCACTTCTTCTTGCTCCGTCACCGCTTTCTCCTCTTCCGTCTCTGCTTCAGTTGGTGTAGCATCCTCAGCTTCTTCAACCACCATCTCATACTTTTCTTCCACTTCTTCTACATCTTTGACTTCATCTTTTACCTCTTCAACATGTTGCTCTGTCTCATCCTTCTTTTCTTTATATGGTGTTTCCGAAACATCCTTTTCCTTTTTTATAACAACTTTTTGCATTGGAGCATTCATTCTTTGAAAGCCCGGCTGCGCAATATATAGCAATGGCTTAGGTGATGGTTTTCTTTTCATACAATTTTCACCTCCTGTTCATGTTTATTCTATGCGTTCCCTCTCTTTTTTGATGACCAGAAAGTGAACAGGAGGGATTGTGCATGAAGTCACAAGCGTTTCGTCTTGTCTGTTGCTTAGAGGAGGAATTAGAGAGGCCTGATCAATCTATCGATAGAAGCGGAAACCGAACCATTCATCAGCTGGAAAAATACGAACGTTTTTCTGGAGGATCGAACAAACGGCATATGCAAACATCTACGGTCGCATGAATCTCGTTCACTCGCTTTTTCGTCAGCGTGACAGAAGCCCGAACCACGCCGCTTTCATCTCCATTTCAAGGGACTGCGTTGTTCGGCCAGCGGATCATCCACGTGCTTCTTACCAATGGTAGTCTCCCACCTACACTTCAACTTAGAGGCGGGAGACTTCTCGATGAATATGTTTTAAACGACTTTATATAAGATCCATCACCAGCACACATGATTTTTTCCTATATCTCGTTATGATTCAATGACGGTTAATTTTTCTTCCGCTTTTGTCCGCGGTCTGGCCTGTGGGATCGAAGCAGGGTAGCCAATATGTAATAGCCCAACAATTTTTTCTCCCGGCTCTACTCCTACTTTTTTGCGGAAAGATGGCGAATAAATATAGGCTCCTGTTTTCCATATCACGCCAATTCCTTTTTCCCATGCAGCCAGTTGGAAATTTTGGATTAAGGCACTTGTTGCCGCTAAATCCTCCTCCCATTGCTTTTGACGCGGATCTTCCTGCATGACGACTAATAAATGCGCTGGAATCGGTTGGAGCTTTTCTCTTAATAGATCAATATTCTTTCCATTATTGGATTCTTGAGCAATCGCATCAATCAGTTTTTCTTTTCCTTCATTCACAAACAGTATAAAACGCCATGGCTCTCTTAATCCATGATTAGGCGCCCAAACAGCTGTATTTAATAATTCACATATCACTTCTTTTGGAATGGGATCTTCTTTAAACTCCTTAATCGACCGACGCTCTTTAATGGTATGAGCTACTTTGTATTCCTGCTGCATGGTGATCATTTATGCCTCCTTATGATAATAATAATGATTTTCAATTACAATTATTTCAAAATTGAAGGGATTTGTAAATGTCTTTCCCTTCAGCCTTTTCTTCACCTTGCTCCCCATTAGATATGAATTCCCCCACCTGCGTCTATTATCATTGCAGCACTTCTCCCTTAGATGCCTGCTGAGGCTCTATCACCAAATTGTGCCATATAAAGACGATAATAAGCTCCTTTCCGCCGCATGAGCTCATCATGGCTTCCTTCTTCAATAATCCGCTGATCCGCTACCACGGCAATCCGATCAGCCTTTTTAATAGTCGCCAGCCGATGCGCAATCACAATGGTTGTTCTTCCCTGTGCCAAATGATCCAACGCTTCTTGCACAGCTTGTTCGGTTTCTGTATCTAAAGCGGATGTAGCCTCATCTAAAATAAGAATAGACGGATTTTTTAAAAACATCCTTGCGATCGCGATTCTTTGTTTTTGCCCGCCTGACAGCTTCACTCCTCTCTCCCCGATCAACGTATCTAATCCATCCGCTTGACTGTAGATCACATCTTCTAATTGCGCTTTTCTTGCGGCTTCCCAAATTTCTTCTTCTGTTGCATCTAATTTGCCGTAAGCAATATTATCGCGGATGGTGCCATCAAAAAGATAGACATCCTGTTGCACAATGCCGATATGTGAACGCAGAGACTTTAAAGAAATATCCTGAATATCGATTCCATCAATCATGATGCGGCCACGATCTCGCTCATAAAATCGCGGCAGGAGATGGCAAATCGTCGATTTTCCCGAACCTGAAGGCCCTACCAATGCAATGGTTTCTCCCGGACGAATATGAAGATTTAAGTGATCCAGCACACGTTTATCATGTTTATAGGAAAACGACACATTCTCATAACGAATTTCCCCATGGACATGTGACAGCTGAAGCGCATGAGGGTGATCCGTAATTTCTGGTTTTGTCTCTAAAAACTCGATAAAACGTTTAAAGCCGGCAATGCCCTTTGGATATGTTTCAATGACCGCGTTAATTTTTTGAATGGGCCCGATCAACACGTTGGCTAATAATAAGAAAGCGATAAATTCACCATATGTCATTTGCCCATCAATCACAAACCACGCTCCTGCCAGCAGCACAAACAAGGAAAGAATTTTCGTTAAAACATAATTCATGGATGAGTTATTGGCCATAATTCGATAAGAGCGCAGTTTTGTCCAACGAAAGAGATCGTTGCTTTCTTTAAATTTCGCAATTTCATGCTCTTCATTAGTAAAGGACTGCACAACACGAATACCGCTTACATTGTTTTCAACGCGTGCATTAAAGTTTGCAATATCGCCAAATAGCTGCGAAAATGCCACGGACATTTGCTTCCCAAAATAAATCGTCAACAGCATAATAATCGGAACGAGAGTAAAAATCATCACGGCCAGCTTGGGGTTCACCGCAAGCATAATCCCAAATGTGCCAAGCAACGTCATGATGGCAATAAACAAATCCTCTGGACCATGATGAGCCATTTCTCCAATATCCATTAAATCGTTCGTCATGCGTGAGACTAAATGTCCCGTCTTTGTGTTATCAAAATAGCGAAAAGAAAGCTTTTGAACGTGCTGAAACGCTTCGTTGCGCATATCTGTCTCAATATTGATCCCTAATTTATGGCCCCAATACGTAACAACGTAGTTGAGCAAAGCATTCAAAAGATAAATGAACAACAGTCCTACACAAGCCCATAATATTAGGCTCCAATTCCCGCTCGGCAATAGATCGTCTACCACTTGATTCACCGCAAGCGGAAACATTAATTCAATAATGGCTGCTAATACAGCACAAGAAAAATCAAGCAAAAATAATCTTTTATATGGCTTATAATAAGCGAAAAACCTTCGAACCATCTTTACTACCCCCTTTTTATCGAAGCTCTATGTACATTGTACAGACTTCAGCGCTTCCCCGCCATTCACTCTTTCTCTCTATCGCCTTCCAAACTCGAATCAATTTTCAAATGTCGATAACAACCCATTTAAAATAGGTCGCGGACACCTAATGAATGATAATGAAAATCATTTTTGATTATAATTTTACAATCAAGCTCTTGTCAATAAAAGAAAACGTCTGGATTGATGCTGCGGCTGCCCTATTTTTTTAATCCTGCTGGATCAATTTATATGAACCTTCCATCAGATTCCGTGAGGCTGTCCAATGCTTATCCTTGACCGTTCCAAGGGGTTCTGGGATACTGAAAAAAAGCGGGAAAAGGAAAGAAACCAGAGCTTGATCACGCTGATTCCTTCACGTTAATGGAAATTATACTGTCCACTTTTCGGACCGCAGTGCACAAGCGCCGTTTTTCATACTTTTCCCTTTTGATTGCCGACTACTTTATGAGCAATATCTACTTTTTTAGTTAAATAATTACTATAATCAAAAATATATCATTATAATAAACCCAATCGGTCACAGCTATAGGATTGTAGTTATAAATTAACTTCATCGTAGAGTCCAAGTGTGAAGCAGCACCAGAATTATTTATAAAAAACAAAGATGATGAATGTGATGAATGCTTCAATAAGTAATATCACAAGGACATAATAATCGTTCATTTTATCATCTTTCGATAGGAATCTTTGACCTATATAATTTAAAATGAAAAATACAAAAGATGTCAATCAAAATAAGAAACAGATTTTCAAAAGGATTTTAACGAAGAGATATGTAAAATTTGTACTATTCATTTCTTTAGAAAGATCCAGATACTTATTGTTCCATTACCTCAACTAACGAAACTAGGAGGATATATATGAGCAACAGCGCAAAATTATTGTTTAGCTATTTAAAAGATTTTAAAAAGAACTTGTCCATCGCTTTTCTTTTATTAGTTGTTCTTTCTGCGATTACGGTACTTCCAGGATTAATCATTAAGAATATTTTTGATTTTGGAATAGCCAAAAAAGATTATCACTATGTTCTTATATTCAGTGCAATACTTGCATTCGTATATGTAAGTAAGAGCATGCTCAACTATTTTTCCAATGTAGTTTTTACAAAAGTAAGCCAAAATATCGTATTGAATATTCGGCAAAATATATCAACACGGCTACTGAAGCTACCTATGGAGTTTTTCCATTTTTACCCCAGCGGATATATTACATCAAGATTAAATGAGGTAAACCATATAGGGGGATTGTTTTCTGCCAACACCTTTAAAATTTTGCTAAGTTTTTTTGAACTAGTTGCTACCTTTATTATTCTGACAACAATTAATTCCAAATTAACATTCATTTTATGCCTGTTAATGCCAGTATATTATATAATTTCAAACAAATTCTTGTCTTCGATATTTCATATATCTACTGAAACTGCTGAAAAAAGTGCCGTTTTAAACAACAAAATACAGCAGTCCGTACAGGGGATCGAAGAAGTTAAAAATCTCTCAGTAGAGGATAAGGAAACAGAAAAAATCCATTCAGCAGCTAAAGATCTAGTGGCTGCCAATATTAAACAATCAATCTTTTATTCAATTGGTATGGAATTAATTGTTTTGGTTGGTTCGCTGTCTTCTGTTTTATTAATCGTTATGGGCGGGAAAGATGTCATATTGAACAACATGACAATAGGCGGATATATGGTATTTATGAACTATCTCCCTAGACTGTATTCGCCTATTCAAAATATATCGGCTACTGTTCTGACAATCCAGCCGGCATTAGTAAGTCTGAAAAGGCTTCATATATTTATGGAGCAAATAGGAGAAGATGAGGAGCAGAATAAAGTCAAAATAAATGATATTAAGAGCATTGAGTTTAAAGGCGTATCTTTCAGATATAAAGAAGACCAGCCATATATCTTGAACAATGTAAGTTTTTCACTAGCCCCTTCTGATAATCTTCTAATAAAGGGGAAAAATGGAACCGGCAAAACAACAATACTTAGAATATTAATGGGATTATATAATGTGCAAAAAGGACAAGTTCTTATAAATGGAATACCGATTCATGACATCGATAAAAAATCGCTTCGGAAAAACATTGGCATCGTATCGCAAAAAATCTATTTATTCAACGATACAATTGAAAACAATATTAAATATGGTGTAGAAAACGTTGATTCGAATACTTATATGGAAGTGCTGAGAGCGACTGGTTTAGATGATATGATAGAAAAATTGCCTGATAAAGAAAAGACATTAGTTGGGGAAAACGGTAAAAATTTATCAGGAGGCCAAATTCAACGAATTGCTATTGCCAGAGCTCTTTTAAAAGGGGCAACCATCATCATGTTTGATGAAGCAATTTCTCATATGGATTTTAGCGGTAAAGAAAAGATAAAGAAATTAATCGAAAACGGCTCATCACATTCCATTTTTATCATTATAGACCATGGCAATGATTTTGAGTCAGTATGTAACAAAATCATCCACTTACATGCCCATTCCCAAGGAGAAGCAATCATGGCCACCAATTAGCAAAACTCATGATTTTATCGTAAAATTTGCAATGATGTTCACATGTTACAAATTGCCTAGATTTTGTGCACTTTGGACAATTTGACTCTTCCCCGATCCATGTCCCAGCCTGTGAGAAAAATCCATCACTCCTTCTGCGTGTAAGGGGAAGTATTGGATACCCTGATGAAAAAACCGAGGTCGGTGCCTCGGTTTCTATCATTTTTTATTCTTTTGCTTTGAGCATAACCTCCCCCACCTCTACTCCGTTTAGAAGTGGGGTCTTCTCAGTGAATGTGTTAAAACAACAGTCGATGCTCCAGAAAGCATTCATTTCCCCCTATATAATAAAAATTTATTAAAATACCTCTATCTTTTCCTTTTGTTTTTTTCTATAATTTTCAAAAGCCTATTATTTTATTCATTTGAGGTGAGGCGAATGATTCTATTCATACTAGCAAATATAGGTATCTTGCTGCTGATGCACTTATTCATTCAAGCCCTTTACTTGCAAAATGATGAAGAGAAATATTTCTCTGCTAACCAAGTCAAATGGTTGCATATTCTAATCGTGTCGTTGGCCACCATCAGCTTATTTGATTTGCTGGCTATAAACAGCGGACAAAACTGGAATTGGCAAACGCTCCCCCTTGTCATTTTGGCTATGCTGCATGGTACAAGCTATGCTCTTCCTGCCCTTTGCTTCGTCGTTGCGTGGAGGTGGATATTAGAAGGAGAAGGTACCTTTGCAAGCATTTTATTCGAATGGATGCTGCCTACTTTTTTATCCCTTTTATATTATCGCTTCAAGCTCAAAAAAGGATTTCGTTACATCCAAGTTTTCTTCCTCTTTTCTTCCATTTGGCTAATTTCCCAGTTTCCGATCATTCATTTTTCTCCTTTTAATGGGGAGATATTTAAAAAGGAAACATTCATTCATTTTCTTTCCTTTCAATTAGGAGCACTTCTATTGCTTTTCTTCATTCATTTAGGCAAAAAACAGCTCCAGCTTATAAGAAAGCTCCGATTTTACGCGGACCACGATCCCCTTACCCATTTATACAACATGAGAAAATTTGTAGAGGTCGTCAACAGCCAAAAACGAGGACCGTCTTATTATATCGCGATGCTTGATATCGATTTTTTTAAAAGAATTAATGACACATATGGGCACCAAAACGGGGATGAAGTATTAAAAAAACTAGCCGATATGATTAAGGAGTTTATTCCAGAGCGAATCATTGTTGGACGTTACGGGGGAGAAGAATTTATTATTTGCATTATGGTATATAGCGAAAAGGAAGCGGTTACACTGCTTGAGAATCTTCGGGTTGCCATTGCCCAGCATACTTTCTATACAATAGATGGAACAGAAATGCCGCATATCACCGTCTCCATCGGTCTTGCGCGATTAAATAGACAAACGGGGATTGAAAAAGCAATCGAACAAGCTGATCAGTATTTATATATAGCCAAGCAAATTGGCCGCAATCGAATTGTGTTTCAACAACCTATTATCCCATCGTAATGCCATTTCTCTCTCCTTTGAACGGGTCCTGCTTTCCTTTACGCTATGCGTAGAAGCTGAAATGGCTCGTTCAATCAGTAGAAGGACTATAAACGAAGCTGATCTAGATGCGGCGATCTCCTCCTTTTTTCGCGCGCTCCCGTTCGTTTAAATGCTTAATTTCTTGAATCATCACTTTTACTTGTTCCTTCGCATCAGGATACAATTGATTCCAGTGTTGTCCAAGCGCCGGCATAGATTTGGCAATATGGGAATAAAGAATCCAAACCTTGACCTTCTCTTTTAACTCATAATTGCTTTGTCCAAGCAGCAATTCTGTATACTTCTCAATCAGTGCTTCAAACTGTTCGGTAAAGGATTCATTCATTTTTTATCTCCCTCCGATATCCTTTATTTGATCATCAGCTAAGATAAAGGGGGCATCTTAACTGCTTCCGTCCAGCAAGTCAACCACTTGCTCAGCTGCTAAACTATATATGGCGACTACTTTTAGAAAATTGAACGGCAACAGGTGCTTGATGTTCCATCCCTAACCCCATATTCTCAACAGCGATCCATCGTTCCGCTTCCTTGTTCTTTAAAAAAGACCGAGAATCTTGTCGCATGTTGTATCCATTATAAACAAAATTTTACCAAAACCGCAAAAAAAAAAGCGCCCGGTTTGCTCGCCACTATGTTTGCTACTATATGATGAATACAACTTGATACGGCAATATTCCTTACGAAGTGAGCAGGTGATAACCGATTTTAACTGTTGTTTTTTACAGATATCGTTCACTCATCGTATTTACATGACACCAGAACAACAAATGCATCCATTTATTTTCCACCATCATGAAAACTATCACTCGCAGAGGAAGCGAATAATCTCAGGAAATCTATCATCAGACAAGCCGTTTTATCGAAGAGCTGATTCGTCCCCCTATTGTACAAATCAAGGGACATGTTATATAGTTTATGAAGAAAATCATTCATGACTCCGATCACATTGGATAAGCCATGCTGCCAAAAAGGATGATGTGAAAATGACGAATAATGACATGACATATAACATTCAGCAAGTAGCCGCCATAACAGGGCTTTCTAAGCAAGTCATCCGCAAATGGGAGGAACGGTATGGAATCGTTCAGCCGAAACGGCTTGACAACGGATACCGCATTTACTGCGATGAGGAAGTACAACAGCTTCTATATGTGAAATCTTTAGTGGAGAAAGGCCAGTCTGTCAAACAAGCAGCGCTGCACCTAAAAGAAAAAGCGGCACTCAACCAGAAAAACTTGAACGAACAGATGGATGATACGCATTCATGGGCTCATGAATCTGTTTGCACATTACTTCATGAAGGAGATCTTTGCCATGAAGCAGCTATCTATCGCACTCTACAACGAGCATATCAGATCTATGGATTGCAGCCCTTCCTTCACTCCATCGTCATTCCCTTTTTGCAAGAGGTGGAAAAACGCAGGAACCAAGGGCATTGGAGAAAAGATCAAGCAATGTTAGCAAGCGTAGTCGTTCGCGATGTTCTCATCCAAATACGCCGCAACTTCCCTTGCCATGAACATGCGCCATTGCTGCTGGGTGCATGCTTTCCTCAGGAACAGCACGAAAATTGGCTGCAAATCATTTTATTAGAATCTTTGCTTTATGGCTGGAAGACGATCATGCTTGAACGAATTTCTGCCTTTGATGTCATCGAGTCGGCCGTTCAGCAATTAACACCAAAAAAAGTGGTGCTGTCAGCTTATACAACGGCTTCCTTGGAACAAAATAGCGATCTTCTTACAAAATGTCATCATGTTGCCAAGCATTATCCACACATTTCATTTTATATTGTGTCCCCTGATACAACATCGTATATCCAAGAAGGAACAGCTCCAAATTTACAAATGACCGATGACATTTTCAGCCTTGTGAAAGACCGCTAAAGCAAAGGAACAAAGCTCCCCCGTTTCTTTTGCTCACTAATGAATGAGCAAAAGAGCGATAGATGTTTGACATGGAAAAACGAGCAGATGTCAACATTATGAGCCGCTTCACAGCCCAAACACGGGACTGCAAGCGGCTCTGCCTTCCCCTGTGCTGCGCACATGTCCCTGTCTCTCGTCTTTTCCAAAATCATTTGTTTCAGGGCTACATAAAAAATTTGCTTATTGTCAAAAAATTATATCTATATAATATTTTTTGAATTAATAGATGAAATTAGATTAATAATCAAAAGATGTACTTGATTTTTATATTAAAATGCGATAGATGTCTCTAAACGAACACAAAAAGTAAAATATTAGATATTTACACTCCCCTATCCTCACCTTTTGATCACGTTGATTTTTTATTAACCATTTCCATTGAACCGTTTGAATAAAAAACAATATCAGAAAGCATCTCGTCTCTTCAGGTGATGAGTACCTTGGCAAATTCTCTAAAGGGAGACTGGTCATCAAACGAGTTTCAGAACGGAAATCTTTATTGATGCCGCCTAAACAGTTGAAGCGAACCCTCGGCTAACGAATCATAGCCATAAAGATTGTTTGGCTTATGTCCATTCCTTATCATGCTATATGTCTGATTAAGCCCATATAACGCCTATAATAAAGAATGATAGAAATTTTCAAAACATATCATTATGGTTATATGTGCCTCCATGTTATAATGGGTCATGTAGAAATTTCCATAAGGAGGTCTCAAATGATGTATGATGTAGCGATTATCGGTGCTGGACCAGCCGGGGCAAGCGCCGCTCTGTTCACCGCAAAAGCCGGAAAGAAAACGCTATTAATTGACAATGGAAAAAGCATGACAAAGCGGGCTTGGGTTGAAAATCATTACGGTGTCATGGAGATCACGGGAACCGATTTAGTAGAGACAGGAAAGAAGCAAGCGGCTAAATTTGGCGCAGAACTCATGAGCGGTCAAGTGACCAGCATTCAAAAGCTGGAAAAAGGATTTCAAATTGAAGCAGCCGAGCAAACATTCGAGGCTGAGCATATTATTCTAGCAACCGGTATAGCAACAGACCTCGCAGAAAAAATTGGAGTCAAAACAAAACAAGGAACTGAACCGAGAATTAAAACGATCGTTGAAGTAGATGAGCTAGGACGAACCAATGTAGAAGGGATTTGGGCCGCCGGCACAGTGGCTGGCGTCAGCGTGCATACCATCATCACCGCTGGCGATGGAGCCAAAGTTGCCATTAATCTCATTAGCGAGTTAAATGGCGCGCGCTACGTTGATCATGATGTTCTCCAATCATAAATCCAAAGGGCAGCCTTCAAAACGAAGCTGCCCCTTTGGTTGCTTTATGATGCCTAGAAAGATCCCCTTCTCGTACGAGCAAACCTCTCTCTAAATAGAAATCAGCTTTCGATATAAAATGTCTCTCTTAACCGGAAGATCATAAAAAATGAACATACGCACATCGTACGAGATCAAATCGAAGTACTTGTTGTCTTGGGGCGGTATCGAATGGTATCGCACCCTTTTCTGAAAAGAAACACCGCTCTTTTGATGATGGCTTAAAAGAGACGCAATATCACTTACTCTCTTCCATCACTGTTTAGCGGAAATGATTCTTTGGCGATTGCTAAATAAAACATGAGGGTCAGGACATGGATCACCGCAAGAACTAAGAAGAGATTGCTGTAAACAGCTCCATTTGTATAGACATTGGCAGGGTTCCAAGCAACATCAGCCCCAAGATCGATCATTTTCCCATAAATCCCCGATGCCATTCCGCCGGCAATAAAATTTAACATAGACAACAGTCCCATGCCGACTCCTGAATATTCCTTCAGCAAGGTCAGCGAAACGGCATTCGATATGGCAATCGTGATAAACGTTTGCCCCACTTGACCGATCACCAAAAAGAAAGCGATCCATAAAGGAGAGACGCCTATAAATGTAGAAAGTAAGGCAAAACAGAGAATTAATAAACTTGAGGCAATAGAGTACAAATAAGTGTTACCTTTTCTATCGGCTAACTTTCCTCCTTTTTGTCCGAGCAAAGCGGCTGTCAGCGCCGCTGGAACCATAGCCATACTGATCCAAGCAGGAGGTAGATGATGAATTTCGGCTAAAAATAAAGGGCTCAGAAAATAAAGGGAAAAACCGATTCCGTTCACGATAAAAGCAATCGCTAATCGCCTTGTATATTGTTTATTCTTAAAAAGCTGAGGTTGAATAAAAGGTTGGCGAGCCGTCAGAATACGCAAACTGAACACCCCCAATCCAATCATTCCTCCTAACAACAGCCACCATGATTCATTGGTGACGCTTAATAACCATAAAGTGACGGATGCAGCAAGCAAAAATCCCCCGATCCAGTCTATATGGGCCGATGAACCTTCTTCATCGCCAAGGTATTTGCGATAAAACGGCAAAGTCAATAAGAGAAACACAGGAATACAAAATAACCATCGCCAATGGACCATGCTGATCATTAAAGCAGAAATAATCGGACCAAGTGCGCTCCCTAGGGCTAAGCCAACAAAGGCCGTTCCCATCGCGTGTCCCCTTTGCTCGGGAGGAAAATAACGTAAAGGAATCAGCATGGCTGACGCTGGGATTGCGGCGGCCCCTGACGCCTGTAAACACCTAGCAGCAAGAACCATCGAAAATGATTGAGCTACAAGACCAAGAAAGGAACCCGCTGCCAGTACGAGCAATCCAACGGTCAGAATGTTTTTCAATTTATAGCGGTCCGCCAGCTTTCCATATATCACGGTTCCGATTCCATAAATGAGGGAGTAAGCGGACGTGACCCAGCTGACTTGGGCTGTCGTTAAATGAAAAGACTCGCTGATCTCTGGCAGAACAAAATTAAACATCAGAATACTCATAGACGACAGAGTTAAGGTAAACATCACCACACGCATCAATTTCATGCCTTCTTGCCGAGAAAACGGGGCATCCATCTTGATTAGACCTCCTCTTTATTTTGTCATATTTCATGATCCACTCATGACTGTCAGTGCTGACTGTCAATCGTCAAGGTAAAAAAACTAGGGAGACAAAGCCCTAGTCCACAACTGTACGCTATGTTGAATCATTTGCTCTAACGAGACGTTCAGCACTGTCGTATCCGTCGCATCTATATAATTCATAAACGCGCCGAAATGCATAAGCATAAAAGAAACAGCCGTTTGTTCGTGGTCGGTGTGAATCACCTTGCCTCGCTTTTCCATCTCCGTAAAGTAATCGATCAATAGTTTCTTTAACTGCTGTGGATGCTGATGTGTTCTCTCCCGAAAGCCAGGCAAATGATGGCCTTCCGCAATGGATATCTTAATCATTTTGCGGTTTCGAAACATAATTTCATGGTAAGTGCGGCTGATGCGAAGCAAATCTTCGTATACATCCCCATTCAGGCCGCCTTGAAATAAGTCATTCATTTCCGCTGCATAGTGGTAACGGTCAAAAGCGGATTCTAATAAGTTTTGTTTGCTTCCAAAATGACGAAATAAGGTCTTTTCGCTTAAACCCGCAGCGGCCGCAATCTCCTGTGTGGTCACCCCGTGATACCCTCGTTCAGCGATCAAATCGATCGCTGCCTGCATTAATTTATCCTTATTATTCATCACATCGCGATTCTCCATCCATTTTCACCCTCTTTTTGACTGTCAGTACTGACTGTCATTTAAGTGATTTCATTTTACTCCTTGGCTTTGTTTTCGTCAAGAGATTAGAGCGGAGAGACAGCGCGATGTTTTCTTATCTTTCCAGTTCCGTATTGTTTCGAAGGGGATAGTTAAAAGTGATAAAATAGAGCACCATCTTTCAATAGATCAATGTCTTTCGGTTGTAGAAATCCGGTATGAGATGTGAGGACTACCCATATCGAAAAAGTTTTCTCTTTTGAAAATGCAATTTTGTTTTTTCTTTATCTTTATATGAAATTGGTTTAACATTAGTTTTTAAATAATCTTTCCATTCTCGTTCTAATGTGTCTAATGATTTATTAAATGTTTTGTTAATATCAACTTCCAAATTATATCAATTATATATTTTCATAACCTTTTTTGTTATAAATTTATGTCATTTTTTATTTTACTCAGCTACAGGATATTTTTTAAATCTGTCTTGGCAACTCTTAATCAATTTAAGAGCAACATCTCTCCCTTCCCATCCAATAATAGTTGTTTCTTTATTTTCGAGTTCCTTGTATCGTTCAAAAAAATGTTTAATCTCCCTAAGGGTATGAGGATTAACATCTTTAAGACTATGCACATTTTCCCATCGTGGATCAGAAAGCGGAACACCTATTAGTTTTTCATCCTGTCCTTTGTCATCGCTCATAATAAGTGCACCTACAATACGCGTATCAATCACGCATCCAGGGAAGGTAGGGTTTGTAGTTAGTACTAATACATCTAATGGATCGCCGTCAAGAGCTAGTGTGTTCTCAATATGGCCATAATCGCAAGGATAAAACATAGGGGAAAATAGTACACGGTCTAATTTAATTTTCCCTGTGGATTCATCAAATTCATACTTATTTTGTTCTCCACGTGGGACCTCAATAGTTACTTCAACTACATTTTCCATTTCAGCCACCTCTTTAAAGCATTTTAGCTAACGAATTTTTTAACTGGATAAAATTGTATCACAATATATAATTTTAGTACATATTAATTGATAATGGATATTGTCAACAACGATTTAAAACAATTTCAACGAAATGAAATTCCCCATTATGAATGTTTAATTAGGCAATTGGGCAGGATAAACCCCTGCTTTTTTCTTTATCTCGTAGACGATAAGAATCGCCTTTGATATTAAAGGTAATGGCGTGATGTAATAGGCGATCTAAAATGGCTGTCGCTAGTACATCCTCACCGAATACATTCCCCCATGTTTAGCACAAAATAAAAGTGCAGAGATGTACAAGATTTTATTCAAAATTCATTCATAGGGGCTTTACATGGAGTGGCAACCATGGGTAATCTGTATTGGTTTGCCAAACTTACTGAGTCTGGCTTCTTTGGCAAAAGAACCATGGTTGCAGGGCTCCTTATCAAGCCCCGGTATGGCCAACTTCAATCGAATATTTATTCAACCAAAACAAATTTATATACTTCAATACTCTGCACTTTTTTCTTGCAAAAAACACTGTAAGATTTACGGAAGTCCGAAAATGACGCAAGAACTACGCAAACAAGGGATTCGTGTGTCTCAAAAGACGGTCGCTCGCATCATGAGTGAAGAAGGATTGAGACCCATTACAACGTATAGGATAATTTATTGAAACAAACCTTCCAAGCAACGGCTCCCAATGAAGGAGGGATGGCGGATATTACGTACATTCCTATTAAAATATTGTGCGAATACTTATTTAAATGTTTTACTCACTTCTTTTTTTAAATAGTTAAATGTTTGTAATACTTCTGAATTCTCAGTCACAACTTCGTAATTTTCTATATCAGAATATTTTAGTTCTTCTACCTTATCGATTTCTATTTTTTGTGTAGCCGCATTGCCACTCAATTGATATTTTCCATAGTATGTAGATACAGGAATAAAAGTTATCGCTTCATCATGTTTATACTTATAGCCGTCAGGAACATCTAGATGTTTTAAAAACAGTAAATATTCTTCGTTTTCCTTCATTACATTATAGCCTGATACAATGACATAATTATTAAAATGAAAATTACTAGGTTCAAATACATAAATATATGTTATGTTTTTGGATTTTTCATCGCTTTTAATGATTTGATTTACCTTAAACTTCGTCTTTAATGCTTGGTTATAGTTTTTCCTAACATCTGAGATCTGTCCTTTTACAATCAAATCAGATTTATTCATCAATTCTTTTAGATTGTTAATATCATTACTAAAATATTTATCTGTAATATTTTCCTCATCATTAATAGAGATAGAAGCATTTTTGAATTTAGAAAGATTTAATGGTATTGTATTATCTGTAAATGACTTTTTGGTTAAAATACCAAACACAATACTACCTATTAATAAACACATCGTAACAATATATAATATTTTTATCCCTTTATTCATCTTCAATCATTTTCCTTCCCCTATCCGAAATACTTGACCATCTTTCATTTTAAACGTTTGATCGGAAAGTATATGAATGTCTTCTTTATTATGACTAGCAATTAAAATAGTTGCTCCTCTTCTTTTTTCTTCTAATAACACTTTTCTGATTAACTCTATCCCATCTTCATCTAAAGCATTAGTAGGCTCATCTAAAATCAGCAATTCAGGAGATTCCATAATAGCTTGGGCGATAGCTAATCTTTGTTTCATTCCAAGAGAATACTTTTTATAAGTTCTTGAATCATTAGAATCAAGCCCGACTCTTTGTAGGCTTCTTTTTATATCTTCATCAGTAATAATATTTTTAATCTTTGAGAGAAGTTTTAAATTCTCAAATCCCGTAAGATGATCCCAAAACCCTGGAGATTCGATAATAACTCCAACACTTCTAGGGAATGAAATATCTTGATGCAGTATTTCACCATTTATTTTAATTTTTCCATATGTTGGTTTAATAAGACCGCATATTGTTCTAAACAACATTGTTTTACCTGAGCCATTACTTCCAAAAAATCCATATATTTTCCCTGCATGCAGAGATAAATTTATATCTTTTAGCACCTCTTTATCTTTAATTATTTTACTTAAATGGTCTATTTCTAAATAATTCATCTCGTTCTCCCCTTTGTTAAATAAGATCCATATTTTTAAATCTCTTAATAGCAAAATATATAGTCACAAAAGTAAAGATAATGATATATACAAAAGATTGAACAATACTGAATCCATCAAAATACTTTATCGAAAAAAGACCCTGCAGTTCTTTGATGAAATATAAGTCATGCCATGTCAATATAGAATGAGAAAAAGGGAACCATTCTGCAATAAATAAATAATGGCTTGAAAATTCAGCTAACATTCCTGTTAACATAATCAAAAATATATATCCGGCTATTACTACAATATACGCATACGTATTTTGGAAAAATAAAGTGAATACGTTAATCATCAATACTAATAGATAACTAACAGAAACTTGTAATAAAAATGTAAGTCCGATCACAATTAAATCTTGATAATTTTGAAGTGTAAAACCTTTTATAATTGCCATTAAAATATTAATGAAAAAATGGATACAGTAATAAAATAAAACATAAATAAATAACCAACTGATTTTTGAGAAAAACCACGATGTGCGGTGATCAGTTCTCGTAAATATATAGACAGCATTTTTGTGAATGTCTTGATAAATAAAATTTCCTAATAGATAAACTAGATACAGTTGTGGAAGAATCCAAATGAAAACAGGGAATACGTATTTAATACTATATACATCTAAATAACCATAGGAACACAAAACAAACCATTTTATACTCTTATATTCAGATGTAAGCCATTCTAAATATCTCGTTTGGTACCAGCCTATAAATAAACTCATCAAAATAATATACAAGCTGTTATTTATAATTGGATTCAGAAACATCTTTCTTCGATACATATTTATCTCCTCCAATATATATCCTGCCTTTTTATGATGATGTAATTCAAAATAAATAAACAAATAGACAGCAAAAATAACAGAGGAAACAAGATTATGAAATTAGAAACAATATTACTATAATCTTCAATATTCATTAAAAACATATAATCAAGCAACGAATATATATTGAAGGTGAATAATCCGCTTACGGCAAACGGAATTAATAGAAAAATATATGCTGTGAGTATAGCGATATATTTGTTTTTAAATAAGTAGCCTAATGTTTTGTAAATAGCACTAATCAACATAAAGCCGATTATTTGTAATAAAAAACCGGATAATAGATATAACAGGAAATCAAACGTTATATATTTAAAAACTCCATTACTAAAAAGAACTATTAATAAAATCATATGTAATAAGAGAACGAATACCAATGTGACCATAAAGATAGTAAAAACCTTTAGCTTCCACCATTCACGGATGTAAGCGAATTTTAACAAAACTTTATATTGATCAAAGAAACGTAAAGCTCCATCAAGCAAAAATAAAAAACTAGGAATAATAAGAAAGAGCACTAGCATTCTTCGAAAGAAACTTCGATAACAAAAAATTAAATTCATCTCATTGTTATTCCATTTAACATTCCCTATATTTGTAATAAACATAACAACTAATAATAACAGAAAGATTAAATAAAATGTTTTCGAATAAAGGAACTGAAATACTAATTTGTTACACACTAGTTTCATTTTTTTCATCCTTTAATCTTCTAATCTTCAAAATCCCATTCCCGTTTCATTCCTTTACTTACAATAAAACAAATAGACAAAATAAACAGTACAATCATCCAAATGACTATTGGATAAAAATGACCTATATGATTCGGTTTGATTTGTTCATATAACGAAAGGCTAGGAAATCCTAACACCGGAAACGCAATGTTAGATAAAATATAGCACATAAAAACGGCCATAGTGCCTACTATTCTGTTTTTTGATAAAAACATAAAATATACGGAATAAGTAAGTAGGCTAATCGACCCGGCAAACATACTTATAATCAAGACAGAAACTATATTATAAAAAAATGGAGCCTGTATTCTTAAAAAGTCAAACAAATACATACTGTTATAGTTTTGAACTCCAATATCGTAAGGTGGTAAAGAGTATATATTGTCAAAACCATATTTCGGAAATACGATGAAGCATAATACCAAGTTAACAAATAAAGTAATAAAAAACACAAAAAAAGGACTAATAAATACAACAATCGATTTGATCATAATATATTTTCTCTTATCAGTTCTTGTAATAATACTTTTATATACTCCTGTTTTATAATCTATGTAAAAAGAATCTGCATATATAAAAGAACAAATTAAGGGAAGGATACTCAGTAACGTTGTTCTAAGCATGCTAGCATACGTCCCTTGGATAAGGGTACTCTCTGCTGCCGATCTCACGAAACTTAGGTTCACACCATAAAATGGAATACACTCTATAAGGAAAGAAGCAATAGAAATAATGAGCATAAAATTTACGATAAAATGTAACTCTGCTCTTTTCCAACAACTTTTTAGTTCTAGTTTTAGAAGATTCATTGATTCACTTCCTCTTCCCGTGAAAATAAGGCTTGTATTTTCATACTTAGATTAAAACAAAAGATTATATCATAAATATGACTAACTTTTTCGTCTTTTCATTAATAATAAATAGAGAACAAGTATATCAATCTCCGTTTTCGAACACTTTTGCGTGAAAGAAAGCCGCGCTGACCATTCAAAAGTCGAACTTTCAAGTTAAACTCATATTCAAATATATAGTAAGAAAAGGACATTATGCATTATGCTTTTAAACAGGTCAGGTTCTTACGCAAATTTGGTAATATTCGATTATAAATCTAGATACGTTAACATTATTACCAAAAGAGCATAAGAACCAAAAAATCAAATTAAACAACAGTTGTCTATTATCAAAAAATTAAGCAAATTTCCTAATACAGTTATAAATATAGACCTCAGACTTATTCACTAATTATCTAAAATCAACACGGCCAGCAACGAATGCATTACTAATGCTAAACTCTGCATTTTCCATGGCCATTCTAATTTGATTACCCGCAGATTTGTTAGTATTAAAGTTGATTCTAGTAGTATTCCCTACTTTCTGATTATACTTACTAGAGATTGATCCATTATGATCCTCAGCCCAGAAAGTTGCCGTAGATGTACCTTCAAGATTTTCTACAATATTAACGATATAATCATCATTAGTTTCCTTTGTGTGGTAGCTAGTATAGTTATTACCGTAAAGTGGAGGAAGGGCGTATCCTACATAACTCTTATATGCTGCACCTGCAGCTGTTGGCAACAAAAGCGCTGTGCTTAGAGCACTGACAAGCAGTTTCTTTTTCATAACAAATCATCCTCCTACTATATTTTCAAGCTGGCCAGCTTCACCCTCACTATATCAAAATTTACTAGAAAAAACATCCGTATTTCCCGCAAATTTGATTGTGGAAAATACCTATTTTTCAAAAATAATGAAAAATTTTTTAATATGATGTAAAATTTTACTTGTAAATATTTGTTGTTAGAGGAGGATACAAGTGAATCAAAATTTATGGAATGTCATTCAAACACTTCTTGAGAAAAATTCAGTCGGAATGTCTGAACTTGCGTTAGCGAGGGAAATTTAAGTCCAGAAGTCTTCTCAGCATTGGTAGAGTATCTGCAAGATGGATTGAAGGCGAAAGGAAATCCAATATTGTCGGAAGAAGCGAAATAAAGACTTTTTTGCAACATCACTTGTCCACTAACTGCATGCTAGAAAAAGAGATCATTCAATATATTTTCAATATACTGCACAGTAAAGGAAAACTATTTAAAAGACAGGATGAAAAACTAATAGGTGTTCCACTTTCTGATCCACGATGGGAAAATGTGCATAGTCTTAAAGATGTTAATCCTCATACCCTTAGGGAGATTAAACATTTTTTTGAACGATACAAGGAACTCGAAAATAAAGAAACAACTATTATTGGATGGGAAGGGAGAGATGTTGCTCTTAAATTGATTAAGAGTTGCCAAGACAGATTTAAAAAATATCCTGTAGCTGAGTAAAATAAATGCCATAAATTTATAACAAAAAAGGTTATGAACATATATAATTTGGAGATGATGTATAAAATTTTGTGTCAAGCATTTTACTAGATCAAAATAAAAAAGGTAGGGTATTCTCTGATTGAACCCAAACATTCCAGAGAAAGGAGAACCCTACCTATGTCTAAAAGTATACCGAATGTCGACTGGGCAAATCAACTGGAAAGTGTCATTCGTCAGTTTGTAAAGGAAAAATTAGAACGGATCATGCGGGAAGAAATCAAGAATTTCCTCGAAATAGAACAGGCCGGAACATCAAATATGAGAAACGGCTACTATCAACGAAATCTAGATACGCAATATGGCCGGATTGAAGGTCTTTTGGTCCCTAGAGACCGAAACGGGGAATTTCAAACGCAACTGTTTGCTCCTTACCAACGCCACACCGGCTGGCTGGAGGAAGCCATCATCAGGATGTATCAAAGTGGCATGAGTACGCGTGAAATTGGCAAGTTTATTGAACGAATTTTAGGCAATGCCTATTCTCCTGCAACGATCAGCCGTATGACCGATGTCGTGAAGGAAGACATCGAGAAATGGCACACTCGTCCACTGCACAAGCGTTATTCCGTCTTATATTTGGATGGTTTATACGTAAAACTTCGTCGCGAAACCGTGGAGAAAGAAGTCATTTATGTGGGGTTAGGGGTGAACGAAGAAGGATATCGCGAAATTCTTGATTTCTTTGTGGGAGGACAAGAAAGCTCCTATGTATGGCAGGAAATTCTTCAACACCTCTACCAAAGAGGCGCCAAGGAAGTGCTTCTGGGCGTATTCGATGGACTACCAGGGTTGGAGGAAGCCTTTAAGGCGGTTTATCCGAAAGCCGATGTGCAGCGTTGTGTCGTTCACAAAGTACGTAATACCTTCAATCGTGTTCGGAAAAAAGACCAATTTGAAGTGGCCGAGGATCTCAAGCTGATTTATCGCGCGCCGAATAAGGAGATGGCGTTACAGATGTTTCAACAGTTTGAGTCGAAATGGTCAAGCAAGTATCCGAGAGAAGTCCAATCTTGGGCCAATGAGTTGGATGTCCTCCTTACATTTATGGATGATCCAAGCCGTATTCGAAGTGTGATTTATACGACCCATGCCATCGAACGAACGATCAAGGAGATTCGGAAACGTCTAAAGCCGATGAACAGTTTGAATAGTTTAGAAGCCGCTGAAAAAGTCGTATATTTGACCATTCAAGATTTTAATGAGAAATGGGCAGGGAGAAGGTTGCGAGGATTTGCCGAAGCTCATGAAGCCCTTCAACGAATGTTTGAAGAGCGTTATCACTAACCAAACACTGTAAATTAACGAAAGAAGGGGATCCCCCCTTTCCACACAGGAGACTGAATATTCAGTCTCCTGTGTGGAGGAAACAGTCCCCCTCTCTATTCTAAAATCCATTTCAGAGATACCCTATCTATCTTACATTACACAAAATTCTTGACGGTACCGAATACAACAAAAAATTTTTCGTGCTCTTCTAACAAAATAGCCATCCTCAATTCAAAATCAAATAATAAATTATTTTTTTATATTTATTATTTTTCCATCTAGAGAAATTTTTCTTGTCTCAATCAACAAAATTGAATCCCAAATTTCTATTATAATATTGACTTTAGAATGATATTGTTTACTCCATTCCTCCTCATTTGGTAAGCAAAAATGTAGTTCACCTAAAGGTTCGTTTTGATAATGGATAGAGGTTAACTCCAAAAAATCTACTTTTTCCCTATCATAAAAATGAAATCTAAATTCTTCACTATCCTTCACAAAGTAAAATGAAGAAACATCAATAAAAGCTATTTCATGAAATTTTACAACCTTATCATCCGTAATCTTAATCTTAAATTTTATAATGTCATTTAGTAAGTCTACTTGTGTATCTAAAATTTCAGCTCCCCATAGTTTATCAAGTATTTTCTGTATATCAGCGTTCCCCATATTACTCCTTCTTTCTGTTCTAATACTTTTTATTTAAAATACGGCTTATTTCCTTATAAGATTTCCTTGAAAGATTAATATGTGTGTATGACCTATCACTACTTTTGTTGCCATACCTATCGAATGAACCATATTTAGAATGACTTATTCGATAATATGCTTTCTTTCTATTACCAGATCCAGCATTCATCACTCTAACCCGATAGGAGTGCTTTCCATCAGGAATAGATACTTTCCATCCATTGCCCTTAGCTCTTTCCAAAGTACCTCCATGTTTTTTTGCAACTTTTTTCGCTAGCCTATAAGTTTTTGAAAATTTACCTGCTTTATATGCTCTATACGCAATTTTGGCTCCTTTAAACGCCGCACCGCCAACCAGTCCCACGCCAACGGCAATCGCTGCTGCTTTCCAACCACCTTTTTTAAAGGCTTTATACCCATCATACGCCGCCAATCCCGCATTAATCGCCATCCACACAAAATGTCCATCCGGATCGACCAACATCACCGGGTTGTTATTCGCATACGTATAGCCATTCTGTGTGAGGATATCATCCGAATCTCCCGGATCAGGGTCCATGGACAAGAACACGCCATGGGTTGGGTGGTAATAACGGGCGATCAAGTAGTAGAGTCCCGTCTCTTCATCATATTGGTATCCGGCATAACGATATGGGTTTTCGGCTGCCAAGACGCCGGATTGGGAAAGAATATTTCCCCATGTGTCGTACTCGTAACGGGCCACCACATTTCCTTGCACATCCGTTAACGCGATGACATCGCCATGCGCGTTATAGTGGTAGAAGTACGTCGCCCCGCCTTTTTCATCGCCAACAGTTGGCCGTTTTCTCTGTATACATATCATTTTAACAGAGCATCACTGACTTCGGTTTCATAGAGAACGTACTAGTCTTATTTTCCTTTTTATTATCAATGGTCTAACTAAAAAGACGACAACGCTATAATATAAAATAAGCGTGTCGTCAAACTTGTTCCTCTATCGAGTGTCTAATTTCATCAGGATACTCGTAAGGATATAACTATGAACAGTATTTAAAAATATCTAAATGGTGCCGCAGTTGTTCAAGAATATATGGTAATGTAGAAAGATGGATATATAAGCTGCTACTAAAGGAATCATCGCTGTGCAAATCCTTAAACTGAATCTGTACAATTCCTTCACCACTATTATGAATATGCACTGTCACATTTAGTTCTTTAGATTCTGAATGAAAAACTGCTTTACCTTCTTGTTCTCTGTATATTTTCCTTAAACTTTCATAGAAGCGAAAGATATTATGATTGTCAAAATGGAAGTGAACCGTTTCCGCTGCAAACCCACTACCTTTTAGCTTTACTTTTCCTGTAAAATAGCAACCACCAAAAAACGGATCTCCTTCATTTTCAAAGTTTGTGATAATTAACTCTAGACTTCGGTCCGGATTTTCCTCGCATACAAATATTTTCATGCTTTACATCCTTTCTGCCGGTTATATTCGTTGTTTAATATGGCTCATAGTGAAAATGACGCACCCTCTTAGCTCTCTTATTATACACAACTGTCAACTTATATTTTTTATACTTATAATTTCTAGGATCGCCTATGGAGTGCCTTGCTTTTTCTAACTTATGCATGGCTACGGTATATTTATTATAACCTTTGGCCCCATCTTTAGATTTCTTCCCATAAACGATTGCCCTTGCTAAAATCTGTCTTGGAACATAGCGATCCCGATTTTGCATATGTTTAAATGCCGTGCTATCAAATCTCATTTTTTTAGCAGTTGACTTCACTTTATAAGCTCGATATAGTACCTTACCTGCTTTAAATCCAACTCCGCCAACCAGTCCCACGCCAACAGCAATCGCCGCTGCTTTCCAACCACTTTTTTTAAAGGCTTTATACCCATCATACGCCGCAAATCCCGCATTAATCGCCATCCACACAAAATGCCCATCCGGATCGACCAGCATCACCGGGTTGTTGTTCGCATATGTGTAGCCGTTTTGGGTTAGAATATCATCCGAATCTCCTGGATCAGGGTCCATGGACAAGAACACGCCATGGGTTGGGTGGTAGTAATGGGCCATGAGGTAGTACAATCCCGTCTCTTCATCATATTGGTATCCCGCATAACGATATGGGTTTTCGTCTGCCATCTCACCGGATTTTGAAAGAAGTTGGCCCCATGTGTCGTACTCGTAACGGGCCACCACATTTCCTTGCGCATCGGTCAAAGCAATGACATCGCCATGCGCGTTATAGTGGTAGAAGTACGTCGCCCCGCCTTTTTTCATCGCCAACAGCTGACCGTTTTCTCCGTATACATACGATTGTACCACATTTCCGCTCGCGTCGGTTTCATATAAGACGTTGAGGCTGTCGCCTTGGTAGTGGTAGTTCGTCACCACGCCATTGACGTTCTTTTGAATGCGTCATCGTATTTTTATAACAAAAAGAGGTTATACCCGAAACCCCGGGATAACCTCTGACCAAGAAACACTTTGACGCCGTTCTTGCGATGCTAACCAAAAGATCGCTTCCTCTTTTTTTAAATACTAGGTTTCATCTGTAATGTATAAGGCTTTAACTCCCTTTTTAATAAAATCTTATGAATATCCTCAATGTTTGAGGTCGTAAGGAGCACATACGGAGTGTTTCCAAGGCTAATGAAAATTTTTTCATTATGATTGGCTAACATAAGAGCTGCTCCTGCTTCAAAAGTGAAAATTAGCCCACTAGAGTTAAAATAATAGTCTTCTTCTAAAAAAGTAATCAGTTGAAATCCATTTTGAGATTGCATTTCTTTTATCTGGATAAACTCTAATTTCTCTTTAGGATTGAACGATTGTAATGTTGGTATTTCTTTTTCCTTTACAATGAGAAGATGGTCAATCTCCGCTTTATAAGCGATTTCTGTTTGCTCCGCCGTCACTACATAACATTCCTGATGATTCACTTGCAGTACGACTTGCGTGCAGCTAAAAGCTTCTCCATAATCTAGATCCGAATCTGAAGAACTTATGAATACTCTGATATGTTGTGATTGAGAAATCCTACGTAAATCATCAAGCTTTGCTTGGATCGGAATCAGGTAATGTGATACCGATGACAATGGAACCCCTCCCTTTTAAAAATGTATGTCCTCATACACTCCACCGCGTTTTAAATCTAGATTTATCTTCCATGTTCCGTCTTTTCGCTTTTTATATCGAATTTGATATTTATTATCAGGAGTATACCTTCTCACAGAATTTCTATCTCTTTTTTGAATGACTTTTTTCCCTTTCGTTAAGTGCCTAAATATACTTTTAGCTACTGCCTTGCCACCAGGCAAATCGGTATTAATCCTGGTTTTCTTTTGAAAACCGTTTTTGCCAAGAAGCCATACAAACTTAAGGCTTTTCCCTGTATGTCTAACAAGTTTTAATTTTCCTCCACCAATCGCACCAAGGGCGGTTTTCTTAGCTACGTATTTCCATCCCCGACCGGTTTTATACGCCTTATACCCATCATACGCCGCAAATCCCGCATTAATCGCCATCCACACAAAATGCCCATCCGGATCGACCAACATCACCGGGTTGTTGTTCGCATATGTGTAGCCGTTCTGCGTGAGAATGTCATCTGTATCCCCTGGGTCTGGATCCAAGGAAAGGAACACGCCATGCTCTGGATGGTAATAACGGGCGATTAGGTAATAAGCAGGGTGTCCCAAAAATGATCACTTTTGGGACACCCTCTTTCAAATTCTTTAAATTTCAACAAATATTAATGAAAAAATTAAAGTATAGAAATATTAAACCTTAGTATGATTTAACAACTTCTAAAAGTAATTCCCGAACCCTTTCGTGAACTTGTAATTCTTCGGAAAAATGGGGGAATTTGTTTAAATATTTCCTTAAAGGTTCGTAATAAGGATACAAAGCAAAAAAATCTTTATACAACAATTTTCTTTGATACCTAGGTATCTTTTTATGAGCAAGGACATAACTTAAACTGCCACTTATTAATGAACAAAAGCTGTCAAAGTCCCCTGTCAAACAGTATTTATCATTATCTTTAAAAATGGTATTTTCAATTCTTTCTATATCTTCTGAGGGAAAATCATTGTTTAATAATATACTCATTTTTTCAAGTTCTAATATTACATCGTGATTAACCTTCATAAATTGTTCACCTCTTTCCCTCTTTAACTATGTTAAAAATGATAATATTCATATTTCTACTTTTTCTTGAGTTTCCAACCGTTATGCCAAAATGTCACTATTTTCCCCCTTTTGGTATAATAACCTCCAACCTTTCCTTTCTTAATTCTATATCCTTTTTTGCCTGTAGATAGTGTCACTTCTTCTCGCAAATGTTTATTTGAACGATAGAATGCTCTCGCTAGTTTTGTGTATCTTTCTGGACTATAGGAGCGTCCCTTTCTAACGACATGTTTGTTATGATGATATGCTAGCGATTCTATACTATTTTTAAAGGTACCTTTATACCAAAACCGTGCGAGACCCTTTGCTGCTTGTGCTGCTCGAAATGCCTTAAATGCAGCACCACCAACCAGCCCCACGCCAACAGCAATCGCTGCCGCTTTCCAACCGCCTTTTTTAAAGGCCTTATACCCATCATACGCCGCAAATCCCGCATTAATCGCCATCCAGACAAAATGCCCATCCGGATCGACCAACATCACCGGGTTGTTGTTCGCATATGTGTAGCCGTTCTGCGTCAAGATATCGTCCGAATCTCCTGGATCAGGGTCCATGGACAGGAACACACCATGGGTTGGGTGGTAGTAACGGGCCATGAGGTAGTACAATCCCGTCTCTTCGTCATATTGGTATCCCGCATAGCGATACGGGTTTTCGGTTGCTAGGGCACCCGTTTGAGAACGAATTTGGCCCCATGTGTCGTACTCGTAACGAGCCACCACATTTCCTTGCGCATCCGTTAACGCGATGACATCGCCATGGGCGTTGTAGTGGTAGAAGTACGTCGCCCCGCCCTTTTTCATCGCCAACAGCTGGCCGTTTTCTCCGTATATATACGATTGTACCACATTTCCGCTTGCGTCGGTTTCATATAAGACGTTGAGGCTGTCGCCTTGGTAGTGGTAGTTTGTCACGACGCCATTCACGTTCTTTTGAATGCGGCGGCCGTCTTCATCATATTTGTAGGTCACAAACGGCGTGCTTTCGCCTTTTCTTGTAACGGAAACCAATTGATCGGCTTCGTTCCATTCATATCGATACTGGCCGTCTTCTAATCGGTTGCCGTTCGCATCGTACGTGATCGTTTCATCGCCGAAACGAACCAATTGATTCGCCGCATTATAATCGGCCGTCGTCGTCATCGATGATCCGTCTTTCGTTTTCACAATTTTCGTCCGGTTCCCGAATCCATCGTACGTGTACTCGATCGTCGTTCCATCCGGCCATTGTTCGATCTTCAACTGATCGAGCTCATCATAGCTGTACACCGTGACGTCCCCGTTCGACGTTTCGATGCGGATTCGGTTGCCGTTTTCGTCGTAACGGTACGTTTCCGCCAATAACTCAGTTCCGTTCGCCGTTCCCACCACCAGACTGTTCACCAAGCCGCGGTCGTCATACGTAAAGGTGGCACCCGCTTCATTTCCGGTGGTAAACGTGCGAACATGGCCTCTTTCGTCATAATCCAAACGGTACGTATACGTTCCATCTTGAACAACCGTATTTTGATCCAAGGCGTTGTATTGGTAAGTGACGGTTTGGCTGAATGATCCGTGCGAGAACAGGAACTGTTGCAATTTATCCGAGGTGGTCGGATACGTCCATTTTTGGACTCCGCCGCGGTCGGATTGCTCCGTCACACGGTTCTTCTCATCAAACTTTCTAGTCTTCGTCGTGCCGTCTTTTAAGTATTGAACCGAAAGTTCATTCCCATTTTTATCATAACTAAATTCGTAATACGGGACGTTGTTGTAGGAAATGGTCTTGACTCGTTCCGTTCCGTCATACGTCCATTGAATCGTGTTGCCTTTCGGCAAGACGGTTTTGATTTTATTGCCGTTGGCATCATACTCATTGGTTGTTACGTCATTTAATGGACCAACCGTTTTCAGGAGTTTTCCCGTCTTATCATACGAATAGGTAAATCCTTGTGACGGACCGCTGCTCGTTTGAATGACTTTCGAAGTCATATTGCCGTTCAAGTCATAATCATAGTGGACGGACGTTCCATTCGCCAATAGGAGTTGTTTTAAACGATTGGATGGGTCATACTTGTACTGTTTTTGATGTCCCTTCTCATCATATTCACTTAACAGATTTCCTACCGCATCATAGCTCTTTTTCGTGACATACCCGGCTTCATCTGTTTCTTCCTCCACATAGTTGCCTTTGGCGTCATACTTGTTTTTCGTGACAACGTTTCCTTCCATTAAGCGAATGGCGTCAAACCAGACCGTTCCGGTGTAATTGCCGCGGAAGACAGCGGATAGGTCGATTTTATCCATTGGCTTGGAAGGCTGAATCGAAACGGCGGCACGGTTCCACTCTTGCGTGCCGATCGGAAAATCTGCCGTATACGTTTGGGTCGTTCCGTCGACAAAATACGCTTTCGCGGTAATCGAATAATCGCTTGGGCTCACGGTTCCATTGGCTTTGACATCCTGCGCTTTGGAAAGACCGGTGAGTGTCAGACGAAGCGGCGTATCACTCGAAGTTTGCCCTACGATCACGGTCTGCTTATATTCACTCGCGGACTGCGTGGTGCTCGTTCTCGATACTTTGAGGGAGTAAGACCCATCGAATGATTCCATATTGTCTACGCTTCCGCCCGTTCCGCTCCAATTCGCAACGTTTCCTTCGAAGCTGCTGTTTAAAAACGGACCATATTATAAAAAGGATGAATCTCTGCGCTGATATAAGTTATCGCAGGTTCACCCTATTAAAGAAATTTCTAATCTTCTAAATCATTCGCTTTATAGAAATGTCTTGCTTTATAAATGGGCCAATTCCAATACTCCACTCCTTGTGAGATAATGAGCCTCTCTAAAAAGATCTCAAAATTCATATAAAGAGGAGTGGCATGCTCAATACTTTCTCCAGGTTCTAGCCAAAACAAATACTCATTACTTCTTTTATGAGGGGTGATTTCGTTAAGATTCATCACTAGGATACTACTCTCTAAACCATACGCTATAGGATACCAACCTTCTGGATAATCTAAAGATTGGTGGTTCTCTTGTACCTCACTTATACTTAGTACATCAAAGGAAGCACCGCTTTTTTCATCTATAAATAATCTTGCCCCATTATGCATTAATAAAAATTCCTTATAGTCTTTTGGCAAGAATAATTGGTTGGTTTCTTCAAATTTCAATAGTTCACTTTCTGACGCTGGGGCATTAAATAAAAAACGGACTTCTGTAACATACCCTAAATCCTGCTGAATTTGGATAGATGGTTGATCTGTGAGCCGTTTTTTTAATGATGTAAGTGTAAGCGTAAGTAAAGAACTCATTATGATACCTCCCAACATATCATAAATATTACTTGTAGTTCGTCCACCAAGGATTTACCACCTTTCGATGAAAGGAGCTTAGAAGGGGAATTAAGTTCGAATAATCATTGTTACCACCATATTCTCTCGGTCTAATATGGTGAACTTCGTAAAAACTCTTAATTATAAATCCATAGTTTTCTATATACCAATCTAAATATTTGTCTCTTTGACTAGTACTCCATTTTACTCGCTGCTCTTTAGGTACCCTATCCCATGTTGTTGACGATGGTTTTTTCATTACTTTTCTCATTCTTGGGTCACGATAATAAGGATATATTACTCCCTTTTTATTCAGTAGAAACTTTTCACTCATTTTTACTTTTTGAGAAGTATATCCTCCTTTGTAATGAGCAGTAATGTGAGTTTTGCCAATCCAGAATTTAGTCGATGTTATTCTTTTCTCAACACAAACGTCTTGGAGTAATTTTACATTATACTTTGTAGTTGACGCAGCTACATCAAATGGGCCGTTCACATCATTTGAGCTTAAAAACGAAGCTTTAACTGTAAAATAATTCGGCCTTAAATTACCCCCTGCTTGTACCACTGTACTACAATGCACAATTGTAGCATTAGTAGTCCCTGCATTCTTTACATAAGTAACTTCTTTAGTGAGAAAATAACCAAGTTGTGGTAGATAAGAAGCAGTATGGACAGTATCCCTCTGTTCTTTTGCTACTGACTGCGAAATATATTCTTCAGTAGAGTAAGTCTCGCCAGTATTGCTATCAACAAGTACTAAATTAGTATCAACATTCACAATTGTTTCCGGTAGAAACATATCCTCCGGATAATCATAAAAGACTTCCTCGATTTCTTCACTTGTATCATCTGGTTCACTACTAGTGAAAGATAAATTATTTGTTGCAACACTATTCGATTGAACTGATTCTGTTATACTAGATTCACTGTATATAATTTTTTCATTTTCAATTTGATAGGTTAAATTGTTAATTTCCCCTTTCACTACCTCTTCTTCAATATCGACGTTTGAAAGCTCATTATATATTTCAGTAGTTTCAGGGAAATCCCTCAATTCTTTAATTTGATCACTAGTCTCTGAGATGTTTTCTTTTAAGTCCTTTAATACCTTCTCACTATCTGTAGTTATGTCAATATCTTCATACTCTTCCTCGATCCATCCTTCCTCGTCTACAGGTGTATTATCAATCATAGCTTCCTTTTCAGTAACCGGACTAATTGATGAAACAAAGGCCTCAGAAACAACTGTTTCCCCATATTGATCATATGCACTAATCCTAAAATAATAATTATTGCTATTCGCATATTTGACATCGGCATTAGTATAAAGCGTAGAAGGATTAATATCTAATTCCGTACCCGATCCATCTAAACATAATTTGTACCTACCATTAGCTATGTCTTCATCCCTAGGCCAAATTCCTTTTTCAGCAGTAGTCCAAGTATTTACATTTCCAACATCAATGCTCTCATATTCTTTTCCATTGAATATCCAAACCTTATAACCTGTTGCACCTTCCAATCTCCCCCAAGATAACTCAACTGTCCCTTTTTTATCGTCATATCCAAAAGCGACACCTAATGGTGCAGCAGGTTTAGGCAAAGGTGATATTCTCGGCATATACGCCTCCGAAAAGACCGTTTCCCCTTGTGAATTATAGGCACTGACCCGAATCCAGTAGTTCGTTGAATTCTCATATCGCGTTCCTGCGTTGGCGTAGGTCCAAGAAGGATCCACAGGCAGTTCGGCCCCGCGGCTATCATTTAAATGCAGCTGATAGCGACCAGCGTCCACCTCTGCCGGAGTCGGCCAATATTTTTTCCCTTTGGTGGTCCACGACGTCACATTTCCGACGTTGAGCGATTCATAGGAGGCTCCATTAAAAATCCAAATTTTATATCCCGTCGCGCCACTCACCGGGTTCCATTGAACATCTATATAGCCGGTTCCATCTCCATTGGTATAGCTTTTTCCTGTCGGAGCGGATGGCTTCGCTAAATTCGGAATGGCGGGCATATAGGCCTCTGATACCGCGCTTTCCCCTTGAGGGAAGATCGCGCTGACACGGAACCAATAGTTCTTACTATTCGGATAGCTTCCTCCTGAATTGCGATAGACAGGAGACGGATCCACAGCTAATTCGGTTCCTAAGCCGTCCTGATGCAAATCATAGCGTCCCGCGCTGATTTCTGAAGCCGTCGGCCAAATCTTCTTTCCTTTCGTGCTCCAAGAGGTCACGTTTCCGACACTAAACGACTCATACTCTTTCCCGTTATAAATCCATACTTTGTACCCGGTTGCGCCCGGAACGGGATTCCATGATAGATCGACATAGCCGGTTCCATCCCCATTACTGTAGGCTGTTCCTGTCGGTGTATTTGGAACGGGGATCGTATACGTGACAGACAAGTAAGGTTTATAGGTACTGTTCGTTCCAGAAACGACTTTTTTCCAATATGTTTGTCCATTTCCGTTCGTATGAAGTTTCAAGCCATAATTCGGTTTGGTTCCAGCTGCCCATTCTTTAACCGTATTGGTGACATTAAATTGCGCCCATTGGTCTCTGGCGACATCGACCTTGCCGATATTGGTAGAAGAAGGCTGATTATTCCATGTTAAAGTGCTCGCCGACCACGAGCCGTTGACCGCGTCCAACCATAAGCCGGTGGCTGTTGTAGCATAGTAGGAGTGGGTCACATACACATTGAATGTAGCGCTGGTCACATTCATGTTCTTGACACTAGCAATATCCGGGTTTAAAAACCCGTAACACGTCCCTGTCGTGCCATCATAATAACCGACTTTGAGCACATATTGTCCTTGCGCAGAGTCCCACTTACTCGAAGCAGAACTATAGTTCGTCGTCGGATACGCGCTCATCACAAAGGTATCCGTCGATAGCTGAATGGAAGTGCTTGGATCAATATAGACAGGATACACTCGCTTCGGATCTTTCAACCATTCTGGATCGGCCGTGACCGTTAAGATATACCCTTGATCATCCGGTTGAAGCTCATACGTGACCTGTTCAGACCGTTGCACCTCTCCTGAACGCTCATCAAGATTGGAATCGACCATAAAAGGCTTCGGCAGTTCAAACACCTTTTCTTTTTTCTGGTTGGTAAATAAAATGGAACCGTCCTCTTGAACGGCTGCGTGTAAGTCCGTTTTCAAATGAAATTTAAAACTATGATACCCATTAAAAGAACGAAGCACGATATCTTCTTTTGTCGATTCATTAAAGGCGATATTTTGTAAATCTATATGTGGAAATACATTTTTATGAAGAATTTTATTGTCTTTTTTCTGATAGGTAGCGACTACATCCTTGGCTCGGATCGGTGGGACGCCCTCCCCCGATGCTTCGACAATCGAGTACGAAATCGAGGAGCCATTGTAATGAAAGGTCGCATATTCCCCGTTCACCATTTTTTTATAAAAATCCGTCTCGAGCATCGTACGATCCGTTTCCACCACATTGGGGCGATCGGAACGATCCATTAAACCTGGGGATATCTCTTCAAACCGTTTCTCCCCTTTTTTCTTTAGGTGAATCGGTTCAAAATAAATGTGCTTGGTAAACGTGCCGTCTCCATTATAGAATACCTTGGTTCTCTCGGTCCGTTGTTCCATAAGCTCCCCAGGCTGAAGCTGAAAGGAAGGAGCGGGCGGCACTCGGGACGGTGACGGCTTGGCGGTGTTGTCCGCCTGAGCGTGAATCGCTTCCGCCCACCCCTCCACTGGGAGGCTAGTCAAAATTAACAAAAAAGCCAGACTCCAAATGAACCATTTTCTAAGTTGTTTCATCCTTTTGCGTGGTTTCATCGTATTCTCCCTTTATCTATCCATGGTTCAAAAACATTGTAGCGAGGAGAAAAGGGAGTGGCAAGATTTTTCGACAGACAATATACGAGAAATTTCGACAAAATTCAGTCCGATGATCCCTTTTCCTCCTATTCCTAATCTGGGCGGCCATTCCAGAGAAGCAGAATAAAAAAGCTAGCGTCTATTTAAACACATCAGACAAAAATAAGTTCTTACTACAAACATCGATAAACGAAAATTTATTTGGAGTGGTCAATGTTCTGAAATTAAAAAGAAAATGGCACGATCAGTATTCACATTGATCTCCTTTCTGTATTGTATAAACTGTATTTTACAATCCCGTAGTGAATCAGGGAAAATATACTCGAATAGCTACCTTAGATAAGATGCAGATTCACCATACAAAAAAGTGAAGGAGTGTTTATATAAATAGGAGGGCTGGATTGGATCGCTCTTTTGACCATTTACTTCATGGATAACATAAAACCAAAAAAACTGACTTATTCAATCTCGTACTGAATCGTACAGAATTCGTGCAAAATTTTTTCAAAAACTATGGGATTCTTTTGGATTCTCAAAAAATAAAAAACGACCGCAAACGCAGTCGTATCAAGGGTTTAACGATTTTTTATCCGAACCATTCGGATGTTGGAAATGGAGACGGTGGGAGTCGAACCCACGTCCAAAGATATCGCCACTTAAGCGTCTACGAGCGTAGTCGGTATATTTTGCTTTCGCCGCATCTTCCGCCTACCGACAGGCCTCCAAGCAGCTAGTCTGATTCGTCTCTTCCCGCGTCCTCAGACGGTGGACTTGGGCGTATCCCACTCATGATGAACCCCTGACCCGACCACATGGGCGATGGCGGGAGGAGTTAGCCGCAATTATTAAGCAGCTAAAGCGTAATTTTCTTTGCCAGTTATATTTAGGTGACGTTTTTACGAGGACGATCCCCTCGGCTCGCAGCTTAAGCTCGATCTATCCCTGTCGAATCCGTAACGTCCCCTCGTTCGATAAAGGACATCGGAAAAAGCTTAAGCCATGAAATGAACTGGCATCAACATTATTTATTATACCATAAACGCTTCTGATTTCAATTGTCAACTTCTTCATTTACATTTTTTGGCGTTCACGGAAAGCTCGTTCGATTTCCCGTTTCGCTTCTTTTCGTTTCAGATCCTCACGCTTGTCATACTTTTTCTTCCCTTTCCCAACGCCGAGCAATAGCTTGGCAAAGCCGTTTTTAATATACAATTTTAAAGGTACAAGCGTATAGCCTTGCTCTTTTGTGTAGCCAATCAGCTTATTGATTTCCCGACGGTGAAGAAGGAGCTTTCTTGTGCGCAACGGATCGTGATTGTAACGGTTCCCTTGTTCGTAAGGGCTAATATGCATGTTATGAATGAACACTTCGCCTTTCTCCACTTTCGCGAATGAATCTTTTAAATTGACTTTCCCCGCGCGAATGGACTTAATTTCTGTTCCTTGCAAGACAAGACCCGCTTCATACGTCTCTTCAATAAAATAGTCATGATGGGCTTTTTTATTTTGAGCAATCAGCTTTCCTTCACCTTTTGGCATTGCGCTCGTCCTCCCCCTTATACAGACAAATGTTATTGTATCAAAAAAACGAAAGAAGGAAAAGCCTCTTTGCCCAAGAGGCTTCGCCTTAGCGCTTTTTCTTCTTTTTCTTCTTTTTTGCTTTAGCGCTTGGAAGATCTTCATAAAATTTCTTTTTTGTTTTTTTCTCTGGACGTCCGCCTTCTTTTGTTCGTTTTTTTCCTTTAATCACGACCGGCGCTGCTTTTGGTTCCTTGCGACGGCGCCCTTTCATACCGACAATTTCAAAATCGACGATGCGCTCTTCTTTATTGACGTTGATCACGCGCACCGTAATTTCATCGCCAATGCGGTACATTTTCCCCGTTCGTTCGCCGATCATTGCATAGTGGTGTTCGTCATAGCGATAATAGTCATCTGTTAAATAGCTGACGTGCACCAATCCTTCGATCGTGTTTGGCAGTTCCACGAACAAGCCAAAGTTCGTGACAGAGCTGATGATGCCATCGAACTCCATGCCAATTTTGTCTTCCATAAACTCGGTTTTCTTTAAGTCATCTGTTTCGCGTTCGGCTTCAACCGCACGCCGCTCCATGTTGGAAGCATGCTCGGCGATGTCCGGCAGCTGTTCCGCCCATTTCTGCTGGGTTTGATTATCTATCTTGCCATTAATTAAATACGTGCGAATCAGGCGATGGACGATTAAATCGGGATAACGGCGGATCGGCGATGTGAAATGTGTATAAAATTCAGTAGACAAGCCGTAGTGGCCTAAGCTTTCCGCATCGTAGCGGGCTTGCTTCATCGAGCGAAGCATCACCGTCGATACGACCATCTCTTCCGGTTCGCCGCGCACCGCTTCTAAAATTTCCTGCAATGCCCGCGGATGAATTTGATTGCCGGTCCCTTTGACAACATAGCCAAAGTTGGTAATAAACTCAAGGAAGCGTTGCAGCTTTTCTGGTTTTGGGTCCTCATGGACGCGATAGATGAAAGGGACATTCATCCAATGAAAATGTTCCGCAACGGTTTCGTTAGCCGCAAGCATAAATTCCTCGATCAGCCGCTCCGCTACCGAGCGTTCGCGTAAAATCACATCATATGGCTTACCGTTTTCGTCCACTAAGACTTTGGCTTCTTTGAAATCAAAATCAATGGCTCCGCGGTTCATTCGTTTTGTACGTAAAATATCGGCAAGCTCGGCCATTAACTCGAACATCGGCACGAGCGGCTCATATTTTTTACGCAGCTCTTCGTCTCTGTCGACCAAGATTTTATTCACATCCGAATACGTCATGCGTTCCGCCGTGCGAATCACACTTTGGAAAATCTCGTGGCTGACGATGTCGCCGCGCTCATTAATTTCCATTTCACATGACAAGGTGAGACGGTCGACTTTCGGATTAAGGGAACAAATGCCGTTTGATAGACGGTGCGGAATCATGGGAATGACTCGATCCACCAGATAAACGCTTGTGCCGCGTTCATTTGCTTCTCGGTCAATCGGCGAGCCTTCCGTTACATAATGGCTGACATCGGCGATATGTACGCCTAATTTGTAATGGCCATTTTCTAGCTTTGTCACCGTGACGGCATCATCTAAGTCCTTTGCATCCGCGCCATCAATCGTTACAATCAACTGATCGCGCAAATCGCGGCGGTCTTGCAAATCTTCAGCGGAAATCGTGTCTGAAATGCTGTTGGCATGCGCGATGACTTCTTCAGGAAATTGCATGGGCAAGCCATGCTTATAAATAATCGATAAAATATCGACACCCGGATCGTTTTTATGGCCGAGAATTTGAATGATCTCACCCTCAGCGCTAATTCTTCCTTCCGGATAAGTGGTGAGACGGACGACGACTTTATGCCCTTCAACCGCCCCGTTTGCCGCATGCTTCGGAATAAAAATGTCATTGACAATCTTTTTATCATCGGGAATGACAAATCCAAAATTTTTGCTTTCCGTATAAGTTCCCACAATTTCCGTGACGCCGCGTTCAATAATGCGGACGATCGTTCCTTCCTTGCGCGCGCCTGAGGCATGAGGATTGATGCGGACAAGCACGGTATCGCCATGCATGGCATTTTTCAATTCAGAAGGCGGAATAAAAATATCATCAAGCAGCGGATCTTCGGGCACGACAAACGCAAAGCCTTTCGAATGCCCCGTCACCTTTCCGCGGACTAAATTCATTTTTTCCGGCACACCGTAGCGGTTGCTTCTTGTTCTGACTACCAGCCCGTCTTCCTCTAAGGAGACAAGCGCTTTGACAAATTCCTTAAATTCCGCTGCATCCTCAATTCCAAACGCTTCTTCCAATTCTTGAACGGTGAGCGGTTTATACGCTTCATCGCGCATAAACGCAAGCAGCCGCTCCGTTAATGGTTCCATCATGTTTCCTCCTTTCGAGGATTACCAATCCAATGATTCTAAAAATGCATAAATGTCTTCATGAAGCTGTTCTTTCTCTTTATCAAGCGTAATCACATGACCGGATTCCTCATACCATTTGATTTGTTTGATTGGAGATTCAACGCCGTTATAAATAATATTTGCACTATCGGTATTAATCATGTCATCATGACGCGCTTGGACCACAAATGTCGGCGCATAAATTAAATCGATATGATTTCGTACCTCAGCGATTAACGCCTGAAGTGCCTTTAATGTTTTCATCGGCGTTTTGCGAAACTCTTCCATTTCTTTTTCGATTTGCTCTGGTGCTTTTCCTTCCCGTTTTTTATATTCCCGCGCGTAGTCCAGCACTCCTTGATACATCGTTTCTTCGCTCTTAATATACATAGGTGCGCACATTGGAACGATGCCCACTACAGGTACAGTGTAACCTAATTTAAGGGAAAATACCCCGCCAAGCGACAAACCGACGACTGCAATTTTTTGATAGCCTTTTTCCCGCAAAAATTCGTACGCATTCATCACATCCTGCCACCAATCATCCGGACCGGTATGCACAAGCTCTTCTGGCGGAACCCCGTGCCCTTTATAAATGGGCGCATGGCATGTATATCCTTTGGATTCAAGAAAACGTCCTAGCATCCGGACATCTGATGAGTTTCCCGTAAATCCATGAAGTAATAGTACAGCGCGTTCTCCTGCTTCAAATGTGAATGGTTTTGGTGAAACAATCTTCATTTTCTGCATCTCCTTTCACGATTCCAAACAGAAAAGGCAGCCCTTTACCATGGACCGCCCCCTTTTTCAAGTTTACAGTTGAAAATACGTTACGGCAATTGCTAAAACAAAAAACAAAACCGCTAAAACGACCGTCATGCGGTGCAATACTGCGTCAAGACCGCGAGCCTTCTGCTTTCCGAATAGCTGCTCGGCCCCGCCCGTAATCGCTCCGGACAGTCCAGCGCTTCTTCCCGATTGCAGCAGCACAACAACAATCATCGCAATCGATACAATCACCAATAACGTGACAAGCAGAGTATGCATGTCTACTCCTCCTTCTCAAAAACGCACACTGCAATAATTTTAATGTATCATAAATCGGCTGATGATACAACCGCACAAAAAGCTCTTCAAACTCGTTTTGCAGACTTCAAAGTGATGACCAACCTTTTACTTACCAATAACTATCAGGATGAATGATCCAATAAAATCATTAACAGCGTTTGATTCTTAGCTTTCCTTTCATAATCGGCTAGCTATTGGGTTGCCTTCGGGATGCTCGAACAAGGATCACTCTGCAGACAAAGGGGTGGATCACTAGCGTTCTTATTTGAGTAAAGAAGCAGAAAAATTTGTGTAAAGGCATATGATGCTGCGCTTTTTAGTAAAATAATGAATAATTAGCACCTGTGGTTCAATAACGTAAAAATCGCTTTACTCGTCTAAAATTTGAATCTGTTTGGCCGATGATTGAGGAGGATTAGAATCTTGCACTTCTGGTCCATACCAAACAACAACCCTTTGCCCCTTTTGAATTCTTCCATAGTCCTTTTTCTTTATCCAGAGCCACATCGTATCAAGCTCCCTTCTCCCTTGATCTAAAAGCTCATCAACAGACCTTGAATAAATGTCATCCTTACTGATGTTTTTCATCAATAGAACTCTATATGCATCCTTTTGCATGTCTTTAAGCACTACATATCCTTCAAATTTAGCTAAATCTTGATGATCTGTGCTTGTATCCTTATTAAAATAAACGATAACAAAAGGGATCAAAATAAATAAAACTAACAGTGTAGGTATGAATAAAATTTTTTTCATTATTCCCTGACCACCTTATTAAATTCGATTAAACATATAATATCAAATGATAAAATTTATGTAAATTCACGTATAGCTTAAAAATTTCCATTTTCCTTTCCATACAAATTACTTGAAAACTAATTCTTCCATTAAGTAAAAATGATCCATATGTCGAATCAATCCACTCACGGTATCAGATAAAATCAATTTACTTGTTGCCCTTGTTCTGCATAAACGGTATTTATAAACTCTCCGTTAGAAACCAAGTACAAAGAAAAGAACCCAACCGGATGATTCGGTCAGGTTCCTTGTTTAAAGTTTTCCATCATTATTTTTTCAAGTTATAGAATGATTTCATGCCTTGGTAAACAGCGGTTTCGCCAAGCTGATCTTCGATGCGAAGCAATTGATTATATTTCGCCACGCGGTCTGTGCGCGAAGGAGCGCCTGTCTTGATTTGACCAGCGTTTGTTGCCACAGCGATATCCGCAATAGTGCTGTCTTCCGTTTCACCGGAACGGTGAGAGATCACCGCTGTGTAGCCTGCGCGTTTCGCCATTTCAATCGCATCAAATGTTTCTGTTAGCGTACCGATTTGGTTCACTTTGATCAAAATCGCGTTGCCAACGCCTTGTTCAATACCTTGAGCTAATTTTTTCGTGTTTGTAACGAATAAGTCGTCGCCGACAAGCTGTACTTTTTTGCCAAGGCGTTCAGTTAATAGTTTATGGCCCGCCCAATCGTTTTCATCCAAGCCGTCTTCAATGGAGATGATTGGATATTTCGATACAAGCTCTTCATACCAAGCCACCATTTCTTCAGATGTTTTGATCACGCCTTCGCCTTCAAGATGATATTTTCCATCTTGTTTATTGTACAGCTCTGAAGAAGCGACATCCATCGCCAGCATCACTTCTTGGCCCGGTTGGTAGCCCGCTTTTTCAATCGCTTCAATAATGGTTTGTAGCGCTTCTTCGTTCGATTTTAAGTTTGGCGCGAATCCGCCCTCATCACCAACGGCTGTATTGTAACCTTTCGCTTTTAATACGGCTTTTAGGCTATGGAAAATCTCTGCCCCCATGCGAAGCGCTTCACGGAAGTTTGGCGCGCCGACAGGCATAATCATAAACTCTTGAATATCGACGTTATTATCCGCATGCGCACCGCCGTTTAAAATGTTCATCATCGGCACAGGCAATGTTTTCGCATTAAATCCGCCGAGATATTGATATAAAGGCACTTCTAAATAATCAGCAGCGGCGCGCGCGACTGCCATCGATACACCTAGGATCGCGTTGGCCCCTAATTTCCCTTTATTTTCTGTACCGTCAAGTTCCATTAACGTTTGGTCAATCCCTACTTGATCGGTTACATCAAAGCCGATAATCGCCGGAGCAATGATTTCATTTACATTTTCTACTGCTTTTAATACACCTTTGCCGAGATAACGGTTTTTGTCGCCGTCGCGCAACTCCACCGCTTCATATTCTCCTGTGGATGCGCCGCTTGGCACTAATGCGCGGCCGAAAGCACCGGATTCTGTATATACTTCTACTTCAATTGTTGGATTTCCGCGCGAGTCTAATACTTCGCGAGCATATACATCAATAATCACTGACATGACAAATCTCTCCTTTTTTCTTATTTTACGATCAAAGTTTTTCCTGTCATTTCTTTTGGTTGTTCTAATCCAAGCAAATCTAGCATCGTTGGCGCTAAATCTCCCAAAATTCCGCCGTCACGAAGCACGATTCCTTTTTTTGTGACAATGACGGGAACTGGATTCGTCGTATGAGCCGTTTGCGGACTTCCATCTGGATTTAAGACCTCATCCGCATTTCCATGATCGGCTGTAATAATCGCCACACCGCCTTTGGCGATGATCGCATCAACGACTTTTCCTAAGCACTCGTCAACAGCCTCGACTGCCCGAATCGTCGGTTCGAGCTTTCCGGAATGGCCGACCATATCCGGATTCGCATAGTTTAAAATGATGGCATCATATTGATCTGCGGCAATTTCTTTTAACAGCGCTTCAGTCACTTCATAGGCGCTCATTTCCGGTTTTAAATCATATGTCGCCACTTTCGGCGAATTGATTAAAATCCGGTCTTCTCCAGGGAATTTTTCCTCGCGTCCGCCGCTCATAAAAAAGGTCACATGCGGATATTTTTCCGTTTCAGCGATGCGCAGCTGTTTTAAACCGTTCTGCGCTATCACTTCTCCAATCGTATTATCGAGATTGGTTGGTTTAAATGCTACGTATCCTTTTACGGTTTCACTGAAATGAGTTAAGCAAACGAAAAATACGTTTTTCGGATGCTTTGGTCCGCGATCGAACGAGCGGAAATCATCATTTGTGAACGTATTAGAAATTTGAATCGCCCGGTCGGGACGGAAATTATAGAAAATCACGGCGTCGTTGTCTTGGATTGTCGCCACAGGTGTTCCATCCTCACGCACCATCACAGACGGCAACACGAACTCGTCGTAAATGCCATGGGCATACGAATCGTCAATACATTCTAATGGATCGCGGTAAGCCGGGCCCTCGCCATAAACCATGGCGCGGTATGCTTTTTCAACGCGCTCCCAGCGCTTGTCACGGTCCATCGAATAGTAGCGGCCAGACAATGTCGCAATTTCACCGACTCCCATCTGGGCCATTTGTTCATTTAATTCATGAATGTACTTTTTCGCCGTTTGTGGCCCAACATCTCGGCCATCTAAGAAGCCGTGGATATATACATTTTTCACGCCTTCTTTCGCCGCTAATTTTAATAATGCGTATAAATGGTTGATATGGCTGTGCACACCGCCATCAGACAGAAGACCGAAAAGGTGCAAATTCGTGCCTTTTTCTTTTACATGATTCGTTGCGGCTAAAAATGTTTCGTTACGGTCAAATTCTCCTTCACGAATCGCAATATTGACGCGCGTTAAGCTTTGATACACAATCCGGCCAGCGCCAATATTTAAATGGCCGACTTCCGAGTTTCCCATTTGCCCTTCAGGAAGACCGACCGCTTCTCCGCACGCCGTGAGCGTAGCATGAGGATATTCGTTCCAATAGCGGTCAAAATTCGGCTTTTTCGCCTGTGCGACCGCGTTGCCATACGTTTCTTCGCGAAGAGCGAATCCGTCTAAAATAATTAATGCCACAGGTTGTTTACTCATGATGTCCTGCCTCCACTAGCTGCAGAAATGATTGCGGGTCTAAGCTGGCGCCGCCAACTAACGCTCCATCAATGTGCTCTTGCTTTAAAAACTGGCTGATATTATCCGGTTTCACACTGCCGCCATATTGAATGCGAACCGCTTCTGCCACCTCTTGGGAAAATTTTTGCGCAATAGTCGAGCGGATATGGCCGCATACTTCATTGGCGTCTTCTGCTGTTGAAGACTTGCCGGTGCCGATCGCCCAAATTGGTTCATAAGCGATCACCACTCGCTTTGCTTGCTTCTCCGTTAGTCCTTCGAGCGCTTTTTCCACTTGCGCAGCAACGATATCATTCGTTTTCCCGCTCTCTCGTTCTTCTAATGTTTCACCGCAGCACACAATCGGAATGAGGTCATACTGAAATGCAGCAAGAACTTTTTTATTCACTGTTTCATCGGTTTCCGCAAACATTTCACGGCGCTCGGAATGCCCAATAATGACATATTCGACTCCGAGATCTTGCAGCGCCAACGGGCTAATTTCTCCTGTAAACGCTCCTTTTGCTTCAAAGTGCATATTTTGTGCACCAATTTTTAGATTCGTGCCTTTAGCCGCTGCCACAAGACGTTCTAAAAATAGTGCCGGAGCGCAAACAACGGAGTCGACCCGTTCAGAAGAAGGGACGAGCTTTTTGACTTCCTCCGCAAAGCTTACAGCTTCTGCAAGAGTTTTATGCATTTTCCAGTTTCCTGCAATAATCGGCTTACGCATGGCTTTACCTCCTTCTGATTACTTATCATTTAACGCAACCACACCAGGGAGCTGCTTCCCTTCCATAAATTCCAGCGACGCGCCGCCGCCAGTTGAGATATGATCCATTTCTTCAGCCAATCCAAATTTTTCAACAGCTGCCGCGGAATCGCCGCCACCGATAACCGTATATGTACCCTTCGCATCAGCTAGCGCCTGTGCTACTGCTTTCGTTCCTTCGGCAAATGCGTCCATCTCAAATACTCCCATTGGTCCATTCCAAATGACAAGCTTAGATTGCAAAATCACATCGCGATACAGCTCGCGCGTTTTTGGACCGATGTCCAATGCTTCCCAATCGCTTGGAATATTATCAATGCTTACAACTTTTTTGTTTGCGGCATTCGAAAAGTCATCGGCTACGACGGCATCAACCGGCATATAAAATTTTACGCCTTTTTCTTTCGCCTTTTCCATAAATGACTTCGCCAGCTCGATTTTATCTTCTTCGAGCAGCGATTTGCCGATTTCATGACCTAACGCTTTCACAAACGTATAAGCAAGGCCGCCGCCAATGATTAAATGATCGACTTTATCAAGTAAATTTTCAATGACGCCGATTTTGTCTTTCACCTTCGCGCCGCCAATGATGGCAGTAAATGGACGCTCTGGATTGGAAAGTGCTTTGCCAAGCACTTCAATCTCTTTTTCCATTAAAAAGCCTGCCACTGCTGGCAAGTAATGCGCGATTCCTTCTGTGGACGCATGAGCTCTGTGCGCAGCGCCAAAAGCATCATTGACATAGACGTCAGCCAATTCTGCAAAGGCTTGAGCTAGCTCTTGGTCGTTCTTCTCTTCGCCCGGATAGAAGCGAACATTTTCAAGCAGCAGGACATCGCCTTCGTTCATAGCAGCAATGGCCGCTTTTACTTCTTCTCCATAGGCTTCATCTGTCTTCACTACTTTTTTACCAAGCAGCTCGCTTAAGCGTTCCGCCACCGCCGTTAAACGCATTTCTTCTACTACTTTTCCTTTCGGGCGGCCAAGGTGGCTCGCTAAAATCACTTTCGCCCCCTGTTCTGACAAATACTGAATGGTTGGCAATGCAGCGCGAATGCGTGTGTCATCTGTTACGCGTCCATCTTGCATTGGGACATTAAAATCAACTCGGCAAAAAACGCGCTTCCCTTTGACATCAATGTCGCGGACGGTTTTCTTGTTCATGGCAAACGGCCTCCTTCAATGGTTTCTGCATACGAAAGGGAGTGGGGGACTCCCCCCGCTCCCCTCTCCATTTCACTATTATAGACTTGAATGAGCGACTAAGACAAATAGATTTATAAACCTTTTGAGGCAATATATTCAGCTAAGTCTACCACGCGGTTTGAATAGCCTGTTTCGTTATCATACCAAGAAACCACTTTGACCATTTTTCCTTCCATGACCATTGTAGAAAGCGCATCAATCGTAGATGATGCCGGGCTGCCATTATAATCGCGAGAGACAAGCGGTTCTTCGCTGTAAGCAAGAATGCCTTTTAACTCGTTTTCTGCTGCTGTTTTAAGCGCTGCATTTACTTCTTCTACCGTTACTTCTTGTTCAAGCTCAGCTACAAGATCGACAACAGATACATTCGATACTGGCACGCGCATCGCCATACCGTTTAACTTGCCTTTTAGCTCAGGCAAAACAAGGGCCACCGCTTTGGCAGCGCCCGTGCTTGTCGGAATAATCGATTCAGCAGCAGCGCGGGCACGGCGCAAATCTTTATGAGGCAAATCAAGGATTTGCTGGTCGTTGGTATAAGCATGGACCGTTGTCATCATGCCGCGAACGATTCCGAATTTTTCATGAAGCACCTTAGCAAATGGCGCCAAGCAGTTTGTTGTACAAGAAGCATTTGAAATCACATGATGGTTAGCTGGATCGTATTTTTCTTGGTTAACACCCATCACGATGGTAATGTCTTCATTCGTTGCTGGAGCGGAGATAATGACTTTTTTCGCGCCAGCCTCTAAATGCTTCGCAGCATCTTCGCGCTTTGTAAAGCGGCCTGTTGATTCAACAACGATATCAACTCCTAGCTCGCCCCAGCCTAGTTGCGCTGGATCGCGCTCCGCTTTTACAACGATTTCTTTTCCGTTTACGACAAGGTTGTTGCCGTTCACAGAAACTTCAGCATCTAGTGTGCCGTGAACGGAATCGTATTTTAAAAGATGAGCTAATGTTTTCGCATCTGTTAAGTCATTAACAGCTACGACCTCGATATTCGGATTTTTCAATGCCGCGCGGAATACGTTGCGGCCAATACGTCCAAAACCGTTAATACCTACTTTTACAGCCATTGGTGGTTCCTCCTTCATGATTCAAAAATGGTTATGTTAAGGGATGTGGCTCCCCCGTCAACGCTCTTGCTGCTCCTTCGTCCGTGATTAAAATCGAGCGAGGCGCTTGCTTCATATACGCTTTAATCGCCTTTGCTTTAGAAGCACCGCCAGCAACGGCAATCACATGCTGAACGCGTTTAATGTCTTCAAGCTGAATGCCGATTGTCTGCACCTTATGCACCACTTCGCCCGCTTGATTAAAGTAATATCCAAAAGCCTCAGCCACAGCATGTCTTTGCTTAATTTTTTCCATGTCTTCTCTAGAGGTTTTACGGCGTTCGGCCATCGTGATCGCATCGCCAATTCCATGCACTACGATATTCGATGATTTGATCAGTTGAAGCACTTCTTTGACTGCTGGTTCTTCAATCAGCGACTGATACGCCTCTTGGCTTAGATGGTCAGGCACATGGAGCAAACGGTAATTGCCCATTGCTTTTTCCGCCATTTTGGCACAGATCGTATTCGCTTGATTTTCGACATGCTCTCCTAATCCGCCTCGGGCAGGAACAAATAATATGCCGTGCTGTTTAGGATCTGGCATCATCATATCGGCTACTGCGGCCATTGTCGTTCCGCCGGTCACAGCGACGATACTTTGATCGCTCAGCTTTTCTTTCATGCACGCTACACAAGCTCTTCCCATTTCTTTTTTCACCCAAGGAGAAAGGTCGCTATCTCCAGCAACAATGATGACCTCTTCGACAGGGAGCAAACTTTTTACCTTTTTCTCTAAATCCTTCAAACCGAGCAGTTCCTTCATCACATCTTCCAAAAGATTGAGCAATTCGTCACCATCGGATGTCACGTGCATACCAGATGAAGTGATGGTAATTAAGTTTTGGTCTTTTAGAAATTGTACTTCTGCGCGAAGGACACGTTCGCTCATCCCGATGCTTCCAGACAACGCTCTTCTTCCAATCGGCTGCATCAGCCGAATGTACTGCAAAATGCGATAGCGTTTTTGCATAAACTCAAGAAGATCAGGCAATAATTTTTTCTGTGCATCAATCCATGATCGCAATGTAGTTCCCTTCCCCTTGCCTATAATATATGGACACAATACGTCCCGCAGTGACTTATTTTGTCCCGCTTGTGCAAAAAAAATTACTCCTGCCCTCTTTTTTAATTGTAACAGGAGTATGGTAGATGTTCAACTATTCAAGCATTCAAGTAACCGCTTTCTTATAAAATCTTTTTTAATAAGGCCATAGGCCAGCTCTTTCCCGTCCACTTCGACGACCGGAATCATCAGATGGTATCGTTCCAACAACATATCGTCTTGATAAATATCGATTTCTTGAATGGTAAAATGGAGTTCAGTCTGCAATTCAGCTAAAATTTCTTTCGCCTTCTCGCACAAATGGCAATCTTTTTTGGAATAAAGATGGACAATCATCACGTTCACACCTTAATATCGTTTTCGTTTCGCAGATGATGGAATATGCAATTGTTCCCGATACTTGGCCACTGTTCTTCTGGAAATAGCAATTTGGTGCTCTTCGTTTAATAAATCAGCAATTTTTTGATCGGATAAAGGAGCATGTTTATCCTCTGCTTCAATCAATTTTTTAATCAATTCTTTCGTCTTGGCTGCAGATGCTTCTTCGTTATCATTTTCCGCAGAAAGAGAGTTTGTAAAAAAATGGCGAAGCTCTACTGTTCCAAACGGTGTCTGTACATATTTATTCCGAATCACTCGACTGACGGTAGATTCATGAATATTCAGCGCATCGGCAATATCGCGCATTGTTAATGGTCTTAGTGCGGCCAACCCTTCTTCGAGGCATTGCTTCTGTCTCTCCATGATTTCCTTCACAACAAGAACCAATGTTTGTTTACGTTGTTCTAAGCTTTTTGTCAGCCACATAAACTGCCGGTATTTTTCTCTCACAAACCATTCAATTTGTTCATCCTGCTGATCGGCGACTTTTTTTTCGTAAGCGTGATTCCAAATCACTTCTGGAAGAAACTCATCATTCAGCCACACACATATCTCCCCATCACGCTTTGTAACAATCAAATCCGGCACGATAAAATGCGGATCCGCCGCAGCATAATGACTGCCCGGCCGCGGCTCAAGCGTGCGAATTAAATCCCATATTTCCTGCAAATTCGATATGCTGATTTTCAGCTGCTTCGCAAGCGCTTTCCATGTCTTTTCAACAAACATCGTAAAATAATCAGCTATGACCCGTTCTGCTAGTTCATGGCGAACAGGCAGGCGCTGAAGCTGGATGAGCAGGCATTCTTGCAAACTGCGCGCGCCCACTCCGGCCGGTTCAAGCGATTGCAAAAACTGAATGGCATCCTCCAGTTCTTCTTCTGATAGCGACAACAGGGCCGCTGTTTCTTTCATTTCCATTCGCAAATATCCATCCTCATCAAGTGAAGCAATTAAATAATGCAAAATCTGCCGTCTTTTTGCAGATAACGGAAAAGCGTGAAGCTGGGCTTTTAAATAAGACGCAAGCGTCTCGGAAGATTTCCCGATATTTTCAATCCAATTTCGTGTTTCTCCGTTCCTTGACTGCTTAGGAGTACGAACAAACTTATGATCCTTGATTTCGAGAAAAGGATTTTCTAGAGATTGCTCATGCAAAAAAGAGCGCAATTCAAGCGTTGAATACTGCAGCAATTCAATCGCTTGAGCCAGTTCCTTTGTTAATGAGAGGTGCAAGCGTTGCTCTTGAAACAGCCCCGCTCTCATAATCTCACGCTCCCTTCTTTATTATTGTACATCAACATCCTCAAAACGTATAGGAAATAAAATTTCCGTATATCCGAATCCATTATTTTTATATATATTCGAAAAATCACACAAAAAAGACCTTCCTGATCGTGGACTGCTGCTATTATGAAGATAGATAACAGGAGCGCTTTGGAAAGTATAGGCGGATATTCTTTATAGATGTGGTGAATGTTGTTGATATCCTACACATAGTTGTCAGACTAATGATACTACTGATCCATTCAAAACCAATGAACACTGCTTGAATTCTTGTTTTTATCGCTGAAAAACCGATCAGAATCCGACCTTTTACACGAAACATCCCAAATTCATACCAATAAAAGGAACAAGGGAAAGCTCTTTCGCTCTTTTAAATACGACGGGTTCTGGTCATCCTACTTATTACAACATAGGATTAAAAGAGGGTGATTGGGTGATTTACATATATAATGACTACGCTGGAACACATAGCACGGCACTAGCAGCAGCCTACCATTTAAAAAAGCTGCCTTTGGATCGAGAGCTGACGAAAGAAGAAATTTTAAATACGGACTATTTTAACAAACTGACAAAAGATGATTTCGGAAAATTTTTCTTCCACGGAATCGATGAAGATGGAAATTCTGTGTATACCATTGGCAGAAAAAGAAACAAATTAGTCGTTCAAGCATTGGTAAATTTCATTACATTGCTACAAGAAAAACATAGCCATCACGAAAAGATTATTTTTTCTAATACTTCGCCAACGGTTCCATTTGCCATGACAATGGGAGGGTTTTTTTCAAGAGGATTGCACATCGATTTTATTGGCGTCCCCTTATTAGTTTTAGGTGCCAAACAATGTTGTCATGATATTCTTCGTCTCGTTGAATTTACAAAGCAAATCGGTCAATCGACAGAAAAAAAAGTCGTTGTATTAGAAAATCAAAATTTCAAATAACCTCTATCTCTTGGTTATTTTCGTGCCAAAAATGCTCGAAAATAACCATCCTTTTTTCTTCCTGACAAACAGAGAAGAATCAACCCGTCCGTTTCTCCGCTGCTTCTTTATTTGAATCCCCCCTCAACATGTTCTTTGATTTTTCCCAATAAAAAGGGTCCAGCATCGCCATGGCGCCTTGCCCGCAAAGAGATTGATTCGTATGTCATCGACGAAAAGAGCCCCTACCAATGGATTCAACAACGCTGGAACTGTCTTGTGAAAAATTTTTCCAAAAACAAAAGGACTCTTTCGGATTTAAAAAAATAAAAAACGACCGCAAATGCAGTCGTATCAAGGAGTTGTGGAAATGTAATCCGAACCAGTAGGATAGTTGGAACGCCCTCGGCAGGATTCGAACCCACGCTAAGAGAACCGGAATCTCTCGTGCTATCCACTACACTACGAGGGCATGATTGGTTAGCCGCATGTTCCATTATAATGAAGAACGTTTTTTTTTGCAAGAGGAAAATATGTTGTGGAAATAAGAAGCAAGATCGATTCATTATGGAAAAAACAAGTCCATAGATTGGTGTCTTCGGCCGCCGACCTCTCAGCTATCGTTTAAGCTGCGTTTATATCGGGCAAAACGCTTACTAACAGATGAACCTCCCCCCTTCACTCCGTTTAAAGGAGGGAGACTTCTCGGTGGATATGTTAAAAATTTAAAATCTATTTTCTTCAGCAATACGTCTGTTTAAAAAACAAAAAAGCGGATATGCTGAAAAAAGGGATATCGGAACAGAATAGCGAATAAATAAAATTATGAGGAGAAGGCAAAACGCTTTTTGTTTGACCTTCATTGACCAATTATGTATCATAGAAATACATATGATTTTAATTGACTGGTAAAGGAGGAAAACTCATGAATTTAATTCCTACAGTGATTGAGCAAACAAGCCGCGGTGAACGCGCATATGACATTTACTCCCGCTTGCTTAAAGACCGCATCATTATTTTAGGTAGTGCCATCGATGACCATGTCGCGAACTCCATTGTTTCCCAGCTTTTATTCTTAGCAGCGGAAGATCCGGAAAAAGATATTTCCCTTTATATTAACAGCCCTGGTGGTTCGATTACAGCCGGAATGGCCATTTATGACACGATGCAGTTTATTAAGCCAGATGTTTCGACCATTTGCATTGGAATGGCAGCATCAATGGGGGCGTTCCTGCTTTCTGCTGGCGCAAAAGGAAAGCGCTTTGCTCTTCCAAACAGTGAAATCATGATCCACCAGCCTTTAGGAGGAGCGCAAGGTCAAGCTACTGATATCGAGATTGCCGCTAAACGCATCTTGTTCTTACGCGATAAGCTGAATCGCATTTTGGCAGAAAATACAGGCCAGCCAATCGAGATCATCGAGCGCGATACAGACCGCGATAACTTTATGACAGCGGAAAAAGCAAAAGAATATGGTTTAATCGACCGCGTGTTGGCACGCGTTGACGAAAAATAATCCGGACAGCCAGTAGTAGACAAAGTCAAAGCAGACTTTGTCTACTACTATTTTAAAAACGCTTGGCTGAAAAATGCGGACAGCCAATCTGAAAATATGAAGGCTGTTCTTTTCCGTAAAGAACAGCCTTTTCCTTTTATGCATCGAATGACTCTCGGACAAAGTGCGGTTTGAGCATCCTGAACGAGTCGCTCTCTCCCAGCCATTCCTGCAGCCTCTTACTATCCTTCTTTTTGCACATATTTTGTCAATGCTTCAATCGCTTCTTGTTCATCCGGTCCATCAGCGATTAACGTAATGACCGATCTGGAGCTGATCGCTAGGCTCATCAGACCCATGATGCTTTTGGCATTGACTTTTTTTCCATCTTTTTTAATAAAAAGATCCGATGAGAAGCGGTTCGCTTCCTGAACAAAAAGTGCAGCTGGACGCGCTTGCAATCCAGTTTTCAACAACACTTCCACCTGTTTTTCCACCATATTCCTTCCTCCCCTTTTCCTGATTTTATTTATGGAAGTCTACAGGCTGTCCTGCCCGCAGCTTTTCAGCAATTTCATCGATTTTCCGCAAGCGATGGTTAATACCCGACTTGCTAATTTTCCCCCCTGAAACCATTTCACCTAATTCTTTTAATGTAACATCTTGATATGTTACTCGTAATTCTGCAATTTCTCGAAGCTTATCTGGAAGTGCGCTTAAACCAATGGTTTCATCAATGTAGCGGATGTTTTCTACTTGACGAATCGCGGCGCCGATCGTTTTATTTAAATTAGCCGTTTCACAATTGACAAGGCGGTTGACCGAGTTTCGCATATCGCGGACAATCCGAACATCCTCAAAGCGCAGCAAAGCCTGATGAGCGCCAATAATATTAAGAAACTCTGAAATTTTTTCTGCCTCTTTTAAATACGTAATAAACCCCTTTTTGCGTTCCAACGTTTTCGCATGCAGCCCAAAATGGCTGTTCATTAATTCACATAACGAGTTGTTATGATCTTTGTCCAGTGAAAAAATCTCTAAATGGTAGGAAGAGGTTTCGGGATTATTAACCGATCCGCCAGCAAGAAAAGCGCCTCGCAAATAAGAACGCTTGCAGCATTTTTTCTTGATCAATTCCGGAGAGATGACCCGAACAAACGAAAAAGATTCCTCCAAGATTTTTAAATCCTCAAGTAATTCGCGCGCTCCTTCGACAATTCGAACGATGTAAACATTGTTTTTCTTTAAGCGCATTTTTTTCCGGACAAGCAGTTCAACGGTAACGGTGTATCCTTTTTTCATTAGCGTATAAATGCGCCGGGCGATGGCCGCGTTTTCCGTTTGGACATCAATGGTAAGCTTGCGATTGGAAAAAGACAGCGAGCCATTCATGCGCAAAAGGGCTGATAACTCTGCTTTTAAGCAACAGTCTTTGACATCTAAATTCGTTAGCTCTTTTTTCGTCTCTGACGCAAACGACAACCTACTCACCTCCATGCTTCATGATTTTTTCAAAGGATAAAGGAGGTGCGTGCGACTCTAGCACGTTTCTAAAAGTGAAACGAGCAGCGCTGCCACCTTTTTTGTATCATGGCGTATCACGCGATCTTCATACTTTACAATATGATCGCGGATAATGGTTATTCCCAGCTCCGTTAGCTTTTCTAAATCTTCCTTGACAGGTTCGGACAGCTCTTCCGCATAACGCTGCTGAATATCCTTAGGAATTTCTCCGCTATTGACGAGAATCATATCCAAAAAAGCACACTCCATATGATCATACAGCGCTTTCACGTGGTCGCTTGCTGTATAATGCAATGTTTCGCCGGCTTGGGTCATGACATTGCATACATAAACTTTTTTAGCTTTTGCCTCGCATACCTCTTGACCGATTTTCGGCACTAACAAATTAGGCAAAATACTTGTATATAAGCTTCCAGGACCGAGCACAATCAAATCAGCCTGACGAATTTCATGCAGTGCTTCTTCAAGCGGTTCGATCTGTTCTGGAGTTAAAAAAACTCTTTTGATTTTTTTTCCAGAGTACGGGATTTTCGATTCTCCAGAAACGATGGTCCCGTCTTCCATTTCCGCATGAAGAACTACGCTTTTATTCGCTGCCGGCAATACCTTGCCTCGCACATTCAACACTTTGCTCATTTCACGAATGGCTTTAACAAAATCTCCAGTAATGGAGGTCATCGCAGCTAAAATTAAGTTGCCTACTGAATGGCCCGACAATCCGTTTCCGTTTTGGAAGCGATGCTGAAACAATTCAACGACGAGCGGCTCGACATCTGAAAGTGCAGCTAGAACATTGCGAATATCACCTGGCGGCGGAATATCAAGTTCATCCCGCAAACGGCCTGAGCTTCCTCCATCATCTGCTACAGTCACAATCGCAGTAATATCGACATCATATTGCTTCAGCCCTCTCAACAGCACAGGCAAACCGGTTCCGCCACCAATAATAACGATCTTCGGATCAATCTTTTTACTCATAGATGCTTTTCCTTTCGTCTTTCCATATCTCGATGAGACACATGCGTCTTATAATCAGCCGAAAAATGTTGAGCAAGATATTCAGCAAGCGCTACTGAACGGTGCTGGCCTCCTGTGCAGCCGATTGCAATGACGAGCTGGCTCTTTCCCTCCCGCTTATAGTGCGGCAGCATAAACGTCAATAGGTCAATCGTTTTCTCAAGAAACTTTTGCGTTTCGTTCCATTTCAGTACATATGAAGACACTTCCTCATCCTTTCCTGTCTTAGGCCGCATATGTTCAATGTAATGCGGATTCGGCAAAAACCGGACATCAAAGACTAAATCGGCATCAATAGGCAAGCCGTATTTAAAGCCAAATGACACAATATGAACCGTAAAGGTTTGATGTGTGTGTGAAGAAAATTGCTTTAAGATCTTTTCGCGCAGCTCCCTTGGTTTTAAGTCAGAGGTATCATAGATGATTTGCGCTCGTCCCTTTAGCTCCTCCAGTATTTCTCTTTCCAACCGTATGCCCTCAAGCGGCAAGCCATTTGGCGCAAGCGGATGAGTGCGCCGCGTTTCTTTATACCGAGCAACTAGTGTAGAATCTCTCGCATCGAGAAATAAAATTTGTGGTGTCACCCATGACCACTCCGATAAATCATCAAGTGCCGCCAATAATTTATCAAAAAAATCGCGGCTGCGCAGATCCATCACTAACGCAATTTTATTAATTTTATTCCCCGATTCCTTCATTAGCTCTAAAAATTTTGGCAGCAAGGTTGGTGGCAAGTTATCGACACAAAAAAACCCCAAATCTTCAAAGCTTTGAATGGCCACCGTTTTTCCCGCTCCCGACATTCCAGTGATAATGACCATTTGTATGTCGTTGGTTGAACCTGTACTCATCTTCATCCTCTCCCCTTAGCTTGGGTCTAATCGATACGAAAGCAGTTGGAAATCTTCTGTATAAATAAACGAACCATAGATCATGCCAGAGCCCTTTAACATATAATCTAAAATATGACGATCTCCCGGTGCCATCGGGAGTTGGTGAATCGTTTCCACAGGGTGCCATTCAAGCTTCCCTTCCTCACAGTAAGGCATATGTTCGCCATCAAACTGATCCGCAAAAAACGTAAACATCATCCACTCCGAAACAATTCGCTCCTGATCCTTGATCACAATGGTAAATACCCCTTTTAATTCGGGGCTTTTCAAATAAATGCCCGTCTCTTCCCGATATTCTCGAATACATGCTTCGCGAATCGTTTCACCTTGCTCCATCTTTCCTCCAGGAGCAACCCACCAGCCTCGGCGCGGTTTTTGCAGCAACAAAATTTTCCCATCATTAACCAAAACACAATTTGTTACGCGTTGCAACACGTTCACCTCAACATTACTCAATACAGTTTACTTTATTATACTATTTCTGGCGATATGGTGCTAGTTGCATATCGGCCGTATATCGCAATAAGAGCGCGATGATGAATCTGTGAGATCAGCCGGCTCCGACTGTTTTTGCTTCATACCCTTTGTATCTTGCGACAGCAAAAAAAGAGGCACGGGAAGTACCCATGCCATACACGGAAATTTATATAAAAGGGGGTCAATTACTTTACCTTTAGCATACAGGAAAATTATTTCATTTGTGTTACAGTGCGGTTAAACATCCATTACGGTTTCGTTAAGTGATTATTTCACTTTTAGCGACTCTTTTAGCTCCTCTACGTAATGCTGTGCACTTTGCGCCGCAATGCTTCCGTCCCCTGTCGCCGTTACAATTTGCCGCAGCGATTTTTCACGGACATCGCCCGCCGCAAAAATTCCGGCTATTTTTGTTTCCATATGTTCGTTTGTTTCAATATAGCCATTTTCGTTTGTAATGCCAAGGCTGACAAATGGCTTCGAAAGCGGCAGCATACCGATATAAACAAACACGCCATCACATGAAAACTCCCGCTCTTCTCCTGTTTGTGTATGGACAAGCGTGACTCCGCCCACTTTTCCGTCTTTTTCATGAATTTGCTTAACTGTATGATTCCAGATAAAATCGATTTTTTCATTAGCAAATGCACGGTCTTGTAAGATTTTTTGCGCCCGCAGCTGATCGCGGCGATGCACAATCGTAACCTTGCTAGCAAAACGGGTTAAATATACGCCCTCTTCCACTGCGGAATCGCCTCCGCCCACAACAACAAGCTCTTTTCCGCGGAAAAAGGCGCCATCACATACCGCGCAATAAGAAACGCCGCGGCCGCTCAGCTCTGCCTCCCCAGGAACACCTAGCTTTTTATACTCCGCTCCTGTCGCAATAATCACCGCATGCGCTTTATATTGTTTATTTCCAACCACAACGGTTTTGTACTCTTGGCCATCAATCACTTCTTTTACGTCACCGTAAGCATACTCTGCTCCAAATTTTTTGGCGTGTTCAAACATCTTCGTTGCTAATTCTGGTCCCAAAATATGTTCATAACCTGGATAGTTTTCTACATCCTCCGTATTGGCCATTTGGCCGCCTGGAACTCCGCGCTCAATCATCAGCGTCGACATGTTCGCTCTAGATGTGTAGACAGCGGCTGTCATTCCGGCCGGTCCCGCCCCAATAATAATGACATCATAAATTTTTTCTTCTGACACAGCGTCCACTCCTTTACGCGCTACTTACCTGCTTATTATTTCCTTACTTTTATCGTATATAAGTCCTGGATAAACGTCTATTAATTTGCTCATTATAACCATTTTCGAACTTGTTTTACATATTTTTGAACAGTTGATAACGAAATACTGTACTTTTCTCCGATTCCTTTTTGTGTCACGGATTCGCCCTGATTTCGTCTCCATACATATTCAATCGCTGCCGCCCATGCCTGATAATTGGAGAAGTTTCGCAGCACATCCACCGCATTGGCAAACACATGAAACCAAGTGATATACATTTTTTCATCTGCTAACACATTTTTTTCCCATAATTCATCCATTACGGCGTAGGCGTCTACGATATACAACGGCGACATTGCTTGCGCTGGGAGCAAAATATAATCAATAAACTCCCGGACAAGCCAATGCTGTTCCATTGTCTCTTTTACATGGATATACGCTTTTACTTCATCCGCATTCAATGATTTGCTGATGACATATAATCCATAAAGCACCTCAGCAATATTCGTTCCGTTCATCCACCGCTTAACTTTTTCTTCAAACACTCCCCACGGCTCTTGCCCTTTCTTATCAGGGCTCAGATCGATTACTTTTTCCCACGCTGTTTTGGCTAAACGGGCATGACCGGTATAATAAGCAGAATAGGCGAGCCAATAATAAAATAAAAAATCACCATGAAACCGCATTTTATACAAATGGTGAAGCCATTTAAAAGCAAGGTCAAAACGTCCGACAAGCGCGAATGTAGCGCCAAGCTTATAGCGCTGATCAATGAGAAACGGATGCACACAGGCTAATTCCTCTGTCAAGCGGGCGACCTCTGCTTCATCCTGCAAGTAATGAAAAAACACAAGCCGATTGCAAAGTGCATGCAGGTTGCCAGGATTTTTTTCAAGCACTTCATCAATAATGCTCTGTGCTTTTTCAGCATTTCCCATATAAAAATAAGCTAATGACAAATTATTGTATGCGGACCAAAATTCCGGGTATTCAGCAATCATCGCTTCCAACACTTCAATTGCTGCCGGAAAATCCCCTTTTTCCAGTAACGAGCGCGCTTTTTCTTGTTTTACGATCAAATCCTCTTGACTGATAAACTCATCATCTTCATATTCGATGCTTAAAAGCTCTATTAAATCTTCAATCTCTTCCAAAAATTCACCATCCGGTTCGCGCTCTAAATAGGTTTGCGCATGATTCATCGCCTCGCGAAATAGACCAAGATGAGCATAATTATGTGCTAAAAAATAAAAGCATTCACTCATTTCGGGATCAAGCTCATGAACAACGGTCAAAAACAGCTGGTTGGATGCTTGATATTCACCTAACTCCGCCAATACAATCGCAAGCTGAAAAGCAAACATCGCTTCTTGACCATTCAATTGCACAGCCCGCTCCAAATATTTTTTCGCTCGCGCCAAATCGCCACGTTTATAAGCAATTAACCCTTTTTTAAAGTAGTACTCTCCGCTTTGCACAAACGGAATGACCTTCGCTGCTGATCGTTTTCGTTTTAATTGTTTTCCCATCTAGTCCTCCATGTTCCGCTGAATTCACCGAAAAGAAGTATAACATATTCTCTTAAAACTGTATAAGCGATATAAGCTGAATTTTTGTTTTACCATCCATTACTCAGGAATTAACACAATAGAACCGCTCCAAAAGAAAAAGGCCTCATTTTTTCAGGATCCGGAGTTGCCTTATCATGTGAATATAGGCGAAACACGCCACGCTTCAAAAACACCCCTCACATCAAATGATATAGACCACAAGTGTTGATGATCCATTACTTTACTAAAAACATGGAATGATCGAACTAGACACAAGCTTTTCCCGCCAGATGCATGCCCAGTCGGCAAGCGATCGTTTGCCGATTATGGCAGAAAAGCTAGGAATCAAGCAAGGTCAATTGTTTTTTATTGGACAAGCAACACACTTGGGGTTGTTTATTTTTTCTTCAGAATGCAGCCGGTGATTAGCCTATCATCATTCATCTCCTTGAGAGAGGCCGATCTTTTCAGCTGTGGGGCTCTGAACTAAGGAAGTGTGAAAAGCCATCTATTGACAGCTAGCGAGGGACTAACGCTTCAACACCTTTAGTCTGAGGACAAAAGGGACAGGCAGCACCTTTAGGCAACGGATATGTCACTTAAACATAACAGAAGCTGGCTCCAATCGCAATACGAACGATTATGAACCAGCTCAAAAATTACTCTTTTGCTGCATGGCGCTCCTTTAATACAGCAAGCACGGCATCAAGCGGCAATTTTTGTTCACGCAACAAGACAAGCAAATGATACAATAAATCGGCAACTTCCCATTTTAGTTCTTCTGGATTGCGGTTTTTGGCTGCAATAACGACTTCGGTTGCTTCTTCACCTACCTTTTTTAAAATCTTATCAATTCCTTTTTCAAATAAATAAGTTGTATACGCCCCTTCCGGACGCTCCGCTTCACGTTTGGCGATAATTTGTTCAAGCTGATTAACAATGGAGAAGCGGTCAGTGTATGCGCCAGCTGCTTCGCCGTGGATCGTTTCGGAAAAACAGGAATAGCTTCCGGTATGGCAGGCAGGCCCTTGCGGTTCTACCAGCATAAGGAGAGCATCTTGATCGCAATCATAACGCATCTCAAGAATGCGTTGCGTATTCCCGGAGGTTTCTCCTTTATGCCACAACTCTTGGCGGGAGCGGCTATAAAACCATGTTTCCCCTGTTTCAAGCGATTTTTGCAGCGCCTCTTCATTCATATAAGCAAGTGTCAACACTTCCTTACTTTGCGCATCTTGCACAATAGCGGGAACGAGCCCTCTTTCATCAAAACGAATATTAGAAATATTCATCGAACGTGCACTCCTCTCTCGCGCAAATAGGCTTTTACTTCTTTAACAGACGTTTCTTTATAATGAAAAATCGAGGCAGCTAAAGCAGCGTCTGCTTTTCCTTTAAGAAACGCCGAAACAAAATGCTCTGCATGGCCCGCGCCTCCCGAAGCAATGACTGGAACGGAAACAGCTTCGCTCACTTTTTTTGTAAGCTCAAGGTCAAAACCGTTTTTTCCTCCATCACAGTCCATGCTTGTTAATAAAATTTCACCTGCGCCGTGCTCTACCGCTTGCTTGGCCCATTCGACCACTTCCCAATTCGTCGGCTTGCGCCCTCCATGTGTATAGACGCGCCAAGAACCGAGCTCTTCATCGTATTTGGCATCGATCGCTACGACTAGGCATTGTGAACCAAAAAAATCAGCCCCCTCACTAATAAGCGAGGGACGGGTAACTGCCGCCGTATTTAAAGACACCTTATCCGCACCAGCGCGAAGAATGCGCTTCATATCTTCTAACGAATGGATTCCGCCGCCGACTGTAAACGGAATCGCAAGCTGTGCCGCGACATTCTCAACGACCTCGATCATAGTTTTTCGTCCCTCATGGGAAGCGGAAATATCTAAAAACACCAGCTCATCGGCCCCTTGTTCGTCGTAAAATTCCGCCAATTCAACTGGATCTCCCGCATCGCGCAACTGCACAAATTGAACCCCTTTTACCACGCGGCCATCCTTCACGTCAAGACAAGGAATAATGCGCTTTGTAATCATTCGCCCTGCACCACCTTTAACGCCTCAGCAACAGTAAACTGATTTGTATACAATGCCTTTCCAATAATGGCTCCTGTTACTCCTTCATGGACAAACGGCTTCAATGTTCGCAAATCATGGAGAGAACGGACTCCTCCTGAAGCGATCACATTCCGTCCGGTTGCCCGCGCCATATCGGCAACCGCTTCAATATTCGGCCCAGACAGCATGCCATCCTTCGCAATATCGGTAAAAATAAACGTCTGCGCTCCAGCCTCCGCCAGTTCTTTTCCCAGCTCTTCCGCCTTGACATTCGATGTATTCAACCATCCTTCTGTTGCCACATAGCCGTTTTTGGCATCAATGCCAATCGCAATGCGCTCGCCGTATGTGGTCAGCATTTTTTTGACAAAGGAAGGATTGGAAATAGCAGCGCTGCCTAAAATCACGCGAGCCACCCCGTTATCCAAGTAGTAAGCGACATCCTCTTCCGTACGGATGCCCCCGCCCACTTGCACATTCACCTTTAACTGCCGGACAACCTCAATGACAAAGCGATCATGGATACGGCGTCCCTCCTTTGCGCCATCGAGATCGACCATATGAATCCATTGCGCTCCCTGCTTGGCAAATAGACGCGCCATCTCAAACGGCGAGTCGCCATATACCGTTTCCTTATTATAATCGCCCTGTAATAGCCGAACACACTTGCCGCCGCGCATGTCGATCGCCGGATAAATGGTAAACGCCGCCATCATTCGTTCTCCTTTCTTGCTACAAGATCCGCATAATTTTTTAATATGTTCATTCCGATGCTGCTGCTTTTTTCCGGATGAAATTGTGTTCCAAATAAATAGTTTTGACCCACGACAGCCGGAACTTCCACATCATATGTGCTGCTTGCCAGCACAACTTCTTGATCGGTTGAATCGACATAGTATGAGTGAACAAAATAGACATATCCTTCTTCGACATTTTCAAAAAGCGGAGACGGATAACGAATGTGCAGACGATTCCATCCCATATGCGGTACTTTATACGCTTCACCACTTGAGGTCGTTCCCGGAAAACGGACAACGCGGCCTTTTAATAGCCGAAGCCCTTCCGTCCTGCCATTCTCCTCGCTCTCATCGAACAAAAGCTGCATCCCAAGACAAATTCCAAGCAGCGGCATTCCGTTTTCCACCGCTTCACGAATAAAATCAGACAGCCCTGTTTCATTCAAGATGTGCATGGCATCTTTAAAAGATCCGACCCCCGGCAAAATGAGACCTTTCGTTTTCTTGAGCTGATCCACGTCCCCTGAAACGATAGATTCATAGTTCAAGCGCTCTAGCGCTTTGCTGACGCTGTATAAGTTGCCCATTCCATAATCAATAATGCCAATCATTTATAACATTCCTTTCGTCGATGGAACTCCCTTTACACGCGGGTCAATCATCGTCGCTTCAGCCAATGCTCTTCCCAACGCTTTAAACACCGCTTCAATCATATGGTGGGTATTGCGGCCATAATGAACAATCACATGCAAATTCATGCGCGCCTCCAAGGCCAGCTTCCATAAAAATTCATGCACAAGCTCCACATCAAACGTCCCAACTTTTGGGCTTGGGAATTCGCCACGAAACTCAAAGTGCGGTCGGTTGCTTAAATCAATCACGACTTGTGCAAGCGCCTCGTCCATTGGCACAAACGCGTTGCCATAGCGTCTAATTCCTTTTTTATCACCTAAAGCTTCTCGAAGCGCCTGTCCTAAGCAGATTCCGATATCTTCCGTTGTATGATGGTCGTCGATTTCAATATCGCCGACCGCCTTTACCTGTAAATCAAACTGCCCATGCTTCGCAAAGAGATCCAGCATATGGGTTAAAAACGGCACTCCTGTTTCAAGCTCCGCTTTTCCCTCGCCCTCCAGCGTCAGTTCCAATTGAATATCTGTTTCATTGGTCGTTCGTGAAATCATAGCCTTTCTCATGATGTTTCTCCCCCTTGATTTTTCAAACGTTCCTCTACAGCCCGCGCATGTGCTTCCAGCCCTTCTAGCCGCGCCAGCGCAGCAATTTTTGCGGCGTTAGCCGCTAGCGCCTGTTCGCTGTATAAAATAAGGCTCGATTTTTTAACAAATTCATCGACGCTCAATCCGCTTGAAAAACGAGCCGTTCCGTTCGTAGGCAGCACATGGTTCGTGCCGGCAAAATAATCGCCTACGGGCTCAGAGCTAAACCGTCCTAAAAAAATCGCGCCAGCGTGACGAATTTGTCCAACGAGGCTCATCGGATCATTCGTGATCATTTCCAAATGCTCCGGAGCCAGCTCATTAACGGCGGCGATCGCTTCCTCCATCGTCTCGGTCACATAAATCGCTCCATATTGTTCGATAGCGGCAGCGGCGATCTCCTTGCGCGGCAGCGTTTCCAGCTGTGCTTCTACCTCGCTCGCGACTTCCAGCGCCAATTTCATGGAAGGAGTGACAAGGATACTGGAAGCGCGCTCATCATGCTCAGCCTGTGATAAAAGATCAGCGGCAATTTCATTCGCTTTTGCTGTTTCATCAGCTAGCACCACGATTTCACTCGGTCCAGCAATCATATCGATCGCCACTTGCCCGAACACTTCCCGCTTCGCCAGCGTCACATAAATGTTGCCTGGACCAAAAATTTTATCAACCGGCTGAATGGTTTCTGTCCCATAAGCAAGGGCGGCGATCGCTTGGGCACCCCCGATTTTATAAATCTCTTGAATTCCAAGCTCGCAAGCGGCGACGAGCACTCCTGCCGGCAAGCTGCCTTGGGCATCGGGAGGAGATACGATCACAATCCGCTTGACTCCTGCTACTTGTGCGGGAATGACATTCATTAAAACAGAAGAGGGGTAAGCCGCTGTACCGCCCGGCACATAAAGCCCGACCGCATCAAGCGGTGTGATCTTCTGACCGAGGATCGTTCCGTCCTCCTTCATCATCATCCAAGACTCCCGCTTTTGGCGTTCATGATACTCACGAATATTTTCCGCCGCTTCGCGAATGATGGCAATCAAGGAGGAATCCAGTTGCTCATAAGCTTGGTCCATTTCCTGCTTTGATACCTGCAACGATTCAAGTAAGACGCCGTCAAATCTTTCCGTATATTCCTTTAAGGCCTCATCTCCTTTGCGCCGCACCTCTTCAATAATAGTTCGGACCGTCTGTCTTTGCTGTTCGGTCCCCGTTTCGATCGATCGCTTCAATGATAAGGCACGCGTCAATCGCTCAATCTTCATGCAACACTCCACCCCTTTCATTCCTCGCTAATGATGACTGATAACCGCTCGACAAACTCATGAATAGGCGCTGCCTTCATGCGATAACTCACTGGATTGACAATTAAGCGAGAGGTTACCTCCACAATTTTCTCTAGCTCCACCAGCCCATTCTCTTTTAATGTTCTTCCGGTCGAAACAATATCGACAATTCGGTCCGCCAATCCGACGAGCGGCGCAAGTTCAATAGAGCCGTTTAAGTGAATAATTTCAACTTGCTCTCCCTTTTCGCGAAAATAGCTGGAGGCAATATTCGGATATTTCGTCGCCACTCTTGGCGCAATCCGATTCATTTTTCCATCAGGCAACCCGGCAACGGCTAAATGACATGGGCTGATTTTTAAATCCAAAATCTCATACACATCCCGTTCCTCTTCTAGCATGACATCTTTTCCGGCAATCCCTACATCAGCGACACCATGCTCAACATATGTGCTGACATCCATTGGTTTCGCCAAAATAAAACGCATCTTCTCTTCGGGAACATCGATAATCAGCTTACGAGATTCATCCAATTCAGGCGGAAGCCGGTAGCCGGCTCGACGCAGCAGCTCCACCGCTTCTTCAAAAATGCGGCCTTTTGGCATCGCAACGGTTAACATACGCTATTCCTCCTTTGGCCATGAACCGGCACATATTCATCCAATCACAAAAGCGGCAACGGCAGGAACCCACCTTCCAACATGGATCACAAGCATTTCGTGATCATGAATTTTGACCAATTAAGTAGGTAATGTGGTGATATTGTTTTGCGCAAGCATCAATATTTTCGATTCCCGATATGTGCTGCATAACGACTTTTTCACCGTTTTTACGCCGCTGATTCGCCAATTGAATCGCTTCCGAAAGTCTTTCTTGACTAAAAATAATGCAATGGATCTCCCGGCTCTCCTCCGGTTCGCCTAGCGCTTCAATCAATCGGTCAACCCGAATCCCAAATCCGGTAGCGGGGGCCTTTCGTTCAAACTTTTCCAACAATTCATCGTAGCGCCCGCCGTTTCCAAGCGGAAAGCCAACCTTTTCTGCATATACTTCAAATAAAATTCCTGTGTAATAGCTCATATGGCTCACAAGATTGAAATCAAACTTAATATGTTCCGTCACCTGATACAGTTTGAGATGTTCATACAGCTGCTCCAGCTCGGCAATCGTGTCGATTCCGTTCTCTCTATCCACCAGCTCGCGCGCCCTTTCAATACTTTCGGCTCCACCGCGCAATTCGAGCAGATTTAAAAGCCGCTGCTTATCGATCGAGGAAAGCGGCAATGATTTGACATGTTCACGGTAACCAACGTAATTTTTTTCATACAAAAAGCGGCGCAACGTATTGGAACGCTCTTCATTTCCTAAAATATCTAAAAATAGCGCATGGACATAGCCAATATGTCCAATCGTGACTGTAAATCGGTCAAGCCCAATCTGTTTTAAGGCGGCAATCATTAAGCTAATCACTTCTGCATCTGCGGCAATGGTGCCATCGCCGATGCATTCCACTCCAATTTGTTCAAATTCGGCCGGGCGCCCTCCCTCCCGCTGCTGGGCGCGAAACACATTCGCATGATAAGCCAACCGGAGCGGATTTCCGCTTTCGTAAAGCTTTGACGCAGCCAAGCGGGCAATCGGCGCCGTCATATCAGGACGCAAAACAAGCGTATGCCCCTGCTGGTCAAGAAGCTTAAACAATTGATGGTCATCAATCGCTGAAGCAGTACCAACCGTTTCGTAATATTCTAACGTTGGAGTTTCAATAAACTCGTATCCCCATTGTTCAATTTCATTCGCCATTGTTCGGCGGACGTGCTGCTTCGCTTTATATAAAAAAGGTAATGTATCGCGCATCCCCAACGGTTTTTCAAACATAAACAGCTTTCTAGACATAGTAACCCGCCTTTACCGAAATACTTTAGTTTGCTAATATGGTAGAGAGATGAAGTTATTTGTAGTTTACTCCTTGTCGGGGCTTACGTCAAGGTTAAGATGATTCAAAATAGCACTAATCACTACAAGAAGCTTAATGAATTCATGCTTTCCATAATAAAAATGGTCCATCAACAACATTTCTCCTGCCTAAGCATAAGAAATCGCTGTTTATGGACAAGCGCCTGCCGTCTATATCCCACCCATCGCATAAAAAGTGAATCGACAACACCTATGGATACGAACACACATATTTTCCATTCGTTTGGCGAACCGCTATCAAAGGCTGATGGACTTGCCTTCAACCGTCAAAAAGCTCATTTAACTGTACCAAACGAATTCTCTTGAAAGATACAAATGATGAACTCCTCTTAACCAATGGCGATGATGTTTTCTACCAGCCTATATTTGGGCACTACGCTATAGAAAAAAAGAAAAGCCGCCTCTCATCTTATGAAAGCGGCTTATTCATACGGATCATTCGCATCGGATTGCCGGCCACAAATGCACCTGGAGGCACATCCTTGTGTACCACCGTTCCTGCAGCCACAATCGCGCGATCGCCAATGACCACTCCCGGGAGAATGGTGGAATTCGCGCCGATCATGACTTCATCGCCGATCATGACATCGCCTAGGCGATATTCATCAATCAAATACTCATGCGCTAAAATCGTGGTATTATAGCCAATAATCGAATTGCGGCCAATTTTGATTTTTTCTGGGAACATAATATCCGGCATCACCATAAACGCAAGTGCGGTTTTCTCGCCAATTTCCATATGCAAAAATGTGCGGTACAGCCAATTTTTCAGCCGCATAAATGGCGTGTAGCGCCCTATTTGAATGATCACTACATTTTTAAACACCTTCCAAAACGAGACCGTTTTATACACTTGCCACAACGAATTGGCTCCAGATACCGGATATTTTGTCGTTCGTCTCAAAATTTATTCCACCCCTACAATCGCCAATAAATCACTCATTTTCTCAAGCATAAAGTCTGGTTCATACTTCTCCAGATACTCTCTTCCTTTAATGGCCCATGCTACTCCTGCCGTCTTTGTTCCCGCTTGCTTTCCCGCTAAAATGTCATGATAATTATCTCCAACCATGAGCGTTTCTTCTGGAACAGAACCTAAAAGCTCAAGCGCCTTCAAAATCGGTTCAGGATGCGGTTTCGCGTTTTGTACGTCATCCAGCCCGACAACACAGCGGAAAAACGGATCAAGCTTTGTCCGTTTTAATCCCATCAGCGCCGTCGCGTTCATTTTTGTCGTCACGACTCCCAATTGAAAGTCGTGCTGGTGTAGCACGGCAATCGTTTCATATACCGTTTCATATTCTTTTATGAGCGCATCGTGCTGGCGATGGTTGAACGCCCGATAGGTCGCAATCATCTCTTCTACCCGTGCTGCATCAAGCGCAGCAAAGGTATCGTAAAGCGGCGGACCGATAAACGGCAGGACATCCTCCCGTCTATATTTTCCGGGATAGTAGGTTTCCAACGTATGCAAAAACGACTGGATAATGAGTTCATTTGTATCAATCAGCGTGCCATCCAAATCAAATAAAATCGTGCGAATGTTCATTAGGCTGCTTCCCTTCTCCCTGTTTTACTATAAACATTCCAAACAAATCCGACCATCATCGTCAATAGAACAGCCGTTGTCAAGCGAATCAGCAAAAGCGGCCATACCGGGATGCCAAGCGGAACAAATAATAGTGTATCCTCTACCACCGCATGGCACGCAGAAAGAAACAGAAAAGCAAGCGTGACATCTTTCTTCGATACACCATCCTCTTGTACCGCCTGAATCATGACTCCTGCTCCATATGCCAAACCAAATAAAAGTCCCGCCGCCAGCGTCATCGACGTATTTTCTTTCATTCCAAGCATTCTCGTCAACGGGGACATCCAACGTGAAAACACATCAAGCCATTTTAAATCCTTCAAAATTTGAATCCCGACCATGAGCGGAATGACAATCATGGCGAGCTGCATAATTCCGAACAACGCTTTTTTCACGCCTGTCCAAACGACAAGTCCCCATCCAGAAAACTCTGCTGAAGAGCTAGAGATCATGCCGTATTGCGCCACCTCATCTCCTCCCTGCCAAATCAGATGAATGAGGAGCGCAGAAACAATCGCCAGCATAACGCGAACACCAACAGCTAAAGCTACATGGACCCCCACTCTTCCAGCGACTGTCACTTCCACAAGCAAATTGTGGGAAAACGAAAGCATGACAGCTAAAATCAATACTTCTTTTACCGTCAGATGCAGCGTCAAAATCGCGCCAATTCCGGCATATAAGTTTAAAAAATTCCCCAACACAAGAGGAATGGCAGCCTCCCCTGGCAGGCCGATCCATTTCATCAGCGGAGATACCACTCGAATGATCCACGGCAAAATCGGCGTATACTGCAGAATCGATACGATAAGCGTGACCGGAAAAATAATTTTTCCAAGCGCTCCCGTCGTCTTCACGCCGACTGCCAGCCCTTTTTTGACCGTCTCGACCAATCCGCCTCCCCCTTTTCTAATCTAAATAACGCTCCTTCGCCCATCCTTTTACTCGCCGTACCATCCACAATCCGGCCGCTAACACAATCAGGGCAATGGAGACAACTTGGGCAATCCGCAAATGATCTGTCAGCATTAAGCTATCTGTCCGCATTCCCTCGATAAAAAAGCGACCGATCGAATACCAGATTAAATAGCTGAGAAATAACTCACCGCGGCGCAAATTGATCCGACGCAACATGATCAGCAAGAAAAAGCCCACAAAATTCCAAATCGACTCATATAAAAAAGTCGGATGATAATATTGGCCGTTGATATACATTTGGTTAATAATAAAATCTGGAAGGTGCAAGCTTTCAAGAAATTGGCGCGTTACTGGTCCGCCGTGCGCTTCTTGGTTCATAAAGTTGCCCCAACGGCCGATTGCCTGGCCTAAAATAATGCTAGGCGCTGCAATATCAGCCAGCTTCCAAAACGAAATGCCCCTCCGTTTGGCAAAGACGACTCCCGTAATGATTGCGCCAATTAAACCGCCATGGATGGCTAAGCCGCCCTCCCAAATTTTTGGAATTTCAGCAGGATGCTTCGCGTAATAATCCCATTCAAACATCACATAATATGTACGGGCACAAATAATCGCAATCGGAACAGCTAATAAAACGAGATCCACAAATGTTTCTTTTGCCAATCCACGCTTGACCGCTTCTCGCGTCGCAATCCACAATCCAAGCAGCACGCCTGTTCCAATAATCACTCCATACCAATAAATAGTGATAGGACCAAGGTGTAAAAATACACGATCTAATGGCTGAATCGCTGGATCCACCTTATCCTTCCTCCTCTCTTATTCGTAATCATGATCTCCATCCTCAATGGCATCTGTTAAGCGAGCCGAAAACTCTTCAGCAGCATTCATTCCCATTCGTTTCAAGCGGAAATTCATGGCGGCTACCTCAATAATGACCGCTAAATTTCGGCCGGGTCTTACTGGAATCGTCAATTTTGTCACTTCTGTATCAATAATTCTCACTTTCTCTTCTTCTAAACCGAGCCGGTCATATTGTTTATTCGGATCCCACAACTCCAAATCCACGACGAGCGAAATGCGCTTATGTGTCCGCACGGCTCCTGCACCGAACAACGTCATCATATTAATGATACCAAGCCCGCGAATTTCCAGAAGATGCTCAATCAGCTCTGGAGCATTACCGACGAGAAGACCTTCATCCTCTTGACGAATTTCTACGCAGTCATCGGCCACAAGACGATGGCCTCGCTTCACCAACTCCAGCGCCGTTTCACTTTTTCCGACACCGCTTTTTCCGGTAATCAGCACGCCAACACCGTATACATCAACCAATACCCCATGTACAGCGGTCGTTGGAGCCAGCTTGCTTTCCAAAAAATTCGTCAATCGGCTCGAAAGGCGTGTCGTTTTCATCGTTGAACGCATGACCGGAACCGAATGGCGCTCAGATGCTTCAATTAATTCTTGCGGAACATCCAGCCCGCGCGATACAATAATTCCCGGCGTAATATCTGTACAAAGTTTTTCCATGCGGATCTTCTTTTCAGCCGGGTGCAATCGTTCAAAAAACGAAAGCTCTGTTTTTCCTAGCAATTGAATCCGCTCAGCTGGATAATAAGCAAAATATCCCGCCATCTCAATTCCCGGCCGCGATAAATCGCTTGTTGTAATCGGACGGTGCACTCCTTCCGCCCCGCTGATTAATTCAAGCTGAAATTGTTCAATCAAATCTTGCGTCCGAACTTTCGGCATCACAACCCCCCCTTTGCTTTTCCATTTTAACACTTTTCCCAACGCATGTGAAAAAAGAAAAAACGTTCGTGCCGAAGCGGAACGTTTTAGTCTCTATCGCTAATCGCATCAATGATGACATGAAAGAGAGAAATCGCAAGCGAAGCCAACAAGGCCGCACCGAATCCATCAATTGTAAATGAGTCACCCATCAGCCATGATGTCATAAGCAATGTTAAAGCATTGATCACAAATAAAAATAGTCCAAACGTTAAGACGGTTACCGGAAGCGTTAGGACAATCAAAATCGGCTTGACGACCATGTTTAAGAGCGACAGCAGAAAGCTAGCTAAAAGCGCAGCGCCAACCCCAGACAAATGAATGGACGGAAAATAGCCGGCAAGCGCCAACAATAGTACGGCATTGACAATAATATGCGCAAGCCACTTCATCGTTCCATCCCCTCTTGCGGCATCACCAAGGCGGCGATGACGTAAAATAAAACAAACGGCATAATTCCAGTCGATAAAAGCAAAATCACAAAAATTAACCGAATGAGCGTTGAATCAATTCGAAAATAAGCGGCCAAGCCGCCGAGCACTCCCGCAATTTTGCGGTCATGATAAGACCGAACCAGTTTTTTGTTCATGGTTTCACCCCATTCTATGCTTCTTGCAATACTTGAATGCCTTTGATCACATTCCAAATAATGACCAATAAATGAATCATTCCTCCCACTACGATTCCCAAAAACGGCAGCGCTGCCAAGCCATCATGGTTGGTCGCTGCGGCAATGATAAAACCACCGATGGACAGCACAAGAATGAAAAACGGAAGAAGATGCGAAAACAGCGATTTTTTCGCATGTTTTTTGACCTTCTCCTCTTTCGTGACAAAATAAACAATCACCGGAAAAAGAAACGGCGCAAAAAACACGCTAAAATAGCAAGTGGCCGATAACAGCTTAGATGAATTCACATTCATCGCTCCCTTCTTTATATCAATATATACGATGCATATACCGAAAAGTTTCAGTACCTCATGCTATACATAGATGGGATTCTCACTAGCATCCTTGAAAACAAAGCATCTCATGAGCCTCTCCCACCTTCACTCCGTTTAGAGGGGGAGACTTCTCGGTGGATGGTGTTGAATTTCCAATCTGAGCTTCTCTGCATCAAAAGAAGGAAGCGCGATGATGATCTTGCCCCCTATTCAGCGCATCTATTTCTCCTGTGCTTATCTTTCCCTCTTTGGCTAGACCTAGACCTTATCTGTTCATATGAATGTGAAAAAAGGGCCCTTGATTAGGGCACCTTTACTTCTTCATACATCGCTTGCATTCGCTGGCGGTCGCGCTCTAAAATGCGTTTTAAATACAGTCCCGTATAGGATCCTTTCACTTCGGCGATTTCCTCTGGGGTTCCCACCGCCACGATTTGTCCGCCTTTATCGCCACCTTCAGGACCGAGATCAATAATATAATCAGCCGCTTTAATGACATCAAGATTATGCTCAATAACAAGCACAGTATCACCGTTATCCACCAGCCGCTGAAGCACTTTAAGCAAGCGGGCGATATCATCAATATGCAAGCCTGTGGTCGGCTCATCTAAAATATAGAGAGTGCGCCCTGTCGAACGGCGATGCAGTTCGGACGCCAATTTTACCCGCTGCGCCTCTCCCCCAGATAGCGTTGTCGCCGGCTGTCCAAGCTTGATATAGCCTAATCCGACATCATAAATCGTTTGCAGCTTTCGCTTGATTTTCGGAATGTTTTCAAAGAAGGCGAGCGCATCCTCCACCGTCATTTCCAGCACTTCGGCAATGTTTTTATCCTTATATTTCACTTCCAGCGTTTCACGGTTATAGCGTTTGCCGTGGCATACTTCACATGGAACGTACACATCCGGCAAAAAGTGCATTTCAATTTTAATAATGCCATCGCCGCGGCAGGCTTCGCAGCGGCCGCCCTTCACGTTAAAGCTAAAACGGCCTTTCTGATAGCCGCGCACCTTCGCCTCGTTCGTAGCTGCAAACACCTCGCGAATATCATCAAATACTCCCGTATACGTGGCCGGATTTGAGCGAGGCGTACGCCCGATCGGAGACTGGTCGATGTCAATGACTTTGTCCAGATGCTCGATTCCTTTCAATGTTTTATACTCTCCAGGCTTCGCTTTCGCTCCTTGTAATTTTTGCGCCAGCGCTTTGTGCAAAATTTCATTGACAAGCGTACTTTTTCCCGAACCTGATACTCCCGTCACAGCCACAAACGTGCCAAGCGGGATTTTCACGGACACATTTCTTAAATTGTTTTCTTTTGCGCCATGTATTTCAAGCCAGCGGCCATCTGGCTTGCGGCGTTCCGGCGGAAGCGGAATAAACTTTTTGCCCGACAAATATTGGCCTGTTAGGGAATGAGGATCGTTCATGACTTCTTCCGGCGTTCCGGCCGCCACTACTTGGCCGCCATGAATGCCGGCGCCTGGACCAATGTCAATCAAATAATCAGCAGCCAGCATCGTGTCTTCGTCATGTTCTACGACAATCAGCGTATTGCCGATGTCTCTCATGTTTTTGAGCGTATCAATCAGCCGATCGTTGTCACGCTGATGGAGGCCGATGGACGGCTCGTCCAAAATGTAAAGCACACCCGTTAGCCGGGAGCCAATTTGGGTCGCAAGACGAATGCGCTGTGCCTCCCCACCTGATAATGTGCCGGCTGAACGGCTTAATGTTAAATAATCTAAGCCCACATTATTTAAGAAACCAAGTCGTTCTATGATCTCACGCAAAATCATATGGGCAATTTTCTGTTCTTTTTCACTCAATTCTAAGCTCCGGAAAAACGCGAGCGCTTCCGTGACAGACAGCGATGCCACTTCCCCAATATGCTTGCCGCCGACAAGCACAGCTAAGCTTTCTTTTTTTAAACGATAGCCTTTACACGTTGGACACGGCTGATCAGCCATGTATTTTTCCATTTGCTCGCGAATATAATCAGAGCTTGTTTCGCGGTAACGCCGTTCAATATTGGGAATAACCCCTTCAAATTCAATGTAATGTTCGCGAATCTGGCCAAAATCATTTTCATAACGAAAATAAATTTTTTCACCATTGCTTCCATACAGGATGCGATTTAACTGCTCCTTCGGCAGCTCCTTTACCGGAACATCCATATCAATTCCATAATGCTGGCAAACAGCCGCCAACAGCTGCGGATAATATTGGGAGCTTTGCGGTTCCCATGGAGCGATCGCATGCTCGCGCAAGGTCAGTTCATCATTCGGAATGACTAAGTCCCGGTCTACCTCCAATTTAGCGCCCAGCCCGTCACAATCCGGACACGCTCCGTACGGACTGTTGAATGAAAACATGCGCGGCTCAAGCTCGCCAATCGAAAAACCGCAATACGGACAAGCGTGATGCTCGCTAAACAGAAGTTCTTCTTCTCCGATCACATCAATAATCACTTTGCCGTCAGCCAGCTTCAGCGCTGTTTCCAGAGAATCTGCCAAACGCGAGGCAATGCCTTCCTTCACGACGATGCGATCAATCACTACTTCAATAGAATGCTTTTTATTTTTTTCTAATTCGATGTCTTCCGATAGCTCGCGCATCTCGCCGTCTATGCGCATGCGTACATATCCCTGTTTTTTGATCTCTTCTAGCGTTTTAACATGCGTTCCTTTCCTTCCCGATACGATCGGCGCTAATACTTGAATTTTCGTTCGTTCCGGGTAAGCTAGGATGCGGTCAACCATTTGTTCAATGGTTTGCGACGTAATTTCAATGCCGTGCTCTGGACAAACGGGACGGCCAATCCGCGCAAACAATAAGCGCAAATAATCATAAATTTCGGTAACCGTTCCCACTGTGGAGCGCGGATTGCGGCTCGTCGTTTTCTGATCGATTGAAATGGCCGGAGATAGCCCTTCGATCGTATCGACATCCGGCTTGTCCATTTGTCCTAAAAATTGGCGGGCGTATGCCGAAAGCGATTCGACATAGCGCCGCTGCCCTTCCGCATAAATTGTATCAAACGCCAACGACGATTTTCCTGAACCTGATAACCCCGTTAAAACAACAAGTTGGTCTCGCGGGATCTCAATGTCCATATTCTTTAGATTATGAACTCTTGCCCCTTTAATCGTAATTTTATCCATTGGCATAAGCTTTTGATCATCCTTCCGCTTTGAGTTCAAAAATTAAATCGCGAAGCTCGGCCGCACGTTCAAAGTCAAGCGCTTTGGCCGCTTCTTTCATTTCTTTTTCTAAGTTCGCCACAAGCTGCTCCCGTTCTTTTTTCGTCCATTTGCGGCGATCCGGCTTCACCTCGTACGACTCTGGCTGTTCAGCCGCATACGTCGCACGAATGACATCACGAATCCCCTTTTGAATCGTCTTCGGTACGATGCCATGCTCACGGTTATAGGCCTCTTGGATGGAACGGCGCCGTTTTGTTTCATTGATCGCAATCTCCATCGATTTGGTGATCGTATCGGCATACATAATCACATGACCGTTGGCATTGCGGGCCGCTCGTCCAATCGTCTGGATCAGCGAACGCTCTGAACGCAAAAATCCTTCCTTATCAGCATCTAAAATCGCGACAAGCGACACCTCCGGAATATCCAATCCCTCTCTTAACAAGTTAATGCCAACAAGCACGTCGTATTTGCCGATGCGCAGGTCGCGGATGATTTCAATGCGTTCAAGCGTTTTAATTTCCGAATGCAAATAGGCCACCTTAATCCCAATTTCCTTCAAGTAATCGGTTAAATCTTCCGCCATTTTTTTCGTGAGCGTCGTCACTAGTGTTCGCTCATTCCGCTTCACGCGTTCATGAATTTCATCGATCAAGTCATCTATTTGCCCTTGAATGGGACGAACATCAATCGTCGGATCCAAAAGCCCGGTCGGCCGAATAATTTGCTCGACCATTTCCGGACTATGCTCCAATTCGTATGGTCCCGGCGTTGCCGACACATAAATAATTTGGTTCACTTTTTTCTCAAACTCTTCAAACGTCAGCGGACGGTTGTCAAGCGCTGACGGCAGGCGGAAGCCGTGATCGACCAGCACCTGTTTGCGTGCTTTGTCGCCATTATACATCCCGCGAATCTGCGGCAGTGTGACGTGCGATTCATCAATCACAATTAAAAAATCGTCTGGAAAATAATCGAGCAGCGTATAAGGAGTCGATCCTGGCGGGCGCAATGTTAAATGGCGTGAGTAGTTTTCAATTCCTGAACAAAAGCCCATTTCCCTCATCATTTCAAGATCATAGCGCGTGCGCTGCTCAAGCCGCTGCGCTTCCAACAGCTTGCCCTGCTCCCGCAACTCCTTCAAGCGTTCTTCCAGCTCTTGCTCGATATTTTGAATCGCCAGCTGCATTTTTTCATCGCGCGTGACGAAGTGGGAAGCTGGGAAAATCGCAACATGCTCCCGCTCTCCGATAATTTCTCCAGTCAGCGCATCTACCTCGCGAATCCGTTCAATCTCATCGCCAAAAAACTCGACACGAATGCAATGCTCGTCGCGCGAAGCCGGAAAAATTTCGACGACATCACCGCGAACGCGAAACGTTCCCCGCTGAAAATCAATGTCATTGCGCGTATACTGCACATCGACTAAACGGCGCAGCAATTCGTTTCTTTCGATTTCCATCCCTGTCCGCAAAGATACGACAAGCTCTCGATATTCTTCCGGAGAACCCAAGCCGTAAATGCATGATACACTGGCCACAATAATGACATCGCGCCGCTCAAATAAAGCAGATGTGGCCGAATGCCGCAGCTTATCAATTTCATCGTTGATGCTTGCGTCCTTTTCAATATACGTATCCGTCTGCGGCACATACGCTTCCGGCTGATAGTAGTCATAGTAGCTCACAAAATACTCAACTGCATTATTTGGAAAAAACTCCTTCAATTCACTATATAGCTGGCCCGCCAATGTTTTATTATGAGCAATGACCAGCGTCGGTTTATTCACCTTCTGGATGACGTTAGAAATGGTAAAGGTCTTTCCTGTTCCTGTCGCTCCTAATAGCGTTTGATGCTTCGTACCGTTCAAAATTCCTTCCACCAGCTTAGCAATTGCCTTTGGCTGGTCGCCTTGCGGCTGATAGGCTGATACTAATTGAAAATGGTCTTTCACCTGCGCAAAGCCCCCTTCGTATTCATCCTAATTGTATTGTACCACATGAATGCTTAAGATGCACAAAAAATACGAACTTATATTCGTTTTCAAAACTTTCGTAAGCCTTACAGAGCGAACAGTTATTTCCATCTCTTTGGCTGCAATAATAAAAGCCACCGCAAAAGAACGGTTCAATCGATCTTTTGCGGTGGCTTTCTTCTTATTTTTTAAATTTTTTTACCATTTTCTCTGCATATAAAAAGCCTGCCGTTGTCGACGCAATATCCGCTAACACTTCATGAAGCTCGTTTGTATATCCTTTGACATAAGAAGCTACTAACAGCGCCACTGTCAGCAGCGTCCCCACATAATGATTATAAGTGACGCGAGTAAAAAGCAGCACTAGCAAAAACGGCACGATTAATGCAACGAGAAACCACATAAGCAAAACCCCTTATCTATACAGCTTCCGATGTCCATTTTTCCCGCGTTTGCACAAACAACAATCCAAGCTCGTGATGCTCATTTTCATATAACGCTCCTTGGACAAAACGGACTTCCGCATTTTGATCCAACACCTCTAGCTTACAAAAAGCGCGGTTATGCTGCAATGCCTCATAAAATTCTTTCTCCGTTTTAACGGGTATGCCGTTCACTTTCGCAATCACTTCGCCGATTTTCAACCCGATTTTTTCAGCCTTCGATTCTGGTAAAATCCCCAAAATAACCAACCCCTGCTCCTGCTGTGAAAAATACGGGGGACGGGAACGGTCTTGCCGATGCTGCCAAAAAGCCAGACATTCTCTAGCAATCAACGCCGCAGCTGCAACCGCGATTCCTAAGGAAGGAAACCAAGAAGACGCCAAAGCTCCCGCGCTGACAGCGGCCGCTAACCAGAGCACGCGACGGCCGGCCATTTGAATAGAGACGCGTGGATGCATGCCTTGCATATGCTGCGAGAAACCGAGCAAAAATGGCACCAGAGCGAATGAATAGGAATGATCCATGCCCGAAAACAATGGCCACCATGAAAAAGGCGAAGCGAGCGGGCCATTGGGAATGGGCAGAAGCACAGGCACAAACCAAATCCTATCTACCCAATGTTCTCCAATCATAAGCCCCCTCTTGCTTTTAGCAAGCTGCGGAGAAGTAGCCACTGCTCCGTTTCGCAAAATGAGAACCCCCTCGGCAAATAACAGCAATGCAAGCAGCCATATAAAAACGGATATAGGCGCCTCGTGAAGGCTTTCCACATATTTTGAAACCAACGGCCAAGCGCCTCCGTATTTCATAAAACCAGCTGCAAGCAAAACCAATCCCCCAACCGTATAAGCAGGAGATAGTAACCGCATCTGTCCTGTCAAGCTCAGCAAAACCGTCACATAAAAAAGCAGCAGCAACACATCGTGGGGTACCGCCATTCCAGACACTACCGTCACGATGGAAAGAAACAAGCCAACGGCCCAACCGCTGCGCCAAAAAAAGACACTTTCCTGAAACCAGCCATATACGCGAATATGAAAATGCTTGCGCTCTTTATTCATTCGACGCCAGCCGACGAAAGCCGCAAGCAGCACGCCATAATACAAAAGGGGCTCGGTCAACAACCGCCCGACTCCTTTCAAAAGCTCCATCCCCCACATGCCAAGCATGGGCTTCACCTCCGATCATCATGAACGTATCTACTGATCTACTTTTCATTCTAGCAAATCGCTTCTACAAATCATACGATTGGTTGCATATTTTTTTATATGTTATTCGACAAATGGCGAATTTTTTCCTATTCCCACTTTCTTTGCCGAATGAGCACTAGTTTTGTCATCGTAAAAGGAATTTGGACATTCGATGGAAAAAATGATATAGACAAGGAAAGAAAAGAGGAGGAAAAACCATGGAACTAAAAACGAGCAGTGTTGCCAAGCGTCTTGGAGTATCGCCTAAAACGATTCAGCGCTGGGTTAAAAAATACGAGATTCCATGCAAAAAAAACGAAGCAGGACATTACATATTCGATTCTGAAACACTTGCATTGCTTGAACAGATCAAATTTGAGCAAGGAGCGGCTCTTGAAGAGTGCGAAACAGAAGAAGAAAATGAAAAAACCATTCTGTGCCCAGAAGACTTTTTCTCCACTCATCTTCAACCATATCTAAACGAATTCACCTCACGTTTTCAACGCATTGAACGCCAGCTTGAGCAAAAAGCAGATGAAGTTGTATCCGTTCAACTGTTGCAGCACCGCCGCGAAATTGAAGAGCTGCATTCTTACATCCGCCAGCTTGAACAACGCATCTCCCTGCTGGAAGAAGCCAATGAGAAGCGCGAAGCGGACGATTCTTTGTCTAAAAAGCAAAAACGCCGCGGCGTAGGCCGAATTATCGGCTTATTTGTGTGAACCTTTCATCTCTAACACATGAACGTTCAATATCTAATAACATCAATCGATTGTACCTCCTTTGCCCAACAACATGAATCTAACAATACTGCCAAGTCCGGAAAGCTTTTTGCCTTTCCGGACAAGCGATCATGCTCCTGAGCCCTCTCCCTATTACTTAAAAATTCAACCTCCGTATAACATTGGTTCATTTGGTGGATACTGTTCCTAAGAGACCGAACTGAAAAGGAGCGAAACATTACCTATGAAACGATTGAAAATCACAGATGACCACTGATTCACAGATCAGAAGTTACGAAAAGAAGAACGAAAAATCAAAGATACCTCTTTGCGTCAACGGGTAACAGTCGTTCGATTAATCATGGAATGCTATCTTGGCAAAGAAGTGGTAGCGATGTTCAACCTCCATCGCCAATCCGTGTCTACCCATGTCTTCTTATTCAATGAGGGCGGACTGGAGAAGTTACTCGATAAAAAAACTCCTCTTGGGAAGTCTCCGTATCTCACGGAAGAACAACAAGGTGAGTTAAAACACATGATTCTACACAGCAATCCTTTCGAACAAGGCTTGGGGGTGGCGGCTTCTTGGGATCCCCGCATCATTCAATCCTACCTTCAAGATCGGTACGGAATTTCCATGAAAAGGGTCAGAGTGAATAAAATGCTTCATCGCCTTGGACTCTCCTATACCCGTCCCACCTATACGCTGGCGAAAGGAGACGAACAGAAGCAACGGGCAATTGTGCAAGAGATGGATATGATAAAAAAACTAATGACCGACGATATGGTTCTGTTGTATACGGATGAAACACATATTCGCTCTTATCAAGCATTGAGAGCCACATGGGCAAAAGTAAGAAAACAGAAGCAAATTCCTACGTATGGGCATCATGCGAGTGTGAGATTATTTGGTGTCGTGAATGTCCTCAATGGAAAGGTCATCACGCAACCGGCATTGGCTTGTAACACGGAGTCATTCCTTGAGTTTGTCAAGCGCATTTGACAAACGTATCAGGGGAAATATGTTCTTTTGGTCTTAGATAACGCTCGGATTCACCATGCGAAACAAGTGCAAGAATTTTTGCGTGAACATGAAGATTAAATCATGTTTTTCTTTTCCCTCTAATTCCCCTCAATTAAATCCAATTGAACGTCTTTGGAAATGGTTGAAAGAGTCTGTGATTGCCAACCGATTCCACAAGGATCTTTATGCCATTGAGCAGTCGATGAACAGCTTTTTAGAGTACATTGAACATCATCATAAAGAAGTTCTACAGCGCTTAGGGTGTGGTACTTGAAAAGACGAAATGTTAAGTTACATTTATATAGTTCATTTATCGAATCAAATTCCTAACATCCTATTTTTTCATATCAATCCACACAGAACTTGAAAAGCAATATAAAGATTCCCTATATTCGTATTCCTAACAGAGAATTTTTCTATTAACATTGCCAAAATCATCTTAACATGAAAAGAGGCGAAGGGACATATTGAAACCTCCAACTCTTTATTTTTCTTAGAAACCGTTAACTTCGTATAAAGATAAGGTTAAAATACATCTTTTGGTTTTAAACCAATTATTATAATAAACCACAAAAAAATATTAATATTTTAAATTTATAAAAAATTATGATACAATAATCATAAATTTAGTTGGGAGGTAATAAAATAAATGTATAAATTAAACAAAATTGCAGTTTCGTTTCTAACAGCTAGTATCATATTTTCAGGTACCGGAAGTGCATTTGCAGCTGATGAAAACGAAGGATCTACTATAAATTGGGATCAAGATTGGCATTTAGTTGATTCTGGTATTAACATACCAAATGAAGTGGATTTTGGAAACTTAAATACTGAAAAAAGTTTTTCGGTAGCATCATGGGGGGATCTAGCAAAAGGGTCAACTGCTCTTTCTGCTGATTCCACAAAGGTAACAAGTACAGGGAAAACGACAGGAAAAGTATGGTTGACTGTTGTAAGCGCCACAACCTCTTTACGAATAAGCGGTATGTCTTATATTACAGGATCTAAGGGTACCGCTATTGGAAAATTAACAGCCACGTCACAAGTTTCAACTTCAAATCCATCCGGTAGTCAATCTTTTGAAGGATTAACTATTCATACGGCAACAGATTCAGGTATTCTCTATGAGGCCAGAACCTATGATTCTGGAAGTTATTAAATATTCAAACTAACTCTATAACCCAGCAAGTGAGGCTATGTAAATACATTTACATAGCCTCACTTGCCATTTTCGTTGCGAATTTTTATAAAATAATCTATAAAACCATGCATGTGAGCCCCCACATAAAAGACTAATATAAAATACAGGCATTTCTATTTATCCGTCGATTATTATACTCATTTTTAAAAGAAATAGAGAGTTGGCCAGCTTTGGGTTACATCTTGCTTTACACAAATAACAGAGTTGAGGGGGTATTCAATTGACAATGCAGAAAAAATTAGTTTTATCGTTTGTTTTATTTTCAATCATAGCAAGTTGTTCAACTAATAATAATCTGAGTGATCCAGATGTAAGAATCAGCAATGAGTTCAGCCTGTTAAAATCTTCTGGTAACACAGTGGAATCCTCAGTTGCGTTCACTCAAGTGAAGGCATTTATTCCTGACTCTAATTATATGGACTATAAAAATATCAAAAACGAAAAATTTAAATATATAAAATTACCAAAAAATAAGTCTGTTATTTCTGGAAAAGTTATATTAGAAAATAATACAGACGGTAATATGAACATTCAAGGTTTTTTTATTCAAGGAAATAAAATAGCAAAAGTGAAAAAGAAGAACAGCAAGAAGTGGGAACGCTTTATTACGTATCATGTTAACCCTCGATCTTCAATTGAAATTAGTGTAGATATTAAATGGGATAGAGAAGGCATAAATGAATTAATTTTCTTTCCTCTTGATCATACAGCCCCTGCGGATCGGTATAATGGAGGAAATTTGAGTCTAATTCGTTATTTTGTATCGGATGATGAAATGAATATAGAAGAAGATATGTTGACAAAGCAGTCTTTCCACTTTGATTCCAGTCTTCATGAAGCAAACAGTTATTTTCCAAATCCTACTTGGATAAGCAACAATGATCAAGAAGTAGAATTTATAATAAAGGGAGATAAATTGCTGGCTAAAACTCCAATATACGGACTTAAACTACATTCTGTGCCATATACTACTGAAGTTGACATTCTACTGTTGGATGAGAAAGGGAATCTATCCATAGTAGATCATAAGATCAAAGTGAAAAAAAATGAGCCTACTTTTATTTATTTACCATCTAAAACCTTAGCCCAATTACGTGAATCACAAGATAAAAGCTATCTCATCCTTCTTAATAATCGAGGCATCGATTTACTTGCAGATATAGAAGCTTTAGATTTAGGATTGAAGCCATTTTCAACAACCTATCAATCCGTAATAGAATTTTATAAAGAAGCAAAGGGGGAATAGATATGAAAAAATACTGGCTTCATCAAATACTGACACTAGGCGGCTTACTGATTCTTGCCGTTATACTCCATATGTTTATGATAAAAAGTAATTCATTATTATCCATTGACAACATTATTTTGAGGAAAATGTTTGTTATCATCATGATCATGATTATTTTGTTCGCTGATAATTTGTTATTGTACAATTATGCAAGGCAAAATCATCATTTTATGAAGCATAAAATTTGGAATAAAATGCATATTATCATTTTATGCTTACTCATTGCTTCGTTTTTTGCTTTTGTCGTTTTATTTTCTACAACTTCTTGGTCCCAGCTTATTCAAAACCAGATTTGGCTCTTATACATCATCATTTTTTATTTTCTTTATTTCATAAACCTTTTTATATTATCTGTTATCCATCAATTAGCTGCGAACAATATTCCAGTCGAAAAAAAATTAATGATGACATGGCTTGTCGCTTCCCTATTAGTTGTTTTGATTATATTTTTTATTCCAAGCATTTAGCGGTTCCATTCGAAAAACGGTGACAGGAATCTAAGCATGCCACCAAGTCCGGAAAGCTTTTTGCCTTTCCGGACAAGCGATCATGCTCCTGAGCCCTCTCCCTATTATTTCATTTATCGAATCAAATTCCTGCATTTTCTTTTTTTATTTCGAATCACACATCGCCTGCGAAACGACGTACCTATTCTCTAGTTCTTAAACATCCATTCAACTCCTCTACCTCTCTCCTTCAGACATCAGCCAATAGCCGTTTCTCGTCCTTCCCGTCCCCTATTGATTTGGACTGGGCATTCACTCTTTTCATTCCTCATTACTTTAATGAATGGAACTCTATTTTTCCTTCTCCTTTTTTTATCCATTTCTTATGTTTTTTTAATTCTATTTGTTTATAATGAATGCCGCCGCCAAGAAAATCAAAATGTAAGGGGCAGATTCTATGTTTCGGCCATCGGCAAACGGGATCGCCATGACCGTTTTTTTGGCATGATGCGTAACGAAACAGAAATTCTTGCATCTTCCAGCCGTCATTGGCGGTATCAGGCGCGAGAAATATTGATATTCCATTACATGAATCATCAGCAAGAAAGGAGCAGAGATGGTCCATGCAAGAGCATTCGATTGTGGAAAAACGAGAACGGATCGCCATATGGATCGCCATTTTTCTTATCATTCTTTATCTTTCTCCGCTTTATATTTTAGGAGAAAATGCCCATATTCGCGTTCATGATAATTTAGATTCCAATATCGCTTGGTACAAGGTGCTTGTACGAAGCGGAGAACTATTTGGATCCATCAACGCGACGATTCCGCAAGTCATTAACAGACTGCCGCGCAATGCCTATGGCACCGAATTTAGCGGCATCGTTTGGCTTCACGCGTTGCTTCCGTCCATGGTAGCGTATGCCGTCAGCCAGACCATTACGCGCGGCTTCGCTTTTCTGGGGATGTATCTTTTATTAAAGCGGCATTTTCTTAGGGAAAAAGAAGCTTATCTTATTCGCGTCGGAGCAGCGCTCACCTTCGCTTTGACTCCTTTCTGGCCGTCGGGAATGCTTAGCACCCTCGGCATGCCACTGGCACTTTGGGCTTTTCTGTCGATCCGAAACCGTCAAGCGTCCTGGAAGGAATGGGCCACCCTTGCCCTTCTTCCGTTCTATGCAAGCTTTGTGCTCGGCTTTTTCTTTTTCTTAACGGCGATGGGGCTTCTTTGGCTTCGTGATGCGATTGGCAAAAAACAATGGAATATTCCGTTTCTCGGCAGTATCGTGTTCATGACAAGCCTATTCTTGGCCATCGAATACCGCCTTGTCTATTCGTTGCTTTTTAGCCATGAGCCGACTAGCCGAAACGAATTTGTGTCCTCAAAGCTTGGATTTTGGCATACGATCCATCTTGTCTTTAAAAACTATTTTCTTGGTCATACCCATGTGATGACCGTGCATACTTTTATCATTCAGCCCATTCTGTTCCTTGCCTTTGCTTTCATCCTAAGAGCAAAGAAAGGGGAGCTCGAAAGACGTTTTTTGTTTTTATTCATTCTAAACTTTGTTTTATCCGTTTGGTACGCCTTTTGGTTTTATAAAGGCTGGCAGCCGCTCAAAGAACGATTTGCGTTGCTGAACACCTTTAATTTCGCTCGTTTCCATTTTTTGCGGCCTTTGGTCATTTATTTAGACTTTGCTTTAGCCTTGCAAATACTATGGCGCCGAAATAGAAGCTGGAAGCAGGTGGCTATGGCCGCCATCCTTTTGCAAACGCTGTTGCTAGGGGGATTCAATGAAGAAATTCGCTACCGTATCAGCGGCACACCGTCATTTAAAGAATTTTATGCAGAGCATTTATTTCATGAGATCAAAGAATACATCGGAAAACCGCCAAGCTCCTATCGTGTCGCCAGCATCGGCCTGCATCCGGCCATTGCGCAATATAACGGCTTTTATACATTGGATACGTACAATAATTTTTACCCACTGTCGTATAAACACTCTTTTCGCAAAATCATCGCGAAAGAGCTGGATAAGAACCCAGAGCTAAAAGATTATTTCGATCATTGGGGCAATCGTGTCTACATTTTCTCAGCGGAGCTTGGAAAGCATTATGGCTTTCGCAAAACATCCCATAAGAAAATTTACCATTTAGAACTTCATACAGACGTATTTAAGAAAATGGGCGGACGCTATCTCTTTTCATCCGTTCCTATTATGAATGCCAAAGAAAATCATCTGCGCCTGCTTAAAGCATTTGAAGACTCCCAATCTGTTTGGAAAATCTATTTATACGAAGTGGAATAAAGGAGGAGAGACGAAATGGAAACGCCTGTGTTAACCATTGTGGTACCGTGCTATAACGAAGAAGAAGTATTTTTAGAAACAGCTAAACAGCTAACCGGTGTATTGCAGCAGCTGCAAGAAGAGAAGCTGATTGCCTCTGAAAGCAAGCTATTGTTTGTCGACGATGGCAGCCGTGACCGAACATGGGAGCTTATCTTGGAGGAAAGCGAAAAAAATCCGCTGATCACCGGAATTAAGCTATCGCGCAATTTTGGACATCAACGCGCACTGTTAGCTGGACTTCAAGCGGCCATGGAGTATTCGGACTGCGTTATTTCCATTGATGCTGATTTGCAAGACGATATCCAGGCCATCCGTGAATTTATTATAAAATATTGGGAAGGCTTTGATATTGTATACGGTGTGCGCCGTAGCCGCAGCACGGATACATGGTTCAAACGGGCAACCGCACAAGGCTTTTACCGATTGATGCAAAAAGTGGGCATCGCTCTGATCTATAATCATGCTGATTTCCGCTTAATGAGCCGGCGGGCGCTGCAAGAGCTCAGCCGTTATGACGAAGCCAATCTATTTCTGCGCGGCATCGTTCCGCTGCTGGGGTTCCGTTCGACTCAAGTGCTTTATGATCGAAAAGAACGCTTTGCTGGAGAATCGAAATATCCATTGAAAAAAATGCTGGCTTTCGCCTTGGATGGAGTGACTTCGTTTAGTGTCGTGCCGATTCGCTTCATTACATTTGTCGGCTTTCTTTCTTTTCTTCTTAGCAGCATCGCTGGTCTCTATGCTTTCATCGTCAAGCTGCTGGGATATGCCGAATCAGGATGGACATCCATTATGATCTCAATTTGGCTGATTGGAGGGCTTTTATTAATGAGCGTCGGTTTCATTGGAGAATACATTGGAAAAATCTATCAAGAAGTCAAAAGAAGACCGCGGTTTACCATTGAAGAAAATTTATATTCTCTGCGAATGAAAACAAACCAGAAAGAGCGGATCCATCTATGAATCATTCGTTCTTCCGCTTCTTGCTTGTCGGGTTGATTAATACCGCTGTCGGATTGTCTGTCATGTATACGCTGCTTCATCTCGCTCATGTTTCCTATTGGGGGGCCACGTTGATCGGCAACACGATTGGCGCTATCGTCAGCTACTGCTTAAATCGTTTGTTTACATTTCGCAGCCATGCGCCCATCGGCAGCAGCGCTTTTCGTTTTGCACTTGTGATTATGGTATGCTACTTCTTTGCTTATCGTCTAGGCAAACAACTGGCTCACTGGACGATGGGCACGGTTTCCCTTCTGCCCGCCCAGTATACCGATGATATGGCCATTTTATTCGGCACAGCGCTTTATACCATCTTCAATTACCTTGGACAAAAACGTCTCGTCTTCATCAAATGAAAAGGGAACGATTCGGCTTCGAACCGTTCCCTTTGTATTATTGGAATAACACTTTCATCGCTTCTTTTAACTGTTTGTCATTTTTATCATCACGGACCGCTTCCAGCACTTTCGTTTCAAGCAATTCAGCTGTTTGCTTGTCAATGCTTCCTGTAGCTGGAATTTTATTTTCTTGTTGGAATGACTTGACGGCCTCTACTGTTTCCTCGCTGAAATATCCATCCTCACGCCCCGGATCAAAACCGAGTCCTTTGAGCATTTGCTGGGCGTTTTTAATTTGCTCACTATTCATGTTGTATTGGAGGGCTTTATCAATATGAATCGGGCTGGCATGGAAGTATTCCGGCTGCTCCACAGTCACATCCGGCTTAACTCCTTTTTTATGAATCCAATTTCCATCAGGAGTCAACCATTTATAAAGCGTAAGTTTTAAGTTGCTGCCGTCGCCCATCGGGATGGCCTGCTGCACCGTGCCTTTTCCAAACGATGTTTCCCCCACCAGCTTATAACCGCCGGCTTCTTTCATGGCACCTGCTAAAATTTCCGACGCTGAGGCGCTACCTTTATCGATCAGCACAACAATCGGGTACGGCTTTTTCTCCGTCAAATTGGAGTAAAATTTTTGCTTGCGGCCATTGCGGTCCTCAATTTGGATATATGGTTTGCCCTTCGGAATAAACTGCTTTAAAATATCCTCTACGCTTTGCAAGTAGCCTCCCGGATTACCGCGCACATCGATGACCAATCCATCCATTTTTTCCGATTCTAATTTCTCTAATTTCTTTTTAAAATCTTGAGCTGTATTTTCTGAGAATGAAGTAATCTCTAAATATCCTACTTTTTTGCCATTATACGTTTTGAGCGAATCGTAGACCGTTTCAATTGGGATTTCATCGCGTACGACGTTGACTCGAATTGGATCCTTCATCCCTGGGCGAAGAATGTCCAAATGAACCGTCGTTCCCTTTTTGCCGCGAATTTTTAAGACCGCTTCATATAAATCAAGTCCTTCCAGACTTTTCCCGTTCACCTTCACGATCTGATCGTTTGGCTTCAGCCCCGCTTTTTCGGCTGGAGAGTTTTTAAATGGAGCGACAATCGTCACTTTTCCGTCCACCATGCTTACTTCTGCGCCAATTCCTTCAAACGAGGAATCAAGGGACTCATTAAATTGCTCAGCCGTTTCTTCATCCATGTATACAGAATATGGATCCTTCAGTGTGCCGATCATCCCTTGAATTGCGCCTTCGATTAGTTTTTGGTCATCCACCTTTTGCACATAACGGCTTTTAATGAGCTCATAAGCTTGTTGGATTTTTTTGAGCTCTTCCTGCTCATTTTTTGCCGTTTCCTTTGTGGCTTGCTCCGATTGGACGGACAGGTTGCTACTTTCATGACGATCCGTTAGCTGTATACCAGCATAGGTTCCCCCAGCTCCGACCAACATCGATAAAGCCATAAGCACTGCTGTCGTTTGCTTCTTCATCGTTTTCTCCTCCTCTATCCACACTACACCATGCAAGGAAAGGCACCACACAACGTGCCGTGCGATGCCCTTTATCATCATTATATGAACAGCTTGTACAGCTTATGATTACATCTGCGCAATATTCAGTTTACACGTTTGCTGTTATTTTCTCAACTGATATGATATTGGTTCCACTTGACGATATACACGTGATGCGGCAACATTCCAAAGAGTAGGTGATTGGGGATTTCGCCGGATGGACGACCGTCGAAAAAATGAGATTCTGCTTTTGAATAGGCGATCATGTTTCATCTTCCATCTGTACTTAAAAAAGTGGAGAGAAGGCGGCCTTCATCAGAAAAGCCGCCTAATGATCCATAATTTTATGATCTGTCGTTTTTCAGTCATCCGCTGTCTAAACAACAAGCTTCCGCATAGATCCATAGATGGATGAGCGGTATCATCCGGATTTCTGTCGGCTTTCCAAGGATCATCTGTTCCATCAGAAATGGTGTCTATACAGCGAAAAGAAAGTCGATCACTACACTCTCATTTCTCCATGATCAATTTGCGAGGTTTCAATTTGGATGGTTGTATGGAGGATTTTAAATTTTTCTTCAATCAAATGAATCGCCGCCTGCAAAATTTTTTGGCTGTCCTGACGGTCTTCAATCAGCATATGGCAGCTTAAAGAGTCCAGCCCGGATGTAATCGTCCAAATATGGAGATCATGGACATTGATCACTCCCTCAATGCTTTCAAGCGCTTTTTTCACCTCGTGCTGGTCAATCGTAATCGGCGTGCCCTCCATCAGAATATGAACCGTATGCTTAATCACTCCCCATGCCCCTCTCAAGATGAGGAGCGCAACAAGCACAGAAATGATTGGATCAGCTATATACCAGCCAAAAGCCCACATGACCAATCCAGCAATGATCGCTCCTACAGATCCTAGCGCATCGCCCAGCACATGCAGGTAGGCGCTGCGCAAATTCACATTATGCTTCACATCCCCTTTTCTCATTAACGCCCAAGCACTTAATAAATTCGCTATCAAACCGATCAAAGCAATCAGCATCATAGAACCGCTGGAAACCGTCGGCGGATGATAAAAACGCCCAATGGCTTCCCAAATAATAAATCCAGCGATAATAAACAACGTAACGCCATTAAACAAAGCCGCTAAAATTTCAAACCGGTAAAAACCATACGTTTTATTGGGGGATGCAGGCCTGGCAGCAAACCAGATCGCAATAAGGCTAAGAAGCAGCGAACTGGCATCGCTCAGCATATGGCCGGAATCGGACAAAAGAGCGAGACTGTTCGTCCATAATCCTCCTAAAAACTCGAGAATCATGATGCCGGCCGTAATGGAAAGAGCCACAATCAGCCCTTTTTTATTTCCTTCCCTTCCTAAATCATGATGGTGGTGTCCGTGATGATGGCCATGATGATGATGATCATGATGATGGTGATGGTGATGCATTGTTACATACCTCCTTATTAATGGTGCTCTGAATGGTCGATCGCCTGTTTTAATAGCGAAATAACATGTTCGTCATCGCAAGAATAAAATAACGTTTTTCCTTCGCGTCGGTATTTCACGAGCCGCAAGTTTCGGAGCAAACTCAGCTGATGAGAGACGGCGGATTGAGATAATTCCAACACTTCCGCCATATGATTAACAGAACATTCTTCTTGAGATAACAAGTAAAGGAGCTTTATTCGTGTCGGGTCTGCCAACGCTTTAAAGATTAACGATACATGTTCTACCGTTTCATCAGCTAAAAAAGCATGATCTTTTTTGTCCAATTTGTTAGAGCCCCCTTTTTATTACATATGAACATATGCTCATATGTATTATATTCTATCTTTATGATTTCGTCTATCCTTTTTTCATTTTTTTTCGTTTTCTCTTTCCCTTATTCATTATCCTAGAGAAAAATTAAGAAACACCAAACAGACAAAAAACCAAGCATAGAAAGCAACAGACAATGGATCACCTTTGTTTCCTTTAAAGCCATTCCCAACATTTCCTTTGCAGCAACTGTCAGCATGATCCCCACCGCTATGGTTGTCATCACGGCGGACAGCCCAGAAATATCCGCGCCATAAAGGCTGCCAAGCAGCGCTCCAATCCCAACCGGAATCGACACGGCGATCGCTCCAATGACCACTCCCATCATCCCCATTCCCGCCATCAGCAACGGGGTAAAAACCGCCAGCCCTTCGGGAATATTATGAAAAATCATGGCCAGCCCCAGCTGCTCGGCCAACGGGGAATGGGCATTGACTCCTAAGGCGATCCCTGTGGGAAGATTATGTATAGCAATGCTAAAAAGAAGATATACTCCCGAATGAATCCATGCATCATGGTTTTTCCTGTTCGTTACGACAACCACTCGATGCCACATGCTTTCTAAGTGATGATAAATCCCATAACCTGCGGCTAATCCAATCACAGTAAGCAGCCAACCTCCTACCGCCATACTTTCCGGCAAAATTTCCACTACCGCAAGTCCCAAAATCATGCCACTCGACAATGAAAAAATAATAGGCGTTCCTTTATGCCAGCCGCAAAACAACCAAGCAACCGCTCCACCTATGAGCATTCCAAGTGCGGAAGCGGAAAATCCAAACCATCCCAATGAGTCCATCCCCGATCTCTCCTTATTCCTTACCGCGAATCCTTTCTTTTTTCTCTTTACTACCATATGCGGCTGGACAAGAAAAAATCCGCCCATGTGAAGAAGCTTATCTATCTTTGAATAAAGGCTGAGTCTGCCGCTTTTTCCGCTATGTGTCGCTTCACATCATGTTTTATATTCCTGTATGCGACTCTGCCTCTTCATGTGCCCTATCCCATGATCCAAAAAGAAACGGCAGCTTGATCACCAACTGCCGTTTCTTTTTCACTTGATTCATGGTCATTCAACCACTGTCTCCCGCACCGTTCGTGCAGAAGATTTCACAAGTTTCTTGATTTCAATTAATCGGATATTGTGGCCCTCCATTTGTAAAACCTTAAACTCATGACCATCGAATGCCAACGTATTCCCTTGCTGAATATCAAATTTCTCTGTTAACATCCAGCCGCCAATCGTATCCACATCCGTGTCATCTATATGTGTTCCAAGCAAATCATTGACATCTTCAATCAACACTTTTCCTTCCACAATCATCGTATGTTCATTCACTTTGCGAATTCTCGGGACTTCATCGGCATCAAACTCATCTTGGATCTCCCCTACAATTTCTTCCAGTATATCTTCAACGGTGACAAGGCCCGCTGTCCCGCCATATTCATCAATGAGAATGGCCATATGAACCCGTTCACGCTGCATTTTAACGAGCAAATCATGAATCGGAATGGACTCAATCACTTGGATGATCGGACGAATATAGTCATCGATCTTTTTTTCCGCGGCTTGAGGATTGTGAATACAATCCGTTAAAATTTCTTTAATATTCACCATGCCGACAATATGGTCCTTATCGCCGTCCATCACGGGATAGCGTGTATATTTTTCTTGCTTCATAATTTCAAAATGATCGATGATGGAATCGTTTATATCAAAGGCAACAATCTCTGTGCGGGGCACCATGATTTCTTTGGCAATGCGATTGTCGAACTCAAAAATGTTATTGACATACTTATATTCAGACGGATTAATCTCGCCGCTTTTATAGCTTTCTGATAAAATCAGCCGCAATTCCTCTTCAGAATGAGCTACCTCATGCTCAGACACAGGCTTTAAGCCAAATAACCCTGTAACCATCCGCGCGGATCCGTTTAGCGCCCAAATAAACGGGTACATCACTTTGTAGAAAAAAATTAACGGTTTGGAGCATAGCAGCGTAATCGTCTCGGCTTTTTGGATCGCCAGCGTTTTAGGCGCTAACTCACCAACCACAACGTGTAAAAATGTAATGGTGGAGAAGGCGATGACAAAAGAAAGGATAGAAGCTACCGATTCGTTTATATGCATCTCTTCAAACAAAGGATGAAGCAAATGCATGACGGTGGGTTCGCCCAGCCAGCCGAGACCTAACGCGGTAATGGTGATGCCAAGCTGGCAGGCTGACAAGTATTCATCCAAATTGCTGATAACGCGCTTTGCGGCGATCGCGCTCCTATTTCCTTCCGCTACAAGCTGATCAATACGTGTGCTGCGCACTTTGACAATCGCAAACTCCGAGGCGACAAAGAATGCCGTTAAAGCAATTAAAACGGCAACCATCAATAAATTCACTATTTCCAATTAAACTCTCCAGCTGAAGGCAGCTAGAGAACCCACCTCCTGTCCATTGAATCCATAAGCTTTATTCTTCATTATTTCCTTGAAAGAAAATCATGACAAACTTCATTAACTCTAAAACAGAGATCAAAGCAGCCGCTACGTAAGTAAGCGCTGCAGCGTTTAATACTTTTTTCACGCCTCGCTCTTCCTGATGAACAATCATTCCTTGCGCAAGAAGCAATTGTTTGGCGCGGGAGCTTGCATTAAACTCTACCGGCAGCGTGATTAGCTGGAATGCTACAGCCGCGGAGAAGAGGATGATCCCAAATCCAATAAGCGATGTTTGATGAAGCAAAAATCCAAGCAATAAAAGAAAAGGAGCGATCCCGGACGAAAAATTCACCAGCGGAAACATGCGATGACGCCAAACTAACGCACCGTATGATTGCTGATGCTGAATAGCATGCCCGACTTCATGAGCGGCCACCGATAAAGCCGCAATCGAATGCCCATAATAAACAGGCTCAGATAATCGAACCGTTTTGGATAACGGATCATAATGATCTGTCAACGCGCCAGCCACAGGCTCCACGGGGACATGATATAAGCCTTGAGAATCCAAAATTCTTCTTGCTACTTCAGCTCCTGTCAGTGAAGAGCCCGCAGGCACTTTCGCCCATTGGTTGAAGGTTCCTTTTACTTTAAATTGTGCCCAAAGTGACAATCCAAATGCTAAAAAGATAAAAATGTCCATCGGATGAAATAACATCATTTTCCCTCCTACTGCCATATGGTGTTTACATCTATTCAACCGGCCTGCCGTACCGCCTTCATAGGAAGCTTTGCTGCATGATGCTCTCTGGGGCCTCAGGGATACAACCCTTTTTTGTTGGTTAAATAAAAGGGTTCTCCCCAAGCAATATCGCTAATGCGTGCAACAACCCATATCCTTGCTGTGCTAACGGTTTGGTCATCAGCTTCATCTGCTGTTTATTGAGATGCTGCAGCAACGGTTTTAATTCCAACACTTCTTCTTGAATCTGCTTCATCTGCTCCTGAAGATGCTCAATCTTATTGGCAATTTCCTCTACAGAAAACGATAAATTCTTCATCGTCTGTACGCGTTCTTTGATTTCTTCCAGCGTTAAATTTTGTTTCTTTAACACATGGATCAGCCGCAAATATTCGAGACTCTCTTCAGGGTAATAACGATAATTCGATTCCGAACGAAGGGGTTCAAGCAAGCCAAGCTGTGTATAATAATCAATCGTCCGCTTCGATACACCTGCTAATTCCGCAAGCTCGCCAATTTTAAACAACTTCCCAACACATTCACCCCTTTCATTGATTTTCATTCTTTTAATTCATATTGTACCTACAAAAACTATACAGTCAAACGTTATGCTGTATAGTTTTTTTATAGAAGACAACATGATTCATCAACTTTTCTCTTCCAATCATGGATCTTTCAGTTGTATTTCACATACAAGTTCACTTTATGAATATATACGAATGGATGGCGAGGAAAGATTCATCTATTTTTATGCATAAGGAAAGCCGATTTCCTCCATCATGCATGGCGGGGAGCTAATCTAGAAAGTGCTTCTTGGAGATCGAGAGGAATAGACCTTTTGGCCGTCAAATTCTTAAAGGCGATTTACTTGATCCGCAGGCTTTGGTGAACTACTCACCACTTAGCTAAAGCTTGAAGTGGGAGCTTCTCAGTTCCACGACGAAAGCCGCCTTTCGTCTCCCTGAGCGTGACTTCGGGTCGTTCCAACCCTAGATGTCCGACAATTCGGAGTTCTTTTGTACCTTGGATATTTTACGCATGGAAGGATCCGCTTGGTTTTCGCATTTTATTTTCTCCATGCAACCTCCTATATCCAGTTATGAAAGAACGACATAGGTTTATTTTACCACAGGGTCAGACAATTGAACAGGCAAAAGCCTGTCCTTGTCCGAAGTCGATTCATCTCCCACTTTCATCAAGCTTCGCAAGATTTAGAAGTGGGAGACTTCTCGACTGAAGAATGTTAAAATTAAAAAGAAAGCCGCTTTCCAATGCCATTCAGAAAGCGGCTTTCCAAGAGTTTACGTATCACCTGTAACCATCACTACATCACTGATTAATTTCGAATGAGGTAATCAAATGCGCCCAAAGCGGCGGTCGCGCCTGATCCCATCGAAATAATGATCTGCTTATATGCACTATCTGTGCAGTCGCCTGCCGCAAATACGCCAGGGATGTTCGTAGCCCCTCGCTTATCGACGATAATTTCGCCGAAGCGGTTGCGCTCAACAGTTCCCTCTAACCAATCGGTATTTGGCACAAGGCCAATCTGCACGAATACGCCTTGTAATTCAAGGTGATGCTCTTCACCTGTTTCGCGGTCAATGTAAGAAATGCCGTTTACTCGGTCTGTACCGGTAATTTCCTTTGTTTGGACGTTCTTAAGAACGGTGACATTAGGCAAACTGTAGAGGCGCTCTTGAAGAACGGCATCAGCTTTTAATTCCGGCATAAATTCAAAGACGGTGACATGCTTGACAATACCGGCAAGATCAATCGCTGCCTCTACGCCGGAATTGCCGCCTCCAATAACGGCCACATGCTTTCCTTCAAACAACGGACCGTCGCAATGAGGGCAGTAGGCCACTCCTTTGTTTTTGAACTCAGCCTCACCTGGCACCCCAAGATTGCGCCAGCGAGCGCCTGTTGCCAAAACCACTGTCTTGCTTTTTAAAACCGCGCCATTTTCAAGCTCGATTTCAATAAGATCTTTCTTTTCTAAGCGCTTCACTCGCTGCGAATCCATGATATCGATATCATACTGTTTGACATGCTCCTCAAGACTCGCTGCAAGCTTAGGGCCTTCTGTATATTTGACACTGATAAAGTTCTCAATGCCCAACGTATCCAATATTTGTCCCCCAAAGCGTTCAGCTACAATACCCGTGCGAATGCCTTTTCGCGCTGCATAAATCGCTGCCGTTGCGCCAGCTGGACCGCCACCGACAACAAGCACATCAAATGGTTCTTTTTCAGCGAAAGCGGAGGCATCCAAAGTGCTTCCTATCTTTGAAAGAATTTCTTCAAGCGACATCCGTCCGCTGCCAAAAAGTTCTCCATTTAAGAATACAGTCGGAACGGCCATAATCCCCTTGCTTTCTGCCTCATCCTTAAACGCTGCACCGTCAATCATCGTATGCGAAATGCCAGGATTCAGGATGCTCATTAAATTCAAGGCTTGTACAACGTCAGGGCAGTTATGGCATGTCAAGCTCACATAAGATTCAAAATGATAGGTGCCTTTTATGTTTTTAATTCGTTCAATTACTTTCTGATCGACTTTTGGAGGTCTTCCACTTGTCTGGAGTAGAGCCAACACCAATGAAGTAAACTCATGGCCCAATGGAACGCCGGCAAATGTGATCCCTGTGTCTTCGCCGATGCGATTCACACTAAAGCTTGGCGTTCTCTCTAGCTGTGTGTTCTCTACTTTGATTTTAGGAGACATGGTGGCCAATTCATCCACAAGAGCCAGCATATCGCGGGATACGCTATCGGATCCCGCGCTGACTTTAAGAAGTACGTCTCCTTCCATCAATTGCAGATATTGGGCCAGCTGTGCTTTTATTTCTGCATCCAATATCATGTTGATATCCCCTCTTAAATTTTACCTACAAGATCAAGGCTTGGTTTCAGTGTTGCTGATCCTTCTTGCCATTTAGCTGGGCAAACTTCACCAGGATTATTGCGAACATATTGCGCAGCTTTAATTTTGTTAATCAATGTGCTTGCATCACGGCCGATACCGTCAGCATTAATCTCAACCGCTTGGATCACACCGTCTGGATCAATAATGAACGTACCGCGTTGAGCAAGACCTGCTTCTTCATCTAATACATCAAACATGCGAGATAGTTTTTGTGAAGGGTCGCCAATCATAATGTATTCGATTTTGTTAATGGTTTCAGATGTATCATGCCATGCTTTATGTGTGAAATGTGTATCTGTTGAAACAGAATATACTTCAACACCAAGCTCTTTTAAAGTTGCGTAGTTATTTTGTAAATCTTCAAGCTCTGTAGGGCATACGAATGTAAAGTCAGCTGGATAGAAGCAAACAACGCTCCATTTTCCTTTAAAGTTTTGCTCTGTCACATCGATAAACTCTCCGTTATGGAACGCTTTTGCTTGGAATGGTTGTACCTCTTTGCCGATTAAAGACATCTTTCATCTACCTCCTAAAAATAGTGTTGGAATGATTCATAGCTTGTCACCCAAGCTATTTATGTAAATTATAATAATTATAATCCGATATTTATTATCATATAATAGTATCTATTTGTCAATAGATGTGATTCAAATTTATTTTGATTTTATCCCTACATCAAACGATAGAAACCGGCCATTCGCCTTAATGCTGCGCTCCGCCGCTGATCATCCTTTCTCATTTAGCGGCCATTTGGTCCATGTTGAATGAGAATAAGCAACCGTTTCCTCTAAATGAGTCACGATCGGCTCCCACATTGACGAAAAGACACGCTTTTCAAACATTTCTGCGTATGGCTACTGATTTTAATAGGTTTGTAAAGAGAAGCCAAGCGTGTTTTGAGCCATTGATAACAATCGCTAGATCTTTCCTGCACAAGTATATGTGACACTCCTTGCTTGAGGAGCTGGCTCACTTAACGATCATCGCATATGCCCAATCAAAAGCATACACTTTTATTTTGCCCCCATCATGATAAGAACATACAAGCAAAGAACGTTCAGCGAAGAAGTATTCGATCATCAAAGTGTTTTTTCAAATCAAGCGGAAAGACAAAGCTGCTGAGCCAATGTGACATCATACAGAGATGGAAGCATCGGGAGATCATCGGCACCTGATCAGAGATCTGCCGTTTCATGCTGTGCGGTCTACTGAAAAACGGAATCCGGTTATAGCAAGAGACAAAACCGAATCTCTATAAAATTCTAAAATATTCCATATAAAAGCCATGTCCGTCTTTATTTTACTCTTTTCCCTTTCTGAAGTAAACTCACCTGCCTAATCCCAAAGAATCGTTCCATTATCAACCAGGCAAAACCCCATATTTCGCATCTCAAGTTACCTCTCTATGCCGTGGTGCTAGTATCTCCCTCGCAAATGAAGAAGTAGGAGACTTCTTGATAGGTATGTTAAAACAATCTCAAATGATATTCAATGATCCTGTTTCATAAGTAAAAAAGGACTGATTCAATTGAACCATTCATACAGAAACCTTGCCATGTCATCCTCCCTTCATAAAAAATGCACAACTTGCTGAAAGGGCTATCCAGACAAGTTGTGCATGTTGATGCTGCTTTTTTAAATTTTAGATTTTAGAAATTAACATAACTTAGTGGGTTCACAGCATTGGATTTCGCTGCATTCCACGGACCGCGGTGCAATTCGAAATGAAGATGCGCTCCTTCTGACCAGCCTGTGTTCCCCATATACCCGATGATTTGGCCCTTTTTGACCGTTTGTCCTTCATGAGCCAAACGGGATTCTAAGTGAGCGTATACGGTCGTATACACTTGTCCATTAATGACATGCGTAATAAATACAACGTTTCCGTAGCTTTGTGAATAATAGGAACGAAATACATATCCGTCTGCTGCTGCCACAACAGGCACTTCAGCCGCGCGCTTGCCAATATCGACACCAGCATGAAACTCGCCGCCGCGTCTGCCAAAGCCGGACGTAACTGGGCCATTGGCCGGTCTCATAAACGCTCCGCTTGTCACAGCCGGCACCCCTGCGCTTCCTCCGCCCGAAACATAGGACGAGCCTGAAGAACTAGATGTTTGTGATGCCGTTGATTTTGCTTTTGCGGCTTGTTGCTGCTGTTGGATCAACAGCTGCTGAAGCTGTGCCTTCATCGCTGCTTCTTGCTTTTTCAGCACCTCTTGTTCTTCCGCTAGCGCCAATTTTTTCTCGTGAACATCTTGCTCTTGTTTCTCAAGCTGTGCCATCAATTGGTCTTTCTCCTTAATTTGTTGGCTCAGCTGTTGTTTGAGCTGCTGAAGTTTCTGCAAATCACTTTGCAGCGACGCAAGCTTAGTCGTCAACTCATTTTCTTTGCCTTCCTTCAGCTTTTTATCCGCTTCCTGCTCTGCGATAATTTGCTTGTCCGCTTCAAAGATGGTTGTTACCGCGCTAATGCGATCGATAAAATCGCCAAAGCTTTGCGCCCCTAGCAGCACATCAAGATAGCTGACCAATCCGCCGCTTTGCTGTAAAGAACGGACTCGTTCCTTTAACAGCTCATTCCGCTTTTCGATACGCTCTTTCACCTCTGCGATTTCCCGCTGCAAAACTTGAATATCTTGTTTCGTATCTTCAATCGTGGCAGATAGATCGCGAATTTTTCCGCTTGTTTCTGATACGGCCATATCAAGCTTTTTGATTTCTGCCGCCAGTTTCTCCTGCTGGGATTGCAAGCGAGTAATATCCTGATCGGCTTGGCTCATCTGGTTTTGAATCGACGATTGCTTTGATTGAATGTTGTTAATTGCATTGCGCTTTTGTTGAATCTCCTGATTGCTTACCGCACCGACTAAGTACGGAGAAAAACTGGATGCGCCAATGACGGCCGCTGCTGCTAATGAAAGCACCTTTTGCTTCACGACTTCGTTCCCCTTTCTCCTCTATGATCTACTAAACTTTTAAAAATCTGCGCACAGACATCATGCTTCCCCACACGCCAATACATCCGCCCAGCATGAGCAAAACAATGCTAATCTTCCACATAAATGGATGAAACGGAAGGAGCTGCAAAAACGGAACCGTTAGTTTCGGATTGGCAAACTCATAAATGTTATAGTAAACAAGCGAAATCAACACGATCGGAATAATCGCTCCCATTACACCGAGCCATAGCCCTTCAAGGAAAAATGGCCAGCGAATAAATCCGTTCGTGGCTCCTACTAATCTCATAATCTCAATTTCACGGCGACGCGCAAAAATGGTAATTTTAATCGTATTGGAGATTAAAAACATCGCCGTAAAGAGCAACCCAATAATTAAACCTAAGCCAATATTCCTTGCAATGCCAAGAGTTTTAAACAATTTCTCCACTTGACCTTGCCCGTACTTCACTTTATGTACAGACTTAAACGTTTCAATTTTCTTTGCTGCTTTCACCGTATCTTCCGGTTGTTTCGCCTTCACGACATAAACATCGCTCAGCGGGTTATCTTGTTCAAACAAACGGAACGACGAGCCCTCCTCACCAAAGCTCTTAATAAGATTTTTCAACTCCTGCTCTTTGGAGGAATACTCCACCTCTTTTACCTCTGGAACCGCCTCAATTTGCGCCTTTAACGCCTGCTTATCTTGCTCTGTCGCCGTCAAATCGATATAGACGCGAATCTCGACATCATTTTCAATCTTGCTGGCAAAATGGTTCATGTTAAACATGATGACAAGAAACACGCCAACAAGCAAAAGCGTAACCGTGACGGCACTAATGGAGGCAAACGTCATCCAGCCGTTGCGTCCGATGCTTTTAAAGCTTTCCCGCATGTGACGCCGAAGGGTATTAAACCTCATAGCCATACTCTCCCCTCGCCTCATCGCGGACAATTTTTCCACTTTCAATCGCAATGACACGCTTTTTAATCGTATTGACAATTTCACGGTTATGCGTAGCCATCACAATCGTCGTGCCACGATCATTAATCGTCTCGAAAATCTCCATAATTCCCCAAGAATTGTCAGGATCCAAATTTCCTGTCGGCTCGTCCGCAATCACAATCTTTGGCGAATTGACAATCGAACGCGCAATGGACACGCGCTGCTGCTCGCCGCCAGAAAGCTCATCGGGATAAAACCGCGCTTTATGCTTTAAGCCGACCAAATCCAATACTTCCATTACTTTCTTTTTAATCAGTCTCGGCGATTCTTCAATTACTTCCAAAGCAAACGCTACATTCTCATATACCGTTAGCTTAGGGAGCAATTTAAAGTCCTGGAATACCACGCCAATATTCCGCCGCAAAATCGGCACTTTGTTGTCCTTCAAATGAGCAAGGTTGACGCCGTTAATCATAATCGAACCGCTTGTCGGCTTTTCCTCGCGGTACATCATTTTAATAAATGTCGACTTTCCAGCACCGCTCGGACCAACGACATAAACAAACTCCCCCTGCTTAATGCGGACATTAATTCCATTTAGCGCAATGACGCCGTTTGGATAGGTCTTATATACATCTTTCATTTCAATCATTTTAATCACCTTATTTTTATAGAGTCATCGCCCATGATGCCACTATTCGAGCGGTCTCGCGCTATTTATACAAAATTCCACAAAACCTATTATAACACGACCCTCTTCCTTTTTTGTTTACATTTATGTTTCAAAACCGTGACGTTTAAAACAAAAAGCAATCCGGCAGGCCTGCCGGATTGCTTTTCTTTTTATTTTTTGGATGCGAGCCATTCGGCCACTTTGTCGGCGTCGTCCCCTTGAATAATGCCGCCAGGCATGCCGCCTTGACCTTTTTCGATAATTTGCTTAATTTCGTCTTGGGAATATTTACTCCCCACTTTTTGTAAATTAGGCCCCACTGCTCCTTCTAAGTTAGCGCCATGACAGCTTGCACAGTTTTGTTTAAAAATCTCCTCTGCGGCTGACGCGGTGGATCCTTGGTTCTGTGTATCTTTGTTATCTGTTGCTTCGTTTCCCCCGCCACAAGCAGCTAACATGAACGACATGCCCAGCAATAAGACGGTTAATTTCTTTTTCATTGACGAACTCCCCCTCTAACAAATTGCAGACAGCCTTATTATAACCGATTTTCCAGCCGCTTACGCACGTTTGAATCCTTCGCCAAGCACCTCGGTCGCGTCCATAATGACGACAAACGCCGATGGATCAATGGTTTTCACTAATTGTTTCAATTTCGTGAATTCTGTTTGTTCAACAACGCACATAAGAATAGGGCGCTCATGCTCTGTATATCCGCCGTACCCGGACATTTTCGTCACTCCGCGGTTAATTTTATGTAGAATAGCCGCCCGCACTTCCTCTTCTTTATTCGTGATAATCATCGCCATTTTGGAATAGCCAAAGCCGATTTGGACGATATCAATCGTTTTGCTTGTAACAAATAAACCAATCAGTGCATATAACGCGCGTTCAATATCAAAGACAATGGCGGCTGTCAACACAATCAAGCCGTCGATCAGAATGACGCATGTACCGAGGGAAAGACCTGTAAATTTATGAATAATTTGCGCGGCTAAATCGGTTCCACCTGTCGACGCTTTGCCACGAAACACCAATCCCAAACCGACACCGACACCAATGCCTCCGAATAAAGAGCCAAGCAACGGATCGTGAGTGGCCGGTTCGACATCTTTCGTCAAATAGACAACGAGCGGCAAAAAGACCGTTCCCACGAGCGTTTTCACGCCAAATTGCCGTCCTAAAAACACAACCCCGGCAATAAATAGCGGGATATTAAACGCCCATTGCACATAAGCAGGCTGCCAGCCAAACGTCGCATGCAAAATGGTGCTAATGCCGCTGACACCTCCAGAAGCCACGCGATTTGGCAGCAAAAACAGATTAAACGCGATCGCAACGATCGCTGAACCGATAAGAATGTATACATATTCACCGATCATGGCAACAGCAGGATGCAATCGTTGACCGATTCGTTTTGCTTGTTTCATCATCTTCAAAACCCCCCATGAGAGTATAGCACGCCTATTTTCGTTCGTAAATGACAGCCCAATAACGCAATAAAGGATTAAAGAATATCTTCGCATCCGCTTCCTTATAGTTTGCGCAATAAAAGCCAATCTATCGAAAATACGGCTTGAAGATGAAGCAATCGGCCACAGAAAGAAAGGTTCGCGATTTCTCCAACTGAAGAGCAGTCAGTCGTCGTTGTCAATCGTAAGCAACCGCGATCTGGTCCGCTATCCAAATCCAAGCGCAAAAAGGCTTGAAGAAGGATGGTCTCTCCTCTTCAAGCCTCGTTTTTATTTCAGCTTGGCACGCAAGTATGCGTCAATAAACGCATCAATTTCGCCGTCCATCACCGCTTGTACGTTTCCTACCTCTGTATTCGTACGGTGGTCTTTCACAAGCGAATAAGGATGGAACACATAGGAACGAATTTGGCTGCCCCAGCCGATTTCTTTTTGCTCGCCGCGAATTTCCGCCAGCTCCGCCTGCTGCTCCTCTAATTTCTTTTGATATAGCTTCGCTTTGAGCATATTCATCGCTTTTTCGCGGTTTTTAATTTGCGAACGCTCGGATTGGCACGTCACCACAAGCCCTGTCGGAATGTGGGTGATGCGCACGGCCGAGTCGGTCGTATTGACATGCTGGCCGCCGGCGCCGCTTGAACGGTACGTGTCGACCTTAATGTCTTCCGAACGAATCTCAATTTCAATATCGTCGTTAAACTCCGGCATCACTTCGCAGGACACAAACGATGTGTGGCGGCGGCCCGAAGCATCAAATGGGGAAATGCGCACTAAACGGTGCACGCCTTTTTCCGCCTTTAAATAGCCGTAAGCGTTATGTCCTTTAATTAACAGAGTGACGCTTTTAATTCCGGCTTCCTCGCCAGGTAAATAATCCAGCGTTTCTACTTTAAAACCTTTTTTCTCTGCCCATCTTGTATACATGCGAAGCAGCATGGAGCCCCAGTCTTGCGACTCCGTTCCGCCCGCGCCCGGATGAAGCTCCAAAATGGCATTGTTTTTATCATACGGCTCATTCAGCAACAGCTGCAGCTCAAATTCGCTAAAATCCTTTGTCAGCTTTTTCGCTTCGGCAACAAGCTCCTGCTGCAAATCTTCATCCGGCTCTTCTTTGACAAGCTCATAGGTCAGCTCTAAATTTTCAAACCGCTCTTCTAGTTGATGAAAGGCGCCGACGAGATCCTTCAGTGCATTCGCCTCGCTAATCACCGTCTGCGCTTCCTTTTGATCATCCCAGAAATTGGGCGCAGCCATTTGCTCCTCCAGTTCGCGAATGCGCGCCTCCTTCACATCAAGGTCAAAGAGACCCCCTAATATCCGCTAATCGCTTAGCCATTTTCTCCAAGTCTTGCTTTACTTCCACTAAATCAATCATCGCTGTTCACCTCATTACTAGTTTACTCCCTATATTTCCTATCTGTTACAGGGCAAAATCAAAGCGAGAGGCTGCCCCCCTCACTTTGATTTACGCGTTTTTCCCGCAGCAGTTTTTATATTTCTTGCCGCTGCCGCAAATGCACGGATCATTGCGGCCAATGTCCACCGCTTTGCGAACCGGCTTGCGCTTCACTTCCCCTTCATCTTCTTTTGGATGAACGGCTTCTCCCTTCGCCACTTCTTGGCGCTCAAGGTTGCTGTGGATTTCCGCTTTCATGATATATTTTGCCACTTCTTCTTCAATGGAAGCAATCATGGCGTCAAACATCGCATAGCCTTCCATTTGATATTCGCGAAGCGGATCGATTTGTCCATATGCCCGCAGATGAATGCCTTGTCGCAATTGCTCCATCGCATCAATATGATCCATCCACTTCATATCGACCGCGCGAAGCACGATCACGCGCTCAAATTCGCGCATTTGCTCCGGATCGATTTGCTGTTCTTTTTCATCATAGCGCGCTTTGACCTTTTGCCAAATCACTTCGATCATTTCTTCCGGTTCTTTGCCGCGCAAATCGCTGACGGCCACATCTCCCTCTGGAAGCAGGTTGGCATGGACGTAATCCAGAATGCCTTTCAAATCCCAATCTTCCGGAAGCTCTTCACTTGGCGCATGCGTCGTCACCACTCGTTCGATGACCGATTGGATCATCTTTTCAACAATGCTACGCAGATTTTCGGAATCCAGCACCTCAAAGCGCTGGCGGTAAATAATTTCCCGCTGCTCGCGCAATACATCATCATATTGCAACAGCTGCTTCCGCGCGTCAAAGTTATTGCCCTCCACGCGTTTCTGCGCCGACTCAACCGCTCTTGTCACCATTTTGCTTTGAATCGGCTGGGAATCGTCCATGCCGAAGCGATCCATCATCGCCATTAAATTTTCCGAGCCGAAGCGGCGCATCAACTCGTCTTCCAATGACAAGTAAAATTGCGATACTCCAGGATCTCCTTGACGTCCTGAACGTCCGCGCAGCTGGTTATCAATCCGGCGGCTTTCGTGCCGTTCCGTACCGATGACCGCCAATCCGCCAAGATCGGTCACCCCTTCGCCAAGCTTAATGTCCGTTCCGCGCCCTGCCATGTTTGTGGCGATCGTCACCGCGCCTTTTTGTCCAGCTTGCGCAATAATCTCCGCCTCTTTTGCATGGTTTTTCGCGTTCAGCACATTATGCGGAATGCCTCGTTTCTTCAGCATGCTTGAAATCAGCTCAGAGGTCTCGATCGCAACCGTACCGACAAGCACCGGCTGCCCCTTCGCATGGCGCTCGGCAATATCCTCGACGACCGCGCGGAATTTGCCTTCCATCGTTTTATAAATTAAATCCGGGCGATCTTCGCGAATGACCGGTTTATTGGTTGGAATGACAACCACCTGCATATTGTAAATGTTGCGGAATTCTTCTTCCTCTGTCTTCGCTGTTCCTGTCATTCCCGCTAATTTTTCATACATGCGGAAATAGTTTTGGAACGTAATCGTCGCCAACGTCATCGATTCGTTTTGAATCTCCAGACCTTCCTTCGCTTCGATCGCTTGATGCAAGCCATCGCTATAACGCCGGCCTCTCATTAAACGACCTGTGAACGGATCAACGATGACGACCTTTCCTTCTTCCACGACATAATCGACATCGCGCTGCATCGTCACATGCGCTTTTAACGCCTGATTAATGTGATGGTTCAGCGTCACATGCTTTAAGTCAAATAAGTTATCGATGCCAAACGCGCGCTCCGCTTTCGTAATCCCTTCTTCTGTCAGCTGCACGCTTTTTGTTTTTTCATCATACGTGTAGTCCGTATCCCGCTTGAGCGTACGAACAAACGCGTTCGCCTGAATATACAGCTTCGTCGACTTTTGCGCGGTACCAGAGATAATAAGCGGCGTTCGCGCCTCATCGATTAAAATCGAGTCGACCTCGTCAATCACGGCAAAATGAAGCGGACGCTGCACCATATGCTCCTTGTAGAGCACCATGTTATCGCGCAAATAATCAAAGCCGAATTCATTGTTCGTTCCATACGTAATATCCGCTTGGTACGCGGCCTGCTTCTCCTCGCGTGACAAGCCTGTCAAATTCAAACCGACCGTTAAGCCTAAAAACTCATACAGGCGACCCATTTCCGTCGCGTCGCGGCTGGCCAAATATTCGTTGACCGTCACGACATGAACGCCTTTTCCTGTCAACGCGTTCAAATAGACCGGCATCGTGGCCGTCAGCGTTTTCCCTTCCCCTGTTTTCATCTCAGCGATATTGCCTTCATGAAGCACAACACCGCCCATAATTTGCACTTTATATGGATAAAGCCCAAGGACGCGCTTCGCTCCCTCGCGCACAACCGCAAAAGCTTCGACCAACAAATCATCAAGCGACTCGCCTTGCTGGTAGCGCGCTTTAAACTGCTCCGTTTTTTGGCGCAGCTCTTCATCAGAAAGCTTGGCCATATCGGCACTGAGCGCATCCACCTGCTCTGCAATTTTTTCCAAGCGTTGAATCTGGCGTTTATTTGAATCAAACACCTTTTTTAATACTCCTAGCATATATAACGCCCCTTATTCAGATAGAATCACTAATTTACATGATATCATTTACAGGAATAGGTGACAACTCAAACGCGGGGATCGATGGAGAAGAGAGGAGGGAAAAAAGAAAAGCCAGCCTTCTAGCTGGAACCGCTCGTTACGTTTGCGATTGGATTTGTTCAATCGCTCCTTCGACATGCAACAGCCGTTTGTTGAGCGCATAGATTTCAAACCCTTTTTCCTCGATTTTCTTATGGATGTTTTTCAACAGCGCATACACATCGTCAGCGACTTGAGGTTCTTGGGGGAACACCGCTTCTTTTACCTTGCCTATCTTCCCTTCGACCTGCTCGAGCCGTTGTTTCACCTCAACCATGTCGCTTTCAAGGTGACCGAGGCGCTCTTTCACTTCTGCCATCTCACTCTCCAGATGGTCTAAACGAGCTTCCAGATTGGTGAAGCGTTCATTGATTTGAGAGAAGCGTTCGTCGATTTGGACAAACCGCTCATCCATTTGCGCAAAACGCTTGTCCACTTGATCCAATCGCTGGCGAACTTCTTCTTGAAATTGTTCCGCATTCGTTTCCATCTTATCCAATTTAAGCAAAATTTGCTTTAACATCTCTTCCATCTTTTACTCACCTCCTTTCTCCTAATACATTATAACATCCCCCGCCTTCAAAAGGCAGGGGATGAAGATTAATTCGCTTCAATTAAACCGTATCTTCCGTCTTTGCGGCGGTAGACAATGTTGGTGCGGTTCGTCTCCGCGTTGGTAAAGACGAAAAAGCTATGGCCGAGCATATTCATTTGCAAAATCGCTTCCTCGCTGTCCATCGGCTTCAAGCTAAACCGTTTGGTGCGCACGAGCTCAAAATCCCATTCCTCTTCCTCTGCTGGTTCAGTTGCCACCGGAACATCGTTGCCGGCAAATACATGCTTCGCTTCTTTTTCGCGCCATTTTCGGTTCACTTTCGTCTTGTGCTTCCGAATCTGCCGCTCCAATTTGTCTGTCACCAAATCAAGCGCCGCATACATATCCTCATGCCGCTCCTCTGCGCGCAGCACCAGTTGCGGCATCGGGATCGTCACCTCTACTTTCGCTTGTTTATCGTTATATACTTTTAAGTTCACATTGACTATCACTTCTTCCGTTGCGTCAAAATAGCGTTCCAATTTGCCGAGCTTTTTCTCAGCGTAGTCTTTTAAGGCTTGCGTAACTTCCAGATTCTCACCGCGAATGTTGTACTTCATATGTGCAAAAGCCTCCTTTAATAAAGGGTTATGTGTATAGTTCTACAATCCCCTACAAAATCCTTCTTCAAACGTCGAATATTTTTTGAAAATTTTGTGAAAAATCAAATGGATATTATGGTAATATTTACTCTTATTCTCGCCCCTTTATGCCAGCCTTGTTTGAAATCAAGCGAACTCTGATTCCATGCAAATAAAAAACCGCCCTCCACTCAGCTAGAGAACGGTTTAGTACAGATGGATTCATCTTTTCTGCGGCCTGCTTGCCAAAAGGCATGCTGACATTACAGAACGGTGCTTCCGCACTGATCGCTTTCGCCACTGCTCCTTCGATGGTTTCACGTAGCAAAAGCATCAATTATTGCTCCACATATGGGCGCAAATGCGTCAGCATGCTGGCTTTCCACGCTTCAAACGCAGGAGCTAAGCGCGTCTCGACAAGCTGCTGCTTCACATTGGCATCCTGCAGCTTTCCATCCAGCTTCCATGCCTCGTCCTCAACGGCGGAAAACCGGCGGATCTCCGCCATGATGGCGGCATTCTCCGCAAAAAAGCGGGAGAGCAGCCGCTCGTTGACATCATGAATGCGGCCAAGCGCGGTAAAAAGATCGGCTAGCACCGCGTCGCCTTGTGTGCGTTCGTAATGGTGAGAGAAATCCCAAAATAATACAATAAATGTAAATTTAGTTAAATTTTATTTTCTTTTATCGTAAAAACGTCCATCATATGTTTCAACATGAGAAAAGGGTCTATTATACGCATTCTGCAAACGCTTCTGTCCATTCCATCTCTTTAAATCATTTTTTATTTGTTCGTATAAATGATGAATTTTTTTCTGAATATCTTGTTCCATTTGTAAAATTTCCATTATTTGTGGACGCTTTTTCAGCTTCGCATCAGTTTGTCCCTTCAATCTAACAATGATTTCTTCTCTTTCATTTAACAATTCCACTACTTTATCCACTTGCTGGTCACGATCACTATTTGGATTTTCAAGAACAGCCAGCAATTTTTTAGAGCATGACATAAGCTGTTCTACTAAATCCATTAGGCTTGATCTCCTTTAAATTGCTTTTGACGATTTAATCGAATAACTTCCTTCCATACATCACGGAATTCTGTCATAAATCCTTCTACTTCTTCCACAATGGCAATATTATTTGTAACGTTTGCTTCAACCAAGCGACGATTCATATATTCATACATGGCCATCATCTGATGAGCCACCTCATATTTCTGATCCAGTGTTACCATAAGCTCCTGAATAATTCTTTGCGCCTTTTGTAAATTGATATTTCTCTCCTGAATATTGTTCTCTTTGATTGCTTGTTTCCCTTTGTTTAAAAACTTCAAACAACCATTGTAAAGCATCAATGTTAATTCACCTGGCGAAGCAGTACTTACACTATTTTGCTGATATATCTGGTGGAGTTGTTGGTTAACCACGTACTAGCACCCTCTTTATTATTTAATTTCCTCCAAATTGTCCCATCAAAAACGCCGATTGTTGATTTGCTTTTTGCACAGCCTGCTCCATAGCAGTAAATTGCTTCCAATATCTAGCTTCAATATCTTCTAAACGCCGCTGAAAATCAGAAATTCGATTTTCAACATCCTTCAATTGTACACCTATTGAATATTGATTTTCAGTCAAAGTAGGTTTCCCAGCTTTTTTCTCAATATTTTGCGTCATTCCTTTTATAGAATCACGAAGACGCTGGACAATGCCTCGTGTATCGGAAACCACTTGACCACTTGCATCTTTTGTCACTTGACCACTTTGTGTCAATATTTTCACAACTTTATCTGGATCATTTTCTAATGCTGCTCTTAGTTTATCACGATCTATAACAAGTTGACCGCCATTTGTAATTTCATTTGTAGTTGTAATCCCCAATTCAGAAATCGTGTCAATCACATTCGTGCCAATACCATCAACCTTGCTATACAAATCACGTCTCATTTGCGATAATCCATTAGAAATAATCGAATCATTACGCAGTAATCCACTCTTTGCTTTTTCTTCCCATAACTCAATTTGTTTTTCGGTCATATCTTTTTTCTGTTCGTCTGTAAGCGGCGGATAATCCCGGTAACGCTTTTCACGGATTTTATCGTTTAGGGAACTAATCAGTTCGTTATATTTATTTACAAAATCCTCTATCTTTGCGATCATTCCATCAACATCTGTTTGTGATGTAATGATAACCGGTGTCGTCGTCTCTGATTTCAATGTATATTGGATTCCATTGATGGTAAACGTGTTTGTTTGCCTTTCCATTTCTAATCCATTTAGAGTAAACTTAGCATTTTGACCGCCATTCGCTAGTGCCGTAACATCAGGGGTGCCATCTTGATCGTTGCCTGTACCAAATCCAAAAATAGTGGAGAAAATATCATCTCCAATGGCTGATTTTACATAAACTTCCGCTTTATCGATAGTGGTCGTATCAACGGTTCCTGTTGTTCGAGTAGAGATGCCCAATTTTCCTGAGCCATCGTCAAAAATAGCATTAATATTTAACCCAGACTGATTTAGTTTTTTAGCTACATCTGCAAATGTATCAGTCGGCTTAAACGTGACCGCTTCTTCTCTATACGTTCCATCAGCTTGGAGGGCAGCAATCGTAATCGTAGTATCAGCAGTTAGACCTTTTTCCCCTAGAGTTGTATTAGATTTCGCACCTGCAACTGCTTGGGACACACCTGAAGCAGCTTTAGCAAGTCTAGAGACGCTTATCGTATTCGTTGCATCATAGGCTGAACCTGACGCTTTTACAGCTACCGCCTGTTCATTAGAAGATGTGGTACTTTTTTGATAAACGCTACTTACCAAACCAAAGTTATTAAATAAATACGTATCGAAGTCAGCTAACTTTTTATTCACATCACGATAGGCATCACGTTGCCATTCGAAGGTTTGTTTTTGCTGATATAATTTATCAAGAGGGATTCTTTCCGCTTTCATTAAATCTCCTACAAGCTGATCAATATCCATGCCGCTGGCTAATCCGCCAATTCTCATGGTTGACATTTCTATCGTCTCCTTTTAAATTTTCTCATCAATAACCATTCCCAAAAACTTCTTCATCGTATAAAAAGCGTCGAGCAATTTCTTAGGAGGAATTTCTTTGACAACTTCTTTCGTTTCAGAATTAATGATTTGCACATAATATTCCTTAAGTTCATCATGCAAAACAAATTTAATAGAACGATTGTGATCTCCTAAAAATTCATTTAGTTTTCCCGCAATTTCTTCTAACCTTTCTTTTGATATTCTCGTATCCTCGTCCTGTCCTGCTGGTTCTATCATCACTTTTTCCATCGTCAAAGACTCGCTTTCATTAGAAGACTTTAATATCGAAATGTCTCTGACTGACGATGAATTTATGATTTTCATTCCTATTTCCTCCTAGATCACTTTCTTTACTTTTTATATCGGTGACATTAAGAATCTTTAAAGAGATGTATTTAGTTTTGTTAAAAAAATGTCGATATAAAAAATGTACAAGTAAAGGGGGGAGGTGAGTATATGCAAATACAAAATCATTCCATGATTGCTTTTTCCATTCATCGTTATCAAAGCAATATCACAAGCCTTTCTAAAACTTTAGACAAACTGGCCTCCGGATTAGGTATTCAGCAATCGAGCGATAACGCTGCAGGATTAAGCATTTCCGAAACACTAAGGGCACAAATTAGGGGATTATCACAATCACAACGAAATATGCAAGATGGGCTTTCCGTTCTAAAATCTGCCGAAGAAGGATTGATGAATGTTAGCCATCTTTTGCAAAGAATTCGGGAACTGGCTGTACAAAATGCTAGTGATACGCTAAATGCAGATGACCATAATGCAAGCCAGCAGGAATTAGAGCAGTTGTTGCAAGCAATCGATGATACGGCTAGCAAACTTGAATTTAATACCCAAAAAATCCTTGGCGAAAATCGGCCACTCATTCTACAAGTTGGAGCAAACCCGGGACAAATCATCTCAGTCGACATGGTGAAGATGGATACAGAAAGTCTTGGAATTAATGGAGCTAATTTACTAACAAGAGCGGATGCTGAACAGCTTATTACCAAAGTGGACAAAGCATTGAAAAACTTAACTTTCCATTTAACTAATATCGGTTCCGACTATGAAGCCATTGAACATCATTTAAACAATGCCATGTTAAAAGAAGTGAACCTAACTACATCGGAATCTCTGCTCAGAGACACTAATGTTGCTCGTGAAATGATGAACTACATAAGCGGATCCATCCGGCAGCAAGGTGATTATTTGCTCATTTCTCATGTCAATCGTAATACGGAGGAGATATTAAAGCTATTATATTAACAAATAAAAAAGACTGCCCTAAACAACTGGGCAGTCAAAAAAATTAAAAAATTAGGTTATGTAGGCATGAGTTCGATATAAAAATCTATATAAGTAAGATGTTTCAATAAGACCAAAGAGTTGTTGAAGCAATTTATATATTGACAAATCAATCTTGATTTTATATAGCTCGTGCCTTTTCTTTATTTCGTTTACATTCATAATATTCTATATGCTTAAAATACTTTGAATTGTTAGATAAATCGAATGTATAGCTTAACCATTAAGCGTATACATCTTTTTTCTGCATCATGATAACTTAATATAGAGTAACGGTCACGGTAGGCTCTCTTGTCTGAAAAATGATATGAATTGTCCTTTCACATAGAATCATTGGCTATGAAGGATCTATATCAAGTAACATGGCATAAATACTCTGTTAAACAAATACTCTTATTCTCCATTTGGTGCATTTTTGATTATCAAGCTATGATATTACTAGTCTGCATAGATTCAGAGTGGAAAATTAACATAACGAATTACTTTAACTGACTAAAAATAATTGGTGAATAAAGTAACATTAACCTTTATTATTCACAAACAATTAATGGCTCCTATATTGGATAGTTTTGTAATAAATTCAAAGTAAGCTATACCAAATTTTATTATTAAAAATAACAGTAGTCTTTCTAATAGACTTACACATAGACTTACACAAAAGTTGAATCCACAAGTTACATTTATCAATAGATAACTTTAAATTTTCACTGTATTTTGACAATCACATTTGTGTAATAAATAACAAACTACCTATCTTGATCTTTTAAAATATACTCACACCATTGGAAATCAATTATATCATCTATATCAACGGATCTACTAATAGGCATAATATAGGGAATTGTATTATTAGTTAAGAACGAACCACTATCTATTAGTGCGCTTCTCTTTCCAACATACACAGCTCCATTGAGAATATAGGTTTTTTTAGCATTTTGCCTTTGATAAGGAATTCCTGCATAATCACTATTTAAAGGTACTAATTTACCTTGATTATCGATAAAGAACATCCATTCTGGTATAATGTCACTTTCGGTAACAGACACACAAAATTTACTTTTGCTTTGCTCACATAAAATAATAGCTTTATCAATATCTTCTGCTTTTCTTAAAGGTGAAGTTGGTTGCAAGACAACGACATATTCATAATCAACAAAATAATCTAGTGCATGTAGTACAGGAGCGATCCCGGGTGTTTCATCCTGAGCCAATTCTACAGGCCTTAAAAAAGGAACTTCAGCTCCCCAATCCTTGGCGATCATTGCAACTTCTTCGTCCTCGGTAGAAACAATAATTTTATCTAAAAAACGGGATTTCTTTGCTTCTTCTATTGTCCAAGCAATTAACGGTTTTCCTCTAAGTGGTTTAATATTTTTCCTAGGAATTCCTTTTGAACCTCCCCTTGCAGGAACAACAGCCAAAACTTTTTTATTATTAATCATCCAAAAACCTCCAAGAATTCTAAGTTAGCTTTTTCAAAATCTGGTATTTGTCCGATATCCAACCAATATTCCCGAATAGGAAATACATTTGTTTTCTTCTGAAGTTTTATTATTGATTCAAATAAAGATGGCATATCAAAGTACTTATTTTCAGGAATTAATTCCAACACTTCTGGATTTAGTACATATATCCCTGCATTAACAAAATAACGTTCAATTGGTTTTTCTTCAATCGAACAAAGCATTGTTCCTTCTGTACGTACTACTCCATAAGGTACTTGATGCTGATACTCTCTTACACACATCGTTGCTACAGAACCATTTTCTTCATGAAATTGGAGAAGTTGCTGAAAGTTTACTTTGGTTAAAATATCTCCATTCATAACAATAATAGGCTTTGTTGGTTTCTCAGTAAAAAGAGAAAGTGCACCGGCAGTACCCAGCCTTCGATCTTCATCAAGGTATTGGATATTTATCCCCCATCCCAATCCATCACCAAAATATTCCTTTATTATTTCACGTTTATAATTGACGGAAAAGTAAAACTGATGAAACCCATGTTCAATAAAACTTTCTAATATCGTTTGCAAAATCGGTTTGGTGCCAACTGTTAACATCGGTTTGGGTATGTGTTCTGTCAAAGGACGAAGACGGGTGCCTAATCCCCCTGCCATTAAAACAACCCAATTATCAAAAGAAGCTGAATCAAATAATACATCTGAGAAAATAACGTCTACTACTTGATTATTTTTATTCAAAATGGGAAGCTGACGTAGTTTTTTTTCTTGGAACACCCTTTTAATTGCCTGCTTCGATGCTCCCTTTTTCATTGTAATCGGATTTTTATTCATGACTTTCGATACTTGGTCATCAAGTGAAATACCTCTTAAAATTCCCCTTCTTATATCCCCATCTGTCACTGTACCTAAAAGCCGAAAATCATCATCCACTACTAAAGCAATTTGAGCAGCGTTTTGGTCTATATTTTTCATCGTTTCGATAATAGATGTTGAAGGAGATACTAATAATTCTTTCCAGTTTCTCATTTGCTCACTTCCTTAGCAGGACTACCATAAACTTTCTTATTATCGCCAACACTTCTTAAGACCAAGGAGCCTGCACCTACTAACACATTTTTTCCGACTATAACATTTTGAATAATTTTTGTTCCTGTACCTATATGAGTTCCCTCTCCAACAAAAACTCCACCGGATAAAACACATCCCGGCGCAATATGACAATGTTTACCTATACAGCAGTCGTGGTCTATACTAGTTGAGGTGTTTACAATAGTATTATCGTCAATTTTAACAAATGGTTGAATAACAGCACCTGCCATAACTTGCACACCTTCACCTAATATAACCGTATCTGAAATAATCGCTGAAGGATGAATGATGGTAGAAAACGTATAACCTTTTGATTTAAAAATGTTGAAAATATTTGCTCGATGCCTCGTATCAGACACAGAACCGAGAGCATTAACCAGTTCAATTTCTCGCGGATCATATTTTAATATTTCTTCGTCTTTACCTAAATAAGTGACATTGTATCGATTATTTTCTTCTGTAGGTGCCGTATAACCTATTATCTCTCGTTTTTGCATTAATAGAATGTCAATCAATACTCGCGCATGCCCGCCATTTCCAATAATAATCACTGGTTTGGAGCACATTACTTTATAACCTCATCTTCTTCATAATCTTGTCCTGCTTTTTGTCCGATATAATCCCAATAATAGTATGGTTCGATTCCTGTTCCAGGCCGCTTTACCGTTAGATTATCAAAGGTAAATACTTCTCCTTTTTTAATCGCTTTAGCCGCAACTAAGCTTTTTCTTGCTACTTCTTTATTTTTCAACTCTGTTTTCGTCGGTCTTTTTTGCTTCTCACCAAGGGCTTTTTCAATGATTCGAATCGATTGAATCATTTCCTTTAATTCATTTGGCTCTAATGAAGCTTTATGATCTGGACCTGGCAATGCCTTATCCAACGTGAAGTGTTTTTCAATGATTTTCGCCCCTTTTGCAACTGCGGCAATCGGAACGACAATTCCTTCCGTATGATCCGATAATCCAATAGAAAGATGAAATTCTTCTTTCATATCATCCATTGCATTCAAATGCACATCTTCGTATGGTGTCGGATATTCAGTTGTGCAATGTAAAATGCTTACTTTTTCTTGCAGCAACATTTTGGCTTCATCTGTTTGATAAAAACGTTTTACTTTATCGAATGAAACATCCGTTTTATTCGCAAAGCCGTAAGCTAAAAACGTTAGTGCATGATGAATTTCTTCCTTTGTAGCCATTCCTGTCGATAAAATCACATCGACACCATGCAATGCAATTTTATGTAAATAAGGAGCATTTGTAATTTCGCCAGATGGTATTTTTATAGCATTCAACCCTAATTCCTGAATTAAAAAATCTACACTTTCTAAATCAAAAGGTGTAGATAAAAACGTAATATCTTTTTCATCACAATATTGCTTTAGCTTTTTAAAGTCTGCATAACTCAACTCTAACTTTTTCAGCATTTCATATTGTGATGCGGATTTTCCCATATTCTTTTTTTGATATTCTGCCTGTTGCGCCGATTTTGTCACTAAATGTTCGGTTTTAAAGGTTTGAAACTTAACCGCATCAGCACCGGCTTCTACTGCGGCATCCACCAGTTGAAAGGCCAAGTCTAACGAACCGTTATGATTAACTCCGGCTTCAGCGATAATAAATGTTTGTTTCATAGGATCTCTCCATCATAAAATTCTTTTGCCACTGATTTGATATTTATATTTTTTAAAACTTCTAATATTCGTTGAGAAGTTTCGCCTTTTCCAAAAATTTCATATTCACTATCTCTTTTAAATTCATAATTTAACGCCTTAATTATTGTCTCTGTTATTTCTTTAACATCTGGATTACAATCAAAAACAGAGTCTGGTCTAATTCTTCCTTTTTGCCTACTACCAATGTTGACTGTAGGAGTTTTCAAGTAAGGCGCTTCTATAAGACCACTAGAAGAGTTTCCAATCACAACACTAGCATATTTAAGTAAACTTAAATAGCGTAACTGCCCCAGTGAATCAAAAATTTTTCTTTTATTTGGCTTTTTACTCACATACAAGCCAATCAAATTGTTTATCCTTCTCCCATTGTCATCTGCATTGGCTTTTGTAAAAATCATAGTTGCATTGTTAAAATTATTTAGCGCCTCTAAAAGTTCTTCAATACCTTCAATTGGATTGGTACTTAATGTTGTTGGATGGTAGGTTATTAAAAAAATAGGCTCTTCTAAATAAATTTCCAGTGACTCTTCTAATTGCTTTTTTGACAGCAATTGCAATTTCATAATGTTTTCAATTCCCGGTGCTCCCACGTTATAGACTCGATTCGGATGCTCTCCTAATCGAATAACTCGTTTCCTATGTTCTTCAGTCGTTACAAAGTGAAGATAACTCATTTTCGTTACCGCATGTCGAATGGCGTCATCATACGCGCCATAAGTTACTTCCCCACCATGAATATGGGCAATTGGTATTCTGGCAATCATCGCCACTTGAGCCGCTGCTAATATTTCAAACCGGTCCCCTAATAGGACTAAAATATCAGGTTTTAATCGATTTAGAGAATCTGCAAATCCAATTGTCCCCAACCCCAGGGATTTGACAATTCCTACCGCTGTATCGCTAGATAGCAGCATTTCGACCTTTTCATTAATCACAAAACCGTCTTCCTCAATTTGCTTATAGGTCAATCCAAACTCTGGAGATAAATGCATGCCTGTCGCAATAATTTGCAGTTCTAAATCAGGGTCCAACTGTATTTCTTTCATTAACCAATATAAAAGACCGTATTCTGCTCTTGTACCTGTTACAACACATATTTTTCTTTTATTCATCTGCATCTTCTCCTAAGTATGGACTACTAGGAACATTTACAATTTGATACTGTAATTGTTCTGTAATCGATAAATCAGCTTTTGGACAGTTTTGAAAATGTGTCAGCAGATGTAACGGCTTCCATACAGGCCTTGACATCACGTTATAATTATTTAACGTTTCCAAAACTTCATCTATGTTATAAATTTTTTCATCAAAAATTAATGTTTGCAGCCAGTAATTGCTTTTTGCAAACTCAGGCTCTTTAAATAATTTAATTCCATGATAACCTTCTACGAGTTGCTCATACATATCAACAAGTCGGCGTTTCTTTTCAATAAAATCTTCTAAATGTTCTAGTTGTGCACATCCTAATGCTGCATTTATATTTGGCATACGATAATTATAGCCTATTTCATCATGTTCATATTTCCAGCGATGAGGGAGTTTGGCAGTAGTAGTAAGATGCTTCGCATAATCTGCCAGTTTCTCATCATTCGTCAAAATTGCTCCTCCACCGCCGGTTGTAATAATTTTGTTGCCATTAAAACTCATGGCAGAAACTTTTCCGAAATTTCCTGTATGAATTCCTTTATAATAGGAACCTAGCGATTCCGCGGCATCTTCAACCATGATTAAATTCCATCGCTCACATATATCTAACAATGGATCTAAATCAACAGGATAGCCAAATGTATGCATCGGAACAATCGCTCGAATGATTTTACCGGTTTGTTTATTTACACAAACATTATTTTTTACTATCGCTATATCTCTCAAATAGTCTTCAAGCTTAAATGGATCAATACCTAATGTTGTTTTTGAGACATCCACAAAATGTGGAATAGCCCCACAATAAACAACTGCATTCCCAGTTGCCACAAAGGTTAACGAAGGAATTAACACTTCATCATTAGGCTGAACCCCAACAATCTTTAAAGCAATATGAAGCGCTGCGGTTCCGTTCACAACAGCAACCGCTCTTTTTACACCGATAAACTCCGCTAATAATCGTTCAAATTCATCTACATATTTCCCTACAGAAGATACCCATCCTGTCTCAATGCAGTCAGCTACATACTTTTTTTCATTTCCTGTAAATATTGGTTCATGTAGCGGTATAAAATCTTTCTCTGGACATATGTTTTTAATTTTTTTAGCTAGTTCTAATAAAACATCGCTCATATGTTATACACATCTGCCTTATATTGAGATAAGTTTCTTTCGTCTGTAAACCATTCAATTGTTTCTTTTAAGCCTCTTTTAAATCCTTCTTTTCCACCATATTTAGGCTCCCAGCCCAGTAAAGTTTTGGCCTTCGAATTGTCCGCCCACAATCTTTCTACTTCACTTTTTTCCGGGCGAATCCGAGCATCATCTGTTTCAATTTCAATATCGACACCCATGATTTCAGCAATAAGCTGTGCTGTTTCACCAATCGACACTTCAAAGTTGCTACCGATATTAATCACTTCACCGATTGACTGATCATGCTTCATAACAGAAATAAAACCATTTACTGTATCTTTTACATAATTAAAATCACGTGTTGGATGAAGCGAACCAAGTTTGATTTTCCGCTTACCAGATGCGAGTTGTGTAATAATCGTCGGAATGACTGCACGAGCTGACTGTCTTGGGCCATATGTGTTAAAAGGCCGAATAATCGCAACAGGCGTTTCAAACGAACGATAAAAAGCGATTGCCATTTGGTCCGCTCCGATTTTAGAAGCAGAGTATGGAGACTGGCCTTGAAGCGGATGATTTTCATCAATTGGTACGTATTGTGCTGTCCCATACACTTCACTTGTGGATGTATGAACAACTTTTTGAATATCCAATTCCCGTGCTGCTTGAAGAACGTTTAATGTCCCCTTAATATTCGTATCGATATATGTATCAGGTGAATGATAAGAATAAGGAATCGCAATTAAAGACGCTAAATGTAAGACAACATCGCATCCTTTCATCGCTTCTTTTACACCATGCGGATCGCGAATATCCCCAGCAAATACTTCTAATTCTTTTTTTATACTTTCCGGAGAGGTATCTAACCATCCCCATGAATTAAAAGAATTGTAATAAACAAAAGCTTTTACATCATATCCTTGGCGGACAAGTTCTTCTGTTAAATGAGAGCCAATAAATCCATCAGCACCAGTAACTAAAATTTTCATTGCTGCATCATTCCTATTTAATAAATTTTGATATCAAATCTAAAAAGTTTATATCCTCCATGTTTTTAGCACTATTAGCTATATGTTCCCCGGCCACATAAGGAGCACCTTTTATCAGCGCTCCGTTATATGATGTATTTTTAAATTGAACTTTCGGAGTTTGTTGTATTTTCTGTTCGATCCATTTTCGAAAAATCAACCAACTTCTTGATGTAGCTACCCTTTCATGACTGTTTGTTTCAACTGTAAATGTTGGCTGATTAAATGAAATCGTTTTATTAGAAGTTGAATAAATAGAGTGAGATTGATTCCCTTTATAGGCCAAATCTTGTCCAAAAAAGACAATTTCCGCAAATCCCATTTTAATTAATACATCTAATCCAGTTGTTGCAACTGAACCACCTGTCTGAATCAATGGAATCTGATGTTCTTTGGCAAATTGTTCTGAAGGAGGGTACCCTTCTTGAAACAAAATAATTTTAGTTCCTGACCAATATCTGACCACTTCTTTATTAACGGTAGCAAGGAAAATTAATGGAATTTGGCTGCTTACACCCTTGACTTGTTCAAACACTAAATCATGCGGATCGGACATCACAATCGCATCAGGTTCAATATTATGATGCAATAAGGTTTTATAGGCAGCACCAACACAAAGTAAAAAGTATTTATTTTTCAATTGCTTTAGAACATCAATATTATCATCTAATGATGGTCCAGCCGCGACTAATGCAGCTTTTTCGCCCTCAAATTGACCTAAAAGTGAACCGATATGCGAATCAAACAGCTGAATATTATTTTGAAAATTCTCTTTCATAATATTTTTCATTCTTAAGAACGACATTTCTTTAATTTTTATATCTTCGAGTATTTCCTTCAAACTGCTGTTTGATATCGTGCTAATCCAAGATTGTGGAATAATCCATTTAATATTTGAACCATCCAACTCGAGACTTCTCATAAACTCCTGAATTTTTATCGAATTGGAAATAATAACTATTCTTACATTTTCATTGCTTAAAATACTGGTTAAATCGATATGTTGCATCGCAATTTGAAGCGTTGATATATCCCTATCAATTACAATAATTTTTTTATTCGGCTCTTTAGCCATTAGTTGTTCGACATGATATCCAAGACCGAAACCAAATAGACAATATATGTTCGCCAAAGGATCAATTTGAGAATCAATAAACTTCGATACATCTTTTATTGGATCGTATCGACTATATAAATAGTGATTATTTTTCTTTAAGGTTAAAGGACCTTTTTTAGATGTCTCTATTTCAATATCTTTACTATAATTAAACCTATTTTTCAAAAGCTGCTGCTTCAATACTTTATCCTTTACGGCTTGAACATTTTTTAGATATAGTTTCAATTTCCTATTCCCCTACTTTTGCGAAACACTTTTCCCTTGCTTCTTCAAAAAATGGTTGAATCTCGTATTCAAACATGTCCGCAACAATAACATAATCTTGTCTTTCCAAACCTTCATTAATTTCAATTAAAAATTGGTTAATTTTACTCGGGTGGATATCAATATAGTAATGATGCTCACGCATTAGTATAATCACTTGAGTTAGCCAACTCACCCCTTCACTAAATTGCATAATTAATTGCATTGCTTCCCCAATTCTATCTTCTCGTAAATAATCAGCAATGTTCTGAGTTCCGATTACTACTCGTTCGATATATTCATAGAAACTAGCCTGTGTTTCATAAATAACATCTATCATCATTATCCCTCTTTATTCATTGAAATAATTTTATTTTTTACCTTTTCTTTCAAACATATTAGATGAAATTTTGAATCTGTTGCTGCTTCCTTTAAACGCGAATATAAATCCAGAGAACGAGTATAAACTCGTTGATATACTTCTTTCTTCGTCTCATTCTCTCCCGGAAGGTAATTATTAAATGTATCTAAAATAATAGGTTGAGCAATTAATGACATCATTCCCTCTGCAAAAATCGGTTTTAACTGTTCATCAATTTTATCTAGCTTCTTTAAAATTTTAGCATCAAACACTGTATCAAAAACATTTCTTTTTAACAACAGGACTGCCTCGTCAACAAGACATTTTACCTTATCATGTAGTTTTATTTCATCTTCAATTCTCATTAAAAACTCTTGCCATTCTGGAATATCTTTATGCGGATATGAATCCATATCAAATATAGGTACATTTTTGCTTGTATCTACATATCTGTCGCAAAACTCTTGAAATGAAATTTGTTGATATCCGTCCAGTTTAACTCCGCCTTCTGTTGAATTATAGATCCTTTCAGGCTGTGGGAAAGTTTGAAGTAATTTTTCGAAATTGTGTTTCATTGTGAAGAAAGCATAATCAGTTAATACTTGGCCACCATCATATCCTTCTGTATAAAACACTCCTCTTTCTTTAATATAAGCTTCATCAATTTTTCTGAAGTTTTTATTATGTTCCGCATGTGTTTTGTTATCTGTATAAGCCAAATCTTGACCAATAAGAGCAACAGGTCCCGAAGAAATCATATAAGCTATACTTAACGCAAAAGCAGCTACAGAAGCTCCTCCTAAAATACCTGATACTTCTTGATTTAATAATTTTTTTGCGTAGAGTTCTAAAGTTTGATGAACGCTTGAAACAAAAAAGAACGATCTCTGATTTAATTTCTCCAAAATTTTCTCATGATGTGATAAAGAATAAATTATTTTCGTTTTTTTAAATTCTATCGATTCAAAGTGTTTATAGTTATTTATGTGGCCATCTATTGTTACAACAAAATCAGGTTCAATATTATGTTTAAGAAGCGTATTGATAGTAGAGCCTGACGAAATTAAAAGTACGTGATTCCTTACTTTTTTCAGCAACAAGATTTGTTTGGTTAATGACGGACCACCAGAAGCCACTACCACTGGAGCATTGAAATATCCTTTTAACTCTTTCAAAGGAATGTCATCAAAAGCATAAAATAAATTTAAAATAAAATTTCTCTGCCATTCCTTCGAAAATTTTCTAATAGTGTTTTCGTTTACTTTTTGTACGTATATTAAATCTTTGATTATGCTTAATACTTTTTTATACTCATTTGGAAACAGTCTATCATAATTAGGCGAACAAATAACTTGTACTCGATAGTTAAACCGCTCCATTAAAAGCGTGTCACACAACTGTTGAAAGTTATCTACATGTTTTAGCCCTATCATCGCTGTCTGCTTTAACTCACTATTCATTTGTTCTTCCATCAGTTGATCTAATGGTTCAATCACGATTAAAAACTCATCTTCACTCATTTTTTCACTTAAAGCTTTTGCAATATGCCCCGACCCAATACCAAATAAAATATGCAAATGATGCTTTTTGTAATGCTGGTCGGCAAATCGGGCAGCTTCGCGTATCGGGTCATATTTGCTGTGCAAATAATAATTGTTTATCCTATGAATGCGATGCCCGCTCTTGGCGATTTCCTCTATAATTGAATACTCTTTCATCCCATTGTTCATAAATTAGCACCTCAATTATAATATCGGCCATTTATCCCCTTTTGTTAATACATCATCGCCCAATCGCTAGAATTTAACTGACGCCTATTGACATTCTTTCGATAATATAAGAGCCGCTTTTATTCCAAACGATTTTCATCCATGTGAACCGCTATAGCCACATCCAACTTTCTCTTGTAAACCTAAGCCCGTGTTGTTAATTATAGAGGCGCCCCATACATCAACCAATAGTATAAAAATTATTATTTGTCGAAAATGATACCTATATTGAATAAAAACTCTAAACGACTTCATGATCATATGATTTTACACATTTGAATGCGAATGATGATACAAGATGCAACTTCTGCTCCTATATGACCACCGCGTCTCCACTTACTGCTATAAATTTATAAAGATAAACGATGGAAATAAAGAGGCGAACATATGTTATAATACATAAAAACACGCTCGTTGGAAGGGAAGATCTCAATGAAAGATTTCCTACAATTAACGCCTATACAACAAAACATATTAGTCGCAAGCATTATGGGAGATGGAGAAATCACCAAAATTTATCGGAACAGCCGAAGAAAAAATCATAGCTATCGTGAACATTTTGGAATCCAGCAAGAAGAATATCGAAAATGGAAAATATCGTTTTTCAATGAATTTCTTTATATTACTCCTAAAAGCCAATGCGTCCGTTCCCGTTCTATGCCACTATTTACATCTCTGTACCCGCATTTTTATCGGGAGGATGGTACAAAACAGATACCGCTTTCCTTACTTTCGTACTGTACTTTACCTCATTTTCTTGCCGTATTATATATGGATGATGGTTCGCTTTGTATTTCTTCTCGGGTAAACAAGCGAAAAAAACGCATTTATCTTACCCCTCACATTTACTTGTATTTGCAATGTTATTCACACAATGAACTGCAACAATTGCAGCGGCATATTCTTAAACACTTCCATATCGCTTTCCAACTAAGCCAACGTAAAGATGGACAAGGTATGATTTTAAAAACAACGTGTGTAAAAGATACATTTCTATTCTTACATATTATTTTCAACGTAACAAACACTTGTCCATCCATGCATTACAAAACCAATTGGAATGAGCGGCTAAAATTAGAAAGTATGAAATGGAAGCATAAATATCCGAACTTTGACATTGTAGTTAGCAGCTCCGAACGCTACAAACCCTACTCCTCTGAAGAAATAAAACTAATCAAACAGATGAAACAGAACGGGATGAGCATTAAAGAAATTGCCAGCGCCCTGCAAAGAAGTTACTGGTCCATTGTCTATAAATGGAGAGAAATACAAAGGTACGATATATAAATATTAAAAAGGCCTTAGAAACAATTCTAAGGCCCATCGCTGTTTGCAAATTAACGGAGCAATTGCAATACTCCTTGTGGTTGTTGGTTGGCTTGCCATGCCTCAACGTCTTTCGACCGTTGTGTAGACTATCTCTTCACCCGCCAGCTAATCGCTAGTGAGGGGCCGGGCACTTCGGTTCGGCATCCGCCTCCCCTACGGACCTCATCACCATAGCCAATGGCCTTAGGTGGTACGCCCTAGTCGTTGAACCTTCTCCACTCTTTCGAGACAGGAGCTTGGCTGCTGATTGCCCATTGTTGCATCCTTCCTTTTTTTGCACCTTCACGCCTGCCGTTTCCAGCTTCGTTGTGGCAAGGAAGGCTTTAGGGCTTCCCAGCAATTCACCCAGTCATCATCTAGCCCGTTTCCAGGCTAGACGCCCTTCCAATCCAAATTACCGTAATAGCTGCAATACTCCTTGCGGCATTTGGTTGGATTGAGCCAACATTGATTGCGCAGCTTGCATTAAGATGTTGTTCTTCGTGAACTCCATCATTTCTTTCGCCATGTCAACGTCACGGATACGTGATTCAGCAGCTGTTAAGTTTTCAGAAGTGGCGCCAAGGTTGTTAATTGTGTGTTCTAAACGGTTTTGCACCGCACCAAGTTTAGAACGCTCTTTTGATACAGTTTCAATAGCTGTGTTAATTTTAGTGATCGCATCTTGCGCACCTGAAGCTGTGCTTACTGAAAGACTGTTCACACTTAAAGAAGAAGAGTCCATATTACTAATTGATAAAGTAATAGTTTGGCCGCTGTTTGCACCAATTTGGAACACTTTTCCGCTAAAAGATCCATTTAAAAGTTTTTGCGTGTTAAATTCAGTATTACCAGCTATACGATCAAGTTCAGAAACAAGTTGATCAATCTCACTTTGAATTGCTTCACGGTCAGCCGTTACGTTTGTGTCGTTAGATGCTTGTACAGCAAGCTCGCGCATACGTTGAAGGATAGCATGAGTTTCCGTTAACGCACCTTCCGCTGTTTGAATTAAAGAAATAGAGTCTTGCGCGTTTTTAGATGCCATTTCTAAACCGCGGATTTGGCCGCGCATTTTTTCAGAGATGGCAAGACCTGCTGCATCGTCGCCAGCACGGTTAATGCGGAAGCCAGAAGAAAGCTTCTCAAGGTTTTTCGCAGCTTGAGTGTTGTTGAACGCTAATTGACGGTGCGTGTTTAACGCAGAGATGTTGTGTTGAATTCTCATTTTCGAAATTCCTCCTTGAATTGATATTTTTCTACATCCTTGTAGAATTGGAAGACAGGATCTCCCTGCTCTCCATTTTTTATATCGGTACGATTTGCGAAATGTTTAATGCTTTTTAGCTTTTTTTGTTATTTTTTAATTGCTGCAATAATTTTGTCGAAATGTCGGCTGCCTGCCTGTTTTCTTCTTGAATAGATAAATAGATTTCTTTGCGATGTATATCAACATGCTTGGGGGCAATAATCCCGAGCTTCACTTGTTCCCCTTCTACTGAAAGCACTTTAATTTCAATGGAATCCCCGATCATAATCGATTCATTTTTTTTTCGCGTAAGCACCAGCAATTATACTTCCTCCTTCCCATGTACAGTTGAAATCGGGAAACGGATCGGATAATCGCTATCATGAAGAATCAGTTGTTTGCCGATTTTTTCTTTTATATTAATGACTATGGGCGCTTTGAGATTCAGAGTCGAATCAATAAAAGGTTCTCTTAATGTCATGATGGCATACGTTACACAGTCGTCTGGAGAATCCAGTTTCAGCTTGGAAATATCATCCTCAGTCAATTCAAAAGTATAGTTAGCATAAAAAGCAAAAGGGTAGGCAATCACAAATCCCACATGGCTGTGACCAACGGATTGCAAAATGGCAAAAGCAGATTGATCCTCTAGTGGCAAAATAGCAAATTGTTTTTCTGTTTCAAACCCCGGTAATCCGTTAGGAAAATGAATGATTTGGTCATCATTGATTTCCACTTCTCCTAGAAATTTCGATACAATTTTCATACTATACCCCTTTCTTCCCTTTCACAAAAAAAGCGGTACACCGCAACGGTACCGCTTCTCAATATTTAACATCGATTTTAATGGACGGATACTGAATCATATAACCTGATACTTTACCAGGCGTATATTCATGAATCGGCCGATTCACGTTCACGCTGATAATCGGTTTATTTGTATCGACTTCAATATTTACTTCGCTCGGTTGATAATCGATTTTGACGCTATGCACAGAAGGAATAAATTTTATAGTAAGACCGCTATAAAGCCTTATTCCTTTTTCTTTTTCCATTTCCGCAATGACATTTTCTTTATCTTCAATTTTCATCAACCGATCCCCTTCCTGCGCACGCCGAGAAATGCCTTCTAACACTGCCTGTCGCCCTTCTTGCGCAAATTCTCTTGAAGAAGCTAACGGACCAATGAGCCCCATATCGCTCCAAGCTTTCGATTGATCAATTGTTAATCGGGCAGGCTTTGAATCTATCAAAACCGTTGCCGGTGGCTGCTTAATATTCAGATCAGCTTTAGGCTGCTCTATTTGTTGAATAGGCCTTTGAATGTTTAACCCAAGAATGGCTTTAGTCGTTTGAATTTGTATTTGCGGAAAATCCATGCTCTCACCTTTTACTTTATTATGAACGCAGGAAATCAACTAAAGTCGGCTGAATAATGCGTGCACCCACACTTAACGCAACACGATGCACACTTTCCTGTGAAATAAGATTCGTAATCGTTTTTTCATAATCAATATCTTCATTCTCAGACATGACTTTTGTCATAATCACTTCTTGCGAAGATAAGCGATTCTCCATCATTTCTACTCGATTTTGTTTGGCTCCCAGCTCCGAACGCGCAGATAATAACGCATCTTGTTGCTTTTGAATATCTCCTAAATAGTTATCGATATCGTCTCCTGTTTTACTTCCGTCCCTTAAATCGATTTTTATTTTTTGCAATAGGCCAACAAGCCCGTCCTGTCCTGTTGCACCAGCAAATAAATCCTTACCATTAATATTGACATCAAGCTTAATTCCGTCAAATACCTCGATTTCTACATCACTTGTATTAGCATTAGGATTTAATCCCAATGCTGTTCCAGTGCTTTCAGGATAAGAAGTAAACAACGGATTTTTTGTATCAGCGCCATTAAAAATATATTTATCTCCTATCTTCGTATTAGCCACATCCACAATATGTTTTTGAATTTGTTCGATTTCATCAGCAATTTTCTGGCGATCTGAAGGAGTTGCCGTGTCGGTAGACGCTTGAACAATCAGCTCCTGCACACGCTGCAAAGCAAGGCCCACCTGATCAAGGGCATCGTCAGCACTATCAATCCAGTTATTAACCTCGCCAATATTGCGCTGATATTGTTGTACACGCTCTAAGCCTTCACGGTAAGCAATTCCTTTCATCGCAACCACAGGATCATCAGATGGACGTGTAATCTTTTTTCCCGTTGTCAGCTGTTCTTGATATATTCCAAGCTTTTCATAACTGTTTGATAAATTGCGAAGCATATTATTGGCAAGCATCGACTGCGTCACTCTCATTATAAACCACCTACCTTCCTACAATGCCCATTCCGTTGATGATTTTATCAAGCATCTCATCAATGACCGTGATTTGCCGGGCTGCTGCATTATAAGCGTGTTGGAACTTAATCATATTCGTCATTTCTTCATCAAGAGATACTGAGCTTACCGACTGCCGATTATTCTCAACCGACAAAACTAGCGTTTCCGCATTGGTCTCCATGCGTTTCGCTTGCTGACCATCTACACCAAGCTTTCCAATAAGCCCTTGATAAAACGTTTGTACGGTTCCCCCGTTAATCGGAACACTAATCGTATCTCCGCTTGGAAGGGTAGCACTTCCGCTTGCAATTTGGATGTCCTTAATCATTGCTAAGTAAAGAGCATTGCTTCCGTTACCGGTTTCTCCAGATTTAGAAGAAGCAGCAATTTTTGATAAATTCGCCATAATGCTAGCAGATACTTCAATAGTAGCCGCTGCCCCTTTCTCTGGAGGAGATCCGATTGACGTTTTAAAGAAATCTTCTCCAGCAGCTCCCTCTAAATCAAACCCAGCTTGATGCTGTGAATTAAACATAGTAACAAACGAATAAGCCATTTTATCTAAATCCGCCAGCATATCCGGATAGTACCCTTTTATATTGTCGGGGCCTGTGCCATAGCCATACATCTCAATTAACGCCTTCATTCGTCCAGATGCTATTTGATCAGGCAAGAGAGAGGAGGTATTTCCCTGTTCATCAGTAATTTGGATATGTGAAATATATCCGTCGGGATTGGTGGGATCGCCTGAAACAGCAGGATCCACTGAGAAAGAGGAAAGTCCGTTTTGTGTGACAATTTTCATTAAAGATCCATCACCATTCACCATAGAAATTTCATAAATTCCTTCAGCAATATCAAGAGAATTGCCACCTGAAGGAACTGTATCCACCTTTACATTGATGAATTTTGATAATTCATCCACAAGAGCATCACGTTTGTCATAAAGATCATTCGGTAAATAACCGTTTGGTTCAATTGCTTTAATTTGGTCATTTAATTCACTAATTTGTTTTAAAATGGAGTTCACTTCAAGCAATCCTGTTTTAATTTCTTGTCCTAAATCCGTGCGGATTTTCGAAAGGGAATTCGAAAGATACCGAAAAGATTCTGCCACCGCTACTCCTCTTTGACGAACAGCAGCACGAGCGCCCTCATTTTCGGGATTTGTGCTTAAATCCTGCAATGACTGCCAAAACTGGGACATTACTTTTCCTAGCCCAAAATCACTTGGCTCGTTCATAATATCTTCCATCTTCGCAATGGCATCAGAACGGGTGCTCCAATATCCCAATTTCGTTGCCTCGTCTCTGTACTGCAGATCTAAAAACTTCTCCCGCACGCGCTGGATCGAGCCGGCTTCGACCCCGGTCCCCATCTGTCCAGGAATTTGCGGGCGGTTCATCGAGGCTGGCGGATACGGCTCCGTTTCGGTAAAATTGACGCGTTGGCGCGAATAGCCTGGCGTGTTGGCGTTGGCAATATTATTTCCTGTGACGTATAACGCCATTTGCTGCGTCGACATGCCGCGTTTGGCGATTTCCAATCCTTGAAAGGTTGAACCCATTGTCTTTTCTCCACTCCTTGAAGCCCCGCTCCGAAGCTTTGCGGGGGCTATACTCGAGATTCGAATCAGCCAAGCGCTTGAGAAGCGCGAAATCTGATCCGCTTATGCTTTTGAGTCAAACACCGAACGGCCGCCTTCGTATCCCGAAGCAGCAGAATGGGGATTCTGGTAGTTGATTTCGGGCGTTTGCGGCAAAAGCAAATCCAAGGTCATATGAACAAATTGAAGCGATTGCTGGACGAGCTGCTGGTTGAGCTCATTCGCTTCCTTCAGCTCTCGAACGGCCTTTGATAGCTCTTCCTGCCGTTTTTTTAGCTCGCTCCGCTCCGGTTCAGCGGCCCTCTCGATGCAAGCGGCCAATGTCGGCGGCTCTTCCGCTGCGCTGGAGCGAGGAAAAAGCGCGGCGATCATGTCGCTTCGCTTTTTTTCTAATTGGCTGATCAAAAAAATATGTTTCTGCTCATCCTGGATGATCGTCTTTAGGGCTTCCATATCTCCTTTTTTTAACACGTCTGTTTTTTTGTGGGCTGAATGCAGCAAATGCTTATGCACCTGCACATATTCGTCTAATAAATGAATCAGCGGCGCGGCAGACATGAAACCCCTCCTCTCCTAAAACTCCGCTTTCCGTTCGTTGTTGGGCTCTGTGCCTCATGATCGGGCATAGTAGTCATAGATGCTTTTAGCCACCGCATGGGCATCGATTTTATAGGTGCCGGACTGTACCTGTTCTTTCAACTGACGCACCTTATTTTCCCGTTCGATCTGCCATTGGGGATGCTGCTGTAATTCCTTCGCTTCTGCGGAAATCTCGACTTGATCCCGCTTTTTGCCAGTCTTACCGTTCTGAATCTCTTGGTTCGCATAATGTCTATAGGAATGAACTCCCGGTGACGAGATATTGTTCTGGTTGATGCGCACGGACAACCCTCCTTTTCTTCGTCCGATTCGTTGCTTCTTACTTATATTATCGGCAACGATTCTCGATGTTTTAATAGATGGCCTGAGAAGTTCCTTATCCGCCAAACAAAGAAGAGACAAAAAACTTCATGCTCTTACAGGGCGACTTGAACAATAATCAAACCGCCCCTGTCGCTTTGAAGCTACCAAATCGGCTCCGTCCGCTTAACAGGATTTTCTCTAGATAAAAGCGGCTAGATTTAGAAGTCTTTTGGATCGTCTTTTTTTGTATAATATACGGTCGTCGGCCGGCTGCTCTCTTCCTTTTTTGTTTCTTCTTTTTGCAGCTGCTCCACTTGCTGGCTGAGGTCTTGTTTACACGAAACACAAAGCTTGCCTTCGCGAATGATCGTGCCGCAGCGGCTGCAAGGGTAGCCTAAATTCGGAAAGTTGGCGAGCTGGAGCCGTCCCGATTTAATAAATTTCATAATCAGGCGCTCGGACACACCGGTTGCTTCCACTACCTCCGACAGTGTCGCCATGCGGTTTTCCCGCTTTCGCATATAGTTATACACCTTCGTAAACTCTTTTTCTTCCTCTCGATAGCATAGGTCGCAAATATCACGAAACTGATTTTTGACAAATAATCGGCCGCAATTCGGGCAATTTTCTAGATTCACTGTCGCCATCCCCCAATCCTTCGCTCATTTACGTGTAAACATTGATAATTAGCCCTTGAATTTCGCCAATGGCGCGTAAAATCCCCATCCCATCCTTTTCATTTTGCAATACTTGATTCGTTAAGTCGAGTAGCTTTTGATCCACCTCTTTGACGAGCTTATATAAGCGCTGGCGCCCATTCCAGCTGAAGCTGCGCTGTTCGGACAGCTGCAAGCCATGCTTGACTGCATCGTCCAATAAGGTTTTGACTAGCTTTTTGTATTTCCGCAAATCCTCAACTGAATGCGATTCAGCCAATACTTTTCCTTGGTCGGCAATTTGCTGGACAAGCTGCTGGAATCGCTCATACACTAAATCATCCTGCTTTTTGGCCATCACCTCAGCAAAGGATACGGAGGCAGAAGGAACCGTTTCCTTTGGCTGAGTTGTCTTGATCATATTCGGCTTTGTCACTTTTTGGACTTCCACCATACATCGCCTCTATTTCTGTTCTATGTTCTTTATGACGCGCAAAATTTCTCCGATCACCGCATAAAGCTGGGAAGGAACACGCTGCTGCGGGTCGGCTAAATGCTCGACAAGAGTGGCATCTTTTTGAATGGGAATACCTTGCTTTTCAGCGTGCTCGATCATTTCTTTTCCCATTTTTCCGCTTGGCTCAAGAGTTTCCAATAGACGCTCTGCTTCTTCTTCGTAGCGGCTTAATGCCGAAGCATATGTTTCATATGGATGCTTCATACCGTTATATCATAACCTTTCTCTTGAAGTTTCTCACTTGCGGACGGAGTTTGTAAAGAGGAAGAAACCGCTGACTCCGTCATTTTCGCAAAGGTCATTTTCGTTACATGGTAGCCGATTTCATTTAAATGCTCCTTAGCGGCTTCCATGAGCGGCTTGAGCGCGCTTTCCACTTGCTCATGATCGGTCTTGACCGTAATCGCTAAGTTGCGTTCCGCAGCTTGCAGCAGCAATCCGATTTTTCCGTATTGTTCCGTATCCAATAAAAAATATAAGCTGCAATTTTGCCAATCTAACTTTCCGTCCTCATTGCGCGAATTCAAATAGACGTGAACGGTTTCCATTTGATCTCGCATCATCAGTGGGAGCTGATATACCATAGTTTGCGTGTGGCTTTTTGCCTCAAACCGGCTCAATAGCTGCTGGCCTGTCAGATTTAAGACCGCCCGCTCTGCCTGCGAAGCTGTGCCGTACCCCCCCTCTCCGGCGCTGAGGAGCAGGGACTTCATGTTTTTGCTTGGCAGCGGTCCGGTTTGGGTCATCACGGCCTGCGCGATTTCTTTTTCATGATGCATCCCCAATAAGCGCAGCTGCTCAAATATCCCTCGGGCGGAAAAGTCATCCGCTGCTGCCGGAAGCAGCCGTCCTATTTGCCCAGCGAGCGGCTGATTAGACACGGAAGCAGATGGAGAGGCCTGCATCTCCGAGACAAAGCGCTGAATCTTGACATCCGCTGGTTGAAAACGGAGGGAGGAGACCGTCTGCCTTACCTCCTGAACGATGGATGCGGCATCGCTCCATTTTCCAGCTGAAATCAATTGCTTCGCTTCTGCCAGCTTTGCGCTTGCCTGAAGAAGCTGTTTTTCCGTTCCCATATCGGCAAACATCATGCATTCTCCGCGCAAAATCATGCGATCAAGCGTATAAACAGCCGCTTCGATCGACATCCTTGCTTGCGAACGGACCTGAGTCGAACGGGCGGTCAATATGGACGCTGTTTGCTCCAGCTTTTGGCCGATCTCCCGCTGCCAGCTTTGAAACTCGCCCGTTGCTTGCGCCATTTTTTCCGTGACGGTTCGCACGACAAGCTCCTTTGCTTGCGGCGTGATTCCGCTGAACCATTCCTCATGGCCGTACGTCCATTGAACCGTTTCCATATTGGTGCCTGAATCGGTTTCATTTCCGATCCAGCTTGATGTGTTTTCGGCAGCCGTTCCGTTTTTTTGGTCACTTGGAGGCTCCGGGCTTGTCTCTTTCACTGCTGGTGACTCCGTCGTCTCCTCCATGAGCTCCATCAACAGATCACCTAGCGGCTCTCCGTGCAGCGCTTCATGAACCGCTTGCATATGAAGGGACGTCAACGGAAGCTTTTTGCTGGCGAGAGCTTGAATCGTTTCCAGCTTTTCATCCATCGTTCCTTTTGTTTTTTCCAAGAAGCTTTTGAGAGCCGCCCGCTCTGCCTGGGTCAGAAACAAGCCTTGCTTTCTTAGCAGCTGTTCGATTGGAGCCAACGAATTTCCGGCCATCGCTTGAGCGGCTGCCGAGGGCGAAACCGCTTTAACTTCAAGAACATCACGATCCATTCCCGTGATTTGGACAACGAGCTTTTCCTTGTCTGGGATGTCCCCTTGAAAGCGGACATAGCGATCCTGTCCTTTGATCGTCACAATCGCCTCACTTGCGCTGACTTTTTCCTTGATGGCCACAAAAACGGTATCCCCTTCTTTGAGCGGGGCCGTTCCATCCTGGGAAGCGATGGATGTCTGCACCATCCAATCATGATAAATTTGCATGGTTTTCACACTCCGCTCTCTGATCTATGCTCAAGCATATTAATGAACAGTCTTATTCCATGAAAACGCGCCTCTTCGTGCACAAAACGCCAACCATGAAAGAGCAGCAGTCTTGTGCAGCAACGCGGCCATTCATTTATCGCATTGGTCAAAGCAATCGGATTCTCACACAAAAGCGAATCATCAACACTCATGTTTTGCTACCTTTTATATCGGCAAATCACGATGAATGTTTATGAGCCAATCCAATCAAATTACGACCTCGCGAGGGTAAAAGAGGAAACGGCGGCAGCGCCCGCTTCCCGCAGCATTCGAGCCGCATGGCGGACTGTCGTTCCTGTCGTATAAATATCATCGATCAGCACGATAGAAGCACCGGCGGGCAGCAATACATCCGAACGCAAGTGAAAAACACGATCCGTTTCAAGCCGCTCATGCCTTGATTTTTTTGACTGCTTTGCGGAATCGAATCGTTCTAATGCGTCTAAAATCGGACAGCCGAGCAATTCGGCAAGCGCTTTTGCCTGATTAAAGCCTCTTTCGTATAAACGTGCGGAACTTAGCGGGATCGGGACGAGGAGTGAATCGCGCGGAAAGTGGCAGAAAAATTCACGGCACATATCAGTGCGAAACGCTTCAACGAGCGCATAGTCCCCACGAAACTTCCAGCGGGCAATCACCTCTTTCATAAAAGCATCGTACACGTATACAGATCGATTTTTCGTTAACACACCGCGCCATGCGTTGTCACGCTTCCAGCGGACGCAATCGGCACATAATTCCCCTTGCCGATACGATTCGTCAACGCGGTCAAACGGCCGACCGCAGCATTCGCATAGATCGCCAGCAATAAGGGCAAAAGAGCGGCGGCATTCATGGCAAAGCACATCTGTCTGTTTCAACATCAACAAATGTCTCCAACTCATTCGCTGCGCATAACGCCGATGGCACAACAAACAATGTTCGCTCATGGACTCTTTAATAGCCCCCTTTCTTGAGCCAGACGGTTCATGCGAACGATCTGCCGTTTCGCGGCGACCATCGCTTTTGTTTTTCCGTAATGAAAAAAGCGGACGTCTCCGTTTGGATGCAGGGCGCTTCGTCCCACCCTTCCGGCAATTTGGACAAGCGCGCCCTCTGTAAATAGGTCATCCTCGGCTCCTAATACCGCCACATCGAGGCGAGGAATCGTCACGCCGCGTTCTAAAATCGTCGTCGTGACGAGAAGCGGAATCGCTCCTTGACGAAAAGCGTGCACTTTTTCCTTACGGGCGCTCTCCTCGGCGTGGACCCCCTCGATCCGCGCATCCAGCTGCTTAAGTATTTGCACAACCTGCTGCAGCAGGGCAATATGCGGAACAAATAGCAGGGCTGGTCTCCCTTTTTGGATTCTCTCATTTGCCCAGGCCAGCACATTGCGGGGGAGCTTTCCTTTTTGCACTTGCTTCCGCCAATGGCCACACCATTCAAAAGCAGGAACCGGGAGAGGATAGCCGTGATAGCGTGCCGGAATTGTCGCCGCCATTCGCTTGTTCTTTTGAATTTCCCGTTGCCATGCTGGATGGGGAGTCGCTGTTAAATAAATCAAAGCGGACGGTTCACAGCGGGCTTTGGCAGCTGCATATTGCAGCATCGGCTCCACAGAGTAAGGAAAAGCATCGACTTCGTCGATGATCATGACATCAAACGCGCGATAAAAACGAAGCAGCTGATGCGTGGTCGCCATGACAAGAGGGGCCTGTTTGAAACGATCCTCGCTTCCGCCATATAAAGCAATGACAGGAACCGTTGGAAACGCCTGCTTGAAGCGCGGAGCCAGTTCTAATACGACATCCATTCTGGGGGTAGCGATGCAGACGCGTCTGCCGCGCTCTAGGGCATGGGCGATGCCGGGAAAAAGCACTTCTGTCTTCCCCGCCCCACAAACAGCCCAGACCGTTAATTCATCATGGCGGTCTATGGCTTGCTTGACCGCTTCCGCCGCCGCTTGCTGGGCATGGGAAAGTTTGCCGCTCCAAACAAGCGGACGGTCATAAGCGATTCGCTTTGGGCTCACACAAGAAACGACAAGCGGAGTACATTCGCTCACCCTTCCCATCATCAAGCATTGCCGGCAATACGTACAGCTCTCTTCACAGCGGGCGCAGTGAAAGGAGGCAAAAAGATGGGCGCGCTCATTTCCGCATCGTTCACAGCGATAACCGCCGCGCTCGGTTTGAGTAATGCCTTTTTGATAACGCAAATAACCATTTTCATAATGGGCCTGAATCTGTTCCAGTGAAAAAGGGAGGTCATCTATGAGAAGCTGTTTGCCTTCAAGAAAGGCAAGAAGAGTAGGAGAAAAGAGAAATTCGGGGTTTTTCTCGCAAGAAGGGAGATCGGGCAGACGGCTAATCGGCCGGCGGTCTTTATGCTTTTCCTTTGCCAGCGCTTCTGGAAGCCATTTGCCCTGTTCAAACACAAAACGCATTTTATCCCTCCATGATTCATTTTGGCGAATCGTTGCCTAAAAAAAGCGGGACTGACGGTTTTCGGTTGAAGACAAAGCCCACAGTAGACTTTGGCTTCAACCATTTTAACAGCCTTTCTTTATGGATTGCGTCGGTTGCATCAAAACGCTTAGCAGATCAGGAACGCAGCCGAGTGAAGACGCGAACGGAACCCAAACGTTCATGAGCCCGCGCCGCAAAATGAAAGCGTTTATCAACATTCTGAAGCGGTCCGTACTGCTTGCTTCGGCAGCATTGATGCTTTTTCGGTTTCCCGCTGATGCCGCCGATCGACGGCTTGGCGATTGGCATGTGGACGGTCCCATCCGTTTAGATAAGGGACTTGATGTCCCGTTCCATGATGATGAAGCTCTTTATGGGCGATACCAAGTGAGCCCGAGCGCGCCTTCGCCGAGATGCGTCCCAATGACCGGGCCGAAATAGCTGATCAAAAATTCCACATTCGGATAGGTTTGCGCCAGCTCCTGCTTCCACGCCTCCGCTTCCTCCAAGCGGTTCGCATGGATAATCGCCGCTTTCAGGGGCACTCCGAGCTTGGCATCCTCGGCGAGCAGCTCCTCGATCCGCTTGATCGCTTTTTTGCGCGTACGGATTTTTTCAAACGGCACAATGACTTTGTTTTGAAAATGAAGCAGCGGTTTCACCTGTAAAAGGCTGCCGATAAACGCTTGGGCACTGCTCAGCCGTCCGCCGCGCTGCAAATGGATTAAGTCATCCACCATAAAATACGCGCGCAACGAGGTTTTGATTTCGTCCAGGCGGGCAATAATCTCTTGGGGATGCTTGCCCGCCAGCGCCATTTCAGCGGCCTCCATCGCATAAAAGCCTTGTGCCATGCAGCTGATCTCCGAGTCATACGCGTACACCTGAAGGCCTTCTACCATGCCTGCTGCCGTTAACGCCCCTTGATACGTACCGCTTATGCCGCTTGATAAATGAATGCTTACCACCGCGTCATATTGCTTGGCCAGCGTTTCAAACAGCTCAACAAATGCGCCGATCGACGGCTGCGATGTTGTCGGCAAATGTTTATGCTGCCTCACTTCTTCGAAAAATGGCTCCGCATGAATATCCACTTCTTCCCGATAGGCTTCATTGCCAAAGGAAACGCTTAATGGAATCATATAAATGTGCAATGCTTCGCGCACGTCTTTCGGAATATATGCCGTACTATCCGTGACAATCGCTGTCCTCATCATTCATACCTTCCTTATTTTGATTATGGCCTTTGCTGATCCATCGTCACAGCGGATACGCTGCACCAATTCGCTCATGCAGGACCTTTCTCATTTGACTAGCCTGTTCTTTCAGTTTGTCCCCATCGGCATGAGCGAATGGAAACGGTCTGCATGTGGATGATCAGCCCGTCTTCCTTACCTCCATTGTAGCGGAAAAAAGGATGGATTTCATTACAAAAAAAGGCTGCCGAATTCTCGACAGCCTTGGCGCTCAGCGAACCTCCACCCATCCGTTTTTGATCGCCACAACAACCGCTTGTGTACGGTCATTCACATTTAGTTTTTGGAGAATATTGCTGACATGATTTTTCACCGTTTTTTCACTTATAAACAACGCCTCGCCAATGCCGCGGTTGCTTTTACCGTCCGCAAGAAGCTGCAGCACCTCACACTCCCGGCGCGTTAACAAATGCAGCGGCAGACATACCTCGCGCGATGTTTTTTCGACCTTCTGGCTCGTTCCTGCGGCGAGGCGGCGGTATTCTTGAATTAAATTATGCGTCACGCGCGGATGTAAATAAGATCCGCCTTCTGCTACGACCTTGACCGCTTCTATCAATGTATCCGCATCCATATCCTTTAATAAATAGCCTGTTGCGCCTGTTTTCAGCGCATGCATCACATAATTTTCATCATCGTGAATGGAAAGGACCACCACCTTTGTGTCAGGGTACGTTTCCACCAGCTGCCGCGTCGCTTCCACTCCATTCGTATTCGGCATGTTAATATCCATAATCACGATATCCGGCTGATGCTTTTGCACCAACTCGAGCGCATCACTGCCATCCGCTCCCTCAGCTACTACCTCAAATTGTCCTTCGAATTCTAAAATCCGCTTGACTCCTTCGCGAAATAATTGATGGTCATCAATAATAACGATGCGTGTTTTCATTGATCGATCCTCTCCCTTCTTGTTTGTGTCGTTTCTAACAGCGGAATTTGAATAAACACGGTTGTTCCCACACCCATTTGTGAACGGATATTCATCGTTCCTTCCAATAATTCTACTCGTTCCTTCATCCCAATCAATCCAAAGGAATTTTCCTTCTTTTTCTTCACATCAAATCCTTTTCCATTATCTTTAATCATTAGGAAAAGATACTGCTGCTTCATTTCTACCTTCACTTGAATCTCAGATGCCTCCGCATGCTTCAGTGCGTTTTGCACCGATTCTTGGACAAGGCGAAAAATCGCCACCTCAAAATGGGCAGGCAATCGTTTTTCCTCCCCAATATGTACAAAAGAAATTTTCGTTTGCTGGTTATACTCCTCAACATTTTGCAAATATTTACGGAGGGTAGGTATTAAGCCCAGATCATCAAGCGCCATTGGTCTTAAATCATAAATAATTCTTCTCACTTCGTAAAGTGCAGAACGTACCATTTTTTTAAAATCCCGCAATTCTTGAACCGCTTCATCGACACTGCGTTGTCGAATAATCCGCTCCATTAAATCCGAGCGCATCATCACATGGGCGAGCATTTGGGCAGGACCGTCGTGAATCTCCCGCGATAAGCGGCGGCGTTCCTCTTCTTGAGCTTCGATAATCCTTAAACCGAACTCCTGTTTTTGTTTGGCCCCTTCTATAAACTCGCCCACTTGGCGAAAGTCGCTGTTCAAATAATTCAGGACAACAGTGATTTGTCCAATTAAATGATCGGCGCGTTCAATGGTTTCTTTTAGCGCGGCTAAACGCCGTTCCAATTCATCGCGCCGCAGCCGCAGCTGCCTTTCTTGCTCGCGAATCATCGTCAGCTTCATTTGCAGCTCGTGCGCGATTTCATAAGCCTCGCGGATTTCCATTTCGGAATAGCGTGAAAAATGGCGGTTCACCTCTGATAAGCGCTGTCTCGCCAGACGCGCCTGCACCTCCAGTCGATCTGCTTCATTGATAATCAGGCTGACTTGCGTTTTTGTTTCCTCTAGCTCCTTGATCAAATGCTCATACTCATGGCGGGACCGTTCGCCGATCTGAAAAATTTCATCTTTGCTATGATGAACCGTTTTTACCATTTTTTCGACAATTTTATCTAATTCCTTCGCATTTAATTTTTTTGGCAAAGACATACGAAATCCTCCGTGCTTATACAAAAAAGTATCAAGAGATCATACAAATTTTTCTAACGAAAAGTTTTATTTGAAGGAAAAAAGCTGTCGATTTATAATAGAAAAAGATGCTTTTTCGCTACCTGTTCCCGACCGGTAGGCGACGGCACATACTTGTTTTTTTAAGTATAGCATGTTTCACGCAACTTATCGCCAAAAATTGAATTGGTAATAAAAACATATGCAACAGCGTGCCGCATGATCGTGAGGTGTTTCATCATTGCTGCATAAATATTATACCGTAAAAGGATATGGAGAAAGTGAAATCGTGATCGAAAAATCGCGATTCATTTGTTATGCCAATCGGGCAACAACGGAAGAGGAAGCGACTCAGTTCATTCAAACAATCAAAAAAAAGCATTGGGATGCGACGCATAACTGCTCTGCTTATTTAATCGGCGAGCATGACCACATCCAAAAAGCGAATGATGACGGTGAACCGAGCGGCACGGCTGGTGTTCCGATGCTCGAAGTGCTTAAGAAAAAAGGACTAAAGGACACCGTTGTCGTTGTGACTCGCTATTTTGGCGGCATTAAGCTTGGAGCCGGCGGTCTCGTCCGCGCTTACAGCAAAGCGGTATCCGAAGGGCTGAAAGCAGCGGAAATTGTTGAACGCCGCCTCATGCGCATTATGCATGTTGCGATCGATTACAATTGGCTTGGCAAAGTGGAGAATGCCCTTCGCTCCTCCATTTATGATGTGAAAGCCATTCACTATCTAGATCATGTCGAAATCGAGGTATTTGTCGAAGAAAACAACAAGCAGCCGTTTTGCGAATGGCTCACCGATTTAACCAATGCAAGGGCGGACATTCAAGAAGGGGAAGTCACCTATATGGAAACGACCATTTCTTAGCCTCCCTTTCACCACTCTTAGAAAAAAGAAGAGGAGAACAATCAATGACCAATAAACGAACCTATCGTAAAAAGCAAAAAAAGAAAAAGCGCAGAAAGCGCATATTATTATGGATATTGACGCCTATTTTGCTGCTTGTGCTGGGAGCTACTTGCTACGCTTCGTTCCTTATGCATAAGGCGGAATCTGTGATCAATAAATCGTATGAGGAGATCAAAGGACGAGACCAAGATCGCCCAAACCTGAAAATTGATAATTTCTCCATCTTGTTTATCGGCATTGATGACAGCCGTTCGCGAAACTTCAAAAGCGATACACGCTCAGATGCGTTAATGCTAGCGACATTCGATGCCAAAAAGAAATCTGTCAAATTAGTAAGTATTCCGCGTGACTCGTATGTATATATTCCGTCAGAGGAAAGACGGGATAAAATCACCCACGCCCACGCCTTTGGCGGCGTAAAAGGAACCATTGAAACGGTTGAGCAGCTGTTTGATATTCAAATTGACTACTATGTCAAAATGAACTTCTATGCTTTTATGGACGTGGTGGACGCCTTAGGCGGAATTGAAGTAGAAGTGCCATATAATCTTAAAGAAAAAGACTCCGAAGACCATCATAATGCGATTGTTCTGAAAAAAGGATGGCAAACATTAAATGGCGAGCAAGCGCTGGCTCTTGCGAGAACAAGAAAGCTTGATAACGATATCGAGCGCGGAAAGCGCCAGCAAGAAATTTTAAAAGCCATTATAAAAAAAGCAAGCAGCGTCCGTTCGATTACCAAATATGATGATCTGTTAGAAGCGATCGGAGACAATATGAAAACGAACTTAACGTTTGATGAAATGAAATCGCTGATTTATTATGCAACAAGCAGCGAAGGAAAGCTTAATATTGAATCCCTTCACTTAAAAGGAACCGATGATTACATTGACGGAGTTTACTATTATAAGCTCGACGAACAGTCTGTCGAAGAGATCTCTCAAGAGCTGAAAAATCATTTGCAAGGGCTGGATACTACTTCTACGGACAACAGCGATCCAGAAGCCAGCAACCAAACAGATCACGCTGATGACGACGGACAACCATAAACAAACGCAAAAAACCGCCTTGCATAAAAGCAAGGCGGTTTTTTTAATTTTGTTTTCCATTCGCGTAGCGAATCACGCGCATGATTTTCAAAATGGGGCGATAATTCGCATCCACTAAACCGATCTTCTCCGCAATAATCTCAAGGGCAAGCAGCACGACAACCAATATAATCATCGATACCCAAACAGCGGCCTGCGATAAAATGATCGCCAGCAGACCAAAAACGGCGCTCATGCCGTAAATAATCAGCACGGTCTCCCGATGGCTGTATCCGAGCCGGAGCAGACAGTGATGCAAATGAGATTTATCAGGAGCCGAAAGCGGCTGCTTTTTCACAATGCGGCGAATGATAGCAAAAAATGTATCCGAAATCGGCACACCGAGAATTAACACCGGCACGACAAACGAGATAAACGTAACGTTTTTAAAGCCTAACAGTGACAATACGGAAATCATATATCCTAAAAAGAGCGCCCCTGTATCTCCCATAAAGATCTTTGCCGGATGAAAATTGTACAGCAAAAATCCCAAGGTGCTCGCTAAAATAATCAATCCCATCGAAGTGACGAACCAGTCTCCCATAATCAACGCCATTCCAGAAATCGTGATTAAAGCAATCGCTGAGACACCGGCTGCCAAGCCATCTAGCCCGTCAATGAGGTTGATCGCATTCGTAATTCCCACAATCCATAAAATCGAAATCGGTATGCTTAACATTCCAAAATGCAATTGCCCGCCGAATGGCAAATTAATAAAGGTCACTTGTACACCGGCAATGACAACCACGATAAAGGCGGCAACGAATTGGCCTAAAAACTTCACTTTAGCCGGCAGTTCGTAGATATCATCCAAGATCCCAACGGCCACAATGATCAGACTGCCTAATAAAATATAAAGCGAATCTTCATTCCAAGGCCGTAAAATCAAATATCCAATCATGGTGCTGACATAAATCGCCAGCCCTCCTAAACGCGGCATAATTTTTTGGTGCACTTTTCGTTGATTCGGTTTATCTGTGGCTCCTACAAGAAAAGCCAATTTTTTCACAAATGGAGTAAAAATAACGGATAACGCAAAGCATATAAGCATCGTTAAGTATAGATATAACATGGGAACCCTCCCCTATGTCCTAGGATAACCATTAATGTCACATTCAAACCAAAACCGTTCATTGCCAAATTTCTCAGTACAAAAGCCCACAGCGTCGATTATAGCATATTCAATCTATGACATAAACAAAAAATTTCTTAAAATCTAGTGACTTCGCGGATGTTCGCGAGTATAACCCCATTATATATCATTTAAATCCCAAGAATCGACAGATAACGCAAAAAAAAATCAGCTTGTCGACAAAGTCGACAAGCTGAAGGTTTTTTAAAAAAAGCCTTATCCTCGCGAAAGCAAGCCCGCGGTTCGAAAAAGAGCATAGGCAGTCACGGCAAATAAGCAGCCCGCAAGACATAAATCAAGTAAATCATAGCCGGTATGAATCCATAAGCGGCTCAGCCAAACGACGGCCGTCACGATGAAAAGAGACAGGAGCAATTTTCCCCATAGCGCTCCTGTATCCATTCGCAGCTTTAACTGACGCGTGACAAGAACGAGCAAGGAAAAGAATTGGAATAAAGCGCTAATCGTCGTTCCCCAGGCGATGGAGGACGCTCCATATTGGTCAATAAAAAAGGAAATGATCGCAATATTGACACCAAAAACAGCCACGATCCCTGTGGCGACTGGCGCGAACGATTTCTCCATCGCATAAAAAAAGCGCGTGACAAACAGATTCGCTGCATGGGCAAACATGCCGATCACAAAGATTTTCAGCATCTCCGCCGTCATAGACGTCGACTGCGCCGTAAACGATCCGTACTCAAAAATGATTTTTACAATCGGTGCGGCATATACATAAACAAAGACAGAAACAGGCACAATAAACATGATGAGCAAACGCAGACCTTTGAAAAAGATTTGCGAAATTCCTTCATAATCCTGTTCAGCCGTCTTTTTAGCGAGCAGCGGATAGATCACCGTCGTCGCCGCTGTCATTAAAATCATTTGCGGAAGCTGAACAAGCTTCGAGGCATAGTTCAGCGCAGCGACATACCCGTCATCCAGTCGCGAAGCAAACATGCGCTGGATAAAAAAATAAAATTGTAGAGTCGCTCCGCCCAATAAAACAGGCATAGCGATCTTAAGCATGCGAAGCACGTATTCCTTTTCCGAAACATGAAAACGAAGACGGAAACAGAACACGCCGCTCTTATGCATATAATAAACGAGCACAGCCACCATGATCGCAGCGCTGACTGTCGCTCCCCATCCATAAGCATATACGCCGATGGCCGGATAAAGGAGGACGGCGATGAAAATAAAAAAAGCATTGTTGGCCAATGTGGCAAACGAGGCGCTATAAAATTGGCCGCGCACATTCAAAATGCCGGAAAACCACATCGAAAAAACAAGAAAAAGGGTTGCGGGAGCCATCATGAAAAACAATTTCGATGTCATCGCCACTTCAGACGGATGGAGCCCATTAAAAAAGAGTTGGACCACCTGCTTTGATAAAATCATAAACAAGCTTGTTAATCCAACGCAAAACAGGAGCAAATACGTGAAAATGACATCGTGAAACCGCTGCTTATGGATGTCACGATCCATTTTGCTATATACGCTAATATAAGCAGTCGCTACAGCCCCTCCCAGCACGGAGTAGACAAAATTAGGAATGGTATAGGCTAAAATGACGCTATCGGCAAGCGATGACGTGCCAAATTGATAACCGATGACGGCTTCTCGAACAAAACCTAAAAAACGCGAAAGCACATTGACAATGGTGACTACTCCAATCAATTGAAAAAAACGTTTTGTACTCACAACCTCACCTGCCGAATCTCTGCTTTCATTTATGCATGCTTATCAATAAATGAACGAACAATAGAGATAATTTCATCATTTCCACTGACAAACGGAACAGGTTCAAACTGCTTGGCTTTTTTCAGTACTTCGCTGAAATCTTCATTTTCATACCACGCTAAAATGTGTCCCGTCTTTTCAAACTGCTGCACGATTTCCAGCTGATGGTCATCGTTGTGCTCTCCATATTTCATGAGACGAGGGGCAGCAATCATTTTCTTGCCCATTTTTGCCCCTGTCGTAATGGATCCTGTTCCTCCATGAGTAATAATCATGCTCGCTTCCCGATACAGCCGTTCCATTTCCTCATAGCTTGTAAATGTCATCATGTTCATATGTGGCGATTCATAAGGCGTATGCCCTTGCTGCACAATCACTTCTTCTTTAATATTTCCAGAGATAATTTGCTTTTCTACTTCCCGCAACAGCCTCGTAAAAGGCAGCTCATGAGTTCCCAACACAACAAAAATCAATAGATCGAACCTCCATAAACCGCTTTCGGGTAATGTTTTTTCATTGTTTCCCACTGCACAATGAATAAATCAGCAATTGGATACACCAATTTTCCTGAAATCGTCGGAGTCGTGGTTTTCGCAAAGCTCTCGATAAAAATGACTTTTTTGCCAAACAACTTAGCAATATAACACATGGGCACGGCCGTATGAGCGCCTGTTGTCACCACAACATCCGGCTTTTCGCGAAGAAAATAATATAAAGACATGATGACATTATAGGAAAATTTAAAAATATATCGGAACGGATAATTCCTTGCTCCATACATTAAAAAAGAAATCTTATACTGTTTGCTCAATTCTTTCGTGATGACCGATTTTTCCGTTACAATATGATAATCGTACGCAGAAAAAAGAGGCTTTAATTGCAACAATTGCGTTAAATGCCCTCCAAGGGAAGCAATAAATAGCACCTTTTTTCTGTCTTTGTTTTTTCTACGCATCCCGTACTCCCTCCGGAGGTGAATAAAGTTGAATCACTCGTTCAACGATTCGCTTTCCATCGTTCTCTTGAGCGCGAAGCTCACCTTTTTGAATTAATTGTTCCCTCATTTTCGCATCGCTAAGCACTGTTTTTATTCCTTCATATAATGATTCCTTGTTACGGGGCTCGACCAATATACCGGCACCGCCGCTCAATAAATAAGAAAGTCCGCCGACATCGCTACCGACCACCGGCGTATGGCAAGACATCGCTTCTAAAGCAACAAGCCCGAATCCTTCCAAATGGGAAGGCAGCACAAACACTTCAGCCGCCGACATCCACATGGCTAGCTCTGATTGATTCATCGCATCCAGCATATGAATATCCTGCGCACCGCTTTGTTCCATTCGCTGCAAAAGCCGTTGATAAAACGCTCCATCTTTTTTCTGGCCAATCATATAGAGATTGGCGTTCGGATACTCCTGCTTCAGCATAGCAAATGCATCAACAAGCTCAAGCAGCCCTTTTTGCTCAATCATGTTGCCGACATATAAAACAGGAATCACATCGTCGGCTATTCCGCACAGCTTGCGCGCCTCTTGTTTGTTCATCGGCTGAAACACTTCGCGATTGACTCCCATATTAATAATCGAAATTTTCTCTTTCGCCACGCCAAATTGCTCATGAATCTCTTCATAAAGCTTCGGTCCTACCGCAATCACGTGATCAGCTTCCTGAAGAATATATTTTGTCCATTGCCAAATTCTCTTACTTTTATGCGCCATTCGTTCAATATCTCCGCCATGCGCCGTCACAATGAATCTCGTTTTCCAAAGCTTTCTATACAAAAGGCCTAATATGCCTGTCGGAAAAACATAATGGACATGAACGACATCATACCGTCTTCCACGAACCACCGCATGAATCAGCACTTTCAACAGCCAAACCAGATATTTGATCAGAACCGCTTGTTTTTTCATACTTGGATTGGTGACAGCCATGACATCAACATCCAATCCCGCCTTCTGTAAAGCGACGACTTGATTTTTTACAAAAATCCCAAAAGCTTTTGCCTTTTCAGTCGGATACATATTGCTAAGCACTAATACTTTTCGATTAGACATGCTTCTCACCTATTATCCTCTGCAACAGTTGTATTCCCTTCTCGGCCTCGTTTTTCATATTCTCAGATATCAACTCGATACGCTGCTGGACTTCCGGCCAATTCTTTTCGATTTCATTGACCATTTGCAGCATCAACTGATCATCTTGTGCTAATTTCTCGATCGCAATATAGCGATCAAGCTGCTGAATAGCAGTCAGAAAATGCTGGACCTTCGGGTGATACCCGACACCAATCACCGGAGTTTTCGCAGCGATTCCTAAAATAAGAGAGTGCAGCCTTGTCCCAATCACGAGATCATGCGACTCACAAAGCGATAAAATCTCACTCGGATATAAATTTTGATCGATAATGACGACCTTATCGCGATATTGCATGAAAGAGGCAATGTCTTTTGTTACTTGCACATCTTGGGGATATTTTGTCGAAAAAAATGTAATATGAACCCCTTTTTGACGAATGAGTTCATCTAAATTTTGCGCCATGCCTGAAATATATTGCTGATACTTCTGTTCATCTGTCGTCGGCCAATATTGGGAGCTGTAGTACGGAACAGCTGTCACAGCAATTTGGCGAACCGAATCTCGCTGCATTTTTTTCGATGAACGTGCTAAAAATAGAGCTGGATCGCCAATAACCTCAATCTCTTTTTTTACTTGGAGCGATTGAAGCAGTTTCCTTGAGCTCTCATCTCTTACAGAAATTTGCTGGGCCTTTTTCAGCAGCTGTTTAATAAAAAAAGCACCTGCCTTTGTACGGATCGGCCCTGCACCTACTCCATAAATCACGACCTTGCATCCGGCGTAATGTCCTAGCATGCCGAGCGTTGCATACAACGGTGCATCTCGTTTATATAAATCCATTAATAAACCGCCGCCGCCAATGATCAGCACATCCAGTTCCTTCATCCGCAAATAATTAGCCTTAAGGGTAGCTAAAATGGTAAGCAGAAGGCTTTTTTTTCGCGAAAGAAGCGGAATGGCTCGGACTCCATACCGTTCCTCTGTATTTTCAGGATTATGGCTAAAAATGACGATATCCGTTTTGCTGATCGCCAATTCTTCCGTCAATTGCTTGAGAATCCCCATCAAAATTGCTTCGTCGCCATTATTATGATGTCCGTAATTACCAATAATCCCTATTTTCATAACAAAGCACCTTTAACTTATTATTTATTCAACTTTTACATTATACTATCGTTCACTCATAGGTAAAAGCCTTTATCACGATTCCATTATATCAATTTTTCATCTAGCAAAAAACAATGGGGGCTAATCATCGAAAGCCCCCATTTGTCTTATTTTTTATAGTACTGCACAATTCCATTATAAATGGATTCAGCGAAAATATTCTGAAATTGGTCGGAAGTGAGTTTTTTGACATCTTCGGTATTCGAAATAAACCCTAATTCAACAAGAATGCTAGGGACGGTATTGTTACGGATGACATAAAAGGCTTCATCCTTGACTTTGCGGTCCACCATATTCGCATTAGCCACAATTTGCGCCTGAACTTCCTTCGCTAATAAATAGCTTTCATATCCATTCGGATTCGTCGAAGTATCATAGTACGTTTCCGTTCCTTTTGCTGACGGGCTTGCAGAGTTTACATGGATGCTGATAAACAGCTCCGCATAATTTTGCTTAGCGATATTGACCCGTTCTTCCAATGTCGGATACGTATCGCTCTCTCTTGTCATGATGACCTTGGCACCCGCCGCTTCCAACTTCTGCTTCAGCTTTTTCGCAACAGATAGAACGATGTCTTTTTCGTTGGCGCCATTTCCGATCGTTCCCGGGTCTGTTCCGCCGTGTCCCGCATCCACTGTAATAATCCGCCCAGCCAACACGCTGCCGCTTACATTCTGCAATTTTAAGTATGATTTATGTACATAGCCGCGCAAGTTTCCGTATGAAATTTTCGCCCAATAGCCTTGAATACTATAAACATTTACAATGGTTCCGTTGCTGAGCTGGCCTACAACCGAAGCGTTCGTCGATCCAGATGAACGAACATTTAACGTTTGGGCGGTGACTTTTCCTTTCGCGATGACCGTACCTTCATCCGCGCTGCTCACCGGCAAACGAAACTGATCGCTCATCGCCCGCGCCAAAAAGGCAGAAAACTGATCTCTGGAAATATAGGATTCCGGCATAAATTTATTTCCGCTTCCATTGGAAATTCCATTGTAATAAAGCTTCGTTATATAGGAATAAGCCCAGTAGCTTGAGCTAACATCAGTAAATGGTTTTTTCGCATTGGCCGGAGGATTAGAAAGTGAAAAAGTAAGAGCGAGCACTTTGCTCATTTGCGACCGTTTCAATTTATCATTAGGGTGAAAGGAGCCGTCGTCGTATCCTGTGAAAATGCCTTTTTGCGCCGCAAGGCTAATCCAGCGAGCCGCCCAATGGCTTGATGGAACATCTTTAAACTTGACTTGAATGGTAGTTGGTTCCTTTTCACCAATCGCGAGCATCAGCATTTTGGCCGCTTGCGCCCTCGTCAAAGAATCCAACGGACGAAACTGCAATTGGCTGCCTTGCTGATATCCTTGAATGATCGAACGCTGATACAAAAATTCAATTTCCTCTTTTGCCCAATAGCCTTCAGGTACATCGGAAAAAACCGCGCCTGAGGAAGCAATTGCAAACGAAGCAGCGTGAGCAGCTGTCTGATCGGGGGGAGCCTGATTAAAATCTTCAATTTTTAATAACTCGTCGTTTTGCTCAGCCGCATAAGCATTTGCCGCAAAAGGCAGCGACATAACAATGAACGCCAGAGCCATTAACAAAAAACGCAATGAATCCCTCTCCTTCCTGATTTTTGGTGTTATATTCCATCTCAAACTGAATGTGACAGCTATATTTTTCCACTCTATGTTTCATTCTATGAAACTATGTCCAAAACTTCAACCCTCATTTGACAATAAATGACGCAAAAATGTCGAAAAATAAATAATAGAAGAATCGATAGGATTCTTCTATTTTTGTAGATAATCAGAGGCCCTTATCAGCAATGCAGCAAATTGGGCGCGAGTTAAATATTCATTAGGACGAAAATAGTCTTGCTTAGAAATAATGCCTTTGTCCGCCAGTTGTTGAACGGCATCATAAGCAAAATGACCCGGATCAGAAAGGTCTTTAAAAGGATAAGGCGTCCCGCTAAATGAATGCTCGCTCAGCTTTAATGCACGCGCCAGCATAACCGCCATTTGCGCTCTCGTCACAAGCTTTTCGGGAGCAAAACTTCCATTGCTATAGCCCGTTACTACTCGCTGGTCGTATGCAGCATAAATCGAAAGCGCTCCTGCCAAATCGATCGGCACATCAGCAAATGGCGGCTGAATATGATGAAGCGGCCAATGAAACAGCCTGTTCATCATCATCACTGCATGCCGTCTTGATAACGATTGGTTTGGCCGAAACGTGCCGTCTGTAAAACCGTTAATAAGCTTTTGTTGGTAGGCTCGCTGAATTTCTTGATAAGCCCAAAATGAAGCAGGCACATCCGAAAACGATGCCGAAGACGAGTCCGCCGTTTTTATCAACCGTTCGTCAGTTGCTAAAATCGTACCTGCGTCATCCACTGCGATCACCTTTAACGTTTTTTCGTTCCTTCCTGATCGAATATCCGGCAGCGTCACTGAAATCCATGTGCGATCTGCCTTTTTCTTTAAAATCAACTGATCGTCCAACCAAATATATACATTTTTCCCGACGAGCCCATCCGATACGCCAAGAAGCTGTGACTGAGAGAAATTCAGTTGCTGTCCATTTTTGATGGTGAGCCAATCTAGTGCCGCTTTCGGCGAGGCCTGCAGCGCCTTAGCGATCTGAATGGTTCCATAGCCAGAATGGATATCATAGCCTTTTTCCCCTATATCGAAGGCTGTTTCCGAGAGCATCTTACGAATCTGGATCACATCCAGCTCTGGATGCTCCGCTTTCAGCATAGCTACCTCGCTTGTAACAAATGGCGTTGCCATAGAAGTGCCGCTTAACGATTTATAGGTATCATTTAGAAAGGTACTGATAATATTGGCCCCAGGTGCACTGACATCCACTTCCCATCCGTAATCCGAATAAGGCAATACGCCGCCTTTTTCATCAATAGCCGCAACCGTTATCACGCCTGGATAGGAGGCAGGATAAATATCCTGCAGCGATGTTCCCCAATTACCCGCGGCAGCGACAACAGGGATACCGTTCAAAAGTGCCTGAGAAATCGCTTGCTCTAAAACAAGCGTCTTCCCTTTCCCCGCTAAACTAAAATTAATCACATTGGCTCCCATAGCAACAGCATCATTCACCGCTTGGGCAATTTCAAAATCTCCGCCAGTCCCTTGCGCATCGAGCACTTTTAAAGGAAGAATATCAACAGGGGCGGACCCGGCTGCGCCAACGATTCCTTTTCCGTTGTTCGGGCAAGCAGCAATAATTCCAGCCACATGAGTGCCATGTCCGTTCTCATCTACCGCCATCCCGTCTCCATCCACATAATCTTTTCCTAAGCTATAAAGAACATTTCCGCAAAAATCTTCGTGAACCGAAACGCCTGTATCAATCACCGCGACCGTCACATGGTTAACAGCGACCGCTTTCTTCACGATCGGCTGCTTGGACCAGCCATTCGTTTGAATCAAAATATGGATCGTATCGTACGTACGATTTTGGGGCAGCAGCACGTCCAGTTGAGCCGTATTCCCTTCATTCGCTGCCAGCTCATTGCCTTGCCCATCTTTCACCTCAAGCCGCCAGTTTCCCTCCACGTGATCCATTTCCAGCGATAACCGCGATAATTTCACGCCATTCAATAAAAAAGAAAAGCTTGAAGCTGATAACGGCTGCTCCTCATATGTAAATGATTGATTCTGCACAATGACTTCCCGACCATCTAAAAGGTTTTGCCCGTCTCGTGACGGCGCAATCACCTCTGCACCTACCGTTCGCAGTCCCCATTGTTGAAAGAAGAAGGGATCATTAAAAGTCGTTGTTTCAGCCAGCGTTTTCTGGTAGTTAGGCTCTACCCTTGATACGATAGGCAATTGTTCAACTGCTTTGATTTCATCGCTGCTAAAACGCGCTTTGACCACAAAAGAGCTTCCGGTATCTTCCACTCGGCTTTGATACGTCTGAAGAAATTGCAAATAGTCGTCTTGCGTACGAAAATAAATCAGCCACTCTGATAACGCTTGGCCGTGAGCATAGGACCCATTGAAAACAAAAAAAAGAATAACAGCAAAAAAACCAAGGATGAGTTTTCTGTTCACACTGTTCACCGTCCTCATATGATCAATAAGGGATCGCCCATTCTCCATGAGTGATCCCTTCCTTTTTGGTTTATGGAAGACGCCTCTCTTCTGCAAGTAAATCTCGAACAAAAGCAGCCGCTCACCGCGTTTTTTTCTCCTATAATGCAAATTCCATCCCCTTCATAAACATCCTTATGAAGAAGTTATGATTTTCGTTACCTAGCTTGAATCGTCTATTTTTCTAGCACTCGTTACTTTGTTGTATACACTTTCTAGCAAACATGCTCCAATACGTTAAAACACCATTGGTCCCCTCATTATAGCGTATATGAAAACCGTTCTACAACCAATTCCATATATTTGCCAAAGAACTCTAAACACATGGCCCCAGATGGTCGACAAACATTCTTCACTATGATATCAGCGCAAATCTCAAGAAGATGTAAATGTAGGATCATACTAGGGAATTTTGGTAACTTTTTATCTATTAAATTCCAATTATCGTGAGATAGCCCCATCGAACTATGTCATTTTATTGGGAAAAATGATATAATTTGTTTTGTATCACTATAAATCTTACATAATTTTACTGGGGGATTGAGATGTTTGTGAAATTCAAAAAACTTTATAGTGTAGTTGCTGTGTTATTGCTGCTTATTTCCTATGCTTCACCTTCTATTTATGCGTCGGCAGCGACAGATAGTTCTGAACCACCCGCTCCATACATACAGGTCGTGCAAGACGGAACAGCTGTAAAGGAAAGTGAAGACACTCCGCCTATAGGCGAGTTAGCCAAAGGAGCGATTGTCAAAGTTGCCAAGATAGAAGGAGAACACGTTTATTTTCAGTGGGGAAAGGAATTAGCTTATGTCGATGTAGTGTATACACAACACATCGATCCTCCGTCGCCTGATGATTACTCATACGATTCTGATAACACTAATGACTCGTATGTGCAAATTCAGGAGAAATCGGCCGTTTATTCGCAAAACGGAGAAGTGATTGGATATTTACTTCCAGGCGACACCTATCCCATCTTCCAAGAAACGGACGAAGCCTTTCAAGTCGTGATCGGAAGCCAACTAGCTTATATTCAAAAAACCGCTTCGATTACAAAAACGGAGCAGCCAAGCGATCATCAGCCATCCGAAGCTGATTCCACGACATCAACAGATCCGAAAAACTCAACCGATTCAACAGATTCGGAAAGTTCAAGCAACTTAAACGAAGCTCCTTCAAGCCAGCCAACAGAAACAACACCAGCAAGCAAGCCGGCAGAGTCTGGACAAACAAGTCAACCGCGTGCATCTGTAGCAACGACTGCTGTACAAACAACGGCGTTTACTGCCAGCATCAAATACTTCCAAGTCACAGTCGACAAATTGCCTGTCTACGACAACAGCACGGGTAAGCTCGTTCAAGTTGGCACCTTGGAGAAGGGGCAAGTGTTTCCAAGAATAAAGGATTACGGCGCGAACTGGCATGAAATCCAATTCGGTTCTAAAACCGCTTATGTATTAAAAAGCAGCACCATTCCCGTCAGCTCCGCAAACTTAAAAACTAGCACACAGACGGGCGGCGCAAGCACTTTCACGACAACAGCCGATGCCTCAGTCTATGACAATTCCACTGGCTCACTGATTCAAATCGCTACGATCCAGAAGGGGCTGTCCTATCCGATTATTCGAGACTACGGCAATTGGTATGAAATTTCAATTTCCGGAAGAATCGCTTATATCCATAAAAGTCTCGTGCATGTCGATTTTAAAAGCAGCGACCGCTACTTCTTAGTCGTGAATGGCCCTCTACCAGTCTATGACAATAGCACTGGGCAGCTCGTACAGGTGGGCACGCTTGAAAAAGGACAAGTGTTTCCAAGAGTGAAAGATTACGGCGCAAACTGGCATCAGATCAAGTATGGCAGCGGCTATGGATATGTGTTAAAGCAATCCACAGAGCCTGCTACAAGCGCAAGTATCAAAAACTTAAATTCGTTAGCGCCGACTTCGCAATATTTTACGACCATCGCGGATACAGCTGTATATGACAATTCGTCAGGAAGTCTTGTGAAATTTGCGACCATTCAAAAAGGCGTGAAATATCCGATTTTGAAGGACAGCGGCAATTGGTACATGGTTGATGTATCAGGACGAGCTGGATATGTCCATAAAAGCAGCGTCAAGCTTCCGTTCAAAACGACCGACCGTTATTTCGAAGTGATCGAAGATCGCGTTACGGTCTACGATAACAGTACAGGAGCGCTCGTGCCGGTTGCTTACTTGGAAAAGGGACAAGTCTTCCCGCGGGTGAGCGACGGAGGAAATTGGCATAAGATCAAATATGGGCAAAAATTCGGATATGTTTGGAAAGAGTCGACAAGACCTCCATTCCAAATCAATGTAAAAAATGAAAACCAAGGACTTCAGCCGCTAAACCAAACGTTCTTCACGCTCGCTGATGTGCCTGTGTATGACAAATCAACCGGCAGCCTCGTCCGCTTTGCCATCCTTAAGCAGGGACAAAGCTATCCGATCATTCGTGATGAAACAGACGCTGTCGTCATTGATCTGTCAGGGCGAATTGGATATGTTTTAAAAAATGACATTCAAGTCGGCCCGATTTTGCGTTACACACAGTATCACTTAACGCTTGATGAGATGCTGACTATTCAGATGACGAAAAATCCGCAAACCGATCTATACAGAAACCAAAAATCATATGTCCACTCTGCCTACGTTCAAGTACAAAACGCCACAACGTTCCCAACAAAAGGAACGGTTACCGCCACTACCTTGAACGTACGGGAAGGAGCCGGAGAAACTTACTGGATTGTGGGAACATTAAAGCAAGGAGCTGTCGTTAACATTAAAGCGAAGGTGGGCGATTGGTACGAAATCGACTTTGGCCCTTGGAAAAATGCCAAACAAGCGGATGTGCTTTCTTACCTCGATCCAAGCCGCTTTAGTCGCGACAGCAAGGAGTATTTTCAGTTTCTTGTATTATCAGAAACAGCCGGTGTTCCTGTCAGCGATATTAACAACAAAATTTTAGCCAACAAGGGCATCTTATCAGGCAAAGGCCAAGCATTTGTCGAGGCAGCGAAACAGTACCATATCAATGAAATTTATCTCATCTCACACTCTTTATTGGAAACAGGGAACGGAACTTCCGCTTTGGCGAATGGCATCTTAGTCGATAAAGTCGACGGCAAGCCTGTCACTCCAAAAACGGTCTATAATATGTACGGCATTGGCGCTTATGACAGTTGTCCGAATACATGCGGGGCTGAATACGCCTATAAACAGGGCTGGTTTACTCCAGAGGCTGCGATTATTGGAGGCGCTCAATACATCGCCAGCCAATATATCAGCAATCCAACCTATAAACAAGACACGCTGTATAAAATGAGATGGAATCCAGCCAATCCGGGAACCCATCAATATGCAACCGATATCGGCTGGGCCGTCAAGCAAGTGTCCAATATTAGCCGCTTGTATGATTTGATCGATAACTATACATTAATTTTCGATATCCCTGTATACCAGTCAAGCAAATAAAGAAGAAATTGAAAATGAAACCAGTGGAGAAAATCGTGCCGATTTTCTCCACTGGCTTTTTCTGCTGCTTCTAAAACAGCAAGTTTCACGGATTGAAAAGTCGCTCAATAGCCCTAGAAGCGACGTGATTTCGAGGTTTGTCAACACATTCGCGTCAGGAAAATGGGAGGAGTCCCCATTCCTATGGCGCTACACATAAGTGGAGGTAGAAGATTTCTATGAAGCGAATATCTTATATAGTGGCAGCGATCTGTATGGCCCTTCTTGCTATCGTAGTCGCAGCCGCCCGCTGGATTCCGCAGCATTTTGAGAAAAAGATCGAAGCGACAGACGATCGTACGTTTTTTTGTCGTAAAGTTCACGGTCGGCTTGAACCAGCCGGGAAATTGTATAAAAATCAGCCTTTTTATGCGATACAATACAACAAAAATTGGTATGTGACTGAAATTGGCGGCAAGCCATACTATATTTATCAACAGCGAGTGAAAGAGCTGAATCGTTCGTTTACTCTTTCACCGCTCGCATCACCAAAAGCGATTCAAACGGTTCGTCCAAAAGAAAACATCTGGGTCTATCAAGCACCCCGCTTCGGCCAGCCGATCGGCGTCCTTTATAAAAATACGCCTGTTCAAGTGATCGCAACCCATGGAGATTGGTATCAAATCATGTTTGCCGGCACTACCGCCTATATTCATAAAAAGCAGGTAGCCGGATTAGCCACTGAGGTGCCTATTATTGTCTATCATCATATCTTAAAAGAAAAAGAAAATCGAAAATATCATAATCCGACAGTGGTAAGCTATGAGGAATTTTCCAAACAAATGAAATTGCTGCATGATGATGGCTACCATACGATCACTCTTCATGATCTTGAAGACTTTGTTAAAGGGAAAAAGGACTTGCCTGCTAAAAGCATTATGATTCATTTTGATGATGGATTAAAAACCAATTACGTGTATGCCTATCCAGTGCTTAAAAAATACGGACTGCACGCAGCTGCCTTTTTAATCACAAGCCGAAACAGCCGTCCGTTGAAGCCATTTAACCCTGATGATTATCAGTTCTTGAACTGGAAGGAGATTGCGAAAATGGGCGATGTGTTCGAATTTGCGAGCCATACGCACGCTCTGCATAATCGCGGCAAAGACGGCATTGGCAATTTGGTTAAAGTGCCAGCAGCGACTGTAAAAACAGATTTACTGAAAAGCCGGCAGTTGCTTCATGGAACGACTTATTTTACGTATCCGTTTGGCCAGTATAAGCCGGAAACGATCGGCATATTAAAACAAACAGGGTTTACACTAGCCTTCACAACGAAGATCGGGACTGTGAAGCCTGGCGATGATCCATATCAATTAAAGCGCCATGGCATCACTCCAGACATGACGCTCGACGAGTTTAAAAAAGTCATTCAAGTGGTCGAATAGAGGCTTTTTGGCCTGCCGCACTCACCGTCATAACCAACGCGAAAATCATGCGGCGGCACAAGAAGCCTTTTTTACTGTTGCGAAGAATCCATGTCACTGAAACCATTTTCTAAGCCATTTATTCCATTTTAACAATGACCATTTGCCGTACAGGAAGTAAAATCTCGGTATCGCCTTTAGGGGTTAGACACAAAATTCGACAAAACCGACATATTTCTTCATTTTCTTGATGATGGACACCATTGACACTCTATTTGAACAAAGATGATGTATATGATGACAGAAGACAGATCAAGGCGGACTTGCCGATTGTCGAAAAATCTGCTTCTGTATGCCAAAGTACAAAGCGGTCATTGTTTGATAATAACCTCTACATAGAAGCTACTCGCCCCATAATATACATTAAAAATGTGGTCGGCAATGGACCTTTTTTATCATACATCTATAATATAAGTCAACATCTTTCTTTCGACAAAAATCATCATTATTCAGTCAGCGTTGATTCATAAAAATAAAAAAAGACCAGGCATATTCGCCTGGCGAAAAGCTGTTGGGTAACCATGAACTTCAGTTGGTAGCCTCATCAATGGTTTACCCACCAAAATCTTACCGTAATTACATTATAAAAATTTTGTCGAATTTTGTCTATATATTTTACTGAAAAAAGAATATTTTGTCGAATTATGTCGTAATTTTTTTCTAGAATGCCATAACCTTTCCTTCATATGAACATTATTCCTCATTTTTTTCAATATTAAACACGTTTTTCTCGTTCGCTGTGCCTCATTTTCTCACTACACCTGCTTATATCTGTCATGGGGCAAGACAGCATGGCTACATAGGTCTTGCTTGTGCGCTCGCTAAAGATAATCCTTGTTGACAATTTGTTGCCCCAATCATCCGAAAGCAATAGAAGTTTATTCTTTATTGTCCATGTTGTTACATACATGACATATTCTACATTGCTCCTTTAGAATCCTTCTTCAGTCGGACAAAGCAAAGAACTGATCATCAACCGCTCTTAGGGAACAAATCCTCCTCCACTCCATTTAGAGGTGGGAGACTTTTCGATGGATGATGTTACATATTTTATGAAAATCATGTAAGTGTTCATCCCTTGGGATTGAATGAATCACAACTGTATATAATTTCCAATTTATGTGCTTATACGTGTTGCAACACGTTTCAATTTATATAGCGGAGTGAAATGACTCTTTAGTTGAATGTGCGTATGGCGCTTAGATGTGACCGAGGAAAGCCCGTGATTTGCCCCCAATCATCGAAAAAATCAAATTCTGCTTTTTGAGTCGGCCCTATGTTCCATCTTCTTATTCGATCTAGCTCATTCGCCAATGGCCCCAATACTGCAATCATTAAGCACTTATATATGAAAAATATGCAAAAAGTCCTATAAAAACTTCCATACCAGCCATCCTGTTACGTCTACATCCATCCAAGGTGACGAGGACAAAAAAGGTAACGTTGCCGCTGTTTTATGGAGTTTGTCCAAAATAACTTCTGGATCCTGTCTATGGATGAGTGAAAAGACCCACTTATAATTATTAATGATAATCATTATCATTATAAAACAGGGGGGCTCATTTATGAAAAAACGGAAGTGGCTTTATCGTAGCTTTATTGCTCTACTTATCGCGCTCTTAGCCCTTGGCGGAGTGCAATCGCCAGCGGCGGCAGCGACCAGCAAGACGACCAAAATTAAATATCTTGGGAAGACATATACCGTTCCTGTGCCCGCGAAACGAATCGTGATCACCGGAAGCATGGAAACGATGGAAGATGCCCTTGTGCTAAACGTAAAGCCTGCTGGGGGCATCACGGTTGGCGGTAAGTTTCCAAGCATGTTCAAAAAAATTACCGGTTCTACGGTATCCATTGGTGAAAAAACCCAACCTAACTTGGAGGCCATCGTCAAGCTAAAACCAGATGTGATTTTAGCCTCGACCAAATTCCCGAAAGATGTGCTGAACAAATTGCAAAAGATTTCTACTACCATTCCCGTCTCCCACATTTCGACAGATTGGGAAGCCAATTTACGGCTGCTGGCTACATTAACGGGGAAGAAACAACAGGCCGAGAGCATCATCAAAAGCTACAAAACTCAACTGGCAACGGCTAAGAAAAAGTTAGGCACGAAGCTGAAAGGGAAAAAAGTGGTGGCGATCCGAATTAGAAATGGCAACATGATGATTTATAATAAGGATGTGTTTTTCAACCCTACGTTGTATAGAGATTTAGGATTGACGGTGCCGAACGAGATTAAAAAGGCGAAATCTCAGGAAGTGATCTCTCTGGAGAAATTCAGTGCCATGAACCCGGATTATATCTTTATTCAATTCTCGACAGACGAAAACAAGAATAAGACGGAAGCCTTGAAGCAACTGCAAAAAAATCCGATTTGGAAAAATATCAAGGCGGTGAAAAATAAGAAAGTGTTCGTCAACGTGGTGGATCCGCTGGCACAAGGCGGCACAGCGTGGAGCAAAACGAATTTCTTAAAAGCCGCTGTACCGATGCTCAGCAAATAATAAAATGTTTTCACACACTTTATGCAGACCAACTTTGGAAACAGTCTTGAGAACATCCTTTATGGCATGTTCAAAGTCTTTATGTATTTTCTGTAATGAATCGATGAATGGGCATGAAAAATCGCAATCTATGAACATTCCTATTTATTTTCCAATAAATTCTTACTCTTTTCAAACTCTCAGCTTCTCTTTATAATGAAATTCGACAAATATATCTAAAGATTACACAGGGGGTCAAAATGAAACGTTTATTTCTTCGCGCATTGTTATTTTGTCTAGCCGCGGCATTCGTGTTGCCGGCAAATCTCACATCCGCAGCTGGTTCATTTTCCGATGTCAATTCCAGCTACTGGGCCTATAATGAAATCAACTATTTAGCCAGCAAAAAAATTATCAACGGGAAAAATGGAAAGTTCCTTCCGGAGGACTCCATTAAGCGCATGCAAGCTGCTGAAATGTTAGTGAAAGCATTAGGGCTCGATACAAAAAACCGCCCAAATCCTAATTTCAAAGATCTTAAACCAGGCGATTACGGATATGAGTATGCAGCAACACTTGCAGACGAAGGTATCATGACAGGAAGCAACGGCTATTTCAAGCCTTGGGACACGTTAACAAGAGGACAAATGGCCAAAATCCTTGCTGAAGCCTATCATTTAGATTATGCCTTCGGCTCAGAATTTGACGATGTTGATGTCGAAAGCTGGCTGTACGATTATGTTTCTTGCCTTGTTGATAACAACATTACAACAGGATATTCCGATAATACGTACCGTCCAAATGCTCCTTTGAAGCGTTCACAGTTTTCCGCATTCATGGCAAGAGTACTAGATGACTCGTTTAAGCAGGCTGTATTGCTAAAAGCCGTCAGCTATCATTTCGAAGAAGATGGTAGCTTAACTCTTACAGTGGAAGCGAAAAACAACTTCTCTTATCCTGTTGAGGTCAACGATTCGCTTGTATTGGTAACCAGCAATGGCGAATGGATTGCTAGCGGATTGTTTGAATTCGAGTCAAACGAAGTTTATTTAAATGCCAAACAGTCGAAACAGCTCGAACTTAACTTCCCATCTGCCAATTTCTATGATACGTTGGATCCAGCAACGAATTTAACTAATATCACCCTATACGCTCAAACCACTATTACAAAAAAATAACCGAACGATAAAAGAGCGCCCTTGAAGGCGCTCTTTTATCGTCGGAAGCAAAAGGCTTTCGCCGCCTTCTCGCCAACGATTTTATCCTTTGTCGACCGCCTGCAATGAACGATTGACAAAGGCCGCAAACTGCGCACGGGTCGTTCGTTCATATGGACGAAAAAGTCCGCTAGCCTTGGTCACTTGATTCGCTAACAATGTGGCAATGTACGGCCTTGACCATTGCGTCGAGTCAATATCTTGAAAGCGAACGTCATCTTCTCCGGTCAGATGATACGCATTCACTAAAATTTTCGCCATCTGCTCTCTCGTTAAAGGAGCTTCTGGATGAAAACGCCCGTTGGAGCCGCTAAAAATCCCCTCATCGATAACAGTTGCAATGATTTCATACCCGTATTGTCCCGGTTTGACATCTTGCAGTTGCGGATTCGGCCGATTTTTTGTGCTTAATCCAAGCGAACGGACAATCATGGCAGCGGCTTGTAGACGGCTAACAGGCGCTTCCGTTTTAAATGTTCCATCCTTATATCCTGTAATGCCTCCTAAGCTTACTAAATTCTCAATGTCCGCCTTTGCCCAATAACGCGTCGGCACATCTTTAAATGGAGCCATAGGAAGGACTGAAGCGCTCTTTTTAGGATCTTTAATTGAAATCATGGTCGTATAGCCGGCCGTTTTTACTCCGCTTTGAGCATTTCTGCCTGCGCGATAGGAAGCCGTTAGCTTATAGCTTCCTACAGGGGTATTTTTCGGAAGTGTGAACGCAAATTTTTCTGGGTAGCTATCTCCTTTTGGTACAAGACCCACTACATACTTTTCATAAGAGGCTCTCACTTTTCCTGAAGGATCGGTTAGCTCGACTCGCATCGTCCCGCGCGAAATCACATTTCCGTTGTTCTTGGCTTTCATTGTGCCATATACAACATAATCGCTCTGACGCGGATAGGCCCGGACATCGGTTAATGTCATCGCTACTTTACGGTCGATTGGGTGCGATACAGCTAATGGCTGCGCTGCCCAGCGAACACTCTCATTGACCAACGTTTTTAAATCTTCACCGCCATTCAAATCATCCCATGCTTTCCCTTTGACCTCCAGCCGTCCAGCAGGATTCTTTTCCTCCCACTCATGAGATAGACGCTCATCGACCGTTATATAATCCAATAGCTGAAATCCAAACCAAACCGCTTTCCCTTTTCCGTATTCAATCGCATAAGCCGCTCCTGTCTTAGGAGGTGTATGCTCGGGCACAGAGGAATAACCGATCGTCTCATACTGCAAAATGGGGGTAGCATAACGATTATTAGAATAAGGCTTTATGATTTCAACCCATGTCGGCTGGTACTTGCCGAAGCGGCGATTTTCAAGAAGCAGGCTTGTCTTTCCTAATCGTTTTAACGTATTTGTGACAATGGGGTGGCTTCCTGCCGCTTTGATCGTAAAGTTGCCAAGGGCTACATCGTTCACAAAGGCGGATTGAAAGACCTCGCTCAAATTGTCCCATTCCCAAATCCATGTTTTCGTCTCGTAAATCACCGGAGTTACATCCAAATCTGTCTCTTTATACGGATAACGTGCGCTGTCATTCCTCGCCATGGCAAACGCAAAAATCGCTCCGCCGCCATTTTTGATATATTCCTTCACTGCTTGACGTTGCTGTCTTGACATCATGACGGTATTCGGGAAAAACAGCACATCAAATTTCGCCAGTTGCTTTGGATCGCTTAACTGCGCATCATGGACGCGTTCCACCTGATATCCTAATTCTTCAAGCAATAACTGGGCTTTGATTCGTTTATTTTTAATCGACGATCCGATCAGCTTTGGCTGAATATAAGTCCCGTTGGAATAACCGCCCGCCCTTTCAATGAAAGCATAGCTTTCGCTGAGCTGTGAAACAACGAGGCCGACGCGCACGTTTTCCTCCGCTTGCACGTGTCCAGCCTGCCAAAATCCCATATAGATCAAGGCAGCCAACCATACAAAAACAACATGCCGCAAACCTTTATTCATTCTATTCCCCTCCCTCTTCAACTCTCTCTTACATTTATTTATATCGTCCAAATTTGTCAAAACTTAACGAATCATACCAATTTCATGATAGGGGTGAAAACATATGAATCAATATGTCCCAGCTATTAAGAAAAACATTCCCCACAAAGGAAATAGGGAAGGATTTGTTCATTTTCACAAAAAATGATCAGGTGTGTTGATGATCTAATAAAAGCCCATTGACATTGCTTGGTGTCTAGCTCAATCATTCCATATTTTTAGTAAAATAATAATCATCAACACTTGTGAAAAATGATAGGGGGCAGCTTGTGGATGGAACGAATCGGCTTCGGAAAGCAACAAGCCGAAGTCAAAAAACCTGAAAGCAGAGCATTCCCACCATTTCTTATTGATTCATCATCCCCACTATGGTAACATATGTTCTTGTGCTGTCTTTCTCGCAGATGAACCTCTCCCGCCAACTTTCGGTGTGTACGTGATATTCATACAGGATGATTTCACAGCCTTCTTCCCCATGCCGGCTATTCTTCAAATTGATGAAAGCATCTTGTTGATTGCGATTTTCTATCTGCATCACCATCTGGCAGGTACCGTTGCGCTATTTTTATTAACTTCGACTTTCTTCAAAATAATTAATTATACATAATTTCAATTTAATTACATTAATGTTACATTTTTTTAGATTTCAGAACATTTTGCGTTCGTTTATACTTATCACGTAATCATTACAACAACGTAGGGGGTTACTTACACATGAGAAAAAAATTCATTCCTTTCGCTTTGGCTACATCGCTCGCCATCGCGGCATGTCCTGTTTCTGCTTTTGCCATGGATTCCCGCGATCCAGAGCTGCAAAGCTATTTGAATGAAATCGGCATGACAGTCGAAGAATTGGAGGAATACTTAGCAGACTCTTACGATTATACGCTTGATGATTTTGACAGCGTCGACGAACTCCGCGCTGAGCTCGGTGATGCGCTGACAGAAGAGAACTTGGCGCAATTGCTGAACGAATACGGAATGACCGAAGACGAACTTAAACAAATGCTGATTGACAATGGTGAACTCGAACCAAATCAACCAATCACCGATGTGTTTAAATTTTACAACGAGCTGGCTGATTATGTCGAATTTTTCCATGACTATTCGACTCCAATTACAGATGAAAGATTAAACCAATTTTTGCAAGAACGCCATATGACAAAAGATCAATTGCTGACACTGTTAAAAAAACATGGAGAATCTTTAGAAGATTACAGCTCCATTGGGGATTTAGCAGATGCCGTAGACTATTATCAAAGCCTCACTCCGCTTACTGAAGAAGCGTTAAATGAATTTTTAAGCGGGCTTGGTTTAACGAAGCAGCAGCTGGAGAAGCTTTTAGCCGCTCACGGTGATTCATTAAGCCATTATACGACTGTCGAAGAGCTGGCAATGGCTGTCGTGGATTATCTAATGCCTGACTTGGATGAGCTTGGTCTGACAAATGACGAATTGGAAAAATTGTACAATCATTTTGGGTCGTTAAATCTTGAAGATCCACAATTCGCAAGCAAAATGGAGGAAATCGGAGAACGCTTAGCCGCCATTGGCGCGTACGATTTTACAAGCGCAACCGAATTGTCTCCTGCTCAATTAGCGGAAATTGCCGATGTTCTTCATGACATGCTTGACCTGTTTGAGCTGGATGTTCAATTTTACCTAACAAAAGCTGGCGAGAAAAAACCATTAAGCTTATCGTCATTGCTGACTCTTGAATCGACCAATGGCTATGACCTTCTCATCGAAATTTACAACAAGCAAGGAGAAATGCTTGCTGATTTTGTGTTGACAGCCGATATGTTCAATTCCGATCTATTTGAAGAAGTCGGAAATGATGTGAAACAAGGCGGAAAGGTGATACAAATCCAAAAACAACTTAAACCAAAACCAGTCAAAAGAACGGAAACAGGAGCCAAGCTGCCAAAAACGGCTGCTCCTTATGCGGCAAACATGCTAGCTGGCGTTGCTCTTGTGGCCATTGGAGCCTTTTTATTCCGAGCTCGAAAAGGAGCAGACAGCAAATAAAATGCGAAAACGAACCATCACCCGCTTTTTCGGCATCATCCTGATGACGGCTGGTCTTTTGTTGATCTTATTCTATGGATACAAATGGGAAAAAGGCATTCATGCCTCTAAACCGATCCCAACCAAAACAGCAGACGCAAAACCAGCTGTATCGGCCAAAGCCGCACATGTCGTCTACCGTCATCCTCCAAAAACTGGAGAGCAAATGGGGGAGCTTCTCATTCCCAAGCTAAACGCCGCATTGCCGATTTATCACGGCACGAACGAAGACGAACTTGAGAAGGGCGTCGGCCATTACGCTGGAAGCGTCCTTCCCGGTGAGCCAGACAACTGTGTGCTTGCTGGCCATCGCGACACCGTCTTTCGCAGGCTTGGTGACGTGGGAAAAGGAGATATCCTCATTGTCAAAACCGAAGCTGGTGAGTTTACTTATAAAGTCCGCAAAGTGCGGATTGTCGACGCCAATGACCGGACCGTCATTGTGCCAAAACCAAAAGCTACGTTGACCGTTTCCACTTGCTATCCGTTTCACTATATTGGAGCGGCTCCAAAACGATATGTACTTGTCGCCAATCTTGTGAAAACAGAAAAAAACATGAGGGTTCCGCCAACAAACAAAGCACGATCTGCATGAAAAAACAGCGGCTTTATTCTTCGTTAGCCTATGTAAAACCGGAGCGGCCATTCCGCATGTGGAAACAGCTGCTCCGGTTTTTTCTTGCTTGCGCTAAATGAAGGGTCGTACGAAACAACGCGGTCTGCTATGCGATCCACTCCTATTTCAAGCGCATGGCAACTCCCTATTCCTTTTCCATGTCGCCTCTTCGTCCGTCCTGTCGCTGCGTCTTCCTCCATAATGATGACTTCGCATAAGCGATGACGCTGACCGGCAAAAGCAATAGCCCTGAAAAAACAAACACGATGGAGGCACCGAACGTATCGGAAAGCCATCCAATCAAAGAGGAAATTCCAAATATAGCGGTGGATATTGTTCCAATTGAAGTATAGACAGCAGCCAATTGTTCCTTTGGAACACTCGTTTGAATCAGTGTTTGTTGTGGAATTTGCTTCAATTGGCTAAAGCAGCCAATGACAGCCGATAAAATAAGCGCCAGCACCGGAATTCGTGTCATCCCTACCCCAATCGTCGCCATGCCAGACACAAGCGAACTCCATGCCATCAACGCTGCCCGTCGCCGGTCCACCCATAAAATAAAGGAAATTTTACGCATAATAAGCTGCCGAGCATCAGGCCAATCAAGGAAGCGCTGTTTAGATACCCCCACCATATTTCCTGCACGTTTAACATCTCTTGTACGTACACCATTAATATGGCAGCAATCCAAACAGAGCTAGAAACCGTTTCTAAACATTCCATGACCGCAATCGTTTTTAATGCCGGTATCGCAGCAATCGTTTGCCAGCCTTGCGTCAGCTGATTCCGTCATGCGGTAAATCGTCGCCATCACACCGACAATATAAAGCACATCACCAATATTGGCCAATGATTGGCCCAGCATCAGCGCTAGAAAATGCCGTTCTATGTTCAAATAAGATCCCCCATTTTTCTTAGTAATGATAGAAAACGTGGGAGAATATTTAAATTGGACGACTTGCCATATTCCCTTGCTCTTTCATCATGCCAGCCCGTAACCGCTTGGGGGATCAAAAGCTGTCGCGCTAGCAGTCATCTTAATCGTTGCAAATGATGAACATTCTATCCATACAATCGTTAGCTGGTTCTTCAAAGAGGCTTTTGTATTCCCCCCTTTTTCGTTTCCGTTTCGATCCAATAGTTATTGGACGATGATCTTTCCGGTATGTTTGGCGCGCTCCAGCAGCGCAAACAGCCTTGAATAGCCATCTTGGATCGTTTTCTCATTTTTTATATGATTGTAAAGTCCTACACCAAAATAGGTGTCTTTATAGAAGCCGATAAAATAATCGCCCGATTTCATTTGATGCGCCTTTTCATCGCTTCATTCACGATCGACAAACGCCAAATACACTTTCTCTGATTCAATAAATACAAACGGAACAGGAGATTGCAAATAAATGTCAGCATACGGCGGCTTGGCCGCTTCTTTTAACATTCTTCAGTCGAGAAGTCTCCCACTTCTAAATCTTGCGAAGCTTGATGAAAGTGGGAGATGAATCGACTTCGGACAAGGACAGGCTTTTGCCTGTTCAATTGTCTGACCCTGTGGTAAAATAAACCTATGTCGTTCTTTCATAACTGGATATAGGAGGTTGCATGGAGAAAATAAAATGCGAAAACCAAGCGGATCCTTCCATGCGTAAAATATCCAAGGTACAAAAGAACTCCGAATTGTCGGACATCTAGGGTTGGAACGACCCGAAGTCACGCTCAGGGAGACGAAAGGCGGCTTTCGTCGTGGAACTGAGAAGCTCCCACTTCAAGCTTTAGCTAAGTGGTGAGTAGTTCACATAGCGTTTATGAATCAATACAGCATCAACATTTTGAAAATTTTTCTTTAACACATCCTCCATCGACAAGGGAATAAAGGAAATGTTTTTTCGCGAACGTTCGGTGGCTCTCCAACGATGCCGATGGTTAATGCTTCTCCAGAATAAATCGGTGAGTCAAAATGAGGTGGTTGACTGCAGGCTGATAATAAAAGCAGGCTTGTGATAAAAATGAACCATTTTTTCATCTCGTCCCCCTAATAGATCTGCGATATGCAAGACAGCTAAGCCGGAACAAACCCTCTCAACCATCATCGGAATTCCATATCAATCATCTAAACGTAGTATAATTTGGTAAATATGGACTGTCAATCCTTCAGAACTATTCATCGTTCAAGAAAGCAGGCATATGGAATAAACTCCTTTTTCTGCCGCAAAGTTCAGATGTTTCGGTTCGATTAGCGGCTAGCGCAAACAAAAAAGAAGAGCTCGCCGCTATAAAGGGGACTGCTCTCCTTGTTCAAGCTCAAGCATAAAAAAGGGACTGCAACTCCTGATTCCAGCATCTAGAGAAGTGAGGCACCAGCTATCTCATCGCATACAACCGCTTGTAGCGTTCGCTTGTCTTTAATAATTGCTCGTGCGTGCCGTGCAGCTGAAGCTTCCCGCGATCCAAAAACAACACATCATCCACCATATGAATAAAGGCGAGATGGTGCGTGATCCATAAAACCGATTTGTCTTTTAACACCTCAAATATGGTCAGCATCAGCTCTTTCTCCGTCATCGGATCCAATCCGATGGTCGGCTCGTCTAAAACGACGATGGGCGCATCTTGCAAAAGAATTCTCGCAAGAGCGATCCGCTGTCTTTGCCCTCCTGAAAAACGGACCCCCGTTTCCAGCAGCGGCGTGTCATATCCAAGCGGGAGAGATTGAATATAATCATGCAATTTCACCTGCTTAGCTGCCCAAACAATCTCTTCGTCCGTTGCGTCTTCCCTTCCTAATCGAATATTATTTCGGATGGTCGTATCAAATAAATGCGGCTTTTGATTTAACACCGCCACCCATTTGGCGATATCAACGCCCAAGCTGGTTGTAGGAACGCCATTCAACACCACCTGGCCAGCCGTTGGCGACACCGCTCCTTCAATAAGCTTCAGGATGGTCGATTTCCCCGCTCCGCTCGGTCCAAGCAGCGCCAGCTTTTCCCCTGGTCTAATCGTAAAGGAAATATCGTCTAACGTCTGCTCCGTATGGTCATAATGAAACGAAACATGGCGCAATTCAAGCGTGACCCCGCCATCCGCAGCGATCCGTGGGATATCCTGATGAAGCGAAAGTTTTGGTTCTTTTTGATCTTTGGCAAGACGGGACAGGCGCCCAAACGAGTCCTGATAAGCCGGAATCTCGCTCAGCGCATCGGATATTGGCAAAAACGCCTCAGTAAGCGGAAAAATCACAAGGACAAAAGCGGCGATCATCACCGGTGCCAATTCGCCCTGCGCCGTTTGTTCCGCCGTCCAACGCAGCATGGACACCACCATCAAAGCGACCACCCCTTGAGCCGCCGTGTTGCGCCATCTCACAAAACGCATGCGCTGCCGCTCATCTTGAGAGAGGGCTTCTTCCTCGCGTTCATATTCTTGAATAAAATCATGTTGGCGGCCGCTAAACTGCCAGTCGCTGATTCCCATCACCGCATCGGTCAGTCGTTCATATAGCCGATGGCGCCCCGCTTTCATCGCTTGCACCTTTGCCTTCGTCACAAGAAGCGAGACAAGCGGAAAAAGAAGCAACAAAACACCAGCGTAAAAGGCCATCAAGAGAGCAAAAGGCCATGAAAACCAGCCAAGCGCCGCGATGGATAGCCCATACATCAAAAGAGTCGCAAGCATAGGAAAGACCGTTTTTAAATAAAGATCTTGCAGCCGTTCAATATCTTCCGCCAAAATCCCCAGCACTTCCCCGGTTTTCTTTTTCGCAAACGAAGATAGCACGTTCGGCTCCACGAGCTGGTACACGCGCAGCCGCATCTTTGTCACAATACGGAGCACGACATCATGGCCGACTAATCGCTCTATATAACGCGAAACCGCTCTTGTAATCCCAAAAGTCCGAACCGCTACAATCGGCACATAAATCATTAATAAATTTTCAGGGCGTGTCGCCGCCTTCGAAATCAAAAACCCCGACGTAAACATTAAAAAGGCGGATGAAAAAATCGTAAGCACCCCGAAAAAAATGACAAATCCCAGCATCCGTTTATTCTCTTTCAAATAAGGAAGCAACCAGTCCTTCGTTTTCACGCCTGATCCCCCCAATGCGCCTTGGCCATTTGATAATAATGCCCTTTTCGTTCCATTAATTGCTGATGCGTTCCTTCTTCAACAATTTCCCCGTCCTTCAAAAAATAAATATGATCCATATGGGGCATCCAATGGAGGCGGTGAGTAGCCAAAAACACCAGCTTGCCGCAAAACAGCTCCAGCATTTTTTCCTTGATATCCAATTCCGTCTCCACGTCTAAATGGGCGGTCGGTTCATCAAGCAGTAAAATGGGGCGGTTTCCTAAAAAAGCTCTGGCTAAAGCCACTCGCTGCGCTTCCCCTCCGCTTAACGCCCGACCTCCCTCGCCAATCTTTTCATGGAGACCGTTCGGAAGCCTTTGCACAAGCTCACCCAATCCAGCCTTCTCCACCGCCGTCCGCACTTCTTCTGCCGTCGCATGGGGCTGATAAAAGGTCAGATTGTTCCATAGCGTATCGTGAAAAATATACGGGTGCTGCGGAATATAAAGAAGCTGGCTTTGCCAGTCCTTTTTTTGCAAATGCGTCATTTCCTGTCCGCCGATCTGAATCGTCCCCTCCTGCGCCTGGACAAATCCCCCCATTACATCAATCAATGTCGACTTTCCCGCACCGCTTTCACCAACGATGCCAATCTTTTGAAATCCTTTTACAGAGAGCGTCACACCTTTTAATGACGGCGGACCGCCCTCTTCATGCCGAACCGTAATCTCGTTCAATTGAAGCTCCTGTTGATGATTCCAGCGCTCCAGCTTGCAGGTCCCTTCTTCTCTAAATCGAGGCAAGTCCACGATTTCCTTCAGCTTTCTTCCCGCTTCCTGTCCGTTTAACGTCGCGTGATAATCTGCTCCAATTTCCCGAACGGGCAGAAAGTATTCCGGCGCTAAAATAAGAATGGTTAAAGCAGGCCAGAGGGTCATCTCCCCGTCAACTAAGCGAAGTCCTAAAAACACGGCCACCGTCGCCACCGAGAGCATCGTAAAAAAATCGAGCGCAAACGATGACAGAAAAGCGATTTTTAACGTTCCCATCGTCGCCTTTCGGTACCGTTCGCTGACGCTTTGAATATTTTGGGTATGCGCTTGGCTGCGTCCTAAATATTTTAATGTTTCCAATCCCCGCAGCGAATCAACAAAGTGGTTAGCGAGCACCCGGTACACCTTCCACTGTTTATCGGCCTTTTTCTTAGCGGCTAAACCAAGCAAAATCATAAAAATCACCAATAATGGCAGCGTCACCATTAAGATGACGGCCGATGTCCGGTCCATAAGCAGAACATAAAGCCAGACCATCGCGGGAATGATCGCCATATTCACCATTTTCGGCAGAAAAAGAGAGAGATACTGTTTAAATTGCGAAACTCCTTCTTGCAGCAGGGTGACGGCGCTCCCTGTTCCAAGCCGTCTGGCCACCTTTGGCCCTAAATGAAACAGCGCATCAAGCACCTCTTTTCGGAGATGGGCGCCAAGCTTTACAGAGTACTCGTACACCATTTTTTGCTTCACATGCTGCAAGAAATGCCGCATAAGAAAGGCGCCAATAAATAAGAGTAGCGTTTCATATACCTCTTGAAACGCCTCTTGCTGAAACAAACGAGTGACCACCTCCGCAAGCCATTTGGCTTGCAGAATGATGGACACTCCTTGAACCACCGTGAAACCAAAAAGCAGCGCAAGGATTCGTTTCATTCCTTCAAAGGCAAGCAGCTCTTTTTTCATTAATAGACCATGTCCTTCCCATCTACACGCTTACGAAACACATAATAGCTCCATATTTGATAGCCAAGAACAAACGGCAGCAGCGTGACCGCGACAATCGTCATCACCTTTAACGAATAAGCGCCGGAAGCGGCATTATAAATGGTTAAATCATAGGCGCTTGAAATCGAGCTGATCATGACGCGCGGGAACAATCCGGCAAAGATCGCTCCGACGGTTAAAGCAATCCCAAGACCGCTCATCGCAAAGGTCCAGCCATCGCGGCCTTTTTTGGAAAATAGGATGACCAATCCATATGAGACAACAACAAGGGCTACGAGCGGCACGGTCACCTCGCCGCGGTACGTGAATAAATCTGTCTCTGTATAAGAGAGGCCAACAAAAACCACAAGCGCCGCAAGAACAGCATAGATCATTTTTTGGGCAAGCTTGCGGGCGCGCATTTGTAAGTCTCCCACTGTTTTGAGAGTCAGAAAGAGCAGCCCGTGCAAGAAGCATAAAAGCGTGACCGCGACGCCGCCCGTTACCGTATAAATATTCACATAATCGGAAAACTCCGCGTGCAGTGTCATCGATTGATCGATCGGCATTCCTCTTAATATGCTGGAAAATAAGACGCCAAAGAGGAACGGAGGGAGAATGCTTCCAAAGAAAATAATCCAATCCCACGTTTGTTTCCAGCTTGGATGATCGACCTTTCCTCTGAATTCAAAGGCGACTCCGCGGCCAATCAACGCAAGCAGGACAAAGACAAACGGAATATAATAGCCGCTAAACATCGTCGCATACCAATGAGGGAACGCGGCAAAAATCGCTCCTCCCCCTGTTAAAAGCCACACTTCATTGGCATCCCAGAATGGCCCGATCGTATTGATCATGATGCGTCGTTCGACATCATTTTTTCCAAGAAACCGTCCAGCCATTCCCACACCAAAGTCGAAGCCTTCCAGAAAAAAGAATCCGATAAATAAGACAGCAACTAAAATAAACCATAATTCATTTAACGCCATCCTTGAACGGCCTCCTTTTCAAAAGGATCCACGGAAAGATCGCTTTCCTTCTGTTCATCATGATGCCCGGCTCCTTTTTTAATTTCTCGCACAAACAGATAAATGAGCACGATGGCCAAAATAAGATAAATCGTGGTAAAGGCAATGAACGAGAACAATAATGAGCCGACAGACACATTTGGCGAAATCGATTGAGCTGTCGTCATCAATCCAAAAACGGTCCATGGCTGACGGCCGATTTCTGTCATAATCCAGCCCGCCGTATTCGCGATAAATGGAAAGGCAATCAAGGCCACCATGATCTTTAAAAAGGCTGATTTTTTCATTAGCGTCTCCCGGAAATTCCACCATAAGCCGAACGCGGCCATCACAATCATCAACAGCCCTGCGCCCGCCATGATGCGGAAGCTCCAAAACGTCGTTTTCACCGGCGGAATATAGTTGCCCGGTCCGTATTTTGCTTCATATTCCTTTTGCAAGGTGAGCATTCCCGGCACCTTGCCTTCAAACTTCTCATAAGCAAGATAGCTTAACGCATACGGAATCGATAGCTCCAAGCTATTTTTTTGGTTTTCCACATCAATAAGGGCAAAAATCGTCCAAGCCGCCGGATCGCCGCTGTCCTGCCACAGCCCTTCGCTTGCGGCCATTTTCATTGGCTGGGATTCCATTAAATGCTGCGCTTGGGCATGTCCACTAAACGCCACGCCGAGTCCGGAAATCAAAGCAACGACCATCGCCATTTGAAACGACTTCTGGAAAAACTCTACTTCTTGCCGCTTCAATAATTTATACGCGCTCACGCCGCCAATGAAGAAAGCGCCTGTCGCCAATGATCCAAAAATCACGTGCGGATATTCCACTAATAATTGTGGATTTCGTAATAAAGCAAAGAAATCGTTCATTTCAGCCCGTCCATTCCGAATGACGATGCCAACAGGTTCCTGCATAAACGAGTTTGCGGCCAAAATCCAAAGAGCCGAAAGCATCGTTCCAATGGAAACAAGCCAAATGCACAATAAATGGATTTTCTTGGATAGACGCCCCCAACCAAAAATCCATAAACCGATAAACGTCGACTCCATAAAGAAAGCGAGCAGCCCTTCAATGGCCAAAGGAGCGCCGAACACATCCCCAACAAAGCGCGAATACTCTGACCAGTTCATTCCAAACTGAAACTCTTGAATAATTCCCGTTACCACCCCAACCGCGAAATTAATCAAAAACAAATGCCCCCAAAACTTCGCCATTTTTTTATAAATCTCTTGATTTTTCACCACATAAAATGTTTCCATCAGTGCAACCATAAAAGCTAAACCGATGGATAACGGAACAAACAAAAAGTGAAAAATCGTGGTTGCGCCAAATTGAAGCCGAGCTAAAAACAGTTCAGACATCGTAGCTTTCCCTCCTCGATGCATGTTACCCCTAATCATACGGTGAAAATATTGTTCAACCTTTCACATACTATTGTAATGAAAAACGATGTGCCTTTTGTTAAAGGACGTTGACTGATTTGTGACAAATATGTAGAGAATTTGTGACATAGTGAACAAACATTTCGTTGCCCCTCTTTTGTCCGCTCTCGACAAGTGACAGGCATTCACCCTCTGTTTTTTGATATTAACTATTAAAATGCAAAATATACTTTAATATTTTACTCAATAAACATAAAGTATAATTAAAGCGGTATATCAACATATTCGCCATTGCGATTCCTATCAAGAGGTGAAAGGCATGTTTCAAAAAATAAATGAATTAAAGGCAAAACTGGATGCTCAAAGACCGCTACCGCCTAGTTTGGTAAAAAACTTACGCGAAGTATTCCGTATTGAATGGATTTACAATTCTAACGCTATGGAAGGAAATACATTGAATTTGTTGGAAACAAAAATGGTGGTAGAAGAAGGGATTACGATTGGAGGAAAAAAATTAAAAGAACATTTTGAAGCGATTAACCATGCTGAGGCGATTGATTTCGTCGAAGAGCTGGTATCAAAAAAAGAACCGCTGACAGAATGGGTTTTGAAACAAATTCATTACTTAGTCGTGAACTACTCACCACTTAGCTAAAGCTTGAAGTGGGAGCTTCTCAGTTCCACGACGAAAGCCGCCTTTCGTCTCCCTGAGCGTGACTTCGGGTCGTTCCAACCCTAGATGTCCGACAATTCGGAGTTCTTTTGTACCTTGGATATTTTACGCATGGAAGGATCAGCTTGGTTTTCGCATTTTATTTTCTCCATGCAACCTCCTATATCCAGTTATGAAAGAACGACATAGGTTTATTTTACCACAGGGTCAGACAATTGAACAGGCAAAAGCCTGTCCTTGTCCGAAGTCGATTCATCTCCCACTTTCATCAAGCTTCGCAAGATTTAGAAGTGGGAGACTTCTCGACTGAAGAATGTTAAAAAATATTGACAATGAAAATGCAGGGAAACACGGAACACATCATGTAGGCATCTCAGGAAGCGTTCATCATCCTGTTCATTTTTTAAATGTCCAAGAGGAAATGAATCATTTATTTTCTTGGTATGAACAAAATAAGACCGCGCTTCATCCCGTCCCATTAGCTGCAAAGCTTCACTTTCGGCTTGTCTATATCCATCCTTTTGCGGATGGGAACGGACGAACCGCACGTTTGATGATGAACTTTATACTCATGCACCATGGATACCCTCCTGCGATTATTAAGGCAAGCCCTGAACATCGCTTAAAGTATTATGAATCGTTAGAAAAAGCAAGTGTAGAAGGGGAATTGGAGCCTTTTACCGAACTGGTGACCAAATGTGCAGAGGAAAGTTTGACACATTACCTCCAGGCTTTAGGAATAGAAGAATAAATAAAAACGAGGGGAAAGGGACAGGGCCTGTCATTCGTCGATTATTTGCAGGAAAAGGCGCAGGCGATTTCAGCCTAACGAAAACATCATCACACTTCAGACATATCAAAAAACAAAGCCGCTTCGTTGTAAACAACGAGGGCAGCGGATCTACCAGTTGTTAAAAATATTTTAAGATGATGAGTCAGCCCTATGATTCATTTTTGATCAGGTAGAAAAATTCCGATTTGACTGATGTTGCATGGGGGTTCAAGTTCTTTCTACGCAACAGTCCGTTCCTATCCCCCCCTCCAGCCGTATTTTAAGCAGCTGGAGGGGTTCTACATGATTTTCGACAAGTGACAGGCACCCGTTCCCACGTAGCAGGCTTTCCTTTTAAGAACTAGTATGAATGGTGGAAGCATTAGCTTGGTCAGCTTTTACACAATCAATAGCAATGACAATGGCGACGATGATCTTTTCCATCTCTTCATCCAATATTTGAACTTCGTAACTATCCCCCCAAGTAAACCACTTCTTACTAACATAGCCGACAACCTTCCCCTGCCGCAAAACTTGAAAGTCCATTTCCCACCAATTACCACGAACTTCAATATTGGCTGCATCAATCGTATAGCGCGGTTTTAAAATAGAAAAATCTTTTCTTATTGTTAAGACTTCTTGACCATTCACCTCTACAAAAAACTTCGGTAAAAAACTGAACGTTTTTTTCGTAATAAGAGCTACTTCTTCTCCACTTGCATTCCGGATTGAAAACGTTTTAGGAATTTTCATAAAACTGCCTTCCACGTAATAAACATCTTTTTCCGTATGATCTTTGATTGTAAATTTTTCACCCATACTAAATAGCTTCTGCTTGATAAAAAGTCGTCTCATTATCCATCCTCCCCCAAATAGACCATTCGCTATTGCCACCATCAAGATACTCATTGTAAGTTCAAAACAAAGAGAAACATACTTTTATTTTACAACATTTCCATATTTCACAGAATCATCTTTAATCATATAAAACTTTTATTATAAAATAGAAAATGTATGAAATGGAAATTAAAAATGCACACAGATCTGCAGTTTGATTTCCACCAGCACTGTAGCCAATGATTCCCGGCTAAAAAGGTTCACAAACATACAGAATGCCACCTTCGTTCTTGGTTAGGAGGTAACTGTGAAAAAATTAATTATTTGTTTTTTTATACCATTATTATTCATTTCTTGTGATAATGAGGAAACAGGAAGAAAACGGTCTGATTTTGTTTTATTTGAGGGGTATGTAGCGCTAAAGAAAGAGTATAACGGTAAAAGGCTATTGGTTATTCAAGATATGACAAAAGAAGATATACGCCGTATGTCCGAGGACGAAATATTGACATATGCAGCTCATCACGATAGTTTTTTATTTTATGTTCATGAGAAAGATTATCAGAAGATAAATGTTGGTCAAAAAATTAGAGTTTGGTATGCCCCGCCTGTACAAGAGTCGAAAATTTTGCAGGTTGGGGCAGAAAAGATTCAGGTGATAGACAAGTGAACTATTGTAAAGAAATCGAGGGATGATAGCCGCTTGTTGCAACGGAGGGAGAGCCATTTTGAAAAAGAAATGGAGGGCTGTACTTTTATCAGTCATACTTATACTTCTATTCTTTGCGGTTTTGGGCATAGTTTGCTAAAGGATCATTACGAACATCCCATGCTCTACCTTATCAGCGGGGCTGTCCACTTTTTGGCCAGCCCCTTAAACAACAAATCAATATACAATTTGTAAAAAATCCTCCAATGATATATTGCCAAAATAATGTTTAACATCTATCCCATTGAGCGCTTTTTCAATTTCAGCTTTTTCATATTTTATTCCTGTTAATCGTTCTTCAATCTCTTTGACATCCCCAACACCAAAGAAGTCTCCATAAATTTTGCAGTTTTCAATCATGCCTTTATTCACTTCAAGACGAACATCAATGGAGCCAATCGGGAATCTTTGCGAATGCTGCAAATTAAATTTCGGCGATTTCCCATAGTTCCAATCCCAATTTTTGTATCTTCTCTCCGAAAGGCGATGAATTTCTTCCCAATCTTTTTCTGTCAACTGATATTCGGGAATGGGCTCTTTCCCCTCAAAAATATATTGCAGCAATAATGTTTTAAACTCATCCATCGTTATTTTTTGATCAAGAAATTCAGAAATGTTGGCCACACGGCTTCGAATGGATTTAATTCCTTTCGATTCGATTTTCTCTTTTTTCACTTTGAGTGCAGATACCACATGGTCAATCTCTGAATGAAGCATTAATGTTCCGTGGCTAAACATTCGTCCTCTCGTCGAAAATTGCGCATTTCCGGAAATTTTCCTTCCATCTACGACAATATCGTTACGGCCACTGAGTTCAGCATTGACCCCAAGCTTTTTTAAAGCGCGGATCACCGGTTCCGTAAATTTTCTGAAGTTATGAAAACTTTCTCCATCATCTTTGGTAATAAAACTAAAGTTCAAATTTCCGAAATCATGATAAACCGCTCCGCCACCTGAAAGTCTTCTAACCACTTTAATGTTATTTTTCTCCACATACTCCGTATTAATTTCTTCAATCGTATTTTGATTTTTGCCAATAATGATCGACGGCTCGTTTATGTAGAATAATAAATACGTTTCATTAATATCTAAATGTTTTAAAGCGTATTCTTCAATAGCCAAGTTAACGGTTGGATCTGTGATTCCTTTATTATCTATAAATAACATGGGACATCCTCCCTCTAGAAATATGGTGATATCAAGGTTCCCTAGCTTTTCAGGGGACAAAAAATTCTTCGACAACACTCCCCTCCTCTGCTCCGTTTAGAGGTGGAAGGCTTCTCGGCGGATGATGTGAAACATGGGGCAGAATAGGCCCTGCTCACACGATGGTGATCCTTATGCTAAAGGGATATGACGGGCTTACGGGGATGACCATTCTTGGACAAACCCCGGTTTCGGGCCATATCGTACAACACGATACCACTACTTGATCGTCATGTTTAAGTTCTGCCTATTATATATTTTTAGTAAATAAATAGAAATCATTGAGAACGTTCCACCTAAGATAATAATAATGGATAAAGCAAGATAAATAAAACGTATATTGATCATATCTCCCAAATATCCAACTAACAAATAGGAAGTAAAACTTATATACGAAATCGCCATTGATATGGTGCTTTTTACTCTACCTTTTCGACAAGTGACAGGTATCTGTCTGAATGTTTGTGTCGTTGTGACTGTCTGCTTTTTATACTTGCCTTAAGACCTTAGGAACCCCCACCTAGCCGCGTTCATCGTGTTATTTTTTAACCTGTTGTTGTTTTCAGAAAAGGGAAAGATTGTATAAATGATTAAAAAATTTCTGATGAAAGAGGAACTTGAAAATGGATTGGTTTTGTTAGTGGATTGATAAGTTGAGCCCAATTTTTATGGATCCGTAAATAAAATCATGGATCAAAAAAGATAGGGCATTCAGGAAAGCGGAATAGTGGGCAGAACAGACTAACAACGTAGTCCTATTCATATCCGGATGAAATGTTTTTCCTGTCAGTATGGTGTTAGAATCAAAAACTTTTATCCAAAACTTTGCAAACTACAACTCTATTAAACATATGGATGCAGCCCTTCATGAGCTTTTATTGGAATTATTAGAGATTAAATTTTCAAAGAATTAACAAAACATAAACATAGTACCTTTTCCCTTTTTTTAGTACAAAAGGTTAAATTTTTTAAATTTTTCGTGTAAAATAATTATAGTTGATTATTGAAAAAACTATAAAGGGGAGGAAATATTTATGAAAAAGGTACTATCCGTATTCTTAGTAAGTTTACTAGCTATTCCATTTATGTTTAGTGGAACAGCACATGCAGCTCCAGCCCCAGCGTTAACAAACATTCAATTTATTGGAGTAACATCAGACGGAGAAAATGGAAATTGGGAAAAAATCGGTTTTAACCAACAATCTGCTAGTATACCGATGAGTGGCGAAAATGGATATATTGCAGTCTATGTTGAAGGAACCATTCAAGCTGGTACATTAAGAATATATAACAACGGTAATAATATCACATCTAGTACATTCCAGGCATTACCAGATGATTATGTAACGAATTCAAACAATATCGTTATAGGGACCATAAAATATATAGGTATCCCACTTTCGGCAGTTTCATCGGGCACGTTTACTGTATCAGCAAATAATTATTATCCACCTAATAATACAATTTATGATAATCTATTTATTACAGTTAATAAATAGGAGGTAAAAAAATGCAAATCAAACCAAATGACCCAAATTTCGCTGCTTATACTCGATTGACATTATTTGCCAAATTCCAAAAAAGCATAAAGGATGGAACTGAATTTGTTGGTGGAAAATCGAAAGATATTTCTTTTGAGCAATTTAACGAACTTTTGAATCAAAATAAAGTTGTAAGCAAGGAAAACGCCGGGGAAATGTCTAAATTTCATAGAGACGCACTTCAAATACAAATGAATTATAGTAAAGATCCTGAATTTACATTAAAAGTAAAAGATGTTATATCCAAGGCATTTCAATTAGGCCTTGTCGACAAGGATGAAACTTTAATAAATAAAATTGATACAAAAGCATAAGAGGGATTTACATTTTTTTTTATATAATAACCATTAGACATTGGTGATGCAAAAGTTAATTAGAAAAAAGCTTTCATTATTAGAAATGACATCACATATCGAAAAATGCTGGTCTGTAATGAATATTCATTTCATGAAATTGCCCTTACCTGATATTATCCCCTTTAAGTAGACAGTGTAAAAAGCCCATTTTTAATCGTTGGGTGTTCCACTATACTTGGAGGGGATTTTTTATGGCACGAAAAGGATAAACATTTCACCATTATACGGAGGAATTCAAACAAAGAGCGATTCACATGGATGAGAATGAGGGAATGAGCTATCAAGAGATTGCGAAGAAATTGGGAATTCCAAGCTGTACTCAAGTAAAGGGATGGGTAAAAAAGTATCGTAATGGAGAATCTCTTAGCGATCAACGGGGAAAACATGCAAACAAGAATCCATTCGACAAGTGACAGGCACCCGTTCCACTCCCCTACTGTTGTTCTAACAGTTGCTTCACACCATCATTTACATCCTTCAATTGAACCTGTAACTCTTTTAACTCTCTCTGGTTTTCTGTTAATTGCTCGTTTTGAAAATATAACATGATGACCGTAATTACGTTTATAAGCAAAATTAAAATGAACATAATCATGTATTTCTTCGCTGCCTTCACCTTCTCTTCCCCTCTCACGTATTTGATTCAAGGACAGTGCCGATGCCTAAAAACTATTGATTTTAATAATCAAAAAATCCACATATTTTACATCTTATAATATATAAAATTTGGATTAATCACCTCGAATTTCGCTTGATATTTTTGGGGAGGCGTGTATGAAGAAAATAGATAGTACTAAAAAACGAATGTTCCTGTATGGTAAGCATGTCCAAACCATTGGAGGAAAATTTGCATGTGTTCTCCGTTCATCAAAGAACTCATCGATTGACCAGATTTTTCGATTCAAAATGAGCGAAACGAAAGAGAACGCTGGATGTTTGAACTTTCTCTTCCCGAACCATGTTTTTTATGTCTGATCTGCTTGCAACGCACGACAAGAATGGCTCGAAAAAAGAAGCAATGGATGCATGGCGATGCCCAAAAAATCGGGATTTTTTGAGAAGAAATCATTTCGTGTATTTTGTTGCCTTATTCGAATGGGAGAACGGAAGGGATGAATAACAAAATCAAGTGGCTCAAACGTCAGGGGTATGGATACAGAAATATCTAACGATTGGCATTGTGTATTCGGTTAGAAACGTCTACCGCAATTCAATGGTAGACGCAAGCACATCTTTTGGTGATGAACCACATTTAACTCAAATAGTATATTTATTCCTAAAAACTCTTAAAAAAATGACAGCCTTTCCACTCCAATACATAGCCCATTTTTAGGCCATATTGGATTATGTTTATGCGCCCAAAACAAAAAAGCCCTATAAAAGCTGAGCTTTATAAGACCATAGAGGATCCATCACTGTTACGCCCCTTTTTCTGATGGATTTTACTTCGTAGTGACTGACTTCCATATGGAGGATAAAATCCGGTTTGGGCTGATTTCTGCTTGCTTGATGTGCGGCAATATGGGCATCGCTTTTCTCTCACATTTTCCAATGCTCCTCTGACTCCTAGGCAACCAGCATCACCTCGCCGCCTTTTTTCACTAATATTTTCAAATCTACCAATCCTTCTTGCTGTTCAATCATTCCCGGCTGGCTGAATTGGTTCACAACCTGTTCTGTATATCCTTCTGCCACTGTGATTCGTCTTATTTGAATAAACATCTTTTTACTCACTCCTTTTATTCCTTTATTGCATGAGCAGAAATCGCACAGTCGCAGACGTTCACGATTCCGCCGTTGTCTCATCCTTCCGAGGGCCTTTGCTGTCTCCAACAGCTATAATGGGTTGATGAGGGATTTTTTCAATTCGTTCGTTCACCTCTTTCAAAAAGTGATCCGAAAACCAACAACAGGCGTTGGCCCTCCGAAGGGTGCGAACGCCTGTTTGTTCATCTTACAACGCTTCTTTAATCATCTTTTTATAATAAAGAACGGACAGGATGCCGAAAATCGAGTATAACGCCGTATAGACGAGCATGACGGTCAGCATCGGCATCCAAAGCTCGGTGCCAAAAAAGAACCAGCCGGAGCGGACGGCGAAATAGCTGTGGGACAATCCCAAGATTAAAGGAATGCCAAAGTTGAATAACTGCTTTCCTTGAATGCCCGAAAGCAAATCGCCTTGCGTAAAACCAAGCTTTCTTAAAATCGTATAATTCGGTTGCTCGTCTTGACCTTCATCCATTTGTTTAAAATAAAGAATGCAGCCTGATGTGATCAAAAAGGTTAATCCTAAAAAGGCGACAATAAACATGATCAGCCCAAATTGATACTTCTGGTTGCTGATGATGGCGAGCCGGGAATCGGCTGGAGCATGGAAATTCATCGTTTGAAACATGTCGTCCGCTTTTTCTACTTTTTCTTCATCGGAAATATAAATTCCGATATAAACCGTGGACTCCTTTTGGATTTTCGGATCGATGTCCTTTTTTAGCCGTTCGAAAATCGTTTTATCCACAATGACCGTCGGAAAGCCGTATGTGAAACGATAAGAAATATAATAGGTTTTTTCCAGTCCCAAATAACGCAGCTTGATCCCTTCGTGCTTTCCTTTTAACTGGATCTGCCCCGATTTTTTAAACGGCATAAATTGAGCGAGATAATCTTGATAACCGGTAAACAGCGTTTGATCCGGCGGCAAATCGATCGTTTCCACATCGCTGTCGCGAATGACCGGCATCGGCATGGCTGCTAGATCCACATTTAAGATGCTCGAATCCACATTCTCGAGAATGGAGGTGAGATCCGCCTTCACCTGAATCACGTCGATCACTTTTTCTTTATACGGAATGCCTTTCTCCTTGAGAGCCTCCGTGAAGCGTTTGGCATCTTCTTGATTCATAAAAGAAAAATCGGCAGCCACGGTATTTCGAGCCGTCTGTCCTGCTGAATAGTAGGAAATATAACTTAAGGACAGCAGCCCAATGGCAAGGGCGGACACCGTTGTAATAATCGTCAGCAGCAAAGCATTGGATTTCATGCGGAACATTAAAGACGAAAGCGACAATACTTCGCCAATATTTAAGTATCCTCCTTTTCTTTTGCGAAGGAGATAAAAAAGAAAGCTGACCGTTCCCTTGAAAAAGAAGTAGGTGCCGATAATGACAGATCCTAATATAAAGGCCATCGCTAGGAAAAGCTCATTGATCGTGGCAAAATCGCCATCAAATAATTTGGATGACACATAATAGCCTGTCAGTATCAATACGAGACCAAAAATTCCGATGAGCATTTCCAAAACCGATACTTTTTTTACTTCTGTCGTGGACGTTACGCGAAATAAAGACAAAATGGTCTGCTTTTGGATAAACCAGCGGTTCATCAGCATAATGAACAGATAAATCACACTAAACACAACCAGCGTTTGTACCAACGCTTTTTCGGAAAAAGACAAAGTGGCGATGGCTTCGATATTCGTCACTTTAAACAAAATCATCAGCAAAAGCTTGGAACTGGCAAATCCAATAAAAATGCCAATGATGAGAGAGCTGTAATAAAGGATAAAGTTTTCAGCCGTCAACATGCGGGAAATTTTTCCCTTCGTCATGCCGATTAACTGAAATAAACCGATTTCTTTGCTCCGCCGCTTGATGAAAATGGCATTAGCATAGAAGAGAAAAACACCGACAATGGCAATAAGCAGCACGGAAGCGGCCCGAATGGCAGCGGCTCCTTTTACCGTTCCTTTCATCTCATTCAAGGCCGGATCATATTGCAATGTCACAAAAGAGAAATAAAGCGCAACGGCAAAAATTAAAGCAAACACGTACAAATAGTAATTTTTCAAATTTTTTCTCAAGCTGCGAAAGATAAGTTGATTAATGCTCATGCTGCACCCCGCCTAACACGCCTTGGGTTTTCATAATGTCGTGAAAGAAGGCTTGCCGCGTTTCATTTCCTTTGTTTAATTGCGTATACACCTGGCCGTCTTTGATAAAAATGACCCTGCTTGAGAAGCTGGCGGCGACCGGATCATGAGTGACCATCACAATCGTGGCTTTTCTCTTCCGATTTAAATGCTGCAGCTTATTTAACAAATCGGATGCCGATTTGGAATCGAGAGCGCCTGTCGGTTCATCGGCAAAAATAATGCTCGGTTCATGAATAAAGGCCCGCGCCGCTGAAGTGCGCTGCTTTTGCCCGCCGGAAATTTCGTTTGGATATTTATCTTTGATCTCATAAATGCCCAGCTCTGTCGCCAGTTCAGCAAATTTTTGCTCCGCCTCTTTTTTGGGCGTTTTCGTAATCGATAGAGGCAGTAGAACATTTTCCTTTACGGTCAAGGTATCCAGCAAGTTGTATTCCTGAAAAATGAATCCTAAATGGTTTTTGCGGAATTCCGCCAGCTGTTTTTCCTTCATGCCGACAATATCTTTGCCTTCAATTTTAATCATTCCTTGACTGACCCGATCAATGGAAGAAAGAACATTGAGCAGCGTTGTTTTTCCGGAGCCCGAAGGTCCCATAATGCTGAGAAATTCCCCTTTTTCTACGCGAATATCGAGTCCTTTTAACACCTCTTGTTTATTAAATTTATTTCCATAGCTTTTGTAAATGTTGGATGCTTCTAAAATGATCATGTTGCTTCCCCCCTCGTTTTCTATGTTAATCCACCTGGTTGTTTTTTTCCTTCGATTGGCCGAACAAATCGAAAAAGCATGTGACAATTTTGTCACATGCCTGTGATGCGGACAAATTCATTTTTTTCCGGGAACGTGATCGTGAAAGTCGTCCCCTCATGGAGCTGCGATTGGACGTCGATATCGATGAGCAATGGTTCGGCGGCTTTTTTCGCCAAATATAACCCCATGCCCGTAGCCGCTTGATCTTGATGCGCCGTCGTCGATGTGAATCCTTTATCGAAAATGCGCGGCAAATCTTTCGGATCAATGCCGCGGCCAAAATCCCGAATTTCTAATTGGACATGGCCCTTCTGCATCGAGCTTTTGATGACGATATCGGATGATTCGCTGTATTTCACGGCGTTGGTTAAGATTTGCCGAATGATAAAAGAAAGCCATTTCGCATCGCTCAGAACGGAAGGAACCTCCAGCTCGATGTCAAAGCCGATTCCTTTTTGCATACACCATGATTGCAGCGCTTTAATCTCTTTAAAAATAAGCGGTTTCAGCTCGACATGTTCGATGTATAAATCGTTTTCCATAAAAGGAATCCGCTTCTGATGGAGCTGCTGGTCAAGCAGCATATGAATGCGCAGCCACTCGTATGACAGCTGCGATTTAATTTTCTCCTCCTCTACCCGTTCAATGATTAAATGCATAGCGGTCAGCGGGGTTTTTACTTCATGGATCCATGATAGCAGCTCATCCTTCTCCTCTTCTAAGGAGACCCGATTCTCCCAAGCGGACTGCTTCAGCAAGTTCGTTTGGTTGACGAGCGTGGATTCCACCATTTTTTCAAAAGGGCTTTCGGCATGGAGAACGTTTGAGAGGTCAAGATCGCTTTCCCATTCTTCTAAGCTTTTATAAAACTTGGTTTCTTTTTTATAGCGGACGATCACAAAAAGGATCAACATGATCGTCAATAAAAAGACTATATAAAAGGCAGACCGCAATGAGATCGCGGCATCAAGATAAGAGACAAAAAGGATAAATAGCTGCATAAATAAAAAGAAAAAGATCCAGCTTTTTCTTTCCATGATATATTTTTTAATCATCGATAGCGGCCTCTTCCTTTGCCATATAGCCCTGTCCGACTTTCGTTTCAATCAAGCGGCCCAAGCCAAGTTCATCCAGCTTTTTCCGCAAACGGTTGACATTCACCGTTAATGTATTGTCGCTGACAAAACGCTCGTCTTCCCATAGCTGCTTAATCAATTCGGTCCGGGTGACAATTTTGTTTTTCTTATGAAGCAAGTGTTTAAGGATCAATATTTCATTTTTAGTTAATTCCATCGTGCCTTGATCGTTGGTAACGGTATTTTTTTCATAGTCGATCGTCGCGCCGCACCACGTTTTCAACTTTATTTGATCGGTGCTATAATTATATACTCTGCGAAGGATCGCTTGTATTTTCGCAATCAGCACATCAAAATGAAACGGCTTTTGGATAAAATCATCCGCCCCAAGCCGCATCGACATCACCATATCGGTCGGATGGTCCCGTGACGATAAAAACAAAATCGGCACATTCGAATGGGAACGGATCATGCGGCACCAGTGAAACCCATCAAATTTGGGCAGCTGAATATCAATGATGACTAAATCCGGTTTAAAAGCAGAACATTCCTCCATCACTTTTCCAAAATCGCGAATGCCCCGCACCTCGTATGTCCATTGCGTCAACCGTTCTTTTATTTCTTGAAAGAGGGTGAGATCGTCTTCAATAAGCAAAATTTTAAACATGTTTTCACCACGCTTTTCCGCCGATCTTCGACATTCCAGCACCATGTTTCCTATTCATTGGATGATCTGCCGGATTCATCACATTTGTTTTTATTATACCTGATTTTTCAATGAACATGAAATGGGTTTCGTATGGGGTGAGCGATTGCTAAAGCCGATCATCAAATCACTCTTATTGAAAGAAGGAGGGGAAACTGATGACAGGATCAAATCAAGGTTCTGTGAGAACTCTTCACATAAAGTGCCGAATGAACCCCCCCTTATCATACAGAGGAATTTTTTCGATAGAAGCCAGCCTTTTTATCGTTTTTTAGTCGACTGACAAGCTTGTTTATATCGATACCACGAGAAGATAGAACGGATAGCCGCTACAAAAGCAGAAGCCGCTTTTGAATAAGCCCTATGCTCCATCTTCTCGTTGGATCTAGATCATTCACAAATGGATTGGCCTCCGAAATCAATGCCCCCTCTTCACCCCGTTTAGAGGTAGGAGACTTCTCAGTGGATTGCTAAAAAGATTTTCTTGATTTAGGCTGGTCGAGTGGGCTACAACCACTTTCCCTTCCTGTTAACAAGAATCATTCCTAACACAATTAAAAGCATGCCACTTATACTCAACATGGTTAAACTATTTTTGAATACAAAAAAATCAAATATCACTGTTATAGGTGGCACACAGTAAAATAAGCTTGTTACATTTGTGAGATTTCCCTTTTTTATCATCTGATAAAGCAACAGGGTTGCCCCGACAGAAATAACGAACACCATCCAAAATAGAGAGAATACAAACATAGGGGTCCAATTAATTTTTTGATCAAAAAAGTACAATAAAATGGAGAAAAAAATGGTTCCAGATGTATATTGGATAGCCATATTGGATATTTGATTAGCTTGTATAGATTTTTGTAATATGGTTCCACCTGTAATACAAATAAGTGAAAGAAATGAACTAACCAAGCCTATCTTGGAAAATCTGTTGATCGCTGTATGATCGATTACTACAAGAACAAGACCCATTATTCCAATAAAAAGCCCAAGCCATTGAGTGATATTACTTTTTTCTTTTGAAATAAATGTAGTAAGAATAGGTTGTGCACCAAGTATTATGGTGAGAAGCCCAGGAGAAACCTTGTAATCCAAAGCTAAAAAGTAAAATGTTTGATAACCTGCTTGCATGCATAACCCAGTAAACATCATATATAGCCACTCTGTTGAAGTTGTTGGTAAAGGAGTTCGTAATATAAACATTGTTATCCAAAAAAGAAGTGATGAGATGAATAATCGGAAAAAAAGGAAAATAAATGGATCGGCATCATGTAAACCAAATTCTACAAAAATTGCCCCACTACTCCACATAAAAACAAATAACCAAGGGATAGCATTCTTCCCTAACGAACTTGTACCCTTTGTAGATTTTTTCATTCGTGCATTCACTAAAATTTTGAATGATTCATTCATTTTTCATCCCTCTTATTTTTTAAATAAAGAGCTTTGGAAATAAATCCAAAGCTCTTTACTTTTTCAGACTAATTGTTCAGATTCTGAGAAGTTAAATGAAAATCTTTCACCAAGTTTACGTTCTTCAACTAAAAATCTTCGCAAATTGATAGCCTTATTATAAACAGAAGAATCACCAGATTTTTCTGTTATTTCTACTAACCAGTCATAGCAGTCTGAAACGGATATATTCTTATAGAAGTGAATTTTTGAAAGAAGAAAAACAATATCCCTAAAGTTGTATTTAGAAATCACTTTAGATAAAGACGTTACAAGCGATTCCTTAAAATCACTGGATACCTCTTCTCTCTTAATAATTGTTGGATCAAGATTTGGATTGTATACACTATCATTTATAAAGACATCCTTAGGACTAAAGGGGCCGGGAAAAGCATAATCTAAACATAGGAAAATTCTGCTCTTATTGGAAAAATTAATATCAGCATGGACAATCGCGGCATCTAAAAACCAAACTTCTCCTTTTTTCATTTGAAATACATTTTCTTCATCTGAGTGAAAAGCATACTCATTATCTTCTAATGGTATAAAAACTCTAAAATATTGATCTTTTGATCTCTCTAATTCTACAAAGTCTTTATGCGGAATAACCATACCATCAATTAGATTTCTCGTTCTAACCATTTTCAGATTATTGAATGTGAAATTTTCTCTAATTAATTCGTCAATATATGTTAGAGCCTTACCCTATCGTGTTTGTTGAATTGGGTAATCATAGTCTTTATACATTGTATTTAATTCATCACTAGTCCAACTCCACAAGGTGCAATTTTGCCAAAATCCTGTACCAAATTCGTCATACTCTTCAGCAATCTTAGGAAATTCATTGTGAATTTCTAAATCTCTTTTTAATTTTTCATCATCAATATTAATCTTGCCTAAAATATAAGAAGCCATAGTACTTCCTCCTTCAAATAAAAGATATACTATTTTTAAAAGAACAAATTTCCAATACAATTTTATAAATTTTTCATGAATTAGTAAATTTAGTGATTTAAAATATAATTATCGAATTTTTCAATAAGAGGTGTGAGGGTTTATGGAAATTAGACATCTGAATACCTTTAAAGCCATTATCCAAACAGGAAATTTTTCCAAAGCCGCAGAGCTTCTTAATTATTCCCAATCAACTGTAACTTTTCATATAAAAGCAATAGAAGATGAACTAGGGGCCCCCATTTTTGATAGGATAGGCAAAAAGGTGTTATTAACGGAAGCAGGTAAAAAGCTATTGCCCTATGCCATTCAGATACTAAATGCTTTCGGAAATTTAAAAGAAGCTGTAGGAGAGCAGGGGGAAATAAGAGGTCAATTAAGGATTACAGCACCTGAAGCTCTTTTAATCTATAGATTACCTCCGCTTTTAAAAGAGCTGAAAGAGGACTTTCCAGGCATTGAAATTCAATTGCAACATTTGGACCCAATCAATTGGCGAACAGATTTAAGTACAGGGAATGTTGATCTAGCGTTAGTAATCGAGAAGGATAAAAATGAAGACAATCACATTATTTTGGAAAAGTTATGTGACGAGACGATGGCACTTATTTCAGCCAAACCCATTAAACTGAATGAATTACATTCATTGAAAGGACAAGTGTTTTTATTAACCGAGAAAGAATGCAGTTATCGCGCAATCTTTGAAAGGATCATTATGGAAAATATTCCAGATACATCACCAGAATATTGGAAGCAATCTAGCATTGAATTTTGGAGCATAGATGCTATTAAGCAGTGTATAATGTGTGGCTTCGGTATAGGATTATTACCGTATAGCACAGTCAGTCAAGAAATAAGTAAGGGATTCATGCATGCTCAACCTTTGCCATCCAGTGAAAATTTATCTGTTTATTTGTCTTATCATAAAGATAAGTGGCTCTCGCCTTCGATGCGAACATTTCTAACCCTTTTGAGGAAGCATGCTAGCAAATGGAATCTCGAGATGACTTAGTTCATCACCGTCTATCTTAATAGCCACTAGAATATTGAAATTATCGTTCATCCAAAAATAGATTCCTATTTTTTCTACAGTCGAAGGCAAGGAGACTGACTTGCCTTCGTTACACAACGACCAACAGGATACATCCGGATCAATGAACTTGTCGGGATGTAGTGTTGTTTGGTCATCCAACCGCCAAAAGACGAAAGAAGCCTTATAGAGAAAAGCGCTCTACAAGGCTTCCTTGGATGCCGGCTCGACATCCTTTCAGAGATGGCAAGTATCATATTTGAACAGGTGTGACGGCATCATGCAAATATGTTTCTAATTCTTTTTGATACCGGTGTTGTTCCGCTTCACTCCATTCCAAGGTTTTCGCCATATAGTGAATCACCGATTCCTTCCATTGACGAACGAAATGAATATTGAAAAATAATGCTCCCGTTCTTCGAATAAAGAAGTCTTCCGGTTTGACAACCATCTCTTCCTCCAGGCCATATTGAAGGGAAGCCAACACATCGACCGGCAATTGAAGCTCGGCCGCTTCTTTCTTTAATTGAACGGCTAATTCAAACACCCGGTCTACATTTGTGCCATATAAGCGAGCCAATCGTTCGGCCTGTTTTCTCGAAAGTCCCGCCTTTTCTCCCTGCTCGGCTTTTTTGACTACAAACGCTTCCATATGGGCGGAGCCTCCGAAATCGCCCCCGGAAATGGGCAGCTTTTTCGTTTGGCAAGGGGAAAAGCTGGCGTTTTCCTCTTCTTTTAGCAATTGAGCGACCCGATCCACAATCGTTTCCGCCATTTTGCGGTATCCCGTTAATTTTCCGCCGGCGATCGTGATCACACCTGAATCTGCTGTCCAAATCTCATCTTTTCGGGAGATTTCCGACGGGCTTTTCCCTACCTCATGAATCAACGGTCTGAGTCCAGCCCAGCTGGATTCAACATCTTCCGCGGTAATGCCGACCGTTGGAAACATATCATGAATCGCCCGAAGGAGATAATCGCGATCCTCCACGGTCATTTTCGGATGGGCCAAATCCCCCTCATAAAACGTATCCGTTGTGCCAACATATGTTTTTCCATCACGCGGAATGGCAAACACCATTCTGCCGTCAGATGTATCAAAATAGATCGCTTGTTTTAATGGAAAACGGCTTTTGTCAAACACTAAGTGAATGCCTTTTGACAAAATCAGATGCTTTCCTTTCAAGCTGTGATCTTTTTCCCGCAAAGTATCGACCCAAGGGCCAGTGGCGTTGATGATTTTCTTCGCGAAAACCTGATAGGACTCTCCGGTGATTTGATCCACTACGCTTACCCCTACAGCTTTCCCCTTCTCATAAATAAACGCATTGACCTTGGCATAATTGAGCGCTTTGGCGCCGCATTCGACCGCCTTTTTCATCACTTCAATCGTCAAGCGTGCGTCGTCTGTTCGATACTCGACATAATATCCCCCGCCTAATAATCCTTCTCGCTTTAAGAGCGGTTCCTTCTCCATCGTTTGCGACGCCGTCAACATCGTTCTTCGTTCGCTTTTTTTCACATCCGCCAGATAATCGTATATTCTTAGTCCAATCGAGGTGCTCCATTTACCAAAGGTTCCTCCTTTATAAATCGGCAGCAGCATCCATTCAGGCGAAGTCACATGCGGCCCGTTTTCATAAACAATCGCGCGTTCTTTCCCCACTTCAGCGACGAGCTTCACCTCCAGCTGCTTTAAATAACGGAGCCCTCCATGCACCAGCTTCGTGGAACGACTGGAGGTTCCAGCGGCAAAATCCTGCATCTCAAATAAAACGGCACTCATTCCTCTTGTCGTTGCATCGAGCGCAATCCCCGCGCCGGTAATGCCGCCGCCAATAATGATGACATCGAAGGTTTTGCCTGCGACCTCTCTTAAAATTTCTTGTCTTTGCTGTGCAAATACAGGTTTCTTCATGAATGATTCCTCCTATGATCCGTCAAAAGTTGAAAAAAAGAGACCACATACACACTACGCTCCTTTTACAGACGCAATGTTATGTGGTCTCTCCTTGTCTCCAACCGAATATTAACTTTGTATGTATTGTATCATATTTTTCGATTTCTGAAAAATTTTTTGCATGTAAATACGATGAATTTTTTCCATCTATATCCGCGACCCAGCGCATAGATTCCTCTCCCTTCACGTTTCGATGCCAGGCACCCTCCTTTGTCGTATAATGGAGATAAGAAGGATTTCTCCAGTCTTTCTCGCTTTTCCCAACACCTTGCATGATAAAAACATGGAAAAATGCGGGCTTTAAAAGCCGCTCTGTTAAAATATCCATAAGGAGGAAATAAAATGTTTCTAAAACTCACCGTCCATAAAAAGAACGGCCTTCACGTCCGAATGGCGGCCGCGTTCATTTCGCTGCTTCAAAACTTGCTTCCGAATCAAGAAACACTGAAAAAGACGTACGTTCTTTATCGCGATCAAAAAGTGCAGGTGAACAATCTACTCTCTTTAGTATCCTTAAAGATCGGCCAAGGAGAGGAATTTATCCTGCATGTTGCCGAAAAACTTGACGATTCGATCGTCCAGCAAATTCAAAGCTTTTTCGCGCCAACGGATCTTGAAGACTCGCAGCAATCGGAAACCGATCGTCTTCTCATGGAAAATTCCCTTACCCTTCATGAAGCCATCTCAGCTTTACCGAATGGAATCATCGTGGTCAATAGCGACAATATCATTACTTACGTCAACGCGCGGGCAGCCCAGCTTTTGCAAACCAATCCTCATGAGCTGATCAATCAGCGCGCGGACGAAGTCATCCCCCATTCCCGACTGCATGAAGTGCTAAAGACGGGAAAAACGGAATTATCGAGAAAACAAACGATCCATCATCATACGCTGCTGACCACCCGCTCCCCGATTATGTTTAATGGAAAAGTGATTGGAGCCGTCGCGATTTTTCAAGATATATCAACCATCGAGAAAATCAGCAAAGAATTAAATGAAGTAAAAGAGCTGCAGCAACGGTTGCATCTCGTTCTAAAATCGGTCTCGGATTTGATCGGATTAACAGATGAAAATGGGACGTTGATCTACACGAATGAGGAAATGAACGCTTTGCTAAAAAAGATCGAAGGCGAGCCCCACATTCAATCGATCATCGGCCCGCATGAATGGAACCATGTGAAAAAAGCCGAAAAGCAGCTAGTAAAGCTCATCCAAGTAAACCAACAATCTAGTTATATCACGAAAATCAATCCGGTGTTTGTAGACGGCGCATTTCGCGGAGCAGTCGCCACGCTGACTCCTTTCGATGATATTCGAACACTTCTTGACAAAATTGATCTCATGGAGCAAAAAACGAAATACCTAGAGTCAGAGCTGGCGAAACACCAAGGGATTCATGAAGCCTTTCACCAAATCATCGGAAATAGCGAGATCCTTAAAGAATCGTTAACGATCGCGGCAAAGGCGGCAAAAACCGATTCAACGGTCATCATCACAGGTGAAAGCGGCACAGGAAAAGAACTCGTTGCGAAAGCGATCCATGAGGCCAGCTCTAGAAAGAACCATCTATTAGTTCGCGTGAATTGCGCGGCCATCCCTCCTCATTTAATGGAAAGCGAGCTGTTCGGCTATGAAAAAGGAGCCTTTACCGGGGCGTATAAAACCCACCGCGGAAAATTTGAACTCGCTCATAAAGGGACGATTTTTTTAGATGAAATTGGTGATTTAAGCTTGGATTTGCAAGCCAAAATTTTACGTGTGCTGCAGGAAAAGGAAGTGGAACGAATCGGGGGATATGCGCCGATTCCATTGGATGTTCGCGTGATTGCCGCGACCAACCACGATCTAAAAAAAATGGTGGACGAGGGGCGGTTTCGCGAAGATCTTTATTATCGGCTCCATGTCGTGCCGATTCATCTCCCCCCTTTAAGGGCGAGAAAAGAAGATATTCCCCTCTTAGTAGAAGCGTTTCGTCAGCAACTGAATGAGCGTTTGGGAAAAAATATCAAGGGCTATGAAAAAGGATTCATGGAAGCTCTGCTTAGCTACCACTGGCCAGGGAATATTCGAGAATTGCAAAATGTGATTGAACGGCTCTTTAATCTCGCAGATGACGATATTTTGCGTTGCAAGGATTTGCCTTACTACATCTCCCACCCTTCATGCCATGAACAGCAAAACAAACCTGAGAAACAGGCAATCGATTGGGGCCACGAAGTACGGCCCTTCAAAGAATATGAAAAACAAATTTTTGCTTTTGCCTGCCAGTATTATCCGAGCTATAACCAGCTGGCCCAAGCGCTGGGAATCACTCATAAAACGGCCGCCAAAAAAATAAGAGAATACGGTCTGGAACATTTGATTGGGAAAAAGTATCAAACAAATTGATATTTTTTCCCAACGCATTCGTCATTCCATAATGAAAAACGCTATAATAAAGCGTTTTCATTTTTGGCATGATTTTTGCAATTATAAAATAAAGAAATCACTCAGAGGAGGTAAGTCTATGAAAAAATTAATCAATGATCCGAACCAAGTAGTCGATGACATGCTGGCAGGAATGGTAGAAGCCCATTCCAATAAACTAAAAAGATTGCCAGACACGAATGTCATGATTAGAAAAGGCGCTCCAGTTTCCGGGAAAGTCGGCATAATCAGCGGCGGCGGAAGCGGTCACGAGCCGGCGCACGCTGGATATGTCGGCAAAGGCATGCTTGATGGAGCCGTTTGCGGTGAAGTGTTCACGTCCCCCACCCCCGATCAAATTTTGGCAGCGATCCAAGCGGTCGATAGCGGAAAAGGCGTGTTGCTCATTATCAAAAATTACACCGGAGACATGATGAATTTTGAAATGGCGGCGGAAATGGCGGAAGCAGAAGGAATCCAAGTCGCAAAAGTGGTGGTAAATGACGATGTGGCGGTAGAAAATAGCACATACACAACAGGTCGACGGGGTATCGCCGGTACCGTGTTCGTCCACAAAATCGCCGGTGCTCTAGCGGAGCAAGGGGCCACGCTCGCAGAAGTGGAAGCGGTCGCAAAGAAAGCAGTGGAAAATGTGCGATCCATGGGAATGGCCCTAACTCCTTGCACCGTCCCCGCAGCTGGAAAACCGGGATTTGAACTGGGTGAAAATGAGATCGAAATCGGCATGGGAATCCATGGAGAGCCCGGCATCGAAAAAACCTCCATCCAATCGGCGGATGAAATCGCCCAAATCCTTCTCAACAACATTCTCGAGGACTTGCCGTTGAAGGAACACGACAAGGTGGCGGTCATGATCAACGGCTTAGGCGCCACGCCGTTAATGGAACTGTATATTATCCATAAAAAAGTTTCCGAGATTTTAAGAGAAAAGCGCATTCATATACACGAAACGTTCGTCGGCGAATTTATGACCTCGCTCGAAATGGCCGGCTGCTCCATCTCATTATTAAAATTAGACGACCAGCTCAGCGAACTGCTCGATGCGCAAGCGGACACCATTGCTTTCAAAAAATAACGGCTTTGCTTTTTGATCAGCCGCCGCTAAAAAGGAGGGAGATCCAACATGTTATGGAATGTAGAACAAGCGAAAAAATGGATCAAACGGTTGAACGACAAAATTCAAGAAAATAAAGCGTATTTAACGGAACTGGATCAAGCCATTGGCGATGGAGATCACGGTTTGAATATGGCGCGGGGACTTCAAGAAGCGGCCAACAAAATCGCAGACAGCCACTATGACGACCTCGGTTCGTTGTTTAAAGATGTCGGCATGACGCTCATTGCGAAGGTAGGCGGAGCTTCAGGCCCATTATATGGAACGGCTTTCATGAAAGCTTCCCTTGTTCTTAAAGACCGAAAAGAAGCGGATAGGAACGCTTTCGTTGCGGCGTTCTCAGCCGCCTTGGACGGGCTCAAAATGCGGGGAAAGGCACAAGTCGGAGACAAGACGATGATCGATGTGTGGGATCCGGTCATCGCGTGGATGAAAAGCCATGAAACGATTCGTGCAAACGAATTGGTGGATTTATCGAAAGAAAAAATGGAAGATACGAAAGAGCTGGAAGCAAAAAAAGGCCGGGCGGCTTATTTAGGAAAGCGGTCTGTCGGCCATCTTGATCCCGGAGCCGTTTCATCCTATTTATTATTTGCTTCTTTAGCCGAATCATTCGAAAAAGGAGAGTAAACCCCATGAAATATGTCAGCCTTGTCTTAATCTCGCACAGCTATGAAATTGTCAGCGGGTTAAAAAAACTGCTGAGCCAAGTTCAGCCTGACGTACCGATCGCCATCGCCGGAGGGGCGGAAGGCGGGATCGGAACCAATGCATTTGACATCCAAACAGCGATTGAATCTGTCTATTCTGAAAAAGGCGTTGTAGTCTTATTTGATTTAGGGAGCGCACTCATCAATGCGGAAATGGCCCTTGAAATGCTGGAGCCGCACGAAAACATCAGGATAGCCGACGCCCCTCTCGTAGAAGGAGCCTATGCAGCGGTCGTGGCGGCCGGCTTAGGCAGCTCGTTGGCAGAAGTCGTCCGCGCGAGCGAAAGTGCAAAGGAGCTTGTGAAAATTCATCGCTAGCCAAACATTTGAGGAGTGAACCCAATGATCGAAAAAGAAGTGACTGTCACCATTGAAAACGGGCTCCATGCCCGACCAGCAGCCCAGCTTGTCCAACAAGCCAGCCAATATCAAAGCAAGCTGGAGCTTGTGATCGGCCAACAACGAATTAATGCAAAAAGCATTCTTCATCTGATGAGTGCGGCCATCTCCGAAGGGCAAACCATCAAAGTGATGGTCGATGGGGAGGATGAGCAAGAAGCATGGACGTTTATCGCTTCTTTTCTCCAACCGGGCAATGAATCTACTCTGCGATAACGAAGCGTTGGTATCACCGCAGCAGCAAAACTTCATAATCTGATGATGATGTGGCTCCATTTTATCCGTATGTCACAAAAATAATCTAACAATTCAAAAAAAGAATTGACAACGCTTTCTTTTTATCGTAAGCTGAAACTAAGTTAATAGTTGTGACGGAGAAATGGAGATCCACAGTCATTCCCTACAGCAGTCTGCTTCACTGCAGGCGCGTGGGGGAGTTGCTGTGGATCTTTTTTATGAGCTAAAACAGCTATCTCCTCACAAAAGACGACCATACCAAAAGAAAAGGAGGAAATAGGAATGTCTGCGTTTTTTGGCGAACTTATTGGTACCATGATATTGATTATTTTTGGAGGTGGCGTAGTCGGCGGCGTGGTCCTCAAAAAATCAAAAGCCGAAAATTCCGGCTGGATTGTCATTACGATGGGATGGGGACTTGCCGTAGCCATGGCTGTATACGCTGTCGGCCAAGTTAGCGGCGCCCATCTGAATCCGGCAGTGACCATCGGATTAGCGGCGATCGGGGAGTTTCCTTGGAGCGATGTACCCGCTTACCTTGCCGCTCAAATGATCGGAGCCTTTATCGGCGCCGTCGTCGTGTATTTGCATTACCTGCCTCACTGGAAAGCGACCGACGACCCTGGGGCCAAACTAGGGGTATTCTCCACCGATCCAGCCATCAAAAATCCGGCGGCCAATCTTTTAAGCGAAGTCATCGGCACGTTTATTTTGCTGCTTGGCTTGCTGTCGCTTGGAGCGAATCGATTCGCGGACGGAATCAATCCGTTTATCGTGGGCTTTCTCATTGTGGCCATCGGGCTCTCCTTAGGCGGGACAACAGGATATGCCATCAATCCAGCCCGGGACTTAGGCCCGCGAATTGCCCATTTCCTTTTGCCGATTCCAGGCAAAGGAAGCTCCAACTGGGGCTATGCGTGGATCCCTGTCGTCGGGCCGATCATTGGAGGCATTTATGGAGCGTTATTTTATCAATGGGCTTTTAAAGGAGACAGCACCCCTGCCTTTTGGATTTTCACCATCGTGGTTGCGGCTATCATAGCAGCAGCGCTAGTCGGCAATAAAGAACAAAAAAGCGGCAAATTCTATAAGAATACGAAAGTATCAAGCTAAAAAAATAATAATTAAATATTAAATAAATGAATGAGGTGAAGAAAATGGAAACTTATATTTTAGCTCTTGACCAAGGAACAACGAGCTCACGTGCCATCATCTTTAACAAACAAGGAGAAATCGTTCATCTGTCGCAAAAAGAATTTACACAATATTTTCCAAAACCAGGCTGGGTTGAGCATAATGCCAATGAAATTTGGGGCTCCATCTTATCAGTCATCGCCACTTCCTTGTCCGAATCTGGAATCAAGCCGGAGCAAATCGCCGGTATCGGCATTACGAATCAGCGCGAAACTACAGTGGTTTGGGACAAAAATACCGGGCAGCCGATCTATAACGCCATTGTTTGGCAATCACGGCAAACTGCAGACATTTGCGAGGAGTTAAAGGCTAAAGGACTTGATGATACCTTTCGCCAAAAAACAGGGCTGCTTATTGATGCCTACTTTTCCGGCACCAAAATCAAATGGATCTTGGATCATGTGGAAGGAGCCAGAGAAAAAGCGGAGCGAGGAGAACTGTTATTCGGAACGATTGATACGTGGCTCATCTGGAAGCTCTCGGGCGGAAAAGCACACGTCACAGATTATTCTAACGCTTCTCGAACCTTGTTATTCAATATCCATGAACGGAAATGGGATGATGAACTGTTAGACTTATTAACCGTACCGAAGTCCATGCTTCCAGAAGTGCGGCCATCTTCTGACATTTATGCCTATACCGTGCCGTATCATTTCTTCGGACAAGAAATTCCGATTGCGGGAGCAGCCGGCGACCAGCAGGCCGCCTTATTCGGCCAAGCGTGCTATGAAGCAGGAATGGCGAAAAATACGTACGGAACAGGTTGCTTTATGCTGATGAACACCGGCGAAAAAGCGGTTGCGTCCCAGCACGGGCTACTGACCACGATCGCTTGGGGACTTAACGGCAAAGTGGAATATGCGCTGGAAGGAAGTATTTTTGTCGCAGGCTCTGCCATTCAATGGCTAAGAGACGGGTTGCGCATGTTCAAAAACGCGGCTGACAGCGAGCAATATGCCGAACGCGTCACCTCCACAGAAGGCGTGTATATGGTACCAGCCTTTGTTGGGCTAGGAACCCCGTATTGGGACAGCGATGTGAGAGGAGCGATCTTTGGATTGACACGGGGAACGCAAAAAGAACATTTGATTCGCGCTACGCTAGAGTCCCTCGCCTATCAAACAAAAGATGTGCTCACGGCTATGGAAGCGGATTCAGGCATTTCTTTGAAAGCGTTGCGCGTGGATGGCGGCGCAGTAAAAAATAACTTTCTCATGCAATTCCAAAGCGATATGCTCGGCGTACCGGTGGAACGCCCGGTCGTCAACGAAACGACCGCGCTTGGAGCGGCCTATTTAGCTGGCTTGGCGATAGGATATTGGAAGGACCAAGACGAAATCGCGCAACAATGGAACATCGACCGGACATTCACCCCAACGATGAGTGAAGAAACCCGAAACGCATGCTATGCAGGATGGAAAAAAGCCGTCAAAGCGGCGATGGCCTTTAAATAAACAGACCGCGCCACTCCCTTGATCGCTTCTTGGGAGCGGCGCTTATACTGTATACGTTTCCATGGATTACGTTCCATTTTTGATATTTGCTCCATAGCAGCTTGACCATCTGCCCTCTCCTCACTTCTATAGGGTTTTTCTTTTGCCCTAAAGCATTGGCATCCATAATGGATAAACCTGAACACCAAAAGCGCAACAATTCCCAGCGCCAAGCCGCGAAAAAATAGACATAGCTTTTCGCTTTATTTTTTACGCTGTTCATCATGGCGATAAGCGCAAAAAGAAGTGCGATAATGCCTCCTTCTTTTTCCATAAACCACCTGATTTGTTGGAAAGGCGGTGATTTCATCCACTGCTCCTTCGCAGGCGCGACATCAGGCAGTGACAAAAAAAGTCAGGTTTGCTACACTAAAAGAAACATCTGCTGATGATTTTTATGCGAGGAGAGATAGGAACATGAACTCATCTGTCGTTTATCCGTCGCGCAGCCCTGTTGCTAAGCTAGCTGTTGCCTTTTTAGCCGCATTAGCCGTAGCGACAGGCGGGCTGTATGTGGGGCAATCCATTTCCACCGCTTGGTATTTGCCGCTTTACATTCTTGAAGTCATTTTGCTGCTTGTGATGATCTTTTCACGGCGCCAAAAAGTGGTGGGCTACCCGCTAATGTTCGCGTTTATGTTCGTTTCAGGCGCCACGTTGGCTCCGGTCATCGGTTACTACGTTTCCATTATTGGGGCGGCAGCCATCTTTAAAGCGTTTGCTTTAGCGGTCATTTCCTTTTCTGGCGTTGCTCTTTACGCCGCGAAAACGAAAGAAGATTTTTCATTCCTCGGCGGCTTTCTCACGCTTGGGGCATTCGCATTGCTCGGCTTACTCATCGTCCAGTGGTTTATTCCGTTTTCAAGCGTCGGACAAATGGGCATTGCCGCTTTAGGCATTTTGATTTTTCTCGGCTTTACGATTTATGACATCAACCGGCTTGCCCGCCACGGGTTTAGCGAAGCAGACATCCCTATGATCGTCGTTAACATCTATCTCGACTTCATTAATTTGTTCATCTATATTTTACGTTTCTTCGCCAGCGACGAAGACTAAGTGCCTGTCACCATCTAAAGTTTTTCGAACCTAGAAACAGAGAGTCGAAGGACTCTCTTCTTTTTCATTTCCAAAGCAGGAGTGTTGTCCATCTTGTCGAAAGCATATATGACGGTTGATCATGACCGATTGTTTAAGGAATTGATCACGACTTTTTTTGAAGAGTTGATTCTTCTCTTTTTCCCGCACATGTATGAGTATATAGACTTCGAGCATGCATCGTTTTTGTTGGAGGAGCTGTTCACCGATGGGACGGCGGGGGAGAAATATCATGTCGATATACTGGCAGAGACGAAACGGAAAGGAGAAGATCGTCTCATCATCGTCCATATTGCAAATCAAAGCTACGTACAACCTTCTTTTCCAGAACGAATGTTTATTTATTTTAGCCGCTTGTTTGAAAAACATCGCAAGCCTATTGTCCCCATTGCGGTGTTGAGCTACGACTCCCTTCGTCATGAACCTTCAGACTTTACACTTCAATTTCCGTTTGGAAAAATCATGGATTTTCACTTTTTCACCGTTGAGTTGTGTAAACAAAATGGGCGTGATTACATTCGCCATAACAATCCAACCGCTGCTGCGTTGTTAAGCAGAATGGGGTATGCTGAAAATGAACGAGTAAGAGCTAAAGAAACAATTTTTACGTATAATGGTGCGTATGGAATGGGACAAAGCAAAGCAACGATTGTTAATCGGCTTTTTTGAGACATATGTCAACCTATCAGACGAAGAAGAACAGCAATTATGAAACGAGGTGAATGAAATGGAAACAAAAGAAAAAGAACAAGTGTTGGAATTGATCATTTCGTACGAGAAAAAGGCGCTAGAGAAAGAATGGAAAGAAGGCGTGGAGCGAAGATTACGCAAGGATGGCAACAAGAAAAACGCCACATCGCGAAAAAAATGCTTACCAAAGGATATGGACATCCAAGCGATTCATGAACTGACGGAGCTGTCTTTGGAGGAGATTGAGAAGTTGAGATAGATGCTCGTCACGTCCCGAAGTTTTTCGAAGATCGGGAAAAGAGAAATGAAAAGAGGATGCGGGAGCGAACGTCCTTATTTAAGGAAGCTTTTATCTCTGTCAAAAAAGAAATGATAAAACTCGTGCGCCCACATGAAATTTTCGTATATTCTCGCTGTGCGGTGTTAATATGGACATAATAATCACCGTTATAGACCGTTATAGTCATACACAAGCCCACCATAGTTAGCATGTTGAATCGGAAACTGCAATACATTTGCGTGCTCGTAAAGATCAGTTTTTATAAAATAAGCGGCTTTACATGAGCAAGAGGATCTCTGAGAGAGTAAATACGGTCCATTGCCTTTTTCATTTTCGACAAATGTGTTTTGTTAGGCTCTAAAATCATTTCAAGATTATCTTTTGTAATCAAGGACTCCCCCTTGGATTTTCCGAATTTGTGACTGATTTTAAAACATCGATCCGTTCAACAAATTCACTAAAAAGATGCATCCCCTTTTTTAATTCTTCGTCCACTGTACCGTGAAACGAAAGTGCCACATAATTCATAAATGAATCAGCTCGGCTACGGCCAAACGTTTTTTCTTTGAATTCCATATCTGCCTTGTAAAAAAAGAACAGATCCTTAATGCAGAATAGCTTATTGGTCTTTGCAACATACTCCTCCACATTTCCTTCGCCTTTTAAGAAATTATAATAAGCTTGCTTCTTAATACCCGTACGTTCCATCACCCATGAATGTTTAAAGGACAAAAAATAGCCCTTTCTGAAAAAGAACGGGTGATGTCAAGTCAGATATGTTTCTATTTTCGCTAGGCATTCATCAATGATTCTATCTATTTCTTCAATTTGTGCATCTTCTGGATTATACTTCTTTAAAATTGTTAGATTACGAGCTTTCCAATCCAATGATTTAATTTGATCCGTTAAAACTACCCCTGTTATTGGATAGCCATCGCCATCAAGGGATATTCCTTCTTTTGGTAAATCTACTTCGAAGGGATAACCCTTCTTTTGATTGGTCATCGGACAAACAACGATAAATCCTGTTGCTTGATTGAATTCTTTAGGCGATAAAACAATAGCATTCCTTCTCCCGGCCTGCTCATGACCAGCTTGTGGATGGAAGTTTAAAACAACGAAATCGCCTCTCTCTGGTACGTCTGCTGGCATTAAATCAATTCACGCCCTTCTACCCCAAAATCAATTTCCTCGTGCCGATTTTCAGGTGTAATCTGTGATAGCAGTTCTTCCAATGTGTATTTCTTCCGTGTTCTTTTTGGCTTTAATGTGATGATCCCTTCATTTCCAATCACGTTTAATTCCATTTCGGAACCTTGTTTGATCCCTATTTGATCAGCAACATCTTTTGGGATACGAATGCCCAAACTGTTTCCCCATTTTTGAGCAACAACTGTAGACATGTAGTCCCCTCCTTTACTTTGGTTGATTTTGCTTTCTAAATGTTCCTTCGCGTTCATTATATCACCCCCAATCTGAAATGTATATACATAGTATATACATTCTTCTGAAAAAGGATACCCCTGATTTTTCGCCAAACCAATATTCTCGCCGCAAAGGAGATCATTTGAATCGATGAATGAAAAATGCTTTTTTCAGACTCAAAAGCATATATCAACCAGTATCGTTACAAACATTGAACTGCGAAATGATGCATAAAGCTTTGCCATAACAAAAAAGGCAGGATCTTCAAGGAGAATCTAAAGCATCTATATAAAAAATCAGACAAACTCGTTTTTGTTCATGTGGGCAATGCATATGACTCATCCTTTATCATAATTCAACAAGCTTACGAGCGGTTTTCCGATGAAATCCTGCGCCTCTATTCGAGCAGTGACAGACACCAACCCTTACTCCACTTTCTTTATCATGTTGAGAGATGCATCTTTCGCTTCATTCATCCCCGCCCGACTCCGACATATGCCGTCCAACAACAGAAACGCTCTCTACCAACTCGCCCTATTGCTTCTTAAACAGGCGAGCCGTTTCTGCAAGTGGCGCTTTGACAACTTGGGAATCAATCGTCTGAAAAACTGATTTCATTGTATCATCGCGTACCACGTGTTTCATTTTAGATACATCTATCGCTTTAGTCCCTGTAATCCCCGCTTTTCCCGCCATTCCGATTCCCTTCGCTGGAGGGACAATCGACAACCGCAGCATTCCGCCCGCCAGCAACCGATCTCCAACCGACAGGCGTTCGCCCGTAACCGGGTCGTACTCGCCGAGCACCCGCTGCCCATCATACTAGCCGAGAAGCTCCAAGCCGAGCTCTTTCATATTGTCGGCGAGCGTCTGGTCCACCTGGCGCATCGCCGCGGCGGTGCGGTGCAGCAGTTCTTCCGCTTCATTCAGTTTGTCTTCATAACGTTGTAGCCAATGAACGAGTTCATCCCGCAACCCTTCGATCGCGGGCATACTTACGCTAGGAAGGTTCATCGCGAGAGAAGAAAGCTCCCACGACAAGGTCGTCCGCGCCCGCTCGCAAGCATCTTCGGCATCCGAAATATGCTGGGCGATCTCCTCTAACTCATCCGGTTTCAGCCGGATCATCGTCTGTACAGCTCCCCCGTTGGTTTGAACCATTCCGCTGATGTTTCGCTTCGTTCTCGATCGAAAGGTATGACCATCTTCCGTTTTCCTGTATGCATGTTGACTCACTCCCCCATCTATCTTTTTTATAGATGGTAACATAAGTAAAATGAGGATAAATGATAATGTTATAACGATTTTTATCATCAATCATTCATTATATATACCTAATTTTCACCTGACAAATAATCCAAAAGTCCTTAACTATTGGTGTTTGGAATGAATGGTGACTGGCTTGTTTCAAAAGAGCCAAGCCACTTGGTGACATTACGCATCCTTTCCGTTGATTGTAGCTATCACACAAGATAACACGATTCACTTGATAGCAGAAAAATCAAGCTTCCCTTCGATTTATGGGCTTTTTGGGCTTTTTGTGCGTATTTTGCATCCATTATGCGTTTTGCCACATGCTCTTGCTCCATTACTGGGTAAATACAATGTGCTTAAACTTGCTCTTTTTACTTGTAACTTTATACAGGCATTTCAAATATAAATATTTCGTGCTCAATTATAATTTATTAGACCGAGGCCATATAGAAGCTCCGCAGTTGCTGCAAAATTTGTCATTAGAATTAGTTCGATTTCCACATTTAGCGCAATACCCCCCCTCTTTTTCACCTTAATACATGCACTTATTATTATATGCCGACAATAAGGAAATTTCCGACCATCATTTTCACACATAATAAGGAAGAGTTAGATAAGACTAAAATCGAAAATGAGCATGATGTTCAGCGGATGCTATATTCGCTCATCCGCCCCATATTTCCAGATGCTAGATTAGAGGTGGTAGATGCTGCCGGTTATGCTTCCGTCAGGTATGACATGAATTGTAATAGAGGTGAAATGTACAAGGGAAAACATGACGGAACGTAAATTAAGGGAAGAATTAGGCTCAGATTCCTTTCATTATGAAGCCGATCATCTTTTCCTGTTTATCTTTGATAAAGTGAAATTAATAAAAAACCCTGATGCTTTTGAGAAGGCTTTTCGAAGAGAAAAACACGGATTCGATAAAGAACTGGAAACCATTATTATTCGGGAAATCACTTTCTGATTTCTAAAAGCGAACAAGCGTTGTTAGTTACAACATCCATTTCTTTCCTACGATACTTCGAAAACGTGCCATAGCTTCATCCCCTTCCTTTTTCTTGAACGCATTCCCACATCTCTCCTATTCCTTTCCCTCCTTATGGAAATGTATGAGACGAAAAAGCTACGCAGCCATTCCCTGCGAGGGGCCTTTTGGCATTACATTTCAACGTGTGGCGGGTACGGATCGCCAAGAATCTGATGGCGCTCTGTTTCTTTTTTGAGGATTGATGCAACCGCTGAAGGGAAGAGGAGATCTGCCTTTTAAAACGCATACGCGCGACTGATTACAAGCCGCTTGTAGAAGCGAAATTGGTTCCTTTGACAAATTCCATATACTTTTGTCTCTGTTCGTCTTTTGTTCCTGAAAAATAATCAACTCATATATCTGTGTTCATAAATGGGGCTGGGAAAGAGTTTGGGTACATATATACAGGGGCAATAGCGCGTTCTTGATCCTAAATATCCACATTGGACATGGATTCATCGCCCCAATCAGAATAAAATGAGCAGGATAAGTGGCTGTGGAAGCAACGCGGCTCATCGTCACTTTTCCTGTCTCTAACGGCTGACGAAGCATATCCAATGTCTTTTTCGTAAACTCTGCCATTTCATTTCGGATGATGACAGGCCCGCACCCCAAAACAAAGCAGCGGTTTTTAAATTATTCAGCAGTAACAGTCAACTTAACCGTTGCTGCTTTACCATCTAACAAGTAAGTTACTGTGAAAGTATCCCCAGCTTCTGCGCCAGTAATAACAACTTCATTTGTACCATTTACAATCATAATGCAGGGGATTGAGAAAGATGAGACTTAATATAGTTCGTCAATATACGTTGCATTTCTTAACAAAGGCAAAGTTGTTGTTTTGTTCACTAAGTATCTCGCCTCTAAACCATTTTTCAGCGGAAGAGGATTCGCGAATGTTCCCACTTCACGTAAAAGAACCACATTCGTCGTTTCCCACGTGCGAATTTCATCCCAAAACTTCGGATCGTTCATTAAAGGTTGTAGTTCAGGAATATGCATGTAGTCGCCTGGCTGAATGTCATAAATGATTTCCTTTACTTTTCCATAATAAGCGATATGACGCGGATGCTCGTTTTTTGTTCCATCATTTTCTTGCTTCGTCGTTTCATAAAAAAGCAAATACTGCATCGGTGTCACTCTTCCAAGGGAAGGATACTGTATATCTCGCGGTTTTGGGATAATTACGTCACCAAACCCAATATCCAGTTGTAATTGTTTTTTCATTCTACCAAGTGATGCTGGAATTTTGATACGTACCCCTTCATAATCAGCATCCTCTTTGATTCGTTCAGCAGTAATGCCGTTTACATCAAATTCGACTCCATCTTCTTCAACGGTTAAAGCACAAATTGACTCAAACGCAGCCTTAATATATTGTATATCATTCGAAATTTGTTTGGCTAAAAAGTCAATATCTTTTGTTGGTCTAGATTTAAATTGTGTTAAGGAAAATAAAAAGAGACCGCCTTTTAGAACAAATTTATCCCGATAATTAGAAATGGAAAGTCGATATAGTAACCTTTCTTGAAAATACAATAATAAAATTAAATCAAAGTTTTTTCCATTTTGTTTGGCAATATTCTTTAGTCTTTCACTAACTGAAGAGGGTATATTTTTAACATTTCCCATTATACAAGCACCTCTAAGTATTTTAATAAAACGGTCTTGATGCGCATTTTCTCAGCGCATTCCACCAATTTATTTATATTTTTTTCAGGACTTTGTAAATAATTTCGCAAACCTTCTTTCATTAAATCGATTCCTATTTTTTCTCTGTATCGAATAATATCACAAATCGTTTTTTCACGATTATAAATGCTTATTTTATGGCCGCCTACCTCCACTTCTTCAATTCCATATTCAAACTGCTTTTTTGAAAAGTAGAAAATTTTAATTGGTGGATAATCAGGTAAACTGGGTTTTCTTGATTTTCTTTCAATAGCAATTTGGTACTCCCACGGGTTATAAGTTGTTAACTCATAAAAAGACAACGCCGACAAAAGACAAAGAACACCATTCGGGATCAATTTTGATACTTCAACCACTTCCTCATTTTGATCATTTTCAAATTCAGCATAACGGTAAAGTCCACGTTTTATCCTAATTATTTCTCCATTTTGCTCGAACTTTCGAATATAATAATGGCTCACTCCTTCTCTGGTTAAGTCTTCTGTCTTCGCAAATCCCTTTTGACGCACAAAAATATCTTTTATTATCTTGCTTACTTCTTTATTCATGTTATCACCACTCTTTTCACTTAAAGGTCGGCATTTATCATTAATTGCAAACGTTTAATAAACTAATTCTCGATTATTTATAATATCCCTTTTTTTATTTTAACGTATACACTTATTATTTTGTGCCGACGCTTAGTAAAATTTCTGCTATTATATTCATACATAATTACGAACGATTGCACTCTTGAAACTGTGACACCCCATAATATCGAGGGAGAAGCATGATTGCTTTGTCTCTAGAGAATTATCCCCATGTATCACCATTCGAACAAAATCATCCCTTTGGAGGCTCCATGTCAAGTGATAGGGATTACGCTGGAATTTCCAGAAAAGTGTTCACTCTTATTTAGCGAAAACGGTTCCATTTTTCTCGTCGGTTACAAAAGGTTGACGCTTGGATACCTGCCTATTCTTTTTCAAAACAAAATAGCCATTTGTTTCTTTGAATAGAAAGGATGCTCCAATTTCTGCGGCAAACGATGGAACAAAACCGATTAGGCACCCATATCGGCTTTTGTTCTCTCTTCTGTTTACCTCACTTGGCAAACTACGAGGCGTGACGGAATCTATCTCAAAAAACGAAGACAAAGTTATTATCATTTAGTGCCGTCCCTCCCTCCTATTTATTGCGTACTTATCACTCTTCGCTTTGCTAGTCGTAATTGATTAAGTCAGTAAACAGACAGGTCGCCCGTAACTATTTAAAAGGCAGCGAAACTAAAATCACTCCTATTCCCCGAAAGGAGATGGAAAGGCTATTATAATTACTAAAGCAATGGCAACACCATCTTTCAAGTCCTAAGAAACCACATTCCTCAAACTTTAATTTTTTAGATGAAAATTTTTTTGCATAATCTCTATATCATTATGTTTCTTTATAATATTTGTTTCAAATGTAACAACCGGTGTATAGATACTCTTATCTGAATAAACTTCTACACTAACATCGTTTACACCATCACTCAAAGACTGGCCTATTGCTGTTTTATAGTACATAAAATCTGTAGATTTATCTAAATTAAGCTTAACAAACAAATCTCTGAGAAAGCGAATATAATGATCTGATGAACCATCATTTTCCATAACCTTAGTTGCGCTCGTAAAAAAATCTTTTTGTTTCACATCAATAGAAACATCTTTTTTACACTCACGACGAATGTTAATTTTTACAGTAACATCTCGATAATTCTTTAGTTTTAAATCAACATTCACCTTTTGATTTTCACTAAATTTTAACATTACTTCTTTTTCTTTTTCCAAGGAATATAATGTTAAATAGAAGCTTGGGAAAACAGTCAGAATAAACAGATATAAGAAAATAAAAAAATTATTAAATATTTTTAAATTAACAATTTTATTTACTAAAACCTTTATCTGTTTAGAAATTTTTTTTCTCATAATACGTGAATCTACATAAAGTATTAAAAACAATACAGCTCCTATTATGACACCAATCCAAAAAAAAGTATTAATAGCAAGAACCAAAAACATAACAAATAGCATGAATTTTCCACAGAATGTTATAGATTTAAAGATAGCATCAAAAGCTTTATTAGCACGTTTTATAGCTTCTTTTCCATCCTCTGGATCATTAAAAACTTTAAAAGTTATTAATTCCAGCCAAACGTAACTTATAACCCTAAAAGAAAGAATCACAGCACTTACCAATAAAATCAAAGTAAGCCAATGTTCGATTCCGAAAATAATCTTCAAATAGACAAAACTAGTAAAAGTTTGAAACCATATCGTAAAAGAGGTTTTTAATGTAATCCAGACTACACTTCCAAATAAAGTGAGTGTCGCCCCCAACCGCGACACTCTGTCTATACTCTCCATCCTTCATAATCCCATTATTCCTTTCTTTATTTTCATATAGACAGATAGCTCAAATGATCTAATAGTTCCTTTCGATCATGCCAATCATTACTGATTGAGTGTTGTGTTAATAACCCTCTACAAACAACCGCTGTTCCCCAATAAAATTTGAAATGCCCATTCATTATTCCCCTAAAACCAAACGTTAGTTCTGTATGTCTATTGTACCCCTTTCTTTATTCACAGACAATTACTTATTCTTCGACAAATTCCACAAAATGCCAGACTCATATTCCAATATAAAAAGACAGAGAAACAATCTTCAGTTCCTCTGCCCCTCGCAATTTTCTATATAGGTAAAACGAAACAAAGGAACAACATTTGCGCCTTTGAGATGCCTCTATCAAGCATCAGCATTAAAAATTTGTTATAATAACTCTACACTCTTAGCCTGTGAATAGCCATAATCAGGACAAGAGCCATTGGGTCAACACTGAAAAAGCGGCATGAGAGCTTAGCACTTCAATCATTCTTGGACGCAAGAGAGGCATCATCTTTACGTGAAACACCGCGTCTCACTCACCATCCTTTAAGAAACTAAACCCGCTTTTTTATTGTCGCGCAAAACCGAAAGCGTCACGATCCCTTCATAATTTTATGCATAACCCAAGAGAAATCCCATAGCCAACAAAAGCTCGCTTCCTCATCATGAAGGCGCACACAGCTCTAGCTAGCACCTAGGAGAAAGACGATAGTCCCAAAAGAAAACAATGGCAGCGTTTACGAAGCGAGCCATTGACAGAGTCCAGAGAAGAAAGAATTATCACGGCCCCTTTTCCACTTATCATTTTCCAACACGCAAATGAATCCATGGCGCACATGCAAAGGTGGAACAGTCAAGATTGTCAGCATAGAGGAGGAGACCATTTGTTATTAAAGCATATTCACGAATTTATTCATCATTATCTCCCCATGCTCAATAGAAGTCAGGAAACGATCAAGGGATATGAAAAAGATCTATGCAGCTTTAACGATTGGATGGCTGACGAATATGATTGCATTCCCACGATTGAGCCCATTGATCATAAAATGATTGAACGTTATTTGTACTATTTAAAAGAACAACGAAATTTTGCCGATGCCAGCCGAAAGCGACATTTGTATTCTCTCAGCTCATTTATGAAATACTTAATACGCGAAGGAAACATCACGGCGAATCCATGTGAAAAAGTCGCGCCATTCCCATCCATTCGCCAAGAAAGACAGCCATTAACGGAGACGGAAATCGAAGAATTATTCCAGCACGCTCATGGCCTGACGAAAACATTAATTTACACCTTGTATTATACGGGAGCCCGCATTAGCGAGTTATGCCGCCTGCAGCTATCTGACATCCATTTTGAAAAAAATCAAATCACACTATTTGGTAAAGGCCGAAGGGAGCGAATGTGCCCGTTGCATCCGAAACTAAAAAAAGAGCTATCGTTTTATATTCGCCATCTCAGAGGAAGCGACAGCCCCTTTCTATTTAGCACCAAAAAAACAGGCAGGCTCTCCTCCTCTTATGCGCGGTATTTAATCCATGAACTCGTCGCCGAGATCGGCTGGGATAAGCAGGTGACCTGCCATACGTTCCGGCATAGCTTTGCGACAAATCTGCTTCGCAAGGGAATTGATTTATATAAAATCCAGCAATTGCTTGGCCACAGCTCCTTGCGAACGACAGAAATCTATTTGCATCTGTTGAGCGAAGAGCTGCAAGAGGCGGTGGAAAAATTGTAATGGAGGATGAGGAAGATGACAAAAAAAGAAGAGAAAATCAAAAAAATCATCGCCATGTATGCAGAGAAAAAAGAAGCCAAAGAAATCGCGATGGAAGTCGGCTACTCCAACCCGCGAAGCCTGTCGCGGTTTATGACCAAAATGAACTATCGCTGGGATGCTCATCTGCATAACTATATTCCCGACCATCCCCCTTCTCCCAAAACAGAGCAAGCGATGGACACTTCCGGCCCGGAAGCATTCAACCCGCTGGATTTACTGGAAAACGCCGAAGTCATTCGCCTTCTCCAGCAATCCAACAAGCTCCTTGATTTCATTGAGAATCAAGAACCGTTCCCGCGTCCGAATACCCAGCCATCGTACAACCTTTGGCAAAAAGCGCAGGAATTTGCCTATACAAAAAAGGCTTCCTATACCACTTCCGTGAGGTTGCCGATTGAATTATACGAGAAGCTCCAAACGTTCAGAGAACAAACCAACCTGACCCAAACCCAAGTCATGTGCTTAGCATTGGACTACTTTATCAGCCAATTTCACACCAACGTATAAAACAAGCCGCTTCCGGCCGCATCGTCTTTTGACGCAAAATGGGCTATATTCCGTTCCTCCCTGTGTATTCAGTTGTATTCCATCATATGCAGCTATCTGTTCAGCAGATGCCCTACGATCAAGATAAGATCGCCAGAAGATACGAGCAAAATAGCAACATCATCATTCACCTCCTGCCGGAAAACCTTGATATGACTTGACTTTAAACCGCTGGAGGGATGGGAAAGAGGGGTTGTTTGGTAAGTGCGATTAACCTTAAGCAAGTTAAAGTTAAATTCAATAAAGATGTAGATGTAGCAACTGCTGAGACTCTTGGTAACTATACATTCCCAACTGCTAGTGGCTTAACAGTAGTTTCTGCTAAAGCGAACGGTAAAGAAGTTATTTTAACAATCAACGGTGCTGCTCAACAACAAACTGCAGATTTAACAATTGAAAATGTAAAAACTGTACGCGGTGAAGTGATTGGCAAAACTACTACATCCGTTAAATTCTTAGACGTAACAGCTCCAACGGTTACTAGTGTTGAAGCAATTGGACCTAAGACGTTAAAGGTAAAATTCTCTGAAGTTCTTTCAACAGTTCCAACTTTCACATTGGATGATGGAACAATTGCTATTGTAAATGTAGCGTTTACTGCAGGTTCTGATGAGGCAGTATTAACTCTTGGTACTCAACCAGCTTCAGGTACTCATAAACTAAAAGTAAAAGACGGTGCTGACTACGCTGGTTTCAAAGTTGAGGAAGCAGTTAAAGAATTTACATTCGCGACAGACACAGTAGCTCCGACTGTAGTGGTTAAATCTGCATCTCCTAACAAAATTGTCCTTGAATTTAACGAAGATGTAGCGAATGTTGAAGATGCAAACGTTGAATTTTATCATACTTACAAAGGTGTTGCTGCATATAAAGCAACTAAAACTTTAAATGGTAGAGAACTTACATTAAACTTTACTAATCCACTTCCAGAAGGTCCGTTCAAATTATTCTTAAGCTATGCTGACGAGAAAGGTACTCAAATTGCTGACCTCTGGGGTAACAAAGTACCTGCTCAAACAATCACTGGTAATATAACTGTGGACACAGTAGCTCCAACAGTAACAAAAGTTGAGGCTGTTTCAAATACTCAAATTAAAGTAACATTCAGCGAAGATGTAACTGGTGGAGATGTATTAGCTAACTACACACTTAAAGATGCAGCAGGTAATACGATTAACCCAACTTCTGTAGCGAAGATTGATAACAAAACGTACACTCTTACTACACCAGTATTAAATGGTGGTGCTTATACATTAACTATTAAAAATGTAAAAGATACTTCTATCAATGAAAATAAACTTGCTGATTACACAACAACAGTAGCTGTTAAGGATGTTGTACCTCCTACAGTTTCTGACTTAGATAGCAATACAGATGGTACTCAAGCACAACTATTATCTAATAAGAAAGTTAAGATTGTGTTCAGTGAAGTAATGGATAAAGCTTCTATTGAAAACAAACTTAACTACTTATTCAACGGCGCTGCGTTAGATAGCAAAGTAACTGTAACAGCAGTAGACGGAAACAAAGCAGTAATCCTTGACTTCACAAATGCTGAAACAACAGCTCAACAAACTCCAGCGGGAGCAACACTTCAAGTGTTACGTGTTGTTGACGCTGCTGGTAACCCAATTGCTGCAGCTTCTACAGATGTTAAAGTTCCATCTGCTGTTTCTGCTCCATTATTTGACAAAGCAGAAGCAACTGGTAAAAATACAGTTAAACTTTACTTCAAAGAAGTTATCACAGGTGCACAAGCAGATGACTTCGAAGTTAGCGTTAATAATGGTGCTTGGGCTCCGGCTGGTGGACTTTCAAATGAAGTAGTAGATGGTAAGTCTGTAGTTACTTTAACTACTACTAACGATATTCCAACAAATGTTGAAAACGTAAAAATAAGAACAGCAGCTTCTAACGTTGATGCTAAGAACAGCTTCGGTGCACCAGTAGACTTAGGTACTAATGGTGTAACAGTTGCTGACAAGTTTGCACCAGAAATGACAGCTGTTGTAGCAAAAGAAACAGATGGAGACAACTTCGTTGACACATTTGAAGTAACATTCAGCGAAAACTTATATGTACCATCTGTAAACGATTCTGACTTCACTGTTGAGGGTTACACTGTTAAAGAAGTATCTGTAAACGGTAGTGTTGTAACTATTAAAGTTGAAGAGAAAACAACTAACGACTTAGCTGCAACTCCTAAAGTGGCTTTGGTAGGTCCAGTGGAGGATACAGCTCGTAACGTTAAGGCTTCCCAAGATGCATTAACAGCAGTTGCTGCACAAGGTGCTTTACAAGCAGCTGTTAACGCAGAAGCTGCCAAAATTACTAAAACTGCTGTTGAAGGTGATGGTTTAACCACAGGCAAGAATGTGGTAACCATTGCTCAAGGACTTGTTGCTCAAGGATACACAGTTACACTTAAGTCGACAAATAACTCTGCAATTGCGGCTGATGGTCTGGTAACTCAAGATCAACAAGAGGCTACTGGTGACGTAGTATTTACAGTATCTAAGAATGGATTCACTAAAGATGTAACAGTAAATCTAACTGTTCCTGCTGAGGAATAATCTTAATTTAATGGTGATTATTTGTGTGTTTATAGAAAGCTCTGTAGAGATTTTTCTCTGTGGGGCTTTTCTTTTTTGGACTACGTGCTTATCAATTTCTCAAAATAATACAGAACAACAAGATGGGTTAGATGTCGGCCAAATAGTTCGTTCAAATCATTCATTCTGTTACTATAAAATCCTATTTTGCTACAATCGACTGTATTTGTATATGCGTGGCTTGGTTGTAGTACTTTCTTTAAGAATACCACTCAATGATCCTATCATTATAAGCTTAGTTGATAAGATTGTTCTCCAATCTTTTTTATCGAAAGATGTCGAAATATTTTGTAACAATTTGTAAAAAAAAAGTTTTATACTATCATTAAGGAAAAATATACGATATTTTGTATTTCGTTACCAAAGGGGGATTGATTGCTAGATTTGCATTCACTTTCTAGTAGGATTGCAATAGTACGTTTTTATCAACTTTTGTGGAGGAGAGAAGGAGTATTATGAAATCTGTGATTTTATCTTTCATAGCTGTAATGGCTTTTTTGTTTTCTCCCTTGTCTTCCTTTGCTATGGGGGAAGAACCAACTGATTTTTATTTGGCGCAAGAACTTCCTTTCATCAAAAATGGGAATGAAGCCCATGCTTCTGAGCAAAATTATATAAATGATGGAGGAATTCATTACTATTATTTCCAAGTTGATGATTACCAAAAAATTAATATTCAGTTTGAGGCTACTAGTTCTGCGACTATTGAAATATACGATGAGGACCGAAATGAATTGTTTTCTTTCAACATAGGCTATACTAAGAATTTGAATAAAACTATAGGTTTAAAAAAAGGGAAGTATTTCCTTTCAGTTGATGCGTCTACATGGGATAATATATCATATCAACTTGATTTAACTGCAATGAAGCAAGGCACATTCGAACAAGAGCCAAATGATACGATCACGCAAGCCAACCCCATTTCTTTAAATAAGAAATATTATGGTTATGGTAGATGGGAATATGATATTTATCAATTCGAGTTACTGGAAAACCAAGTTATTGGGATTCGTTTAACTACGCCTTATTCAGCAAGCAAATCTGTGAGTATATTAGATTTTTCCGGGCGAGAAGTTACATCAAAATATCTAGATGATGACATTTGGCAATTGCAATTACCAGCTGGACAATACTATTTAAAGGTTAGTAGTGTGTATGAAGAGAATTATTATGATATTGAAATTGCTACTAGAAAATTTAAGGATGTGCCAATAGATTTTTGGGCTGTAAAAGAAATCAACTACTTATCTGATTTAACCATTATTAAAGGATATGCTCATAGCATGTTTAAGCCAAATGACTCCGTGAAAAGGGCACAAGCTGCAGTAATGTTGGTCAGATCATTGGGATTAAACACAGAGAATCACCCTGATCCAAAGTTTAAGGATGTACCTAAAACATATTGGGCTTATAAAGAAATTGCGACACTAGTTGATGAAGGGATTTATCCAAAAGGAGAATATTTTTATCCAGAACAGCCGCTGAAAAGAGACGATATGGCACGCATGTTAGTCAATGCCTATCGTTTACAGGGGCAGTATAATGGTAGCTTTAAAGATGTGCCTAAGACCCATTGGGCTTATAGCTACATTCAAAGATTAGCAGCTAACGGCGTTACTACGGGATATAGCGACGGAACTTATAAGCCGAATCTATCTGTAACTAGAGCACAATTTTCAGTTTTTATGTGCAGAGCGATTGATTCCGATTATATACCTTCAACATACTGAGATTAAATAATACCCAAAAGCTCCGTGTGCATTTCCGCGGGGCTTTTTCGTTTTTAATAAATAGGTTTGTTCTTTTCATATTGGTACGGTACCTGTGCATAGCGATCCGAAAAGTAGACAGTATAAAATTGTATTTCGCAAGTAAAAATTGAGCCATTTATTAATTAAAAACGGAGCCACTTAAACCTGACTATTTTCCAACCATTCTTTTGTATCTAATATTCGATAAGATGGTCCTACCATGTCCACCATGTAGGCTCGATGTGTTAGTCGGTCCGTTAAAGCAGCTGTTAAAACTGGATCATGAAATATTTCTTCCCATCGATCGAATGATAAATTACTCGTAACGATGGTGGATGCCCGTCCTGCCCGTAGAGAAAGGTGGGTAAATAATAACTCGGCTCCTTCTTTATCAAAGGAGATATAACCTAATTCATCAATAATTATTAAATCATATTTTTCAAACTTCAGTTCAAATGAACGTAACGTTCTTTCAGAACGGCTCTCTTTTAATTGGTTTACTAGAGATGCTACCGTTGTAAAAAACACTTTATATCCTGCCAAACAAGCTTCAATCCCTAAACCTATTGCTATATGGGTTTTTCCGGTTCCAGGTGACCCAATTAGTAAGACGTTTTGTTTTTTTGAATGAAGTCTAATTTCTTTAAATGTGGGAGGCGAGAGGCCGCATTTTGCGGTAATCTCTCAATCTCTAATTCAGTTAATAGTTTCTTTTCAGGGAAATTTGCAGATCGTATCCGATTCGCTTTAGCTCGTACTTCTCGATCTTCCATTTCTTGCACTAGTGCATGATATAAGAAATCTTCTGCTGTCTGGTATTGTGTAATGCCCCCCATTGTCAAGACACAATTTCGGAAAAAATAAGTTAAGTCCTCCTTCAATTGTAATGGGGAGCGGATGCCGTTAAGCAGTCCGCGCATACACATCTGCCGGCTTGGCGTAACCCAACGCCTGATGGGGGCGTTCGGTATGGTAAAAGCGTAGATAAGCTGTAATCGCCTTGCGAAGCGCCCGAGGGTTCTCATACTCATTCAGATAGATTTCCTCATATTTGAGCGAACGAAAGAAGCGTTCCGTACGGCTGTTATCCCGTGCCCGGCCTTTGCCATCCATCGATACGTTTACGTTGTGCTTGATCAACAAGTCCAAGTAATCCTGATTCGTAAAATGACTGCCCTGATCGCTGTTCATAATCTCGGGCTGACAGCGCCCCAGTGCCCGTTTCAGGCACGTCAGCACGAACGCCTTCTCCAACGTGCTGGAAAGCTCGTAATCGATGATTTTGCGGCTGTACCAGTCAATGATCACAAACAGATACATGAAGCCTTTACCCATCCGTAGATACGTAATATCAATGCCCCAGACCTGGTTCGGACGATCAATCTTCAACCCGCGCAGCAGGTAGGGACGGATATACTGGGCATGGTACCGTTTGCTCAGGTTCGGGCTCGGGTAGATCACTTCGATTCCCATCACGCGCATAAGCCGCTGAACGCGCTTGCGATTGACGCGCCATCCCTGTTCCTGCAATTTGCTGGTCATCCGCCTGTAGCCAAAAAACGGATGTTTGGTATACAACTTGTCAATCTCATGCATCAGCTGTACATTCTCCGGCGTTTCTTGCCTCGGCTCCCGCTGCCGATACACATTCGTGCGATGGATACTTGGATACTCAAGAGCTCCGCCTGACGCTTGATGCTGATTTTTGGATGATCTCGTTCCACCATCGCTTCCCGATCTCTTGTCGATACCTTAGAGGCCAGATTTTTTTTTGAGCCAACTGACCTCTAGCGTCAGTTGACCAACCAGTTTTTCTAATTGTCCTTGCTTCTCCTCGTAGTTTCTTTTCATTTTCTCGGCTTCTTTGGTTTCACGGCCGAACACCATGGAGGCACGCTCCACAAACTCCGCCTTCCACCGGCTTAGCATCACCGGACTAATTTCGTACTTCCCAGCAATCTCATTCACTGTCTGCTCTTCTCTCAGCACTTCCATGACCACCTTCGTCTTAAATTCTGCGGTGTATCGATTCCGTTTTTCCATAGCTTCAGTATAACTTATTTATCTCCTCCTTGTGTCGCACTCTATGGGTTCATTGTATATTGTGAGCAAGATGATTGTTTTATTTGCCCGAATGGAAGGAAAGTAACATTTAAAAAATATCAAAACCAAAAGAATCCATCTGGTTATGAACAAAGCTTCAAAATATACGTGTCAATAACGATTTAAAATTCCCCAATTTCAACGAAATGAAATTCCCCATTATGAACGTTTAATTAGGCAACTGGGCAGGATAAACTCCTGCTTTTTTCTTTTCTCGTAGACGATAAGAAACACCTTTGATATTAAAGGTAATAGCGTGATGTAATAGGCGATCTAAAATCGCTGTCGCTAGTACATCATCACCGAATACTTTCCCCCATTCGAGATAGGATTTATTCGATGTGAGGATCATAGAGCCTTGTTCATATCGTTTCGATACGACCTGAAAAAAGACATTCGCCGTTAGCTCATCAAAAGGAAAGTAACCGACCTCATCCATAATGAGTACATCTGGACGACTCCAACGATTCACTAATCGCTGGAGAGTCCCTTTTTCGTTTGCCTTTCGGCATTCAGCCACTACATCGTCTGCGGTTAAAAATAAAGCGGTATACCCTTGAGTGATAGCTTCCACCGCAAAGGAGATCGCTAAATGCGTTTTTCCAACACCCGGTGGGCCTAGTAAGATTCGATTTTCCCCGTTGGCAATAAACCGACAGGTCAGCGTTTCTTTGACTCTCTTTTCACTGATACTCGGTTGAAAGGAAAAATCAAAGTCATGAATCGTTTTGATAGAAGGTAATTTGGCTCGTTTCATTCGCTTTTCTAGTTGTTGAGACTCTTGATATTCAATTTCTTGTAAAACAATAGTGTTTAGAAACTCAGAATATGATACATTATCTCTAGAAGCGTCTTCTAATAAACTATCTAGTTGGTGGGCTGTGTGGTGCCAACCAAGCTTTTTTAAGCGTTCGATTAACAGCTCGTTCATCATACAGTCTCACCTTCTTCCAATGCTGCGTAAGCAGCGAGAGGGCGTTGTTCTACTTTAGGAGATGGGGCAGAAGAAGAAAGGTCGTTGGTCGCCAAACCTTGAACGCCTTTTCTTCTCTGTCCTTTTTCTTTTGTATGTAAGCCCTCATAATGTTCCATTTGAATATGAGCAGTTGCTTTTCCTGTCAAAATCGGATGTTTGGCAATACACTCCTGTTCATCATAAATCTCGATATGATGGTCGAGAGTTTCTTTCACTTTTACAACCTGTCCTGCATAGCGATACGGAACGGAATATTTTTTTCCTCTGTATGAAACAAAACAATCTCGACTTACCTCTCGTGTCTCCCAGCGACATGTCGGGAATAATGGTTTGACTCCCCATGCTTGAAGGAACTTCTGTTCCTGTTCCAAACGTTGAATTGGCGGTTCATTCGTCGTTTGATTCGGCTTTCGATTGGCCACTTGATCCAGCCATGTACGAACAGCTTCATTTAATGCATAGAGAGTAGGTTCGTGTTTTCGCTGAAAGAAATTATCTTTCAAATACTTTACCACTCTTTCTACTTTTCCCTTTGTTTGTGGACGTTTCGGCCGGCCGACATGCTTTTGGAACAATACCGTAATACGCTAGAAAATCCTCGAACGTCCGGTTAAATCGAATTTCGATGGGACTATGTTTCAGAACAACGGTTTTCATATTGTCATAAAGAATCTGTTCAGGAATGCCGTTAAAGTAAGCAAATGCGTTCATATGACATTTCATTAATGTTTCTACATTCATATTGGTCGTAAACTCCACATACTTCATTCGGGAATAACCAAGTACCATCACGAAAGCATAAATATCTTGATATTGACCATCCACCAAGTACTTTCCCACATAGGCCCAGTCCATTTGAGCTTGTTTGCCTGGTGGTGTTTCATACCGTAAGGTAGCTTGTTTCTTTGGCTGTTCTCGATACGGTCGAACAAAATCTCTTAATATCGTCATCTTGCCAGTGTATCCCATCGCTTGGATCTCCTCAAAGAGAACAACACAATTCGTCGTACCTTCTTGTATTCGTTGAAGAAGATAGCTTTTATAAGGATCTAGTTTGCTTTTTCTTTTTTTCTCACTGATTTTACGCTCTGGAAGCTTGTCCCCCTTTAGATACTTACGAATGGTTTTCCGATCAAAACCTGTTTCTTTGGCAATCGCTGTTTGAGTCCAGCCTTTCTGATATAACTCTCGAATCATAAAAAACTCCCCTACCTTCAGCATCGTTTCTCCACTCCATTTAAGATGTTGTTTCGAAACGATTATCTGTTATTTTTGGGGAATTTTAAACCGCTGTTATTGGGGATTTTATCACCGGTGATTACAGTTTGCTCATTTTTTACCGTTGTTTCTTCCTTCTTTGGTTCATTCGCTTTCTTTTCTTCGTTTGCTGAGCAACCAACCGCCAACAGTAACACTAGGAATAGGCTGAACCATATCTTTAATTTCATTATGTATACCCCCATTCATTATCCTACTTCATTATTGTACCATTCGATAAAATTGCGTCTACACAAGAAAAGCCCCGTAGAGTTTTCTCTCTACAGAGCTTTTCGACAAAATTATGGCAGTGACAGCACCTATCTATCTCATTTTAACATTATGCTTATTGTGCCTTAACAGTAACAGTAAATGTTTTAGTATCTGTTGCAGAACCTTTTGTAATAGTTGCTGTTAGAGTAACTGTAGCATTTGGTTGCCCAGTAGCTGGACGAGTTACTTTACCATCAGTAGCAACAACTGAAGGATTGTCAGACGCCCAAGTGATAGTAGCTCCATTAGATGTAGTTGGTAAAGTTAAGTTTTGAGTTACACTATTAGCTGAATCACCAGTAGCATAACCAATTGCTAATGCCGCTTTAGCAGCAGCAACAGCAGCTGCATCAGCAGATGCCTGTGATTCAACAGTTAAGCTCTCAGTTGTTACAGTAGCAATGTCATTAGCTAAGTTGCCAGCAATATCTTTCAACGATACGTTATCAGAAAGAGTAATAGTGTAGTTACCAACATACTCAGTTGCACCTGGCAATAAAGTAATTACCACTGTTTTTGAATGAGGAGCGTTTGTATCTGTATCAACAGTTACATCGTACGCACTAGTTCCTAGACGTTTACCGTCTTTGTCTTTGATTACTAAAGCTGCTTCAAGCTCAGCAGTCGAAGCATAAACATTTTCATCAAATGTTAGAGTAATTGTGTTGTTCGTATCATTTACATCAATTAATCCATCATTGTCAGTATCAGTAACAACTAGAGATGGTTTTACTTTATCTGTAATTGTTGCATCATAGAATGCAGTGCCATTATCAGCAGTTAATGCTTGAGTTTGTCCTTGTGCATTTGTTACTGCATCGCCAGTAAATTTAACACGTAAAGAATCACCAACTGCAATATCAGTTCCAATAGCTGTAGCTGCTGAAACGTCAGAGCCTAAGTTGCGGCTTAATTCTACAGTTACAGAACCATCAGTAGAGTTATAAGAAACTACACGAGTAGCTTGCGCATATACAGTTTGGCTATCGTTGTCAACTACTTGAATATCATTTAAGTCAACAGCAGAAATAACATGTCCTGCGTTAGGCACAATCTTAATTTGGTTTTTCGCAACTAATTGCACATCGCTGATAATGTTAGTAGTTGAAGAATAGTTATTTACTGTTAAATCTACGTTGAAATCATCAACTAAGTTACCAGCAACATCTTTTAAGTTTAATACTTTGATAGTAGCGTTTCCACCAGCAGTAAAGTTTTGTTGTGTCTCTGGAGCTGTTCTGTTAATCACAAGAGTTACAGATTTCCCATCTTGAGCTGGTGTAACTGTAACGTTAGAACCAATTGGTGCATTGTTGATTAGATAGTTTGCTTTATTTTCAAGAGTAGTTTTATCCATTGCTTCATCAAAGTAAATAACTAACTTAGTATCTAATGCATCTGTATCTGTATTAACAGTTGTATTAGCATTTTCAAGTGTTTGAAGAACAGCAGATACATTTGGTTTTACCAAGTCTTTAGTTGATAAAGCAAATGTTTGTTCAGCGTTAGTGTTTTTACGGATTGAGAAGTCGTTAACACTATCTTTCTTAAGTTTTAACGTATAGTTAGAACCAGCATTCACACTGCTTGCAAGAGTTACAGTGTAAACTTTTTTGCTAACAACGTTGTTAATAGTTTTTGCCTGAACGTTTGTAACTCCACCTGTTACTACTTTATTATCTTTGTCTAGAAGCTCAAAATCAGCTGCTTGTAAACCTTCGACATCTTCAGAGAACGTAAGTTCAACTGTATTATCGCTGTTTAAAGTATGAGAAACTACAGTTGGAGCTGTTGTTTCATCGCTAGCTTTAAAGCTGAATGTTTTCTCTGTTGTTACTTCGTTATTATAGAAGTCTTTGATATTTTTGTATTTTAATGTAGCGTCAACTACTGCACCTAATCCAAGGTCTGGAGATACTGTTAAATCGTATGATTTTTGGTCGCCAGCCACAGCATCCACTTGAGTTACAGTGTAGTTAGTGCCACCAACAGAGATAGTAAAGTTTGCAGCTACAGGTGTGCTAACAACTTCATCAAAAGTTACTCGTACTTTGTTATATTGTAGAACTTGAACACTTGTTACAGTTGGAGCTGCTGTATCAGCTGCTAAAGATGATTTAAATTCTTTAGCTTCCACAGGGAATCCAGCATGGTCTTTAAAGCCCATTACTTTAATTGTATGCTCACCAGCAGTAAGAGCTGTGTTCAGTTTCAATTGCATTTTGTTTGTTGCATAGTCAAAGCTGATGTCATCTACATATGCATTGACACCGTCAATTTGAACTAGGTTTGTTAATACACCAGCAAAAGCATCGATACCAGATGTGAATAGGCTGCTTGTTACCGGTTCAGAGAATGCAATCTCAATAGTTTTAGGTGAAGTAATTGTTGCACTTTCAACAACTGGTACTGTTGTATCAAGAGCTGTGAATTTACCGTCGTAAGCAGTTACTTCTTTACCATCTACAGTTTTAGCACCTTCGATTTTTAAAGAATACTCTGCTCCTTGAGTAAATAAACCTGATGCAGTAATTGATAACACTTTACCATCAGCAGAAAGCTTAGTACCTTGTGTAGAATCTAATGTTACTGTATTGTTATTAGCATCCTTAATTTGGATAGTGCCTAAAGCATCAGGGTTTAATGCTTTGTTAAATGTAACTTTTACAGTTTTAAGGTTATTCGCACTTACACTCTCAACTTTAGGAGTTACAACAGGCACGTCAACTTTTGTTTTGTCAGTTGTTTGGCCTTTGTAAGAGATTGTGTAAGATTTACCTTCTTCTAAAGGAGTTTTTGTTTTGATCACAACAACTGTTGTTTTTGCTTCTTCAGCTGCTGCTGCTTTGATTGAAACAGAGTCGATTTCAACGCCTTCAATCGCGAAGTCTTCTTTCTTCACATCTTTCAATTCGCCGTTGAATGTCACTTCTAATGTGTTTTGGTCAACATATTGAACGCCTTGGATGTCTTGTGCTGTTGTTTGAGAAGATGCTTCCAACGCACGAACGACGAATGAAGCGAACGCTGCGCGAGTGACCGTTCCTTTTGGATTGTACTCTGTTACAACTGTTACGCCGTTTGCTTCTAATGTTTTGATGTAGTCGCGAGCCCATTCGTCCGCTTTGTCTAAGTCTGTGATTTTAGATGTGAAGTCTGCTGGTTTTGTTAAGTCGAATGCTTCTACAAGCACTTTCGCCATTTGTTGGCGAGTCATCGTTTGAGTTGGATTTAATTTGCCTTCGTTTCCAGTCATCACGCCTGCCGCTTTCACGATGGCAGCCGCTTCGACTAATTCTTGGTCTTTTGCGTCAACAGGAACATCGTCGAACGCTTTTTTGTCGGCTGGAACTTGGAAGCCGTTATCTTTTAAAATGCGAGCGAAAATTTTCGCTACTTGACCGCGTGTAACGTTGTTGTACGGTTTGAATGTGCCGTCTTCGTAGCCTTTGATGTATCCTTTTTCGACTAATTTCTCAATGTTTGCAGCATGAGAGTCGTTAGGGTTTACATCGCTGAAGGACGCAGCGCTTGCTACGACTGGGCCAACTGCTGTCGCTACTAACGCAGCAGACACAGAGCCAGCCAAAAATTTACGGTAAGACTTTGGTTGGTAAGCCATCTGTATTATTTCCTCCCTTGTTATAGTTGTTTCTATAATTATTTTAAACTAAATTTAAGAGACCGCTTTCTCTATATGTTTCCCCAATACTCTTAAATTTAGTTACCAAACAATTACTAGTATAGTTTTTAATAAGCCATTTGTCAATGTGTTCCTATATTCCACACAAAAAATGGACAAATTTCTATCTCTCTAGCTAATATTCTACTAAAAATCTCATGTTATGCAAGGTTTTTTCATAAAAATTTGTCTTTTTCTCATCTCCACTTCTTTCCTCCTTTTCCAACACGATTACTTTATGACTTTTCACTCTGTTTCATGACTTAAAATTTGTTACAAAAATGTAAAGTCCGCAAAAAGCTGAATATGTTAGACTACCAATAGTGACAAAATTCGGAGAATTTTTTATGCATCAGGGGGGATATGTCGATATGCGACGGAAGTTGCTTTTGGCGATGCTCATGTGCGGGGGTGTTTGGTGGATGGGCCATTCTCCGGCGCACGCGGCGGTGAATTATGACAAAATTATTCCCGCCTCCAAGAAATACATCGGCGTTCCGTATCAATGGGGCGGCACGACGGCGAAAGGCTTCGATTGCTCCGGCTTTATCCGCCATGTGTACAGTTCGCTCGGCATTGACGTTCCACGAACGACAACGGAGATGTACCGCATGGGGACAAGCGTGAAGAAAAGCGATTTGCGCACCGGGGATCTCGTCTTTTTCAACACCAGCGGCAGCGGCGTGTCCCATGCAGGAATATACATAGGCGACGGCCAATTTATCCATTCCGCGTCCTCGAAAGGGGTTATGGTTTCCTCGGTGAATGATCCGTATTATTGGGGAAAACGATATGTCGGCGCCAAGCGGGTGCTCGCGTATCGCTTGCAGCCGGGACGGTTTCAAGACATTCCAAGCTCGTATTGGGCCTATGAGGAAATTCGCACGCTTTCCGAGGACGGGCTGATCCTCGGGTATGAAAACAGCTACTTTAAGCCGAACGAACCGATCACCCGCGCGGAGGTCGCTTCATACCTAGGGGAATATTTACAGCTCGACCTTTCGAACCGTTCCGCCATTTTCCGCGATGTGCCTTTGGAGCATTGGGCGGTCGGGGCGGTTAACGCCATGCAGAAAAAAGGCTATATTACCGGCAGCGGCGGCAGCTTCCGTCCTGAAGAAACATTGACGCGCGCCCAGCTGGCGGCCATCTTGACAAGAGTATTTGACTTAAAGCAGCCGGCTGTCGATCAGTCCTTCACCGATGTCTCGCCTTCGTTTTGGGCTTATAAGGATATTCAGGCGCTCGCTGCTTCGGGCATTACGACCGGATATGAAGACGGCACGTTCCGTCCTGAAGATACCGTCACGCGCGCGCAGTTTGCCGTCTTCCTCTATCGCGCGGCTCACGAATAAGCGGCAAACGGCCGCGTTGTTCTTTTCAAAAAGGCAGATGAGGCTGGGTCCAAACGTCATTTTTTCATGACCTTTGGACTCAGCCTCTTTTTATTGTTCTTGCTTTTTGTCGAGCGTGCGCTTTAAAAATAAAGCAAATTGCCCTCGCGTGACGTTTTCATTCGGGCGGAAGGTGTCCACGACGGTAATGCCGTTATAAGCGAGCGTGTTAATATCATTGTAGTTCCAGAAATGGAGCGGCACATCTTTAAAGGCTTTCTGCGTTTTCGGCGCATCGTAATAAGCGCGATAGGCGCGAACTAAAATCGAAGCCATTTGCGCCCTTGTCAAATACTCGTTTGGCCGCAGCCTTCCGTCTTGGCCCATGAGTCCATAGGCTTCGGCAATGACCATTTCTTTATAGCCAGGATCACTCGGCTTCATATCCTTCGCCTTTGGAACATAGCCTTTAGGAAGCTCCAAGCCTAGCTCATTGACGAGCATTTTTGCGGCATGGCGGCGAAGCAGCCGGTCATTTGGGCGAAAGGTCCCATCCTCATACCCGGTAATCACGTTCTTTAGATAAAGATAGGTCACAGCTGAGACGACCTCGCGATCCGATAGATCGGAAAAGATTTTCACATCGGCTTTCACTACATTCGAGGAAGCGACATAGCCGTCGATTCCATTGCCCTTTACGCGGTAAAAGACATAATGATTTGCCGGATTGGCCGCTGATTCATAAGGGCCGCCGACGATTTCAAGCGGCGTATAGTGAGGCGCTTTGAGAATAATCGGGCCATCGACTCCATTGCGGATGTTGGAGTACGATGCTTGGCTGTTCCATGTATATAGCTTGTCTCCCGCATGGTAATGCTGGGTTGTCTTCGTATCCAGCTGCGGCCAGTGATATTGTTTCACAGGAAAGTACATAATATCCGGCTGGTTTTCATCCGAATACTCGGCCTGAAAGCGGGGAATCCTTTTCACATCGACAAGACTATGGTCGCGAATCACATCAAACACCCGGTCTTGGTACGGTTTTTGATCATGCGGCAAGTTCGGGTCGTTGCGCTTCGATAAACCGTTATAGGCCATCACCGCAAAATACCAATTCTCGATTATATCCGGGTTTTGGTCATTGATTTTCGGAATTCGCGTGCCTGCCCAGCCCCATTTCTCCTTTAAAATTTGCGCGCCGATGTCGATATTGTATTCCGTGTCGTACAACAGCTTTTCTTTATCGATGTTTCTTGCCCGCATTTCCTCATCCGTTAATGTCACCTGCATGATGCCGATGCCGCCATCGCTTGTCACAATCGGGTTGCCGTTTTCGTCAAATTGCTTCATGCCCGTTTCGACATAAGCCATCGCCTTTAAAATTTCCCCCGGGATGCCATAGCGGTCCGCCGCTTCATGCAGCCGCTGCTTGATTTCCGCCGTTGTCAGCTGCTTCACCGCATCAAGAGCGGCGGCCGGCTTCACCGGATCGCTGGACTCGGCATGGGCGGCTGCTTGCGGAACAAGCAAAAGGCTAAAAGCGGCGCCTATTTGGATGAACGCACGTTTCATTTCTATTTTCCTCCTCGGTTTTATAGATTCATAGATCGCCAGCGCAACGGCTGGCCTATGCGCTTCGGCAACGTCTAAATCAGATGCTTGCCTACGGATGCCGGTTTTCCGTTCGTCTTTGCGATGGATGCATAGGGGCTACGGTGCAGGTCTTTTGTCGATGGTTCGTTTTAAAAATAGCGCCATTTGACCTCGTGTGACATACTCGTTCGGCCGGAATGGATTGGCGACGGTGATTTGATTATCGGCGAGCGTATTGATCTCTTGATAAGCCCAAAAGGACGGAGCAACATCCGCAAAGGAATGGTTCACCGCCGGCTTTTGATAGAGATTTTCATACGCGCGAACGAGCACAGCCGCCATTTGCGCCCTTGTCAAATACTCGTTTGGCCGCAGCCTTCCGTCTTGGCCCAATAGGCCGTAAGCTTCAGCGATCGCCATGTCTTCATAGCCGGCGTCGCCCGGCTTCATGTCGGTCGCCTTGAGCTGATAGCCTTCTGGGAGCTTGAGCCCCAGCTCCTTTACGATCATGCGCGCGGCATGGCGGCGAAGCAGTTTTTCATTTGGGCGAAAGGTTCCGTCAGGATAGCCGGTCACGATGCTTCGCTCATATAGGCGCTGCACCGCCTGCTTGAGTTCTTCATCCTCAAGATCCGGGAAAAGCGGACGGGTGCGGACCGCCGAGTCGATGCTGCTATAGTTGATTTTTAGCGTGGTCGAGCCGCGGTTGAATCCTTTTTGCGCATGTTGGACGGCGCGGAATAAAACGCTGTCGTTCCAGTTCTTTTCGAACAGCCAAGAAACATCATCACTCAGCTTTTGCGGGTCGTACCATTTTTCCGTCACCCCGCTGGAAAGCGTGTCTAAATAGACGGAAGCGTACCGGCCTTTTCCATCCTGCGCGTTAATATAGGCGCTCGTTTTCGGGCTGTATAAATAGAGGCGCAAATGATGGTACGAAGGATCCAATGTATCGGCTGCATATCCCGTTAATAAAAGAGAGAGCGGCGCTTGAACCGTGTAGTCGTTGCCCAACTGCTGATGCCAGTAATTTTCCACTCCCGACAGCTCGAACGGAGTCGGCAGCGCCGGATTCATTTGCATATGTCCTTTTAGCGCAAGGCTGGAGCCGAATAGTTGCACATAATCCTCGGCTAAAATTTCAGGAAGCAACCATTCATACGCTCCGTCGTCATCGACATGGACAGACGGATAGCGGAACAGCTCGCGCGCAGCCGCGTATTTCGAGCGAAGCCAGGCATTTGGCTGCAGCTGCTCTTTATTAATCAAATAATAATAAGTAAAATGGTGGCCGTATTCATGGGATAGCGTGGTCGCCAGCTGCTCGACGGTCGTGAACTCATTGCCGCCGTATAGCTGAATGACGCGATTGGGCGAAAGCGACAGTTTTGTGCCGCTGATTTGATATTCAGCCAAATATTGGCCAAGCACATTGGCGCCCGCCGGATAATCAGGAAAAATCATCACTTTTCCAAGCAGGGACAGCTCAGGGCCGTGCTTATTCGCGAGCAATTCCGCTTCCAGCGCCTTCAGCTGCGCCGTTGTGCGCCATTTGCTGCTGTAGCTTTCGATCGTTACGCCGCTGGCTCCTTTGTAGCGGGCAATTAGTGGATAGAAATCTTCGTAGCTTTGGATTTGCGCTTTGTTCGTTAAATCAATCACATGGGCATCGGCTGTTTTTCCGCCGACAAGAAACATCGCAAAAAGTAAGAAAACCGCGACCGCATATTTACGCATTCTCTTTTTCTCCCTTATCTATATTTTCTATTTTTTATAGTATCATAGATTGCCAGTAGAATGTGACCCATTGATTTCCTAGCTATGTAACGGCTAAACGTCAGCAAGCAAAATGAGCTTTCCTAGCCAGGACTTTCGGATGATGGCCGTTCGTCAGTCGAACAAAAAATAGACGTTGGCGGACTTTTGTTTTAAAAATGCCTATCAGCCTGCGTCCACCAAACATCAACCGCTGTTGCGATTTCTAACAAAAACGCGCTGAATGAATCAGCGCGTTTTCATCGATTATTTTTGAGGGGAAATGGACAGTGTGTACGGCTGGGTATTCGGACGTGCGAACGAATCCTCCACCGCAAAATAATATTTTCCTTTTTTCAGCGTCACCGTTGCCACTTCGCTGTCGCCTTCGCCGTAATAATCGATTGTTTGCACAAGTCCGCCTTTTTCGTTATAGATGGAAATCATGCCATCGAATGTGCTGGATCCGTCTAATTTCAGCGTAAATGCGCCTTCCTTTGTCACGGTCAATGTGTAATAGTCCTTATCGCCATAATCGACACCCGCGTTTAAGTAGCCGGTTGCTTTATAGGCGCGGCCTTCCTTCTTGAAGCCGAGCGGCTTGGATGGCACGTTGTTTTTCACGACAGATCCGGCATCTTCATCTTTGGCTTGGAACGATTCGATGCCAAAGCGATACGATTGCAGTGACAAGCCGTCCCAAAGGATGCTGCTGGTAATAAAGAAGTAGCCCGTGTCTTTTTTCGCCTTAAACGAACCGTTCACATCGTACAGCGGGCTCCAGCCTGTCGGCCAAAAATCGATCGCTTTTCCTGCTTCGCTTTCATCGATGTTCATATTGCCGTTAGTATCTTCCACCACTGTCACGTACGGAATTAATGTGCCGCGCAGCGCCGCTGGCAGGCTTTCCGCGTGATCGAGCTTGTTCGGGCGCGCAAAGAAAGAAAAGACTTCATCGGCTTTGCGATGTTTGTAATAATAAATGTCCGTATCGTTCGGAAGGACAAAGTTGCCGGTTACCGCTTTATTTGGCTGAACCACTGTTGCGCGGATCGGCTCGTTATTATTCTCATTGGCGTCTTTTGGCGCATCCATTTGTTTTTTCCCTGTAAATGTATATGGATCAGAAACCGGTTGGTAGCGGTCGTTGGCAATCGATAAATAATACTCCTTGCCTTTTTCTAGAACGGTTGTGAATTCCGACGTTTTTTGGCCGGTGAAATAGTCATAGCCGTAATACTCGGCAATCGGCAATAAATCATTTTGCTTCGCATCATATTCATAGATCGTCGCCCACGGAGCCATTCCGTCCGGCGTATGAAAAGTAAATTGATAAATCGCCGTTGCGTTCACAGCCACTTTATAAAAATCGCGATCATCGCTGAATTGAATATATCCGGACTGCTGGCTGCCGAAATGGTAAGGAAGGGCTTGTTCTCTAATTTTTTGGATATCCTCTTTTTCAAAATAGCGCCATGTCCCATCTTCCACGATAATCAAGTCGTTCGGCCGCTTCGCATTTTGGCTGCGCTGCTGCTGGATCGCTGCTTCTTTGCCTTCTTGTGTTTCTCCCTTTTCCCCTGAATCATCAAAGGATGGATAGCCGTCTTCATCGGCCGGCAGTTTGACTGTCTCCGCCGTGACATGATACGGGATCGCGGAAGCAGGCAGCCCGCTTCCTGTATTGGCGCTGCTCATTGGATCATAGAAATAAAAGTCATTGACAGGCTCACTGGAGGCTTCCAGCACAAATTCCGTCCCCGGCTGCGCTTCAAACGTCAGCGTTTCTCCCTTTCCGCTTCCATTGTTGTTTGCCGCGACAATCGGCATAGGCGGCTCCTGTTTCGTTGCGTTCGTGGAGCGATTTAAATCATCCGCAAGGTAGACGCTTAGCTCCGAATCAACGCCTGGAACAGCGGAAAGCTGAAACTTCACAATGGTTGGCTCGGCAACCGTAAATTTGAAATAGTCTTTATCGGCTTCTTGAGCGTTCTTGTCGGGAACAAACGTTAATGAACCGCTGTCAAATGGGAATTGGCTGATGTTGAACGGTTCTGTTTTGGTTGCTTCATCGCCCGGAAGCTGTGCGAGCTTTTGCAGCTTCAGCGTATAATTTGATTTTCCTTCCAAACTATAGTGACCGTTGACATCCTTGACCCCAATGACAAGCGTGCCGTCCGTCTCAGCTGTGAAAAGCTTTCCTTCCGTTTCGCCAGCGCGGGTAGCATTGACGTTGATCGGCTTGTCCGATTGTTTTTTCCCTTCCGGATAGAAACGAAGAATGAGCTTATAATCGTAATCACTCGCTCCATCCAGAACGGATTGCACGCTTTCGCCCGCTTTCAGGCTGACTTTCACCCAATGAATTTCATCAGGCGTTGTAAAGCTGCCTTTTTTCGTTAACGGCTCAGTGCCCAATTGCAGCGGAGAAGCCTTCGCTAAAATCGTTTCATCCGTCCATTCTTGTTTGGTCGGCAAGTTTTTGATATTGTATTGCAGCGCGGCTACTGGATTCACGAGGCCGTTCGCGTATTTGAGATCATACCCCTTCGCTCCTAAGTCGGTCGCCGTCCGCTCTAAAATCGCTTCAACCTGATACGGCTTTAAGTTTGGATGTTTTGACAAAATAAGCGAGGCCACACCGGCAACAACCGGAGAAGCCATCGACGTTCCGCTTAGCTCCGCGAAAGAAGCTCCTTTTGCCGGATCATAGATGGAGCTGTACACATCCACTCCAGGCGCGACGATGTCCACGGAAGGACCGTAGTTTGAAAAGTCCGCCAACTGTTTTTTGCTGTCTGATGCACCGACGCTGATCACCCCTTCGTAAGCGGCAGGAATGGAATATAGATCGGTTGCGTCGTTTCCTGCGGCGGCAACGACCGTTACGCCGGCAGCGATCGCTTTTTCCACCGCTTCTTCGAGAATCGGTGAACTAAAGTAGCCGCCAAGGCTCATATTGATGACTTTTGCGCCTTTTTCGATCGCGTATAAAATTCCTTGGGCGATCGTATAGTCGCTCGCTCCTGAACCGCCATTGAATACATCAATCGGCAAAATTTTCACATTTGGGTTGATGCCATGCGCACCGATGCCATTGTTCGCGGCCGCGCCAATAATGCCCGCTACGTGTGTTCCATGGGTGTCCTTCACGCCAGGACTTGCCGGATTGACTGCGTTATAGGATGGAAGCAGCTGCGCTTGTAAATCCGGATGCTTCATATCCATTCCTGTATCAATGACAGCGACGGTTACGCTATTTTTTCCGGCAAGCTCGAGCGCTTTATCGATTTGCAGCAAAGAAAGCGGGTACATTTTTTCATTTTTCGGATCGTTTGTTCCAAGCTTTTGATATGTAAAGCTCGGCGTTACGCTTGCCACCGCCTTAAGCTGGGCATAGTTTCTCGCCACTTCCTGCAGCGTCTTTCCTTTTTGCACGGTCACCACATCATAGCCAAGCGCTGGAAATGACTTTTTCACATTCGCGCCTAGGCTGCGGTGAACGCTCGCAGGGATTTTTTCTTTGTACTTGACGATGAGCGTATCGGTGCTGATTTGTTTTTGCGCTTGTTCTAGCTGCTTGTAAGCCAGCGGCGCTTTCAACACATGGCGCGGCTGCTTTTTCCATTGCTCAAGCGGCGGTGTTGCGGCAGCTTGGGCAAAGCTTGGCAGGACGACCATCGAGGCTAGTCCAACCGAAAGTGCGGTTTTTGTCCATTTTTTCATTAGCATTTCCCCCCTGGAAATTCTCTTCTTTTCTCGTAAAAAAGAAGCTACGTTTCTATAGACGATCGGATCAAAGAAAAAGTTTCATAGTTTGAAAAATTTATCCTGATAATGACATTATAATCCATATAAGAGAAAAAGGAAGAAATATTTTCCGCGCAGGTGAAACCAAAAACGAACGATGCTATACTGTATGGAGAGACTATTCGACAAGCTTGGAGGAGACTTGCAAATATGTTGTCTTATATTAAACGATTGGTCAATTACGATGAACGGAGACTGAAAAGCTATCAGCAAATCGTTTCTCGCATTAACGAACTGGAACACGAGATTTCTCGTTTATCTGATGAAGAATTAAAAGCCAAAACGCCTTATTTTAAGCGATCGCTACAGGATGGCAAAACGGTGTTTGACATTCAAGCGGAAGCGTTTGCGGTCGTGCGCGAGGCCGGCAAACGCGTGCTGGGCATGCGCCATTTTGATGTACAGCTGATCGGCGGTTTAGTGCTTGCGGAAGGAAACATCGCCGAAATGCCGACAGGTGAAGGAAAAACGCTCGTCGCTTCATTGCCAAGCTATTTGCGCGCACTGGAAGGAAAGGGCGTTCACGTGATTACGGTGAACGAATATTTGGCGAAGCGCGACCGCGAGCTGATCGGCCAAATTCATGAATTTTTAGGGCTTTCGGTCGGATTGAATCTGCCGATGATGGATGGGGAAGAAAAGAAAAAAGCCTATCGCGCCGATATTACATACGGAATCGGCAGCGAGTTCGGTTTCGATTATTTGCGCGATAATATGGTCTACGATGTGTCACAGCGGGTGCAGCGTCCCTTTCATTACGCGATAATTGATGAAATCGACAGCGTGCTGATCGACGAAGCGAAGACACCTCTTATCATCGCCGGCAAAACGGAGACGAGCTCGCAATTAAGCTATTTATGCGCGCGCATCGTGAAATCGTTGGAACGAGATGTCGATTACTATTTCGACGAAGAAACGAAGGCGACGAATTTAACCGAAGAAGGCATCGCCAAAATTGAACGAGGATTCGGCATCGACAATCTTTACGATTTGCAGCATCAAACGCTGTATCATTATATCATTCAGGCGCTCAGGGCCCATGTCCTGTTCCACCGCGACATCGACTATATCGTCAAGGATGGAAAAATCCTTTTGATCGATATGTTCACCGGACGGCCAATGGAAGGACGCAGCTTAAGCAATGGATTGCATCAGGCGATCGAAGCGAAGGAAGGACTGGAGCTCACGGAAGAAAATAAAACGCAAGCATCGATCACGATCCAAAATTATTTCCGGCTTTACCCGGTGTTATCCGGCATGACGGGAACAGCCAAAACGGAAGAAAAAGAATTCCAAACGTTATACGGCATGGACGTCGTGCAAATTCCGACGAATAAACCGGTTATCCGCGTCGATGAACCGGATCGCGTCTTTATGACCATCGAGCAAAAATATACCGCCGTCGCCAAAGAAGTGAAGCGCGTTCACGAAACGGGACAGCCGGTTTTGATTGGGACGACTTCTATTTTGCAGTCGGAAAAAGTAGCGGAATATTTGCGAAAGGAACATTTGCCGTTTCAATTGTTAAATGCGAAAACGATTGAGCAGGAAGTGCAAATGATTTCATTAGCCGGACAGAAAGGGCAAATTACGATTGCGACGAATATGGCTGGACGCGGAACGGATATTATGCTTGGAGAAGGGGTCGCGGAATTGGGTGGCTTGTTCGTGCTCGGAACGGAGCGGCATGAGTCGCGGCGCATTGACAACCAGCTGAAAGGGCGGGCTGGGCGTCAGGGCGATCCGGGACGGTCACAATTTTTCATTTCTCTTGAGGATGACATGTTCCGCCGGTTTGCCAAAGAAGAGGTCGAAAAGCTGCAGAAGAAGCTGAAAACGGACGAACATGGCCTGATTCTCGACAAGGATATTCATGCGTTTGTCGATCGCGTGCAACGCATTTGTGAGGGCAGCAGCTTCTCCATTCGCGAATACAATCTCAAGCTTGATGATGTGTTGAACGATCAGCGCAGCACGATCTATACATTGCGAAATCAAGCGCTGGAAACAGAGGATTCGCTCTCGATTGCCGTCCGTATGCTTCGCTCCTATATTCCATATGAAATTGAACAAATGTGTCCAATGGAAGTCGATCCAGAGGAGTGGAACATGCAACAGCTAGCGGCGCAGCTGCGGGAGCTCGTTCCGACATCTCAGCTGCAATGGAACGCTCCTGCTGATGATGTGGAAGAAGTGAAACAAACCGCTAACGAAGCGGCGGAAGCCTATATTGAAACACTTCAGCTGTTTGAAAGTGATCGCGGGCTGCACCAGCAATTGAAGGCGTTCCTTCTTTCCACGATTGACCATCATTGGCTCAACCATCTCGACGCGATGGAGCGTCTGAAAGAGGGCATTGGGCTGCGCTATTATAGCCAAGAGGATCCGATTCGCCAGTTTCAACGGGAAGGATATGAATTATTTGTGCATATGTATCGGCAAATTGAGCGTGATGCTTGCCGCCAGCTGGCTTACTATGTGTCTGATAAAATCCAAACAAACGGGGGACAATAAACATGCTGTCATTTTTTCGAAAAGGAAAATCTAAACAAGACGGATTGGATACGGTCGTCGATTCCAGCGAGCTGTTCGACACCGACGAAACCTCTTCGGCCGATCAAGACATTCATCCGCAGCTTTCCATTCATCCATCCTGGTCGATCAGTGCCGAAGAGCGCTATTATTATCAATTTTTAAACAATGAGCAGCAGCCGCTCAAGGAAAACCAGATTTCCCTGTCCGGCATTGAATTAAAGCAGACGGAAAAAGGATATGTCGTTACCGCATTTGTGCGCAGCAGCTTGGCAAAAGCCATCTCCTTTTCCGACACTACGCTGCTCTTGATCGGACCGAACGGGGAAATGCTGGCGCGCAAAACCTTTCCGCTCGCGGAGCTGGGCGAGCTGCCGCCGCATAGCAGCCGGCCTTGGAAATTCTTTTTCGAGCGCGAGACGCTGCGGGTAGCCGAACTGCCGGCGGTCGACTGGAAAATCGCCTTCGAACTGCGCAAACCAACCGCCCACTCTCTTGATTTATCGGAGAGCTGGGAGAAAAGCTTGGCTGATGAGGATAAAGAAAAACTGCGAACGCTCGTCCAGTCGATTCAACCGCCAAAGCCGGGAGAGATCAATTTCATGGGTCTGCAAATTCAACAGGCTGAAAACGGTGATATCCATGCAACGCTGCTCATTCGCAACGGCAGCGATAAAAACATCCGAATCCAGCAGCTGCCATTGCAAGTGGAGGATGCGGCAGGAGATCTTGTCGCCCAAGGAGCGTTTACGCTCCAAGAGTTTGAAGTAAAAGCCAATACAAGCAAGCCGTGGACCTTTATTTTTCCTAAGGCGCTTGTCGTCAAGGAAAATCCGGATTTCCGCGCATGGAAGGTCATCGTTCCTTCCGGCCAATAAACGCAGAAAAAAACCACCTAAAAAGCAGGTGGTTTTTTTTCTGAGGCTACCAACCGAGGTCCTTGCATTATATTGCTACAGAAGGAAATAATATATTTCTTTCAAGTATATTTTACCATCGGTAGTTTTATATAACAATTGTTTTTTCAAATGTTTTGTTTTCTTTCGATTCCACCGGACACAAGCGCATAGCCAATCATTAGTAAAAACACTAAATCAAGCAAGCCTGTATGGATGGAAATCATAAAAATCGTCGTGATGAACGCATACGGAATAATGGAATACGACTTAAATCCAGACTGCTTCATTTGATTGTACAGCATGGATAAAATGATTCCATATAGCGCAAATCCGATGATAATCGCGATATAACCGCCTTCCACATAAAACTGTCCAAGCAAGGTCGGCGTCGTGGTGCGCCCAGGACGGGTGACATATTTTCCTGTTTCCACTGTAATCGAATTGACCATTTCCGTAATTTCCATGCGCGGAGACAGCTGCTCTCCCGGCAAAATGGTCGAGAAAATGCCTTTATGGAGCTTGCCGTATAAATAGCCATGCTCATCTGTATATTCCATTAATTTGCTTAATACAATTTTCCCGGTGACGCTGGCTTCCGTTAATCCGCGCACCCACTTAGGCGTTTCATTGATCTTGCGGACAAGCATTAAATCGCGGTTCATTTCTTTCTCGCTTAATTCCACATCCGGCCCTTCATGCGTATTAAATTGCTTCGTCTGGTCTTCTGTCACCATGCGGAAAAAGCCGAAAAGCGACAAGGCAAGCCCGACGACAAATAAAAAAGCCAGCAACCAAGAGATCTTAATTCGTTTGATCGTATAGTGGATGACGATTAAACATGTAAAGCAAATGATCGCAATCGGTGTGCGATACCCCATCAGCACCAATAGACAAAGAATCAAAAACAGCACGAACGCATAAATCTGCTTTCGTCTGCGCGTCAGCTCTTTTTCTTTGACAACGCGGTCACAAATTAAAAACAACACCGCGAACCATAAGAAAGAGCTTAAAAAGTTCAGCTTCGGATCTAAGTGGCGGCGGACCGACTCATCAGCGATCCCCACTTGGCCGGTAAACAACATAATCATATAGCTGACAAGCCCGATCAATCCGAGCACATACAAGAAGTAAGTCGTTTTTCCCCGCAGAAATTTCAAGCCGAAGGAAGGGAACGACCAGTTTCGCCTCTGCACGAAATAGACGGCGGCTAAATAAGACGCCAGTCCGACTAAAATGGGCCATAGAACATTTTTTTTCACTTCAAAATACTCTATTTTCCCAAAATCAAATAAACTAACAAAAAAATACAAGATTAAGATAAACGGAAAGAAAAAATAAGGAGAAAACGTATCAATCTTGTTATTCCAATTCTGCAATATTCCTAAACGCTTCATAACGAATTCAGTTTCTACGAATCAGAAACTTGTTTAATCCTCCCTTTCGCTACAATTTCCTTAAATGATTCCACTCGGAAGAGCCAAGCTGCCAGAAAATAAATGACCGCTCCAAGTATAATCATGATGACTAAATACGGAACAACGGAAAGGTGATCCGCATGGAGGCCATGCTTAACAAAGAGAAGAACCGCGCACATCACAAGCGTACTCATCGTGATCTTCGCGTATTCTTTGCCAATGACGTTCAGGCTAAACCCTCCTGCTAGCTTGTACAAAGTCGTAAACGTAATGGCAGAATACACAAATCCGACCAAGGAGGTCGCTAAAGCCAATCCGATCGCTCCGATCACATTCGATAAAATCGCGTTAAAAATCGCGTTGGCGATGATGGATACCACGCCGGCCCGCAGGATGTAATGGCCCTTTTCAAGCGTATAAAACCCTTTGGCAATGACGGCTTGGATGCTATAAAACAGCACCGATCCCGTGAAAAAGATCGCATATTCGCTTGTCTGGGCGGTCGCAGCGGCGGTAAATGCTCCCCGTTCATAGACGACCTGCACCAATTCCCTCATCAGCACAATCATTCCAGCAATGGTCGGAGCAAGCAGCAAAAACATATAGTTCAGCCCTTTTTCAATTCCCGTTCGAAACAGCTGCATGTCCTCTTTTACTTTCGCTTCCGCAAGCAATGGGAAGACGAGCGTGGCAATGGTCACGCCAAAAATCGCCTGTGGAATATTCACAAGCCGGAACGCATAGTTTAAGTTAGAAACAACCCCTTCTCCAAGTCTTGCGGAAAATAACGTGTCGATAAATAAATTAATCTGGCCGACAGCAATCGTCAGACCGATCGGCAAAAATACCTTATAGAAGGACAAGATTTCCCGCCAATCCGCCGGCTGACTCCACATTAAAAAACGGCGCGGCCTTAAGTACACCAATTTGATGATGAACGAAAGCACGGTGCCGACAAAATAGCCAAACGGAACGGAATAAATCCCCATTTGCCGATACAATAAAATGGCTCCACCAATCGTGCATAATACGACAATCGTTTGTGAAAATGTTGAAAACGAAAACTTCTTTTGTGAATCAAAATAGCCTTCATAGACTGCGTTCACACCGACAAGCGCTACCGATAGAAAGTAAATGACAGCTGTCCAAACGGCAATCTCCGCCCCATGTCCTGTAAAGCTTGGGTAAAGCCAGCGAATAAGGAGCGGTGAAAGAACCGCTCCGCATACAGCGATCACCGAAGAAATCCAAAAGGTCCCTTTGACGACATTCGTTAAATGAGAAAAGCCTTTTCCTAGCTTTTCATATTTATAATAACTAGGCAAAAAGGCATCCTTCATTCCTGTCAACATAAACAAAATAATGGCATTAGGGATCGTCATGGCAGCAATATACGCGTCGACGACATAGGAATCGCCGAATAAATGAGCGATGGCGATATCGCGCAGCATGCTCGAAAATTTCAAAAAAAATGTAGACAGTAAAAACAAGATGCTCGCTACTCGTAACTTTGACATACAATCCCTTCTACTCTCTAATGGCTTTAATTAGAAATTTCGGAAGGACAAGCTGTCGTTTCCAACGCCAAGGCTCCTTCACCAGACGATAGAACCATTCCATCCCTAATTTTTGGAATAGTAACGGAGCCCTTTTCAAACGGCCCGATACGACATCAAACGATCCGCCCACCCCTTGGTACACTTTAGGGGCGAGCGAATCCATATGCTTCACAATCCAGTATTCCTGCGCCGGGCTCCCCAACGCTACAAATAAAATATCTGGATTGGACGCATTAATCGCGTTGACAATCACATTTTCGTTCTTTTCGTATCCGTGCATCGTGCCGACAATTTGAATGCCAGGAAACCGCTCCTCCAGCTTTTTCTTCGCCTCATCAGCCACCCCAGGTTTGGCGCCATATAAAAAGACCTTTTTCCCATGGAGGGCGGCTTCTTTACAAAGGCGCATCATCATATCAATACCTGTGACACGGGAGCGGATTTTCCCTCCTTTCATCATCGAGGCTAAAATCACACCAATGCCATCAGGAATTTGATAGGTCGCCTTATTCAAAAGGTCGCGAAGCTCCATGTCTTCTTGCGCCTTCATAATTTTTTCCGGATTAATCGCCACAATAAAAGACTTGCGGTTATGGTTTATATCCTCTAACAGCTTCGCAGCCAGCTGATCATACGTATCTGTACAAACATCAATCCCTAAAAACTTTTCTTTCATATTGTAATCACCTAATTAGAAAAGGTATGCTTTTCATACTTGGAGCGGTGTTTGGCATCTCCGAGCACATGCACGTCAAATCCGTTTTCCTCCCAGAGGCCGCGCTCGATACAATGTTTTGTATCAAAAATAATGGACGTGCGCATGTGAGCGCCTACTTGCTCAGGCTGCAAATATTTAAACTCTTGATGGTCTGTTAAAATAACGATCATATCGGCATGCGCCACCGCTTGTTCCAGCTCCTGCGTCTGCTGGCTTAACTGATTCTCCTTAATATGCGGGTCATACGCTGTGTAGTCGATTCCCAGCTGCTCTAAATGATGGATGACCTCCAGCGATGGACTTTCGCGCATATCGTCCACATTTCCTTTGAACGCCAATCCGAACACTGCCACTCGGCCGTGCTTAATTCCTTTTTCATTTAAAATTTGCTTAATTTTCAAAGCGGTGTATTCTGGCATGCTGTCGTTCGTCTGACGGGAAAGGTGAATCATTTTCGCTAATTCCGGCTGCAATTCTACTAGGAACCATGGATCGACTGCGATGCAATGGCCGCCAACGCCGGGCCCTGGAAAATGGATATTGACGCGCGGATGAAAATTGGCTAAGCGAATCGCCTCCCACACATCAATGCCAATTTTTTCGCTGATTTTCGCTAGTTCATTGGCAAAAGCAATGTTGACATCACGATACGTATTTTCCATGACCTTTACCATTTCGGCCGTTGTCGCATCGGTTAAATGGATCGTTCCTTTTACGAATGTTTTGTATAATTCAGCTGTTAAACGGCTTGATTCTTCATTGATGCCGCCGATAATGCGGTCGTTATTGGTTAATTCCTCAAAAATTCTCCCTGGAATGACGCGTTCAGGGGAATGGGAAACATAAAGCTCTGTGCCGATTTCTAAACCCGTTTCCCGTAAAATCGGCAGCATGACATCCTCTACCGTGCGCGGCGGTACCGTTGATTCCAGCACGACCAAATTTCCGGAGCGGACATAAGGAACGATCGACTGAGTAGCAGCGCGAACATAATCTAAATTCGCTGTTTTATCTGGATTAATCGGAGAAGGAACGGCAATGATGAATACATCGGCTTCTTCCGGTGTTGTCGAAACCGTCAATTTTCCGCTGTCTATCGCTTGATTAAGACGCTCTTGCAATCCATTTTCTTCAATATGCAATTGTTTTTTCTGAATCATGCTGACTGCTTTTTCGTTAATATCAACACCATGTACCTGCAAGCCATGATTGGCAAACATGACGGCTGTTGGAAGTCCAATATATCCTAATCCAATGACACAAATTTTTTTGCTCATACGAAGTCTTTCTCCTTTACTGAAGTACCTTTTTTACAATCAAACTTTATTATAACAAAAAACAAACTGCGATTATATATTTGTAACGAATTTTAAACATTTGCGGCGTTGTCCTATCCTCTGCTGCCCTCCATAGAAGGAGCCTGCACAATCGGCCTTCTTCCAATCGAGATATAGGTGAGCGGAAATCTTTCCGCTTCTTTGATATCGTAACAGTTCCGGCCATCAAAAATGACTGGATCCTTCATTTTTTCCACATAAAGTGAAAACGGCAGCGCTTTGATTTCCTCCCACTCGGTCGCAATAAAGGCAATTTCTTGGCCGCACAGCGCCTCAGCAGCAGATGACGCATAAACCACTTGATCTCCAAGTATAGCTTTAGCTTTTTCCATTGCAATCGGATCATACACGGTGACTTGTGCCTGATCGGCAAGCAATCGATGGATGAAAACAAGCGAGGCAGCCTCGCGAATGTCATCTGTGTTAGGCTTAAAGGAAAGCCCAAGAACCGCTACTTTTTTTCCTGCAAGTGAACCGAATAATTCTTTCGCTTTTGTATATAATAATAACTGCTGTTTATTATTGACGTGAATGACCGCTTCAAGCAGGTCAAACTGATACTGGAGATTTCCCGCCAGCTGCACAAGCGCTTTTGTATCTTTTGGAAAGCATGAGCCTCCGTAGCCGATGCCGGCTTTTAGAAAATGCGGCCCGATCCGGTGATCCTGCCCAATTCCATAAGCAACATCATCAATATTGGCGCCAACCTTTTCGCAAATATTGGCGATTTCATTAATGAAGCTGATTTTCGTCGCCAAAAATGCGTTGGCGGCATATTTAATCATTTCTGCGCTGCGAATATCGGTATGAATAATCGGGATGCCGAACGGTTTGTTAATATCCGCGATCACGGTTGCAGCTTCAGGATCATTGGCGCCGATGACAATGCGGTCGCCGTGAAACATGTCGTAAATAGCGGAGCCTTCCCGCAAAAATTCCGGGTTGGAAACAACGGTAATATCCGCTTCCGCCGCTTTATGTTCATGAATCATCCTTTGAATGCGATCATTCGTACCGACCGGAACGGTGCTTTTGATGACAACAATCGCTCGTTTGCGAACATAACGGCTAATAGCCAACGCCGCTTCTTCCACATAGGTCAAATCAGCGGAGCCATCCTCTTTTTCTGGCGTGCCAACAGCAATATAAATAATATCAGCTTGTCCATACGCCATTTCTTCATCCGCTGTAAAAAAAAGCCGACCTTGCTCCATGTTTTTTCTCATTAATGCGTCTAAACCAGGTTCGTATATCGGCGAGATTCCTTGCTTCATCATTTGCACTTTCGGCTCATCAATATCATAACAAATCACATCATGTCCGATTTCTGCAAGACAAACCCCCGTAACAAGGCCTACATATCCTGTACCTGTAACAGTGATTTTCACACTATGTTCCTCCTACGATGACATCATCTCATATCCCTCATTCTATAATAACCAAAGGGGAAAAGAAAGCAAATACATGTCATCCGCATACCCCATCCATTATTTTACTTTTAAAAACCCTCTCTGAAACAAAGGTTACAGGAAAATGAAAAATCCGCTATCTATCATTTTCCACAAAAAAAAGCTACAGCCATTATAGCTATAGCATATGCGTTGGGCGGCTTGCCGGTTCATCCTTTGACTGACACTGCGATATCTAAATGCTCCTGCCAAAATCGAGTGGATTAAAAATAGATGGCTCCTCATCGTTCCTAGTCCTGACTGTGACGTGAAGAAATAGGTGCTCTAAAGCATTCTCTTGTTACACGCGCTGCTTTTTCTTTTCTTGAAGCTGTTCAATATAGTAGTTGGCTTCCGCCTTGCAAGAAACGGGAATATCCTCTATTTGCAGCTCTTTTGTCAACTGCTCGATGGTTTGCAACTGCTCTTCAGTCGGCTTTTCTGATAGGACTTTTTCCATGATTTCATTAATTTTCGCGGCTAATTCTTGATGAAAGGACGGGCTTTGCTTTATTTCTTCATCTAATGAATGGAACCAAGCTGCTTGTTTTTCAATATATTGCCGCCAGTGCTGCATAAAGACGGCCGGATCAAACTGTTCTTCCTGCCACTGAATTTGATTCATATATTTTTCAAAAACGAAAGCAATGGAACGGGAAATGCTAATTTTTGTTCCATGAGGAAGATTTTTTAGCATAAAGAAAAAACCTCCAAAATTTTTTTGTGCTGTCACATGATTGTATATATAGCCTTACCAATCGAAATGATTTCCAAGCGGCAACGGCCTCTTTCGATCGTTGCTTGCCAATGAATGACGAATTTGTTTATTACTTTGTACATAAACAACGAAAAATATCCCCGCACCATGGTCTCGCTCGACACGGATGCGGGAATGGCTGGCTTAACAGCTGAACGGCTGTGGAGGCTGATTCGTTCTTCCGAAATGATAAAGAATCGCTTGGACAATCCGTTCGGACGCTTTTCCATCTCCATAAGGATTGGCCGCTTTGGCCATCCGTTCATAGGCCGCTGGATCGTTCAGCAGCTCAAACGCCATTTGATAAATCGTTTCCTCGCTTGTGCCAGCCAGCTTTAACGTTCCAGCTGCGATTCCTTCCGGGCGCTCGGTCGTATCGCGAAGCACAAGCACAGGCACTCCAAGAGACGGCGCTTCCTCCTGCACCCCTCCGGAGTCTGTTAAAATCAAGAACGAGCGTGCCGCAAAATTATGAAAATCGACGACGCCTAAAGGTTCAATCAAATGAATGCGGTCATCTTGGCCGAGAATCTCGTTCGCCACTTCCCGGACGGCAGGATTTAAATGAACAGGATAGACGACTTGAATATCATCATGCTCTTGCACTAACCGTTTAATCGCGCGGAACATATTTCGCATCGGCTCTCCTAAGTTTTCCCGGCGGTGGGCCGTCAGCAAAATCATCCGGCTTCCATTCATCCGCTTCAGCACAGGGTGGTCGTAATCGTTGCTCACCGTTGTTTTCAGCGCATCAATGGCGGTATTGCCTGTAATAAAAATGGAATCGCGTTTTTTATTTTCGCTCACTAAATTGTCATGCGCCTGTTGGGTCGGTGCAAAATGAAGATCAGCCATGACTCCTGTCAGCTGGCGGTTCATTTCTTCTGGAAACGGTGAATATTTGTTCCATGTCCGCAGTCCCGCCTCCACATGCCCTACGGCAATTTGATTATAAAACGCCGCAAGGCTTGCGACAAACGTAGTGGTTGTATCGCCATGCACAAGCACTAAATCCGGCTTGACTTCCTTCATGACTTGATCCAACCCAGAAAGCGCCCGGACGGTAATATCGGCGAGCGTCTGGCGGTCCTTCATAATATTCAAATCGTGGTCTGGCGTAATTCGGAACACGTCCAATACTTGATCAAGCATTTGACGATGTTGTGCCGTTACGGTCACAATTGATTGTATATATTGGTCATGTTTTTCTAATTCTAATACAAGAGGCGCCATTTTGATCGCTTCTGGCCGCGTCCCAAAAATGGTCATCACTTTTAATTTTTGCTTCATATTTTCACCTACAATATTGATGGCTATAAAAAGTCTGTTCCTATTCTAACATGTGCGTTCGGCAATGAAAAGTTGATTTTTACTCAATCTTTGCCAAGGAAAATACGTCCATAACCCTTGCTTCTTTCCAAAATAGAGACATGACGTCGAACAAAGGAGATACACATGAAAACGAAACAGCGAAAATGGCTATGGGTGATCGGAATAACAATGGTTCTCGCCCTCGCTGGTATTGGCGCATATGCTTATTCTATTTATTCCAACGTCAAACATACGGCACAACAAATTTATGAACCCGTTACACCAATCGCTCCCAAAAAACGCACAAAGCCTGTGTCATTAAAAAGGCAAACCCCGATTTCTTTTTTATTGATTGGTGTAGATGAGCGCAAGGGCGACCGTGGTCGAGCGGATTCGCTTATCGTTTTGACCGTCAATCCAAATGAAAAATCCATTAAGCTGCTCAGCATCCCGCGCGATACGAGAGTCGAAATGGTCGGAAAAGGGAAAATGGATAAAATAAACCATTCTTACGCATTCGGCGGTGTCAATATGACCATTGCTACCGTTGAAAAGTTTCTTGATATTCCTATTGATTATTATATGAAAGTCAATATGGAAAGTTTTAAAGATATCGTGGATGCCGTCGGCGGAGTCACTGTAGATAATCCCTTTGCCTTTACATATGACGGCGTGACATTTCCAAAGGGAGAAGTGGCTCTTAATGGAGATAAAGCGTTGAAGTATGCCCGCATGCGCTATGATGATCCTCGCGGCGATTTTGGTCGTGAGGATCGACAAAAACAAATCATTGAAGCCGTGATTCAAAAAGGAGCCAGCCTTTCTTCATTCGTCTATTACGACGACATGCTGGCGGCTATTGCCAAGCATGTCAAAACGAATTTAACACTCGCACAGATGAGAGATATTCAAGAGAGGTACAAAGAGGCACGCCAGCATATGCAGCAGCTCCATTTACAAGGAACCGGAACAAAAATAAATGGCATTTTTTATGTGCTTATTTCTGAAAAAGAGCGGTTGGCCGTGTCGAATGCATTAAAAACCCATTTGGAAGTGAAGCAGCAAAGGAGCGGCTGATGCGATCAGCCGCTCTAAACGGTTGACAAAAGCTTTCATCCCGCGCTCCACTGCCTTCCTTGTCTGCCAACCATTTTCAAGCCCGTCCATTACCAGCTTAAAATCGTCGGATTACCAATACCGCTTCGCTCCCACATAGCAAGAGCTCCAATAAGAATTGCTAAATGAGCTGATCGTTACTCCGGTAGAGCTGCCGCTATGAAGAAATTGATTGTTGCCGATATAGATTCCTACATGGGAAACCGTATTGCCTTCCGTTTTGAAAAAGACCATATCGCCAACAGAAGGAGAGGAAACACTAGTGCCCGCGTTCCACATCGTAGCGACCGTTCGCGGCACCTTGACGCCTTGCTGCTGGAATAAGTAATAAATAAGCCCGCTGCAATCAAAGCCTTGCTCCGGGGTTTGTCCTCCCCATACATATGGCTTGCCCAACAATAAAGCGGCATCCGCTACCAGCTCAATCGGATCGACCTTCTGTACCGAATTTTGGGCCTTGAGCCGTTGATAGGTCGTATCATCAACAATCCCTGTCACTTTTAAGCCGGCATTCTGCTGAAATTGCCTCACTGCATCAGCTGTAATCGTTCCGTAATAGCCGGTAATTTGCGCAGAGGTGACAAGACCAAGCTGGTTTAGCTTCGTCTGCACCTCCTTCACCAAATCGCCGCTGGACCCAATCGTTATGTAGATGGTCACCTGATTGCCGCCCGATGGCGCGGTCTCCTTCGGCTGCGCCGCCTCCCTCAACTTGGTGAGCGTCGCATTGTCCACCGTCCCTGTCGCAGAAAGGCCCGCTTGCTTTTGGAATTTTTTCACCGCGTCAGCCGTGATCGTTCCATAATAGCTTGTAATTTCCGGATAAGTGAAGTGACCGAGCTGCTTCAGCTTCGTCTGCACCTCCTTCACTAAATCGCCGCTGGACCCAATCGTTAAGTAGACAGTCGCCTGATTGCCGCCCGATGGCGCGGTCTCCTTCGGCTGCACCGCTTCCCTCAGCTTGGTGAGCGTCGCATTGTCCACTGTCCCTGTCGCAGAAAGGCCCGCTTGCTTTTGGAATTTTTTCACCGCATCGGCTGTGATCGTTCCGTAATAGCTTGTAATTTCCGGATAAGTGAAATGGCCGAGCCGCTTCAGCTTCGTCTGCACTTCCTTCACCAAATCGCCGCTTGATCCAATCGTTAAGTAGATCGTCGCCTTATTGGCAGAGGACGCCGACGTCTTTGTCTTTGCATTTGCCGCGTCCTTCAGCTTGGTAAGCGTCGTACTGTCCGCTGCCCCTGTCGCGGGAAGCCCTGCTTGCTTTTGGAATTTTTTCACCGCGTCGGCCGTGATCGTTCCGTAATAGCCCGTAATTTCCGAGTAGGTAAACAAGCCGAGCGTTTTTAATTGCTGTTGCAGCATTTTAACCGCTTCACCAGAAGCCCCTTGCTTTAATGCAGGCTGCGGGCTGGATGCGGTCTTTAATTTTGCATACGTTTGATCGTCGACCACCCCTGTGACTGGAAGCTTAACAGAGGATTGGAAATTTTTTACCGCCGTCTCCGTGATCGTTCCATAATAGCCAGTTGCCGTTGGATACGTGAAAAAACCCGCCGCTTTTAACAGCTGCTGCACTTCTTTGACTTTCGCGTCGCTCATGCCGATTTTCAACTGCGCCGCTTTACCTTCTGTAGGCAGCATAAACAGCGCTGAAGCAAATGCCGATGTCATGATGACGTGCCGCGCCTTCCATTGCATTCTGCTCTCCCTCCTTTAACCGTTCGCCATGTCGAAAAAAGGAATCCAGCACTTGAATTCTTTTTTTCGACTGGCGCTAGTTCTAGTATAACGAAACTTTCTTTTTTATTGAAGGAGACTTTTGTTATAATTCTTGTATAAATGACGAGAAAAGCAATTAGTAATGAAAGAATAGAAACGATTCGGGAAAGGATGAGAACAGTTGCTGCAAGCAAACCTGTCGAAAGCGGCGCTGGAGGAAACGGCCCGCCAGCTTCAACGAGAAATAGCCTTTCCTTTGCACGAAGCCGATTTAAAAAAAGGATTGAAGCTTTATCGAGAAGGCTTCGTCTATAACGCTCATTTACTCGATTCTCAAACGGTGCACGCTCACGTATTAGACGAAAAGGTACACCAATTAACGCTTCATTTTACTGATCTTTCACAAGGCCGCTGCGAATGCGGAGCAGCTCCTATATGCTCGCACAGATTGGCGCTCTTTTTTTATTTATACGCAAATGTCGGCCCCGTCGGAGAACTGGTCCGAACGTGGACTCAAAGACAACCATCGATTAAGCTGGCCAAAGCCAGCCAAAGCGGAAAGCCGTCAGGTTCATCGAGCAGTTGGCGGGAACAATTTGAACAGGCTTATCACCGCTTTTTAACTCATTATCGCATGATTGACTATTGGTTCGCCCATCATTTATGCGACCGTTTTTTTCCATCACTGCTCGATAAAGCTCCTGATTTGTCCGTTGAAAAACAGCTTTATCATCTTCACGCTGCACTGTTTACCTTTGAGCAACTGATCGAATATAGCGAACGGTTTCAGCGATATTCCTACCATCGCTCCTATTGGGAAGCAGCCGCTTCTGACTTCGTAAGCGTCATTCACAATAAATGCGCATCTCTTGCCAGCATGTCCATACCAGCAGCCTATTCCACACTGCTGAAAGAAACTCAAGAATATGTGCATTCTCTCTTATTTACCGGTCCAAATTTGCCGGACTTGCGCATTCGCGTGTATCAAACCGTATGGAACATGCTCGTTCAAGGCGGATTATCTACGGAGCATGAGCAAGAGAAGCTGCAGCCGAAGCTAGAGCATCCCTCTTTAAAGAAGGAAAGCCTGATCGCTTTAGCCCATCTCGCCTTTTTGCGCCGTCATGATGGAGAAGCATTCGCGTTTCTCAAACAGTCTGATATGCCGGTTGTTTCGTATTTGCTGTTTTGGCTTCGGGAGCTTTCCCATACTCGACAGTGGACGCGGATGAAGGCGTGGTGGCCGCTGTGCCTAGATGCTGTCGCTTCGCTCGAGACCATCTCTCATCATAATAGAACGCAAATTATCAGAGAAGTGCTCCATCTATTGGAACACTATACAGAGACTACTGGAGATGGAACCTACTACGAGAGGATGCTGCAAAAGCTGCTTCCATATAGCGCCTATGATTACAGCCATTTTCTCATGGCAAGCGGCCAATATAAAAAATGGGTCGATTTGCATCTCATCGCCCATATGGAAATTGAAGATATCCACCGCTCGTTTTTGGCCGAGATCGAAAAGAGCGATCGTTCATTATTGCTGCCGCTTTACCATCACGGCGTACAAAAAATGATTCAAATGAAAAATCGCCAAGCTTATAAACGCGCCGTTAAATATTTAAAAAAGCTGCGCTCCTATTACCGGTCATTGGGCAAATATCATATATGGCTCGAATACCGTGAGCGATTGTTGGCCGAAACGAAGCGGATGCGAGCGTTTTATGAAGAAATGCAGAAAGGAAAGTTGCTGAATGATTAAGACCATTACACTTATGGGACGATGGCTTGATGAGGAAGAAGCTTTTTTCCTCTACAGCAACGTCCCTTTGAATCTTTGGCAAACGATCGCTTTTTCCTGGCATGAGGAAAGCTTTTACGGCACGCTTTTGTCGAGTGCCAAAATAGGCCATGAGGAAGGAGTTTTGCTTTCTCCATGGGAAGCGGCTACTTTTTTTGCACTTTCCCCTGAAAATGAGCTGGCTCCGCTTGAGTGGAGCGAAAGCTTGTCTACTTGGCGACAGTGGGCGCAAGAAATGATGGACGATATTTGCGAAATGCGCCTCATGCCCGATTTTTCCGCATGGAAAAAAGGCGGATTCGGTTGGAAACGGAAGGATGGAGCTGATGAAGATCCCTTTTTAATAAAATGGCGTTCGCTTGCGATTAATGAGTGGATCAGACGCGACCGCGAGCTAAACGAAACATGGGAGGAAATTGTTCGCACCTATCCGCTCACTACCAGCCATATCCCCTATTGGCCCACCAATGAAGACGACTGGCTGTACGAAATTGGCTGGAATGGCCAGCGTCCTCCGTTTATGGTAGCGCTGCGCCTTACCGAGCCGATGGAGGATTTCTCCCATTGGTCTCTAGAAACGGTGCTCGTTGCTCATGATGAAACGGAAGCGCTCGTCTGGCACAAGTCCATGGAGTGGCCAGATGGATGGCGGGAACACGAACAAGCCATTCAACGCGCCCATCGCCTCTGGATGAAAGTCGTACCTTGGCTTGCTGATGAAAACGGCGGGCTTTTGGTTGATTTGGATGATGAACAAGCATGGCGCTTTTTATCGGAGGCAAGCGAACAGCTCGTAGAAGCCGGCGTGCGCATTTTATTGCCTTCTTGGTGGGAAGCGGTCAAACAGACACGCCTCACGCTAAAAGCAAAAGTGAAGTCTTCTCCATCATCCAATCCGTCACGATTAGGACTGGATGCACTTGTCGATTTTGATTGGAAAATTGCCACAAACGGTGTGGAGCTTAGTGAAGAGGAGTTCGACCAGCTTGTCGCGCAAAAGCGTCGCCTCATGCAAGTGCACGGACGTTGGATTCAGCTTGATCCTAAGCTGATTCAGCACGTACAGTCTTTAATGAAAAAAGCGCGAGAAGAAGGAGTGGCCATTCGCGACATTCTACAGGAAGCCTTCGTACAACAAACACAAAGCGAAACATCCGAAGAGACCGACGAGCTCCGTCGGTTTGCCATTGAGCTAAATCGCAGTTTTCAAACGCTTGTAAGCAAGCTGACAAACATTGACCGTATTCCATCGGTTTCCATTCCTCATTCATTTAAAGGAACACTGCGGCCATACCAGCAGCGTGGTGTCGACTGGCTGCTCTTTTTGCGCCGCTTTCGTCTTGGCGCTTGTCTGGCAGACGATATGGGGCTTGGTAAAACGGTGCAAATGCTCGCTTACTGGACATACGTGCAGAAGCATGAGGCCAATCAACAGCCGTCTCTGCTCATTTGCCCAACGAGCGTGATCGGTAATTGGCAAAAAGAATGCCAGCGGTTTGCCCCGTCTTTAAACATCTATATTCATCATGGCTCAAACCGCGCAAAGAAAGAAGCGTTCGTTGCCGCGGTCAAGCGGGCCGATCTCGTCCTCACCTCGTACAGCTTGGCTCATCTTGACAGCGACGAGCTAAAATCCATTGAATGGGACACCATCTGTTTAGATGAGGCCCAAAACATTAAGAACGCCGATACGAAACAAGCACGCGCAATTCGAACATTCATCAGCCGTCATAAAATCGCCCTTTCCGGCACGCCGATGGAAAACAGGCTAAGCGAGCTGTGGAGCATTTTTCATTTTATCAATCCCGGTTATTTAGGCAGCCAAAGGCAATTTCAACGCCGCTTTGCCATCCCTATTGAAAAGGAACGGGATGCCCAAAAAGTGGTGGTACTGCAAAATTTGATCCGCCCGTTTTTATTGCGGCGTACGAAAACCGATAAAGCGATCGCTCTTGACCTTCCTGATAAGCTTGAACAAAAAGAATATTGCCCGTTGACGGCCGAACAGGCATCTCTTTATGAAGAGCTTGTTCAGCAGACGCTGGCCGACATCGAAAAAGCAGACCGATTTGAACGGCGCGGCCTTATTTTGCAAATGCTAAACCGTCTGAAACAGCTATGCAACCACCCGGCCCTGTATTTAAAAGAAGCCAATCCGACCAACCTTTTAGCTAGATCCCACAAATTAGAAAAGTTACTGGAGCTGATCGAGCAAATCCGTGAGCGCGGAGAAAGCTGCCTAATTTTTACGCAATATATCGAAATGGGGCGGATGATTCAACAGTTGATCTCTTCCCATTTTCACGAACAAGCGCTCTTTTTAAACGGCAGCGTCCCGAAAGCGGAACGCGACCGCATGATTGAGCAATTTCAACAAGGTGCCTTTCATATGTTCATTTTATCCTTAAAGGCTGGAGGCATCGGATTAAACTTAACCGCAGCCAACCACGTGATCCACTTCGACCGTTGGTGGAATCCCGCTGTCGAAAATCAAGCGACAGACCGCGCTTACCGCATGGGCCAAAAGCGGTTTGTTCATGTTCACAAACTGATTACGGTTGGCACGCTAGAAGAAAAAATCGATGAAATGATTGAGCGCAAGCAAGCGCTGAATAACGAAATTATCCAAAGCGAAGCATGGATCACCGAGCTTTCTAATGAAGAACTACGGGAGCTATTGATTTTGCCAGCCATGGTTCATAAAGGAGCGGAACGATCATGAAAAACACACGGAGAAAGAAAACAAAGGAAGCAAGCAAGCAAACGGCTTGGGAAAAACTGCGTGAGCAAATGGCGAAAAAAATAGCCAGCCGCCAGCAAACAAACAGCAGCCTCAGATGATCGATTTCATTTTTGCGCCGCATGGATATCGTTCATTCATCCACACGAACAACGGGGGCATGAAATATGATATAGTATATGGATAAGATATGCAGCAAAAGAAAATAGAGAAGCAGCCAGCATGCCGGGCTCGTCTGATAGGATCAAAGGATAGCTCCATCATCCCGACGGCTGCCTCGGCTCCGGCCGGAACATCGCCAAATACGATATCTGCTGCTTTCGGTAAATATAAAAGGTTTGTAGAATCTGAAAAATTAGCTGGCGTTCGATCGCAAGAAGCTCATGAGCACAGAGACGGACATGCTTTCGCTGCACGTCGCTCCATTCGTAGGACACAACGGAAACCGTTCTTGTTTTTAAATGAAGGGCGACGGCGAACATATAGCGATGATCGACCGATTTGAACAGAAGATGCACACGCGCATTTTCTTGGCACTGAATCACGCGCAGCCATTGTCCGTGGCAAAGCTCCGCGGTCGTGTTCGTCTCCCTCTTTAACAGCGAGAGCGAATAAGAAAAACGATGGGCCGGCCTTGAATGAAACGGCAAAGACCAGGCGCTATTGATTTCTCGAATAAACACGCGGCACGAGGGCTCACAGCGCTTGCTTTGCTTTTTTTCATGCACGGCAATATCAGCTAGATAAAGATTCACAAACATTCTCCTTTCCTTAAAAATCTTTCAGGCAGCAGGTTTTTTTGGGCTAAAATACGAACAAACTTTCAAAAACCCTTGTACAGCTTCATTCATAAAACGTAAACGGACCAAATATAATGGGACTATCTATCCTTCAACTGAGTTTGATTGGCAGGCCTCCATTTGCTTGCTGAAAGTTGAGATGGCCTCTATCGAACAAATTTTGTTTGAACGACAATCTCCTAATAAGAGGCAGCTCTCATGATGGAAAAAGGGCCAACCATATGCGGCTGGCCAATATGTGAGGGGACGAATCGAGGAAAACCGTTAGATGAGGACATCATCTTTCTGTTTATGGGGAAAATAAGAGGATCCATTTTTAGACGGGATTACTCTTGCGTGTTCCATACGGCGGCCTTGCCGCCCATAAAACGAACAGACTCGGCAATAATCTCGGTCACATATACACGTTTTCCCGCTTGATTTTCGTAATTTCGTGTTTGAATGCGGCCCATGACGCCAATAATCGAGCCTTTGCGGCAATAATGAGCCGTGTTCTCCGCTATTTTTCGCCATAGCTTGCAATGAATAAAATCTGTATCAATTTCACCGTCCGTATTGCGGAAGCTGCGGCTTACGGCCAGCGTCACATTCGCCATCGCTGCCCCATCTGCCGTATAGCGAAGTTCTGGATCTTTCGTCAAACGGCCGACTAACACGACCTGGTTAATCATTCCATTCCTCCCTTCTATCATTATATATTGGCCGCATTTCTAGCATAAATCATGGCAGTTTGATCCGTAAAATAGCGACTTTTGAATTTTTTTATTTACTTTTTCACAAAATATCGATAAGACTATTTTCTAATGATGCAAAAAACGACAAAAAAATTCAATTTTTTTCATTTTTTTATCTTTTTTCGTGTGAAGCTTGTTGATCAATCCCGTTTGTTCATTTTCTTTTTCCAATATGATTGTGTTATAATCTTGTTTGAGACAACATTGACGAGGTGATAAAATGAAAACCTTCAAGCTTGTGGGGGTTCAGGTCATTGACGATCATCTACATCGCCAGCAAATTCCGCTCATTGACGGGCTCATCATCAATAAGGAAGATGGCAGAAACCGATGGCTCGTTGAAACATATATAGATAAACAATATGAACCACTATTCGCAAAACTCCAACGTTCTCAAGATGAAGTTCGCCTCGAAGTGACCATTTCCCACACCGGCAATGATCCAGCTTATATGCTTGCAACCATTCATTCTGTTACATCGATGAAGGAGCATATTAGTGTGCTCATGGAAGGACTTATGATCCGTAATCGAACAGATTTGGCAGAGATTGTGCTTGCCGGGCTTGTTGAAAAAGGATTGCAGGGTGAAGCGCTGCTGAAGGAATTTAAGCATGAGCTTCATGAGCGCCGCGGCATGAAGTGGCGCGAACCTGTAAAAGTGGATCAAGCAACAAAGGGCTAGATGATTCTAGCCCTTTTTTTGTTGCTCTTTTCGGCTGGCTGATGGCGAAATGAAATCCGCCACAAGAACATACCGCTGTTTGGCATTTCCGATAAAATCAAAGGGATAGCAAGTCGTTACCGTTAGCGTCGGCCGCGGCTTCTCCACAAGCACCGTATGGTCGTTTTCCGAAACAATGCGCACCTTTTTCACCCGATAAATAAACTCGCCAGCTTTCGTTTGGACAATCAGCTCGTCATTCTTTCCCACGCTTCCTAAGCGGCGAAATACCGTGTCGCGGTGGCCGGATAGCACGACATTGCCTTCTTCGCCAGGTAAAGCGCTTTTTGGATAATGCCCGACCCCTTTGCGAAGCTGCTGTTCTGTCGCTCCATGATAAATGGGGATCGAAATATGAAGCTTAGGAATAAACAAGGTCCCCATGTGCTCATCCAGTTTCGGCTCCGGCTGACCTGTCTTTGTCTCGACAGATGAGATGACGGGCTTAGAGATGGGTTTAGACTCTGTAGCGATGGGCTGAACGGCACGGTATCCTTCCCAATACGCATACCCATTCCATGCGGCCACCATGCTTCCCGCTATCATCCAGCCAATGGCTACATATTTCCTATACCTCGCTTTTCTCATCTTATTTCACCGTTCTCTCCCGCTTCCGCCAATACATCACGGCTCCAAGCAGAATCATCATCAGACCAAGCAGCATATTCTCCATATATGGCGAGGCCGTATTCGGCATTTTTTCGCCCTGCATTTTCGCTTTCATTTCACCGCCGATTTCCCCAGCGTGAATCAGATTTTCCCCGGCATGAAGGATATACCCTGATTTGAGCATTTCTTCAGACAGCTGCATATCCGCCAAGATCTCTCCTTGAGAGTTGCGAAGCTCAACAAGCAAATCGCGGCCTCCCAGCGTGTTCATATCCAGCAGTTTCTGATAGGATATTTCTTCCTTTTGACCATTCACTAAATAAAATACAGGATGGATTTCTAACGTTGCCAGCATGTCCTCCCAAATAGAGAGCAGCTCCTCTTTTTGTTGCTTCTTCAGCTTCGTCGGATCCTCTATATTGAGAAACCGCTCCATTCTCGCGTCCAGCTTTTTCATTTTCTCGGCCAGAGCTTTTTCATCAAGCGCCATGATATGGTCAAACAAGCGGTTCGCCTCTTGTTCAGTAAATCCGATCGCAGAGAGCATATCATTGATTTGCTGCATCGCCGCATCATGATGCAAATAAAAATGAACCGCCGCATCCAAATCCTCAATAAACGTATAATCCTGCAACGTCTCCCCGAATTGACCGAGCAATGCTTCTAGCTCCTCTTTTGTTAGTTTATGGCGCACAAGCAATTCATTTAATTGCTCCTCTGTAATCGGCGTTCCGAGCCATTGCTTCAGTTCATCCACCGTCGCAAAATCCGCCAGCGTCTTGTCATAATCACTTAAATACTGTTGTAAATCATTCATCGTCCATCCAAAGCTGCTTATGTACGATTGTACTTCTTTCTCGTTCACTTGCGCTGCAGCTGGCTGTCCAAATCCGTCTATACCAATAAAAAAGCAGAAAACGATGACCCAAAGAAGCTTTTTCAACGCTTGTTCCTCCCTTAAAAAAATTCATACGATAGTATTATTTTCCATTATGCATACTCTTATGTATTTACTATCTTTTATTTTTTCAAACATGAAAAAGCTTCTTTGTTTGTGAGAAGTGGATTTAGAAAAGGGGGGCATTTACCGGCAGCACGTCTTCGCCGCTCCCTTATATGAACTCCTGATTAAATGGACATGTCAGCTACATAAGTCACAAGCACAACAGCTAGAGGAAAGAGGAAAGCCATTTTGAAAATGCCCAGACAAAGCGGATGCCATGCTGGTTATGATTCTCGGCAGGGCTCTCGCATTCGTGAACCATAATAAAAACCATCCATCTTCAAAAAACTAGAAAGAGATGGATGGTTTTGTCTTTCGTCTATTCTTTTTGTGCATATACGGGCGCAAAATATGCGTCGTACAGGGCACGGACAGCTTTATTTACCGCTTCTTCCTTCACGCCAAACATCATGCTTACTTCAGAAGAGCCTTGGTTAATCATTTCAATATTAATCTGCGCTTGGGCAAACGCCGCTGTCGCTTTGGCCGCGACCCCGACAGCGCGCTCCATTCCCTCTCCGACCACCATAATGAGCGCCAAGCCATATTCAATATGAATCTCATCAACCTTTAGCTCCGTTTGAATCCGATCCATAATCCGCTGCTCTTTTTCTCCCTGCAGCTGATTGGCACGCAAAATGACCGACATGTTATCAATTCCAGATGGCGCGTGTTCGTACGAGATGCCTTCGTCCTCTAGAATTTGCAGCAGCTTCCGGCCAAATCCGATTTCGCGGTTCATTAAATATTTGCTTACGTTAACGCTGCAAAAACCTGTATCACTGGCGATGCCGGCAACCGGCACATTCCGGTGGTCCCGCTTGGCGACAATCCAAGTTCCGGGGGCCTCCGGGTTGTTGGTGTTTTTGACGCATACCGGAATTCCTGCTTTATATACCGGCTCGAGCGCTTCATCATGAAATACCGAAAATCCCGAATAAGATAGCTCTCGCATTTCACGATAGGTAATTTCCCGCAATTGCCGTGGATTTTCGACCATCGACGGATTGACACAATAAATGGAGTCCACATCTGTAAAGTTTTCATACACATCGGCGACGGCTCCAGCGGCTACGATCGAACCAGTAATATCTGAACCGCCGCGCGGGAACGTGACAATATGTCCTGTTAATGAATAGCCGAAAAATCCGGGGATCACGACAATATTTGAGCATTGCTTCAGCTTGCTCAGCTTTTCATAGGAATCCTGCAGAATTTGGGCATTGCCGGGCTCATCCGTTACAAAAATGCCGGCTTCACGCGGACTTACATAACGCGCTTCCATGCCAAGGCTCCGCAAGTAAAAGGCCATTAATTGGGCATTATGGTCTTCGCCGCTCGCCTTGAGCGCATCAAGCAAACGGAGATGGTCATCATGATAGGCAACGATTTTTTGCTGCAAGTCGGCTTTCATTTGCTCTATAACCTCCGATGCTTGCAGTTCCAAGCCCCTAGCGATATCCGCATATCTCTCGACAACGGCTTCAATCAAGCTGTCGTATTCGTTTCCTCTCATAACGGCTTCCGCCAAGCGAATCAGTAAGTCGGTCACCTTTGTATCGGCTTTATACCGCTTTCCTGGGGCTGATACAACGATGATGCGCCGTTGCTGATCGGATTGGATAATGCCTGCCACCTTGCGGAACTGCTCGGCGCTCGCTACAGAGCTTCCCCCGAATTTTGCTACTTTCATCTTCCATAACCCTCTCTGTTTAAAGATTATTTATATTTTGTTATCATACCACATTTTTTCCGAAGGAGAAGCATTAATTTCTGATAATTCATTCATTTTTGTTGAATATTTCCCGTGCGTACGTTGGCAATGCCCTCTTTGCATACGCCATACGGAAGCCATGAGCAATTGGCGCATAAGTGATCTAAATCGTCTGGACGCACGCTGGCAGCGGTCCGCTGCAAAAGCTCTGATTTCCAATAAATCTTATTTTCTTCAAGCCCTAAATGCTTGATCACTCTTCGATCCATCGCGACCACATGGTCATTGGAACGAGGAGAAGCTTGGCATGTCGACTCTCCGTGATGCGGACAGGTGGAGCATGCTTCATCGAGCGCCACCACCACTTGAATCGGGAAATCTTTTTCTTCATTGCGGATTTCCTTCACAATCTCTTTCATTTTTTCCACAAACGACGGGCTGTATCCCATGCCGCGGAATCCATGGACGCATAATAAATGATGTCCTCTTAGCCGCAATGGCTTCATATTCGTCTTCCCCCTCCCCCATTTTCGATATCCCTTTCATTATACGCCGAAACTTGGACTTGATGTACGAGATCGTCAGAAGTCGCCCCGGTCTGCGCCGCACTTGGAAACCGAAGTCCTCTCGGCGGACGCCTTAAAAAAACCGCCACAATGGGAATTTTTGTTCGATGATTTTATAAATGCCGCAACGCGTCTCAAGCGTGAAAAACAGCAAAGTCGCTTTGGCCCGCCTCGCTTCAAGTGTATCGCGATGCACATCAAGAATCAGAGATGATCCTTTGGAGAGAATGACCTTTGCCTGCTTCTGCTTGTACCGCTCAATACCGTGAATATGGCGCAGAGCGAGCCAAAAGCATTTATCGCTTTCCGGGGAGCAAGTGGGGATCATATATAATCGCAAAGAAGTACAAACACAAATGGGAACCATTTGCTTGAGTCCTAAAATAAGCTTCGCTGCCTCCAATCGTCCTTCGTAGCCGCATCCATAGTAGGTGCAGCTATGCTCGACAATTTTTAACGGCGACTTTTCTACTATATACGTCGCATTGGTTTCATGGACAATGGTGCATAATTGGCCGTACTCATTGTAGAACGGCTCAAGTGCTTGCGTATCTTCCACGATTTCATAGTGCCTTCTCACTCCAAGTTCCCCCTATATTGATAATCATCCAAATTTAGTACGTATGTTCGATTTTCGAACAAAGAAATCTCATCGATTATGACCACCTCCATCTCTATTATACAAAAAATTACAAATTTAAAAATAATTTTTATCATTACGGCAAAATTTTTCCTCCTCACCAGGCTCTCTATTGACTTTCCATTGCCAACAATGGCATGCTAGATGTACATCACTATATACAAGAACAAGGCAGGGACCCATGGATGGAAGTAACAAAAGAAGAACTATCACAAGTGTTATCTGCGTTGATGCAGCAGCTTATCGGCAGCTGGACGAAAGAAAAAATCCACTCCGATGTGCTTGAAGTGATTATGAAAATGAGAATTGACGCTGGACATGAAGAGGAATATATGCAACTGCTGCTTGGAAATGTGGCTTTTGCGACAGAATCGACCTATGCACTGCAAAATGTTTTGCAAACGATTTTAACCAATCAAGCGTTTCCGACGACGGCTGCTGTTGAAGCGATGATGGAAGAAGCGCAGGCCCGCATTCAAGACCAGCTTCCGACTCTTATTGACCGATATGCTTCCCATTTCTCACAGCTGGAGGAGCACGAGCGCAAAATGCAGCTTGAACGGTCATATTGCGCTATTTTAGTGGCCAATCGCATCAAAACTGATTTTATTTTCAGCTTTATCCATGAGCAAAACCAAGAGATTATGAAAAACTTTTTCACCGTTGATCCAAAAGACATGCTGGAAGCCTTCCATCATTTGAGCGGCGCATATGCGACGCTTCTTTTGGAGGGGCTGGAACTGACCTATTAGAAAGGCTGACCGTGTGTCAGTCTTTTTTATATGTTGTATGCAAAGGTAGTGGAACAGTCTTCAATTAAACGATTAAACTGGGGATGTCTATTTTTTTAGACTCCCTAGTTCATTTTAGAGGGGAGCCATGAGCTATGTTAATTGATTTTGACGGATCGATTCTGATAGGAGCCGTCTTATTATGGGGATTTCTTATTGTATTACTTAAATGGAAATTTAAAAAAACGAATCTTTACCTTATTTTCTTTTCCCTATTCTACATTTACCTATGCAATGTATTAAACTATACTCAATTTCCGATTATTTTAGATCCTGAAATGAAAAAGGAAATCGGGCAAAATGTATGGAGAGATGCTAATTTTATACCGTTTAACCTCCATAAAGAAGATATGAAAACATCGCTTCTCAACATTTTATTAACGATCCCTTTTGGATTTGGTATTCCTTTTATTGCAAAGGTTAATTGCAAACGGATCGCGTTATTGGGAGTTTTATTAGGAATTTGTCTGGAATGCTTACAATTAATCATCGCATTAATCGTTGGATTTACTTTTAAATACGTCGATATGAACGATGTCCTATTCAATTTCTCTGGTGCCATTTTAGATACGGCCTCTTTCAAGCGTTCATGATCCTTTTCAAAGCATGGATACATAAACTGAATATTAAATTAAACCCATTTTTGAAGTATATTTACGAAATAAATGAAAACGAAAGATTCCTGTCTCGTTAGCGAAGTGGGAGTCGTTCACATCTTTTATGTCATATTCTACAAAACCCGTGAGTATAATCGTTATCGGGTGTAGATTCATCGTTTTATTTTGACAACCTCCCCATATAATGCTATGATTTTCCTGGGGAGAAATTTCACTATATTTTGTATGCGCTTCCTTTGTAAGCGCATATAAGAGAAACAAAGGGGGAATTTGGATGATTTATACTCAGCCTGGACACCCTGGTTCTCTCATCACGTTTAAAAAACGCTATGAAAACTTTATTGGCGGCAAATGGGTGCCTCCGGTCGACGGGGAATATTTCGAAAACATTTCTCCAGTGACTGGACAGCCGTATTGCGAGGTGCCTCGTTCGAAAGCAGCTGATATCGAGTTGGCTTTAGACGCGGCCCATGAAGCAAAGGAAGCGTGGGGCCGCACATCGGTCACGGAACGGGCCCGCATCTTAAACAAAATTGCTGACCGCATGGAAGAAAATCTGGAAATGCTGGCGGTTGCCGAAACGTGGGAAAACGGCAAACCCGTCCGCGAAACACTCGCGGCCGATATTCCGCTCGCCATTGACCATTTCCGCTATTTTGCTGGCTGCATTCGCGCTCAAGAAGGATCGCTTGCAGAAATCGACAATGATACAGTTGCTTATCACTTTAAAGAGCCGCTTGGGGTCGTCGGACAAATCATCCCTTGGAATTTCCCGATTTTAATGGCGGCATGGAAGTTGGCACCAGCACTGGCGGCAGGAAACTGCGTCGTATTAAAACCAGCAGAACAAACACCAACATCCATCCTCGTATTGATTGAACTCATCGAAGATCTTCTACCAAAAGGAGTCGTCAACGTTGTCAACGGCTTTGGGCTCGAAGCAGGAAAACCGCTCGCCTCCAATCCTCGCATTGCCAAAGTGGCATTCACAGGCGAGACGACAACGGGCCGGCTCATTATGCAATACGCATCGCAAAACATCATCCCAGTTACACTTGAGCTTGGCGGCAAATCACCAAACATTTTCTTTGCCGATGTGGCTGAACAAGACGATGAATTTTTTGATAAAGCGCTTGAAGGCTTTACGATGTTTGCTCTCAATCAGGGCGAAGTGTGTACATGCCCATCTCGCGCCCTCATTCAAGAATCCATTTATGACACCTTTATGGAGCGGGCGTTAGAGCGAGTCAAACAAATTAAGCAAGGCAATCCGCTCGATACCGAAACAATGATCGGCGCTCAAGCGTCTTCCGAGCAACTAGAAAAAATCCTATCCTATATTGATATTGGAAAGCAGGAAGGAGCCGATCTGCTCATCGGGGGAGAGCGCAATTTCTTGGAAGGCGAATTACGCAATGGATATTATGTCAAACCAACCGTTTTCAAAGGCCACAATAAAATGCGCATTTTCCAAGAGGAAATTTTTGGACCAGTCGTATCTGTGACGACATTCAAAGACAAAGAGGAAGCGCTCGCCATCGCCAATGAAACATTGTATGGTCTTGGCGCTGGTGTTTGGACGCGCGACGTCAACACTGCTTACCGCTTTGGACGTGGCATTCAGGCTGGACGCGTCTGGACGAACTGCTACCACGCCTACCCAGCTCACGCTGCATTTGGCGGATACAAAATGTCCGGTATCGGACGCGAAACGCACAAAATGATGCTTGAGCATTATCAACAAACCAAAAATCTGCTTGTCAGCTATTCGCCTCAAAAACTTGGATTCTTTTAATAAAAAACGCCGTAAAGATCGACGGCTAAGCAAACATTTCAACAAGGCAGTGTGCAGCTTGCGCGCTGCCTTTTTTGAAAGGAGGGAAAAATGATGGGCGAACAGCCAAAAGTGATAGCGACGGAAGCGGCGCTAGAATTGATTGAAAAGCTAAAAGCGAAATATGGACCGCTGATGTTCCATCAATCTGGCGGCTGCTGCGATGGTAGCTCTCCAATGTGTTATCCGCAAGGCGAGTTGATCGTCGGCGATTCAGATGTGCTTCTTGGCGAAATCGGCGGCTGCCCGTTCTACATTTCGGCGGCGCAGTACGAATATTGGAAGCACACTCAGCTTATTATCGATGTTGTTCCCGGACGCGGCGGCATGTTTTCGCTTGAAGGCCCAGAAGGGGTGCGCTTCTTAACGCGCTCGCGGGTCTTCGGCTAAAAAACGCGCTAGACCCTGCCAAACTAAGAGGGCCGCATGGTCCTTCTTTTTTATGCCGCCAAACAAGCAGATCTCTTCATCTGCCTCGAGAATATCCAGCACTCCTTCCCCTCCTTAGAACCTCTTCTATATTTTCCTATTTCTTCCGATATAAAAGCGTGAGAAAAGCCCTCAGCAAAAAATATGGAATTTCCATTTGATGAGAAATGTTGTAAAATGGGAGTGGCTTTATTGACTCCATATTTCGACAATCCTGACATCTAGAATCAATGTTTATAGAAAATGATGAGCGCAAAGGCATAGCTCCTCGCTTAAGCTAATGAACAGGCAACCTATCCAACATGTTTTATCAAAAAAAGAAGCGCCAAAAAAATGGGCATACGTGGCATGGATCTAGTTTCTAAGTTCGACCATTTCATTTAGGCTGGCAAAAAAGGAGTGGAAAACGTGATCAACAAATTACGGTGGAAGCCTGTAATCGGGGCGGCAGTTTTATTTTTATTAGCTGCTAGTATACTGGCCTATTTCTTTTTTTTCAAAACTCTACATATACAAGTAAACGGGATGATCACAGATGGAAATATTGAGCTTCAGGCCAAAGACGTCCGTCTCAAAAAAATCAAAAGCGGCACGAAATCATCCATTAAATCCCAAGACTATTTTACGGTCTATCAGTTCTCATCCACGGCGCTTTCGCGTCATTATGGCACACTGACTGTTACCGTCCGAAAATTAGAGAACAACGATATGTTTGTATTTACCAAGTTTCAAAATGAAACGACGCGACCTAGTACGATTGACTTTTCCCTATCGTTCAAGAAGCCTTTTACAAACTATACAGTGACTCGTTTTCATTCTGAAAAAATTAAGCATGAGCATGATTCCACTTTAGGCGTGGACCCTACATCGACACCGCATGGACTCGTTGAGCTCAAAGGCGATGATGCTTATGCGAATATGGTCATTAGCAAAAATTACAATTCCGTGCCATTAGTCAAACAATACAGTGATACGCGAAAAAGCCAATTGCGCGAATTAATAAAAGAAACCGATGAAACGAAAATCACTGGACAAGGGCAGCGCATTGTCATTCATATGCCTCATGTTGCCAAAAAGCAAAGTTTATCGGAAAGCTGGTTCTTATACTCCTCCCAACCGCTTTTTCAAAACATGGAAAATTTTAAAGAATGGGAAAAGCACACCTTGAAAGAGTATAAGAAAATTAACAAATGGTATACCGCTGATGGGCCGTTTGGCAAGCTGCCGTGGTCGATCGAACCGTCTACTAAATTTGGATACGGACGATATTTTGCTCTTGTCCATGATCGACGCTATGCCGACCACTATGAAAAAACAAAAGAAAGATATTTTTACGACTTTATCCTGAACTCAGTGGCCAATTTATTAAATTATGGCGCTCAATTAGGCAAGCCAATTCCAACTGAAATTACGAGCACGTGGCTGAAAAACAATTATGGAATTACCGCTCCGTATTATGATACTCGCTTTAACGAGTATATCGCTATTTATTTAAAGCGGATCAGCAAGCTATTCAACATTCCTGAGTACCAAGATATCGCTCTGTTCTATGCTGATTACTTATTAGACCAGGTGGAAAAAAAGAACTACATCCAAACCGAGAACGGCTATATTATTTGTGATTTTTACGGAAACACGCAAAAGAAAAAGACTCACGCTTCCTTAAATCATTCATTGGGAGAAATGAATTTCCTGCTAGAAAGCTATTTGGAAACAAAAAAAGAAGCATATTTAACAGCAGCGTTACATATTAAAACGGGCATTGAAGACATCGGAGACAGATGGATTAAAGACAACAAAGACTTATGGTATCAGTTAAATCCTGACCTTACTTTTCATGGCACCGATTATCCGCTGTTAACATTAGAGGATTTATTGAAGGCCCAAAAGAATTTGGAAAAGGTAGGGGCAGGGAGAAGCCCTGTTTTCGATCGGTTCATCACTTCAAAAACCCAATACCTTGTCAATCACAACATCGAGATGACGAAAGCCGTGATCGCTTCTCTTGAAGAAGAAGGATTCGGCGATTTGGTGAAAGATTATAAAAACGTATCGGATTATTAAAAAATGATGGGGTGCTTTTCTGACGGCACATATAGCTCCCCTGCAAAAGCCAAATCTATTTTTGACGGTCGGAGGCAATCCAAGACCGGCCTTTGTCACGCCAAAGCAAGACCGAACAATAGGCCGCTTACAGAACAAATGAATGGCGGCCGTCCAACCGTCGAATGTTAAAAAGTCCAGTTGCATCGATCTATCAGACAAAAATACAAAAAGTAGCGGCATTTTCATGTTGATCATTCCGCAGCGTGTTTAGCATAGCCCAAAAAAGAGAGGCTTGAGTAGGCCTCCCTTTTTTCCTTCAACATGTTCCATATTCTTATGCTTCATAAAAAATGGAACGTAAATGATAGTCGATGACCGCCTCGATTTCTTGAGAAGATAACTGATGCGGCTGCATAATGCCATGCATGGCTAAGCCGTCAATAAGCGCATAAAGACGCTCTGTTTCCATTTCAATTGGCACATTAGGATTTACTGCTCCAAGACGAATCAATGCTTCAAGCAACGATCGAATTCCAGAACGAAGCTCCTCATACACTTGTTTGCTTAAAGGCTGGAGTTCCTTATCCCATAGTGCCTTTTGAGTAAACGCCAACCACACCTCCATTTCCTTTCTTGTTTCATCAGTGAGCGGTAAAAGCTCGCATAGGAAACGTTTTACCGCTTCAAGCGGCGGACCGGAAAAAGGCAAGGCGCTCATTCTTTCTTTTACCCGTTCGGAGACAAGCTGCATAGAAAAGGCTAAAAGCTCTGACTGAGAGGCAAAGTAATGCCGCAATGAACCGACCGAAATCCCTGTCTCTTTTGCAATGTTGCGAACCGTTGCTTTTTCCAATCCATCTCTCATAATGACTCTCCAAGTCGCTTCGGCAATCATCTTTCTCTGTTTTTCATGATCCACGATTTTGGGCATACGTATATTATATCACGTTTTTTTAATACAAGTGTGTTATAATATTTTTAGCAAAAATGAAGGAATGTAAAAAGGCTGTAGTCAAAGCCCATGTTGACTTTGGCTACAACCCGCCTTTTCTGTGCGATTATGCACTCGCTTTTTCTTTTTGGCGCTGATCCGACAAGGTGATTTTTCGCAAGGCTAATGTCAATGCCGCTCCACATACGATGAACACAAGACCAAATAGAAACACGGAATGGAGCGACTCGATGAGCGAATGCTTTAAAATAGGAATAAACGCATCTTTCATTTGCTGAGGCATGCCCGCCAGCATCTCTGGACTAAACAACATCGAATACAGCGACTGTGGATTATCATGAATCATATGGGAAAATTTATCCGCCATTTCCTTCGCCTGTGGCGGAAGCGCCGTTAAAGTTGGCATGAGGCGCTCTTCTAAAATCTGACTTGAACGATGATTCATAATCGCCCCTAAAATCGTCATTCCGAACGTTCCACCAATGGAGCGGAAAAATTGGCTTGACGATGTAACGACTCCGATTTCCGATTTCGGGAAGGTTTCTTGCAGAGCCAACGTCAAAAGTGGCATCACTAGCCCGACACCTAATCCGAGCACAATCATATAAAAGGTCGCTGTCCATTTTGTCGTTCCGATATCCATTGTACTAAGCAGACCAAAACCGGAAGCCATGATGAGCATACCAATGATGAGCTGCGGTTTCACTCCGATTTTATAAACAATTCGACCGCCAATAATGCTTCCGACAATCATTGTGATCATCATCGGAGTCATAATGGTACCAGATTGCGTCGCGCTCACGCCGACAACCCCTTGCATGAAGAACGGAACGAACATAATCGCGCCAAACATGCCGACACTCATTAAAAAGCCAAGGCCATTCAATATCGTAAATGTCCGATTTTTAAAGAAATGCATCGGCAAAATCGGTTCTTCGGCTTTTCTCTCAACCAACACAAACGCTGTTAAAAAGACGATGGCTACAGCAAATAAACCAATAATTTGCCAAGATGTCCATTCATACTTATCGCCGCCAAACGTTAACGCCAACAGCAAGCTGACAACGCCGATAATCATCGTACACATACCGGCAATATCAAATTTGACAGGTCCTGTTGCTTGATGCTTATTTAGCCCCATCGCAATGAAAATCGTCGCCAAAATCCCGACAGGAAGGTTGATATAAAACACCCATTCCCAGCTCATGTGGTCGACAATCCATCCGCCCACTTGCGGACCTAAAATGGAGGCAAGACCATATAAACCGCCAAACACCCCTTGCCATTTGGCGCGCTCTTTTCCAGTAAACAAGTCCCCGATGATAATCATGGCCATCGGCATCATAATTCCGCCGCCGATCCCTTGCAGGCCTCGATAAATAATCAATTCGGTCATATGATGCGCCATCCCGCAAAGTGCCGAACCAACCATAAAAATGACCAATCCGGATACATAAACGACTCTTCGTCCTAATAAATCCGCCAATTTTCCGGCAATCGGCACGACCGCTGTCGATGTGAGCATATAAGCGGTCGTCAGCCATGTCATCAGGCCAATCCCTCCAAGCTCACCGACAATGCGCGGCATGGCCGTTCCAACAATGGTTCCATCAAGCGCACCGAATAACATCGCAATAATTAATCCTGTGATTAACAAATTGCGATGCTTAATCGCAGATGGCGCATTTAATATAGCTGTGTCTGACATCGTATCTCTCCTATCTATCATGATGTTAGGTCATATCATATATTCATGAACAATGGTACTTGATGTTTATGAACAGAATATGAACTTTAATGATATTGGGCCATATATTCATGAACGGCTTCTTTTAATGAATCAAGCGCTTCACATAACGGATGAATCTGCTGACTTTCAATATATAATAAAATCCCTTTCACCACATATTCCCGCGGCGCTGATTGCTCATTCATAAATTCCGCCTCAAGCGTATCCAGCGCGGAATGAAGCTGATGGTACGTTTTTTTATCAAGCGACAATGACGATAGCTTTTTCTTTAAGCTTTCCATTTGATCCATCATTTGCATTTTTCGTTTACGCTTTTCCTGTTCAGCCATTTCCATAAAAGAGTGAACCATCTCTTGCTTTAACAGCGGCTCCTCGTGTTCAGAAAAGTGCATGACAATCGCATCAAGCCGACGGACAATAAACGCGGCAATTTCCTTTGCTTGAAACCTATTCGGATGAAACATCATATAAAAGGTGTATTCACGTAAAATGCCGCTTAACATGGCGGCTACGTCATACACATATCTTTCTACTTTTTGGCCATATACCTCAATCAACCGTTGACAATGCCAATTGAATATGCGGGAGCGCTGCATGCGTAAATAGCTATGAAGGTTCTCGTTAATTTTGGGAATTTGCTCCGCCACTACCATCTGAAAAAAATCTTTCTGTGAATGAATGCTTTCTAACTGTACTTCGAGTTGTTTGATCAACAATTCCCTTTCCGATTCCACTTCTCCCTCGTGCTTCGCATGGATAAACTGTGAAAACAACTGATCTAAATAGTATTTGACAACCGAGAGCATCAACTCTTCCTTTGAGGAAAAATGATGATAAAATGCTCCCTTAGAGATGCCCCAAGCTTCGACAATATCTTGAATGGAAGTGGAATAATACCCCTTTTCAGCAAACAGCTTCATCGCGGTTTTAATAAATTCAACCTTGCGTTGCTTTGTCATTCCTATTTTCCACTCCTAAGTCCAAGACACCTTTTGGTTAGGCAGGCACCCTTTTACAAAGACCTTCGGATAAATGGACAGCTTCGTACGAGGCTTCACCAGCTCGGCATGAACGCCATGCTTCTGAAGCTTTTCCACAAGCTGCTTACAAGACAATTCTTCTTTATATTTTCCCATGAAAAAGGCACCTCAATTCGCTCATCGAATTTCGACCAAACAGTCATTCTCATTATAAATACTTTTTCATCATTTATCAAGAATAATATTCAAACAAAAATGACCTATTAGTCAAAATTTTATCGACAAAAAATGACCAAATAGTCAATCTATACATGATCCACAATAAAAATGACCGTTCTGATCTACGCTTTGAATGAACGGTCATCCATTTTGATGTTATTCATCTAATGCCTGTTTTGCCAATGCGAGGGCACCACAGATGCCTGCATTGTCACCAAGTCCCGGCCGCACCACATACTCATCGATATGCTGTAAAATCGCTTCATGCTGAATATAGCCGTTCAAGAAGCCTATCACATAACGGCGAACAGCCGGCAAAAGCTGCGGTTGCTTCATCACCCCGCCGCCGACAATGATTTTTTCCGGAGAAAGAGCCAGGATATATTGAGCGATCGCCTGTCCTAAATAAAAGGCTTCAAGCTCCCACACTTCCGTATGGTTCGTCAATTCGGCTCCCTTCTTACCCCAGCGCTTTTCAATCGCAGGACCCGAGGCCATTCCTTCCAAGCAATCGTTATGAAATGGACAACAGCCGGCAAAACCATCCTCAGGATGACGTCGGACCAGAATATGGCCCATTTCCGGATGCAAGAGCCCATGCAACAGCCGGCCCTCCACGATAGCCCCCACACCGATTCCCGTTCCAACCGTCATATAAAGGCAACTATGGGTTCCTTTGGCCGCTCCCCATAATTGCTCCCCTAAAGCAGCAGCGTTGACATCGGTATCAAAGCCGATCGGAACAGGAAAATATTTGGACATCTCCCCTACAAAGTTAAAGTTTTCCCATTTCCGCTTTGGCGTACTGGTAATGTAACCATACGTATGACTGCTTTTATTTAAGTCAATCGGACCAAATGATCCAATACCGATCGCTTTTAGTTCAAACTGCTGAAAAAAACGGATGACGCTCCGCATCGTTTCCTCAGGTGTTGTTGTTGGAACCCTCTCTCTTTGATGAACGCGGCCATCATCATCTCCGACTGCGCAAACAAATTTTGTCCCACCCGCTTCAATCGCGCCAAGATACATGCTTTTTCCTCACTTTCTGTCCACTTTTTATGGTCACACCAATCCAACCCAGACTTCTCTATGGAAAAAACTAGTCACCCCATGTATAATAAACACCACCACCCTTTAACGGCATTGTTTAGCAGTGCTTCTAAGACTTTCTCGCTAGCATTTATTTCGCTCATCCATGCTTAAAAACCTTCGCTTTTTCGAAGTTTTTTCGCGCCGCAAGACTGGACTGCGATGGTCTTACATACACGCTGCCAGAAAGCTAAATGAAATCGATTCTAAGGCGGTGCGGCAGAACGAAGGAGGCTCATGATGTCCAATAACAGCATGCCGCCTGAAATGATTGGCTTTTTTGTCCATCATACGCAAAATGAACGATACTAAATATGAATAAGGAGAGGATACTTTTGATTCGACTCGCAACAATCGGAACGAACTGGATTACTCAAGAATTTTTACAAGCTGCTCAGCCGATTTCCCAGCTGACATTGACCGCTGTCTATTCCCGGGACGAGGAAAAAGCAAAGCAGTTTGCCGCAAAAACCGGAGCGAAACGCACATTTACTCATTTAGAAGAAATGGCCAAAAGCGATGAGATCGACGCTGTCTACATCGCCAGCCCCAATTCGCTCCATGCCGAGCAAGCCATTTTGCTTATGAATCATGGCAAACATGTCTTATGCGAAAAGCCATTGGCCTCCAATACAAAAGAAGTCCAAGCGATGATAGAGGCGGCTAAAGCGAATGATGTCGTATTGATGGAAGCGATGAAAACAACGCTTCTACCCAATTTCCAAGCGATCCGCCGCCACCTTCATAAAATCGGAAAAATACGCCGCTATTTCGCTAATTACTGCCAATATTCCTCGCGCTATGACGCCTATAAGCAAGGGACGGTGTTAAATGCCTTTAATCCGGCTTTTTCAAACGGCGCATTGATGGACTTAGGCGTTTATTGCCTTTACCCGCTCGTTGTTTTATTTGGAAAACCGCAATCGTTAAAAGCCAGCAGTGTCATGCTGGAATCAGGCGTCGACGGCGAGGGAAGCATCGTCCTTCATTACGGCGATATGGATGCGGTTGTGATGTATTCAAAAATCACGAATTCCTATGTTCCTGCAGAAATTCAAGGAGAAGAAGGAAGCATCGTCATTGATGCCATCCATACTCCGACCAAAGTGGAAATTCGCTACCGCGATGGCCGAGTCGAGGATATTACAGAGCCGCAGACGCATCATCCGATGTATTATGAAGCGCTTGAATGGACGCAGCTTATCACGCGCGGCCAGCGCCAATCAGAAACAAATTCACACGCCCATTCGTTCATCACAGCTGAAATAATGGAGGAAGCGCGAACACAAACCGGCATTCGATTCCCTGCCGACCAGTCGACCCTTTGCCAATAAAGCAAAGGGTCTCATTTTAAGAAATTTTTCGCTTGAGGCGCGCTGGCTTCCTCCGTTGTTGCCACATCCATACAAGGCATAAGGCGACGAGCGCGCCGCAGGCATCAATCACGACATCCGAAAATAGCGCCGTCCTCCCCGGTTCAAACGACTGATGCCACTCATCTGTCGCCGCATAAACGGCCGCAAAGCTCCACGCCCATACATAGGCCCACCGCTTCGGATACAGCGCTTGAAAAACCAGTACAGCCAAAATCCCAAAAGCAGACAAATGAGCAAACTTACGGATGACAAAATTCAAGGGGGAAGCGGCTCCCTCCGCTTCCGCCCATGCTTCGTGACCAAGCCATTTTTGAATGATGCGCGCCGTATTTTCCCCTGTAAAATAGGAAGCTTCGCTAAAACCATAAATCACCAAACACCATATGCCAACTAAGCTCCACCAAATCCACTTGCGAACCATTGCTTTCTCCTCTATTTTTATAATTATTATAATTTGATATTGATTATCACAAAAATATTGTTATACTAAATGTATACGGCGATAAGCGAAAGGAGGAAAAAAATGAAACAAACGATTTGTCCGAAATGCCAGCAGCCGTCTCGCCGCCTCAAGCATTCTCTTTTATGCGGCTGCGGTTTTAAGCTCCTTCGTTCCAAAGGATAACGCTTGCTATTTATTGCGGCGGATATTGACCGTTGTAAAGACGAACTTGTCATAGCGATGTCTGGAAAAAGAATATTCAAATGGAACACCATTATTTAGAAAACCAACCTGCTCGACCTCTAAAATCGGATCATCCGGCGCGCAGTGCAAATACGTTTGATCCAGCTCCGTTGGCTTTGACGCGCGAATTTTCCTATGACAGCCGGCGATCGTTAATCCGAGCCCATGCGTAATATGATTGTAAATGGAAGCATGCAACACATCCTCGTTTAAACCACGGATGAGCGGAGTCGGCATATACGTTTTCTCAATCACATAAGGTTCGTTTTCCACGATGCGAAGACGAATCAGATGGTAGACAGGTGTTGTCAAATCAATCGATAATTGGGCCGCCACCTCTTTGGAAGGAAATCGCACTTCAAATTTTATGATTTGACTTGTAATTTTTTTCCCTTTCAATAAATTCGTCAGACCGAGATTCTCCTCGCTTGTGACATTGACTAAACCATTATGTGCCGCCGATTTCACGATAAACGTACCATGTCCCCGCTTCCGATACAAAAGGCCTTCCATAACCAAAATATCAAGCGCTTTCTTCATCGTCATCCGGCTACAAGAAAATTCTTGAGAGAGCGATAGCTCGTCTGGAATCGGTTCATCGAGCGAATAAAATCCTTCTTGAATTCTTTTGCGTATTTCGTTTGAAATCTGTTCATATTTAAACATCTTATCACCTGATTTTGTTATCAAAAATGCCGATCATTTTGGATCCATATCATTCATGCTGTATTAAAACACTTTTTTCTGTCAAAGACTTCGGTCGCTTGGAGCCACAAGCACTAGTTCATACATCGGTTTAAATCAGCCTCATATACATATAACCTTAAAGATTGAAGAATCCCGTCTATAAAACCCACGGTCAGAAGCCTCTTATGACAAAAACGACCGGCGAAAATAGCCCAACTCCATTATACAAATGTTAATATATCAAGCTACATCTATATAATTCGTGTTCATTGTAAACTGTTCGTTCCCATTATGGCAACCATTTTCTGAATGCCAGCGGCCATTTCATCTTTGTTCTCCTTCTCCCTAAAATCTCACCTCGTGTTCGGCTCGAGTCATCAACAGTTTATTTCATCCCTTTCAATTCGATCGATGGAGCCTTATCGCGACAATAAAATAGAGAAAAAGATGGTCCTGAGACCACCTTTTTTCAAAACCCATTGTTTTGTGATAAAGCTTTAAACCAATATCCGCTTTTTTTAATCGATCGCTTTTGATCATTGTTTAAATCGACCGATACAAGCCCGTAACGGTTTTTATAGGCATTGGTCCATGACCAGTTATCCATGAACGTCCACAGATGGTATCCTTTTACGTGAACGCCTTCTTGAATCGCACGGTGTACCCACTTTAAATGTTCTTTAATAAAATCAATACGATAATCATCACAAATCATGCCCGTCTCATCCCGAAATCGTTCTTCTCCTTCAACTCCCATACCATTTTCAGAAATAAAACATTCAATATTTTCATAGTTCTCCTTTATGTTGATTAAAATATCATAAATTCCTTTCGCGTAAATTTCCCAACCGCGGTAAGGATTCATTTTTCTCCCCGGCATCACATAATAGTCAAAAAATCGCTCCGGCATAAACGGCGCTTCCGGATTGGGCAAATAATCCTTTGCCTTGACTCGACGCGGCTGATAATAGTTAATGCCTAAAATATCAATTGTATTCTCTTTGATAAGTGGCAAATCTCCCTCTTCAATAATCGGGAGGTATCCATACTTCTTCAGCAATTCGACTAAATCCCGCGGATATTCCCCTTTCACTACCGGATCTAAAAAGCTGCGGTTAAAAAATAAATCAGCAATATGCGCCGCTTGGACATCAGCTGGATGCTGGCTGCGCGGGTACGAAGGGGTAAGGTTTAAAATAATCCCGATTTTCCCATCTTTCGCTTTACTGTTTCGAAACTCGCGAACCGCCTTCGCGTGTGCGAGAACAGTATGATAGGCTACTTGAACGGCACGGCGAAAATCTACTACATTCGGATAATGAAAATCATATAAATAACCGCCTTCCACTGGAACAATTGGTTCATTATGCGTAAACCATTTTTTTACGCGGTCACCAAACAGCTCAAAGCATATTTTGGCATACCGCGCATACGCATCGACCACCTCTCGGCTTTCCCAGCCACCGATTTGCTGCATCGCTAACGGCATATCAAAATGATATAAAGTAACGAATGGCTCAATATCATGGTCAAGCAGTCCATCAATCACTTGCTGATAGAATTGAACGGCTTCCGCATTCACTGCCCCTTTTCCATCCGGAATCAACCGGGACCACGAGATCGAGAAACGAAATGAATTATGCCCTGTTTCTTTCAGCAGCTGGATGTCCTCCTTATAGCGATGATAAAAATCGGAAGTCGTTTCTGGTCCGACTCCATCAAAAAAACGATGAGGCTCTTGTTCGTACCAATAATCCCATATATTAGGCCCTTTTCCTCCCTCGCGGCTCGCTCCTTCTATTTGTGTAGCCGAAACGGCGCTTCCCCACCAAAAACCTTGCGGAAAGCGATACGGAAGCTGTTGTTTTGTTTCTTGTATAGCTTTCATTTCCTCAATCACCTTTCTTCTATTAAGATGCATTTTTTGTCGTTTCATCGCTTCCTTCTTCTTGCTCTTTTTGCAAATTCATTCGATCCATAAACTTCAAAAATGGAAACCAGATGAGCAAAACAATCGAAAAGTTCACTATCTGCAAAAGTCCTCCAGCTAATGAGTTGGTGGCCATGATTCCATTAATAAAGATCGGAACGGTCCAAGGAACAGCGACACCTGTCGGCGGCGGGACCATTCCTGTTGACATCGCTAAATAGGTAACAAGCGTAACGGCCATCGGAGCGATTATCCACGGGAATATAATCAATGGATTCATGACAATCGGCAAACCAAAAATAACAGGCTCATTCACATTAAAAAGACCCGGACCAATCGCTAGCTTACCAATTTGCTTCATTTGCTTACTTTTCATAAAAAACAGCATCGCGATGACAACAGCCAGAGTCATCCCTGTTCCGCCCATGCCCACAGTATAAATTTCCATAAATTGTTTGTTAATAATATGAGGGACCTCCCCTTTGTCCATATAGGAATTTAAATTTTCTAACGATAATGTATTCCAAATCGGATCCATGACGGAATTAATGATAATTTGGCCGTGCAAGCCAAAAAACCATAAAATCTGCGTAATGAAGATAGCGGCTAATGTCGGAACGATGCCGCTTCCTAGTCCGACTAAAGGAGATTGAATCGTACGGTAAATGACATCATGCATATTCGTTTGGAAGCCTTGCGTGACAATAATGTTAATGATAAGAAATACTGATAGTGTGATAAGTGCAGGAATAAGTGCTGAAAATGACCGAGAAACAGCCGGGGGAACACCAGCAGGCATTTTGATCGTAATATCTTTTTGAACAACCCAACGGTAAATCTCGCCGGCAAGGAAAGCAACGATCATTCCTAAAAACATCCCCTTTGCGCCAAGCCGATCAAGCGGGATTACGTTGGCCACGACTTCTTTGCCTTCTGTTTGCCAAACAAATGGTGTTAAAATTAAAAAGGACACTAAGGCAATAGCACCGCCGAAAACCGCTTCTACATCGTAGCTTTTGGCTAAATAATAGCCAATCCCGAATACGACAAATACAGACATGATTCCCATGGTCGCTTGTGGAGCCACACTGAGCGCTGCACTGAAGGTACTAAGCGTCCCTTTGCTCATGACTTTATCAAGAAATGGCAAATTGGCGAGCACTACGGCGATAGAACCAAAAATCGTTAATGGAAACGCCAGCATAAATGCATCCCGCAATACCTTTAAATAGCGGTTATTATTCAACTTGCCGGCGACCGGCACTAAAATGCGGCTAAATGTATCAAACCACGTTTGGCTCATTATTCTCTCCCCCTCAAAATTTAAACATTTCGCTCCTTAAACAGCTGGATAAGTTCTTTCACAAGCTCCTTCATTGTCAACGTAGACATGAGATGATCTTCTGCGTGCATCATCAATAAAGAAAAAGAGGCCGACTTTCCGTTCGCTTCTTCCTGAATCATTTGAAAATGAATGCTGTGTGCCGCACTTAAATCTTTTTCTGCTTCATTCACGAGCCGCTCTGCCTCTTCCGTGTGTCCTTGCCGATATTGGCGAAGTGACTCAATGATTTTGCTCCGCGCATTTCCGCTGTGAAGAATAAGCTGAAAGTTAATTTGTTCTGCAGTTAAACCTTCGAATGATGGTTGTTCCATTATAAACGCTCCTCTATTAGTTTTATAGCTTGCTCATACACCTTTTTACCGTCCGCTAATCCATAGGCCACCATATCGATCACTTCTACGGGAATTCCATATTTTTGCGCTTCTTTTTGTAATTCGCCTTTTAAAAAGCTCATTTGTGGCCCAATTAAAACAACATCGGCTTTCTCCATTTCTTTTTTTGCCTGATCTTGCCCGACGGCCCAAATTTCCACTTCCTCTCCAATTTCCTTCGCATAAGCCTGCATCTTTGTCATGAGCAGACTAGTAGACATACCGGAACTGCAAGCAAGTAAAATTTTTTTCATAACCATTGAACTCCTTTCTATTTTTAAGCGCTTTCAATAATAATTATATATTTTTATATTTATTTGTCTATACATTTAATTAAATAAATATCGACAAATCAAAAAAAGATGACGAAAAAAATGGCCTTTTTCATAAACAGCCTTTGTTCCGTCATCCTCTGTCATTTTTATTTAACGTAAGGTACGGCCGGCGATGAAACCATTATTTGCAACCGGCCCTTCACAGTAAACGGGTCTAATGTGTAAGGAATCAGCAAATGATCTCCTTTGTTTAACAAATATGCTTTCCCTTTCGCCCACAGCTCCCCGCAGCCGTTTAGAACGCTCATTAACAAAAAGTAACGAATTGGCTTTACGGTCCATTCTGTTTGAATGTCCCATTTTTGCACAGTAAAATAAGCGTTTTCCACAAATGTCACAATGGTCGCTCCGTCTGCTTCTACTACTTTCGGAGGAAAGGAGTCATCCGTATGAGGTACTGTTATGACATCGATCGCTTTTTCCAAATGAAGCTCCCGTTTTTGCCCTTTTCCATCCACGCGATCATAATCATAGATCCGATACGTCGTATCTGAGTTTTGCTGCGTCTCTAAAACAAGCGTACCTTCACAAAGTGCGTGAATTGTGCCGCTTGGAACATAGAAAAAATCACCTGGCTTAATTTTCACTTTGCGGAGCAGCTGGTCCCACTTTCCCTCCTGCATCATATGAAGCAGCTCTGCTTTCGTTTGTGCATGGTGACCGTATATTAGCTCAGCATCTTCTTTGCAATCAATAATATACCAACATTCCGTCTTACCTAATTCTCCGTTCTCATGCTTTTTCGCATAGTCATCAGACGGATGCACCTGCACCGATAAATCTTGGTTAGCATCTAAAATTTTTGTTAATAGCGGAAAGCGATCAGACGGAAAATGGCCAAATAATTCAGGATGCCGCTCCCACAGCTTCCCTAATGGCCAGCCTTGGAATTCTCCATTTTTCACAACAGTCTGTCCGTTTGGATGAGCGGAAATCGCCCAGCATTCGCCCGTTCGATCAGAAGGAATGCGATAGCCGAATCGGTCAGCTAATGCCGTTCCTCCCCAAATCCGCTCTTGAAAAATCGGTTTCAAGAACAATGGCTCTTGATTCATTCTGTCTCCCCCTTCGTTTTGTCTTATTGTTCCGTCTCCCCCTGCTTCGAGACGGCAGAACCTTCAATGAACATGTTAAAGCATAAACCATTACTTTACAAATCATTCGTCACCTTTTTCACATACTCCACCGAGAAGTCTCCCACCTCTTAATGGAGAGTAAATGAGGGAGGTTCATAAGTGTCGCGACATCCAAGTACGCAGCTGAAGAATTCAGCAAATCAACCGCGCTTGATTACGCTGCCCAAATACGGTTGCGCCAACAAGAATAGAAAGGCTGAACAAACGATCAACAGGCTTGCGGCGAAACATTCTCTAAAGCGAATCGGTACACTTGGGGCAATGCATCATCTGGCTCCGTTCGGACGAAGCTGCTTATGCGACAGGGACAACACGCATGATCGATAGAGGAGATGTGCTATGGCCGTGGCGAACAATGTCAGCCCAGGGGCCGTTCGTGTCTAACTCTCTTCCTTGTTCTCACTCGATCTGCTATTCTATTTTTACAAAACGAACAAAAGAGGGATTAAGCGAATGACACATCCATATGCTCACCGCCTCGCACAATGGCTGCGAGCCCATCGCCATGAAGCGAATGCTGGACCGATGAAACAATATATGCGCAACCAATTTGAATTTCTCGGAATTAAAACTCCAGAGCGCCGCGCACTACTAAAAGAGTTTCTCGCGCAGCACGGCCTTCCGCCGCGCACTGAACTGGCAGATATCGTCAGCAAACTTTGGGAATGGCCGGAGCGTGAATTGCAATATTGCGCACTTGCTTTGCTGGAAAAAGAAAAGAGAAGTCTCTCAAAAATGGATTTAGAATTCATAGAGAAGCTCATTACAAACAAACCTTGGTGGGACACCGTTGATATGCTTGCGGCCAATATCGTCGGACCGCTTTTCAAAAACGAACCAGAGTGTATTCCCGTCTATACAGAACGATGGATGCAGTCCAATCATATGTGGCTGCAACGAACGGCCATTTTGTTTCAATTAAGATATAAAGAAGAGACCGATGAAGCTTTGCTTTATCAGCTTATCCGCCAATGCCGGCAGTCATCGGAATTCTTTATTCAAAAAGCGATCGGCTGGGCGCTGCGCGAATATTCCAAGACCCATCCGGCAAGCGCCCAGCGGTTCGTGGAAAGCGAAACATTGGCGCCGTTAAGCAAACGAGAAGCATTAAAGGTGATTCAGCGCCGCCGCTAATACAGCCGGCAAATAAACGAGCGGATCACGATCAAAACGTGATCCGCTCGTTATGATGGGCATGTCTGCGGGTCATCCTCCGCCAAAGGTTGGTCTACTAGCTTCCACGTTCGCAGCGTCTCATGAGCAATGGGACGCAAATGCGGATGCGGCCGTCCCAGCCAATAGCCTTGGCCAAACGGGATGCCGAGCTTGGTGACCACTTGGAGCTCTTCCTGCGTTTCAATTCCTTCGGCAATGAGATGACAGCCTATTTTCCGGGCAAATCCAGCAAGGGTTTCCAGTAAAATGGCCTTGACTGAATGGCCATCAACCTTATGAATAATCGAACGATCGATTTTAATATAGTCCGGACGCAACTCAGCAATCGCCTGAAGGGAAGAATAGCCCGCTCCCGCATCATCAATGGCGATGCGATATCCTTGCTTGCGGTAGTGGCTGAGCACTTTTTTAACATTCTTCAGTCGAGAAGTCTCCCACTTCTAAATCTTGCGAAGCTTGATGAAAGTGGGAGATGAATCGACTTCGGACAAGGACAGGCTTTTGCCTGTTCAATTGTCTGACCCTGTGGTAAAATAAACCTATGTCGTTCTTTCATAACTGGATATAGGAGGTTGCATGGAGAAAATAAAATGCGAAAACCAAGCTGATCCTTCCATGCGTAAAATATCCAAGGTACAAAAGAACTCCGAATTGTCGGACATCTAGGGTTGGAACGACCCGAAGTCACGCTCAGGGAGACGAAAGGCGGCTTTCGTCGTGGAACTGAGAAGCTCCCACTTCAAGCTTTAGCTAAGTGGTGAGTAGTTCACAGGAGGCATAATCATCAATCGATTGACGTTCGGTAATCTCAAATACAACTTGCTGCGGCGTAAGCCCTCTTTTTTTCAGAAACGCCAGCGTCTGTCCAGGGGTGAACTGCGGATCATGAATGACATTGGCATTTAAATTAATAAAAAGCTTCCAATTCGGATCGCTCGCGGAAAATCCTTCAATCGCTTTTTGCCGTGCCAGTTTCTCCAGCGCATACAGTTGGTTCTCTTTTTCAGCAAATTCCCATAAACGATGGGGCGTTGCAAAATAGCTTGTCTGCGGTCCGCGCGCCAATGCCTCGTACCCATAAATCTTTTTGTCAAGCAGTGATACAATCGGCTGGTAGTGTGCCGTAAGATGCTGACCGGCCAAAATGTGGCAAAATTCCGTTTGCAGCTTTTGCTGCTCAGCATTTGTTGCCTTTTTTGCCTCGCTTACCGCTTTTTTAACCGCCTCGTACAGCAAATGCTCCAGCGCTTTTTCAGCACCTGAATCAAGCAACGATACTCCCACATAAAAATCAACGGGCTCAGCCCATTTCGCTTGATGAGCCATGCTTGCTTTGAATCGCTGATATATATCATGCGCCAAACAGCGTAAATGAGCCTCCCCTGCTCCGCTCTCCATACGAATCAATACCAGCAGATCATCCCCAAACATGCGGTGGGCGCATATGCCAAACGGTTCTTCGTTCTCTAAGTTTGTCATGATTTGTTTGACTGCCGCCAACAGCTTTTGGCACGCTTCCTTTCCATACTTCTGTTCCATTTGGCTGCAATTTTTTATATCTAAATAAATCAGTCCCAATGAGTATTGAGAGATGAAATGCGCTGCCTTATCCACGATATTCTCGCGGTTTAAGCTGTCGGTAAGCAGCAGCACCGATGCAAGCTGGTCGTCCATGTTCGGGACTCCTTTCAACACACCAAACTATTCATGCGCAGAACAGTATAGCACACCCATATAACCGGAGCGTGAAGGCTTTGTAAAGGTTTCATGAATCTCATGTTTCAATCATGACGAAGACGGGAAAGATTTCTTAGTAAGTAACTCTTCTGAAAAATGGAAATTTCAATAGCCGGCTACATTTCTTGCCATTCCTCCACCATCTGTCAAAACAGACGATCGCTCTCCCATTCTATTGACAAAACTTTATTAGCTATTGCATAAAATCGCCAGCCTTCCCTTTTCCAATCAGAATGAAAAAAGAGAGAGCGTTTCGATGGATCGCTCTCTCCCTATTGATTGCAACGTGATTATTCGCCTTTCACTAGTTCTAGCGGTACCGGAATAAAGGATTCTACTTTTTCGCCTTTCGATACTTTGAGGGCTGTTTGTACGGCTTGTTCACCAATCATTTCCGGCTTTTGCGCTACCGTCGCCGCCATTTTTCCATCTTGGACGGCCTTCACAGCATCTTCTGTGGCGTCAAAGCCGACGACCCATACATCTTTCATGCCATGCGCTTCCAGTGCTTCTAATGCTCCAAGCGCCATTTCGTCATTATGAGCAAATACAGCCTTGATATCTTTATGGCTTTGCAAAATGTTTTCCATTACGGATAATCCTTTGGCGCGATCAAAGTCAGCCGCTTGTTTCGCGATTACTTTGATATTGGCAGCACCGTCAATGGCCTGATGGAAGCCTTCGCCGCGTTCACGAGCCGCTGATGAGCCAGGGATTCCTTCCAGTTCAACGATATTGCCGCCATCCTTTAATTTTTCAATTAAAAATTCTCCAGCCATTTTCCCGCCTGCTACGTTATCGGAAGCGATATGTGAGGCCACCTTGCCGCCTTCCGCGCTGCGGTCGACTGTGATGACCGGAATGTTCGCTTGATTCGCCGACTCAATAGCCGATGTTACCGCGCTGGAGTCGGTCGGATTGATTAAAAGGACATCGACACCTTGTTGAATTAAATCTTCAATATCGTTGATTTGCTTTGCCGAATCATTTTGTGCATCCGCAACCGTTAATTCGATATTGGCTTCTTTCGCCGCTTTTTCCGCGCCTTCCTTTAACGTCACGAAAAACGGGTTGTTTAAGGTAGAAATCGATAAACCCACTTTTAGTTTGCCTTCTTTCTTATTCTCGGATTTGCTGCCTGTATCGCCATTGTCTAAAGAGCAGCCCGCTGCTACCCCAACCGCTAAGAGGAGCACTAGCAGCATACTGAAAAATTTCTTCATCATTTCCCCCACTCCTTTGTTTTTCTTTCATTTTATCTATATCAAACTTCTTTGCGGCGGTCTAAAATCACCGCAAGAAGAATGACCGCACCTTTAATTAATTGCTGATAAAACGACGAGACATTTAAGAGATTGAGACCGTTATTTAACACACCAATAATCAGCGCGCCAATGAGCGTTCCAAAAATCCAGCCGCGGCCGCCCGATAGGCTTGTACCGCCAAGCACCACCGCAGCAATCGCATCGAGCTCGTACGATGTTCCAGCGGTTGGCTGCGCCGAGTTGAGGCGCGAGGTTAAAATAAGTCCCGCAAGCGCTGATAAACCGCCCGTCAACGAATAAATCCAAATTTTCAAGCGGTCGACGCGAATGCCTGATATGCGCGTCGCCTCCTCATTTCCACCAACGGCATACGTATGGCGGCCGAAGGTTGTTTTTTTCAACACAAAATATAGTGCCGCATAAATGACAAGCATCAAAATAATCGGAACCGGAATTCCTAGAAAATAACCGCGGCCAAGCATTTGGAACGACAGTTGATCCGAAAATCCGGTAATCGGGCGCCCTTCCGTATAAACGAGCGTCGCCCCGCGGAACACCGTCATGGTCGCCAATGTCGCAATAAATGGCGCGACACGCCCTTTTGTAATAATGATTCCGTTTAGCGCCCCCATCACGAGACCAGCCGCAATCCCGACGGCAATGGCAACAGTCCCATTGACTCCGTCTACCATCAAACCGGCAGCAAGCGCACTGGAAAGCGCCAGTACAGAACCAACTGATAAATCAATGCCGCCTGTTAAAATGACAAACGTCATTCCAAAAGCAATCAATGCATTAATGGATACTTGACGAAAAATATTCAGCCAATTGTCTACTGTTAAGAAATGATCGCTTAATAGCGACAACACGATACATAACAAGATAAAGCCGATGAGCGGTCCCAGCTTTTTCATTTCCAAGCGCCAAGCTGCTCCAGTCTGTGCGAGTTTATCCGGATGCTGCATTATTCATTCCCTCCCGTCGCCGCGCGCATAATCGTTTCTTGATCGATCTGTTCATTGTCGAAAATGGCACTGACCTTTCCTTCATGCACCACCATAATCCGGTCACTCATCCCTAGAATCTCTGGCAATTCAGAGGACACCATCACGATGGCCACACCTTGTGCCGTCAGCTCGTTCATAATCTCATAAATCTCCTTTTTGGCTCCTACATCCACCCCGCGAGTCGGTTCATCTAAAATCAGAATGCGCGGATTCATCATGAGCCATTTCCCAAATACCACCTTTTGTTGATTTCCTCCGCTTAGCGCCTTCACTTCCAGTTCAGCAGAAGCGGTTTTAATGTTTAAGCGGGCAATCAGCGACTGGACAAGCTCCGCTTCTTGTTTTGCGCGAATGATTCCCGCCGATGCTAGCTTTTCCGATGTCGGCAGTGTTAAATTTTCGCGAACGCTCATACTGAGCACAAGCCCTTTCATTTTCCGGTCCTCGGTAATAAAAGCCATCCCATGTTCAATCGCCTGCCGCGGCGAGCCAAGCTTGACGGGCTGGCGATCAATATAAACGGCTCCTTCATCGACTTTGCGGATGCCAAAAAGCGCCTCCATTATTTCCGTGCGGCCGGCTCCCATTAAACCGGCGACACCTAAAATTTCTCCCGATCTCACAGAGAAGGAAACGTTATGAAACACGCCTTTTTGCGTCAGATTTTCCACCCGAAGCACTTCGTCGCCGATTGGCGCTGTTCGCTTTGGAAAACGCTCTCCTATTTGCCTGCCGACCATCATATGGACGATGTCATCGAAGTTGGTTTCAGCGATGGATTTCGTTCCGATCATTCTTCCATCCCGCAACACGGAAATTCGTTCGCAAATGGTGAAAATTTCCTCCATCCGGTGAGAAATATAAATAATGGCCACACCTTGCTGTTTCAGCGTTCGAATCACAGTAAACAAGGTTTGAATTTCCCGATCTGTCAGGGCGGCGGTCGGTTCGTCCATAATCAGACATTTGGCATCGGTCGACAGCGCTCGAGCAATCTCAATAATTTGTTGTTTCCCCACCGACAGCTTTCCAGCGATTTCATTCGGAGCGATGTCAACGCCGAGCTTCTGCAAATAAACAGAGGCCTGGTTTTCCATTTCCTTGCGCCGAATAATGCCTGTCCGGCCAACCGTATGCTCCCGTCCTAAAAAAATATTTTCCGCTACCGTTAACGTAGGAATGACGCTCAATTCTTGATGAATAAACACAATCCCGTCGCGTTCGGCCTCTTTCGGATGGCGATAATGCACGTCTGTTCCATTGACGGCAATGGTCCCACCATCCTTTTCATACATCCCTGTTAAAATTTTCATTAACGTCGATTTCCCCGCTCCGTTCTCCCCCATCAAGGAATGCACTTCTCCAGAGCGAATCTCCAAATCGATTCCGTCTAAAACAAGATGATGATGAAACGATTTCCTAATTCCTTTCATTTGAATCAACGGTGCTGTCACGGTTCCTCTCCCCCTTTCCCAAACCGCCTGTTAAAAATTCACTCCTGAATGAAGAATCATATTGGCATAAGGAGTCGCTTCTCCCGTACGGATGACCGCCTTGGCCGCATGAAGCATTTCTTTGAATTGTTCATGGGAAACAAAATGCTGCTCAACTCCTGAAAAACGCTGCTGAATCGCCTCATACATGTTCGGATTATGCGTTTTCATTTCTTCCGCTACGGTGATTGCTTCAATTTCCAATTCCGCCAAGAGCGGATCCAATACAGCTAAAAAGGATGGAACTCCCTTGACAATGGATAAATCAATGCGAATCACTTCATCCGGAATCGGCAGACCGCAATCGGCTATGACAATTGTATCCGTATGGCCAAGTGAAGCTAAAACCGTGCTCAGTTCTTTATTTAAAATACCGTCCTTTTTCATGATCCTTCTCCTTTCGCAGCCTCAAGCAATTGGATGACTTCTTTCTCTGTCGGCATTCCGCCCTGCGCCCCAAGCTTGGTGACGGATAAAGCAGCGGCAGCATTGCCAAAGCGGCACGCCTCCTCTAGTTCCATTCCTTTGCTCAAGGCGACTGCGAGCGCGCCATTAAACGTATCGCCAGCGCCCGTTGTATCGACGACTGGTACCTGGAAGCCCGGAACGATCATTTGCTTTCCGTTTTTAGTGATGGAAACACCGCGCGCGCCTTCTGTGACGACAAGCTTAGCGGCCCATTTCTCGCGGTCCTGTTCAGGAAAAATGATGCCGCATTCATGTTCATTCGGTGTCACTAGATCTATTTGCTCCAACAGCGCCGGCGGCAGGGGCTGTGCCGGCGCCGGATTTAAGATAACAAAAACGCCATGCTTTTTGGCCAAGGCAACGGCCCGCTCCACGACAGCAAGCGGAATCTCCAGCTGCAATAAACAAATATCGCTCTTGGCAATGACAGCTTCATGCTTCTCCAAGTCTTCGGGCTGCAGCGCATAATTCGCCCCGGGAACGACAATGATGCGATTGTCGCCATCCGACACCGTAATCATCGCCGTGCCTGTTTCCACATCTGTAACCGGTTTCACACCGTCGATAAAAATCCCCTCATTGTCAAGCTGGCGCTTTAGCACCTCGCCAAACGTGTCGCTGCCTACCGCGCCAATCATATGGACCTCCGCTCCAAGACGAGCAGCCGCCACCGCTTGATTGGCGCCTTTGCCGCCGGGGATGAGGTGAAACTTTTCTCCTAATACGGTTTCACCTTGCTCCGGAACACGTTTTGTCACCGTGACCAAATCCATATTTAAGCTCCCAATGACGGTAATCACTGGTTTTTTCATCTCGTTCCTCTCCTTTGCGTCGATTGCCTTTCCACCAGCTTCACAGGCAGCACATAATGAAGCTGTTCAAGCGGTTTAGCTTCAATTTTTTTCACTAAAATCCGGGCAGCGATCGCCCCCATCTCATAAATAGGCTGTGAGATCGTCGATAATTCGGGAGTCGTCATTTCCGTCAGCGGAATGCCGTCATACCCGATAATGGCCACATCCTCCGGCACCCGCAAACCGAGCTGTTGCACCGCCTTCAGTGCTCCGACTGCCATCGCGTCGTTTCCAGCAAAAATGCCGTCCATTTTATGTTCTTGCAGCGCTCGCAGCGTCGCCTCTTTTGCTTGTTTTAATTGATAGTTTCCTTGAATAATCAACTGTTCATTCCAAAGACCCAGCTCCTGCATTTCATCACGGTATCCGCGAAAGCGCTCCATCGCATTCACCACGTGGGTCGGCCCTTGAATGTGGGCGATTTTCCGGCAGCCGATGTCGTACAAATGCCTTGTTGCTAAACGCGCGCCACCATAATTGTCAGCGATAACAGACGGAAATGAATGCATCAATGGCCGGTCGAGGACAACAACCGGAACCCCCAGCTCCAGCACCTCATCGCTTTCTAGCTGATTGGTCGTCAAAATAATGCCGTCCACATATTTTTGCTTTAAAATCCCGATGTATTGCTTTTCTTTTTCGCTTTTTTCATCAGAGTTGCACAAAATCACCGTGTAATCATAAATATTCATGACATCTTCAACGGCCCGAACAAGCTCTGGAAAAAACGGGTTAGAAATATCGGGAACGATGAGCCCAATCGTTTTCGATGTTTTCTTAAATAAGGTTCGTGCTACTTCGTTCGGTTTATAATTCAGTTGTTCAATCGCTTTTTTCACTCGTTTTTCGGTATCTTCGTTGACGTAGCCGTTTTGATTCAGCACACGCGAAACGGTCGCCACCGATACACCTGCCAATTTAGCAACATCACGAATCGTTGCCATCCTGATTCTCTCCACCTTTATCTCTGTAACCGGTTACATACACTATAACAGAATTCGATTAAAAGAGGCAAGAGATTTTTTATATAAATATTACTCGTGTCGCCAGCTCCAATCGATTCACTTATGATTCCTGTACTGAACGGTATCTGTCATGTCAAAGCTCACATTCGATGAGCGGTCATACCAAAACGTAACCGCTCACCGAAGACGGAAGGAAAGTCCACCTTCCCTATTCACCTATTTAAGCATCTATATATTACGGTTGCGACGCAATGAGTTGGACATGTCCCGTGATTCGAAATGGGCCAAATTGATACGGTAACAGCAAGTGGTCGCCCTTTTGCAGCGGCCATTCTCCTTCTTCCGTGGCTATCGCTCCCGTCCCGGCCATTACGCTCAGCAGCAGAAACGGTTGAATTCGTTCCATTTCAAGCCGTGGATGCACCTCCCATTTTGAAACCGTAAAGTAGTCGCTCCGCACCCATGTCGTCACCGTCGCCCCCGCCATTTTGACCACGGTTGGCTCGATTGACTGCTGTACATGGGGCACCGTGATCACATCAAGCGCTTTTTCAACATGTAGCTCGCGCGGCTTGCCATCGCGATCACGACGTCCATAATCATACACGCGGTAGGTTGTATCCGAGTTTTGCTGCGTCTCTAAAATAAGCAAACCGGAGCATAGAGCGTGAACCGTGCCGCTTGGAACATAAAAAAAGTCCCCCGCCTTTACCTGTACACGCTGCAACAGCTGATCCCACTGTTCCCTTTTCATCATATCGGCCAGCTCTTCCTTTGTTTTCGCTCGATGTCCGAAAACAATCTCGGCACCTTCTTCGCAATCGATGACATACCAGCATTCCGTTTTTCCCCATTCGCCCTTTTCATAGTTGGATGCATATTCATCATCAGGATGCACTTGCACAGATAAATCGTCATTGGCATCAATGATTTTGGTTAGTAAAGGGAAACGGTCACTGTCATAGTAGCCGAATAATTCGCGATGCTCCTGCCATAGCTGCCCGAGCAGCATTCCTGCCCATTCACCAGAACGTACCACGCTTTGCCCGTTTGGATGAGCCGAAATGGCCCAACACTCGCCTGTTCGTTCAGAAGGAATATCATATCCGTATACATCGCGCAATTTGGTTCCGCCCCAAATTCTTTCTTGGAAAACCGGGCGGAAAAAGATCGGCTGTTTCATTCCTGCATCCTCCCTTTATTTTAAGTTAATGTCCTGCCCGCCTCTTTTTGATTTTTATGCCAAATCAAGTACAGCACAGGGATCATCGCCACATAAATCAATGGAAACAAGCTAAAGGATACCGGCAGCAGCTGGTCGAAATCGAGGTAATTCCGCATCATGAAAAAAATAAAGACTCCCGCCATTCTTCCGAGACCGAGCGGAATTTCCCTGACAGTAATATAGTCGAGCTGCATCTGCTTATAGCAAGGATCTTTTTCAATCGCTGCATAAATCAGCGCGTTCATCGTTGTATTCATCATGTTCAAGGCGATCGGTTTCATAAGCACGAACAACATCAGACTTAGCATCGTTGGCTGATAGGCCAAAAATAGCGAACTGAGCCAAATGCCCAGCGTTCCGATTGTGTACACAAGCATCCTTTGATCTGGACGCGATCGGCGTGCGAGGATCACCAAAGAAACAATCGAAACAAGCTCTGACATCATTTGAAAAACCCCAAGCTTCCACTCTCCACCAGCCACCTGATACATCATCATGGAAATCAAAAATGTGACATATACTCCAGAAGCAATCCCGTCTCCCAGCATCACGAGATACATGCGCTTCCATTCCTTTGGGGCATGGAGCAGCACAGCCAGCAAACGGCTCTGCAGCTCGACAGGCCGCTCTGGAATACGCAGCGAGACGATGGCCGCCAAACCAAAAAAGACACAAGTCATAAAAAAGACAAGGTAGTAACCGAGCATCTGATCAAACCAACTAATCACCGCACCTGAAACGAGAGGGCCGGCCACTCCGCCAATCATCGCCGCCACCAAGCCTTGCATGTATAAAAATCGGTCTCTTCCGCGATTTGTCGCCATATCCAAGTTGGCCATATGCATGCCAACAGAGAATAGACTGATCGCCAGCCCCTGCAGCAACCCCAATAAAAGAAGGTGATGAATCAGCGCATCGCGAAGGGCGAGCGCCAGCAAGTAAGAAAGAAAATAACCGGCAATGCCCCAGCGCATCGTTGCCATCGGGCTTGTTTTCCGCGCCAGCCATGCACAGAAATAAAAGCTGCATAAAATAAAGAGCGACGTATAGAAGCTATATTGGGCCAGCAGCGTAAAGGTGCGGTCCAGCCGCCATATAAAAATTTGCAGGAACATCCCTGACAGCGCATTGCCGAATGAAAATAATCCAGTCATCGCTAAATAATACGTTGCCTCTGGCAATACATCACGCAGAAAACCTTTCATGGTTCATGACCTCTATTATTTTTTGTCAATATGAATCTACTCTTCTCAACCCTCTGTATGCACTAGCCCTTGTTTACTTAATCGTTTCATATTTGATAAATGGATCGGGGATCGTAATCTTTTGCGCCTCCGCGTCGCTGATGCCCGCGTATAAATCAGCGGTGCCATCCCCTTTACGGATCAAGCCGCCGCTGAACACGACGTCCTCCAGATCAGGCCGCTTAGCAGCTCCGGCCAAAAAGTGCGATCTTGCCGCAATCAATTCGATATCTGAATATTCCCCTGTCTCAGGATCAAGAGCAAATACCATCGGATAATAATGGCGGTTTCCTTCTTCATCAAAACAAGCGATATGGCCTAAAATACCCACCAGCCCATTCTCCAGCAAATGCGGCTCGTTCGCTCCGCCCCATTCTTCTTCTGCAAACTGTCCCTCTAAAAGCGGAGCTCCATGGATGACGTCGATGGTAAAATCATCAAGCGATGAAATGCGGGTAAATCCAATCTTGCCGCGGCCTCCCTTTGCTCCTTGCGGCCGCGTAATCACGCCAATGGATCCGTCTTGTAGTTCGATTAATCGCAAATCCTTCATTCCATCTGGACCTTTCGCAAACTCCCGAAGCTCGCGAATCGTCTTTCCCCTGTAAAATACCGTTCTCCATCCTAGCGCTCCTTCGATGACCGGATGCGGGAAAGTTTGCACTCCGCCAAAAATCAATTCACCGCCAATTTTCGTAAAGAAAGGATCTTGCAGCTGGAAAATCGGGGCTCCTTCCCGCGGCACCCACTCCCCATGGCGATTCACAAAAAAATACACTTCCGAGCGCTCGCTGTCACGAGGCTCCACCCGTCCGGCAATGACTTGCTCGCCATCCTCTTCAACTGGCGCGGAAATATTGTACACGTCGCGATCGCCGACACCTTTAAATATTAATTTTTCAGGATGAACGGGCTGCGGGCGATATTGAAATTCCTCCAATAGCATCGCGCAAGTTTTGACCGCTGTTTTTTTTAATTGCATAAAAATCCTCCTACACTTTTACTATCCATATCCAATAGGAAAAACCTACAACGGGAAGAATCCTGCGACTTTCCTTTTCGTCACGCACCCACGTATCAAAGGTTGAAGCCACGCCGCATCCCGCCCCATGGACGGTTCGATAAAGCGGCGTCGTTCGGTCACCCCACCGACGGAGAAAACGTCTCAAACTCTGGATTCATTTCTGCAACAGCCGCCGTTTTCCCTTGTGACGTTCCTTCATATCGGTAGCCGCTTTTATTTCAGCACAAACTGCATTCCCTCTTTGAAATTCCTGCTAAAGATGATAAATAAAATTAAAATTGGCAGCGTCAGCAGCACAGAGGCCGCATACATCGGGCCAGGATATCCTCCATACGGGCCGAACATTTGCGCCAACAGCACATTGAGCGTCAGCATTTTTTCACTGTTCACCACTAACATATCCCATAATAGTTCAACCCATCTTTCCATAAAGAGAAACAGAAAAATAATCGTCGTAATCGACTTGGACATCGGCAAAATAATCCTGGTGATGATCTTCAGCTGTCCCGCCCCATCCATTTTAGCCGCTTCTATCAGCTCATCTGGTATGCTGCGGAAAAAGTTTGTATACATAAAAATCGCCCACAAATTGACAGCCTTCGGTAAAATCATCGCCCAATACGTATCGTACAATCCAAAATAACGAATAATTAAAAACAGAGGAATTAATAGAATAATCGCAGGATAAAACATTTGAAATAGAATCATATTATTAATCAAACGGTTGCCTTTAAATTTCAGTTTGGCTAGAGAATACCCAACCAAAATGGCTGTGGTCAGCATAAGCAACGTAGAGGACACCGTCACAAGCAAACTATTAAAGAAAGCACGCAGCCATGGTCGCGGTATGACGTTCTCTCCTCCCGTCAATAACCATTCGTACGAACGCAGCGTCAGCTTCGTTGGAATGATTTTACGATCCACCTGTTCCCACGGGGCTAGCGAGCTCAATATCATATACAAGTAGGGAAAGACCATGATGATAAGCACTATGAACGCCAATGTATAGAGCAGCGCTGTCTTGAATCGCTTATTCCCAACCATGCTTGGCACCCCACTTCTCTAAGATTTTGCGAAAGACAAGAATAGAAGCAAAGGTCACAATGGAGTTGATAATGGCTACCGCTGTTCCATATCCGGCATTTAATTTTTCAAATGCCTGATTATAAATTTCTAGCTGCCACGTATGTGTTGAATAATCAGGGCCTCCGCCCGTTAATACATACGGTTCTGTAAAAATGCCAAACATAAGACCTACCGCTAAAATCGTCACTGTATAGAAGGAAGGATACAGCATCGGGATCGTAACATACCAGAACCGCTTCCAGCCAACCGCCCCATCCATTTCGGCTGCTTCATAAATTTCTTTTGGTATGCTCTCTAATCCAGATAAAAATAATAACGCATAATAGCCGACGAATTTCCAAGCCATCATGAGCGCAATCATAAGCGGAGCTAAAATGGGGGAGTCGAGCCAATTAATATCCATCCCTAAATGATTTCGGAAAAAAATATTCAATGGGCTGTTATAAGAAAGAACCCCTTTTACTACAATCGCTGAAGCCACTCCCGACGCTAAATAAGGAAGGAAATATCCCACCGAAAACAGCCCCTTCAATCGAGGCAACGAGTAGATAATCAAAGCCAAAAAAAGCGCGCCGGCAACTACAATAGGAACAAACATGAGCATAAATTTATATGTCGTCCAAAAAGCGGCTCTGACGCTTTGGCTAAAAAAAGCTTCGATAAAATTTTGAAGCCCGACCGTTTCATAATCTGGAGCAATTAAGTTCCAATTTGTAAAAGCTAAATAAAGCGCCCATATCAACGGAAACAGAAAGAAAATGAATGAATAGATAAGGTAGGGGCTGGCTAAAAGCCAACCCAGCCTTGCTGTCGTTTTGTTCATTTATTTTAACACCCCATCAATTGCCTTTTTCATGTCCTCCCATGCTTTCTCAGGAGTTTTTTGCCCTTTGATCACAGGTGTTAACGCTTCTTTTCCGATAAGCTCTTGGATTTCGACCGTTTTCTCATTATCAACTGGCGGAATCGCGTTCGGAATGTTTTCTGCATATTGCTTTAATTGCGGATTTTCCTCCAAATAAGAGACAAAGGCCTCATTTATGGACAAATCATCGCGCGCAGGCGGTAAATTCGTTTGCTTGAACCAATCCAAATCATGCTTCACATCGGAATAAACCCAGCGAATAAAATCGAACGCCGCTTGCTGCTGTTCTTTCGTAGCCGAAGCATAAATTACAAGACCTTTTGTATCGGCAAATGTTTTCGCTTTGCTTGGATCGACATCATCAGGCACCGGAGGTAAGGACAAGGCATAATTTTGCTGAAATTTCATCTCTGGAAACTTTTCTGCCCAGTACGGGAATGTCCACGGCCCAAGGTCTACCATAATGGAGGTCGCATTTTCAAATGGATCGGTTGCTTCCCGCGTTAACAGTAAATCATTTTTCTGAAGCTCCTTAAAAAATTGCAGCGTTTTCACTCCTGCCTGATCGTCTACAACGAGTTGATTTCCCTTTATGAAGTTATTGCCATCAGAAGCGGCATTATATAACATAAAGAAGTCAAACCATCTCGCCCACCATGTTGGCTTCACTAAATCAGCCCGCGCCCACAAAAATTTATCAGGATATTTTTCTTTAAGTTTTTGGCCAACCTCCATTACCTCACTATACGTTTTCGGCGGCTCTTGATACCCAAGCTCCTTTAAAATATCCATTCTCCAGCCAAATAACATGGCGTTCGAATAAATCGGCAACACATATTGATGCTGATCGGCGAACTCCCAGCTCGAAATCGTCGTTTTCATATTCCGTTGTTCAATCAGCTCATCAAATCCCTTTAATTCATCCAGCGGCACAATGGCCCGGCTCGCGGCCAACTGGGCGGCAAATCCCCTTGAAATATTTTCAGAAACCGCCGGAGCATGCCCAGAGGCGATCGCTGATTGAATTCCCGCTTCAGATGAAGGGCTTTCCGGCATCGGCGACACTTTGATTTTCACATTCGGATGATCCTTCATATATTCATCTGCCATACTTTTCCAAAAAGCCTGCTGTGTCGGATTAGGTGCGGCCCAAAAATCAAATGTCACGGTTTGGCTCGATTTCCCTTCTTTCGTACCCGTGTCTTTGTCGGCATTTTGGCATCCGGCGCTGATCAGAGCGACCGTAAGCAATGCCGCTGCCATTTGGACAAAACCTTTCTTTTTCATGCGTATTCCCCCTTCAAAACTAAAATTTTATAATGGAAAAGACAACAAAAAGAGTTGCCTTTTTCACCATGGATCCATTCGCGAGAATGAGAGACTTGATTACATGTAAACTAACTTTTCCATCATTTCGTTCAAGCTGAGCTCGGCCCCCGCAATCGCTTCATCAGCCGCGCCATAATAAATGATCACTTTATCTCCTTCCAACAATGCCCCGCAAGTGAAGACCACATTGCCAAAAAACCCGTTTTTTTCGTAATCGGTTTGCGGTTCTAAAATCGGCTCCTCTGTTTTTGCAAGAATTTTAGTCGGATCATTCAGATCAAGAAGCAATGCCCCCAAACAATAGCGGTCATGCCGATCCGCAGCATGATAGATTTCCAACCATCCCTTATCCGTCTTAAACGGAACGGCCCCTCCGCCAATCCGGCCATTATCCCAGCCGTCCTCGCTCAACCCCAACAAATATTGATGGTTTCCCCAGTACAGCAAATTATCCGATTCCGCAATCCAAATTTCCGGCCTGCCAATTCCTCTTGGTACCGGACGATGCAAGGCGTAATACTTTCCGTTAATTTTTTCAGGAAAAATCGCGACATCTTTATTTTCTGGATGAAGCATCAATCCTAATCGTTCATAAGTGACAAAGTCCTTTGTGGAGACGAGCCCGACGCCAATTCCTTCTGCCGATACCGCGCTATATTGAATGTAATACGTATCGCCAATTTGCGTGACGCGCGGGTCTTCTACTCCCCATGCTTCCCGTTTGGTTTCCGGATAAATAAACGGCTTGTCATCAATCGTAAAATGACGCCCATCTTTGCTGCGGGCAATGCGAATATACGATATCGATGTTAAATAAGCGACTCCGCGCGCAGAATCTTTATAGGCAATGACACGAGGATCAGAAAAATCAAATCGGGCATCCTGCTTATGCAGTTCAATCACCTTTAACTTCCCTTCGCCGTTTGAAAAATCAATGACGGGTGCTTTGACAAGCTGAGCGTCTTGGCTGATTGGTCGTTCGGCCACCCGAAGCAGCAGCAAAAATTCCCCATTGTATTTAGCGACTCCTGCATTAAATACCCCTATCACCTCATGATGATCGTGAAAAGGTTTCACATCTTTTGGGGTGATAAGCGGGTTTTCCGGAAAGCGATAAACATTCATATATCCATTCCTCCAAACTGATGATCATTGATACACGGTCATAACAGCTTTTTTCCTCTACCAACGGCGACTGGGAAACACATTCATAACCCAAGAAAATGAAAGCGCTTAACAAAAAGTAAAGAGATTATTTGTAACGTTACAAAACGATTTGTAATTGATTACTTTATTTTTGTAATCTTTCAATAAATTATTTCACCTTTTATTTTGCTCGTCAATACTTTTTTATGAATTTTACGAATGAACTTTTATTTTATATAATAGACTTTCTTACCATTACAAATAATATTGTAACGTTATTAATAATTATTGTAATGTTAGGTCATTTATGTTATTTTTTTATTTACAAACGACTCCTTTCCTTACTAGAGGACGATGACAAATTGCAGGATAGCTGTCAGCCGCTTTCCGGCTTATAATAATGAATGACAACCATCCTATCCGTTTTTAATACATGTTGGTGAGCGATTATTTGATGAAAAGCGTAGAATGACCTGAGGGAACACCAGCTTTTCCGCCTCTTCCCTCGAACAAGAGAGAGCGGGCCAAACCATCTGTCCGCAAAGCATTCATTGTTCGAGAAGAGCATGATGGATCAACATGTCCAGCGGATGGAACAGCTAAAAATCAAGCAATTTGAATGAAATCATCAATAGGCTCCTACACTTGGCTCTTGGTTTAAGTGAACAGGTCATGATTGATGCCCTCCCATCGCAGCAAGGTGAATGGCCCGCGTGTGTATCGCTAAACTGCAGAAAGATAGTAGGTGTGAAAAATGAAAAAGAAAGTTACGATGCAAGATATCGCAGATCGGTTAAACATATCGAAAAATTCTGTTTCGCAGGCGCTTCGAGGGAAAGATGGAGTCAGTGAAGAAACGCGCGAGCTTGTGATGCGTGTAGCGAAAGAAATGGGGTATCAATATCCTGACTCTCGAAAGCAAGCCAGCCAAAAAAGGACGGGAAACATCGGGTTGATTGCCTCTGACCGCGCCTTTTCATTTAAAAATTTTTTTGGCGAAATTTATTTAAGCATTGAAAAAGAAGTATTAAAACGCGGCATGCATTTGCATATCCAATCGATTCATCAAGAACAAAAAGACCGGCTCATCCTGCCGACGTTTATTGAAAACAAAACGGTCGATGGCGTTTTAATTCTTTCCCACATCAGCACAGACTATATCAACAAAGTGATTTCGACGGGCATTCCGACCGTTCTCGTCGATCACCATCATCCCAATATTCATGCCGATGCGGTACTCACGAACAATCGTTTTGGCGCCTATGTCGCCGTTCAGCATCTGATTGAATTAAACCATCGCGATATTGCGTTTGTCGGCGATATTGATTATTCGCCAAGCTATGAAGAACGGTACGAAGGATATTTGCTCGCGCTCAGAGATTATGGGATGGAACCGAATCCGGCGTTTCTTTTTACAGATGCCGAAGAAAAGGAAGAGACGATCCTCGGCTATATCCGCCAATTGAAGCAGCAGCCGACCGCATGGTTTTGCGTCAACGACGGACTCGGGTTTTTAGTCAATTCCGGCTTGAGACAGCAAGGGATTCTCGTTCCAGAGCAAGCATCCATATGCAGCTACGATAATGGACAATTATCAAAAATTTCAACTCCGAAAACAACAACGGTCGATATTGACCTAGAGCTTTACGGGAAACGGGCAGTCGAACAGCTTTTCTGGAGAATGGAGCATCCCCACGAGCCATTCCAGGAGATGCTGCTTTCTTCCAAGCTGATTAAACGGGAATCGACCGCTCCGGCTCCAAAGCAAATCGTGAATAAAAGCAGTTAATCTTTCAAAAAATCTCTGCCTTGAAACGGTATGTATTGCGGTCACAGACATTCACGTTCTGTGACCGCCATGCATCTCCCACTTTCGCAAATGCCACTGTATGTTCATGCTTAAAAGTGGGGCTTCCTGAGAAGAAAAACAAACCAGGCCACTCAGCTTCGATCGCTTGCAGCCCTTCCCAACGCCCTTAGACATTTTGGAGCATTTCACGTATCGCATAAGCCACGCCGTGTTCGTTGTTTGTTTTAGTAACCCAATGGCAGATGCGCTTCACTTCTTCTTCCGCATTGCCCATCGCGACGCTTCTCCCCGCTTTTTGCAGCATCGAAAGATCGTTTAAATTGTCGCCAATCGCCACGACCTCGCTCATATCGATTCCTCGTTTTGCCGCCCATCTTTCGAGCGCGATCCCTTTTTGCGCATCGCGATGATTGATTTCAAGATTGTGATGGGCAGACGATGTAACACAAAGCGCTTCACATGCTATAAATGTGTGCTTAACATGGGCGAGCGCTTCTTGATCTAAGGAAAAAAGGAGAAGCTTATAGATGTCAATCCCGCGGTCCAACAATGGCTGAAAGTGATCCGTCCAACGCAGATACCCGGAAGCGATATAATCGGCAAACTGCCGCCTTACACGCCCCTCATCCGCCTGTTCGTTCGCGCTCTGAGCGATATCCAGCCGGATTTGCAACGATTTCTCCTTGCTTTTGGAATAAATGCCTTCATTCGTGCATACTTCCAAGTGGACGCCGTGCTCTTGGCATGCTTGATCGACTTCAAGAAACAACGAAGCGTCAAGCGGGATACGCGTCAGCTGCCGTCCATCCTGATCGCGGACATCAGCCCCATTCAAACAAATGATGGGAACGCGAAGATCCGCTTCTCTTAACGGACCGCTGGCTGTATAATACGTGCGCCCCGTCGCAATGACCACCTCGATCCCTTGAGCTTGTGCCTGCTTGATCGCTGCCTCATTTTCAGCGGTTACCCTTCCTGCGCTGTTTAACAGCGTTCCATCCATATCAATCGCTATTAATTTCATCGTTTATTTCTCACGCCTTTCCTATCTTTTCGTTCATCCAATCTCACCAACAGATGTCATTCATGATCTCATATAAGAATGCCAAGCCTTGCTTAAGCAAAAGCAGAAATCCAATCCTATCAAACTATCAGCCATGCTTCACGATACTCACGGTTGGCTACCTACAGCTTATGGTGATGCTCTCATTTTATCGCGTTTGGCTCAATCGTGCCAATCATGAGGCTCCCGCAAGCCCATGAATGCTTCAAACCAAGCCATGAAAAGCGGTCCGTCCAGCGATGGAATGAACGGCGAAAAAAATGACACCAAGACAAAAGAAACGGCAACCATCAAAAACGCTCTCAAATCATCCTCTTGCCAATTTATACATCCCGCCACGTACGAACGAGTTCGGTTGTCTGAAAAACACTTGGCAGACAAGGAGGGAAGAGCAAACAAGGTGATTTATTTGAGCTGAGACGCTTGCTATGATAATGTCAGACTATACAGAACATAAGCGAGGGATAAAAAATGGAGATAGGTGTCACTACATTTGTTGAAACAACCCCGGATGTCCATACGGGCAAGACGATCAGCCATGCCGAACGGATCCGGGAAGTAATTGAGGAAATTACATTGGCTGATCAAGTCGGGCTTGATGTTTTCGGAGTGGGAGAGCATCATCGGAAAGACTACGCCAGTTCGAGTCCAGCTACTATTTTAGCGGCAGCGGCCGCATTGACCAAGCGCATTCGCCTGACAAGCGCCGTCACCGTCTTGTCTTCTGATGATCCCGTTCGAGTCTTCCAACAATTTTCAACCGTCGATGCGATTTCAAACGGACGGGCGGAAATCATGGCAGGACGGGGGTCTTTTATTGAATCTTTCCCGCTGTTTGGCTATGACTTAGAAGATTACAACGAGCTTTTCAACGAAAAGCTGGAGTTGCTGTTAAACATTCGCGAATCAGAAATAGTCTCCTGGAGCGGAAAATTTCGGCCAGCCATTCAACATCGAGGCGTTTATCCGCGCCCTGTGCAAAATCCGCTGCCTGTCTGGATTGCCAGCGGCGGAACGCCGGAATCGGTCGCTCGCGCCGGCATGCTCGGTTTGCCGCTCGTTTTGGCCATTATCGGCGGCAGCCCGCTGCATTTTGCGCCACTTGTGAAGTTGTATAAGCGAGCGGCGAAACAACATGGCCACGATCCGGCGAAATTAACGGTTGCTTCGCACTCTCATGGGTTTATCGCGGAGAATACGGATATCGCTGCGGAAAAATTTTTCCCGTCCACCCAGTATGCCATGAATGTCATCGGAAGAGAACGCGGATGGGCTCCATACACTCGGGAAACATTTGATGCGGCCCGAAGACTGGAGGGGGCCTTATATGTGGGAGATCCGAAAACCGTAGCGGAAAAAATTATTTTTCTCCGCAAAAATGTGGGAATTACGCGTTTTATGCTCCACGTACCGGTTGGCTCCATGCCGCATGAAGATGTCATGAAAGCGATTGAATTGCTTGGAAAAGAAGTAGCGCCTATCGTTCGTGAGGAAATTGACCGCTGGGAAGCGGAGCAGAAAGAAGAAACGATCTAAATCCAGCTATAGAGCCAATGACACTCGCCAATACTCGCGGTCAAAAGCAGGCGGCGATGGGCCTTCCACACGCCAACACAAAAGCTCTGAACAGCGCTGTTTTCCAAACCCGCTTGCGGTTCTGTGAAGCGTGTTGTTTAGCTATCCGATCCATTGAGATATTAATATTCTCATATGTTAAGTTACGTCAGCTGCTCCATCTCTTTCAGCAAAAAACCGCCCTGAGGAGGCGGTTTTTCGATTATTCATCTCGATTGTCTCTGTCGTTGGTATCCTGAGGGTCTTCAACGGCATCTTCTGGATCCGGAACGGTATCGTTCTCGTCATCGCCAGGTCCATTGTTTGTATCATCGCCAGGAGGCAATGGGTTGGTATCATGGTTCGGCACGTTGTTATCATTATCGACATCATCGTTTTGGTTGATGTCGTCTGCCGGATTCACATCTCGATCTTGGATATCGTTTGTCTCATTGTTGGCCGGTGGCGGAGGATTTTGCGTATCGTTGTCGCGGTTGGCATTACATCCTGTTGCAAGCGCCATGGCGACCAATACACTAAACAGCCGAATAAGCAAAGCTTGTCTCTTCATCATTCTTTTCTCCTTTCTGTTGATCATTGGTAAGTCTGTTTCAGACCCATCTTTGCTTATCTTGTCCAGAAAGGAGAATTTCATGCATGAATGGTCGATTTACGCGTCTTTCTTTTCGCCAAGGGCAAAGGTGATTTCTGTTTCGCAGACGATTTCTCCATCCACTGTCGCAATGCCGCGTCCTTTGCCGATGACCCCTTTGCTGCGGATAATCTCGACTTCTAGGCGAAGCTGATCGCCCGGCTTGACCTGCTTTTTAAATCGGCAGCTGTCGATTCCGGCAAAAAAAGCGAGACGGCCGCGATTTTCTTCTTTCATCAGCAGCGCAACAGCTCCAACCTGCGCCAGCGCTTCGACAATAAGAACGCCCGGCATCACCGGATATTCAGGAAAATGGCCGGCAAAAAAGTGCTCATTCGCACTGACATTTTTCAAACCGATGGCCCGCTTTCCTTCTTCAACCTCTAAAATTCGATCGATTAATAAAAATGGGTAACGGTGCGGGATGATTTCTTGAATTTGCTGGATATCAAACATCTATATGCCTCCTTTGGTTTTCTCTGCTCCTTGACATCTATAAAAACGCAGCACAAGCCGCGCGCGAGACCGTATATTCATAAGCAGATACCGTTTAGCGTAACGGCTACTTGCTGTTCACATCCTTTGTCACAATCTCGACGATGTGCTGCCATGTCGCCGGCTTTAACACATCAAGCGGCTTGCCATCGCCAAGAACGCTATAGCCAATCATGGCGCCAGCAGCCGTGCTGATCACCACCAACACGAGCACAAGCAAAAGACGGAGCCAAATCGGAAACAGGCGAGTGCGGGACCGTCTCCAGCGCCGCTTCGGTTGCTTTTCTTCCTGACGTTGTTGTTCATCCATCGCTTCATCTCCCTCATTATGAGCGGACTCCGTTAATCAGTCCAAGCATTTGGTCCGAAATGGAGATGGACTTCGCATTCATTTGATAGGAGCGTTGAGTCAGCATCAAATCGGTCATTTCCGTTCCTAAGTCGACATTGGATTGCTCAAGCGCTCCTTGTTGAAGATGAATTTGTGAACGCATGTTCCCGATCATATCCTGTGCCACATCAGCTTCTCCTACCCCCAGCTGCGCCAAATCCGGGAATGCCAATAAATTATCGCCAATAGACTGCAATAGCTGCGGACGCAAAATGTTCGTTACGCCTAGCTCTACAGTTTGCGACACATTTCCGTTCGCGTCTGTGACTTGGATTGTGCCTGTATTCGTAATCGTTATCTTTTGAAAGTCGTCGCGAACAAGAATCGGTTCATTGTTTCGATCAAGAACCGGATACCCGTCGCTTGTCACAAGCATAAGCTCATTTGAATCCGCTTCTGATGGACTCAAGTAAAACGCCCCATCCCGTGTATAGCCAATCGTGCTTGTCCCATCTTGATGATTGATGAGAACGCGAAAAAACTGCCCTTCTTTAGCAAAGGCGACATCTAGCGGACGGCCTGTTTGCATCAAGGCGCCTTGCTTTAGCACAAGATTCGTTTCACCCAGCTTGGCGCCGACACCGCGGCGGACACCAGCAGGAGTCAAGCGGTTCGCTTGATCATTTGGCAAATTGGTAAATTGCTGAACGAGCAGCTCAGAAAAATTCGTTTCACGGCGCTTAAATCCCGGTGTATTGCTATTGGTGATATTATGGCTGATGACATCCAGCTGCTGTTGAAGCTGATTCATCGTGTTAGCGGCTGTGATCATCGAACGCAGCATAAGCCCTACCTCTCTTCTCTCTCGTTATTTGAGGCGGCCAATTTCATTTACCGCCTTATCCATGCTTCGATCATATGCTTGCAAGATTTTTTGATTGGCTTCAAATGAACGATAAGCTGAGAGCATATCAGTCATCGCACGAGTGACATCAACATTGGACCGTTCGAGGAAACGTTGCTTCAATTCATATGTAACATTGGGATTGTCGACAGCGCTTGGCAGCGGTCCATTATCGTTGCGGAATAATCCGTTTCCTTCTTTCACAACCGTATTCGGATTAGCAGCAAAGGCCACATTCAAGCGAGCGACACGAGCATTATTTTCCGTAATCGTTCCATCGGGAGCGACTGCAAAATCCGTTCCGTTTAAACGAATGCGCTGATTATTTTCATCAAGAACATAATAGCCTTCATTTGTCGTTAAATAGCCTTCGGCATCAAGCGTAAAATTGCCGTTTCTTGTATAACGGATGTCGCCATTGGCGTTTTGGACAACGAAAAAGAGCGAACCCTTCATCCCCGTTTGCGCATCGATCGGAACCGTCCCATCCACTAACGCGATATCGGTAGGCTGCCCCGTTTCTTTCACATCCCCTTGCAAAAAATTCGGAATGAGTTCCTGCATATAGACGCCTGTATGAATAGAGCCGACCGGAGAACGATGAAGCCGTGAAGCGGGATCGCTTGTTGGCGTCGTCGTTTCCTGCACCCGTGAAAGCAACAGCTCTGGAAAAGCGCGCAATGCGGCCTCGTCTTCCTTGTACCCCGGCGTATTGGCATTGGCGATATTGTTTGTTAGCATCTCCACTCGGCGCTGCTCAGCTAGCATGCCGGCAGCGGCTGTATAAAATCCGCGCAACAACGATTGTCACCTCATTTGTTCAATGTCCATACTTACCTCCTATTATACGCCAAACCAATGAAAAAGCGAATAGGTACCGTGAAGAAAAACACTACCTATTCGCGTATAGCATGCCGTTATACAAAGTTTCGCTTCGGCACGCGATCGATATTGTCGAGCATAATACCGGTTCCGATGGCTACACAATCCATTGGATTTTCGGCCACTAATACCGGTATCTTTAATTCTTCGGATAACAGCTGATCGATTCCGTGTAAAAGCGCGCCTCCGCCCGTTAAAATCACTCCGCGGTCGATAATGTCTGCCGACAATTCAGGCGGCGTACGCTCTAAAACACTTTTGGCCGCTTGGACAATGACAGCAACCGGCTCATGCAGCGCCTTTTCAATTTCAGCTGAACGAACCGTAATCGTACGCGGCAATCCTGTAACAAGATCACGGCCGCGAATATCGATTTCTTCTGCGCGTGCACCTGGGAATACAGTTGCCACTTTCATTTTAATTTCTTCAGCCGTTCGCTCTCCGATTAATAGCTTGTACGTCCGTTTGATATAGTTTAAAATTTCGATATCAAACTTGTCCCCCGCCATCTTAATCGAAGAGGCGGTGACGATATCTCCCATCGAAAGAACGGCGATATCGGTTGTGCCACCGCCAATATCGACGACCATATTGCCGTACGGCTGGAAAATATCCATGCCAGCGCCAATCGCCGCGACTTTTGGTTCCTCTTCCAAATACACTTTTTTGCCGCCGCTTTTTTCTGCCGCTTCTTTAATGGCCTTTCGTTCGACAGAAGTAATATTCGTCGGGCAACAAATTAGAATGCGCGGTTTCGCAAAAAATCCTTTTAAATCAAGCTTGTTTAAGAAATGTTTTAGCATCGCCTCGGTAATGTCAAAATCGGCAATGACACCGTCTTTGAGCGGCCGAATGGCAACGATATTCCCAGGGGTACGCCCTACCATTCGTCGTGCTTCCTCCCCAACCGCCAATACCTTGTTCGTATTCGTATCAATTGCCACAACGGACGGCTCGTTCAGCACGATCCCTTTGCCCTTTACGTAAATTAATACGTTCGCTGTACCGAGATCAATACCGATATCTCTCGCAAACATCATTAGGTTCCTCCTTGCTTCAATCCATCGAATTACTCCTAATTGATTATTTTATCATAGGAAGATAGGAAACTGATACTATTTTTACGAAATTTGAAAGCAAGGAAGACCCAGATTTATTGAATCGTTTCTTTCTTATATTTTTTCTTCGTTGCTTCCCCCCCACGCAAATGACGAATCGATTTATGATAATCGAGAATTTCTTTGACTTCATTGGCAAGCTCCGGATTAATTTCTGGAAGCCGCTCTGTTAAGTCTTTATGAACGGTACTTTTGGAAACGCCAAATTCTTTCGCGATGACGCGAACGGTTTTCCTCGTCTCCACGATATACTTTCCAATCTTGATAGTACGCTCTTTGATGTAATCGTGCACACCACTCGCCCTCCCTAAATTGGATGTGAGAAGTGTGAAATGAGACTCGCTTCGTGGTTGATCAAAAGCACTTCTTCTTGTTCAATTCGAAAGCATCCTAGGCTTTATTCCTGCTGTTATGGACGATCCCCACCTCAAACACTCCCGTTAGTTGATAAGTTTGTAACATTTTATTAAGGAAATGGTACAGATATGCTATTTTTTTGCAATAAGATGGGGAATAACATAATTAAATCAACTAAAAAGGCGGTGAAAAGATGAATCTGCAGAAAAAAGCCATTGGTGTGCTGCTGTCCATCCTGATCCTAAGCATCGCATGGACGCTTTGGAATGAGGCAATCCCCTCTATCGCCAAACAGCGAGAGGAAGGTCCAAAGCATCGCATCGTCGCCGGCACACTTGAGCCATCGTTGACTTATCAAAAACAAAACGGGCGCTATCTTTTCATATTTAGCGTCAAAAATCAAACAGAGCGTGAACAAAAGGTGACATTTACAAGCAGCCAAACATACGATTACATCTTGTATCGCAACGGAAAAAAATTTTTCCAATTCAGTGATGAGAAAATGTTTACTCCCGTATATGAGGAACGCATTCTCAAGCAAGGGGAAGAACTATCATTTCGCAACCTATTGCCTCCGCTTCCAAAAGGACAGTATACCATTACGTGGTGGTTGGCTGACCCGCAATGGCCTGAGGCGAAAGCGACCATTACTTTTTCTGTCAACTAAAAAGCGGTACGGCGATTTCATCGCTCGTACCGCTTATTTCGTGCCATCTGCTCGCTTCCTCTTCGCCGCCCATGATCGTGGTAACAAAGGAGATATTTCATCGAATCAAAAGAGAGCGGTTCAGACGGCCTTTCCCTTATGTTCGTGCCATTCCGATTGAGGAATCAGGCGTTTTGTAAGAAGAATCTTGATTCGTGCTATTCTCATCTGTTGTTGATTGGTCATTAGATTGTGATTGTTCGCTTTGGTTTTGTTCACTTGGTGCCTGATTATTTTGCTGGTCGCTTTGAGATTGGTTATTTAGTTGATTGTTTTCCGATTGATTTTCTGTTTGCTGTTTGTCATTTTGTTCCGCTGCGTTGGATTCCGTTAAGGATGTCACAGGCTTGTCTACATAGTCAAGCGGATTGACCGTTTTTCCATCTTTACGAATTTCGAAATGAACGTGAGTGCCCGCTTCTTGGTTAAACTGGCTTTGTCCGGCCTTCCCAATCACTTCACCTTGCTTCACGGTGTCGCCTTCTTTTACTTGTAGATCGGCTAATGATTGATAAACCGTTACCACGCCATTATCATGATCGATTTCTACCACATAGCCTAAAATCGGATCCTTTTTCGCTGTTGTCACTGTCCCGCTTAAAGAAGCGGTCACCTCAAACTCTTTTCCGTCTTTCATTACAAGGTCAATGCCGTGGTTTGGATAATACGTATTATTATAAAAGACGAGAGCTGCTTCTTGTTCTTCTTTCGATGCGGCATAATCATAAAAAGGCGTTTTGACTTCGACAGCGTTCGGATCAAGGACTGGCATTGAGATGTGTTCGACAGATTCGTTGACCGGAATGGAGTCGTTCTCGTTATAAGAAGTTCCTGGAGCATCTTGGCTGTATTCATATTCATCTTTTTGCGACTGCTCATCATGATTGCTTTGGAACCAAAGCACTCCGGCTAGAATCACTGCGGCACTCGTTAAATATACAGCAGGAAATACCCAACGCTTGCGCAACACGCGTTTTAAACTTGGTTTCATTGGAGAAGGTTGTTTCTTTTCTTCCTCTCTCATTGTTCATCACCTCAGCAACCATTTTGAACAGAAAGAGGAAAATCTATACATCAAAAAACATTTTTTTCGTTTATTTTTTGAAAAGAATCGCTTTTTATACATAAAAAAAGAAGCTCTGTAAACCTGAAGCCGAAACCGTTTCGTCTATGCGATCAACACCAAAAAGAAAAGACCCATTCACCCATGAATGAGTCGCAAATGAATGGATCTTTTTAGGCTTTGAATGCGAATCGATGGTTTATTTTTTCGCGGTTAATTTGTTTAAAAAGGCAGTCGCAGAAGAAATGCTTACCCCGCGGTAGTAATATTTGATAATTTCATCATATGTTTTCCCTGATTTCGCCATAAAATTAGCCCCATATTGGCTCATGCCTACTCCATGTCCATACCCTTTCGTGGTGATGATAATCTCGTTTCCTTTGCGCATCCACGTAAAGTCGGTTGATTTTAATCCTAATCTCTCTCGCACTTCTCTTCCTGTCAGTTTTTTTCCATTGATTTGAACAGCCTCGACTCGCTTTCCTGGTGTACGTCCTAGCAAATTACCGACTGAACCGTCTTTCGGAAGCGTCACACCTAGCTTTTGTTCAAATTCGGAAACGGACATCGCTGTTTGATTATAAAATTTGGGAGAATCTTTATCCCAGGGACTCGCTACGCTCTTTAAGTACGGAAAAGCATTCCCCCAATAGGCTTCTGAGTTTTCTGTATACCCGTTACTTGTGGAAAAAAAAGACGCCTCGATAGGAACGTTATTGTACGTGACAATCTGTCCTTCTGTCGCTTGAACAGCTTCTGTGATTTTCTTGATTTTCCACTTATAATCGGCTCCCCATAGCCGTTTAAGTTCATCGTCGCTGTAATAAACTTGGTGCATGACCGTGTCCGTCACATTTGCTCCCTTTGGCAGGCTAATCGGCTGATCGTTCAACATCTGCTTGACAATATACGTTCTTGCTGCCAACGCCTGCGCCTTGAGTGCTTCTAATTCAAAATCAGCAGGCATTTCAGCTGCGACAACACCGATGACATACTGTTCAAGCGGAATATGCTCGATTTGTTTCTCCTTGCTCCGATATACCGCTACCTCCACATGAGGACCTGTTGTACCTTTCGGCTTTTCTTGCTCTGTAGAAATGGACTGCTTTCGAAGCTCCTCCGCCAACGTTCCGTCTACCTTGTCGGTAAATGGAATGACGAGCAGTGTCGGGATCAGCAGAACCACAATCAATAATAGAGAAGCTAGTACGATTAGTAGTTTTACACGTTTCATTTTCCCGAGCCCTCCAATATCCAATTTTCAAGCGCAAGCAGCTGCTTGCGTGCTCGTTATTACATAATGTATGGGCTTGGACAAGTATATATGACAAATTGTTTGAACGAAGCTGACAACAGTCCGATGTCGATTTCCGTCAAAAATAAAAACGACCTTTCACTACGTAAGCTGTAGCTGACGGTCGTTTTTTGCTTCAAATATTCAAGTCCGTTAGCTTCTCTTCATTCACTGTGGACTCCTGTTCACGAACACGCTCGATGTCTGCGCCAAGAGCCGCCAGCTTTTCATGGAAACGGACATAGCCGCGGTCTAAATGCTTTAATTCCGTCACGCGCGTATACCCTTCAGCCGCAAGTCCTGCCAAAATCAACGCAGCGGCAGCGCGCAAATCAGTCGCCGCTACTTCTGCCCCTTGCAAGCGGCAAGGGCCATTCATAATGACCGAGCGTCCTTCAATTTTGATGTCCGCATTCATCCGGCGAAATTCTTCTACATGCATAAAACGATTTTCGAATACCGTTTCGGTAATCATGCTTGTGCCTTCGGCTTTCAATAATAAGGCCATCATTTGCGATTGCATATCGGTCGGGAAACCTGGGTGCGGCATGGTTTTAATATCAACTGCTTTCAGCTTTTCGGGACCGATCACACGAAGGCCATTTTCTTCTTCGATAATGGTCACACCCATTTCTTCCATTTTCGCTATTAATGAGCTTAAATGCTCTGGAACAGCTCCTTGCACCAAAACATTTCCACCTGTAATCGCAGCAGCAACCATAAACGTACCTGCTTCAATCCGATCCGGAATCACGGTATGCACAGCCCCTTGCAATTCAGAAACTCCTTCAATTCGAATCGTTCCGGTACCGGCTCCTCTTACCTTTGCGCCCATCGCATTCAAAAAGTTAGCTAAATCGACGATTTCTGGTTCCTTCGCACAGTTTTCAATCACTGTGGTTCCTTCAGCCAATACGGCGGCCATCATGATATTTTCCGTCGCTCCAACGCTCGGAAAATCCAAGTAAATTTTCGCTCCGCGCAGCCGCCCGGTTACCTCTGCATCAATAAAGCCATTGCCAACCTTGACAGAAGCGCCCATCGCTTCAAATCCTTTTAGATGCTGATCAATCGGGCGCGAACCAATCGCACAGCCGCCCGGCAACGCGACGCGAGCCCGGCCGTTTCGCGCAAGCAGCGGTCCCATCACAAGAACAGAGGCTCGCATTTTACGCACATATTCAAACGGGGCTTCTAACTTGAGCTCTCGGGATGCATCTACAGTCACTTGATTTCCTTCCATGCTGACTTCTGCGTTTAAGTAACGCAGCACCTCATTGATTGTATATACATCGGAGAGAGCAGGAACATCATGAATTACACTTTTGCCTTCACTTGCTAATAAAGTTGCAGCGATAACAGGCAAAACGGCATTTTTTGCTCCTTCTACTCGCACAGTGCCGCTCAACCGGTTCCCGCCACGGACGATGATTTTTTCCAAGGTATTCCCCTCCGCGTCCAATTTCTCTATATTAATATTCAATTGTAATAATTGGGGTTCCAACGACAACAGTCGTCTGACCGCCCAATCCTGTCTGTCTGAGAGCTAGCTGAATATTCATTGGATGTGTTTTGGTTGGAAGAACGTTCTCCCACTGCCCAGTATATGCAGATACGGAAACAAACGTCCCTTCCTTAAGCGCCTCAACAGGCGTTGCGTTGAATTCATGTAAAAGATGGTAAGCTTGTTTTAACAAAACACCTTCCATCTTATCATTGAATTCCCCTTTTACACAAGAGAAAAATACCGGCTGTTTCATAAAGAGTTTAGATGACTTTTGTCTGATGCTGCTACTGATTTTTTCCCATACTTGTTCGCTCCAACCAAATCCTTTTAGCTCATAGAGGATATACGTTTGGGGCTTTTCATTTGCAACGGTAGTAACGAGTTGAATTTTTTCTTGCATGGAGGAATGTTCATACGTGCCTGTCACTTTCTGAACATGCTGATCTGATTCCATCACCCAGCGAAACGCTGGGAATTTTCGCTTTAATTCATTGGCTTTTTTTAAAAACGCTGAATCATTTTCAATAACTTGGGCATACTCCCTTGTGTAAATGGTCCACTGTTGGATCGACGCACCATTTTCTTGTAAAACATGAGCCATTGTTCTTATTTCTTGTAGCGGCTCATTCCCCTTTGCTTCACCGATAGAATATTGATACATGATCATGAGTACGGCAAATGCCATTGCCAGCATGATCATATTTTTTCTCTTTATCATCCCGTTTCACTTCCTCTCCTTAGCTTTTATTGTTGCCAGATTGGAAGTGAACATACACAAAAACGGTCGACAAAATCACAAAGAGATTTTTTCCTTTTTGACAAAAAACGCAACGCCTCTTCTTTATTGAAAAAGGAATGGCAATTGCTTCGACCAAAGAAAATAATCAAGGAAAAAATTGCTGACCGTCGAACCGATCGCAATGGTCAATAGTATGTAAAATAAGCGAGCTTGAATGATGCGATTCGGCTTCAAGAGCTTTTCAATATGTACTCCTTGCAGTACCCACCATGTAATAGCCATAAACACAAGATGGGAAATAATGCTTAACAAAGCTTGTTGTCCTACTCCTACCATCATCTCCAGTTACTCCTTTCTCATATAGAAAAGCGAAAAGCGCCCGCCTGTGCGTGTAAAGCTTGACAGTTCCTTACTTCTAACCTCTCCAGACTTGTTGACAAACGCTTTTATCCTGCGTCATAGGCCGCGATCGTCCGCTCATGAACTCCCCTTCTTCACTCAGCTGCGTTCCTTGCCTGTCAAGCGTTCCATCCATGAAGAAGATTAAAATGATTGTAGACAAAGTCTATGTTGACTTTGTCTACAATCTCAGGGAGTACATCCTCCTTTATTGTAATATTAATGCAAAAAATCATCAAAATGTTGAAACTGGTCTAAAAAGTGATAGACCATCCCCGGCAGCACGCCAAAAACGAGCGTGCCAACCGCGCAAATAAGGGCGACAAGAGCAGCGCCAATCGGCAGCTTGATCGGTTCGTGAACAGCAGCCGGGCGAAAGAAGATTTGTGTAAATAAACCGAAATAATACACGTAGGAAACAACCGTGGCCGCCACCATCACGGATGCTAAAACATAGTGAGCAGGATCCGTCGCAAATGCTCCTAAAAAGATATGCACTTTTCCAATGAAGCCGGCCGTTCCAGGGATTCCAGCCAGAGATAGAATAAAAATTCCCATCAATACCGCCAAAAGAGGATGACGCCGATATAAGCCCGCAAACTGGCTAATATCTTCCGATCCCGATTGATCTGTAATGATCTGCAACACGGCAAACGCCCCTAAATTCATCAGCAAATAAGCAGCTAAATAAAACCAAATCGAGTCAATCATCATCCAAGACATGGAAGCAAACCCCACTAATATATAACCTGCATGGGCGATGCTTGAGTAAGCAAATAACCGTTTGATATTACGCTGTTTTAAAGCGATCACATTGCCAATCACCATGGTCGCTCCCGCCAAAAAAGCGATATAATCCTGCATCGACAACAGCATAGAGGATGGATCTTTTCCTTGTGCAGGAGCAGCAGCAAATATGGTAATAAACAAACGCAAGACGATGACAAACCCTGCCGTCTTCGAGACAACGCTTAAAAAAGCAGTGACTGGCGTTGGCGCTCCTTGATAGACATCAGGAGCCCACATATGAAACGGCACGGATGACAATTTGAATGAAAGACCGACCAACAGCAACAAAAACGCAAGAGCCAATACATATTGATGGCCGCTATCTTGCAGTGTACTGAGCTGCATTCCGATTTTCTTCAAATTCGTGGAGCCTGTTAGACCAAATACATAGCTCATCCCAAACAGGGTAATGGCAGTAGAAATCCCGCCATTAATCACATATTTGAGCGCTGACTCGTTGGACAAAGAATGCGCCTTTCGCAATCCGGCCAAAATATAGGAGGAAATCGATAAAAGCTCCAAGCCGACAAACAATGTGATCAAATCGCCGCTTGATGTCATCACCATCGCACCGAGCAAAGCGGTTAAGAATAAATAATAGAATTCGCCATAGTATTTCATGCCCTCGCGCGGCTGATAATCAATGGATAACAGAAGCACGAACGCCGCACCAAACAATAAAAGCAACTTAAAAGCCTTGCCGAACGAATCAAGACGAAACGAATCATTCAAAATAGTGGTTGTATGAACAGGAAGGAGAGCCACAAGCGACACGATCGCTACGATCACCCCAACAAACGCAAACCAGCCAAGGGGCCGACGGCTTTTATCATTCGGCATCAATAGGTCGATGAGCGAGAGAGCAATTCCCACGCCAAGAATGATCCATTCCGGCGTCATGATTCCCCATTTGTATTGCATAAGTGTGTCCCAACTCATGTCTCTCACCCTCCTAACCCATTCATCATCAGTTGAATCGGCGCTTTAAGCGGCTGCGCTAAAATATGGGGATAAATGCCTATTAAAATAATGCAACCAAGCAATATAAGGACAGGAATAAGCTCTATCGCATGAATATCTGACACGTTTGCCTCCGCCGCTCTGGACTGTGCTTTTCCGTAAGTGATATTCAGAACGGCTCGCAATAAATAGACAGCGGTCATAATGATTCCGAGCGTGCCGATGGCAGCCAGGATGGGCGTTGACTTAAATAAGCCCAAAAACGCCATAAATTCACTAATAAATCCAGACATGCCAGGTAAGCCGAGCGAAGCCATCGCCCCTGCCAATAAAAAGCCAGAGACCAGCGGCATTGTTTGGGCTGTCCCCCCTAAATGGTCAAGCTGTGTCGTCTGAACACGTTCATATAAAATACTAATTAACAAGAAGAGAAGCGCTGAGATCAGGCCATGGGAAACGACTTGAAAGATAGCGCCTTGTATCCCTGCTTCATTCAAAGCGCCCAGCCCAATCAAAACAATTCCCATATGCGAAATACTAGAATAAGCCAGCACCATTTTAAAATCTTCTTGGACAAAGGCTAAAAAGGCCCCATATAGCAGATTAATAACCCCCAATAACGCAATCACCGCCGCCAGCCGATGAAATTGCTCAGGAAATAATCCCATGCCAAAACGAATCAAACCGAACGCGCCAATTTTCAGTAGCACACCTGAATGCAGCATGACAATCGCTGGAGGCGCCTGCACATGGACTCGCAACATCCAGCTATGAAGCGGCACAATCGGCAATTTAACGCCAAAAGCGACGAGCAAGGCAACCAATAAGCCGTATCGCAAATCCGTCGAGATCGGCGCAATCATCTGGGCTGCTGCTTGCGGATTGTGAAGCATTTCTTTTAGTAGCGCAATGTTGGATGTCCCTGTGCGCGCAAATAAAATTAAAATGACAAGCAACAAAATGGCCGAGCCGATTCCGTTATAGATCAAATAGCTGTATGCGGCTCTTTCTTTTTCGAAATAGCCCCATTTCCCGATTAAAAAGAACATCGGAACAAGCGTCAGTTCGAAGAAAATAAAGAACAAGATTAAATTTCCGGCAGCAAATACACCTAGCATGCCGATCTCGAGCAATAGAAACAGCATAAAATAGCCTTTCCACTCTTTTTTTATATGAATGGAGGCAATGGCCGCCAGCGTTGCTAGCAGCGCGGTCAGCACCATCATGACAAGCCCTAAACCATCAACCGTCAGCTCGTAATCCACGGTAAACGTTGAGCTGGACAGAAAAGCAAACTTCCCGAACTGAATCCAGGCATGCTTTTCCGCTAAACGGTTTAAGTCATATCCACCTAAGTATTGACTAAAAGCAAACAGTGCTAAAATAAGCGATGGCAATGTCCCCAACACACCAAGCCATTTGATCGTTTGCTCCTGCTCCTTTGGTACAAAGGCTAGTAAAATCATGCCAAGCAATGGGGAAAAAATAAGCAATGACAGGAAGTACGTCTCGTTCATTATAGATACCCCCCCGTAAACGCGAGAATGACGATCAGAACCGTCAAGCCGATAAACGTAACCGCCCCATACCATTGAACCTGTCCATTTTGCCATTTCGATCCCGCTGTGCCGATCGCCCGTATGAAAGCAGCCAGCACATTGGCGAAGCCTTCAACAATAAAGCGGTCGAGATACTGCAAAAACAGGCTCAATACTTTCACCATATAACCAACGGTCATGCGATAAAACTCGTCGACATAATACTTATTCAGCAGTACGTTATATGTAAGCGAATTTTTGGAGCTAAGCCAATCCCGTGCCAGCGAACGCTTTCCGTACATCAGCCATGCGAGATAAATGCCGGCGAGCGATACAGCTGTGGCAACGATCATGATCCATAAAGGAGCTTCTTCATGCGAAGGAGCGGATTCACCTGTTAAAAAGTCGCCAAGGAATGGGCCAAACCACGGTGTATTTACATATCCAGCGGCAATGGACAGGATGCCGAGAACGATCATAGGCCATGTCATCGTTGCCGGAGATTCATGAACATCGCCCGCTTCACTGCGCCCGTCACCGCTAAACACAAGGAAAAAGAGGCGGAACATATAAAAGGCGGTGAAAAAAGCGGCGACTACAGCAATCCAAAATAAGACGACATGCCCATGCATCCATGCAGCCGCTAAAATCTCATCCTTACTAAAAAACCCGGACAATAGCGGAACTCCGCTAATGGCTAGCGTTCCAATCAAAAACAATGGCGCGGTCAACGGCAGCTTGCGCCAAAGGCCGCCCATCTTCTCAATATCTTGCGTGTGCACAGCATGAATGACACTGCCAGCAGCAAGAAACAACAAGGCTTTAAAAAACGCATGTGTCGTTAAATGAAAAACTCCCGCCACATATCCCCCAGAGCCAAGCGCCAGCATCATATAACCGAGCTGGCTCACGGTTGAATATGCGAGCACTCGTTTGATATCTGTTTGTACAAGGCCAATAGACGCGGCAAAAATAGCGGTAAAACCGCCAACAACCGCCACGGTAAGCATCGCTGTTTCACTTGCTTCATAAAGCGGGAATAGCGATGCTACGAGATACACACCAGCTGCCACCATCGTAGCGGCATGGATGAGCGCCGATACAGGCGTCGGACCTTCCATGGCATCCGGCAGCCATGTATGAAGCGGAAACTGGCCAGATTTACCGATCGCCCCAATAAAAATCAGAATGGCACATAACGTTATCATCGTTGCTGAAACGTTGCCTGCTTGAACGGCAGCAAAGATATCATCATATTGAAAGCTTCCCGTTTGCCAAAACAATAAAATCATGCCAATCAGCAAACCTACATCGCCAATACGCGTCATAATAAACGCTTTTTTGGCAGCTGCTTTTGCTTCTTCCTTGTAAAAATAAAAGCCGATAAGCAAAAAGGAACCAAGACCAACCAGCTCCCAAAAAATATACGTTTGCAGCAAATTGTCAGAAATGACTAAGCCGAGCATGGCAAACGTAAACAATCCAAGATAAGCATAAAACACCGAAAAGCGGTCGTCTCCATGCATATAGCCTTTGGAATAAACATGAACAAGAAAGCTTACAAGCGAAACAACAACAAGCATAAGCGCGTTCAATGCATTAATCTCAAAGCCCATGGCTATGCTGACCTTACCGATTGCAAGCCATTCCCGGTGCAGCTGATAGGTTGGTTCATGAAATCGTTCGATCAGCACCATTGCTGCGCTGATAAAGGAAAGAAGCGTGGCAGCTATTCCGATATAAGCGCTCCTTTCCTTCATGCTCTTTCCGGCCACGAGCAAAATCAGGAATGAAAAAAGCGGGAAAAGCGGTATGATCCAAGCGTTTTCCATCATTGTATCACAATCCCCTTTATCAAAAGGGCCCATAGCCCTTTTTTCATTTTCAACATGCCATCCACTGATGGTATCGGAACACTTCCCTTGCTTCACTAATGCTTCATCGAATCCATTTCATCTATATGGACCGTCTTCCGATTGCGGTAAAGCGCCATTAAAATCGCTAATCCAACAGCCGCCTCGGCTGCCGCAACCGTGATCGTAAATAAAGCGAAAACTTGTCCTGTGATGCTCGGATTCACGCCATATTTACTAAAAGCAACTAAATTAATATTCACCGCATTCAGCATTAACTCAATACAGATTAGCACAATGACCGTATTGCGCTTTGTTAATGCCCCATATAACCCAATACAAAACAAAATTAATGCGAGCACAAGGTAGGCAGACAAAGGAACGGTACTCATGATTTCGCCTCCTCGTCTTCTTTTTTCGCTAATACAATCGCTCCCACAAGAGCCACTAGTAAAATCACAGAGGTAATTTCAAATGGTATCACATATTTTGAATAAAGCGCGATCCCGATTTGCTCTGCATTTTTTTCATGAAGATGCGTCGCTTGCTCGCCGAAATCTAAACGATAAATACCAGCATATACCGCTGCGCCAAAAGCAAAGACAGCAAGCGCCGTTAACGCCTTTCGCCAAAATCCTCCCGTTGTCGTTTTCCCTTCATCCTGATGGCGCGTCAGCATAATGCCAAACAGCATAATAATCGTAATGGCCCCTGAATAAATCAGCACTTGAACAGCAGCCACAAATTCCGCAGATAAAAGAATGTATATTCCGGCGATGCTGACAAAAGTAAAAATCAAGGAAACAAACATATGCATCACTTTTGTCACATTTAGCATGAGCACACCACCAGAAATGGCAACAAGCGCAAGGACCAAAAATGCGAAATATTCACCGCTCACGGTTTATTCCCCTTTCGCACATTTTCATCATTTTCATCAAGCCATTCCAAGTTTTTAAACAAGGCGTCACGACTATATTCCGCCAGCTCGAAATGATTGGTCATGACAATGGCTTCGGTTGGACAAACTTCCGTACAGAGATCACACAAAATACAGATCTCAAAATTAATATCGTACGTATCAATAATTTTCCCTTTTTTAGTGGGATCCGGATGCTTCTTTCCTGTCAGCTGAATACAGTCCGTCGGACAAATAGCCGCACATTGATTACAGACGATGCATTTTTCTGGATAAAATTTTTGAATGCCGCGAAATCGATCCGGAAGCGCCAATGGCTCATTCGGATAATCATACGTTACCTTTTGTTTCGTTAAATTGGAGAGGGTATACTTTAAACCTTTCGCTAATCCTAGCACAACGGACACCCCTTTTTCCGGTTATTTTCGTTACGAGAAGAAAATCGTTTTGATTAGCGCCGTTATAAAAATGTTGGCTAATGCAACGGGAAGCAATACCTTCCATCCAAATTCCATCAGCTGATCGGCTCGCAGTCGCGGAAATGTCGAGCGGAACCAAATAAGCACAAAAACAACGATACTAAATTTCAGTGAAAACCAAATAGCTCCAGGAATAAAACCAAGGAACATCACAGGCTGCCAACCGCCCAAAAATAAAATAGTGGTCAAGGATGCCATGGCAAAAAGGTAGACATATTCTGCGAGCATAAAGAACGCCCAACGAAAACCAGAGTATTCAACATGGAAGCCGGCAACAAGCTCGGATTCGGCTTCTGGTAGGTCAAACGGCGTTCGATTCAACTCGGCGACGGAAGCAATAAGAAAAACGAGAAACCCAATTGGCTGAATAAAAATGTACCATACATGCTTCTGCGCTTCCACAATATCGTTTAGATTTAAGCTTCCCGTTAATAAAATAATCCCGATCACTGACATCACAAGTGGAATTTCGTAGGAAATCATTTGTGCGGCTGCCCGCATGCCTCCAAGGAGCGCATACTTATTATTGGACGCCCAAGCTCCCGTCAAAACGCCAATCGTTGATAATCCAGACACAGCAATGTAGTAGAGAAGTCCAACACCAATATCAGCAAATTGAAGTGAATCGGTAAAAGGTAGTGTAGCTAATACCATAAAGGCTGGAGCAAACGCAATAACAGGAGCTAAAATGAATAGTGGCTTATCAGCTGCTTTCGGAATGGTATCTTCTTTGATGAGAAGCTTTAAAACATCCGCTACCGTCTGTAAAAGCCCCCATCTTCCCCCCACTTGATTCGGACCAATTCTCCCTTGCATAAACCCCATGACTTTTCGCTCCGCTAAAATACCATATGTAACAAACCCTAATACAACGAGGAGCAAAAGAACACCAAGTCCGAAAAAGATGGCAAGATTCGTCCAACTAGGCACAGAACGCAGCAATTCTTCCATCAGCCATCCACCTCCCCAAGTACAATATCAATCGCGCCAAGAATCGCAATTAAATTCGCAATGTTTTCTCCCTTTAAGAGCTTTGGAAGGATTTGCAGGTTATAAAACGATGGCCGACGGAACTTAAGACGATACGGTTCTTTTTTTCCATCACTAGCAATATAGCAGCCGATTTCTCCTCGTGGGGATTCAATGCGGACGAATGCTTCTCCTGGCGGCGCTTTAATAATGCGCGGCACTTTCGCCATAATCTCCCCTTTTTCCGGAAACTGTTCACATGCTTGTTCAATGATTTTCAATGATTCTTCAATTTCGGCAAGGCGGCATTCATAGCGAGCAAAGCAGTCGCCATCTTCACGGACTGGAATGTCAAAATCAAATCGGTCATAGATAGAGTAAGGCTCGTTTTTGCGCAAATCCCATTTTACCCCTGTACATCGAAGATTCGCACCGCTTAATGAGTAGCTTAGCGCTTCTTCTTTTGTATATCGCCCTACGCCCATTACGCGATGACGAAAGATTTCATTTCCAGTGACCAGTTCATGGTAGCCTGCCAGCTGCTTCCGCATATATGGCACAAACTCTTTTACTTTCTCGATCCATCCATCTGGAGCATCCCACTTTACACCGCCGACACGCATATAATTGAACGTGAGACGCGCGCCTGATAATTCATTTAATAGATTAATAATCATCTCCCGCTCACGAAAAGCATATAAAAACGGGCTAATGGCGCCAATGTCTAATAAATACGTTCCCCACCACACTAAATGGCTGGCAATTCTGCCGAGCTCCATCGCCAATACCCGCAAATATTCCGCGCGATCTGGCACTTTCATTCCCATCATCGTCTCCACAGCATGACAAATGACGTAATTGTTGGTCATCGCCGATAAGTAATCCATTCGATCGGTATATGGGATAATTTGTGTATATTGTAAATTCTCGGCTAACTTTTCCGTTCCTCGATGAAGATAACCGATAACGGGTGTAGCTTCTTGAATAATTTCTCCATCGATTTTAAGTACGAGACGAAATACGCCGTGTGTGCTTGGATGCTGCGGGCCTACATTAAGAAGCATTTCCTCTGTTCGAAGCATCGGCTACACCTCCACATCATATGGCTCATAATCTTTTCGAAGCGGATGTCCGACCCAATTTTCCCCTAAAAAGATGCGAATTAAATTGGGATGTCCTTGGAAGCGAATACCTAACAAATCATACGCCTCGCATTCTGGCCAATTCGCGCCTGGCCAAAGCGGAACAAGCGACTCAATTTCAGGATGATCGCGATCCAGCTTCACTTTTAATGCGACTGGCTGATCGTTTTTATAAGAATAAAGATGTACATACACCTCCATATGTGTTCCAAAGTCCGTTCCATGGAGCTCCGACAAATAATCGAAGCCTAGTTGCTCATTATATTTTAAAAACTGGGCGACTTTGTAATAGGTCGTTCTCTTGGCAACAAGCGTCGGCACATCCTTGGAAAGTCGGTTAATATAGGCAGCTTCTAAGACATCTTCCCCAAGATGCTCATGAATTACCTTTATATACTTATCAAGAAGCGGTTGATTCGGCGATGGAGTTTCCTCCGGCTTGGCGGTTTCGGCTGCTCCTGCTGCCGCTTTTGCCTTCGCTGCTGCCGCTGCTTTTGCTTTCGCTGCAGCAATCGCTTTTGCTTTTTCTTTGGCAAGATCCTGTTCATGATCACTGCCATCACCTTGCTGTTTCGCCAACGCCGCCGCTTTCGCCTTCGCCGCTGCTGCCGCCTTTTTCTTCGCTAGCTCTCGGGCGTCTCCCTCTGGCACTTCCGATGACGGCTCTTGTGCCTTTTGCTTCGCCAACGCCGCCGCTTTCGCCTTCGCTGCTGCTGCCGCCTTTTTCTTCGCTAGCTCTAGGGCGTCTCTTTCCTCAGATATAGGCTTGCCTTCTTCCTCATGCGATGGAAGCTTTTCTAAGGGAAGCTCTGCTGTATCTTCTTTAGATGTTTTCTCCGCTTGCTCCTTTGCTGCCATCCGTTCACGCGCCAATCGTTTGGCCCGTTCCGCTGCTTCCTTTTTAAGCTGCTGTAAATCTTTCTCATCGCTCATCTATTACAGCACCTTCTTCCCCGTCTTTGCTTCGTAGCGAATCTTTTCTTTTAATTTATTAATTCCGTAAATTAATGCGGCCGGATTTGGTGGACAGCCCGGGATATACACATCTACCGGAACAATCTGATCCACGCCTTTCACTACACAGTAGGATTTGACATAAGGACCGCCCGCCGTCGCACAGGACCCCATGGCGATCACCCATTTCGGTTCCGGCATTTGGTCATATAAGCGGCGAACGATCGGCGCCATCTTTTTCGTTACGGTTCCCGATACAATCATGACGTCAGATTGGCGGGGAGACGTACGGAAAAAGGAGCCAAATCGATCCAAATCGTAATGGGAGGATCCTACTCCCATCATCTCGATGGCACAGCAAGCGAGCCCAAAGGTTAGAGGCCATAGCGAATTGCTGCGCGCCCAAGCCTTCAATTGCTCAAGGGTTGTTAAAAAAACATTTCGTCTTAATTCTTCCATTTCCTCTTCTGGAACATTTAACAATTTTATGTCCATTTTAACACCTTCTTCTTCCAAGCATATGCAAGTCCAATCACAAGCATGGCTACAAAAATAAGCATTTCAATCAACGCAAATAAACCAAGGCGATTGTAAGCAACAGCCCAAGGATACAAAAATACCGTTTCTACATCAAAAATGACAAACAACAGAGCAAAAATGTAGTAGCGTACATTAAATTGAATATGCGAATCGTGAAAGGGTTCAATTCCACTCTCATAAGTAGTCTGTTTTGCATCGTTAGGAGCATGGGGACGCAAAATTCGCCCTGCGGTCAAAGCAACCATTGGGAGCAAAATTCCAAGACATAAAAACACAAAGACGATTAAATAATTATTCAAATAGACATTGAGCAATGCTTCATTCGCCTCCTTTTTTTCTGATAAATAACAATTGAACAAAAATATAAAAAAATGAAAATTTGTAATCGTTATCATTATAACATTTATATCCAGAAGTGTCGACAGACCGCCCAGTCTTGCCAATAATAAATATTTTTATTTTTCAAATAAATAAAAACAGGAGAAAATCTCCTGTCCAAACTTTCGCAAACGCTTTCATTTCGCGTTACTGAACTCGCTCATCCGCTCATGAATGTTTTTGTTCGACTTTGCATCTTCACTTGGTTTCATTCTTTGCCTGCCAAGCGTTTTCAACCTTGAATGAATGATGGATAAAATGTTTGTAGACAAAGTCAACGTTGGCTTTGTCTACAGCCTAAAGGCAGGGAACTCCCCTGCCTTTAACGTTTTCCAGCTATCTCTAACCGATTGATCGCTCGTCTTAAAGCAAGCTCGGCGCGTTTGAAGTCAATATGATCCTGTTTGGCCTCCAAACGTCTTTCTGCCCGTTCTTTTGCTGCTTGTGCGCGAACTACATCAATGTCTTCCGCTTTTTCTGCTGCTTGCGCGAGCACGGTTACTTTGTCGGGACGAACTTCTAGAAAGCCGCCGCTGACTGCGATAAGTTCTGTTTTTCCGTCTTTTTTTAAGCGTATTGAACCGATCTCAAGCGGAGCAACAAGCGGAATGTGCCCCGGCAGAATGCCGAGCTCTCCGCTTTTTGCCTTCGTGCTGACCATTTCAACGTCCGCTTCATACACCGGGCCATCAGGAGTAACTACATTGACTTTAATCGTCTTCATCACAAAAGCCTCCTATGTCCCTAAATTAGACTTCTACGCCCATTTGTTTCGCTTTTTCCACTACTTCCTCAATGCGGCCTACAAGACGGAACGCATCTTCTGGAAGATGGTCGTATTTTCCTTCCAAAATTTCTTTGAAACCGCGAACGGTTTCTTTTACAGGCACATAAGAACCTGGCTGACCTGTAAATTGCTCCGCAACGTGGAAGTTTTGTGATAAGAAGAATTGAATACGGCGAGCGCGCTGAACCACAAGTTTATCCTCGTCAGAAAGCTCATCCATACCAAGAATGGCGATAATATCTTGCAATTCTTTGTAGCGCTGCAACGTTTGTTGCACTTTACGCGCCACTTGGTAGTGCTCTTCACCAACGATTTCTGGCGAAAGCGCGCGAGATGTCGAAGCAAGCGGGTCTACCGCAGGATAAATCCCCATCTCAGACAATTTACGCTCCAAGTTCGTTGTCGCATCTAAGTGTGCGAACGTGGTTGCTGGAGCTGGGTCTGTATAGTCGTCCGCTGGTACGTAAATCGCTTGAATCGATGTTACTGAACCAACAGCAGTTGATGTAATCCGCTCTTGTAATTGGCCCATCTCTGTCGCAAGCGTTGGCTGATAACCTACCGCAGACGGCATGCGTCCTAATAGCGCCGAAACCTCGGAACCCGCTTGCGTGAAACGGAAAATGTTATCAATGAAGAACAACACGTCTTGCCCTTGCTCGTCACGGAAATATTCCGCCATTGTCAAACCTGTCAATGCTACGCGCATACGCGCACCAGGCGGCTCGTTCATTTGTCCGAACACCATCGCCGTTTTGTTAATAACGCCGGAATCCTTCATTTCATGATAAAGGTCGTTACCTTCACGAGTGCGCTCACCGACGCCCGCGAATACCGAGATACCACCGTGCTCTTGAGCGATGTTGTTGATAAGCTCTTGGATTAATACCGTTTTACCTACACCGGCACCACCGAACAGACCGATTTTTCCACCTTTGATGTATGGTGCAAGAAGGTCGACAACTTTAATTCCTGTTTCAAGGATTTCTACTTGAGTGGAAAGCTGTTCAAATTTTGGTGCTTGTTTATGAATGGAATCGCGGCGTGCATCCGCCGGAATTTCTCCATCTAAATCAATTGGCTCTCCCAATACGTTGAATACGCGGCCAAGTGTCACATCACCGACAGGCACGGAAATTGGCGCCCCTGTGTCAATGACTTCCATGCCACGAATGAGACCGTCCGTAGAAGCCATCGCAATCGTACGAACAGTATCGTCGCCAAGGTGAAGGGCCACTTCTAATGTTAAGTCAATATCGACTTCATTTTCGTTGCGCGCTTTATGTTGGATTTTAAGGGCGTTGTAAATCGCAGGAAGATGTCCGCTTTCGAACTTTACGTCTACAACTGGACCCATAATTTGAAGAACGCGTCCTTTTGTCATCCGTTTTCCCTCCTAACTTGCTACTTGAACGTCTCTCTGACGCATGCACCGACGCAGCTGGTTATTGCAGCGCATTAGCTCCTGCCACGATTTCCGTAATTTCTTGCGTAATCGCTGCCTGACGGGCACGGTTATATGAAAGTGTAAGCGTACGAATAAGTTCTTTTGCATTATCAGTCGCATTTTTCATTGCCGTCATGCGCGCCGCATGCTCACTTGCTTTGGCATCTAACAATGCCCCATAGATCAAACTTTCGGCATATTGCGGCAAAAGCACTTCCAAAATTTCTTCTTGTGACGGCTCAAATTCATAAGATGTTCGTTTTTTCTCAGCCACTAAATCCGTAAGCGGCAAAAGCTTTCTTTCCGTTACATCTTGTTGAATCGCGCTTACGAAATGGTTGTAATACATATATAGCTCGTCAAACGTACCGTCAGCAAACATGCCTACTGTTTGGCTGGCAATTCGCTTTATATCAGCAAATGATGGCTGATCTGGCAATCCGGTAATGTGTAAAACAACCGGGATATTGCGCTTTTGGAAAAAGTTCAAGCCCATACGGCCAATGGCAATGATCGCATATTCATCTGTCGATTTATGACGCTCCTGAATGGTTTGATAAACCGTTCGAAGAATGTTGCTATTGTATGCACCAGCTAATCCGCGATCAGATGTAATAACCAAATAGCCCGTCTTTTTGACAGGACGTTTCACTAGCATCGGGTGATTGACTGAACTGCCTAATGAAATGTTTGCGACAACCTCTTGAATTTTTTCCATATAAGGAACAAACGATTTCGCATTGGTTTCAGCGCGATGCAGTTTTGAAGCGGAAACCATCTCCATCGCCTTTGTAATTTGGCTTGTTTTCTTCGTCGAGTTGATTCGCGTTTTAATATCGCGTAATGATGCCAAAGGTTTTCACCACCTTTTTTGCGCTGAATCTATTGATAGAGACAAGGAACAGAAGGCTTCACGCCCCTTCTGCTCCTGCCGCCTTTTATTCAGAAACAACAAATGTTTTCTTGAACTCTTCGATCGCTTTGTTGAGATCTTCCTCGCTTGGAAGATCTTTTGTCGTGCGAATATGATCAAGAATGTGCTGGCCGTTTTGATCAAGCCATGTAAAGAATTCTTTCTCAAAACGACGAATATCTTCAACCGGAATATCATCTAAGAATCCGCGTGTTAATGCGTAAATGATAGCCACTTGTTTTTCTACTGGAAGCGGTTCGTGCAACCCTTGCTTTAACACTTCAACTGTGCGCGCACCACGAGCAAGCTTGGCTTGTGTCGCTTTGTCGAGGTCTGAACCGAATTGCGCGAATGCTTCAAGCTCACGATACGCAGCTAAGTCAAGACGAAGCGTACCCGCTACTTTTTTCATCGCTTTAATTTGCGCAGAACCACCTACGCGAGAAACGGAAAGACCCGCGTTGATTGCCGGACGCACACCAGAGAAGAATAAGTCAGATTGCAAGAAAATTTGTCCGTCTGTGATTGAGATAACGTTCGTCGGAATATAGGCAGAAATGTCCCCTGCTTGTGTTTCAACGAACGGCAATGCAGTCAAAGATCCTGCTCCTTTTGCATCGCTTAATTTCGCCGCACGCTCTAAAAGGCGAGAATGCAAGTAGAATACGTCCCCTGGATACGCTTCACGGCCTGGAGGACGGCGCAATAATAGGGAAAGCTCACGGTAAGCGGCCGCTTGCTTCGATAAATCATCATATACGACAAGCACATGCTTTCCTTTATACATGAAGTATTCTCCCATTGATACCCCAGCGTATGGAGCTAGGAATAGCAATGGAGCCGGTTGCGAAGCAGAAGCAGTGACAACGATTGTGTACTCTAACGCGCCATGCTTGCGCAATGTTTCAACAACGTTACGAACCGTTGATTCTTTTTGTCCGATTGCTACATAGATACAAATCATGTTTTGGTCTTTTTGGTTCAGAATCGTATCGATCGCAACCGATGTTTTACCTGTTTGACGGTCTCCGATAATTAACTCGCGCTGACCGCGGCCGATTGGAACAAGTGCGTCAATCGCTTTAATACCTGTTTGTAATGGCTCATGTACTGATTTACGATCCATAACCCCAGGTGCCGGGCTTTCGATTGGACGAGTCTCCGTTGTTGCAATCGGTCCTAATCCGTCTACCGGCTGTCCTAATGGGTTGACGACACGGCCGATCAATGCTTCACCAACAGGAACCTCCATAATACGGCCTGTCCGACGAACTTCATCGCCTTCTTTAATATCTGTATACGGACCTAAGATAACGATACCTACATTGTTTTCTTCAAGGTTCAGTGCCATTCCCATGACACCATTTGCAAATTCAACGAGCTCCCCTGACATGACATTGTCAAGGCCATGTGCGCGCGCGATACCGTCACCAACTTGGATTACTGTACCTACATCGCTCACTTTGATTTCAGACTGATAGCTTTCAATTTGCTTTTTTATCAGCGCGCTAATTTCTTCAGCTCTGATGCTCATGCATTTCACCCCTATCTATAAATCTTTAGCCAATAAGCTGACGTTGAAGTCGTTCTAATTTTCCGCTGACGCTTCCGTCATAAATGCGATTGCCGATACGCAGCTTCACACCGCCAATTAAGCTTGGATCAATGATGTTTTGAATGTGAAGGGTTGCTTTGCCCACCTTCGCTGCAAATACTTGCGAAAGCGCCTGTTTCTCATCTTCCGTTAGCGGCCGGACAGAATATACCGTTGCTTCTTCCGCGCCGCGCGCTTCATTTGCAAGTGCAATAAATTCATCCGCCAGTGACTCGACAATGTCGATACGATGGCGATCAAGCAGCAACTGAAGCGTATTTTGCAAAGGCGTTGACAGTGTAGCAAACACTTCTTTGATTAACGCCTTTTTCTTGTCTATCGAGAGCTTCGGATGAGTCAATACGGACAGAAATTCCGGCTGTGCAGCAAACACTTGCTGAATCACACGGATTTCTTCTTCAAACTGATCAAGGAGCTGCTGTTCATTGGCGATTTGAAAAAGAGCTAACGCATAACGCTTTGCTACGACTTCTTTGCTCATCGCCCTTCTCCTACCTCTTGGATATATTCATTGATCAGCTTCGCTTGATCTTGCTCGCTTAATTCTTTTTCAATGACTTTTGATGCAATCAATACAGATAAAGATGCCACTTGCTCACGCAACGCAGCAACCGCCTGCTCTTTTTCGCGCTCGATTTCTTTTTTCGCCGCTTCTTTTAAACGCTCGGCTTCCTCACGAGCCGCTGCGATAATTTGCTCTTTTTGCTCTTCGCCAAGCTTGCGAGCATTTTCAATTAATGCTTGCGCTTCCTGACGCGATTGCTTCATAAATGCCCGCTGCTCTTCCGCAAGCTTTTTCGCCTCTTGATGGTGTTTTTCTGCTTGTTCAATTTCATTAGCAATATGCTCTTCGCGTTGTTTCATAATGCCCATTAATGGACCAAACGCAAATTTCCGGAGCAATGCTAATAAGATCACAAAAACTAACAATTGGAAGATTATATCACCTGTATTGACACCTTCTTGCCCAGCAGCACCCAACAAAAATGTATCTATACTTATTAACATCGCCTTTCACTCCCTTCAGCCGCTAAACTCCCCATAAAATGTAAGGGTTTAGATGTAATGTACATAAAGGAATGGCGAAGGTTCTCATGGAATGATCTTCGCCATTTTTGAACGATTGGAGCTCATGCTGATTTTAATTAGCCATATTTTCACAAACATAAAGAGTTCATTGCTAGCGGCTTTTTGTCTTTAAACTACTAGCAACAAATCAGGCCTTCAAAAGTAGATGCTTATCGTCCTAAAACCATGAAGGCAATAACAACTGCGATAATTGGAATTGCCTCTACTAACGCAACACCGATAAACATTGTCGTTTGAAGCATACCGCGCGCCTCTGGTTGGCGAGCAATCCCCTCCACTGTACGAGATACGATTAAACCGTTACCAATACCTGCACCAAGTGCAGCTAAACCGATAGCAATTGCAGCTGCTAATACACCCATAAAAAGTCCTCCTTCTTAACATTTATGTGTTTGAGATTTTTTAACTATAATTTTTTAGTATATTTTTAATGGTCATGACTCACTTTGTGTGCCATATAAACCATTGTTAACATTGTGAAAATGAATGCTTGGATCGCTCCTACAAAAATACTAAACCCTTGCCATACTAGTGTAGGAACAATAGCTATAACGGTTCCGGCAAAGCCTGTTGCTAATCCTCCCGCGAGCAAGCTAAGCAGAATTTCACCCGCAAAAATGTTCCCATAGAGACGAAGCCCAAGCGTCAACGTATTAGCGAATTCTTCAATGATTTTAAGTGGGAATAAAATCCACATTGGGGAAACGAAGCCTTTGGCATAATGGTTAAAGCCATTTATTTTAATACCATAATAGTGTGACAGAGCTACAACCATGATTGCAAGTGTAAGTGTAACAACTGGATCAGCAGTCGGAGACTTCCACCATAACTTTCCATCAACCACTACTGAGAACGGAAGACCTAGCATATTAGCTACAAAAATGTACATAATTAATGTCATTCCAAGTATATGGAAGCGACCTCCGGTTTTCCAATCCATGTTGCTTTGAATAATCCCCTTTACAAAATCCATAACCCACTCTATGAAGTTTTGCATCCCTGTCGGCCTCATCGATAAATTGCGTGTGGCTAAAACCGCTATCAAAAAAACAATGATCGCTGTAATCGTGATCATTAAAACGTTAGCCAAGTTAAAAGTAAGGCCTAAAAATTCAACAATTGGAGCTTCATGATGCATCGTAATCACCTCTCTTTCTCAATTTGGCAAAACTTTCGAAAAAGAAGAAAATCTATCATAATGACAAAATAGGATGTCATTAATCCTATCGTAACAGGAATGATGGAGAAATATTGCGGATATTCGATGGCAATCGCCGCAGCCAAGACAGCGGCCGCTAAGCGCGAAAACGTTCCGAGCGAGCGGACCTTTTGGCTTTGAGCGACCGCTCGTCCGAATTTTTCGACTTTCCGGACTAGACTCCACAACAAAAACAGACTGATCACCGTTCCTAAAATCAAGCTTAAGAAAACGGTTTTATAGCTTGTAAAGCCCCAGCCTAGCGTGTAAAGAGACAATAGATAAAATATGTATTTTTGCTGTCTTAAGAACATTTGCTGCATGCCTTTACTCCTCTGGGAAATATTGACGAATCAAGCGAAACATCGCATATATGCCTGCCGCAAGACCAATCAGAAGCCCTACAACAAGAAAGATAGGCTCCGTGCCAAGCTTTTCGTCAATCCATTTCCCGCCAAAAATCCCTATCAAAATCGAACCAACTAGCTGGGATACGATCCCGGACATGAGACCGATCGCTTGAAGGGGATGGCGCTGTTTTGGACGCATACACATACATCCTTATGGTAAAAGTTTTTGTAGATAAACCTCGTGAAAACCTTATCATTATATCCCCTGTAAGCATACAATAGGCATCGTCCAATGTCAACGTGTTTAGCCAATAAATTCAAATAAATTATTAATATTTTGTGACATTTCCTCATTTATTTTTCATATTGTTATTGTATAATATAATATTTATATTTTTCACTATCAAATTTTTCCTTCATTTCTGCGAATCTGCTCCCTTTTCACGCGGAACCTGAGGGTTTGTCGTTCCTCTAAAACCATTGCGAAAAATGCATTTCTTGCAAAAGCGATTAGACCCTTCTTCCATATTAAACTTGGTGATGGAAGGAATCTCCTCATAGGAAAAAGCGATAAATCATCTGGATAGCCGCTTGCCTCCGACCTTTAAAAAATGAGGATTCTACTTTTCAATCGGCTACACGGCCGCTCTTTTCATTGTATTCCCCTAGATAAGCGAGCATTGAAGCCAACTAAATCGAAAATTCGTTTATAAAAGTAGAGCAATTCCCGCGTCACTTTTGCTTCATATGAAAAAAACGCCAAGCACCCATGTTAGCATGCTCAGCGTTTAACAAAATATACTATTTCGTTCCAAATAGTCGGTCTCCTGCATCTCCAAGCCCTGGAACAATATAGCCGTGATCATTTAATTTTTCATCAAGTGCGGCAATGTAAATATCAACATCCGGATGCGCCTTTTTGACCGCCTCAACCCCCTCAGGAGCAGCGATTAAACACATGAACTTAATGTGTTTCGCTCCGCGCTTTTTTAATGAATGAATGGCTTCAACGGCTGAGCCTCCTGTTGCCAGCATCGGATCCACGACAATAAAATCGCGCTCTTCTACGTCTGTCGGAAGCTTGACATAATACTCGACCGGCTTTAATGTTTCTGGATCACGATACAGCCCAATATGGCCGACCTTTGCAGCTGGGATTAGCTTTAAAATGCCATCCACCATGCCAATTCCCGCGCGCAAAATTGGGATAATCCCCAACTTTTTCCCGGAAATAACTTTGGATTTCGCTTTGCTGACCGGCGTTTCGATTTCCACTTCCTCCAGCGGAAGATCGCGTGTAATTTCAAAAGCCATCAATGTCGCTACTTCTTCGACTAATTCACGAAACTCCTTTGTACCTGTTTGCTTGTCCCTGATATATGTAAGTTTATGTTGAATAAGGGGGTGATCAAATACGTATACTTTGCCCATAGTCTCTTCTCCTCTTTTTTTCATGTTGCACTTCTTTATATTTTACCGAAAAAATGACATCTGTTCAATAACAGTCATGAATGATTAAAAAATTGCCTCGTATCTTTGAAAAAGATACGAGGCATGAATGAGACTATGCATAAAGCGGGAATTTTTCAGTTAATGCCGCTACACGCTCGCGTGCTTCTGCTTGCTTTTCTTCATTATCTACATTTTTAAGGGCAAGGGCAATAATGCTTGCAATTTCATCCATTTCAGCAAGGCCAAAGCCGCGGCTTGTAACAGCTGCTGTGCCGATGCGGATGCCGCTTGTGACAAATGGGCTCTCCGGATCGTATGGAATCGTATTTTTATTGACGGTAATGCCGATTTCATCAAGAACTTTCTCAGCGACTTTTCCTGTTAATCCAAGCGAACGTAAATCAACGAGTAAAAGATGATTGTCCGTTCCTCCTGATACAAGCGTGAATCCTTCCTTCACTAACGCTTCTGCCAAACGTGAAGCGTTGTTGATAATGTTTTGGGCATATTCCTTAAAGCTATCATTCAACGCCTCGCCTAATGCGACAGCCTTTGCAGCAATAACATGCATTAATGGTCCGCCTTGAATGCCAGGGAAAATCGCTTTATCGATTTGCTTAGCAAACTCTTCTTTGCAAAGGATCATACCGCCGCGTGGCCCGCGCAACGTTTTATGCGTTGTCGTTGTTACGAAATGAGCATAAGGAACAGGATTGGGATGAAGACCTGCCGCAACAAGACCCGCGATATGAGCCATGTCGACCATCAAATACGCTCCGACTTCATCAGCAATTTCACGGAATCGCGCAAAGTCAATCTCGCGCGGATAGGCGCTGGCACCGGCTACGATGAGCTTTGGCTTATGTAAGCGCGCTTTTTCCAATACATCGTCATAGTTGATTCGGTGAGTTTCCGGGTCTACTCCATATTCAACAAAGTTGTACTGAATTCCGCTAAAATTCACTGGGCTTCCGTGCGTCAAATGTCCTCCATGGGATAAATTCATACCTAAAACCGTATCTCCGTGATTTAATACGGTGAAATATACCGCCATGTTCGCTTGTGCACCGGAATGAGGCTGAACGTTCGCATGCTCGGCACCAAATAATTGTTTTGCCCGTTCACGCGCTAAATCCTCGACAACATCAACATATTCGCAGCCTCCATAATAACGGCGGCCCGGATATCCCTCTGCATATTTATTGGTTAATACCGATCCTTGCGCTTCCATTACAGCGGGACTGACAAAATTTTCAGACGCAATCAGCTCAATTTTTGTTTGTTGTCTTTTTAATTCATCTTGAATCGCTTGAAATACTTGTGGATCTTGTTGTGGCAAGTGGTTCATCACAAGCTCCTCCTTTTTTCGAGATATCGGAATATTCCCCTCTATTTTAACAGCATTTTAGGAAAGGATTCAAAGAAAAAATGAACAAAATCAACAAGATTGATATGAAGCATTCGTGTTTTCCTTGAAATAGACCGCCCGATCTCCACCGATTAATTTCGGTCTTGTCTTCGCCAATGTCACATGAGCACGACCAATTTCACGAATGGAAGTACGGACGGGAACAGCTACATGCTTTAAATGCATGCCGATGAATGTATCGCCAATGTCGATGCCTGCATCCGCTTTAATAAATTCGACAACGACTGGATCCTTCATATGATTGTACGCATATTCCGCCATCGCTCCCCCGGCCGAAGCGACCGGAACAACGGAGACAATTTCCAAATTTTTCGCCAATGCGGTTTCTCGTTCAACAACGAGCGCGCGATTTAAATGCTCACAGCATTGAAAAGCAAGCTGGATTCCCGATTGAGCGCGCCATTGTTGCAATTCAGCAAAAATCATTTCTGCTACTTCTTTTGTGCCTGCTGTTCCAATTTTTTGCCCAATTACTTCACTCGTGCTGCAGCCAATGACAAGGAGATGCTCAGAAGAGAGAGGAACCTGCTGGCGAAATTCGCTCAAAATCGCTTGCCATTGCTGCTTCCATTGTGAAAGCATGATCCGTCTCCTCCTCCGTTACAGATGTGTCTGCTCATATTGATGGATTTTATTCACGCGATTCGCATGGCGTCCTCCTGCGAATTCTGTTGTCAGCCATACTTTCGCAATCTCCCTCGCCAAACCTGGCCCGATGACCCGTTCTCCCATTGCTAATATGTTGCTGTCGTTATGTTCTCGCGTCATTTTCGCGCTATATACGTCGTGAACAAGGGCGCACCGCACTCCTTTTACTTTATTGGCGGCAATCGACATCCCGATTCCTGTTCCACAAATTAAAATACCGCGATCGACTTCGCCGCTCGCCACCTTTTCAGCCACCGGAATGGCATAATCGGGATAATCGACAGAACTGCCGCATTCGCATCCCAAATCGATATATTCGATTTCCATTTCCTCCATAAGCTTTTTAATTTCTTGGCGAATGGCTACTCCGCCGTGGTCAGACGCAATGGCTACTTTCATGTTGTTTTCCTCCTTTTTCTCTTTCCTTCCATTGTAACGATAAAAAGCGACTTTTTCATTAACTTATTCAGGCTGTTGACAAACGCTGTCATCGTATGTCGCCAGCCTTGCTCGTCCACCCATGAATGTTTTTTTGTTCGATGGGCGGTTTCGTTCCTTGTCTGTGAGGCGTTTTCAAGACCGGCTGATGCTCAAAATGACGGTAGACAAAGTCAAAGTGGACTTTGTCTACCGCTTTTAACACTTATTATGCTCTTTTACGAAACAAATTTCCATCCTAAAACACAGGGCATCATAAGAAGTCTATATGGATGCCGCTTAAAAGGCATGGGCCCTCCATCAGCTTTGCTGCCTTTCTCTTTCTGTTCCCGAACGATAAGCGCCGCCTGTCAAGCAGACGGATCCGTTCATACGGACGACCCATTTGATATTCTTCTCATCCATTCACTTATCTTGCACAAAAACGATCAATCGTATTTTTTAATTTTTGCGCTTGCTCCGCTAACTGGCTGACAAGCTCATTCACATGGTTAATCATTGCGGCTTGTTCCTGTGTGGCAGCCGTCACTTCAAGCGCTCCGGCTGATGTTTCTTCAGCAATCGCTGCTACCTCCTGAGATTGGATGGACGTTTTTTCAATATGCCGCATTTGTTCCTTCACCAATTCCGCAATTTGATGAACGGAATTAGCCACTTCATGAATCGAATGAGTCATCTTCATAATTGCTTCATTTGTATCGTTTCCTTTTGCAGCTTCTTCATTGGCAGCGGTCACCTGCTCATCAATTTGCGCGACCACGTGAACGACTTCTTTTTGAATATTTTTGATCAGCTCAGAAATGCCCTGCACGGCCCGCGCGCTTTCATCAGCCAGCTTCCGCACCTCTTCCGCAACCACAGCGAAGCCCTTTCCATGTTCGCCAGCACGCGCCGCCTCAATGGAAGCATTTAAAGCTAATAAATTCGTTTGACCCGCAATATCACCAACAAGCAAAATGATATTCTCGACTTTTTTGGCATGCTGCTCAAGGCGCCGTACCGCATTTAACGAAGCCTGATTATTTTGGGCTAAATGTTGAATGCCTGTTACAAGTGAATCAATGACTTCTTTGCTCTTATGAAGAGTGTCGACCATATCAACGGCCAATTGCTCTGATTGCTTTGCTTTTTGCTGAACTTCATTGGCGATCTTCAACACATCTTCCACTGATTCGGCGGTTGTCTGCATCGAAACAGCCGAGTCGGTCGCCCCTTTGGAAATTTCCTCAATCGTTCGGGCTATGCTTTCTGAGCGCTCGACTGCCACGCTTGAGGCATCGGTAATTTCGACTACCTTTTCGTTTGTATGGGCAAAGTTTTCTTCAATATTGCGGACCATCATTCGCAAATTTCTTAACATTTCATTAAAAGCGACTCCCAATGCCCGTATCTCGTCATCCGATTTAGCTAGCGGCACATCTTCATCAATTTTTCCATTTGCTGCTTTAATCGCCGCCTGCTCTAACTGATGCAGCGGACGCGTAATAAAACCTGAAGCGATATACGCCAAAAGTCCTGACCAGAAAATACCGAGCAATAGGATCACAATCGTAAACAAACTCTTATCAAACGTACTGAACATTAGATCATAAAGTACATAAATAAAGAATGCGCTTGTAGAATACGTAATAACGGCCAAAATGGTCGTAAACACAACAAGCTTTAATCGCAGGCTAAACCCGTATTTCTTTTTCTCACTCATGGCCTATATCCCCCTCAAATATCCCATTATAGCTTTTGAATGAGCTGATCGATCAATTGATCCAACTCCTCTCTCGTCCGGCGATAAACCTCAACAGAGCCCCCGAACGGATCGACTACATCCCCTTCTTGTCCTAAAACAAATTCCTTAATTGTAAAGGTTTTGTCCTTTGCCTCCGGAAATCGTTCCATCAGCTGCTGTTTGTGCCCAGTTGTCATGGTAAAAATATACGTAGCCCAGTCCACATCTTCTTTTTTTAGAAACGAAGAACAATGAGCCATATCAATTCCTTTTTCTGTTAATACCAATTTCGCATAGTCAGAGGCGTCGCTCCCTTCCATAGCAAATAAGCCTGCGGATTTCACTTGGACATCCGGCAGTTGCTTGTTCCTTAATAGAGCTTCAGCCATTGGACTTCGGCACGTATTCCCCGTACAGACAAAAAGTACATGAATCGACATAATACCCTCCTCGTTGGTAAGGCCTGTATAGCATTATTATAATAGAATTCTTTTTCTAAAGTATAGTGCAAAAAAGATTGCTACTATATAAATATAGGAGAATGGGACGAATCGTCTCCAGACCATCAGCAGACGAAGGTGAGTCTGCTGGCAGATCTCGGCCCCGCAAACAAATGACAAAAGTCTAAAAAACGCCGCTTTCAGATCCATCCATGGTTCTGTAAAGCGGCGTTTTTCGCTCATTTGACCGTGAAAAGCGGCCCAAACTCCATTATGTACATGCTAAGGCATGAAGTTACATCCCCATATAGCTGCCTTATCCAAAGGGAATCATCAGCTTTAAACCGAATACTAGCAGAATGCTGCCGCCCAACAATTCCCCATAAATGCCAAGCCAGCGCTGAAAGCGGCTTCCCAGCAATAAGCCAAGCCATGTAAGAACCATGCTAAAAAAACCAAACAGCAGAATCGTTAATAGCGTGCGGGCTCCGTAAATACCGAGACTCAGACCGACCGAAAAGCTGTCGAGGCTGACGCTCAAGGCAAAAAAAACTAAACCTATCCCGACCGGCGAAATCAGCGGATCACTTTCTCGCTTTAAGGAAGTGACAATCATTTGCAAGCCTAGTATAAGCAGGAGTCCGCCGCCGACATAAGTGGCAATCGCCCCAAATTGCTCAGACAGAAGACGCCCCACAAACATTCCTAGCATCGGCATTAGCACGTGAAAGAGGCCGATGGTAAATCCTATATGAAACATTTGCTTAACACGCAAACGAAAAAAACCCATTCCCAATCCAATCGAAAATGCGTCCATGCCCAATGCAAATGCCACCATGCACAATGTCACCAGTTCACCAACTAATTCCTTCATCTCCCACCCTCCCCGGACTTGCCTATTGGTAACATATGCAAGTCCAAGGAGGTTTAGACTGGTTATTTTTCATAAAGAATCCGATATCCCGCCGCCTTTTTTAACCGATTCATAATAGCTGTACCAATGCCATGATCAGGAAAACATTCGCTATAGATCATGTCCACCTCAGCTTCATCGAACGCCCGAAGCGCATCATATAAATGGCGAGCGACTGTATATAAATCTGACCGCTTTCCACAGGAGATCACAGCATCTGCTCTGTAAGTCAATTGCCGCTCTTCGGTCGTTAACACTCCCACTTTTTTACCGAGCGCGCGCTGTTCATCAACAAGATGCTGCAAAAATGCTGAAGTGCCTTCCACAATCGTCAACGGCGCTCGCGGTGCATAATGTGTATATTTCATTCCTGGCGCTTTTGGCTTCTCCTTTTCATTCAATAACGCCGCATCCACATGAACACGTCCGATGAGGTGCTCTAGCTCCTCTTTGGTAACGCCTCCCGGACGCAAAATGGTGGGGATGTCCGTCGTGCAATCCAACACCGTCGATTCGACTCCGATTCCCGTTGGTCCGCCATCCACTATACCCGCGATTTTTCCATTTAAATCAGCTAAAACATGCATGGCGCTTGTCGGGCTTGGTTTTCCTGACCGATTCGCGCTTGGAGCAGCAAGCGGCAAGCCGCTCTCCCGAATTAAGGCCAGAGCGACTGGATGGGCCGGCATACGCACCGCAACCGACGCAAGGCCGGCTGTTACTTCTTCACAAACAGCATTTTTTCTCTTTTTCAAAACCATGGTCAGCGGCCCCGGCCATAGCCGTTCGATTAACGTTTGCGCCACATCAGGAATATCCACAGCGATCTGTCCCAATTGATCATAATCAGCAATGTGAACAATTAATGGATTATCAATCGGGCGCCCTTTCGCCTGAAAAATTTTTTTCACAGCTGCCGACGAGGCGGCATTCGCCCCTAATCCATATACGGTTTCAGTAGGAAAAGCAACCACTTCACCGGCACGCAACAGCTCGGCCGCTTGTGAAATTTGTGGATAAAGATCATGTTTATCCACAAATTTATCCACAATCCAAATTTTTGTTTCCATGCTCCTCACCACCATTCATCGTTGATTATCTATTTAATTTTATTGCTAGTTTTGAAGAACCAAGCAAAATCATATGCGAACCATCTATTTCTATCCACATATTGTGGATAAATTCATTTTTACTGTGGGTAAATCTGTGGGTAACTATTTGTTTATGAATCCAAACTTCTGCATTTATCCACAAAAATGATTACGGCCAAATTTTTCCGATCATTTCCTTGATGAAAAATTTTACCTCCACCTTATCGTCGTCATCATTGACGACAACGTCTGATGAGGACATCACAGCCGTGCCGGCACCAGCTGCTTGCAGCGCTGGCGAATTTTCCGTTTCTTCTTGCTCATGATCCTTCGTTGTTTTTTCTTTTTTAACAAATGTGGCATTGTCTTTTTCTGGCTGCTGCTTGTTCACAACTTTCTTATTCATATGTTCTTCACTCTTATGAGCTTCTTCTGATGCCGGAGTCACTTCTGTTTTGGCTCCCTCTTCTGCTTTCACGGCTTCGCCATTGGAAAAGTCGAGGAAACATAGCGGCGGAAACAACACACACCACCAATTTGCTCCTTTTCCTTCCCCTAGAGTAATAAGAATCGCTTGATATTCCCCTGCCGGATAAATATAGTTCCCATAAATCTTAGTCGGAAAATGCACCTTGCCAAATTGAACATGGTAGGTTTGATCGCTCTTTTCTTTTTTCAGCACATCAGCCACCGTTTTTTCAATATCAGGCAAATGTAAGCGGATGACTTGCTCAGCCTGAGAGAATGAGGTTAAATGAGCGACCCAGCCGTTAATTTGTTCATTCACCGCATCGCGCACTTTACGCTTCAACGCTTGATCCTCATCCGAATCGCTGTTGGCTAGGATACGCAGACGGATCGCCTGATCTGGAATCATCACTTGCGCATTTTCACCAGCCTCTGTTTGCTGACCATACACATTCACAAACACACCGATTGCCAATAAAAAAATATATAATACAATTGCTAGTTTTTTCATTATATTGCACCGTCCTTTCACTAACCTATTTTGGACAGTGCTATCCATTTTTAAACTATGAATCTAAAAAATAAAACAATAAATTAATGGATTGAAAGCTTTCATGCAAAATCATCAAAGAAGACCTTTGATTTTTCCTTCGTTATAGGGAATTCCCCTAACAAAGCCCCCGTTTGTGCACGCCTCCATCTTCCTGCTGCATTGATTAGCCATGATGTACCACAGATTCCAACGACCAATCATATCATAAAATCGCACCCGTTCTCCGTGATGGGCCATAAGCGAGAATGCGGGTGCGAGATGTCCTTTGTCTTATAACGGCGGTTCGATTTCCGCATAAACATTGCGGTCTTTTCCATTGATATCAAAAACAACGTCAACAGCAGCCTGCGGAAATGTTCGCTGCAGCAGTTGAGCTACCGCTTCTCCTTGCCCTGCCCCAACTTCAAATGCGACAATAGAACGGCTTTTCAGCACCAAAGGCAGTTCAGCCATAAAACGCCGATAAAAATCAAGGCCATCCTTGCCGCCCACAAGCGCTTTTCGCGGTTCATGGTCTTTTACAATTGGAGAAAGCAAAGCGATATCAAGCTCTGGAATATACGGAGGGTTAGACACAACAACATCCACTTTGCGTTTTGCCTGAATGAGCGGCTGCAGTAAATCCCCTAACCAAAATTCTACTTCCGCTCCAAGGCGGCGGGCATTTTCTTGTGCTACCAGCAGCGATTTTTGCGAAATATCAATCGCACTCATGCGCAGCGTATGGTTTTCGAGCGCCAGTGTTACAGCGATCGCTCCGCTGCCTGTTCCTACATCGACAACATCAACCGCTGTTTGATTAGGAAAAAATCGTTGGATGCGCTTTAACACCCCTTCCACTAACTCTTCCGTTTCTGGCCTTGGAATGAGAACCTCGCGATTGACGAGGAACGAACGACCATAAAATTCCTCTGCGCCAATCAGGTATTGTACAGGGGTATGTTCCTTTGCATGCTGATGGAGATCTTCAATCAGCCCTTGATACGCTTTTTCGCTAATTTTCTCTCGCAGACAAGCAAACAGCTGCGCCCTAGTCATTTGCAAATGATGAAGCAGCAGTAATTCTGCTACACGCGCTTCTTTTCCATGCTCTTCTAAAAAAGAAGAAGCCCAATGAAGGACTTCGTAAATTTTATAACTCATGATTCGCCTGCTCCAATTTTTTCGATTGATCGTCTAGAATCAGCGCATCGATGATCTCATCCAGCTTCCCTTCTAGAATTTGATCAAGCTTTTGAATCGTGAGCCCGATTCGATGATCCGTTACGCGATTTTGCGGAAAATTGTAAGTGCGAATCCGCTCAGAACGGTCTCCTGTGCCGACCGCCTGTTTGCGTGTTTGATCATATTCTGCACGCGCTTCTTGCTGATATTTATCATAAATACGGGCACGCAATACTTTCATCGCTTTTTCCTTATTTTTAATTTGCGATTTTTCATCTTGGCATGAAACGACGATTCCGGTCGGGATATGCGTTAAGCGCACCGCGGACATCGTCGTATTGACGCTTTGTCCACCTGGTCCGCTTGAAGCGAACGTATCAACACGAATGTCTTTTTCATTGATTTCAATTTCAACCTCTTCCATTTCAGGTAAACAGGCAACAGTTGCTGTCGATGTATGGATGCGTCCGCCCGATTCTGTCTCAGGAACACGCTGAACACGATGAGCGCCATTTTCAAACTTTAATTTTGAGTACGCCCCTTTTCCGTTAATCATAAAAATAATCTCTTTATAACCGCCTAATCCTGTTGGACTCGCTTCGATGACTTCCGTTTTCCATCCCTGGGATTCCGCATAGCGAGTATACATACGGTATAAGTCGCCCGCAAACAGCGCCGCCTCTTCTCCGCCAGCCGCGCCGCGAATTTCCATAATGACGTTTTTGTCATCGTTCGGGTCTTTCGGCAACAATAATACTCTTAATTTTTCTACTAGCGCTTCCTCGCGCTCTTCCAATTCGTTAATTTCTTCTTTTACCATTTCGCGCATATCAGGATCCAATTTTTCTTCTAGCATCGCTTTCGCATCTGCCAGCTGCTCGCGAACAGACTTATATTCGCGATATACATGCACGGTTTCTTCTAAATCGGACTGTTCTTTTGAATAGTCGCGAAGCTTTTTCGGATCATTAATAACTTCTGGATCCATCAACAGCTGGTTTAATTTTTCATAACGTTCTTCTACTGCTTGAAGACGATCAAACACATGCTTCACCTCTGTCTTTGTCCATACACAGTCTAATTTGTAATTATACTACAATCTAATGAAATACGAAAGTACTTCCATGGTCCAGCTAAATAAAGTCCTATGAGGGTTAATGAAACGTCTCTCCTTTCTAACAGAGTGGAGATGTGATAACGATTGTTCAATCCCCTTATCGATAAACACAAACTTGGGACGGGAACGATATGTATCCAAATTCATTGTCAGAAAAGCCTGCCCGACTGTCGTTCCTGCTCATTGCGGGGAAATCAATATCGACACATTCAATGAAATGGAGATCGTCATGAAACACGATCGACGGATGAGCTCGACTTCATGTACACGAATGTTTACGTCTCAGCTTCCTCTTATCGAACAGGCGATTTTTTGACCAAAGTGCCAAGAATTAGGACAAAATCGACAAATTTTCGGCATCATTTGCTAGCGAATGCACGCCTGCCCCTCCGTCCATATAGAAGGAATCCGCCTATCTGCATGCCAGACGATCTGCTCGTGATGCTTCGCTGAGCCATAAGATTCCGTTTCCCTTTGCGGACAGGAAGCGGATTTTTTTACTTGGCATACTTTTTGCATTAATGGTAGATGACGAAAAATTTTTCGGAAAGGGGATTGGGAGAATGAAAGCAGCTGTTGTTCATCAGTTCAAACAAAAGCTTCAAATTGAAGAGGTAGAAAAACCAAAGCTTGAGTACGGCGAAGTGCTCGTGAAAATCGAAGCGTGCGGCGTTTGCCATACCGATTTGCATGCCGCTCATGGGGACTGGCCCGTCAAACCAAAGCTTCCGCTCATTCCAGGACATGAAGGAGTGGGAGTCGTCGTCGAAGTGGCACCGGGGGTGAAATCGATTAAAGTGGGAGATCGCGTAGGAATTCCTTGGCTTTACTCCGCATGCGGGGAATGTGAATATTGCTTAAGCGGCCAAGAAACCCTTTGCCCTCATCAATTGAATGGCGGTTATTCTGTTGACGGCGGATACGCGGAATATTGTAAAGCGCCAGCGGATTATGTCGCGCGCATTCCAGATAACCTAGATCCGGTGGAGGTCGCACCGATTCTTTGCGCCGGGGTCACAACCTATAAAGCTCTGAAAGTATCCAATGCTAAACCGGGGGATTGGGTAGCCATTTATGGAATCGGCGGCTTAGGACATATCGCTCTGCAATACGCGAAAGCAATGGGATTCAATGTAGTGGCCGTCGATATCAGCGATGATAAAGCAGAATTGGCTACAAAATTAGGAGCGGATATCGCCATTAATGGCTTAAAGGAAGATCCGGTACAAGCCATTCATGAAAAAGTCGGCGGCGTACAAGCGGCTATTAGCGTAGCTGTCACGAAAAAAGCATTTGAACAAGCCTATCAATCTATCAAACGCGGCGGTTGTCTCGTTGTCGTCGGATTGCCTCATGACGAGCTGCCGATCCCTATTTTCGATACCGTCTTAAACGGCATCACCGTTAAGGGATCCATCGTAGGAACAAGAAAGGACATGCAGGAAGCGCTTAACTTCGCAGCCCAAGGAAAGGTTCGCCCTATTGTGGAAGCGGTTTCTTTGGAGCATATTAACGAAGTGTTTGAACGGATGGAAAAAGGACAAATCAACGGCCGCATCGTTTTAACCATGCAATAACACTTTCTAAATAGATATTCAAGCTGGCAGGAGCGGTGGAACAAGCGGCTCCTGCACCAGCCAAACAATGAGCGAAGAGGATGATTTCTTAGATAAAGCGCTTGAGGGCTTTACGATGTTTGCCCTGAATCAAGGAGAGGTCTGCACATGCCCGTCGCGGGCCTTGATCCACGAGTCCATTTATGCTGCATTTATGGAAAGGGCGCTTGAACGAGTCAAAAATATTAAAGCCGGAAATCCATTGGATACAAGCACCATGATTGGAGCGCAAGCATCGTCCGAACAGATGGAAAAAATCCTTTCCTATATTGATATCGGCAAGCAAGAGGGAGCGGAATGCCTGATCGGCGGAGACCGAAACCACATCGCGGGCCTTGAAAACGGCTATTATATTCAGCCGACCGTATTCAAGGGACATAATAAAATGCGGATCTTCCAAGAGGAAATTTTCGGTCCTGTCGTATCTGTCACAACGTTTAAAAGTGAAGAGGAAGCACTAGCCATTGCCAATGATACATTATACGGATTGGGCGCCGGTGTGTGGACAAGAAATATTCATACCGCTTACCGGCTAGGCCGGGGAATTCAAGCAGGAAGAGTGTGGACCAATTGTTATCACGCCTATCCGGCTCATGCGGCATTCGGCGGCTATAAAATGTCAGGAATCGGCCGCGAAACTCATAAAATGATGTTAGCTCACTACCAGCAAACCAAAAACCTTCTCGTCAGCTATCATCCAAAAGCGCAAGGGTTTTTCTAAACGATTCACAGCTAAGGGGCACGTGGCTCATCCATGAGGGCGAGCCGCCGCCTCTCTATTTTCTGGCCAATGATACACCATTAGAGGCTGAAGCTTTTTTACAAAAGGAAAAAGGAGCGGATGCAAAAGCAGCTATACTTTTGAATCTGCTCCCTTTTCTTTTAATAAATACCGCAATTTACGAACGGTGATATTTAATCGCTCTGCTGTCTCCTTTCGGTTTCCGATCGTTTCTTTTAATGTTTTTATGACAAAGGAACGGCCAATTTGCGTCTCTAATTCTTTCACCAATGACAATACATATTCAAGATCTACTTGTGGATGATTATTCTTCCACAATGACAATACATGGTTCGTCCATTGCTGCAAATAGGTTTCTAAATCGATTTCTTCTTGCTCCTTTTCATGCACCCGTACAGATGGAGGATGGGTTTCTCCTTTGATTTTTTCCGGAAGATACTGTGGCGTAATCACCTGTGTTTCTCCTTCCGCTAATGTGATCGCCCGCTTGACCACATTCATCAGCTCTCTTATATTTCCCGGCCAATGATAACGCTTCAAATAGAAAAGGCTTTCTTCGGAAAAAGATAATGATGAGTTCATTTTTTTTAAAAAATAAGTAAGCAAAAGCGGCAAATCTTCTATTCTCTCTCGAAGCGGCGGAATCGCGATTTTGACTACGTCAAGCCGATACAAAAGATCTTCTCTAAACTTTTTTTCTTCTACTGCTTTAGACAAATCGACATGTGAAGCCGCAATGATTCTTGTATTGGTTTTGCGGATGACCTCACCGCCTACCCTCATATACTCGCCAGTCTCTAACACTCGCAGCAATTTGACTTGAATGGCCAGCGAGGCTTCGCCAATTTCATCGAGAAATAATGTTCCGCGATGAGCAATCTCAAAGATGCCTTTCTTTTCTTTGATCGCTCCTGTAAAAGCCCCTTTCTCATGACCAAACAGTTCGCTTTCCAACAATGTTTCGGAAACGGCTCCGCAGTTTATTCCAATAAAAGGCTGGTCGTAGCGAAGGCTCGCGTGGTGAATAAACTGGGCAAGCACTTCTTTTCCTGTTCCTGTTTCCCCTTCAATGAGCACATTGACATTTTTTTTCGCAATTTTATAAGCCAATTTTAACAGATCATTCATTTCCTTGTTCGTCCCGACAACAAACCCAAGCGTTTCCGCGAGCTTGTACATGTCGTCTTGTGATGAAGCGATACCGTTATTTAACAGTCCTTCAATTAATTCTTCCAGCTGCTCAATATCATCAAACGGTTTTTCTACATAGTCGCTCGCTCCATATTTTATCGCATCCACCGCGGTTTTGACCGTGCTGTATCCCGTCATTACCACAGCTTTACACGTCGGCTGTGTGCGCTTCAGCTGTTTTAACAAGTCTAAACCGTTTGTGTCCGGAAGTTTGACATCAATAAATGCGAGATCAAACGAGTATTGCTGAATGAGTTTAGAGAAATCTTTGCCGCTGAATCCGAGCTTTACGCGATACCCTCTTCCTTCTAGCAAATGCAGAAAAAAGGTGCCTACCTCTCGTTCATCATCAATCACTAAAATATAGCTCATCGGTTCTCTGCCTCCATTCTATCGCTTTGCCGGAAGCTTTAAAATAAACTCACTTCCTTTTCCTCGTTCGCTTATGGCTTCAATCGTCCCTCCGTGAGCTTGTGCAATTCCTAAGCTAACAGATAGACCAAGCCCTGTTCCTTTTCCTGGCCGTTTAGTCGTAAAAAACGGGTTAAAAATCTCCTGCAGATGCTGTTTGTCGATCCCAATACCATTATCTTTGACAGAAAGGGTTACCCATTTACTCCCATGTTCAACGATCGTTTTTGTTTCAATTGCGATTACTTTTTCAGCGCCCTCCCTCTCTTCCAGTGCATCTTTGGCGTTGATTAAAAGATTTAATACAATTTGGCCAATTTGCTGAAGATTCCCTTCCACCCATTCAATGGAATGATCCAGATTGACCTGAATGACGATATTTTGCTTTTGAATTTGATCCCTGATCAGCCCCAGCACCTGTTCAACCGCATCATTAATGGAACAGTCCGCAAACCGATATTCATCCTGTCTGGCAAATGTCAGCAAGTTTTGAATAATGGCTTTGCAGCGCTTTCCACATGAATAAATATCGGATAAAAGCGTGGAAGAACGCTCTTCTTTCGGGAAAGATCTCAACAATAGCTGAGCATTGCCAAGAATCGCTGTCAGCGGATTGTTCAGCTCATGAGCAATACCCGCCGCCATTTCGCCAATGGCGGCCAATTTCCCTGATTGCACCAATTGCGCCTCAATCTGAAGTTTTTCTGTAATATCATTGATATAAATAATCACAGCGTAAATGCTTTGGTTTTCGTTAAATACTGGATACGAATGAAAGTCACATATGCGTTGCTGAATATGAAAGCGACGATAAACGGGTTTTTGTGTTGCTACATTTTCCATGATAGGGTTTTCATTTTGCTCAATCGCTAACAGCTCACATATATTTCTAGTATGCGGGGACCCGCCAATTTGAAAAAATTCTTTCGCTGCATCATTATATCGCAAAATACGGCCTTCTAAATCAACGACTAAAATCATTTCCGAAACAGCCCGAAATGTTTCCTCCCATTCTTTTTTACTGACAAGCACCTCGCGATAAAGCCTTGCATTTTCGATGCAAACCGCCAACTGATCGCCAAATTGCTGGAAAAACGAGAGATCGGCTTCATCATATCGGACGATTTCAGAGCTTCCGATGCTTAATACGCCGATTACCTGTCCTTTGCTAATCAACGGAACAAGCAATACGCTTTTCATGCCAAGCTCTCGGTAGACAGCGTTTTCTACATAACTCTCCTCTTTCTCCTGCACTTGATAAAAAAGTTTCTGCAGCGATTGAATCACTTTCCAATAAATCGAGTGTTCCTTCGGCAACGTAAAACCAATGGGGAAGTATAGCGAATGCAAAGGATAGACATTCGTCAATGTGAGCTTATCATTTTCATATAAAGATAGGCTAATTCGTTTGATAGGAAAAATTTCTCTCAGCTTATCAAAGGTATTTTTCAGCATATCATCCATTGACATATCAATATTAAAGCTTTTCGTAATGTCATTGATAATTTCCAGCTGCATATTTTTCTTTTTTAATTCCGCTACCATTTTCTTCAATTCGGTATAATAGCTTTTCTTGGAGGATTGCACCCCTGTTAACAAATTAATCATTTGCTGCCGCTCATTCATCGCTACCATGCCCTTCTAAATATTTCTTCAATATCTTCTGCCGTTACATCTCTCGGGTTGGTAATCATGCAAGCATCATGTAAAGCCATGAGGCTCATTTTTTTCATTTCTTCTTCTTCTACCCCAATAGATGACAAACGTTGGGGAGCCCCAATATCGGCCGTTAATTGTTTGACATACTCAATGGCTCTTCTCCCTGCTTCCATATGAGACATTCCGCGTATATCCATGCCAAGAAAAAGAGCAATATCAGCAAATTTCTTAGGATTGGCTAAAAGATTGTACTCCATTACATGAGGAAGCAAAATAGAATTGACATCGCCATGCAAAAGGTTGTATTTTCCTCCTACTGCATGCGACATCGCATGGACAGCTCCTAAAATGGCGTTGGAAAAGGCAAGCCCGGATTGTAAGCTTGCCATTGCCATATTCGTCTTAGCCTCCCGATTCATTTTGGAAGCTACAGAAGGCCGCAAATATTCCGCCACTAGAGAAATCGCATTCTTCGCTTGAACGTCTGTCAGAGGTGTAGCCGCCAAGCTGACATAGGCTTCAATGCCGTGTGTTAACACATCCATCCCCGTCGCTCCGGTTAACTCCGCACTTTTTGTGACGAGCGTTTCTGGGTCAATAATCGCGATATCTGGAATAAGAGATCTAGAAATAATGGTCATCTTTTTCTGCTTTTTTGTATCGACAATAACGGAAAATTGCGATACTTCTGAACCTGATCCAGCGGTAGTCGCAACCATGACCTGCGGGGGAAGCGGATGGTGGATTTTATCCACTCCCTCATAGCTTTGAATCTGGCCGCCATTGGTGGCGAGAATGGCAATCGCTTTCGCTACATCAATCGAACTGCCGCCGCCAACGCCAATAATGGAGTCACACTCATGCTCCATATAAACGCGGCATCCCTTTTCTACTTCTTCATCTTTCGGATTAATCGTGATATCAGAAAAAGTAGTGTACTTTAAGCCCGCTTGCTTACAGCTTTGAATGACCACATCTAGCCACCCTGCTGCGATCACACCTGGATCACTGACAATCAAGACATTTGTCGCACCAAGCCGTAAGCAGCTTTCTCCCACCTGCTGAATGGATCCGTTTCCAAAAATGATTTCTGGCATCATGAATTTGTGAATGTTCATACTTTCTCCATCCTAATTATAACCTTTTACTAATTTTATAATTATTCTCAATTTTTTGTCCACAAAAAAACCGGGATACAGTATAACGGCTTTTTATTTCAGATGGCCAATAAGCTGTTCCCCGGCAGGACTCTTCTGTTTTTTTATATAGAACGGAGTTCATCTTTCAACCTTTCCATTTTAGCGGCGTCATCCAGCGCAGCTGATGTTAACCCTATCAACCCCATTCATTGGATGCGCCGATATATTCCTCTCAGATGAGCAAATAAAAAGCTCATGAGGTGATTCCATTCGTGGTTACGCTTTAGCATGAGCGAGATCATGGACGGACTTGTCGCCAACCGTCGAAGAAATGACATTCTGCTTTTGAATGGGCGATAGGTTCTATCCTCTCATTGGATTGATATCATTTGACAGTCGATTCCATGCTGAAATCGTTTATTACTTATGTATCATAAATAAACTTTTAGAGATTGAAGGAATATGTCTGTAAACACATACGGCCAGAAGACAAGTATATGTGCTTACCTTCCGACCGTTGAACTTCATCACTTGCACATGTTCATCTGTCCAATTGCATCTCTCAATATTATGCAGCACCAAAAACCCTATTGCAGAGCAGGCACCTATCAGTCATGGATTCGTACATGAACACGATAGGTCGGGATTGCCTTTGTCAATAATTGCTGCAAACGCGCTTGATCTTTTTGTCTCTGCTCATTCGACAGACGGTTTCGTGCATGAACGGTGATCCACATGTCAGCACCATTCATCCACACCGATCCAGCCTCATAATTTGTATATTTTTCCACTACTTGAACCGCTTTTCGCACATCCGCACGATTATTTTCGCTGCCATCGGTCAAGCTTATAAAATTCGGGTTTTGATTGGTGTTTTCTGGATCATCAAAATGATTATACATTCGATCATAATTGGGCTTGGCCCGATCCCCTGTCATTAGTTTTCTTCCGTTTTGATCTTCCTTTTGTGCATGATATTGTGAATCGGTTGGATTCAGTGCACATGCGGAAAGGAGCACACCGAAAAGTAACGGCAGTACCTTTTTCATCATTCGTCGCCTCCCTGCCGTTATCTTTTCCTGTTATGACAGAAATATTGATAGCAGAATGTACCATGCACTACCGAATGATACGTTCGGTTTCGCTTCCATTACGGTCTCGCTTCTTTGGCTTATCAGGAACTTCATGATGATGGCGGCAACGCGGCTCATATGATTCACTGGCCCCCACTAAAATCACCGGATCATAATAAGAAGCAGGTTTGCCATTAATGAGTCGCTGTGTACGGCTTGCTGGGGAACCGCATACCGTACATACTGCTTGAAGCTTTGTGACCGATTCGGCAATCGCCATTAATGTCGGCACAGGACCAAATGGTTCACCGCGAAAATCCTGATCCAATCCAGCTGCAATGACGCGATAACCGCGATCTGCTAACGTTTGCACAATTTCGACAATTTGCTCATCAAAAAATTGCACTTCATCAATGGCAACGACATCCGTTTTTTCTGATATGTATTCTAATATTTCCTCAGCAGTCGCGACGGAAATAGCAATCACTGAAGCGCCATTATGAGATACAACCGCTTCTTCGCTATAGCGGTTATCAATCGCAGGTTTAAATACCTTCACTTCCTGCTTTGCAAATGTAGCACGACGAACGCGGCGGATCAGCTCCTCTGATTTTCCAGAGAACATGCTGCCGCAAATCACCTCGAGCCAGCCTGATTGTTTCATTACATCCATCGGGGCTTCCCCTTTCTTTCCAAACTTCATGAAAAAACAGGCAAGTGAATCAACTTCGCTTGCCTGTTCTGTACGTTTACTCATCGAAGTAATGATAAAGCGGCACGCTAATCGCTCAGCGAGCCGTTTTCTATTATTTAAGGCCGTATTTTTTGTTGAATTTATCAACACGTCCTGCAGCAGAAGCGAATTTTTGACGTCCTGTGTAGAATGGATGGCACTCAGAGCAAATCTCTACGCGCACTTCCTCTTTCACAGAGCCGCTCTCAAACTCGTTTCCACAAGCACATTTTACGATCACTTTTTTGTACTCAGGATGAATGCCTGCTTTCATTTCTTTTCATCTCCTTCCGCCCTGAATCATTTCGAAACAGAGTTTCTCTATCCGTTGTGAGTCATTTCTCATTGTTTGACAAAACACACATGATAAAATTATAGCAAGGGTGTTATGGTTTTGCAACTGGTTATTTTTTAATCCCTATATTTTTCCATTCATCGTCTAATATCGAGAAAAATTCTTCATTTGTTTTCGTTTGGCGAAGCTTATTTAAAAAGCGCTCGATAAAATCTGGTGTATCCGACATCGTTTTGCGAATCGACCAAAGCTTGTCTAAATGCTCTTTTGGAATCAGCAATTCTTCTTTACGAGTACCAGAACGGCGAATATCAATAGCTGGGAAAATCCGACGTTCCGCCAGCGAGCGATCTAAGTGCAGCTCCATATTGCCCGTTCCTTTAAATTCCTCATAAATCACATCATCCATGCGCGAGCCGGTATCGACAAGCGCTGTCGCTAAAATCGTCAAGCTGCCGCCTTCTTCAATGTTGCGCGCAGCTCCAAAAAATCGTTTCGGACGGTGGAAAGCGGCTGGATCAATCCCTCCGGAAAGTGTCCGTCCACTTGGCGGAATGACTAAATTATAGGCTCTTGCCAAACGAGTAATACTGTCCATTAAAATGACAACATCGCGCTTATGCTCAACGAGACGCATCGCGCGTTCAAGCACTAACTCAGCAACCTTGATATGGTTTTCCGGCACTTCATCAAACGTCGAGCTGACAACATCGCCCGCTACCGAGCGTTCAATATCGGTCACTTCCTCAGGACGTTCATCAATTAGAAGGACAATCAGCTCGACATCCGGATGGTTTGTCGTAATACTGTTAGCGATTTCTTTTAAAAGCATTGTTTTCCCTGCTTTTGGGGGAGCGACAATTAACCCGCGCTGGCCAAAGCCGACCGGGGCGATTAAATCCATAATTCGCGTCGACAGCTTATCCGGCGTTGTTTCTAATTTCATTTGGCGACTTGGATAAAGCGGCGTCAAGGCAGGAAAGTGAACGCGTTCTTTCGCTACTTCAGGGTCTTCGCCATTTACAGCCTCCACGTGAAGAAGCCCATAATATCGTTCATTTTCTTTAGGAGGACGAACTTTTCCTGAAACTTTATCGCCATTTCTTAAATCAAAGCGGCGAATTTGCGAAGCGGAAATGTAAATATCCTCTGAGCTTGGAGAGTAATTGATCGGCCTTAAAAACCCGAACCCTTCTGATTGAATGATTTCGAGAACGCCTTCCATAAACAATAATCCGTCTTGTTCAGCCTGTGCTTTTAAAATAGCGAAAATAAGCTCTTTTTTTGTTAGTTTACTGTAATAAGAAATTTTATATTGCCGAGCTAGTTCATATAGCTCTTTAAGTTTCATATTTTCTAATACCGAGATTGTTAAGTCCATTTCGCCACCACACTTTTACTATTTTTCATTCTCTCCCATATACACCAAATGAATTTATGAAATAAGCTATGGATGGGATGAAAGAAGATTACGAAGGTTTATATGTTAAAGAAGCAAAAAATCGCAGAGCTTATTTTTATGCACACACGGCATGACTATTTTACCCTTTTTACAGTTTTTTAATCAACCATTTTTTATTTTTATCATGATCAATACAGGTTAGAGTGTTTCCTCCGAAGTAAAGCTAAGCGACGTGCGGAGCCGGATGTTGATCATTTGCGGATGAGATCGATTACATATCATCCATTCGCCGATTGATTGGAACACTACATAGGCAAGCGCCCATAAAATGATGATGATAGATCATCCATTTGGACCTTACAACAAAAATGAGCGGGTTGAGGTGCTATATGAGTAGATGTAACTGAACATTTGCGGCGATATGAAGCTTGTTATTGTCCTTTTCTCATCTGATGCACTCCAGTTTCTAGATAAATTAAAACACCATAGGCTGTCAATGAAACGTTCCCATTCTACAAAAATGGGATGAATTCCTTGGTTTTTCATCTTTCCAGCCATTTGACTAGTGACAGCGTGATAGAAAGGAGCGAGGGAAGCTGCATCTGCCCCTCGCTCACATGGCTTATGGTTTAATGACTAAATTAGGTTTTTTCTTTAAGCTGTGCCGCCCGTCAATGAAACGAACCGTGCCTGATTTCGCCCTCATGACAAGGGAATGCGTTTCTCCATAAGAGCCTTTAAATTGAACTCCTCGCAAAAGCTCACCGTCAGTGACACCCGTTGCAGCAAAAATAGCGTCATCCCCTTTTACTAAATCTTCCATGCGCAGCACTTTGTCGACATTTAATCCCATTTTTTTGCATCGTTCCAATTCTGCGTCATTTTGCGGCAGAAGCTTCCCTTGAATTTCACCGCCTAAGCATTTTAATGCCACAGCGGCTAATACACCTTCTGGCGCTCCTCCTGATCCAAACAAAATATCAACGCCGGTATGATCGAACGCCGTATTAATCGCTGCGGCCACATCGCCATCATTAATGAGTTTAATGCGGGCGCCGGCCTCTCGCAGTTCCGCTATAATATGCTCATGCCGCGGGCGATTTAACACGATGGCCACCACGTCTTCAATATCTTTATTTTTCGCTTTCGCAACCGCTTTCAAATTGTCTATAATTGGCGCATTGATATCAATCATCCCTACTGCTTCTGGGCCAACGGCAATCTTATCCATATACATATCAGGAGCATGAAGTAAATTTCCATGGTCGGCTACTGCTACTACCGCCAATGCATTCCAGCCCCCAGATGCCAAGATATTGGTTCCTTCTAGAGGGTCAACTGCCACATCAACACGCGGCCCATAACCGTTTCCTAGCTTTTCACCAATATATAGCATCGGCGCCTCATCCATTTCTCCTTCACCGATAACGACTGTTCCTTTCATTGGAATCGTGTCAAAGACGTCACGCATCGCCGATGTCGCCGCACCGTCCGCTTCATCCTTTTTTCCGCGGCCCATCCAGCGCGCTGCGGCTAATGCCGCTGCTTCCGTTACACGAACAAGCTCCATTGATAAACTTCTTTCCATTGTGACTTCTCCCTCTCCCCTTCGTTGCCTATAGATTTTGAATTTGCTCAATTTCCTGATCGGTCATTTTCTCCCGCCAAATGGTTGCGCCTAATCCTGTCAATTTTTCGACAAGATGGCTATACCCACGGTCGATATGATCGACCCCAGTAATTTCCGTCATTCCATCCGCCATTAAACCAGCGATTACAAGAGCTGCACCCGCCCGTAAATCGCTCGCTTTCACTTTCGCTCCCTGCAGCAGCGTTGGACCGGTTACGATGGCCGAGCGTCCTTCTACCTTAATGTTGGCGTTCATTCTCCGCAACTCATCAATATGTTTAAAACGCGCACTGTAAATGGTATCGGTAACAACGCTTGTCCCATGTGCCTTGGTTAATAAAGCTGTGAATGGCTGCTGCAAATCTGTTGGAAAGCCTGGATATACGAGCGTTTTCACATCGACCGCTTTCATTTGCGGAGATCCAACAACCACCATTTGATCATCGCTTGCTTCGACACGCACACCCATTTCACGCAGTTTTGCTGTTAATGACTCCAAATGCTGCGGAATCACATTGTCGATCATCACTTCTTGTCCCATGGCAGCTGCGGCAATCATAAAGGTTCCTGCCTCAATTCGATCAGGAATAATGGAATGACGGCACCCTGTCAATCGCTCCACCCCATCAATGCGGATAATATCCGTTCCCGCTCCTTTAATTTTAGCCCCCATGTTGGACAGTAGTGTGGCTACGTCAATGATTTCTGGCTCTTTTGCAGCATTTTCAATGATGGTGCGTCCTTTCGCGCGTACAGCAGCCAGCATAATGTTAATGGTTGCCCCAACACTTACTACATCTAAATAGATACGGGCACCGCGCAATTCATCCGCACGCAAGTAAATGGCTCCTTGCTCGTTTGTGACTTTAACTCCTAACGCTTCAAACCCTTTAATGTGCTGGTCGATCGGGCGCGGTCCTAAATGACAACCGCCCGGTAGACCGATGACAGCTTTTTTAAAGCGGCCGATCATCGCTCCCATTAAATAGTAAGAAGCGCGCAGCATTTTCACTTTTCCGTTTGGAAGAGGCATTGACACGATGTTCGTCGGATCAATTGTCGCTTCTTTGCCATCAAAATGGAACGTGCCGCCAATTTCCTCGATTAACTCTCCTAATACGCGAACATCCGAAATATCAGGCAGCCCTTCGATTGTTACCGGCGATTCAGCGAGAATCGTTGCTGGAATCAACGCCACAGCACTGTTTTTCGCCCCGCTGACTCGCACCGTTCCGCGCAAAGGGTCGCCGCCTATGATCTTTAATTTTTCCATTGTAGTCTCCCTTCCAGCGAAGATGCCTTGCTTTTGCGCGAATTGCAACGGAAACGCTTATTTACAGTTTAGACCAAAACTCATGATTTTTATCGCTGTTTTTGCTGATTCCAATCCGCTAAAAATTTTTCAATTCCTTGATCAGTAAGTGGATGCTGGAATAGCTGCATTAATACCTTATAAGGAATCGTCGCAATATGAGCTCCTCTTAATGCTGCCTCCGTTACATGAAGTGGGTGACGAATGGATGCTGCGATGATTTCTGTCTCAATGCCGTGAATATCAAAAATGTTGGCAATCGTTGAAATAAGCTCTAATCCGTTATGACCGATATCGTCTAAACGCCCAAGGAATGGTGAAACATAGGTTGCACCAGCACGTGCAGCTAACAGAGCCTGATTGGCAGTAAAGATGAGGGTAACGTTGGTTTGAATTCCTTTTTCACTAAATGCCTTAACGGCTTTAAGACCTTCTGGCGTCATCGGTACTTTAATCGTAATATTTGGAGCGATTTTCGCTAGCTCTTCTCCTTCGCGAATCATTCCTTCTGCATCCATTGAAATAACTTCGGCGCTTACAGAACCTGATACAATTGATGTAATCTCGCGAAGGCGATCGTGGAAGGACACGTTTTCTTTGGCTACAAGGCTCGGGTTGGTCGTCACTCCCGCTAAAACCCCCAGCTCATTAGCCTGTTTAATTTCTTCCAAATTTGCCGTATCAATAAAGAATTTCATCGCTCTCTCCTCCTAAACATATTCCTTAATGAAATGAAACAAAACCGCTCGTTTCGGGTTCAAACCGAAACGATGCGGCTATCTGATTACAAAGCTTTGCCAGAGGAACCAAACTCGCGCATTTTCCCAATGACGGTTTCTTTAATAGCGTCACGGCCAGGACCGATAATTTTGCGTGGATCGTATACTTTTGTATCTTGCGCCAAGATTTCACGCACAACTTTTGTAAAGGCCATTTGGTTTTCAGTATTTACATTGATTTTTGAGGTTCCAAGTGAAATCGCGCGTTGGATTTGTTCCGTCGGAATGCCTGTACCGCCGTGCAATACAAGCGGAACGCGCGTTAAATCACGGATAATTTCCATTTCTTTGAATCCTAATTTTGGCTCTCCTTTGTAAGGACCATGCACAGAACCAAGCGCTGGAGCCAAGCAATCGATATTTGTACGCTTAACAAGCTCCTCGCATTCCTTTGGATCTGCATAAATAATGCCGTCTGCCACCACATCGTCCTCTTGTCCGCCGACTGTGCCGAGCTCCGCTTCGACAGACACGCCGCGCGTATGGGCATACTCGACCACTTGTGAAGTGATTTGGACATTTTCTTCAAACGGATGATGAGAAGCATCGATCATTACGGATGTAAAACCAGCATCAATCGCTGCTTTACATTTTTCGAAGCTGGAACCATGGTCAAGATGAATGGCCACAGGAACGGTAATATTCATATCCTCCATTAATCCTTTCACCATGTTGACAACCGTTTTAAAGCCGCCCATATATCGAGCTGCTCCTTCTGATACACCGAGGATTACTGGAGATTTTTCTTCTTCGGCAGCGGCTAAAATGGCTTGGGTCCATTCTAAGTTGTTAATATTAAATTGCCCTACCGCATATTTTTCTGCTAACGCTTTGTTTAGCATTTCCTTCATCGATACTAAAGGCATGATAAAAAACCCTCCTTGTCATTAAACTCCGCCTTTCGTCAAAAGGGAGGCTATGCCGCAGCATCGCCGCAACAACTTGCATTATGTATGAAAGGCGCGCTTCGGCCTTACTTTATAAGCATACCAACTTCGAGACGAAACAGCAACATTATGCGCACCTAGGAATTCCACAAAAATTTATTGAAAGCGCATTACGAAATATATTTTTTCACCGCTTCCCGCAATTCATCAATATCGAATGGTTTAGCAAAATGCATGATGGCGCCTAAATCTTTTGTTTCCTGAATCATATCAAGCTCGCCATATGCTGTCATAATAATGACTTTAATGTTCTCATTCATTGCCTTAATCCGTTTTAATATTTCAATTCCATCCATTCCTGGAATTTTCATATCTAATAATACTAAGTCAGGTTGGTGCTTTTGGACGATCTCTAATGCTTGTATACCGTTAGCTGCTTGAAAGGTTGTATATCCTTCTCTTTGAAAAACTTCATTTAGTAAAATACGAATGCCATATTGATCGTCAACGATTAAAAGTTTGTTTCCCATCTGTTATGCACCTCTATTCTTTGTTTTGCTAATTTGTATAATTCCGCATTTCTTTGTTGATTTCCTGCCTCTTTTCCATCATTGTCCGCAAACGAATACAGTAGCGATCATCAGCAGCCAAATGAAACGGTTGTGTTCTTTCCCCAATTCAGTATACTGTAATGATGTAAAGGACGGTGAAAAAAAGCATGATGAAAGTTTTTTCCACCCAATTAACGGGTTACTTCAAAAAACTCGCAGAGCAAGAAGAAATGGCGATCGAAGATGGTGCGCGCCTGCTTGCTCAAGCATTGATCGGGGACGGGCGCATTTTGATTCATGGCTTTGATGAGATGGAATCCGTTGCTCTTACGGCCATAAAGGGAGCAGAGATGTTGCCCAAAGCCGCGCCGCTCATGAAGCACGGAACGATTCGTGCAGATAGGAATGAAACCGATCGTGTTTTACTCATTACGCGCTTCTCCAACGATGAGCGTGCCATTGCATTAACTGAGCAGTTGATTCAGCAAAACATTCCAGTCGTCGCCATTTCAGCTGCCGTCCCTCAAGAGCCTTCGCTTGCCGATGTAGCCGATGTGCATATTGACAGCAAGCTGGTAAAGCCTCTTATTCCAAAGGATGACGGTACGCGCTTTGGATTTCCAGTTGTCATGATGGCGCTATTTGCCTACTATTGCTTGTTCTTTACGATTCATGAAATTTTTGAGGAATACAACGAATAAGACGATCTCGCCATTGATGCGAGATCGTCTTATTCTACTGTTTTTATTTCTGCAATGATGCTTTTACAAATTCACGGAACAGCGGCTGCGGTCTTGTTGGACGAGAAGTAAATTCCGGATGGAATTGAGCCGCCACAAACCATGGATGATCCTTTAATTCAATAATCTCCACTAAACGTCCATCTGGGCTTGTGCCGGAAAAAACAAATCCTTTTTGTTCCATGATTTGTCTATATTGGTTATTAAATTCGTAACGATGGCGATGACGCTCATAAATGACCTCATCCTGATAAGCTTCATAGGCAAGAGTTCCTTCAACAAGCTTGCATGGATATAATCCCAAGCGCAGCGTTCCCCCTAAATCCTCAATATCTTTTTGCTCTGGAAGCAAATCAATGACAGGATGAGGAGTATTTGGATCAATCTCTGATGAGTGCGCATTTTCTAATCCAACTACGTGGCGGGCAAATTCAACTGACGCCAACTGCATGCCGAGACAAATTCCGAGAAACGGAATCTGCTGCTCCCGGGCGTAGCGAATCGCTTCGATTTTTCCTTCAATGCCGCGATCACCAAATCCACCCGGAACGAGGATCCCGCTAGCATCTTTTAACAGTTCATGAACATTATCGCGATCTACATGTTCTGAATTGATCCATTGGATTTCTACTTCTGCATCGAAAGCATAACCCGCGTGGCGAAGTGCTTCAACAACTGAAATGTAAGCATCCTGCAATTCTACATATTTCCCGACAAGCGCTATTTTCGTTTTATCAGAAAGATGGCGCACTTTTTCGACAAGCGCCCTCCATTCGGTCATATCTGCTTCTTGGCAGTTCAGCTTGAGATGTTCGCAAACAATTTGATCTAATTTTTGCTCCTGCAGCATTAACGGCACAGCATATAATGTATCGGCATCGCGCGCTTCAATTACAGCTTTCGGGTCGATATCGCAAAATAGCGCAATTTTATCTTTCATTTCTTGCGACATCGGCATTTCGGTACGAACCACAATGACATTTGGCTGAATCCCTAAGCTGCGTAATTCTTTTACACTATGCTGAGTTGGCTTTGTTTTCATTTCTCCAGCTGCTTTAATATACGGAACAAGCGTACAATGAATATACATGACATGGTCGCGGCCAACATCGCTTTTGATTTGACGAATGGCTTCTAAAAACGGCAGCGATTCAATGTCTCCAACCGTTCCGCCAATTTCCGTAATCACTACATCGGCATTTGTTTCACGGCCAGCACGAAACACTCGCTCTTTAATCTCATTCGTAATATGAGGGATGACTTGTACAGTTCCCCCTAAATAATCACCACGGCGTTCCTTTTTCAATACCGCAGAATAAATTTTCCCAGTTGTGACGTTGCTGTATTTATTTAAATTAATGTCAATGAAGCGCTCATAATGTCCTAAATCTAAATCCGTTTCTGCACCGTCATCCGTTACAAATACCTCTCCATGCTGATACGGACTCATCGTCCCTGGATCGACATTAATGTATGGATCAAACTTTTGAATCGTTACATTCAATCCGCGATTTTTCAATAAACGGCCTAGCGAGGCAGCCGTGATTCCTTTTCCTAATGACGAGACAACGCCACCCGTTACAAAAATATACTTTGTCATCTTGTTTTTCCCCCTTGCCAAAAATATATGTAACACTTTAAAGTGTGCTCAAAGCGCCAAAATAAAAAACGCCCCTCTTACCTTTGTAAGGGAGCGTTATCATATTTAATAATTTTTAAAGAGCCCAAATAAAATTCTACATAGTCCGCCATGTAAAGTCAAGAGGAAGGTCATTCTTCCTCCTCTTCTGCTTCCTCCATCTCTAGCAGTTCATCGTCCATTTCTTCATCTTCGAGTTCAAACTCATCTTCATCAAGCAGTTCTTCATCGAACTCATCCGCTTCGTCGAGATCGAATTCGTCCTCATCGAGGAGGTCGTCGTCTAAATCGACATCTTCTTCGTCTTCATAATCATCGAGATCATCATAATCTAGTTCTTCATCGTCAAGAACTTCATCATAATCATCATATTCATCCAATACTTTTTTCTTCTTCTTCGGCTTGATCGTTGTAACATTTTCGTCTTCTGTTTGATCGTATGGATACCAAGAGCGCAATCCCCAGCGATTTTCTCCAATGCAAATAAAACGGCCGTCGATATTCAAATCTGTATAAAATTGCGCAAGGCGCCCCTTCACATCTTCTTCTTGCAAATTTGCTAAAGCAGCAATTTCACGAACAAGCTCTTGAAATAATAGCGCTTCTTTTCTCTCTGCCATCACAAGATAAGCGAGTTCAACGAGTGACATTTCTTGTAATTCCTCTGGAGAGTATTGCTGCAAACTCAAATCCGGCACTCCCTTTCTATGTAATAAACTTCCCTACCGATAAAAATGAATGAATGCACTTGGAATACATACCATTCATTATAAACAAATTCTCTTTGTTTATGCTAGCTCTGAATCAATAGTTTCTAAAATTTTTTCAGCGAAAAATGGGCTGATCCAATACAATGGATCAGCCTGCGATGGTTTGATTACATATTGCGGCGGTATTGTCCGCCCACTTCATATAATGCTTTTGTAATTTGACCAAGACTGGCGACTTTAACCGTCTCCATCAACTCTTCAAAAATATTGCCTCCGCTTACTGCTGCGTGCTTCAAGCGATTTAACGCTTCTTCGGCCTTATCTCGATTGCGTTCTTGGAATGCTTGCAAGTTCTTAATTTGCAATTCTTTTTCTTCGTATGATGCTCGAGCTAATTCGATGCTGTTGAGCTCTTCTTCTGATGGCGGATTCGGATTTAAATAGGTGTTCACGCCAATAATCGGAAGTTCGCCGCTATGCTTTTTCATTTCATAGTACATGGATTCATCTTGAATTTTGCCACGTTGGTATTGCATTTCCATCGCGCCTAATACACCGCCGCGGTCATTGAGGCGCTCAAATTCTTTTAATACCGCTTCTTCAACCAAATCGGTTAATTCTTCAATAATAAATGATCCTTGTAACGGATTTTCGTTTTTCGTTAAACCGTGCTCTTTTGTAATAATGAGCTGAATCGCCATCGCACGACGGACCGACTCTTCGGTTGGTGTTGTGATCGCTTCATCATACGCGTTTGTATGAAGCGAGTTACAGTTATCATGAAGCGCCATTAGCGCTTGAAGCGTTGTTCGAATGTCATTAAAATCAATTTCCTGTGCATGCAGAGAGCGCCCGGATGTTTGCACGTGATATTTTAACTTCTGGCTGCGCTCATTTGCGCCGTATTTTTCACGCATCACAACGGACCAAATACGGCGAGCCACACGCCCGATTACCGTATATTCAGGATCTAATCCGTTGCTAAAGAAGAAGGAAAGGTTTGGTGCAAAATCGTCAATATGCATGCCCCGGCTTAAATAATATTCAACATACGTGAAGCCGTTCGCCAACGTAAACGCGAGCTGTGTAATCGGATTCGCTCCTGCTTCGGCGATATGATAGCCGGAGATCGAAACGGAATAGTAGTTGCGCACTTTGTTTTTAATAAAGTATTCTTGAATATCTCCCATCATTTTTAACGCAAATTCTGTCGAGAAGATGCATGTGTTTTGTCCTTGATCCTCTTTTAAAATATCCGCTTGCACCGTGCCGCGCACGGTTTGCAGCGTCCAAGCCTTCACTTCTTCATATTCTGCCTCTGTTAATGGACGGCCTAATTCTTCTTCTCGTTTTTCCACTTGCTGTTCAATCGCCGTATTCATAAACATCGCCAAAATAATGGGCGCTGGACCATTGATGGTCATGGAAACAGAGGTCGATGGATGGCATAAATCAAAGCCTTTATACAACTTCTTCATATCATCAAGCGTACAAACACTTACACCACTTTCGCCTACTTTCCCAAAAATATCAGGACGATATTGCGGATCTTCTCCATACAAGGTGACCGAATCAAAAGCCGTACTTAAGCGCTTCGCCGGATCATCTTTACAGAGATAGTGAAAACGGCGGTTCGTCCGTTCTGGCGTGCCTTCGCCAGCAAATTGCCGCTTCGGATCTTCCCCTTGGCGCTTGAACGGGAATACGCCAGCTGTATATGGAAAGAAACCCGGTACATTCTCCTTATATACCCAGCGTAAAATTTCCCCATAATCTTTAAATTTCGGCAGCGCTACTTTTGGAATATCTAAGCCGGCCAAGCTTTTCGTCGTTAAATCTGTCACAATTTCCTTATCGCGGATTTTTGTCACAAATTGCTTGGCAGCATATTTCGCTTTAAGCTCTTCCCATGAAGCAAGAATTTGCTTAGATTCCGCTGTTAATTGATTTTCATAATGTTGCTTTAACGCTTCGAGCGAGGCGAGCACTTTCTCGTTTCGTTCACGCTCTTTGACGGCTTCAATGGCCCCTTCTAATTGGAACAACCGCCGAGCCACATCCGCTTGCTGCTCAGATTTTTTATGATAAGAGCGAACGGTATCAGCGATTTCACGCAAATAATAGCGGCGATCATTCGGAATAATCACATTTTGTTTTTGAACATCTGCCACCGATTCAAGCGTTGTTGTCCAGTTCGTTCCCGCTTTTTTGTTGATCAGATCAATTAAAGCGACAAACAATGTATTCGTGCCCGGATCATTAAATTGGCTTGCAATCGTTCCATATACCGGCATTTCTGATAAATCTTTATCAAACAATTGATGGCTGCGCTGATATTGCTTTTGCACCTGGCGCTTTGCATCTTCAGAACCTTTGCGCTCAAATTTGTTGATCACGATTAAATCCGCATAATCAATCATGTCAATTTTTTCAAGCTGTGTCGGTGCACCGAATTCACTCGTCATGACATACATGGAAATATCACACACTTCGGTAATCGCAGCATCCCCTTGACCGATTCCGCTCGTTTCAACAATGATTAAATCAAACCCGGCTGCTTTTACGACTTCAATCGCATCTTGAATCGCCAATGAAAGCTCAGAACGAGAGCTACGAGTGGCTAGGCTGCGCATATAGACTCGCGGAGAATGAATGGAATTCATACGAATGCGGTCTCCTAATAGCGCACCACCTGTTTTTTGCTTCGTTGGGTCAACTGATAAAATTGCCACCTTTTTATCAGGAATTTCATTTAAAAAGCGGCGTATTAATTCATCGGTTAACGAGCTTTTTCCTGCTCCCCCCGTTCCTGTAATCCCTACAACCGGAACAGGCTTTGTCAGCTCTTTTATTTTATCAAGAACCGTCTCCGCAGCAGCGGCGACTTCTGTTGCCGTATCCATCCGGTTTTCACATAAGGTAATCAGGCGGGCAACCGCTTGAACGTCGCCATTTGGCAAGCGTTCAAGTTCATCCGTGATCGTTCGAACCGTTGGAAAATCACACTCTTCCAACATGACATTGATCATTCCCTGTAAGCCGAGAACACGACCGTCTTCTGGCGAAAAAATGCGGGCAATTCCATAGTCATGTAACTCTTTTATTTCCCTAGGAATAATGACGCCGCCCCCTCCGCCATAAATGCGGATGTGGGAAGCGCCTCTTTCCTGCAACAGATCATACATATATTTAAAAAATTCGACGTGTCCTCCTTGATAAGAAGAAACAGCAATGCCTTGAACATCTTCTTGAATGGCCGCATTGACAATCTCTTCTGCCGAGCGGTTATGCCCTAGATGAATGACTTCGGCGCCGCTTGTTTGTAAAATGCGGCGCATAATATTAATTGAAGCGTCATGGCCATCAAATAAGCTAGAGGCTGTCACAAAACGAACATGATGTTTCGGACGGTAAATGTGAGCCATCCTCTCTCCCCCTTATTGTCATTATGACCGTTTTTCCAAAATACCCCTTAATAACAAATCCGTCTGCAATTCAATATATTCTTCCAATGTATACATTTTGTGCAGCGCCCAACGGCGAAACGCCCACATTTGCCCTAGCACAAAAATGTTATGGGCAAACAGCTGAATTTCTTGTTCTGTTAATTCAAACACGCCATTTTGCACACAAGCCTGCAAAATATTTTCAAACATTCCGACCATTTGTAGTTCTTTATTAAGAACATATGGGAGCGAATCTTTCGTTAATGATTTTGCTTCTTGGTACATGACAAGGACTTCGTCCTGCAATTCATTGACCACCCTAAAGTAATGAGCGATCGCCAATTTAAAGCTTTCAATTGTTCCATGATGAGTATCAATGTCCTTTTCCATCCGTTCGCGTACTTCATCGTAAATGCGGTCACACACTAAATACAGCACATCTTCTTTTTGACGGATATATTCATATAAAGTTCCGATGCTAAACCCTGATGCTTTCGCAATTTCTCTTGTTGTGGTACGATGAAATCCTTTTTGCTTGAAAAGGGAAATGGCCCCTTTAATCATTTCATTGCGCCTTTTTTTCACAAGGCGTTCATCCTTTACAGATGCTGGGACTTCTCGTTTTTTCATATTCATCGTGGATCGCTCCGCTTATTCTTTTGTGAGCATTCTTGAAATGACAATTCGTTGAATTTCTTGTGTTCCTTCATAAATTTGCGTAATTTTCGCGTCACGCATAAAGCGTTCGACTGGATAATCTTTTGTATATCCATATCCACCAAAAACTTGAACCGCATCTACCGTTACTTTCATCGCTGTGTCTCCAGCAAACAGTTTGGCCATCGCTGACGCTTTGCCATATGGAAGACCATTGGATTCTAGCCATGCTGCTTGGTAGGTTAACAAGCGAGACGCCTCAACGGCTGTCGCCATATCCGCCAACTTAAATCCGACTCCCTGCTGCTCGATGATCGGCTTGCCAAATTGAACGCGTTCTTTTGCATATTCCACCGCCGCATCCAATGCTCCTTGCGCGATGCCTACTGCTTGTGCAGCGATGCCGTTGCGCCCGCCATCTAATGTCATCATGGCAATTTTAAAGCCTTCCCCTTCTTGACCGAGAAGATTTTCCTTCGGAATGCGGCAATCTTCAAAAATAAGCTCGGTTGTTGGCGAAGAACGGATACCAAGTTTTTTCTCTTTTTTGCCAATCGAAAATCCTGGCGTTCCTTTTTCTACAATAAACGCGCTAATGCCTTTATGCTTTTTCTCTGGGTCTGTCACCGCGAATACAACATAAATTTCCGCTTCTCCGCCGTTCGTAATCCATACTTTCGAGCCGTTTAGCACATAGTGATCCCCGTCAAGCACCGCCCGCGTTTTCATGGAAGAAACATCCGATCCTGCCCCTGGCTCCGAAAGGCCGTAAGCTCCAAGTTTTTCGCCAGTTGCAAGAGCGCGTAAATACTTTTGTTTTTGCTCCTCAGTACCAAATTTATAAATAGGCCAGCTTGCCAAAGAAATGTGGGCCGACAATGTTACGCCTGTCGAAGCGCAAACTCTTGATAGCTCTTCCACAGCAATCACATAAGCTAAATAATCACTGCCAATGCCGCCGTATTCTTCCGGCCATGGAATGCCGGTTAAGCCAAGCTCGGCCATTTTATCGAAAATACTGCGGTCAAAGCGCTCCTCTTCATCGCGCTCTGCCGCTGTTGGCGCGACTTCATTTTTAGCAAAATCCCGCACCATTTTTCGTATCATTTCATGCTCTTCTGTTAATTGGAAATTCATGTCCTCTCCCCCGTTTTTATAATTGTTTACTAATCACTAACCGTTGAATTTCACTTGTTCCTTCGTAAATTTCACAAATTTTTGCATCACGGAATAAGCGCTCTACCGGATAATCTTCGGTGTATCCGTTCCCCCCGAAAATTTGTACCGCTTCAATGGCATTTTCCATAGCCGCTCGCGATGCAAACAGCTTAGCCATTGATGCTTCTTTGCCGCACGGAATTCCATTTGCGCGCAAAAAGGCAGCACGATAAACGAGCAGCTTGGCAGCCTCCGTCGCTGTCGCCATATCAGCAAGTTTAAACCCCACTCCTTGCTGTTCAGCGATCGGTTTGCCGAATTGGATTCTTTCCTTTGCATAAGCCGTTGCATGCTCAAGCGCTGCTTCCGCAATACCGAGCGATTGGGCAGCAATGCCGATGCGCCCAACATCAAGGTTGGCCATGGCGATTTTAAAGCCTTGTCCTTCTTCGCCCAATAAATTTTCCGCGGGCACTTTCGCATCTTCAAAAGAGATTTGTACGGTTCGTGAACCGTGAAGCCCCATTTTCTTTTCATCTTTTCCGATGATAAATCCTGGCGTATCCTTTTCCACAATAAAAGCAGAAATGCCTCGGCTTCCTGTTTCGTCTGGATTTGTGCGGGCAAATACAATATACGTATCTGCTTCCCCGCCGTTTGTGATAAACACTTTTGAACCGTTTAAGATATAATAATCTCCTTGGCGAACGGCCTTTGTCTTTAAGCTTTTCGCATCTGAACCTGCGCTAGGCTCTGTTAAGCAAAAGGCTCCTAAATATTCACCGCTTGCAAGCTTCGGCACATATTTTCTTTTTTGCTCCTCCGTTCCAAAGTAAAGAATAGGATTCGTGCCGACAGATGTATGCACAGATAAAATCACGCCGACCGTTGCGCTGACTTTTGAAATTTCATGAATCGCAATAATATACGAAACAAAATCCATTCCTGCCCCGCCGTACTCTTCTGGAATCGTAATTCCCATTAAACCGAGCTCCGCCATCTTGCTGAGGATGGGGCGAGGGAATTCTCCTTTCTCCATTTGCTCTACAAACGGGGCAATTTCACTTTCTGCGAACTCTCTGACCATCTTGCGCATCATTTCTTGTTCTTCTGTAAAATGTAAATTCATGTTTGTCACCTCTTTGTTGGATCCTGTCAAACCATCTGTTGATTATTCATATGTGTAGAAGCCTTTTCCTGTTTTGCGTCCAAGCCATCCAGCCTTTACGTACTTGCGCAACAGCGGGCATGGACGATATTTATCATCGCCAAATCCTTCGTGAAGCGTTTCCATAATATAAAGGCATGTATCTAAGCCGATAAAATCTGCTAAGGTTAATGGTCCCATCGGATGATTCATACCGAGCTTCATGACCTCATCAATCGCCTCTTTTGTCGCTACACCTTCATATAGCGCATAAATCGCTTCATTAATCATCGGCATTAAAATACGGTTTGAAATAAATCCTGGAAAATCGTTTACTTCGACAGGTACTTTATTGAGCTTGTGGGTCATATCTTCAATCGTTTGATAGACTTCTTCAGCGGTTGCCAGCCCCCGAATAATTTCGACAAGCTTCATTACAGGAACTGGATTCATAAAATGCATGCCAATCACTTTCTCTGGTCGTTTTGTTGCTGCGGCGATTTCTGTAATCGGAAGCGAGGATGTGTTCGTTGCTAAAATGGCATGCGCAGGGGCCATTTCATCAAGCTGCGCAAACAGCTTTGTTTTCACTTCCATATTTTCCACAACCGCTTCAATGACTAAATCTACTTCGCTTGCATGTTGTAGATCTAGAGAAGGGGTAAGGCGATGCAAGATACTTGCTTTTTCGTCTTCAGTCAGCTTTCCTTTTTCGACTTGTCGCGTTAAATTTTTTGAAATCGTAGCAAGGCCGCGATCTACATATTCCTGTTTTAAATCATGCAAAAACACATCATATCCAGCCATGGCACATACTTGCGCAATACCTGATCCCATTTGACCGGCACCAATTACCATTACTTTTTTTACATCCATCTTTCTATCCTCCATCAATCAAACTTTTTATAAAATCTTCAGCATTGAAATAGGTCGATCAATCGCGATTGGCCTCTTGTCAAGAATGGCCCGCTCTGTCTACAAGGCTTATTTTCCACACTATTCATTCCATGTACAGCTGCGGGCCTTGGTAATGTTTATACTTGTACCATAATGGCATCCCCTTGACCGCCGCCGCTACAAATAGCCGCAATTCCGATGCCGCCGCCGCGACGTTGCAATTCATGAATGAGCGTGATAATAATCCGCGCGCCGCTTGCACCAATCGGATGTCCTAGTGCGACCGCCCCGCCATTCACATTCACTTTTTCAGGGTCTAATCCAGCAATCTTGATGCTGGCTAAAGCGACTGCTGAAAACGCTTCATTAATCTCAAACAAATCGACTTCCTCCGCTTTTTTTCCTGTTTTTCTGAGCAATTCATTAATGACAAGCCCTGGTGTTTTTGGGAAGTCCTTTGCCTCAACAGCTATCGCAGCATGACCGATAATGGTCGCTAACGGCTTTCTTCCTTCTCTTAGCGCTCGTTCTTCGCTCATTAAAACAAGCGCAGCTGCTCCGTCATTGACTCCTGGAGCATTGCCGGCTGTAATCGTGCCAGACGGATCAAATACAGGAGACAGCTTTGCTAATTTATCAAGCGATGTATCTTTACGCGGTGATTCATCATGCTCCACCAACAACGTTCCACCCTTGCGTTGCGGTATTTCAACCGGGACAATTTCTTCTGCTAACAACCCTGCCTCGATCGCCGCGATCGCGCGCTGATGGCTGCGATACGCCCACTCGTCTTGATGCTGCCGGGAAATTTCTAATTCTTTGGCCGTCTCGCCTCCATATATGCCCATATGGACACCTGTAAAGCTGCATGTGAGACCGTCATACACCATTAAATCTTTTACTGTCGAATCGCCCATGCGGAGCCCCCAGCGTGCCTTTGGTAAAACATACGGTGCATTACTCATGGATTCCATTCCTCCGGCGACAATCACTTCGCCATCTCCAGCGCGGATGATTTGGTCAGCCAATGTTACGCTCCGCATACCAGAGGCACATACTTTATTAACCGTCTCCGTGCGCACTTCCCACGGAATTCCGGCATAGCGAGCCGCTTGGCGTGAAGGGAGCTGTCCTTGCCCTCCTTGTAGAACAGTTCCTAAAATGACCTCATCAATTTGTTCAGCGCTAAGATTAGCCCGATGAAGCGCTTCCTTCATAGCGATACCGCCTAATTGTGAAGCCGTTAATGAGCTAAGTCCTCCGCCAAATTTTCCAAACGGCGTACGCACTCCGCTTAAAATAACCGTTTTTCCCATCTTCCTCTCCCCTTTGAACTATATTTATCCACTTAAGCCATGTTTAAGTGTCAGCAGTCTGTACGATGGACTGTTCGAATTAGAAAGCGATTACAAAATACAGACTGAACGCTCGCTCGATACAATAGATTAGGAGAAAGGTGTACATTTCGCACACCTCCCTCTTCTATTATACTAATTATTTTTAAAAATACGAATTATTTATTCAATTTTTTTTAAGATACCATATCCTTTTGGTTTTCGTCACCAAATACCGCTTTTTCTAAAAGCTCGGCAATATCATACGTCGCCACTTTTTCCTCTACTTCCTTCGCTTTTGTTCCATCCGTCAGCATCGTTAAGCAATATGGGCATCCGGAGCTGATCACCGTTGGATTGACAGCCAATGCCTGTTCCGTACGTGCAACGTTAATGCGCGTTCCTGTCGTTTCCTCCATCCACATGAGACCGCCACCGGCGCCACAGCACATTCCTTTTTCGCGGTTGCGTTCCATTTCTACAAGCTTAACGCCTGGAATCGCTCGCAAAACGCTGCGCGGCTGCTCATATACTTCGTTATAGCGCCCAAGATAGCAAGAGTCATGGAACGTAACGGTTTCATTCACTTCATATTTCGGTACTAATCGCCCTTCCTCCACAAGCTTGGCAAGAAGTTCCGTATGATGATAAACCTCCGCTTCGAATCCAAAATCTGGATATTCATTTTTAAATGTGTTATAAGCATGTGGATCAATTGTTACAATCTTTTTGACACCTGCTTTTTCAAATTCAGTGATATTGCTATTCACTAATTCTTGGAATAAAAATTCATTCCCGAGCCGGCGTGGGGTATCACCGGAGTTTTTCTCTTTATTTCCTAAAATGGCGAACTTGACGCCTGCTTCGTTTAATAAGCGCGCAAATGCTAAAGCGATTTTTTGGCTTCGATTATCAAATGCGCCCATTGAACCCACCCACAATAAATATTCAAATTCTTCGCCGGCTTTTTGCATTTCCTTCACCGTCGGAATAAGAACATCCTCGCGCAGCTCCCGCCAATTTTCTTTCTCTTTTCGATTGAGCCCCCATGGATTTCCTTGGCGCTCAATATTGGTCATGGCACGTTGGGCATCGGGGTTCATTTTTCCTTCTGTTAATACAAGATAACGGCGAAGATCGATAATTTTATCGACATGTTCATTCATGACTGGGCACTGATCTTCACAGTTACGGCATGTCGTACAGGCCCAAATTTCTTCTTCAGTAATGACATCGCCAATTAAGCTTGGCATTTCGAGCGTAGCTGCTTGCTCCTGCAAGCCTTGTGCGGCAAACGCCAGCTGATTGCCTCGCGTATTTTTAAACGCAAATGCCGGCACCCATGGAGCTTTGGAGGTCACAGCCGCTCCTGTTTCCGTTAAATGATCGCGCAGCTTTAAAATTAAGTCCATCGGCGAAAGCATTTTGCCCGTTCCTGTGGCTGGGCACATGTTCGTACATCGGCCGCATTCCACACAAGCATATAAATCGATCAGCTGCGTTTGCTTAAAGTCTTCAATTTTTCCAACGCCAAATGATTCCTGTGTCTCATCTTCAAAATTAATTTTCTCAAGCTTTGGTCGGGATAAACGACTAAAGAAGACATTCACTGGACCTGCAATTAAGTGTGCATGCTTCGACTGAGGGACATATACTAAGAAGGTAAGCAGGATCAGCAAGTGAATCCACCATGCGACATAGAAAAGTACAGTCGCTCCTGTTTTTCCTACCCAGAAAAACGCACCAGCGACAAGAGAGGCGATCGGTTCGCTCCATGTTGCTTCCTCGGCGTGCCAAATCATGGACATGCCATTTCCAAACAACACAGAAAGCATAAGCCCCCCGATAAAAATTAACACTAATCCAGCCTTGAAATCGCGTTTTAAGCGCACAAGCTTTTCAATATATCGGCGATAAAACGCCCAAAATACGGCAATTAAAATGAGGAGAGTCACGATTTCTTGGAAAAACGTAAATCCTGGATAAAGCGGCCCTAATGGAAGATGGGCTCCTGGTACAATTCCTTTCATAATAAAATCAATAGCCCCAAATTGAACAAGAATAAATCCATAGAAAAAAACGACATGGATTAAACCGCTTTTTTTATCCTTCAAAAGCTTTTTCTGCCCGAATACATTCACCCAAATTTTATCTAGCCTTTCTTTTACCTTTTGGTCAAATTCCACTTTCTTTCCTAGCTTAATGTAAGCAATGCGCGTTTTTACAAGATACGCAAATAAATACACAGCGTAAGCGGTTACAAGCAAAAACGCAAGGAAGTTCATCACTAATAACGCATTCATATTTCTAATGCTCCTTTCCCCCTTGTTTTTCCATTAACAATAAAAATAATATTAATAACAAAAGAAATTTTCAGAATTATACCCCTTGGCTTTATTTTAATAATGAATGAGCATTCAGTCAACAACGTTTTGCTGGGGCAGGTGCTAATTTTTTTCATTTAGGGAACATTAATAACGATCGATGCAGACAGGAGGAACGTACAATGATGATTTTGTGGGTCATTGTCATTTTCGTTGTACTGATTATAATAGATGTACAAATAGGGCGCAGACGGACAAGCGGAAATGCCAAAAAAGAATACCCGATGCGCCAAGGCAACATAGAGCTGTTTACCAATGGAAAACATTTATTCTTCGATTATTTCCAAACAATCGAACAAGCAAAAAATCATATTCATATTTTGTTTTATATTGTCAAAACGGACGACATTAGTCAATATTTTTTTTCTCTTTTACAGCAAAAGGCAAGAGAAGGAGTGGAAGTCCGTTTGCTTGTAGACTGGATCGGCAGCTTTGGACTTCCTAAACCAATTATTCGTTCTTTGCGAAAAAGTGGTGTCCAGTTTGCCTATAGCCGAAAACCTACATTCCCTTATTTCTTTTACAAGCTAAATCGCAGAAATCATCGAAAAATAACCGTCATTGACGGAATGATTGGCTATGTTGGCGGTTTCAACATTGGCAAAGAGTACATTGGCCAGGATACGGATTTTGGAGATTGGCGTGATTATCATTTAAAAATAACCGGAGAAGGGGTAGCGGATTTGCAAACACAGTTTTTTGATGATTGGGAAGCCGCGACAAAAGAAAAGCTCACGACACGCCAGCCGCACTTTCCACGAGCAGATAAAGGCCCCATTACCCATCAGTTCATTGCGACAAATGGGCAAGGACTTGAAAATGAATTCATTGCGCTGATCCGCCAAGCACAGCAGCAAATCATCATCGGTTCCCCTTATTTTATTCCTAGTGCTAAAGTAATGAACGCGTTGCTTGACGCATTAGAACGCCAAGTCGCGGTGACCATTCTCGTTCCGCTCAAAGCGGATCATCTATTTGTCAAGGAAGCCGCCTTTCCCTATTTCTACCGCTTATTAAATGCGGGAGCGGAAATTTATCGTTTTTATCAAGGATTTTACCATGCGAAAACGATCATGATCGATGATCGCGTATGCGATATTGGCACCGCTAATTTCGATAAGCGCAGCTTGTTTTTAAATGGCGAAATAAATTGCTTGATTTATGACCGTTCCTTTATGCAGCACATGCATCAGGTGATTAAACGCGACCTTTCCCGCTCTGAACGATTGACGATCGATTTTTGGAAAAAACGAACCATATGGGACCGCGGCAAAGAATCGCTATCTCTCCTTCTTTCTGAATGGCTATAAAAAATGTTGGGGCTTTTTCCCCAACATTTTTATTTCCAAAATACACTCAGCCACTGAAATACTTTCATGCCGAGATAAACGCCAATAATTCCTGAAATTCCCGCCAGCGCCGGCGGAGCTGGAATCGGCAGACGAAATAGGGTAAATAAAAAACCGACGACCATGCCGGTCAGTAATGATATCATTACTTCTTTCATGACATTCTCCTCCGTTCATGTCCGCTGTCCATTTTTCGACATATATCTACTTTTATCGACAGCCCTTACACATCTTAACATACTCTCTGCAAAATGAGGAGTCAAAAAAAATGGATATATTTGTGTTGCCTTCAATACAAATATATCCATTTCCTGTTTCACTTAATATGATATTCAAAAAATAAAATAGGCGATTACATTTTTTCTGGCGCCGACACGCCAATTAAAGCTAAAGCGTTTTGCAGCGTGATTTGTACAGCTTTAACAAGAGCTAAGCGCGCTTGGCTTTTTTCCTTATTTTCCGGATCAATTACTTTTTCCGCATTGTAAAAGCTGTGCAAAGCAGAAGCCAGATCAAAAACATAGTTGGTAATTCGATGCGGCGTGCGCTTCAAAGCCGCTTCAGAAACAGCAGACGGAAACTCGCCAAGCTTTTTCAAGAGTTCGATTTCTTTTTCAGATTGAATATACTCGAGCTTCTGTGCCCCTTCATATGTCAAATTCTGCTCGGCTCCTTGACGAAGAATGCTACAGACGCGCGCATGAGCATATTGTGCATAATATACCGGGTTTTCATTCGATTGCGAAACCGCTAAGTCCATATCAAAATCTAAATGGGTATCGCTTGAACGCATCGCAAAGAAATAACGAGTCGCATCTAAGCCAACTTCTTCCATTAAATCGCGCATCGTCACCGCCTTGCCGGTACGCTTGCTCATTTTTACTTTCTCGCCGTTTTGATATAAGCTTACTAGCTGAATAATTTCGACTTCCAATACCGCCGGATCATAGCCGAGCGCTTCAATGGCCGCTTTCATGCGCGGAATATAGCCATGATGATCGGCTCCCCAAATGTTAATCAGCTTCGTAAAACCGCGTTGCAGTTTATCCTGATGATAGGCGATATCTGGAAGCAAATACGTATAAGAACCATCTTGTTTGATGAGCACACGATCTTTATCATCGCCGAAGGCTGTCGAACGGAACCATGTAGCGCCATCCTGCTCATAAATATGCCCTTTCTCTCGCAACGCTTGCAGCGCTTTTTCGATTTTACCGTTGTGATATAACGATGTTTCCGAATACCATACATCAAAGTGGACGCGGAAATCCTCCAAATCTTTTTTTATTTTATTCATTTCGTAGTTTAGGCCGTATTCGCGAAACAGCTTTAAACGTTCCTCTTCGTCCAAAGCTACAAGCTTGTCTCCATGCTCTTTAGCCAGCTGTTTTCCTAGCTCAACGATATCTTCGCCATAGTAGCCGTCCTCCGGCATGTCTTTATCAAGGCCAAGCGCTTGGAAATAACGAGCTTCCACCGACTTCGCCAAATTGAAAATTTGATTGCCTGCATCATTAATATAGTATTCGCGTGTCACTTCAAATCCCGCTTTTTCTAAAACATTGCACAAGGAATCACCAACAGCGGCTCCACGCGCGTGTCCTAAATGCAAGCTCCCAGTCGGATTGGCTGATACAAACTCGACCTGCACGCGCTGTCCTTGTCCGACATTCGTTTGCCCGTAGGATGCGCCTGCTTCAATAATGAGCGGAATTAAGTTGGTTAAATAGCTATTATCCATGTAGAAGTTGATGAACCCAGGACCGGCAATTTCAATTTTTTCAATCGATGCCTTCGTTTTGTCAAAATGGCGGACCAGTTCTTCTGCAATCATACGCGGTGCTTTTTTAGCCACTCTGGCAAGCTGCATCGCCATGTTGGTCGAGTAATCGCCGTGAGCCTTTTCTCTTGGCACCTCTAAAATAACATTGGGCACTTCCTGTTCTGTCGCAAGGCCCGCTTTGATTACCGCTTGCTTGATTTCTTTCTTTAACTGCTCCTTCACCTGTTCCACAATATTCATCATAATTCCTCCCTAAATGTGATCGTTACGGCGTGGCGACCCACTCGCTCATGCTGCATTTCTAATGTATAAGATAGCAATAGCTTCCCTTTTTTCGTTTTTTCTTCATACCAATATTCGATATGATCCGTTTTCGTTTTCATGGTCCATACTCCAAACGGCGTTCGGTAGTTTCCTGATGTTTCTTGCTTTTTTCGAAACACATGGCGCATTTGAACCGCTCCAGAACGAATCACGACGACCTCATCTTTCGTTATTTTTACAACGGTTTTCACGTTGCCGATGTCTTGGCTTTCTTCAAATGTTAAATACGAAGCATTTTCTTTTATGTAATATAGACCATGCGCTTCCAATACAATTGTCTCTTTTCGGCTTCCGTCCCGAATATCCGTTACATGCTTCAGACGGATCGGTGTTCCGTTGGCCTTTTCCATCGTTGGACACACCCTTATAAACATGTTATAACTTTAATAAGTATAAGAAATGGTGTGATGATATTCAAGAGTGCGAAGACAAGAAAACAAAGCGGCTCGCTTGAAACCGGATGCTTTCAAGCCTCCAAGGCCACTTCAAGCAAAATTTTATCAAAAATGGACCAGTTGAACTGTCCACTATTGATATATTCTAATGGACGCAGGCGTGAGTATGAAGTAAAACCCCGTCTTTTGACAAAGACGGGGTTTGTTTATTTTCGTTTTTGCACCCATCCGAGAATCATTTCGCGGATTAGTTTGCTTGCTGTGTTCGCTGTTTGTTCCGAATGATCATAAACCGGTGCTACTTCCACTAAATCAGCACCGACTACATGCACATCTGACCGTGCGATTTCGTGAATGGCAGCCAGCAGCTCTTTTGACGTGATGCCTCCGCAATCTACGGTGCCTGTTCCTGGTGCGTGCGCTGGATCTAGCACATCAATATCAATCGTCACATATACAGGACGTCCCGCAAGCGTCGGAAGCACTTGCTTAAGCGGCTCTAACACCTCGAATTTAGCAATATACATGCCGTTTTCTTTCGCCCATTGAAATTCCTCTTTCATCCCTGAGCGAATACCGAACGAGTATACATTTTGCGGTCCAATGAGCTCAGCAATTTTACGGATTGGCGTTGAATGAGAAAGCGGTTCGCCTTCATACTGCTCGCGCAGGTCTGTATGGGCATCCATATGAATAATTGCCAAATCGGGATATTTTTTATATACAGCTTTCATCACCGGCCAAGAAACTAAATGTTCACCGCCCATGCCAAGCGGGAATTTATCGGCTGCCAAAATGCGGTCTACAAACTCTTCAATCATATCCAAGCTCCGTTGGGCATTGCCGAACGGAAGCGGAATGTCCCCAGCATCGAAAAATTTGACCTCTTCCAGCTCACGATCTAGGTATGGGCTGTATTCTTCAAGCCCGATTGATACCTCGCGAATGCGTGCCGGGCCAAAACGGGAGCCGGGACGGTAACTGACCGTCCAATCCATCGGCATGCCATAAATCACGGCTTCACTTTCTTCAAAGTTCGGATGGCTTTTAATAAAGACATTGCCAGAATACGCTTCATCGAATCGCATAAGCACCTCTCCTTTACTTCGTTAAATCCGCCACAAATTTTGGCAACACGAAGCATGCTTTATGAAGCTCTTTCGTGTAATATTTCGTTTCGATTTCATGGAAACGTTCATCACTTACTGCAAGCGGATCATATTTTTTCGAACCTAGTGTGAATGTCCACATGCCGCTAGGGTACGTAGGAATATTGGCAATGTAGAGGCGCGTAATCGGAAAAATTTCGCGTACATCGCGTTGAACATTGCGAATTAAATCTGCTTTAAACCAAGGGTTGTCTGTTTGCGCTACAAAAATGCCATCTTCCTTTAACGCTTTCGCAATGCCTGCATAAAAGCCTTTTGTAAATAAATTGACTGCAGGACCAACCGGTTCTGTTGAGTCTACCATAATGACATCGTATTCGTTTTCACTTTGCGCAATATGCATAAACCCATCGTCTACCTTCACTTCGACGCGCGAATCCTCTAATTTCCCAGCGATTTCAGGAAGATATTGCTTCGAATACTCAATGACTTTGCCATCGATTTCAACAAGTGTTGCCTTTTTGACACTTGGATGCTTAAGAACTTCGCGAATGACTCCACCATCGCCGCCGCCAACCACAAGCACATTCTCCGGATTTGGATGTGTGAACAGAGGAACGTGTGCGACCATTTCATGGTACACAAACTCATCCTTTTGCGTCGTCATGACCATTCCATCAAGAATCAGCATGTTTCCAAACTCTTCTGTTTCCACCATATCAAGCTTTTGGAATTGCGTTTGTTCTGTATGTAAAGTGCGTTTAATTTTCGCAGTAATTCCAAAATTTTCTGTCTGTTTTTCCGTAAACCATAGTTCCATACTGAACACCCTTTCTTGATTAGCATTCATATACAATGATTATTTCCTCACACAAAAAAACCAAACATGAAAAAGTATAGAGCAATCTAGCAAAATTTCAAGTGAAAATTGCTAGAAAAATGTTTAAAATGGGAAAAATTTTTTCATACTAATATCAATAACATCGATGAGGTGATGAACATTGGAAATCATCCCAAGCAGCCGGTTCCGCGGAACAGTCAAATACATTCGTGCATTTATATTTATAACCCTTATCCTAGCAATCTTATTCACCCTCTGCCTAGCAGGGGTCATTGCGCTGGCGAAAATTGAAGGAGCGCCTCCCTTGGCTGTACCGCAAACGACGATTTTTTATGCTGATGACGGCACAAAAATCGGGGAAAGCGATAACGGACAAACGCGTTACTGGGTGAACCTGCGCGATATCTCTCCGTCTGTTATTCAAGCCACCGTCGCCGTGGAGGATCGAAGTTTTTTTGAGCATCACGGCTTTGATACCAAGCGGATCGCCGCTGCCGTCATTGCTGATATAAAAGCCATGAGTAAAGTGCAAGGAGCCAGCACGATCACACAGCAATATGCCCGGAACTTATTTTTAACCTTAGATAAAACATGGATGAGAAAATTGCAAGAGGCATTATATACCATTCGCTTAGAAGTAAACTATAGTAAACAGGAAATTTTAGAAGGATATTTAAATACAATCTATTACGGACACGGCGTTTATGGAATTGAAGCGGCCGCTAATTATTATTTTGGAAAATCAGCTAAACAACTCACACTAAGCGAGGCCAGCATGTTAGCCGGCATTCCGAAAGGCCCCTCCTACTACTCGCCGTTCAATAACGAGCAACGAGCCAAGTCGAGACAGAAAATTGTGCTGCAATCCATGGTTGAAAGCGGATATATTACGAAAAAAGAGGCAGCAGCAGCATATAAAGCGCCGCTTGTCTATTCGCGAAATCACGAAGTCACAAAAAAGCAAATCGCTCCTTATTTTCAAGATGTAGTAAAGGATGTATTGCGTAACAAATTAGGAATTGATGAACAAACCATTGAAATGGGTGGTTTGCGCGTCTATACTTCTTTAGATCCGAAGATGCAGACCATTGCTGAACAGCAAATTCGCGACACGATCGATCCAGCATCAGCGATTCAAGTGGCATTTGTAGCGATGGATCCTCATACTGGCGAGGTCAAAGCACTTGTCGGCGGAAGAGATTACAATAAAAGTCCTTATAACCGAGCGGTTCAAGCCGAACGGCAGCCAGGTTCAACATTTAAGCCGTTCCTTTATTATGCAGCGATCCGCCAAGGCTTTACGCCATCAACAGAAATGCGCAGCGAATTAACCACCTTTACATTTGACGATGGCAAGGCCACTTATACGCCGCATAATTATAATAATTATTACGCTAATGATACCATCACACTAGCGCAAGCCATCGCTCTTTCTGATAATGTCTTTGCCGTAAAAACCCATCTATTTATTGGCGAAGACAAGCTTGTGCAAACCGCCAAAAAGCTGGGGATTACCAGTTCATTAAAGCAAGTGCCGTCACTGGCGCTGGGAACATCGCCAGTAAGAGTGATTGAAATGGTCAATGCCTACAGTATATTAGATAATAATGGAAAGAAGGTCGAGCCTGTATTTATAACGAAAGTTGTCAACCATAAAGGAGAAACGATCTACGAATACAACGCAGAATCAAAGCAAATTCTTAACCGCGATGCGGCTTATGTAACGACTCAGCTGATGACAGGCATGTTCGATCCAAAGCTTAACGATTACACGACCGTCACTGGGCAAGCCGTTCTTCATGATATTACTCGTCCATACGCAGGAAAATCCGGAACAACCGAAACGGACAGCTGGATGATCGGCTATGCGCCGCAGCTGGTAGCTGGTGTATGGACAGGATACGATCGCGGAGAAAAAATTACGAAGCTGGCAGAAAAACAATACGCTAAAAAGATTTGGGTCAAATTTATGGAAAACAGCTTAAAAAATGAACCGGTTCAATCATTTAAACCAACAAAAGGAGTCGTCGGAGTATATATCAATCCCGATAACGGAAAATTAGCCACAAAAGCATGCCCTATAAAACGGCTCACGTATTATGTGGCTGGAACAGAACCGACTGAATATTGTACGGAACACCTTGATAAGAAAAAGAAAAAGGCACCTCATCATAAAGAAGAAAATGAACCGAACTGGTTTGATAAGCTATTCAAATGGTTTTAAGCAAAAAGAAAACCCTCAAGCAAATGTCGCTTGAGGGTTTTCCTGTCCTAGTTTTATTGTGTTATGCATGTAGATTTAGTTTACTCTTTTTCCAAAAAAAGCTCAAGTACTCGCCTACATACGTTCACAAAAAAGCCATATATATGGATAAATATTACTTAAATTCCAATCCATTCTTCAATTCATCGCTAGAGCGATCCCACATCCCGCGATCATGCTGCTTTAAAAAGTCAGCCAGCACTCGCTTCGATCGTTCGTCCATATGGTCGATAAGAATGAGCCGCTTCAGCGATTTATCAAGCTTATTGACATGATCCGGAAGCACCTTGTATCCGCGACGCGCTTGGCGATCCACTGTCATTTCACACGCAGTGACCCCTGCATAATAAGGCCCCTCGGCTGCTCGATCAATCGTCACCCACACAAGCCAATAAGGTTTTCCATTCGGTACTTCATCGCGGTTAGGCGTAAATTTAATTCCTTTTTCCACTACGCTTCGAGCATGCATCGCCCCAATATCAACAAACGCTTCGCCAGCTTCCACATCGATAATGACAGGCGATACGTTGTCCAAGCTTAGCGCGCCTGCTCCAAATCCGCCATGCCCAGCTGTCGGATCACTTTTAATAATATTAAAACCGATGTTTTTCTTTTTTTGCTCCATGTAAACACCCCTTTAAAAAATAATGGATGAAAACCATGATTGCATCTGCTGCAACACAAAAGGAACCGCTATATTAAAAATCGGATGGATCGTATATCGATCAAGCGGCGTCAACACGAGGATCAGAAAGATAAGCGCGCCGTAGTTTTCCCATTGCGTCATTTTCGCCCGCACATGGCGAGGCGCAAGATCCTCAATCATCCGGTATCCATCCAATGGAGGAAACGGCAACAAATTAAACACGAATAACAACGCATTTAAACTGATGAAGATTTGGAAAAATAAATCGAATCCCGCGGCAAACCAGTCAGGAATCATCGTCATGACTCCAAAGCGAATCATGCTGTACCAAACAAGAAATCCTATTGCCGTCAGCAATAAGTTGCTGATCGGTCCCGCAATGGAGACAAGGATGCCGGCTAAACGCGGATTTTTAAAATGATGCCGATTAACAGGCACAGGGCGCGCCCAACCGAAACCGGCAAGAAAAATAAGTAGCGTCCCCAGCAAATCTAAATGAGCTAACGGCGACAGCGTCAGCCTTCCTTGATTTTTTGCCGTCGGGTCACCAAATTTATAGGCGACATAAGCATGGGCAAATTCATGAACTGAAAAAGCAATGGCCAGCGCCATCAGCACATAAGGGATTTCACCGAGCGAGTATGGCAAAATGTCCACGTTGACTTTTCTCCTTTTTTCTATAATATTTACTAAAATTAAGTATACATGATTCCTCACAAAAAGTGCACATGCACTCCCTAGCTGATGCTATAATAAAAGTGATTTTCTTAAAAAGGAGGCGGGCAATCATGCCTTATGTAACGGTAAAAATGCTTGAAGGCCGCACCGAAGCACAGAAAAAAGCGCTTGTCGAAAAGGTGACAGAAGCGGTCGCCGAAACGACAGGAGCGCCAAAAGAAAAAATCGTTGTGTTTATTGAAGAAATGTCAAAAAACCATTACGCTATCGGCGGCAAGCGTCTTAGCGACGAATAAACGTACATAGCGATTGGAGGAGGCCCTATGACCGGCTTCCTTATTTTTTTATTGCACACCCCATAAAAAACGAATAATATAATATATGTTTGATAAAACGTTCGTATTTTTGGAGGTGCCTATGTTTAAGCTATCGGAATATCGCACAAATATAAAAACAGAAATCATCGCTGGGCTCACGACATTTTTAACGATGGTCTATATCGTTGTTGTCAATCCGGTCATTTTATCAGATGCCGGCGTACCATTTCAACAAGTATTTATGGCAACGATCATTGCCACTGTGGTCGGAACGCTATGGATGTCGCTTTTCGCTCATTATCCTATTGCGATCGCGCCAGGCATGGGCCTGAACGCCTATTTTACATATTCCGTTGTCGGATCGCATGGGAACATCTCCTACGAAGTCGCGTTTTCCTCTGTCTTTGTAGCAGGAATCTTGTTTGTTATCTTATCGCTAACGCCGTTACGCCACAAGCTCATTGAAGCGATTCCTGAAAGCTTAAAGCATGGCATTACGGCTGGAATCGGCCTATTTATTGCTTTTATTGGCTTGCGCTTAACAGGAATCATTAAGGCGCACCCACAAAATTTAGTGGCGCTGGGTGATTTACACGCCCCTTCTGCTTGGCTGACGCTTATTGGTTTAGCTGTTACCCTTATTTTAATGTCGCTTCGCGTCAACGGGGCGCTTTTCATTGGCATGATCATCACGGGTGTGGTCGCTTATTTTACGGGACAGCTCAAATTTGATCAGGGGATTGCTGCGATGCCTTCGCTTCCTAAAGGACTCATCATCGCCAACCCTTTCACTGCCATTGGCGATGTTGTGCAATATGGTTTATATGCGGTTGTTTTTTCCTTTTTGCTTGTGACGATTTTTGATACAACTGGCACAATGATCGGCGTAGCGCAGCAAGCTGGTTTAATGAAAGGAAAAACCATGCCGCGCGCTCGTCAAGCCCTGTTGGCTGATTCTGTCGCGACAACTGTCGGCGCCATCTTTGGTACCAGCCCAACATCCGCTTATATTGAATCATCTGCCGGAGTAGCAGCAGGCGGACGCACGGGATTGACAGCTTTGACGGTTGCCATTTTATTTGTCCTATCCGCCTTTTTTGCACCCCTAGTCAGCGCTGTCTCTGGAATTTCAGCCATTACGGCTCCTTCCCTTATTATCGTGGGCAGTTTAATGATGGGAAGCATTGCTCGCATTCAGTGGGATGAATTAGATGAGGCGTTCCCGGCGTTTCTCATTATCCTGAGTATGCCGCTCACATCGAGCATTGCCACAGGGATCGCGCTAGGCTTTATCTCGTATCCGCTGCTAAAGGTAACACGCGGGAAGTGGCGGGAGGTCCATCCGCTCGTCTATATTTTCGCCGTGCTGTTTTTCTACCAGCTCGCATTTTTGCCCCATTAAAAAGAAGCCCCTCAGCTCAGAGGGGCTTCTCAAACCGTTAACAAACGCTTTTATCCTGCGTCACGGACCCCGGTCGTCCGCTCATGACCATCTCTTGTTCCATTCGCGTCCTCACTCGGCTGCGTTCCTTGTCTGCCAAGCGTTTTCAAGCCAGTCTGATGTAAAAAGGTGTAGGCAAAGTCCATGTTGACTTTGTCCACCATCTGTAAACCCTCAAACAGGAGCTTCTGTTTTATGACGCAATTGCTCAATATATCGATAAGCCTGCTCAATCTCTTCTTCTGTATAACGCTGCTTGCTCTTTACCAAAAACACTTTTTCTTTTACTGCATCCTTGCTGAAATTGTCAAAATAAAGGATGGTAGACACAAGCTCAAGAAATCGTGAATTTTGTTCATTCATATCTTGGAGGCATTCTGTTAAATGCGGCATATGAATATCATAATGCTTTAAAAAATCCGCTCCCGCTTCCGTCAGCGTATAGCGATATTGGAAATAGCCTCCTTTTTTCTCTTTTACTTCGTTTAAAAAACCGAGATTGCAAAGTTCTTCAATGCGCCATGTCAATTCCTCTGAATATGGCCCATAAAAATGAAAGTCAAACTTCTCATAAAAAGGGAAATTTAATTTCTTGGCAATATAAATCATCTTTTGGAGCTTTTTTCGCCCTACAATTTCCCCAGCCGCCGCAAATGCCTTTACAATCTTTGCGTGTTCTGTTAACACCCCTTGTCATCTCCTAACCCTCAAGTATTTCAAGAATCTTTTTCTTTGCCGTACGTTTTGTCGAAAAATCCTGCAGAAAATCGTCCGGAAAATACAATTTATGATCGGTTCTGCGCTTGCCAGAAATCGCATCCACAAGCACCGATTCCCTTGACAGCTCACGAAGTTCCCCGTTTGGCATTAACAAATAGATCGGCAACCGTTCCCCTTCTTCCCCGGGACGGTAAAAGTCGTATGGAAGATCAGACGAGGAATCAACCACCAAATAATAGTCTGGATCAATCCCCGCCTTTTTAAATAAAGCAGTCAGCTCCATCAGCTTCTTCATTTGCTCATTGGTCGGACTAAATTCCACATATTTAAATAAACGGCGATGAACAAAGCGGCGGCATAAATCCCGCAAAATCTCATCTTTCTCATCCTGCCATTGTTGAAAGTAGTACAGAATCACCGCTTCATCCAGTTTAAGGTAATCATGCAGCATCACCTGCCCCGTAAAAAGAGAATAGAAGTGATGCGGATGCGTTCGGAACATATAGCCCTCTTCATGCAAAGTTTTCGCCCGGTGCAAAATTTTCGTCAGTATCACTTCCGCACTGCGTGTTACGGGATGAAAATAGACCTGCCAATACATTTGATAGCGGCTCATAATGTAGTCTTCAACTGCATGCATACCGCTTCGCTTAATGACGACCTGATCTTCACGCGGGCGCATGACGCGCAAAATGCGTTCCATATCGAAGTTTCCATAGCTGACGCCTGTATAATAGGCATCGCGAAGCAAATAGTCCATGCGATCAGCGTCAATTTGGCTCGAAATTAAGCTGACGACAAGCTTATTTTGATACGTTTTGGCAATGACCTCTGCCACTTTCTGTGGAAAGTCATCCCCCATTCTTTTTAAAACCGCATGAACTTCCGTGTCTCCTAAAATAATCGCCTGTGTGAAATCTTCGTGATCGAGGTGGAATACTTTTTCAAATGAGTGTGAAAACGGACCGTGACCTAAATCATGCAATAACGCCGCACATAAACAAAGCAGCCGTTCACTATGATCCCAATGCTCCCTGCCGACAAACACATCATCAATAATGCGGCGGATAATTTCATAGACGCCAAGCGAGTGGTTAAAACGGCTGTGCTCCGCACCATGAAACGTTAAGTAAGTGGTGCCTAGCTGCTTAATGCGGCGCAATCGTTGAAATTCTTTTGTTCCTATTAAATCCCATATAATCTTATCGCGAACATGTATGTAACGATGAACAGGGTCTTTGAAGACTTTCTCTTCACTTAATTGACCGCCGGGATATGACATATAATCCCCTCTTCCATTCATAGCATGAATCTATTATAAGGTGTTTTCTCATGCAAAAAAATACTTGATTTTTTATGATTAATATTTCCTAAAAATAGAAACAAAAAATCACCTTTCATAAAAATGAAGGCGATTTTTTAAGCTTTTTTGAGCTTTTGCATAATTTTTTCGATTAATTCATCTTCATTTGCGGCAGAGATCGGACGATTATTGACAAAAGCGAACGATTTTTTGCGGCCAGGCCCACAATACGACTGGCAGCCGATTTGAATCGTTGCATTTGGATCCAATTTTTTCAGCCGAGGCAGCAACGTTTTTAAATTAGTGGCTTGACAATCATCGCACACCCGAAACTCGTTGGCCATTTTGAACGTCATCCTTTCCAACGTTTTTGCGCTAACGAGTATTCTACCTCTTCTTCGTCCACAATGCAAGCTATATAACTGTAAATTGATTTTCCAATCAACTCCATCGACCAAAAATGAACAACAACAATCCTGTTGTTCAGCTATTTCCACCAGCGATATCGACTTGGCTCGAAAAACCGCCATAAAAGAGTAACCAGCTTTCCTCCAAAAAAATAGAATGCTGCTTTTGAATCGGTGATATGTCCTACCTTCCTTAGCACCTCTATCTATAAGGAGAGCGATGGGCTTCTGTCGATATAGAGATCACCTTCAGGCGGCATTGAGCTTGTATCTTTCTTGTAAAACTTGCAATTTTTTATTCACAAAAACTCAAAAAATTGTATAGACTTTCTTATTTTTGTCTATGCTACTACTAACCAACAGCCCAGCCTGACATGACGCCAATCCATTTAGCTGCCCGCAGTTGGCAGCCCGTCCAGATATGGATCATGGATGCTTCATATAGCTTGCTTTCCTGCTAAAAGCAAAGCTAGCTTTTTTCATAAAGTGACCATAATATTAAGAAAGGAAGTTGAGAAATTATGAAACAACGACAAGATGCATGGACAGAAGAAGATGATTTGCTGCTTGCGGAAACCGTATTGCGCCATGTGCGTGAAGGAAGCACGCAGCTCAATGCTTTTGAGGAAGTAGGAGACAAACTTAACCGCACGTCTGCCGCTTGCGGATTCCGCTGGAACGCAGTCGTTCGCAGCCGCTACGAAACAGCGCTGCAACTGGCGAAAAAACAAAGAAAAGAGCGACAGCGGCTACTTGGCAAAAATCAAGCCGTTCGCAAAAAATTGTTGTATACACCACCCGTTCCTGCTCTTGAAGAATTGGGAGAAATAACAGAAATCACCCATTCTCCTGAGCAAACAACGATGACACTTGATCATGTCATTGCCTTTTTGCAATCATTCCAATCGACTAGCGTCAATGCCGAGGCGCTTAAAAGTGAAAATGAACGGCTGCGGCAAGAAAAAGAAGAGCTGGCAGCTAAAAATGACGAATTAGAAACGAAAATTGCGAAACTAGAAGAAGAATCTTCTACCATTCGTGAAGAATACGAAACGATGCTACGCATTATGAACCGCGCTCGAAAAATTACGTTGCAAGAAGAAGAGGAGCGGCAAATGCTAAAATTCAAAATGGACAAAAACGGCAATTTAGAAAAAATCGCCGAATAATGACAAAGGTGACCCCAATAAAGGAGAAAGCATTCCTTCGAGGGTCACCTTTTATTTACTATATTCAGATTGAAAATCGCCATCAATGAAAAGGGAAAAGGCTTCAATGGACAAAAAATAGTGAAAAATGGTTAGATTATATAGATACCGCTCGATTCATTCATATTTTTCATTTGCAAATAAGCCAATTTCGATGGTGGTACGGCCAAAAAAATAGAACAATACATATTTGAATCGGATATAAGTGGAATCTTTTCGTTATCTCTATATGACCATGGCTTTATGCCTCTGATGTTTCTACTATTTTGATGATCGTGACGCTGTCCAATCCGTTCTCAGAGCACCGCTCTTTTATTGCGACAGCGTTTTTTCATTCCGTTCGATCATCCGCTGCAAATGATGTTCATATAGCGACCATTCCTCTTGCGTTAAGACAGAAGAATATAGCTCTGCTCCAAACGAGCGCAACGTTTGCAGCAAACGAAGCATCACATCTGAAATCGTCAGCGGCACATGCAGCAGTTCAGACAATGATGCCATCGTTTCCGGAACAATGCGCGGATACATAAATTTTGTTGGCGCTCCCTGCAAACTGCGCTCATAAAATTGGCGAATGAGCTCCGCGCGAGCTGAACCGCTTCCATGAACGCATATATATATTTGCACAGCCACTCCCCCGCGCACGCGCCGCTGCGAAATACCGGCAAATTTTTTGCCGTTAATGCTTAAATCGTAGCTGCCTGGGCAATAAGAGCCTTCGATTTCTTTCGCTTCGATGATCGCTCCATAGGAAGCAAACATTTGCTGAATCAGCGCCCACATCGCTTCATAGCCTTGATTAATATCAATCGCTTTTTTCGTTTCTGAGAAAATCAGCGAAATATTCAGCACACCTTCGTCTAGCACAACGGCAAGCCCTCCTGAATTGCGAACCATTACGCGGTAGCCTTGCTCCTGCAAAAAAGAAATCCCTTCACGCAAATACGGGAGTTTCGTATCTTGAATGCCCAATACAATCGTATCATGATGCACCCATGTACGGACAACCGCTTCTGATCCCCCTTGTCCCACCATTGTACAGAGCGTATCATCAATCGCAAATGATTGCTTTGCATCAAAGATTGGACCTAAATGTGATTGGTCAATAATTCGCCATCTCGGCTGCTGTAACAGCTCATTTGCCATGAATCAATCTCCTTGCTGCCATAGTTTACATTCATTATATCATAAAAAAGAGGTTCGACGACGCCGTCAAACCTCTCTGCTCTTATTGAAGCGCTTGAGCAGCGGTAATCAGAGCAAGCTTATACACATCTTCCGCGTTGCAGCCGCGCGATAAATCATTCACAGGCTTATTCAAGCCCTGTAAAATGGGACCAACTGCTTCAAAATGGCCCAGGCGCTGAGCAATTTTATAACCGATATTTCCTGCTTCTAAGCTTGGGAAAATAAAGACATTAGCATCGCCTTGAATCACGGAATCAGGCGCTTTCTTTTTCGCGACAGACGGCACAAACGCCGCATCAAATTGAAACTCGCCATCAATAGTCAGCTGCGGCGCCATTTCCTTAGCAAGACGAACAGCCTCCACCACTTTTTCTGTTTCTGGTGATTGAGCCGATCCTTTTGTTGAAAAGCTTAGCATCGCAATACGCGGTTCAATATCAAACATGCGCGCCGTATGAGCGCTCTCAACCGCAATTTCCGCTAGATCCTGGCTGTCTGGAGCAATATTAATCGCACAATCCGCAAATACATACTTTTCCTCATCGCGCACCATAATAAACACGCCTGATGTTTTACGAATGCCTGGTTTTGTTTTAATAATTTGCAAGGCTGGTCTCACTGTATCAGCCGTCGAGTGCGCCGCACCACTAACTAAGCCGTGCGCCTGATTAGTATATACAAGCATCGTTCCAAAGTAATTTTCATCTAACAAAATACGGCGAGCATCTTCTTCAGACACTTTGCCTTTTCGGCGCTCAACAAATGCTTGAACAAGCTCATCCATTTTTCCATATGTTTCCGGGTCTATTATCTCTATATGTGCAAGCTCAACTCCGATTTCAGCTGCTTGATTTTGAATGGCCGCCTTGTTACCGATTAATATGGGACGCAGCACCTGTTCACGTGCTAAGCGGCTGACAGCGGTCAAAATCCGCTCATCTGTTCCTTCTGGAAATACAATCGATATATTTTTTCCTGTTACTTTTTGTTTTAAAATAGAAAATAAATCACTCACACATAATCCTCCTCAATTCAATAAACTTCCTTATCTACTAGCATACTCTTATTGTATGGAAAAGCAACCAAGGTAACCCCTTACAAACAATAGTCTTTTTATTAAAATAATTCAGGCATGGACAAGACCATTTGTTTTTCGAGCGTTTCCGGGACAAACTATGGTATAGTAGTAACAAAAGATCATTTATACATAAGGAGTGGAAAATGATGAGTGAAGCAGCACAAACGCTTGAGGGCTGGTATTGTCTCCATGATTTCCGTTCAGTGGATTGGTCCGCTTGGAAAACGCTCACAGATGATGAGCGGCAGGAAGCCATCCATGAATTTTTATCATTAGCAGAAAAATGGCAGCAAACAGAAAACAATAACGAAGGCAGCCATGCCATTTATACAGTAGTCGGCCAAAAAGCCGATATCATGTTCATGATTTTGCGTCCGACAATGGAAGAGCTAAATGAAATTGAAACAGCATTCAACAAAACAAAGCTAGCAGAATATCTTGTACCGGCTTATTCGTATGTATCCGTCGTTGAACTAAGCAATTATTTGCCTTCTAATGGAGGGGATCCTTACGAAAATCCAGAGGTTCGCCGCCGTTTGTTCCCAATTTTGCCAAAAACCAAACATATTTGCTTCTATCCAATGGACAAGCGCCGCCAAGGAAACGACAACTGGTATATGCTTCCGATGGAAGAGCGCCGCAACCTGATGCGAGCACACGGAATGACAGGGCGCAAGTATGCCGGCAAGGTCGTGCAAATCATTACAGGCTCTGTCGGATTTGATGATTACGAGTGGGGCGTTACCTTGTTCTCAGATGATGCATTGCAATTTAAAAAGCTAGTCTATGAAATGCGCTTTGATGAGGTCAGCGCTCGCTATGGAGATTTCGGCTCCTTCTTTGTTGGAAATCAACTTCCGCAAGATAAAATCTCTTCCTTTTTTCATGTATAGTACAAACTAAGGCCCATCATGGACTTGCCTCTGTCGCGCCAAAGGGCGTGGCATGCCAAGTTCCGGCTTGATGCATTCGGGATGTCAAAATAAACAGACATCCCGAATTTTTTTGTCATATCATCTCCTCCTTGCCCATAACTATAAAAATAAAAATGTCTCCTTTCATTGTCACCATTTTCTCCTTTTACAATAGCCTATTATTGTCGAGAACAAAGACAGAATGAGGTGACAATATTGGCTGTTGTAGCTACCAATACAGAGGATGTTAAACTGCTGGCAAGACTGATGCGGGCAGAAGCGGAAGGAGAAGGACGGCTCGGAATGTTGATGGTTGGCAACGTCGGTGTCAATCGGGTAATCGCCGATTGTCTTGATTTTCGAGGGTTGCGCACAATCCGGCAAATGGTCTTTCAAAGACCTGGCGGCTTTGAAGCCACACAAAAAGGATACTTTTACCAAGCAGCGAGAGATCTCGATATTCAGCTAGCCCGCCAAGTGATTCGCGGCTGGCGTTATCATCCAGCTACGAATTCACTTTGGTTTTTCAAACCGGAAGGCGACTGCCCACCGCAATGGTTTAATCAGCAAAACGTCGGCCGTTATAAATCACATTGCTTCTTTGCACCAACGCGAAGCAATTGTCCGCGAGTATATTAATCTACTTTTCATAGGAGGGTCTTGAGATGACGTATGAAGAAGATCGTCAACAAAGCCAAGGTTATGTATCCTATCCTTATGGATATGCTTATCCGCAAGGCTATTATCCAACCACTTATCCATACTCTCAACAAGCTGTACCATATCAACCGGCTGCCGCGCCAATGGCTGGATTTGGAATGCAGACCCCTTCGTTCGCAGCCCAAACTCCCACAACTGCCAGCCAGCCGGTAGCCGGGATGCTGCCGCTCGAAGAGTCTTATATTGAAAATATTTTACGTTTAAACAAAGGGAAAATGGCTACCGTTTATATGACCTTTGAAAACAATCGGGAATGGAACGCCAAAGTTTTTCGGGGCACGATCGAAGCAGCTGGACGAGATCATTTAATTTTAAGTGATCCGCAAAATGGAAAGCGCTATTTGCTTCCGATGATTTACCTTAATTATGTGACTTTTGATGAAGAGATTGCCTATGAATATCCATACGCAGGCAGTGCCGCTGGATTAAGCTCCTACTCTCCTCGATGATAAGGCAAAAGGGCTGCCAAACGCAGCCCTTTTCAGATTGTTGACAAACGCCTTCATTAAAACCATCATAAGTGGAGAGCCCCTAAAATGGTTGTAGACAAAGTCCTTTTGGATTTTGTCTACAACCTGTTTTTTTCAATATTTTACAGCCGCGTAAGCGATCAGCGCCCACGCAATTAAAAAGGCCACGCCCCCAAATGGCGTAATCGCCCCAAGCGGTTTGATTTGTGTTAAACTTAACACATACAAACTTCCCGAAAACAAGACAATACCTGCGAACATAAACCAGCCCGCTGCTTGAAGCGATCCTGCGTTGGGCCATTTGGCCAATAAAAGCGCGACAACAAAAAGACCAGCAGCATGGAACATCTGATAATGCACAGCCGTTTTCCAGATTTCTAAATAACGTTCGGGAATTTTTCCTTCTAGTCCATGTGCACCAAATGCTCCCAAAGCGACAGCTAAAAATCCATTGATAGCTCCCAGCAAGACAAATAGCTTCATCCTTTTTCTTCCCCTCGTTGATATAAGTTCCACTCTTATCATATCGCATTCACCATCAAAAGAAAAACCCTCCCTCTACATTCCGTTAAGAGGCGGGGATTTCTGGATGAATGATGTTAAAAATCGAGCAAAGATGGCCCATTCGCATCATCCCCGATGTCCATCCGCTCTGTTTTTGTTTCTAATACTAGCGGTTCAAATGAAGAAGCCGCAACATGCGCCGCTTGAAGCTCTCCTTCTAAAATCAGATCGCAAAGAACTCGAATGGCGGCAACATGTTCGCGAAGCTGCTGTTCATTTTGTATCGACCGAGCTTTTTGAAGCTGTTCCGACATTTTCGTTAAAATCGTTGTTACTGAAACATCCAAAACGTTTTCACTCCCATCTTTCTTCTCATGTTGATTCAATGGTATTCTATATATAAAAACATTTCAAGCTAAGATAGTTTGAGAGGAGTGAAAGCTGTGAAAAAAACATGGTGGAAAGAAGCGGTCGTATATCAAGTTTACTGGCGAAGCTTTTACGATTCCGACGGCGATGGTTACGGCGATCTGCAAGGTCTAATGGAAAAACTGGACTATATTCAGCATCTCGGCGTTAATGTGATTTGGCTTAACCCATGCTACCAATCACCAGATAAAGATAACGGCTACGATATTTCCGACTATTATCAAATCATGGATAAAGCCGGAAACATGAAGACATGGGAAACCTTGCTCCATGAAGTACATAAGCGCGACATGAAGCTCATTATGGATCTTGTCGTTAACCATACATCCGACCAACACCCTTGGTTTTTAGAATCCCGTTCATCCAAAGACAATCCAAAGCGCGACTGGTACATTTGGCGCGACAAGCCAAATAACTGGCGGTCTTATTTCACTCCATCCGCTTGGGAATTGGATGAAACAACAGGACAGTACTATTTTCATTCCTTTGCGATTGAACAGCCAGATTTAAATTGGAAAAACCCTGAAGTGCGTGAAGCCATCTATGAAATGATGCGATTTTGGCTTGATAAAGGCATTGATGGATTTCGCTTAGATGCCATTGCTCTTCTCGCTAAACCGGATGGATTTCCTGATGCCGCCAACCCAAATGATATTCGTTATTTGACCAATCATCCGGGGCTGCACGATTACCTAAAGGAAATGAACGAAAAAGTGTTTCGTCATTACGACATTTTTACCGTTGGCGAAGTCGCCTTTGTCACTCCGGAAGAGGGGTTAAAATATGTAGCAGAAGATCGGCAAGAATTGCATACGCTGTTCCATTTTGAAGTATGCGATGAAATGCCAAGCTGGGATCCGCTCCGCTTTAAACAAATTCAAAAACGCTGGTACGAAGCATTATGGGGAAAAGGCTGGAACTCGCAATTTTTAAACAACCATGATCATACGCGACAGGTGACGCGCTATGGAAATGATCAGGAGTATCGCATGGAATCGGCAAAATTGCTTGCCACCATGCTCCATACACTGCCGGGAATTCCATACATATATCAAGGAGAAGAAATCGGCATGACGGGCGTCCGCTTCCCATCGATTGAAGACTATAACGACATTGCGATGAAAAATAAATATGCGGAAGAAGTCGCGAAAGGACGCGACCCGCAGGAGGTGCTTGAAAGCTTGCAGCCGTTAAGCCGCGACAATTCGCGGACACCTATGCAGTGGGATGACAGCGAACAGGCAGGCTTTACGACAGGGACGCCATGGATCAAAATCAATCCTAACTATAAAACCATTAACGTCAAACAAGCCCTTGCCGATCCAAATTCAGTCTATCATTATTATCGAAAGCTCATTCAACTGCGAAAAGAGCGCCTTGAAATGGTATACGGCACCTTCTGCGACTACACCGAAAACGAGCCGTATATTTATGCTTACACGCGCGAATGGGAAGGACAGCGTCTTCTCGTCGTGCTTAACCATTGTGACCACGCCAACCATTACGAGCTGCCGAAAGCTTTAACCGCTACAAACCGCCAGCTCTTGCTCACCAATTATCAGGACGTGCAAGAGACGGGGAATACCTTGCACATGCGTCCTCATGAGGCGCGGATTTACGAATTAGAATAAAGCGAAAGCACGTCATCCTAAGTTGTAGACAAAGTCCATTTGGATTTTGTCTACAACTGGTGATTTTCCCCTATCAGACTCGCTTGAAAACGGATGATCCTGAGTCTGGCAAATAACGGACAGCTCTATCCCATATTTTCAATTTGCCAATCAATTGGTTCTCTCCCTGTTTTTTTCAAAAAAGCATTGGTTTTGGAAAACGGACGGCTGCCAAAAAAGCCGCGTGCGGCAGAAAATGGACTCGGGTGCGGCGCTTCAATCATATAATGGGCAGGGTTCGTAATCAGCTCTTTTTTCGCTTGGGCATGACGTCCCCACAAAATAAAAACCACCGGTTCTTGTTTGCTGTTCACGAGCTCAATGACACGGTCTGTAAAGATCTCCCATCCCTTACCTTTATGAGAATTCGCTTCTCCACGGCGAACGGTTAATACCGTATTCAATAAAAGAATCCCTTGCTGAGCCCATTTGACTAAATAACCGTTGTTTGGAATATAGCAGCCAAGATCATCCTGCAATTCCTTAAAGATGTTTAATAAAGAAGGCGGCAGCGGAACGCCCGGCTTCACTGAAAAACTGAGTCCATGCGCCTGATTGGGGCCATGATACGGGTCTTGTCCCAAAATGACGACTTTGACTTGCTTATAAGGCGTATAATGAAGGGCATTGAAAATATCGTACATATCCGGATAAATCGTTCTCGTCTGATATTCCGCTTTCAAAAATTCCCGCAGTTTAATATAATACGGCTTTTGAAATTCTTCTTCTAACAAAGGAGCCCAATCATTCTTTAAAATGGCCATCGTCACAACCCTTTCTTCATTCTTTTACCATTAATGTATCACAATCAGACCTCTTGTATAAACTGTTCTATCGTTGTGCGGTGTTAAAGTAACCTCACAATGAATCGACCCCTGTCAAGTAGACAGGGGTCTCCGTCCTATGAAAAATGCTTGCGTCAATGGAAGGATGGAACGCTTCGCATCGACAAGCAAGCAGTTCGTGAGGCGAAAAAGGACGTTTGCCTAGTGACTGTCGAGCTCGGGCATCAGCATGTCCGAGTTTGACAGATTGCTTACAGTCAGCCTAAGTTTCGTTGCACCGGAACAAGACATTACATATTATGTGTTTGGTTAAGTGCTTGGTTCATTTTACGATTAAGAAGAACAAAGACAGAGAAAAGGGAAATAATGGACAATAGAATAAAAGCAAACTCAACAGAAAATTTGTCTACCAAATACGATATTGGAAGAGAGAATAGTCCAGAAAAAGCAATGAATGAACTATATACTCCCATCACTCGACCTAGGTATTCGTCACTAGTGTAATATTGGAGTTGGGAAATGATAATCAGAGAACAAAATTGTGTGAATAGTGAACGAACAAATATGATGACGACAGAAACTAAATAGAACTTTATAAATGGAATGAAAGTAGTACATATAGAAATTACAAGAAACCCAAATAGTAGAAGTTGTTTCGACTTTTGCTGGAAGCTCCTATCGTACTTTCCAAATATAATGGCGCTAACCAAAAGACCTAAACCTATGGAGGAATTCAATAATCCCAATATTTCTGTATTGCTAGAATTTAATGTATCTACATATGCGGGAAGCAAAAAATCAATTTTCGAAATTAATGCACTCAAAAATCCAAGAATGATCATCATAAAGATTGCTTTATTGCTTATGAATATACTGCGTGAATTTTTTAAATCATCCAAAAATTTACTTTCAATATGGATAGTAGTACTTTCCTTGGGAACGTTCATTTTCCACACACAGAGTATAATAACAATAAAAGTAAAGGCATTAAAGAAGAAGGTAAACTTAAATCCCAACATACTAGTAATAAAACTCCCAACTATAGGCCCTAAAAATAATGCAATCTGAAAAGTAGCTCCATATAGAGCATTTGCATTACCTATAAATTCCTTTGGCACCATCTTAGGAACTAAAGATCTCCTAGCTGGTATATCAAGTGCAACGAATATTCCATAAAGGAAATTCAGGACTAATAGCAATCCTATACTCATTTTATCTAAAAATATGAACGTAGCTATAATAAGTGTCAATACAGCCATACTTGTTTGGGTAAACAATAACAATCTCTTTCTGTTTATTCGATCTGCTAAAGTTCCACCAATAATCATAAAAAGCGTATTAGGAAGTAATTGCATAGTAGTTAAAAGTCCTACATCTAACGGAGACTTATTTAACATTCTTCAGTCGAGAAGTCTCCCACTTCTAAATCTTGCGAAGCTTGATGAAAGTGGGAGATGAATCGACTTCGGACAAGGACAGGCTTTTGCCTGTTCAATTGTCTGACCCTGTGGTAAAATAAACCTATGTCGTTCTTTCATAACTGGATATAGGAGGTTGCATGGAGAAAATAAAATGCGAAAACCAAGCTGATCCTTCCATGCGTAAAATATCCAAGGTACAAAAGAACTCCGAATTGTCGGACATCTAGGGTTGGAACGACCCGAAGTCACGCTCAGGGAGACGAAAGGCGGCTTTCGTCGTGGAACTGAGAAGCTCCCACTTCAAGCTTTAGCTAAGTGGTGAGTAGTTCACACTATAAATATACCATTGTTCTACAAACATTTGTGACCAAGTTCCAATATTGGAAATAAACAATCCTAACCATAATAAAAAGAAATTTTTATACCGCAATGACTTGAAAATAGAAATTTGATAGATTTTTCTTCTCATCATTTCCCCCTAAATTATGAATTATTTATTCCCGTGGTGCTGGATAAAATCAGACAAGCGTAAAAAATAGCCCTTGCATGAGGATCTCCTTCAAATGAAAGTGCAACCAAACAGCAAAAGGAGCAGTTCCCATAGAAGAGCCCTTTCATTTTACAACGGATATATTCCCATTAAAGAAAGGAAAAGTTTTTTATACGAATTTTTTCAATACTCAGGATGACCTTCTCCCTGCTTTATACCATTAATATTACCTTTTATGTAAAATTTACCATAAAATAAATTTGGCATTCAAGAATTTTTGTTAATATTTCTATTTTTTAAAACATTAGAAATGCCCCGACAGCATCGCCGAGATCGCTTTATTCCATTTTTTAACAATGTATGTGTAAGCGAAAGATTGGTGGATAGAGTGTAGGAGTGATCCCCGACGAGGATGGCGAGCTTTTATTCGCACCGCTTGTCGGAGCCACCAAACGAAGCGCAGGAAGGTGAAAAAGCAAATGACAGGCAAAAAGGACTCTCAGGAGAGAGTCCATGAATGTTCAACCGCATCTTACCGCAAATGTCCCGACGATGAACCTCCCCCACCTCCACTCCGTTTAGAGGTGGAAGACTTCTTGGTGCGGTGGATTATGTTAAAATTGAATTTTTTCTTCAAGAAAGCTTTTTAACTCGGTAATCGGCACTCTCGTTTGCTCCATCGTATCGCGATCACGCACGGTTACCATGCCGTCCTGCTCTGAATCAAAATCATACGTAATGCAGAATGGCGTGCCAATCTCATCTTGGCGGCGATAACGTTTACCGATTGATCCAGACTCATCGTAATCGACCATAAAATATTTGGATAAATCAGCGAAAACTTGGCGCGCCCCCTCAGAAAGCTTTTTCGATAGCGGAAACACCGCCGCCTTATACGGCGCCAATGCTGGATGTAGGCGCATGACGGTGCGCGTCGTTCCGTCTTCAAGTGCTTCTTCGTCATACGCGTCAATCAGAAAAGCAAGTGTGACGCGGTCCGCCCCAAGCGACGGTTCAATGCAGTATGGAATATAGCGTTCATTCGTATCCTGATCGATGTAATGAAAATCCTCGCCAGAATGCTCCATATGCTGCTTCAAGTCATAATCCGTACGAGAAGCAACCCCCCAGAGCTCTCCCCAGCCAAACGGGAATTTATATTCGATATCCGTAGTCGCATTGCTGTAGTGCGACAATTCTTCTTCCGAATGGTCGCGAAGACGGATATTCTCGGCTTTCATTCCCAATGATAACAGCCATTGCTCGCAAAACTGCTTCCAGTAATCAAACCACTTCAACTCCTCGCCCGGTTTGCAGAAGAACTCCAGCTCCATTTGTTCAAATTCGCGCGTGCGGAATGTAAAGTTCCCTGGTGTAATTTCATTGCGGAAGCTTTTCCCAATTTGCGCAATACCAAATGGAAGCTTTTTGCGCATCGTACGTTGCACATTTTTAAAGTTGACAAAGATTCCTTGCGCGGTTTCTGGTCGAAGATAAATTTCATTGGCGCTTGATTCGGTCACGCCTTGGAACGTTTTAAACATTAAGTTAAATTGACGAATGCCGGTAAAATCTTGACTGCCGCAATCCGGACAAACGATATGATGCTCGTTGATCAGTTCTTCCATTTTGGAAAATGGCAGCCCGTCAACAATCATTTCGATTCCTTTTGCTTCTAAAGCTGTTTCAATGAGCTTATCAGCCCGATGACGCGCTTTACATTGTTTACAGTCGATCATTGGATCATTGAAGTTGCCTAAATGGCCTGATGCTTCCCATGTTTTTGGATTCATTAAAATAGCGGCATCTAAGCCGACATTATAAGGGGATTCTTGAACAAACTTTTTCCACCATGCCCGCTTAATATTATTTTTGAGCTCTGTACCAAGCGGACCGTAGTCCCATGTGTTGGCTAGTCCGCCATAAATTTCTGATCCTGGAAAGACAAATCCGCGATGCTTCGCATGAGCAACGATTTGATCCATTGTCACTGACATCTTTTTTCCTCCTTTATTTTTTCAAACAAAAACGCCCTCGCCACTAGGCCTTGCGCCTAGGGACGAGAGCGTGACTCCCGCGGTTCCACCCTAGTTGATGCGTATGCCGCATCCACTTTGTACCAAAGCAACTCCGGATTGCCGCTTCATTGACCATCTTCACCGGGCTTCCACCGCCCCCGGCTCGCTATGGAAGAGAGGGACAACTACTATTGATCCATCATCGTTACAATATCATATTTTGCTATTTATCATAACAAAAATAAAAAATGTTCGTCAATGCCAGGAGTTATTTTTTATATTTTTCTTCTTAAGCGCGACACGATCGGCGCTCCATCCCAAATAACCTCACTGTTTGCTTTTCGCTTTGCCACCTCCGGCTCTTGAAGCAAAAGCCAAAAATTCTTCGTTGGCAGCTTCCCAAGGCGATGCTTTGCGCTAAGCCGGTCTAAATACATTTGCCGTTTGTTGTCCATCAGTCGCGATAAATGATCCCCTTCGTCGGAAAAGGCGTACAAGACGCTGGCCGCCGCAACGCGCTTCACGCGAAACACCTCAGACACACGCAAAAAGAAATCCCAATCCCAGTAATTATGTACAAAAGGATCAAAGTAGCCGATCGACTCATGGATCTCCTTTCGATATAAGCTGCCGGATGGCACATAGGTGGAGAATTTCCGCATGGCTTCTTGATCATATTCATAAGCGAACAAAAAACGACGGAGCGGTATGCGCTGTCCCCGATCCATTCGATAGTGAAAGATTTCCACATCGGAATATACAAAATCCGCATCAACCATCGCTTCCACCATCCGCTCAAGATGGCAAGGCAGCAATAAATCATCATCGTCGCAGAGCATGATCCACTCGCCTCGCGCCTTTTTTACTCCGATATTTCGCGCTTCCACATGACCGACATTCGCCTGACAATGAATCAAACGAATGCGCATCTCTGGATACAATGCGACAATATGATCAACACGTTCACCGCCATCATTGACAATGATCACTTCAAAATGGCGGTATACTTGCCTGCTTAACGACTCCAACAGCTCGGCGAGCGGATACGGTCGATTATAAGTAGGAACAACAATCGAAACAAATGGTTTCATCGTCGCGTCACTGCCTTCACCCCATTATTTTTCTACGCAGGGACTGCCGCATCCCTTGCTCTAATGCTCCAGATGCAAACAAAACACCGATAACGACCAACAAAAAGCCGAGCCATTGCACCATCTGGACCGTCTCACCTAAAAAAAGCGACGAAGCGACTAACGAAAAAAATGGCGACAGGTTAATAAAAATAGCGGCTTCTGCTTTTGTCAAAATAAAAAGAAGCGATAATACTAAAAGTATCGCTCCTTTTCTTATTTGTCAATTCTTATGCTAGCTCCTGCTGTTTGGTTTCCTTTCCTAATATCCATACGGCCAAAACACCGATAAAAATAGAAATGCAAAAAATCGTAAAAATTGTGGTCACTCCCACTTTTTGCTCGACAAGATAGCCGACTAACAGCGGCCCTAAAATGCCGCCAACCCGACCGAATGAAGCAGCCATCCCTGCTCCCGTTCCGCGAATCGAGGTCGGATACTGCTCTGGAGTATAAGCATACAAAGCACCCCATGCCCCCAAGTTAAAAAATGAAAGCAAAATGCCAAAAAGCATTAAAAAGGCGTGCGATTCCGCGTTGCCAAAAAAGTAGGCGCTGACCGCTGTCCCCGTTAAATAAACGATAAGCACAAATTTTCGCCCGAGCCGCTCAATCAGCCAAGCAGCGCTAAAATATCCCGGCAATTGCGCCAGCGTCATAATCAGGACATATTGAAAGCTTTGAATCAAGCTGAATCCTTTGATGACCATCACGCTCGGGAGCCATAAAAACATGCCGTAATAGGAAAATACAACAGCAAACCAAAGCACCCATAACATAATCGTCTCACGGCGGTAAGCAGAAGACCATACCTTGATCACATTCGCCAGAACATTGCTTTCTGCTTTCGGCTTCGTAAATCGCGGAGAATCAGGCAAATTCAACCGTAAATAAAGCGCATAAAGGGCAGGAATCGCTGACAAAAGCAAGGCGAACTTCCACCCATAGGACGGAATAATGAAATAGGAAATCAATGCTGATAAAAGCCAACCCAACGCCCAAAAGCTCTCCAGCAAGACAACCGCTTTCCCGCGCTCACTGGCCGCAACACTTTCAGACACTAATGTTGAGGCGACTGGCAGCTCTCCGCCAAGGCCCATCCCCACAATAAAGCGCAGCACTAGAAACGCTGCTAAAGTCGTCGTTAAAGCAGACAATCCACTTCCTAACGAAAATAATAAAAGCGTCAAAATAAAGACCTGCTTTCTTCCAATCTTGTCTGCTAAAAGTCCAAACACAAGCGCTCCTACTGCCATGCCAATCGAGTTCATGCTGCCAATCCAGCCCATTTGCTGAGCCGTTAACCCCCATTCTTTTTGCAGCGCCGCAATAATAAATGACAGCATGCCCACATCCATGGCATCGAACATCCAGCCTAAGCCGGCAATTCCTAAAAGCTTTCGCTGTGAAATTGCATATTGACTCATGACAAGCCTCCTTTATTGACAGGTGTCAATCTATACCATTCATTATATTGATATATTCCCCGTTATTCAAACAAAAAAACAAAGGAGGCTTACTCCTTTGTTCGGAATGAAAAAGCTTGTTCGATCACATATGTTAACCAATTCCTCAGTGTTTCAAAAGCAAATGGCACATTCAAACGCTCTGTCCACTGATGGGCATCACGGCCAATCGGGCCAACGTTTAGCACAGGCGCAGAAAACTCCGCCAGCGCCTGAATAGGAAGATCATATCCTTGGCCCCATAGCGGCATATTGGCGGTGAGTGTTCTTAAAGCAGAGAGCGGTTGATGCAATCCAACATAGCTTAAATCGGAAATGCCGCCAAAATAATGTTGCTGTACAAGGGAGACATCATCTTTTTCCTTGGCGTACGCCCGCAACTGATCAACGAGATAAAGAACAAGCGGATCATCGCTGGAATTCACAGCTGGATAGTAAGGCGGCGCATAAAATAATACGATCATCGGTCCTAAATCTTTGCAAAGAATGGCTAGCTGATCCACGAGCTCAATCGTCCGTTGCCGCTCATCTTTTCCGTCTCCATTCGCTAGCACGCTTTGTTCAAGTTTCTCCACTTTTTCCGTTCCAAACATCTCGACCGCCCTTTGTCGCAGTTCAGCAAACGTCCACACATGAATGGATAGCGATCTCGGCGCAGATTGCTCCATTTGCGCAAAACGGAGAGCTTGCTCACGATATCGCTGTTCAATCTTTTCCGCTGCCCGCTTTGTTAATTGCCGTAACGATTCTGTAATGTCATCCATTGATTTTTGCTGCAAAAATAGATTAAATAGCGCTACAGCACGATGCGGAATTTGTACAGAATAATCCTCTTTTAAATCGGTCTGGAACAAACTTGTCGGCGGCGGGCTCACTTCTTGACCAAACAGCTCACAAAAATCAACATTCAACTCTAGTTCATTCACAATTTGCGAAACCATCCCGTTCGCATTTAATCCCGCTAATGGCTCACCAACATGCGTTTCCTTCCCATAGCAATAAAGCCCTGGCAGCACTTTGCCGATGGAACCTGTATAAATATAATTCGTTTGATCGCCTGGATAACGCGTAAACATCGGTTCTGAATTAAGAACAAGCCGATAATTCAGGCGATGTTTTTTCGCCATCTCAACCAGCGCCGGCACAGCCGCCCGCATGCCCACTGAATTCACTTCTTCATCCGGCACGGTTAGAAGCAATACATTTCCACGGAAATAGCCGTGGCATGCCTGCTCGATAAGCGACATATGTAAAGCCAGCCCGCATTTCATATCCATGACCCCGCGGCCAAACAGCCACTCCCCTTGTGCTAAGTCTGCTTGAACAGCTGCCGGCAGCTTCTCCTTATGATGATAAAAATACTGGGTCAGCGTCTCCGGAGAAAATGCCCAATCCTTCCAAATTCCATAATCTTGTACATCGACCACATCAAAGTGGCTGACAAGAACAATCGTATCTTCTACCTGCTCCTCTTGTTTAACAAGCGCTGTGACAAAATAGCGGCCGTCTCCTGTCGGGTGCAGTTGCACAAGAGATGGGTTCGCTTGAAAATACTCAAGTGTACCAAGCTGTTGCGCAATATAATGCGCCAGCTCGACCTCCGCTTTTGAATGACTTACACTTGCATGCTGCACTAACTGACAGAGCAGCTGCTTTAACTGTTGCTTTGTCTGCCATTTCATCCTCTTCCCCCGCTTTTCTGTGTCATCCTTTCGTGCTGATGGATAGTGGTTTTGAAAAAGTACGCTTGTGATTATGATAAAAGAAAGCATAGAATGCTTCGATCTTTATTCATCCATCCACACGTTTCCTTATCGCTACTATTTTAACAAATATCGAGGATAAACAAACGATATAAATACAACTTAAACCATGAACCTCTCCTACCCCACTCCGTTAAGAGCGGGAAACTTTTTGGGGGATTGTTAAACAAATGTTATCTATAGACCACAGCCAAACAACGCCGTTTTCAGACTTATTCATCGTTCTGTGAAACAGCGCTGGTCGATCGCCCAATCTTAAGAAAATATCCCTTTTATCGCTTGTTTACAAAACAGCGGCAAATCATTGCTTATTTTCTTTTCTGTTTTGCTACAATAAAAATACATCCTAATTTGCCAGCCATGACTTGTACGATCAACATGGCTTTTCTGTTTGATTCTAGATCAACCATACCGATGTTTAACGATGGACAAAAAATAATCCGTACCATGCTTTACTGGCAGATCAGTCCTATGAGCTGAAACTATTATTTCGTTTGGAAGCGGGGATGACATGATACATAAAGAAGATCCATTTAAAGCGAATTTCGACAGTCTTGAAGAGTTTGCCGATCGCATCAGTGATTTGTTGCAATGCCCGATTACGATTGAAGATGCGAACCATCGGCTCATCGCCTACAGCGCCCATGATGACTATACAGATCCGGCACGGACCGCCACTATTATTAGCCGCCGTGTTCCAGAGAAAGTCATTAATAGCCTCTGGAAAACAGGAGTCATTCCTGCGTTGTTAAGTAGCGAAGAGCCTTTGCGCGTAGAAACGATCTCTGATGTGGGTCTCGGGAATCGAGTGGCCGTATCCATTTGGAAAAATAATGAGGTGATTGGATTTATTTGGGCGCTAGAAACAGGGAGAACCCTTTCCAAGGATGATATGGAATTGCTGAAAAAAGCAGCAAAGGCGGCTAAAAATAAAGTATTGCAGCTGTACATGCGCAAAAATAAACGAGAAGAACGGGTGCAAGAATTTTTTTGGAAATTGCTTACTGGCCATATTAAAACAAATGAAGAAATTCATGAAAATTTTAGCGCGATGCAAATTCCGGCCGCCCCACGTTTTTCCGTTCTTGTCTTCCGCTTTGCCAACGGCATTACAAGCGATTTAGAAAAACAAATTTCTTACATTTTACAAACCACTCAACAAGTTCAAGTTCTATTGTATACCGTTGAACGAAACGATTTCATTTTATTGGCGGCTCCAAAATCAGCCGATCAGCCATTGTATGAATTGAATCAATTTATCTCCTCATTTGCGACAAAAATGAAGGAACGCTTCCATATTAACAGCATTCAAAGCAGCTTTGGCGGCATTTATGAAACGTTTGAGTGCATTGAAAAAAGCTACAAGGAAGCACTGACCGTTTTATCAATGAAAGAAAAGTTTCCTGAGCAAACTTCTTCCATTTATGGATATCAACAATTAGGTATTTATCAATTTTTTGATTTATTGTTAGAAAAAAAACAGCAAGGAGAATTTGCAAATTCAGCGCTGACAAAACTGCAGGCCTACGATGAGAAGCATCATACCAACCTCATCGAAACGTATGAAGCCTTTTTCGATCACGACAGCAATGTCAATGAAACCGCAAAGGCGTTAAATATCCATCCCAACACCCTTTCATATCGGCTCAAGCGCATCGCCGAAATTGGTGAAATCGATTTGCACAATATGAACCAAAAAGTCAAATTATATATCGATATTAAATTGGCCAAATATGAAGCGTTGCATTAATTTTGTGGAAATCCACAAAATAATGCTGCTTCTTTTTCTTTTCTAAACAAAGAAAAAATCATGGAAACTGTGTATACTGCAAGTAAGGACAATATGAGGGAGGAACTCATCCATGATTATTGGTGTACCAAAAGAAATTAAAAATAACGAAAATCGTGTGGCAATCACTCCGGCTGGAGTTATGTCATTCGTTCAAGCTGGTCATACAGTGATTATCGAAAAAGACGCAGGGATTGGAAGCGGTTTCACAAACGAAGACTATACAAGCGCTGGTGCGCAAATCATTGATAGCGCGAAAGACGTTTGGGCGCAAGCTGATATGGTTATGAAAGTGAAAGAGCCGCTTGCAAGTGAATACGACTATTTCCGCCCAGGATTAATTTTATTCACATACTTGCACCTTGCGGCAGAGCCTGAATTAGCGCGGGCGTTAAAAGAAAAAGGCGTGATCGCCATCGCTTATGAGACTGTACAAGTTGGCCGCACGCTTCCGCTTTTAACACCAATGAGTGAAGTCGCTGGACGCATGTCCGCACAAATCGGCGCACAATTTTTAGAAAAGCCAAAAGGCGGAAAAGGCATTCTTCTTGGCGGTGTCCCAGGCGTCAGCCGCGGCAAAGTCACGATTATCGGCGGCGGTGTCGTCGGAACAAACGCAGCGAAAGTGGCGATCGGCCTAGGTGCAGATGTTACGATCATCGACTTGAGCGCTGACCGTCTTCGCGAACTTGACGACATTTTTGGCAACCAAATTACAACGCTTATGTCAAATCCAATGAACATTGCCCAAGCTGTCGCACAATCGGATCTTGTGATTGGCGCTGTCCTCATTCCAGGTGCCAAAGCGCCTAAGCTTGTAACAGAAGAAATGGTGAAAAACATGAAGCCTGGTTCTGTCATTGTCGATGTTGCGATCGACCAAGGCGGCATTGTGGAAACAAGCGACCATGTCACAACACACGACAACCCAACATATGAAAAACACGGGGTTGTTCACTATGCGGTTGCCAACATGCCTGGCGCTGTACCAAGAACATCCACCATTGCTTTGACAAACGTAACCATTCCATATGCGCTACAAATCGCAAATAAAGGGGTACGTCAAGCCATTGCCGACAATGCCGCATTAAAACTTGGCGTCAATGTCGCAAATGGCGAAATCACATATGAAGCCGTTGCCCGTGACCTTGGCTACGAATACGTATCAGTTGAAGAAGCGCTCGAAAAACAATTTGCCGTTCAAGCATAATGCAAAACCGGGTACCGTCGATCATGGCGGTACCCGGTTTTTTATTTTTAATGAAAGAAAAGCCTCTGTTTGGAGGCTAACGAACCCTTCTTTACATTATCGCTTTAAAAACATCCAACCGTCTTCATATAGCCGGATGGCCAAAAATCTGGAAACATGGAACCCGTTCGATCTCCTCTAAGGAATCATGGATTCTTCTGCTATTGCCATCTAAAATATCTAGTTCCAATAAGAATGCTGCCTACATAGAGAACCGCTAGAAAAATAAAATCGAACAACCAGTCTGATACAAACAGCTTTCCTGTCCATCCTCCTTGCATGAGATCAACGACCGATGTCAACGGAACGAAATTAGAAATCTTTTGCATCACCTGCGGCCGTGGCTCAACGATGAGGACATCGTGCGACTTGAGTCTCGAAACTCTATCCGAGTCGGTCCTTAGCCCAAAAGCAAAACAGCCTTTCCCATTCAGGAAAGGCTGTTTCCTTATAACGCTTTTTTAAATTGGTCAAATTGATCAAGAACTTTATCGGATGGCTGTTTCGTCAACAAGCTAACGACAATAATCGCGAGCAAGCTTGCCGCAAAGCCAGGAACCATTTCATATAGCAGGTTTTTCAAATAATCCGACTGCGTCCAAAGGATGACCGTTGCAGCTCCTGCAACCATTCCGGCTAATGCTCCCCACTTGGTCATCCGCTTCCAACATAAGCTTAGCAAAATAACAGGTCCAAAAGAAGAACCGAATCCAGCCCATGCATAACCGACAAGGCGTAAAATGGTATCGTTTTGCTTGAAAGCGAGCGCAGCAGCGACCAATGACACGAACAAAACAGCCAATCGGCCAATAAGAACAAGCTCTTTATCAGAAGCTGAGCGACGGAACCATACTTTATATAAATCCTCCGTTAATGAACTGGACGTAACGAGCAATTGCGATGAAATCGTGCTCATAATCGCCGCTAAAATCGCAGCGAGCAAAAATCCCGTAATTAACGGATGGAATAAAACTTCGCCAAGCTTAATAAATACCGTTTCTGGATCCGCTAGCTTTGCTCCTGACTCAAAATAGTAAGCGATTCCAAATAACCCGGTCAACATAGCCCCAACGACAGAAAAAATCATCCAGCCCATTCCAATGCGGCGAGCGTTTTTCATTTCCTTAATAGAAGAAATCGCCATAAATCGAACGATAATATGTGGTTGTCCGAAATATCCAAGTCCCCAAGCAAACAAAGAAATCACGCCAAGCAAGGTGGTCCCTTTGAATAAATTTAACAAATCCGGATTAATGTGACGGATCGTGTTCATCGTATCGCCTACGCCCCCTGTATGAAAGAGGGTGACAACAGGCACAAGAATTAAAGCAATAAACATAATCAAGCCTTGAACAAAGTCTGTCCAGCTAACGGCTAAAAATCCGCCAAACAGCGTATAAGCCACAACTACTCCCGCAACAATCCATAGTCCTGTATGATAGCTTGTGCCAAAAGAGTTTTGGAACAAGACCGCTCCGGATACTAATCCAGAAGATACGTAAAATGTGAAGAAAATCATAATGACAAGACCGGAAATTAAACGCAATAGCTTCGATGTGTCCCCAAAGCGGTTTTCCAAAAATTCTGGAATGGTAATTGAATCATTAGCGACTTCTGTATAAACGCGCAAGCGCGGTGCCACGTACAACCAGTTGGCATAAGCTCCAAGCGTTAAACCAATGACAATCCAAGAAGCGCTTAAGCCTTGTACATACATCGCTCCAGGCAATCCCATTAAAAGCCATCCGCTCATATCGGAAGCCCCGGCACTGAGCGCTGTAACCGCAGGACCTAATGTACGTCCGCCCAGCATATAATCAGAGAGATTTGATGTTCTCTTATATGCCCAATATCCAATCAGTAACATCCCGATCATATAAATCGTGACCGAAATTAATACCATGGTGTTCTCCCCTTCCTTTGTTGTCTCTAGTCAATAACATCATAAACGAAAGAATATTATTTATGCAATAGTAATCATATTTTTCCATCTGTAGTATAACAACAATAAAGCCGCTAAAAATCAATGTTTTTAGGCATTTTCAACATATATTTAAAAAATATTCAGACAAATAAAAAATAATAAATAATTCAATTGTATTTAGATTGCATTATTTCTTCCTCTATTATAAAAATATATTTTGTTTTCTCAATCGTCTTAATTTATAATATATTTATTGAAATAAAACATTTTTTGAAAATGTATAATTTTACATTTACATTTTTAATATGCTTTAAGAACCAATGAATTCAATTACATATTATTCTAAAAGAACTCATCTTCTTCTCTTTGTTTCTAAATATTACAAAAATTGTTTTTATAAAAAGTATTGCATAAACAAACGAATGCTGGTAGTATGATAATCGTCCTAGGAAACACTTGAAGAAATCGATCAGCTGAAACTAAATGAGAAATTAATGTTATTTTTTATATTTTTTACAATATAAAGGGGGAAGGAAATAATGAAAAAAATGGCGGTATTTGCTGTGATACTTGCTCTCTTTGTGGCTTTAGCAGGGTGTGGCGGCAAATCATCATCCGATCCATCTTCAGAAAGCGGAGACAACAACAAAAAAATCATTGTCGGAACAGATGCTGTATTCGCACCATTTGAATATATGGATAAAGGAAAAATTGTAGGGTTTGATGTTGATTTGTTAGATGCTGTCATGAAGGAAGCAGGCATCAAATATGAGTTAAAAAACACCGGCTGGGATCCTTTATTCGCAGCTTTACAAAGCGGTAAAGAATTGGATATGGGTGTTTCTGGAATTACCATCGACAAAAAAAGGAAACAAACCTATGATTTTTCTATCCCATATTTCGAATCCATTCAAATGATTCTTGTAAAAGAAAATAGCCCAGTCAAAAACGCTCTTGATTTAAAAGGCAAAATGGTTGGCGTGCAAAATGGAACGACGGGACAAGCAGCCGTGGAAAAGTTATTTGGGGTTGAAAATAAAAACATTAAAAAATTTGAAAATACCGTCGTCGCGATTATGGATCTTTTAAACGGCGGCGTGGAGGCCGTTGTGACAGATAACGGTGTGGCCAACGAATACGTGAAAAACAATCCTGATAAAAAACTAAAAACGATTGAAGATCCAAAAAACTTTCAACCAGAATTTTACGGCTTTATGTTTCCTAAAGGAAGCGATTTGAAGCCAAAAATTGATGAAGCGCTGAAAAAAGTCATCGACAGCGGCAAATATACTGAAATCTATCAAAAATGGTTCGGGAAAGAACCAAATCTCGATAATTTATTAAAACAACAATCATCATAATCGGTAAAAATTGCGTAACTATTCGTCGCTAGTTACGCAATTTTTATAAGAAAGGTGAGGAGAATGGATTTCCGTTTTGATATTATTCAGGAATATGCCCCCTTTTTTCTAAAAGGTCTAGGGATCACGATTTTTGTATCTATTATTTCCATTGTTGTCGGTTCAATCCTCGGACTTGCCATCGGTCTAGGCAAAATGTCCACCAATCGGCTTATTCGCTTCCCATTTGAATGGTATGTGAACTTTTTCCGCGGTACACCGCTATTAGTCCAAATGCTGTTAGTCCATTTTGGGTTAATGCCTATTTTCTTTGCACAGCCAAGCGCTACCGTATCACTGGCTGTATCCTTATCCTTAAACTCTGCAGCCTATGTCGCGGAAATTTTCCGCGCCGGCATTCAATCCATCGACAAGGGACAAATGGAAGCCGCCCGTTCATTAGGAATGACCCATACCCAAGCCATGCGTTATATTATTTTACCGCAGGCGTTAAAACGAATGATTCCACCATTTGCGAATGAATTTATCGTCTTAATAAAAGACTCCTCTCTTGGTGCTGTCATTGCGGCCCCGGAGCTCATGTATTGGGGGAGAGCCGCACAGGGACAATATTATCGCGTATGGGAGCCATATTTAACGGTCGCGCTTATTTATTTAATTTTAACCCTTTCCCTTAGTAAATTGTTAAATTATTTGGAAAGGAAGTATTCGAACCAATGATTAAAGTGACAAATTTAAAAAAATCATTTGGCGATCTTGAAGTATTAAAAGGAATTAATGCACACATTAAAGAACGCGAGGTTGTGGTCGTCATCGGCCCATCCGGTTCAGGAAAATCCACCTTTTTACGTTGTTTAAATTTGCTTGAAGACTTTGACGAGGGCGATATTATAATCGATGGATTCCATTTAAAAGACAAAAACACGAACATCAACAAAGTGCGGGAAGAGGTCGGTATGGTGTTTCAACGCTTTAACTTATTCCCGCATATGACCGTACTGGATAACATTACGCTAGCTCCTGTCAAAGTCCGCAAATGGACGCTAGAAAAAGCGAAAGAAACGGCATTGGAGCTCTTGAAAAAAGTCGGCCTTCAAGATAAAGCGAACGTCTATCCTGACTCTCTCTCTGGCGGTCAAGCTCAGCGCGTCGCGATCGCCCGCGCCTTAGCCATGGGGCCGAAGGTGATGCTGTTTGATGAACCAACATCGGCATTAGATCCGGAAATGGTCGGAGAAGTATTATCCGTTATGAAGCAGTTAGCCAACGAAGGAATGACGATGGTTGTCGTCACACATGAAATGGGCTTTGCTCGCGAGGTTGGCGACCGCGTCCTGTTTATGGACGGCGGCTATATCGTCGAAGAAGGAGCGCCAAGCGACATCTTCGACAACCCGCAACACGAACGGACAAAATCATTTTTATCGAAAGTGCTATAAAAAACCTTTGTCCTCCACTTTAACGAAAACACGTCTCACCTCAAAAAGAGACGAGTTTCGGACAAAGTGGATCATTTGATGACGCGACATGCGAGGCATCCGCTCAGCCATCGAATCCAGCTTAGTCATACACGAATACACAAAAAAGACCGACCTCTGTAACAGAGATCGGTCTTTTGTATTATAAAACGAACCACATAACCCAAATCGAACCAGCGACAACAACAACGGCGATAAAAAAGCTATAGAGCATATTAATGGTTTGAACTCTGCCGCTGTCGCTTTCCGTCATGTGCATGAACATAAACAGCTGCAATGCCGCTTGCAACACCGCTAGCGCCACAATCACGCCAAGAATCGCTTTTATGGTCCAGCCTGACGACAGAGCCACCCATAATGCGATAAATGTGAGCACAAGAGATAAAATAAACCCGACAATATGTTTCCAAGGAAATGTCTCATGGTGATGGTTTGCTCCCATCTTACATCACCATCCCTGTCAAATAAACTAAAGTAAAGATGAAAATCCAGACAACATCAAGAAAATGCCAGTACAAGCTGACGATAAACACTTTACGCGCCGTTCTTGGAGTAAGACCACGCTGCAACAGCTGAATAATAATTAAAATCATCCAGCCAATTCCAAGGCTCACGTGCGCTCCGTGCGTCCCAACGAGCACAAAAAAGCTCGAAAGGAACGCGCTTGTCTGCATCGTCGCGCCCTCATGCACATAATGAATAAACTCGCGAATTTCAACCGTAATAAATCCTGCCCCTAAAAGAAGCGTCACTAAAAGCCATGTTAACAAACCGGCCAAGCGGCGACGGCGCATCTCAAACACCGCAAGCCCACACGTAAAGCTACTTGTTAAAAGAAGCAAGGTCTCAATCATGACATCTTTTATTTGAAACAAGTCACCGGTCGTTGGACCACTGCCCGTCCGTTGGAATAAAACAAGATAGGTGGCGAATAAGGTCGCAAACAACACGACCTCAGCGCCAAGAAAAATCCAAAACCCTAGAATATTTAGGCGGCTTTCTTCTGTTCGATACTCCAATGGCATCGTTTCATCGTACTGATGAGCTGCTTCTGCCATCTCTTATGCCCCCTTTCCCGACAAACGTTCCGTACGTTTAATTTCATCTACGCTGATATAATAGCCGTCATCATCGTCAAATGAACGGAGAATCAATCCAAGAGCAATAAAGATCGTTGCGATAATCGCCAACCAAAACCATTTAAATACAAGGCCGAAGCCCGCAAAGAAAAAGGCGATGGAAATAAGGAACGGACGACCGGAATTGCTTGGCATATGAATCGGTTTTAATTTTTCCTCATCAATTTCGAAGCCCTTTCCGGATTTCTTCATCTCCCAATATGCATCTAAATCCTTCACCTCAGGGGTGATCGCAAAATTGTAATGTGCCACCGGGGAAGACGTCGCCCATTCAAGTGTACGGCCATCCCATGGATCTCCCGTCATATCGCGTTCTCCGTAGCGCGCGCTATAATAAATGTTATAGCAAAGCACGATAAAACCGATTCCCATTAGAACCGCACCAACGGATGCGACAACATTAAGCGGCGTCCAGCCAAGCCCCTCAGAATACGTATACATACGTCGCGTCATCCCCATTAATCCTAAGAAATACATTGGGAAAAAGCAAATATTAAATCCGATCATAAACAGCCAGAATGTCCATTTTCCTAAACGTTCGTTTAGAATATGCCCGAACATTTTTGGATACCAATAATGCAATCCGGCAAAGCAAGCAAAAACCGTACCGGCAATGAGCACGTAATGGAAGTGGGCAATTAAGAAATAGCTGTTATGATATTGATAATCCGCCGCAGCCATGGCTAACATGACACCGGTGACCCCACCAATGACAAAGTTCGGTATGAATGCCAATGACCAAAGCATCGCTGTTGTAAAACGAATTTTCCCTTTACGAAGCGTAAAGAGCCAGTTGAAAATTTTCACACCTGTCGGAACGGCAATCGCCATCGTTGTAATCGAGAAAAATGAGTTAACGGCTGCTCCAGCTCCCATTGTAAAGAAGTGATGCACCCAAACGATAAAGCTTAAAAAGGCAATTCCTACAATCGAATAGACCATCGCTTTATAACCAAAAAGACGTTTGCGAGCAAACGTGCTCACTACCTCAGAGAAAATTCCAAACGACGGCAAAATGACAATGTATACTTCCGGATGTCCCCAAATCCAGAATAGGTTCGCCCAAAGCATCGACATCCCGCCATTCGCCATCGTAAAGAATTGTGTATCAAATAGACGGTCAAACGTCATAAGCGCCAATGCGACTGTCAACACTGGGAACGCGAAAATAATTAATACGCACGTGATTAAAATCGTCCATGTAAACATTGGCATGCGCATCAAAGTCATACCTGGCGCACGCATTTTTAAAATGGTCACGAGAAAGTTAATCCCCGTCATCAGCGTACCGATACCAGAAATTTGCAAAGCAACTGCATAATAGTTATTCCCAACACCTGGACTAAATTCGTTGCCAGCAAGCGGGAAATACGAAGTCCAACCGGCATTCGGCGATCCCCCAATGACAAAGGAGATATTAAACAACATCGCCCCAACGAAAAATAACCAAAAGCTTAACGCATTCAAATAAGGATACGCGACATCACGCGCTCCGATTTGCAAAGGTACGACAATGTTCATCAACCCGATGATAAACGGCATCGCCATGAATAAAATCATGATCGTACCGTGAGTCGTGAAAATTTCATTATAATGTTCTGAATTGAGAAATTTCATGTTTGGTGCTGTTAATTGCGCCCTCATAAGCAGCGCATCCACACCGCCGCGGAACAACATCAGCACCGCGGAAATAATGTACATGACTCCGATTTTTTTATGGTCAACAGTTGTCAACCATTCGTCCCAAAGCCATTTCCATTTTTTAAAATACGTAAGAACGAAAACAATACCAATAACCGTTAATACGATCGCTACATCGGCTGCATAGATCAGCGGTTCCCCTGTTACAAAAAACTCGCTCCACTTCATGCACCTGTTCCTCCTTCCTTCCATTGAATGCACGTCTTCGTCCCTTTGTCCTTGACGATACGGTCTCTCATCGATCTGACACGCTCTCTCCCTTCACGAATCGTTTCGCATGCCCGATCTGCAAGGGACGTGCTCAAAACGTCATTTACCTAACAAAGAGCCTCTTTGCCACATATTGTTTAGGAGCTGTTGATCGCTCACATCCTCATTCTATTGACCAACCATCTCTCGCACGCCAAACAACAGCTCCCTATCTTCATGTTCTTCGAAACCTACTCTACTACTATCCCGTTGCCCTCAAGCGGATTGCACAATCTTGCTTGTTCGTCAGCCTCTCCCGCATGATGGCTGTTCTGTTTGGAATGGTCGATCCATTCAAGATGTGTGTTGGAGAATGTCATTCTGCCAACGAGCCCTGGTTTTAAAATGGTTTCATATTTCGTTTCACTCAATTTAGGAGCTGTGCTTTGTGCCTCTTTGACCCATTGATTAAACTCTTTTTGTGTTTGGGCCACTACTTCAAACTCCATATGAGTAAAGCCTTCTCCTGAGAAGTTCGCACTCCGTCCCATGTATGAGCCTGGTTCATCTGCTTCTAGAAACAACTCCGTTTCCATACTATCCATTGCATATTTTTGTCCGCCTAATTGCGGAATCCAGAACGAGTTCATCGGACCAGCAGATGTTAATTTAAACTTGACGGGAACGTCTACAGGAATATTGACATAGTTTACCGTTTCAATATTTTGATCCGGATAGCTAAAAATCCATTTCCAGTTCGCTGCTGTTACATGGATTGTTATAGGCTCTACTTTCTCCGTCGTTGGCTTTTCCAAAGCAAAGGTAGCCTTTACAGTCGGAATGGCCAATGCTGTAACAATAAGAATCGGGATGGCTGTCCAGACAATTTCCAGCAATGTGTTTCCTTCTTCTTCTGGTTCATAATTTTCCATCCCCGGTTTTTCCCGATAGCGAATCAGTACAACGGTAAATAATACGAATACGACGACAATAATGAGCAGCATAAATCCAATCGACCAAAGGATTAAATCGTATTGCGTTTTGGCTACTGGCCCTTTTGGCCGCATGACTAGCATATTTTCGCTGCAACCGCTTAATAACAGCACTAAAGATAACGGAAGCAACGAAGCCCATTTCCATATCTTCTGCTTCATCGCTTTGCTTCCCCCTTCACAAACAAGATAACACTGTTACGTAGAAATTGTTTTAATCCGTTTCTAACATATCAAAAGTAAAAATGTTTGAAACTAATTATGAAAAAAGTTCATAAATCAGAAAAATATTTGTCACAATGTGTTCAAAAACTGTTCATGAAATATTCATTTGTGTGGATAAAATATGAAAAACCCCCAAATTCAAAATAAAGCTGATCCTTTTGGAAGGATCAGCTTTATTTTCCCAGGCGCATTTTCATCATTTTTCTTGTACGCGGATGAAGGGTGTGCCACATCCATTTTTCATATAGTTCTTTTCTCTCAGAAAGCGTTAAATAATACGCTTCCCCCGCCTGCTTCCGCGCCCGTTGTGTCACGTCATAGAGCGTCAAAGCAGCCGCTACTGATATGTTAAAGCTTTGTACAAAGCCATGCATCGGAATCATAAACGTTCCATCAGCTAAATGAAGCGCTTCCTCTGATACACCGCGATGCTCGTTGCCAAACAGAAGCGCCGTGGGACGCGACACATCCATCTCATGAAGCGCAATGGTTCCTTCCCCTAAATAGCTCGCCAGTACTTGGTATCCGGCAGATTGTAACTCTCGAATAGCCGTGGAGATATCCGATTTCTGGTGAACCGTCAGCCATTTATCCGCATTTCTCGTCACAAAAGGATTCGGCTGAAACGGCGCTTGTCCTGTGACCACATATATATCCTGTAGTCCAAAAGCCTCCGCCGAACGTAGCACAGCCGCTTGATTATGCGGATCATCTACCGCTTCCGTTAATATCGTAATATGGCGAGTTCTCTTATTTAACACATCATACATTCGCTTTAATCGCTCAGGTACAATCATTTCCCAAATAGGTTGGTTTTCTTCTGTTAATAAACCCTCTTGCTTTAATTGTTCAATGAACGCCTTTGCTTCTTGATCGTTCATCGGCTTCACCTTCGTTCCTATCAAAATTTCTAAGAACGAATTTCATTGTACAAAATTTCAAGGTATCCAGCAAATGAAAAAGGGCTCTTTATATAGAGCCCTTTCCGTCTACGCTAAATAAGCCTCGCGCACCTGCTCATTGACAAGCAGCTCTTGTCCAGGTCCGGTCATGACGATTTCCCCTGTCTGAATCACATAACCACGGTGAGCAATTTGCAACGCTTGGAACGCGTTTTGCTCGACAAGCAAAATCGTCATCCCTTCTTCGTTGAGCTCATGGATAATTTCAAAAATTTGTTCAACGATAATCGGCGCAAGCCCCATCGATGGCTCATCTAGCATTAAGAGCTTTGGTTGCATCATCAGCGCTCTGCCAATGGCTAGCATTTGCTGCTCTCCACCACTCATCGTGCCGCCTTTTTGATGAAGCCGCTCTTTAATTTTAGGAAAGTAGTGAAACACGCGTTCCATACGCTCCTCAATGACTTTTCGATCCTTTACAGAAAATGCCCCCATTTCTAAATTTTCCTTTACCGTTAAACGCGGGAAAATGCGTCGTCCTTCCGGCACATGGGCAATTCCATCAAAAGCTGTGACATGCGGAGGCGTATTCGTAATATCCTTTCCATTGTACAAAATCGTGCCGCTTTTCGGTTTGACTTGCCCGCTGATCGTCTTCAGCGTCGTCGATTTTCCGGCGCCATTGCTGCCGATCAGCGTAACGATTTCCCCTTCATTCACCTCAAGCGTAATTCCTTTTAAAGCGTGAATACCGCCATAAAACGTATTAATATTCTCTAAACGTAATAAACTCATCTGCGAGGTCCTCCCTTTATGAAGCTGTTGCAGCCGCGCCTTTTCCTAAATAAGCTTCGATGACTTTTTGATTGTTACGTATTTCATCAGGTGTACCTTCGGCAATTTTTTCCCCATGATCCAACACCACAATATGCTCGGAAATTTCCATGACAAGCTTCATGTCGTGTTCAATCAAAATAATCGTTAAATCAAGCTCTTCTCTCATATTATAAATAAGCTTTGTTAGCTCACTCGTCTCCTTCGGGTTCATCCCGGCCGCCGGCTCATCCAGCAGCAGCACTTTCGGTTTCGTCGCCAATGCGCGGGCGATTTCTAGCTTACGCTGCGCTCCGTATGGCAGATTTTGTGCTTCTTCATTAAATAGCGATTCGAGACCGACATATTCTAGTAAACGATAAGCCTCTTTTCTTGCATCCTTCTCTTCTTTTCTTATATGAGGTAAATTAAAAATCGTACCGAACAGTCCGCCATGAAGATGCGTATGCATACCAACCATCACATTCTCTAGAACGGTGATCGCCCCAAACAAGCGAATATTTTGAAAGGTACGAGCAATGCCTTTTCGCGTGACTTGGTGCGGCTTTAACCCTACAATGGATTCGCCATTTAATAAGATATCACCGCTTGTCGGCTGGTAAACGCCTGTCACCATGTTAAAAAACGTCGTTTTTCCGGCACCGTTCGGACCAATCACAGCTGTAATCGAACCCTTTTCCACGTCCATGTCGATGTTGCTGTTAGCGACAAGTCCGCCGAATTGCTTCGTTAAATTTTTAGCTGTCAAGATGGACATGCTGTGCTCCCTCCTTTTGTACGCCGGCATTCATTGGCGGATGTCCGGATGTGTCTGTTAAATCCTCTTTTTTAAATACCGGATTTTTCGCCGGCAATAATCCCTGCGGGCGGTAAAGTGCAAATAAAATCAAAATAGCTCCGAAAATAAACCGTTGCATTTTCGCTGGCGAAAGAGCGTCAGGAATGCTGATCACACCGTTTAAGCTAAGCTGATTGAGCCAGTTTGTCAGCTCTGTTAACACTTGGAGATTTAGAATCGTCACAAGAGCGGCACCAAGGATGACGCCTGGCACACTGCCCATTCCTCCTAAAATCACCATGACTAAAATCGTGATGGATTCAAGCAGCGTAAAGCTTGTCGGGTCAACAAACGTTTGCTTGGCAGCAAATACGACCCCCATCATTCCGGAAAACGATGCCCCGACGGCAAACGCCATCAGCTTCGTCCGCACAAGATGAATCCCCATCGCTTGGGCGGCAATCTCATTTTCCCGCACCGCTTTCCATGCACGGCCGATTTTTGAGTATTCCAAACGGCGAACCGCGAAAATAACTACCAGTAAAATAACTAATACGATGTAATAAAATTGGCTTGGATACATAAAGTCCAGTCCGAATAATTTAGGCGGCTGAACCGATGCAAGCCCCATGGCTCCATTCGTGATATTCACCGGCTTATCCAAGTTATTGAAAATAATGCGGATAATCTCTCCAAAACCTAACGTAACAATCGCTAAATAGTCTCCTTTAACCCGTAAAACAGGAATCCCTAGCAATATTCCGAATAACGCCGCAGCGAGACATCCGATAAAAATAAATACCCAAAAGCTTTCTCCAGAAAGAGGATAATGTCCAAACGGCATAAAATTATTTGCCTGCGATGTGGCAAAAATGCCATATGTGTAAGCCCCGATGGCAAAAAAGGCGACAAATCCTAAGTCTAAAAGCCCTGCCATCCCTACAACAATATTCAATCCGAGTGCCATTGCAATATAAATGCCGACTAACGTTGCCACTTCCATATAAGATTGATACGCTTCCCCTTGGCTAGCGGCAAAGGGGAGCAGTACCACCATCACTAAGCCGGCCACCAGCCATTTGATGCGATTGGAAAATGTGGTAAAATACAATAATAATAAGGAAGCAAGGAGCAATAAAAAAGCGATAACAGATTTTTGAGCCAAATATAAGCTCAGAAATGTCACAACAATATACAATCCGATCATGATTGCCTGAAGGCGCTTGTTCGCTTGAATCGTACTCAGCCAATTTTTCATGTCGATCACCTACACTTTCTCTACTGTCACTTTTCCGAATAAACCTTCCGGCTTGAAAATTAATACGATAATTAAAATAGCAAAAGCAAATACATCCTTATATTCTGCGCCGAGAACTCCGTGGGAAACGATCGGCAAATTCGCCGCGGCAAACATCTCAAGCAAACCGATGAGAATCCCGCCAAACATCGCACCGCGGATGTTGCCAATACCGCCTAAAACCGCTGCCGTAAAAGCCTTTAGCCCTAGAATAAAGCCAATGTACGGATCGATCGTTCCGTATTGAACTGCAAACAATACTCCCGTGGCTCCTCCTAATGCTGAGCCAATAAAAAATGTCAGAGCGATGACTTTATTCACGTTTACCGTCATCAACGCCGCTGTTTCCCGGTCTTGTGCAACAGCGCGCATCGCCATTCCCCATTTGGTTCTATTCACGAAAAAGTCCAATGTGATCATCATCACGATAGCGACACCTAATACAATGAAAAACGAGGATTTTACCGATGCATCATTAAATACGGACAAGATTGAAGAGGCTTCAATTCCAATTTGCTTATTGAATAAATTTGGTCCTGTTAAAATATAGTTGCCATTTTTCAATTCTGTAATAAAACGGACAAGATCTTGAAGCAAAAACGAAATGCCGATCGCCGTGATTAATGTAATAAGCTTCGGCGCATTACGCAACGGGCGATAAGCAACCCTCTCAATACCCATTCCAAGCAAACCGGTAAGTACCGACGTAACGATTAACACCAACACTAAAGTAATAATGGCTGGCATAGAGGTAATCCAACCCAATCCAGAAAACGTCAATAAAATCGCCGTTCCTACAAACGCCCCTGTCATAAAAATCTCGCCGTGAGCAAAGTTAATTAATTCTAAAATTCCATAAACCATCGTATATCCTAATGCAACAATCGCATATACAGCTCCCAGTGCTAAACCGTCAATCAGCACTTGAGGCAATGTGTGCAATACTTGTTCAATCATTCTGTTCACCTGCCTGTTTTTGCTACTTTTACTTTTCCATCAGAAAGGCGCCTAGCTTGATGGCTACAGACAACAAATGTTCTTTGTTTGTCATCAATGAACTAAGCTAGGCGCCCAGTAACACTCTAAACTTTAAATTGAAGGAAAAGGGAGCAATGATCTTCCCCACCTTTTCCAACTATGATTACTGCTTACTTACTTCATCCTCCAATTTAGCTGGATATTTTGCTTCGTCAAATTTATAAATGTAGATTTTCGCATATTTATTGTCGCCTTTTTCATCAAAGCTTACCTTTGTAACCACTCCTTCATATTCTTGAACTTTGCGAACGCCCTCAGCCACTTGCTGGCGCGAAGGAAGCTTGTTTCCGTTTTCTTTAATGGCATTTTCAATTCCTTTTAGCAATACTCCCATGGAGTCATAACCATAAGCAGAATAAGATTCGATATCTTTTCCAAATTTTTGCTTATACTTTTCGGCAAATTGCTTTCCAGCATCTGTCGCTGTCGTAAGACCAGCCGCAGATGTCATATATACATTTTTTACTGCGTCTCCAGCGATTTGCACAAGCGTCGATGAGTCAAAGCCGTCACCGCCCATGATCGGTACCATAATTCCTTTATCGCGCGCTTGCTTAATCAACTGGCCACCTTCCGTATACAAGCCACCAAAGTATACAAGGTCCGGCTTTTTCGCTAGCACTTGGTTTAGCACGCCGTTAAAGTCTTTTTCGCCGACTGTAATTCCTTCAAAGCCGACCACTTGAGCGCCTAGATCTTCAGCGCCCTTTTTAAATGCTTCTGCCAAGCCGCTACCATATGCGGTTTTGTCTTGGATAATGAAGATTTTTTTCGCTCCAAGCTTTTCGATTGCGAATTTCGCTCCTGCAGGTCCTTGGAAATCATCGCGGGCACAAATGCGGTTAACTGTTTTTAAGCCGCGGTCTGTCACGTCAGTTGCTGTGTTTGCTGGGGAAACCATCGGAATGCTGTATTTTTCATAAATTTCTGACGAAGGAATGGCTACGCCTGAGTTAAGATGTCCTACTACACCAAAAATTTGCTTATCGGCTCCAATAAGCTGAGCGTTTGCTACCCCTTTTTTCGGGTCACCTTGGTCATCATAAGGAACAAGCTCCAATTTAAATCCAAGCTTTTCAAAATTTGCTTGCTGTTCTTCTAATGCCAGCTGGGCACCCAATTTAATCGACTCGCCCAATGTCGCACTTCCACCGGAAAGCGGCGTTTGCGTCGCAATCTTAATGACATTGCTTCCACTGCTGCCTCCACTTCCTCCATTGCTAGCGTTTTGATCCTTGTTCCCTCCAGAACATCCCGCTAACAAGCCGACTGATAGTGTCGCTGTTGCTAAAATTGAGAAGGTTTTCTTGAAGACCATTCGTATCCCCCTTTTTAGACTTTTAAAAATTTTTTATATTTTAAGAAAAATATAATATGAATTTTCAAAATTAACAAGCTTTATTTTTTTCCTAGAAAAAACTTTTTTGCACAAAATACTTTGGATAATGCTATCTAATACTCATTTCTAGGGCTTTTTTACTCAATATTTCGAATCACGAAATATTATTCTTACAAAATTTACTAAATATTTTCAACAATATAAACATAGAATGAAATATTATGGAGAGGTTCCACTCATGGAGCAACTAGATTTCTTTTTTATTTATAAGCACAGCGAAAGATTGAGCAAACGATGTCGGTGAAAATCATCTTGTATTTATAATGTGCCAGCACGTTAACCTCTAAATAAAAAACGAACCTTTCTGAAAGGAAGCGAAAGGCTCGTTTTTTTACTATTTCGATGATCTTCTTCGATTATAATACAGCTGAATAGCAAACGAAGCGAGTTTGTAAAGAAAAGTAACAAGGTTTCTTCTTGGTCACATGAATGAAACGAAAAGTAACCTCCAATAAAGATCCAAAGATGAGAACAATGAACCTCTCCCACCTCCACTTCGGTTAGAGGTGGGAGATTTCTCGGCGGATGATGTTACATCTCATCTATACGGGAGTGCTGTTTCGTCATATAGGCTTGTCTCGGATGGTTGGGCTGATTTGGGTACTTTAATTGAATCTTTCCTTCCTCTAGCAGCTTAGCCAAGTAATTATTACGCAATCCATCAGATGTTCTTTCTAATAAATAGGCTAATTCTTTTAACATCAGTGGCCGTTGCGCACAAAGCTGTAAAATCATTTGCTCCATGACGCTTGGATGAAGCCTTTTTTTCTTACGTGCCAGTTCAGCTATTTTCCATAGCTGTTCATCTATTTCCTCATGATGGATATCCGAATCCATATACTCCATTTTATTTACGGAGTTCAACCGTTTATTTGCGGAGTTCGAAGATTTATTTATGGAGTTCAACACATTATTTAAAGAGTTATCCGGTTTATTTACGGAGTAGTCGCGTTTATCTATAGAGTAACCAGATTTATTTATGGAGTTATGGTCGTTATTTAGTAAGTTCAAGTCCTTATTTACTAAGTTATCAACTTTATTTACGGAGTTATCTATATCTGCATGGATCCAATCGTCTAGTCCTTCATCTTGTTCCTGTTCTATCGTTTTTTGGTGATCTGTTTCATATGTTGCCACAATATCAGCTGGAAAAAACATCATGGTAAAAACCGTGCGTTCTGGATGATTCTGTTGAATAAATTCAGGCTGCTTCCATTGATGGGCATCCCATATCGATTGAATATGCTTTAATCCGGATCCTGCCCGTTTACAAAGGCCGATTAGAATAAACATTTTAAATAGATTAGGGTTGCGTAAATTGCTCATTCCGCTTGAAAACGCCGATTCAGCTGGAATACGGAGCAAACCGGGATTGGAGAGGCGAACGATATTTCGTTCTTTTTCAATGACAATCCCTCCCTCTCCAGAGTAATCAGCATGAACTAAAGCATTGATAACTGCTTCATGGAGCGCTGATTGTACAAATGAATGACTACTGTCCATATGATTCATGACTTTAAAATAAAAATCATATACATTGCCAGACCATGTTCCGTCTTGAGAAGTAAATCGTTTTTCCCAGTTAGCCGCTTCCATTTCCCCCGTGCTTTCGCGATATTCCAGAAAATATTGCGGCAATACTTCTGTAATAATTCTTTCTTCACTGAACATGATGAGTCCGGCAACCGTGACGCCTTCTTTACTGCTGTTTCTCAGCTTTCCCCATGCACCAATTTTGTATAAAAATTCTTTTGTCTCAAGTCCATTCCATGGGTGCTGCGGCTTTACAGCTGCAAATTTTTCGCGATAATGATTCACTGATTCAAAGTTCAACTCATTCAATCCGTAGTGTTCTAAAATTAAATTGTCTGACATAACCAGTGAATGTTCATCCGGATTATTTGTATATTTATTCACTTCCAATCTCCCTCTTATGCTATTTTATAAAAATAAAACCGGCATCCTATGCTTTTTATTTTATCACCTTTCTTGTGTATTGCGGATAATGGTAAAAAAAGAAAATGGCAGGGATAATTTTTAAAATTCAAGGAAATTTATGTATATGGACAAAAATACTGAAGGAGGTAACAAATCGTGCAGTCTCTTCCATTATCTGTTGAGCCTTATTGGCGTTCATCTGTCAAACTTCCCGAATTCCCTTCGTTAAATGAAGATATCCATGTCGATGTCGCTATTATCGGAGGCGGTATTTCCGGCATTACGACTGCTTATTTGCTTACAAAAGCAGGGAGCAAAGTGGCTCTAATCGAGGCCGACCAATTGCTAAATGGAACAACGGGACATACAACCGCAAAAGTTACAGCCCAGCACGATCTTATTTACGATGAATTGATTCATCACCTTGGTACCGAAAAAGCTCAGCTTTATTATGAAGCTTGTACAGAAGCTATGCGATGGATCCAAACCATCATACATGAGCAAAACATTGACTGTGACTGGAAAGAAGAGGATGCGTACATATACACTCACTCCTCATCCTCTATTCAAAAGCTCATTAACGAATGTAAAGCATATGAAAAGCTTGGAATCAAAGGGGAATTGGTGGAAGATCTTCCGCTGCCGCTTCCCAGCAAAGCTGCTCTTGTCATGAAACAGCAAGCACAATTTCACCCTTTAAAATATTTAACGCATCTCATTGAAGAGATCACACAGTCGGGCGGACTCATTTATGAGCAGACTCCTGCAAAAGATGTCGAAAAAGGAAATACATTAACGGTCATTACACGCAATAACAAACGAATAACATGCCAGCATCTCGCTGTTTGTTCCCATTTTCCTTTTTATGACGGTGGCTTTTATTTTTCGCGAATGTATGCGGAGCGCTCCTATGTTCTCGGTGTACAAATAGAGGGAGATTACCCTGGCGGCATGTATTTAAGCGCAGATGAACCGAAACGTTCGATTCGCTATGTCACCACAATCAACGGAGAAAAATTGCTTTTAGTGAGTGGAGAAAACCATAAAACCGGGCAGGGAGTCCCTACCATTCAGCATTATGAGGCTCTTCAATCCTTCGCCTCAGATATGTTTCCAGTGACGTCGATTCCCTATCGCTGGTCTGCCCAAGACTTAACGACATTAGATAAAGTTCCATACATCGGCGCGATGACAGCCCATACCCCTAATATTTATGTCGCGACAGGATACCGAAAATGGGGGATGACCAATGGAACGGTCGCTGGTTTGCTTCTGACCGATCTCATTACAGGGCGAGAAAACCGCTATCATCACCTTTACACACCGTCACGCTTTTATGCTGATCCAAGCGTCAAGCATTTTATTACACAAAATTTAGATGTCGCAAAACACCTTATCGAGGGAAAAATAGAGCCTGTCATTCGGACGCCGCAAGATCTGGCTAACGGAGAAGGAGCTGTCGTGCTCGTAAACGGGAAGAGGGCAGGGGCGTATAAAGATGAGAACGGTTCATTATTTCTCGTTGATACAACATGTACACATATGGGTTGCGAACTGGAATGGAACAGCGGAGACCGCACATGGGACTGCCCTTGCCACGGCTCTCGATTTTCGGTTTGCGGCGATGTCGTAGAAGGCCCTGCCCAACAGCCGCTTACGAAAATAAACGAAGATGCTCTGGATTAAAGGATTCTTAGTATATAAACATGATGATTTTCTCATATCATTCCATCATTGTTTTACCCGGCTTTACTAAGAGCTCACTTCTCTCTTATAGGTAAAGGATCGCTTATGCTAGAAGCCTTATTATTGGATTGCATAAGAAAAGCTGTCCGATCGGACAGCTTTTCTTATGCTGATTTTTCAGAGGACTGATACTCTTTTTCCCAAAACTCCGCGTCTTTAATTCCTAATTTGACTGGATCAAATACAGGGTCCTTTCCAGCCTTTTTCTGATTCTCATAGTCTTTAAACACTCGTAAAGCTGTCTTCGATAAAAGAAGAATCGCAACAATATTGAGCCATGCCATACTTCCAACGCCGATATCGCCGAGCGCCCACGCCATTTCCGCTGTTTTAACACTTCCATAAAAAACCATCAACAAAATAAGCACCTTTAATGCAATTGGCAGCCACTTTATGTTGATTTTCCTCATAATATACGTAACATTCGTCTCAGCCATATAATAGTAAGCCATAATTGTGGTGAAGGCAAAGAAAAAAAGCGCAATCGCCACAAATGGGGCACCCAAGCTAGGGAAGACGGTTTCCACCGCTTTTTGCGTATAAATCGGACCTGGCTCCACATTGCCAAGCGTTTGAACAATCGGCGCCGCATCTTCTGGCGTCACATTATACATCCCAGTAATTAAAATCATAAATGCCGTGGCAGAACATACAAACCATGTATCAATATATACAGAAAAAGCTTGCACCAATCCTTGTTTGGCCGGATGCGACACTTCAGCCGCTGCTGCTGCATGCGGCGCTGTACCTTGTCCTGCCTCATTGGAATAAATGCCTCGCTTCACTCCCCAAGCAACGGCAGAACCGAAAATCCCGCCAAATACGGCATCCGCGCCAAAAGCGCTTCGAAAAATTAAAGCAAGCACACTTGGAATCTGAGCCATATTCGAGAAAACAATAAACAAAGCAACGACAATATAGCCTAGTGCCATAAATGGAACGACAAACTCTGCAACACGTGCAATGCGTTTGACTCCGCCAAAAATAATCGTTGCTAAAATCAGCACCAATCCAATACCAGTTATGATTGGACTCACTCCAAACGCATTTTTCATTCCCGCGGCAATACTATTCGCTTGTACTCCCGGCAACAGCACACCTGTAGCCAAAACAGTAACAACTGCAAACAAGACCGCATACCATTTCATTTTTAAGCCTTTTTCAATGTAATAGGCGGGCCCGCCGCGAAATTGCCCATCCTGCTTGACTTTATATACTTGTGCCAAAGCAGCTTCCACAAAGGCTGAACCTGCACCTAAAAAAGCAATTAGCCACATCCAAAAAACAGCACCTGGTCCGCCGTAAGCAATGGCTGTCGCGACACCTGCAATGTTTCCGGTACCGACGCGCCCAGATAACGCAAGCGACAGCGCCTGAAATGAAGAAATGCCGGCTTCTGAACTGCGGCCTTCAAACATTTGCTTTATCATATCCTTTAAGTATCTCAACTGCAAAAAACGAGTGGCCACCGAGTAGAATAAACCTGCCGCGATGCAAAGATAAATAAGAGCAGGGCTCCAAATCAGCTGATTTAACCGTTCAATAAACTGCTCCAAGAAAATTCCTCCCTTTTTGTTTAATAACAGAAAAAAAACAATTATATTGTTAAATAACAGAATCATTAAATATTATAAAATAAATTTACTATTTTTTTAACTGTATTTTTACTCCAAAATAAAAAACATCCTTAAAACAGGATGTTTTACTTCATATTCATGCCTATTTTGCATGCTACTGCGATATTTTTCGCTGTTTGTGTTATATAATATTCTGCCTGTTCGATTGCTTTCGTCAGCGAAATAATGCCGGGAACAATACTATAAATGGCATCAATGCCTTGACATAGTACAGCGCTGCAATCGTCTCCCAGCGAACCCGCTATAGCTAAAACCGGAATGTGATATGGCTTGGCGGCTTTTGCTACACCGATTGGCACCTTTCCGTAGATCGTCTGTCCATCGATGCGTCCTTCTCCCGTAATAATAAGCGAGGCTCCACGGATGCGTCGCTCGAATTGCACAGCGTTCAGCACGATGTCGATCCCTCGTTTTAGTTCCGCATTCAAAAAAGCAAGTAAGCCCGCTCCTAATCCTCCCGCCGCACCAGCTCCGGGAACATCATGTACTCGTTTTCCGACGGTCCGTTCAATCATATCCGCATAATGACGCAAATTTTGCTCAAGTTGCAGCACCATTTCCGGTGTCGCTCCTTTTTGCGGACCAAAGACGGCTGCCGCCCCTTGCCGGCCGATTAACGGATTTACTACGTCGCAAGCCGCTTCTATTTTAACCCGGCTCAGTCTCGGGTCTAATGAGGAAAGGTCAATCGATGCAAGCTTAGCAAGATTTCCTCCGCCAGGGTCCAAGTCTTTTCCATGTTTATCTAACAAACGGCCTCCCAATGCTTGCACCATTCCTGCTCCTCCGTCATTTGTCGCGCTTCCGCCGATCCCGATGATCAAGTGGTTCGCTCCTTCATCAAGAGCGGCCCGGATCAACTCTCCTGTCCCTTTTGTTGTCGTTATCAATGGATTTCGTTTGTTATTAGGGACTAAATGCAAGCCTGAGGCGGCTGCCATTTCGATGACCGCTGTTTTTCCATCACCAAGCAGCCCAAAACACGCCTGAACAGGTTCTCCTAAAGGTCCTGTGACTTCTCGTTCCACAATCCGGCCTTTCGTAGCCGCAACCAACGCTTGAACCGTTCCTTCTCCTCCATCAGCCATTGGCATGCATACATACTCCGCCTCGGGAAATACCTCGCGAAACCCTTTCTCAATCGCACGAGCGACCTCGATAGCGGCTAAACTTTCCTTAAATGAATCAGGCGCAATGACAATTTTCATCCATTTTCTCCCCCATCTTTTTTCATTGAGTAAAATGTAAGTGTCTTATGACAGCCCCATCCACTTATGTATATACAACTTAGTTTCCCAGCATCCATCACCGCTGTTGCAGTTTGCCGTTGTTTCATATACCTCTCTCTATAAGCTTATAACGGATCTTTAGAAAAGAGAAACAATATCTAGTTGGACGCTATATATCCCCATTCAAAAGCACAAAGACTTGTCTCGATCACTCCTCAGCGTGACCGAGAACCGAATAACCAATCACGCGACCTCCATCCCTACTTATTTTGAGGAGAAAATGTTGAGACATCCAATTAGATGGATAGACTTTCGCCATAAAATTTCCCCTGCACGCAAAAATGGAAGCGCGCCTTCTTTTTCATGGTACGCTGTTCCATCTCCTGCGTGCAGGGGGGAGAAAGGATTCTCTTATTTGCTTACGCTTAAGCTGATGTCCTGTTAACAGAGCTATCATCTTTTTCGCTAGCGTGCAAATACTTTTTATAAACATAAGGAGACGTCATAACAGAAAGCATCGCTCCATAATTCAAGGAAAATCTGACCTCATCTCCTGGACGTAAAGAGCTGCTTTTGGCATCGAGAATGATATGATCGCTGCTGGAACCGAGTATCTCAACAGGCGTTACAGGAGTCAGTCCGCTTACTAGTACATCTTGCCGCCCGATTCCTACAATCGCGCGGCGGATCATGCCCCTGTCCTTAAATGATACGGTTTCTCCAAACGCGTTTCTTCCTCTGTCTCCAAACGGTACCGACGGTTTCCATTTCGACTCAATGACCTCTGCCACTAAGCAAAAGGCATCTTGATATAACCCTGGAATAGGCGACCCATGAACCGTTTCTCGTCCTAAAAAAATAGATTCTCCAAGCCGAATGTGATTCATCATGCCGACATCTTTCGTATTCTTAAACCACTGGTAGTTAGCAGAATTTCCTCCCGAAACATATGGAAGCAATAATGAAAATTGTTTTTGGATGGTTTTCACCAAATCCGAAAATTCCTTCATTTTCTGTTCCGTTGGAATGATTCCGCCAAAACAAGCAAAATTAGTGCCAAGACCAGCCATTCGGATTCCCGGAAGCGGTAAAACTTGACGAATAAAGTCTGGGACATCCTCAGGCATAATTCCTTCACGTAAATCTCCCATTTCTACCATTAGAATCACAGAATGCACCTTATGCTGCTTTACCGCTTCTGCTGAAAGGGCCCGAATGACCTCAATCTCGGTATTCATGCTCATATCGGCAAATTGAACCACTTGTTCGATCTCACTCAACGCAGGAGTTCGGATCAGCATGAATGTCGCGTTCAATTGAGCCATTCTCATTCTTTTGAGATTGACGATTTTCGTATCCGCCAAGCTGGTTATTCCGCTTTCAATAAGCGTCTTGGCAATCTCCAGACTGGCTCCGACTCCTTTGACCACTCCGGTAATTTGAATTCCTTTTTCTCCATATAGCTTTTTTAAAACTTGAGCATTGTGTTTGATTTTTCTAAGATCGATTTCCACTCTTGGGGCGATTTCCTTCATCATATCGCCACCCCAGATTGAGCCTTATTTTGCAATGATGGGAAATATTCAATGATTCGATCGACTACTTTATCAGGACCTATTTTTAAAACATCTGTCACGGGCAGATGGAACTTCTGCTCATACTCTCTTATCGTCCTTGTCAATTCTTGATCCGACATTCCTTCGTGGTTCAAAGTGATGGCAATGACCTTTGTTTGGCCGAAATGTTCGATTAAATCTATTTCACTTTGGACAGTCGGCATTTTCATAAACGGAAAATCCCCTAGCGTTTTTCGTTTGGGAGGATGCTGCAAAATCACAGCTTTAGGTCTTGCTCCCTTTAAAACTCCCGCTGAACTGACATAGGCAGGATGGCTTAATGCTCCCTGTCCTTCGACAATCATTATATCGGGTTTTTCATTTTCATAGGCTCTCACAATCTCGCGCTCCAGTTCGCCAATCATATATTGCAATGGAAACGCATCCATAGCAAACCCATAGGAAGCTCCTTGAATCAGCCCTGTTTGTCCGGTTGCGATAAAAGCGGTTCGGTAGCCGCGTTTCTGCAATGCCCTGTCAAGGATCATGGCCGTGGTTCGTTTTCCACATGCCCCATCCGTTCCCAACACGGCAATAATCGGTGTCGGTATTTGTAATATTTGTCCTGTAAATAGGGTCCACTCTTTTTTTGGTTTCGGCTTGCGAATGTCACGGATTTCCACGCCGCATCGGCTGGCGATACGCATCATTTCTTCATCTTCTGTAAGAAACTCCTGAAGCGGGTTGATGATATTCATTCCGGCTTCCATCGCTTGAATAATGACTCTTCGTTCTTCTTCTTTTAGGAAAGCATCAGCAGGGGCAATACCGAGGATGAAGTAGCTTGGCTTTTGCTTAGACACAGCGATGGCCTCTTGAAGGTTTTTGCAAATAGGAATCCCATTCCTTTTGCCATCTAAAAACTCTCCTGAATCCCTTCCTGTTTTTGTGCTGTCAATCACCGCTGTAATGTCATACAAGCCTGAACTGCGGATTAATCCATTGGCCGTTTTTCCATCCATGGAGCCAAATTGATTTTCACAATAAACAATGGCGTACTTCTTCATACAGAATCCCTCCATCTTCTCATGTGAAATCAATTTTTTTCCATAAAAAAGAACACCTTATCAGCTTCCTGCAGTCATGTAATCATCCATTTCTTTAGGAAGAAAGACGTCCTTCATCAAAACGGTCTTATTGCTGGTGAGGTATTTTCGCGTGGAAGAAGTTTCTTAATTAAAATTATAAATCATTTCAATGAAAAATGTGAACTATTTTGCTCTTTTCTAGCTGTTTCGTCGCTGACTCGCCTGTACCCGTTTCGCTTGGTATTTCATTGCTTGATATAACCAAGCGAATTCTATGATCATGGAAAACAAGATCATGATGTTGAGTGTGATTTATTAGGATACCGTGCATGAATGAGCGCACGATATCCTGTTTATGCCCGACGCATATATACACGGACCGTGATAGGTGCAAAGATGGCTACGATGACTGCGGCGCCGATGAGGGAAACGGCGAAATCCCAGCCAATGGTTCCAGCGTTAATTAAATTGCGGACAGCGGTAATAATATGTGAGATCGGATTGATCTTCGCAAACCATTGGAGCCAATCAGGCATTGTCTTGACTGGCACAAAAGCATTAGAAAGAAAAGTAAGAGGAAACAGCACAAGCATCGAGATTCCTTGTACGCTTGAAGCCGTACGGGCAATAACGCCAAAAAAAGCGAAGATCCAGCTGATTGCCCAAGAACACACAATGACAAAAACCGCAGCGATGACGACAGAACCTAGTCCCCCTTCTGGACGATAGCCCATGATATACCCCATCACAAAGGTAAGAACGGTCGCAATGGTATAGCGGATGGTGTCGGCTAAAAGAGCGCCCGCAAGTGGAGCAATACGGGCAATAGGCAGTGATTTAAAACGGTCAAACACGCCCTTGTCCATATCTTCGCGCAATTGAACCCCCGTCACAATCGATGTCCCGATCACGGTCTGCACAAGAATACCTGGAATGATAATCGGCAAATAGCTTTGCACATTTCCCGCAATCGCTCCGCCAAAAATGTAGGTAAACATTAACGTAAAGATGATGGGCTGGAGCGTGACATCAAATAATTGCTCCGGTGTGCGCCGGATCTTCAAGATACCCCGATAGGCCATCGTCAACGAGTTGCGTACCGTCTGGCCAAAGCTTAATCTGCTTTTTAGTTGACGCTTAGCCATGAGCTCGCTAGCAGAATGTCTCATATCCCCACCTCCGTTTTTTCGTTAGATGTCGCAAAAATGTCCCCGTCTTCCTTCACCCCATGTCCAGTAATGGTGAGAAAGACCTCATCAAGCGTTGGTTTCTGAACACTTAACTCAGCTAAATGGATTCCGGCCTCGCGAAGAGCGATCAGCAAATCCGTCACTCGGTCGGCGTCTGCCATCGGCGCCGTAATTTTTCCCGTTTCCAATGACACATTGGCTCGGACCTTCAGCACCCCTTCAACGGTCTGACAAGCCTTCTCGATATCCGTTTCCTGCTGAATTTTCAACTGTAGCGACGAACTGCCGACGGACGCTTTCAGCTCATCTGCTGTTCCCTCAGCAACCACTCGACCGCGATCAATGACGGCAATTCGGTCAGCTAGCTCATCAGCCTCTTGCAAATACTGGGTTGTTAAAAGGACGGTTGAGCCTTGCTTTACTAAGCGACGAATCGTCTCCCACATTTGATTGCGTGTGCGCGGATCCAGTCCTGTAGTCGGTTCATCTAAGAAAATAAGTGGCGGCTGGGCAATCAAGCTTGCGGCTAAATCGAGACGGCGCCGCATCCCTCCGGAGAAATGCTTCAACGGGCGTTTCGCCGCTTCGGTCAAGCCGAACTCCTCCAGCAGCTCTGCCGCTTTACGACGCGCCTCTGTGCGGCTTAATCCCAGCAGACGAGAAAAAATCACTAAATTTTCGATCGCGCTGAGCGATTCATCCACCGATGCATACTGGCCTGTCACGCCAATCAACTGTCGCACAATTTGCGGTTCCTTCACCACATCATAGCCAAAAATGCGCGCTGATCCTTCATCCGGCCGCAACAAGGTCGCCAGCATTCGGACGGTCGTGGTCTTCCCCGCTCCATTCGGCCCAAGTACGCCGTAAATCGTACCCGCACGCACATTGAGATGAACTCCATCAACCGCTCGTTTATCGCCAAAAACTTTAACAAGTCCGTGCGCTTCAATAGCCCAATGACCATTGTCTGACACTGTTCGCTGGATATGTCCCATTTCATTTCCTCCTCTACAACTGAGTACATGACTGATGGTAACACACGTTTATGAACAGAATATGAACAATGAATGACTAATAATGAGCTTGTACATACCCATACGGGAAAAATGCTCTCCGCCAAAGCGTCCGTCCGTTTGTATTGCTTATGGGAGCAGCTAATTTATGTCGCGTTGGCAAACGGCAAGAAACATTCTCCATGTATAAAGATGGAATGAGTCATCTTTTAGAAAGTCTGTTCCTAAAATGATCAAAAGGATCAGGGGGCTTTTCCCTGATCCTTTTGATGCTGATTATGAAACTTGTTCGCCGCTTTTTTCTTTGACCGGAATTACCATTCTTTCTTTGCCCATCAAAACAATGGATATAAATGCTAATAGGATGGGCACTAATGTCCATTTAAAAGTGGTAGCAACAGAATGGGCCATCGCATCCGCAATTTTATGAAGGATGTCTGGCGGTATTTTTGCTTGAACATCCGCTGATAATAAAGTGTTTGAATCCAATTTTCCAGCAAATCCGCTCATATGGCCGAACACATCTTTTAAATCACCTTTTAATATATGGTTTTGGATCGTGCCAAAAATGGTCACTCCAATGGTCATTCCTAATGTTCTAAAAAACGTATTTGTCGATGTCGCAATTCCCCGTTTTTGCGGTTCGATCTTATGCTGTGTTGCCATACTTAACAAAGAGAAGGAGCAGCCCATGCCAAGGCCGGCTATAATCATAAAAACCGTCACAGTGGAGCGGGCCGTATTGACATCTAATGTGCTTAATAGAAACATGCCCATAAAAAATAAAACAACAGAAACAAGCATAATGCTACGATAGCTGAACCATCTCACAGATCGGCCCGCCACTTGGCTTCCCACCACTGAGCCAAGCATCATCGGAATTAAAATAATCCCCGAGTTAGTGGCCGTTCCTCCGTATACAGACTGAACAAAAAGAGGAATTAAGACCGTTGTAATAATAAAGGCGGCCCCATAAAAAAATGCCACGGCTTGTGTTGCTGCAAAGAGCTGTCTTTTGAATAAGCTGAATGAAATGATCGGCTCTGATACTTTCCGTTCAATCAAGATAAAGGATACGAAAAGGACAGCAAAAATCAAAAATAGAGAAATAATTTGGACAGAATTCCAATCATACTCTTTCCCGCCAAGCTCTAACGCAAACATCAAGCTGACAACGGAACCAACTAAAGTAAGGGCCCCAAACCAATCAACTTTAAGTTTTTTCAGCTGAAGCGTTTCTTTATAAAACTGAGCAATCAAAAATAAAGATAAAATCCCTAAAGGCAAGTTAATATAAAAAATCCAGCGCCAATTAATTTGATCGGTAATATATGCGCCTAATAACGGACCAATGACGCTAGATAAACCAAACACAGCGCCAAATAATCCTGTCATTTTTCCCCGTTTTTCCGGAGGGAAAATATCGAAAATAATGGTGAAGGCAATCGGCATTAATGAGCCTCCGCCAACTCCCTGAATGGCCCGATAAATGCTTAATTGCACAATGCTCTGTGCGGCTCCGCAAAGAGCCGAACCGATAACAAAAATAGTCAGGCCTAATAAATAGAACCGTTTCCGGCCATACATGTCTGATAATTTCCCAAAAATCGGCATACTAGCCATCGTCGCTACGAGATATGCCGAAGTCACCCAAATAAATTGATCTAGCCCATTAAGCTCCCCTACAATGGTTGGCATTGAAGCGGATACAATCGTATTATCCATTGAAGCCATTAATATTCCTAATAATAGACCGACTACAACGAATCCAACTTTGCTTTCTTGCAAGTTCATAGACATTCCCCTTTTATTTATGATCTGTTAATTTTTTCTCCTCTTTTGGAAACAAGGCATTTCATTAAGATGGAGTAACATATCTAAAATCAAACGCAACTCTTCTTCACTATACTGTTGAAATAGACGCGAAAGAGAATCGTGTAAAGGCTTAAACAATTCCCTTATTTCCCCATCTCGGTCAGACAAAGGCTGGATAATTACGCGTCTGCGATCTTGAGGGTCTGGCACTCGTTTCACAAGCTCCGCTTTTTCAAGCCGGTCGATAACCCCAGTAATAGCCCCCGTTGTAAGGTTCGTTAGCTGGGCCAGTTGTCCCGCAGTAATGGGGCCCGTCTGATTGAGCAGCTCCCTGCACTTTAAATCTGTCGCATTTAAATGAAGCTTAGCGGCAACTCCTTCATTATATATAACAAGAGCAGCGCTAAATTTCCTCCATTCCTGAATAAGTAAAGGAATGAAATCGTTATTGGCTGATGGCTGCTCTGACATGTCACTCCCTCCTTTACGATGTTACTAGTGAATTATTTCACTATTTAAATACTTATCACCTAATTATCTTAATGAATAAGAGAATTATATAGATGAGACAGTAAGAATGTCAAACGTAATGGGAAACTAGCGGCACATTCTACAAAATGCTCAGACCAAGTTTAGAGCGCCATCTGATAAGGCTTATTATCATGGAAAACCCATGATAATATCGATTCAGCTGTTGCCTTTATGATGTATCAATTGTAAACGAAACAGTATTTATAAAAACTTACGGTCGGAAGGCAAGACGTATAATTTGTTCTATGGGAGCCATCTGTTTCGGCATAAATTTCCATGCAACAAAAATCCAGGGAGTGGGTAGAGTCCCTGGATTTTTGGGGGATATGTTTTTTGCCATTCCGTATCCATGATTTTTTATCATTCACATATGGCCTTCATATCGGCTTTGCCATTCCATTGATGATGGCCATTCTTTTTGATCATGACTTTTTTTATTATATCAAGCATGCCATATCATCCTCGCTGTCTTTATCTCTCCGCCATCACCAATAAACCATTTGCTACGATTACTCCTTATATTTGTCCTTAACGATACTCGAACCGATACTACCACCGACCATTAAGATGAGTGGTCCAAAATTCCAAAAAAATGCACCTCCATATAACGTCATATCCATCTCTGTTAACTTATTTAGAATGAGAACTCCTATTTTTATAATCAAAAAAATAACACCTATAAAAATCAATACATCAAAAAATGCTTTTAGTTTCGGATACGCTAATTTTCTGCTATCCTTTATCAATTTTTCAGTTAATTCTTCATCGCTCCTTAACAATTCATCAATGGTGACATCAAAAAGATCGCTTAACTTTATAATGATTTCAATACTAGGGTAATTCTGTCCATTTTCCCATTTTGAAACAGACTGCCGGCTCACAAAAAGTTTTTCCGCTAATTCTTCTTGAGACCAGCCTTTATTCTTTCTTTCCTTTTTTAGCTTCTCTGCAAAATTCAATTCAGTCGTCACCTTCTTTCTTCATTTTACAATCCATTATGGTGATAACTCATCTTAAAAGTAAAGATAGCCTTAGTTGCTATCCCCCCGCAACCTAAGGTTTCCCTCTTTAACCGCAGCGAATTGCAGCCTTTCTATGATAAAAGAGATACCGTACAACTTTATCCATATGAAATACATCTTTGTTATTGAGCGATAACCAGAGGCTATACCCTGCTTGCCTATCTAAGCCGTTCTTTTTTTTGCTTTACTGCTATTTATGATACGGTTCTCCACGATTAATCCGGAACGCGCGGTAAATTTGTTCAAGAAGAATAAGCCGCATCAGCTGGTGCGGGAAGGTCATTTTTGAAAAAGAAAGTGATTCATTGGCCCGCTTCATTATCTTTTCACTTAATCCGAGCGAGCCTCCAATTACGAAAGCGATTTTGCTCGTACCATAGGTGGCTAGCTTATCTAAATGGATGGCAAATTCTTCAGATGACTTCATCTTCCCATCAATCGCCAAAGCAATGACGTGCATATCATCTGAGATTTTGGCTAAAATCCGCTCACCTTCCTTCTCTTTGATTTGCTTCATTTCTTGGTCGCTTAAATTCTCCGGCGCTTTTTCATCAGCGACTTCAATGATTTCCATTTTCGCATACCCAGACAGCCTTTTCACATATTCTTCAATACCTTGCTTTAAATATTTTTCTTTTAATTTCCCTACCGATAAAACCGTTATATTCACAAGTCATCCCCACTTTATAAACATCCTATCAACAAAATTTATCCACATATACACAACATCTATCCACATATTGTGAAGAAACATTAGTTCCCCACTATATATGCGGCTTGACGAGAACAATATTCGCATATTCCATCATACTTATCCACAGGTAAAGGATAAATTTCTGGCGCTTTTTCATGATTATCCACATACACATCGATGGCCAGCTCCATATGTTCTTCACAACACATAATCATCGTTCTCTCCCCTTTATCCACTTGTGGACAAAGAAAACAGGAGCGTCCTATTCCGCTCCTTGTTTTCTTTGGGCCTGCTGGATAGATTCTTTCCCCTTAAAGTGATTCTTTCGTAAGCTTCATGGTCACAGTTTCCTTTTTCCCATTGCGATAAAAGGTCACTTTCATGTTATCGCCAATGGCTTTTTTCGTATACAGGTACTTTCTAAGGTCAAGTACGTCGCTCACCTTTTGATCATCTAATGCAACGATGACATCAAATTGTCTAAGTCCTGCACGATCTGCCGGAGACCCTGGTCTTACTTGAATAATCGCTACTCCTTCAGTAATATCAGGCGGCAAATGCAGCGTTTCTTGTAAATGGTAGGACGAAATATCACTTAGCGAACGAAGCTCGACTCCCATATAAGGGCGGCGCACTTGTCCATATTGTTCTAAATCCGCGATAATAGGGCGGGCAAAATTAATCGGGATCGCAAAGCCGATTCCTTCAACTTCTTCTTGGGCAATTTTCATTGAATTAATGCCGATCACTTGCCCTTCAATATTAACAAGGGCTCCGCCGCTGTTTCCAGGATTAATGGCAGCGTCTGTTTGTAATACTTCCGCATTCCAATCCGGCAATCCATCTTGATCCAAGTCCACTTCGATGGTCCGGTTTTTTCCTGAGATGATCCCTTCGGTAACAGATCCCGCAAATTGCAGGCCGAGCGGATTCCCAATCGCTATTACTGGTTCTCCTAGCGTCACGGCATCAGAATTTCCAAACTCAGCTACATTCCCAACCTTTTGGGCATTGATTTCAAGAACGGCTAAATCTGTTAATGCATCGGTGCCTAACAGTTTCGCTGGCACCCGCGTCCCGTCTTTTAAGCTCACTTCCAATTGGCTGGCGCCTTCGACAACATGATTATTTGTAACAACGAAGGCTTTTCCATCCGCTTTTTTGTAAATGACGCCTGAGCCTGTACCAGCTTCACCACCTTCAGACCAAAAGCTGGCTTCTTGAATGTTTACGACGCCGACCACCGCATCAGATGCCTTATCAATCGCTTTTGTCACTTGAGAAGTAACATTGACGGAGACGTTTTTTTGAACCGTTGGATAATGGCCCGGTTCCCCCGTTTGTTCTTCTCCTTGCTTTGGTGTTACATTATACGGGAGTACATCCCACCTTGATAGCGCAGGAATCGAAAAGGTCACCAGCAATGCTCCTAAAATCGCACCAACCAGTCCGGAAAAAAATGCACCTCTGCGGTTGCCTTTCCGCTTTTGACGATACTCCCCATAATGATCATCATAATATCCCACGTGCGACTCACCAATCCTTTCCATTCAAAGGTCGTGCCTCTTTCTATTATACTGCCCGCTTTTAACAAAAATCCATTTTCAATGGCAATAGTCCATCCTTTGCAAAATCAATGTTAAACATACACCAGCTTGGTTGGCACTTTCGGGTCCGTATCGCAAATTTCAAACTGTTGTCCGACCCCAAATCCCCGATTTTCTAATGTTTGTTCAACTGTCATTCGAGCGAGTTCTTTCATGTTATTATCTTGGCTTAAATGGGCCAAATAAATTCTCTTTGTTTGATCGCCAATGACATCGGTCAAGGCCAGTGCCGCATCTTCATTAGACACGTGTCCGACATCGCTCAAAATGCGTCGTTTAATGCTCCAAGGATAGCGCCCCATCCGAAGCATTTCGACATCATGGTTACTTTCAAACACAAAGACATCGGCATGTTGAATCGTTCCTTTCATTCGATCGCTCACATATCCTGTATCAGTAATTAACGCGAGCTTCTTGCCATCATGATGGAACACATAAAACATCGGCTCTGCTGCATCGTGGGATACTCCAAATGACTCGACATCTAAATCACCAAACGAACGGACATCCCCTAATGGAAAGATAAATTTTTGTTCTGTCGGAATGTCACCTATTAACCCTTCCATGGCCCTCCATGTTTTTTCATTGGCATAAATCGGTAGCTGATATTTTCTCGCCATGATTCCTAGTCCTTTAATATGATCACTATGTTCATGCGTGACCAAAATCGCGGTCAAATTTTGCGGAGAACGTTCGATTTGCTTAAAGAGCTCCTCCATTTGTTTACCGCTAAGTCCCGCATCTACAAGTAAGCGCTGCTTTTCTGTTTCAATATAAAAAGCATTTCCTGTACTGCCGCTTGCCAGGACGCTAAACTGCATCATCTTATTCACTCCAACACATTTCCTTTATCGTTAATGATCTGTCCTTCAAAGCCATGAATAAAATAATCTTTCTTTTCATTCACTACAATGTGCCATGTTGGTGTTAACACTTGTGAAGCCGTAAATTGCACAAGCCCATAATATCCGATCTCAATTTTCGTCACTCGGTCCTTCGGCTTTAAATAATCTTTTTTATACAATGTTTCGATCGCTTTAATCGCCGGAATAATTTCTTGCTTTTTATCATATTCCTCTAGATCGTCCAATAGCGTTTGTTCATATGAGACGACTTCATTTTTCTCATTTAAGTGCAGCAGCAGCTTGCCGCTTGAATTTTTATAAATCATTCTGCGGTTATATTTTTGATAACAAGTAATCGTTTTCGATTTATTATCATATTCCCAAAACGCGTAATCCTTCCCATGAATAATGTTTTGCTGCAAAAATTGATTTAAACTGTAAGCATCTTCAAAATCGCCAATAGCTACCGGATGGATAAAGGTTGCTTGTAGCACGGATTGGTTGCTTGCTGTGATTTTTTGATTCTTTAATTTGGCAATTTCATCTCGAGTAAAGATCTTGCTTTTACCGCTAACATAGGAGGCCTTTTTAATTTCTTTTGGTATATCTACATACGTGATGCCGTTCGCTGCTAACTGTTCTTCAATGGTCTCTTCTAAAAGAACATCTAATTGGCTGCTGTTGCGTTTTTGGATAAACTGATACCCTAAAAAAAGATCCAGGATGAGGAAAGTAATAATAAAAATCGTCTTTGTTTTATTCCAATCCAACAGCATTGCCTCCCCTCATCTCGTCTGAGTCATCATCAGAGAACTTTTTCCATGTTCCATTATATAAATAAAACCAATCCGGCTCTAATACAACCACCTTTTCTCTTTCTTGATCTTTCACAAGCTCATATCCTAACGTGACCTCCGTCAGCAATTCCTTTTTAAAGCCTTTTATTTTTTCCAGCTGTTGAATCACTTGCCGTCCGGACTGTAGTTGAACTGGTACGCTTGTGCGATCTGGAATTTCGAGGCGAAATAGCGGACGTTGGTATTTGTTGATTTCAGCTGCTCCCCAAATTTGAACAATCTCTGACATTCCATAGTTATTGAAAACGGGATGATTGTTCACAAAAAGACGAAAGACAACTTTTCGTTCTTCACGATCCCATTGGACAAAGTGGTACATGTCGGTCCAACCGCCATGCTCATTGACAAAATCAATACTTTTTTGAATCAAGGATGCGCTTTCTTCACTGGATGGCCCAATTGTATATTTAGCCGCTGGATTTACATATAAAAGCAGCTTTTGCAAAAAGTCAACATCCATCAGCCGCGATCCATCTGTATATTCCTCTCCAAATGTCAAGATGTCCTTTTTTACGAAGCTCGGATCACTAAATAAGGCCTCTTTAAATTTATCTGTATCAAGCTCATCTGTATAATATTGCAAACGATCCATTGTCATTTCTTTTTCTGGTAGAAACAACGTTTTTGTTTCACTTACGTTGTAAGCAAAATAACGCGGTAGCTTCTCCGTATGTTCATATAACTGATTGATTTCTTCAAATGGAACATCCTTGGCCGTAGCCTTGTATATTTTACGGCGTTCTGTAGAGACAAAATAAACCGTAAGACTTGAATGTTTTTCTACAGGAATGATGATCGTATCAAAGCCAATACTATCTAGCCCTCGATCGTCAATTCGAAAAATGGTTTGATAAATATTCATCGGAATTTCGTCAGGGTAAATAATTTCTATTTTCCCTCTTCCATGAATAAAAGACAAAAAGCTTTCTTTGGATACCGTCGAGGAAACATTCTCAAAATCATCAAACGTCCACTTTTTCATGTTTTTAAACAATTTATTTATTTCCGTTTCTTCTATCAATCCGTAATGAGCTGCATTTTTATGAATCAATATTTGCGAAGGACGTACAATCATCGATGGATCTACTTGCGCATTACTGACAGATACGTTTTGGACGTATTCACCATTTTGGATCACATCATATTTTGGGTGATAGGTCCATAGCCCCCATGTAAACAAAATGCTTGTTAACACCAAAACCGTCAACACAATCGTTTTCGCTGTTTCATACCTCATCCCATTCATCCTCTTGAATCCGTTCCAACGGTAATGTAAAGAAAATGGTCGTTCCTTTATGCTCTTGGCTTTTTGCCCAAATGTTCCCGCCATGGGCAACAACGACCTCTTTGGCAATCGCTAATCCAAGCCCTGTTCCACCTAGCTTTCGAGAGCGCGCCTTATCCACGCGATAAAAACGGTCAAATACTTTAGCGAGATCAGATTTAGGAATACCAACTCCCTCATCTGTCACGCTGACTAAAATTTCGTTATTCAGCTCTTTTACACGAAATGTAATATTACCGCCTTGAGGAGAATACTTTAATGCATTTGAAATAATATTATCAAGTACTTGCGTAATTTTATCTTCATCAATTTCAACAAAGATCGCTTCGTCAGAGATTTTGCGAATAAACGTTATATTTTCGTTTTTCGTCAATTCAAAACGATCAATCACCTTATGAAAATATCTCGAGAAATTAACCCAAGATTTATTTAGCTTATAGTCTTTACTATCTAATTTCGAAAGCCGCAACAGATCATTGACTAATCGAATCATTCGTTCCGTTTCTGTCTGTGTTACTTCAATAAACCGTGGAGCAATCTGTTCATCTCTCCATAATCCTTCTCCCAGCGCCTCCAAATAGCTTTTCATCGTTGTCAGTGGCGTTCTTAGCTCGTGTGAAACGTTAGCTACAAATTCTCTTCGCTCTTGATCGATTTTTTCTTGTTCTGTAATATCGTGCAGTACAACGATCAAACCGTTGACAAATCCTGTTTCCTTTTGAATCACAGACAAGGAGGCGCGCAAAATATAAAGTTCCTCCTCCGTACTAAAGTCTAAAATGAGCGAATCTCCTTCTTCAATTAATGTTTCAAATGTATACTGATCCTCCAATCCAAGCACATCAACAATCGAGCTGGAAAGCACTGTTTCACGTGAAACATTTAAAATATTGAGCGCCGCATCGTTAATCAAAATAATCTTGCCACGGCGGTCCGTCGCAATAACGCCATCTGTCATATGCGTAAGCACAAGAGCTAATTTGCGCCGTTCTCCTTCTGTTGTGGCCTGCGCCTCCTCTAGCTTCTTCGTTAAATTATTAAATGTCATGGCGAGCTGGCCAATTTCATCATATCCATATACTTTTACTTTTCTTGAAAAATTGCCTTTTGCCATGGCTAATGCCTGTCTGCGCATATCAGAAATGGGCCGGGTGATCGTACGAGCGAGCAAAATCCCTAGTACCGCTGTAATAGCTAGGGCAATTCCTGTCCCGGTAGCAAAGATCTTGTTGATTTGCCGCATCTGTGAAAATACATTTTCCATAGATGCAATCACATAGATGGCTCCTTTAATTTCATTATTCATCTTAATCGGAGTGGCAGAAATATACATCCGATGGCCCGTTTTCTGGTCAATGAATGCTCGGTCAACCATTTCGCCCGTCACAAGCGCCCGCTTGACAAAAATTTCCGTTGTCCGTTTTCCGACAATGTTTTGCATATAAGGATTGGAAGTAGCCAGCACCTTGCTTTTATCATCAATAACACTGACTTCTGAAATATCCTGCGAGACAAAATCATGAAGAAGGGAGCGAATTTCTTCTTCCAATGTTGGACTTTTAGCATCTCGGTCTTTGTTCATTGCTTGATCTACGTTATAAGCAAGCAATGTGATTCGCTCATTCAGCGAAGTTTTAAAGCTTTGAACAAGCTGTGTTTCTAATTCTCTCACAAAGTACACACCGATAATTTGCATCGCAACGAGAATTAATAAGACATAAATCAGCACAAACTTAAAATGAATCGAACGAAATGGGCCTACTTTTTTCATGATGCTTCCTTTACTCCTGTTCTGGGTTGCGCAAGTAATATCCTACACCGCGTCTCGTCACGATCCATGTCGGATGAGAAGGATTATCTTCAATTTTTTCTCGCAAACGGCGAACCGTCACATCCACAGTGCGGACATCTCCATAATAATCATATCCCCACACCGTTTGCAGTAAATGCTCCCTCGTCATGACTTGTCCAATATGCTTCGCTAGATAATGAAGCAATTCAAATTCACGGTGTGTTAGTTCAATCGTTTCTCCTCTCTTTAATACAATATAAGCATCTGGCCGAATGACAAGCGATCCGATTGTAATTTCGCTTATATCATCGTTCTCTTCATCATCTTGAACATTAGCATTTGGCTGATGACGGCGCAAATTCGCCTTAACGCGTGCCAACAGTTCTCTTGTACTAAACGGCTTCGTGACATAGTCATCAGCTCCTAGCTCCAATCCAAGTACCTTATCAATCTCAGAATCCTTTGCTGTTAACATAATAATCGGCATATCATATTTTTTCCGCACCTCTCGGCATACCTCCATGCCATCTTTTTGCGGAAGCATAATATCAAGCAAAATGAGATCAGGTTCAATTTCTTCCACTTTTTGTAATGCTTCTATACCATCATATGCACAAATGACTTCATAGCCCTCTCTTTGCAAATTAAACTGTAAAATATCAGCAATTGGTTTTTCATCATCTACCACAAGAATTCGTTTTTCCATCATCATTCACATCCTTTCCTTATCCGATGGATTCATTCGCAAAAAAAGCTCCATATTAATAATGTATCATGTTATTTACGGGAATTCACTTACTACCCATTGCCAATTCGGCAAAAGAAAAGCATAGATACCGCTCGTATCTATGCTTTATTTCTAATCGTTAGGCATACACGCTGCGAACGACGTTCGTTTGCGAACGATCTGGACCAACAGAGAAAATAGAAAGCGGGATGCCTGTCAGCTGTGAAATGCGCTCTACATAATGACGAGCATTCGCTGGCAGTTCGTCTAAGCTTTTGACGCCTGTAATATCTTCCGTCCAGCCTGGAAGCTCTTCATAGACGGGTTCGCACTCCGCTAGCACCTTCAAGCTTGCCGGAAATTCCTCTATGATATTTCCTTTATAGCGATAAGCCACACAAATTTTTAACGTTTCAATTCCTGTTAATACGTCAATGGAATTTAATGATAAATCCGTAATTCCGCTGACTCGGCGAGCATGGCGGACTACTACGCTATCAAACCAGCCCACGCGGCGTGGACGCCCTGTTGTTGTACCATATTCTCTTCCAACCTCGCGAATGCGATCGCCAATTTCATTATGTAATTCCGTTGGGAACGGGCCATCGCCGACACGGCTTGTATATGCTTTCGCTACTCCTACCACATGTTTAATTTTTGTCGGTCCTACTCCTGACCCAATTGTAACGCCGCCAGCCACTGGATTAGAAGAAGTCACAAACGGATACGTTCCTTGATCAATATCCAGCATGACGCCTTGCGCGCCTTCAAATAGCACACGTCGTCCTTCATCCAAAGCGTTATTTAGCACGACAGATGTATCGCATACATATTGCGCAATTTGTTGTCCGTATCCATAATACTCTTCAAAAATATCCTCAAGTTTCAATCCTTCAATTCCGTACACTTTTTCAAATAAAACGTTCTTCTCTTGTAAATTGCGGGCAAGTTTTTCCGCAAATACGTCACGATCTAATAAATCAGCAATACGAATGCCGATTCGGGCTGCTTTATCCATATACGCCGGACCGATTCCTTTTTTAGTTGTGCCGATTTTATTGGCTCCTTTGCGCTCCTCTTCCGCTTCATCAAGCTTTAGATGATATGGCAAAATCACATGAGCACGGTTGCTGATACGCAAGTTGTCCGTTGAAATGCCCCGATCATGTAGATATTGCAGCTCAGCAATAAGAGCTTTCGGATCAACCACCATTCCATTTCCGATTACACATATTTTATCTTTATAAAAAATTCCTGATGGAATGAGATGCAGCTTATACTTTTCTCCATGAAAAACAATCGTATGTCCCGCATTATTTCCGCCTTGATACCTTGCGATCACTTCTGCATTTTCTGATAAAAAGTCGGTAATTTTTCCTTTTCCCTCATCTCCCCACTGTGTCCCAACAACAACTACCGAAGACATGGCGAGCACCTCCACTTTACTCAATGTAAACATAGTAAGTGTAGCACTTTTATTGACTAAAGTCAACGAAACACGAACATTGGATAGATATTTCTCTTTTTTATTCGTATAAAAATAGAAATGCTTATCCAAAGAACCGTTCAGCTTTTAGGCTCCTGGAGGAATTTGTGTATCATCAAAACGTCTCTCTAAATTTACAAACTTATTATATTCTTTAATAAAGGCGAGCTGCACCGTGCCAACAGGACCATTCCGTTGTTTAGCAATAATAATTTCAATAATGTTTTTATTCTCCGATTCTTTATCATAATAATCGTCGCGATATAAAAAGGCGACGATATCCGCGTCCTGTTCAATACTTCCCGATTCGCGAATATCGGACATCATCGGCCGTTTATCTTGACGCTGTTCAACGCTGCGGGAAAGCTGCGATAAAGCAATAACGGGTACTTCTAGCTCACGGGCCAGCGCTTTTAGCGCGCGGGAGATTTCAGATACTTCTTGCTGGCGATTCTCTCTATTCCTTCCGCTTCCTTGAATGAGCTGTAAATAATCAATCAATACCATCCCAAGACCACTCTCTTGCTTCAAGCGGCGGCATTTCGCCCGAATTTCACTGACGCGAATGCTAGGGGTATCATCAATATAAATTCCTGCATTCGATAAGCTTCCCATCGCCATCGTTAATTTTCCCCAATCTTCAGAGGTCAGCTTTCCTGTCCGCAAATTTTGGGCATTGATATTTCCTTCGGCACACAGCATCCGCATAACCAACTGTTGAGCGCTCATCTCTAAGCTAAAAATGGCAACGTTTTCGTTCGTTTGTGTCGCCACATTTTGCGCAATGTTTAACGCAAAAGCGGTTTTTCCAACAGAGGGACGAGCAGCAACAATGATTAAGTCGCTGCGCTGAAATCCAGCCGTCATGCGATCAAGCTCAGTGAAGCCGGTCGGGATTCCAGTAATCTCCCCTTTGCGGTTATGAAGCATTTCAATATTGTCGTACGCCTGAACAAGCACATCCTTTATATTTTGAAACGTACCAGAATGCTTCCGCTGCGCCACCTCCATAATCTTTTTTTCCGCTTCGTTCAGCAGTACATCAACCTCATCTTCACGTGTGTAGCCATCTTGCGCAATAGAGGTGGCTGTACGAATTAAACGGCGCAAAATCGATTTTTCTTCCACAATGCGCGCATAATATTCAACGTTGGCAGCAGTGGGAACCGCATCAGCTAATTCGCTTAAATATGATACTCCCCCCACTTCTTCCAACGCTTTGGAATCTACCAGCTCTGCAGTTACTGTTACTAAGTCGACAGGCTCTCCTTTATCAGCCACTTTGAGCATCGCGTGGAAAATTTTTTGATGAGCAGCACGGTAGAAATCTTCTGGTATTAAAAGCTCAGAAGCGGGAGTCAGCGCCGAAGAATCAAGAAAAATCGCACCAAGTACGGCTTGCTCTGCTTCAATATTTTGTGGCGGAATGCGCTCTGCAAATAGATCATTCATCTCTTTCACCACCTTTTTGATGCTGTTGGGTAACGATTCTCATAAGAAAAATGTGATTTGTATGGGGGATTCCCCATAAAATCACATTTTTTATCAGGTTATTTTTGTTCGCTGACATGTACTTTTAATGTTGCCGTTACTTCCGGATGAAGTTTAACAGGTACATTTGTATAGCCTAATGCACGAATCGCATCCTCTAATTCAATTTTGCGTTTATCCACTTTCAATTGAAATTGGCTTTGCAGCGCTTCTGCAATTTGTTTACTTGTAATGGAGCCGAAGAGGCGACCGCCTTCACCAGCTTTTGCTGATAGCTGTACCGTCAGTTGCTCCAATTGCTCTTTTAACTGCTTCGCTTTTGCCAATTCCTCTTCTGCTTGACGTTTTTCTTTATTTTTTTGTGCTTCTAGCGCCTTTAAATTAGTAGGAGTCGCTTCAACGGCGAGCCCTTGCTTAAAAAGAAAGTTTTGAGCATAACCGTCTGCCACATTTTTAATTTCGCCTTTTTTGCCTTTTCCTTTTACATCTTTTAGAAAAATAACTTTCATGATTTTTTTCCTCCTTCTAAATACTCGTCAATGGCTGCACGCAAACGATGCTCTGCTTCTTCAACCGTTGTATCAGCCAGCTGAACGGCAGCATTCGTTAAATGGCCGCCGCCTCCCAGGCTCTCCATAATGACCTGAACATTGATGTCTCCGAGCGAACGGGCGCTAATTCCGATCAGATTATCTGTGCGCTTCGAAATCACAAAGGAAGCCACTACCCCATTCAATGTCAGAAGCGTATCAGCCGCTTGAGCGATTAGAACTTGGTCATATGCTTCATTTGGGCTTCCTTTCGCAATAGCGATTCCTTTCGCGTTAATAGAGGCATTTTCAATGATTTTAGCTCTTTTTACATAGTTGGTGATATTTTCCTTGAGCAGCTTTTGCACTAATACCGTATCGGCTCCTTGAGCACGCAAGTATGAAGCAGCATCAAACGTACGAGAGCCGGTTCGCAGCGTAAAGCTTTTCGTGTCAACCACAATTCCTGCTAGCAGCGATGTTGCCTCTAGCATCGTCAGCCGCATGCGCTGCGGTTGATATTCAAGCAGCTCGGTTACGAGTTCTGAGGTTGATGAAGCATAAGGCTCCATATATACAAGCAGCGGATTATTAATAAATTCTTCACCGCGGCGATGATGGTCAATCACCACAATATTATCGGTCCGAAACACTAGTTTCTCTTCAATCACTAGTGAAGGACGATGCGTATCCACAATAATTAACAAGGTATCATCGCTGACAAGCTCAAGCGCTTGTTCCGGTTTAATGAATCTTGACCAAAGTTCCGGGTAATTTTTAATTTCCTCAATCAGCCGTTGAACACCTGCATCAATACGATTCGTATCCAAAACGATAAACCCTTCTCTTTGATTAAGCTGAACAAGCTTTAACACACCGATGGCAGCGCCTAATGCATCCATGTCCGGATATTTATGTCCCATAATCATGACCTTGTCACTGTCAACAACTAGCTCTTTTAATGCGTGGGAAATCACACGGGCACGCACCCTCGTGCGTTTCTCCATCGGATTTGTTTTCCCGCCGTAAAATTTTACTTTCCCATTCGCTTGTTTGATTGCCACCTGATCGCCTCCGCGGCCAAGCGCTAAATCCAAACCAGATTGGGCAAGCGCCCCTAACTCCGGTAGCGAAGAAACGCCTGTACCAATGCCAATGCTCAATGTTAATTGAACATTATCCTTCATGGTATGTTCGCGAACTTCATCCAAAATCGCAAACTTGCCTTTTTCAAGCTGCTGTAAAATTTGTTCATTTAATACAGCGACAAAGCGATCAGAGGATGTTCGTTTAAGGAATAATCCATAATCATGCGCCCATTTATTCAGCATCGAAGTGACTTGGCTGTTCAGCTGGCTTTTTGATTGATCGTCCATTCCTTGAGTAATCTCATCATAATTGTCGAGAAAAATAACGCCTAATACGACTCGTTCTGCTTCATATTGTTTTTCGATTTCAATTTGATCAGTTACATCAAAGAAATATAACAGCTTTTCTTCCCGCCTAATAATGACTTGAAATTTCCGATCATGAATATCAATCATTTCTGTGTCAACTTCTTGTTTAATCAGCGGAATTAATTGGTCAGCAACATCATATAACGAGCGGCCTACCAACGTCTGCTCCCCAAAGCAGGATGTCAAAAATACGTTTGTCCATTCAATTACATAATCGTCATTAATCAGCATGATCCCAATCGGCATTTCCATCAAGGCCTCTTCGCCCACTTTTTTTAGCCTATGGGATAAATTAGAAATATGCTGTTCAAGCTCCGTATAGAGCGTACGCTGCGATTTTACGACATAATAAAGCACAAAAGCGAGGAGCAAAAAACTGGCTAACCCCAAAATCCATTGGAAATAAGCGATCACTCCTATTAGTCCGAGCGCAATCATCATTAATGCATAAAGGGGATAGCGGTATGCCTTCTTTTTATAAAAATGAGACATTCATGTCAGCTCCTAAACCATAAAAATAATCCCATCGCCTAGCGAATGCGTTTCCGTAATTCGAATCCTAAATCAATTATACCTAATATTACAATAACATAAAGCAAAAAAGGGAGAAAGAAGCAAAACAACGTTCCGACTACAACGATGCTTTTTGCCATTTTTTTCTGCTCAGCGACATAATAGAGGAAAGAAAAACCTTGAATCAAAAACAAAAGCTGTAATACATAATAGAGATTAATAACGGCAATAAAGACAAAGGATCCTTTTTCTAATGGAAAAAATGTCGCTAATAGTATAATCAGGTAATACCATAAAAGCGGCTTTGGTAGCATAATATGACGAAAAGGAGGCCACGTTCCTATCGGCATATTTAAGCGTTTTAAAATCGGAATCGAAGCCATGATCGTTAAATAAGCAGCAGCAAGCGCTGATAAAACAAACACGGACGGTATAATGTATTGCACAAACTCCAACATTTGTTGGAAGCGATCTTGCATTTCTTTCGGAGGCTCTTGTCCCATTCCTTTCATGATTTGCATAGAGGCATGAAAGGATTCTTTTAGCATTGAAAGCGTTTGAGCAATAATGTCTAAGTTAAAAAATTTGACTGAAATAATATAATCAAGCACGATATTGACCAAAAACACAAGAGTCGCTACTGTTAAAATTAAGTAGCGGTTTTTCTTTTTTGCAAACATAATGCCGATCACAATTCCGCTTGTTCCAAACATCAGCACAACGGGTAGCGATAATAATGAACCGATTAGGGAAGAGACAATAAGCGCCACAGCCAGCAACATGAATCCTGGAGCATAGCCATGTCTCATTGTAAACACGATAAAAGGGAGAGATAAAAAGAAAAGCGCAACCACCGATAAAAATGGAACGTACAAAAAGATTAAAAATAGTACAATAAAAATCGCCAGCTGAATCGCCGCTTCTGTCAGCACATATGTATTTTTCATCCGAACCGAATCCCTCCTATCATCAAAAAAAGCAGTAAGGATGCCGTCCCCCCTTACTGCTTTTTCTTTTATTCACCCGCTACGTATGGCAACAATGCCATTTGACGAGCACGTTTAATTGCTACCGTTAATTTGCGTTGATATTTCGCGCTTGTACCTGTTACACGGCGTGGTAAAATTTTGCCGCGCTCAGAAATAAATTTCTTTAACGTATCCACATCTTTGTAATCGATGTGTGTAATTCCGTTTGCTGTGAAATAACAAACTTTGCGACGTTTTGCGCGTCCGCCTTTACGTCCTGCCATTTTATTTTCCTCCTTTCTTTTTTCAATTATGATATCCAAAATGAAGTTTACGTTCAAATGTCTCGTTTCGGCTTTTCACGCGCAAGCAGGTGCTTGTACGATCCAAAGCCGTCTTTGCGATCTATGATTAAAACGGTAAGTCGTCATCGGATATATCAATAGGCTGTCCATCATGGGCAAACGGATCCTCATCGATGCGACTATAGCCTGGGTCGGTTGTGTGACGCGGGTTCTGATTTTGTCCAAATGGATAAGGCTCTCCATAATAGCCGCCTGTTGCTGCACCACGCTGTTCCGTACTACCTTTAGGCTCAAGAAATTGAACACTATCAGCAACCACCTCGGTTACGTACACACGCTTTCCATCTTGCCCTTCGTAACTTCTCGTTTGCAAACGGCCATCCACGCCAGCCAAGCTTCCCTTTTTTAAGAAGTTCGCCACATTCTCTGCTGGACGACGCCAGACGACGCAATTGATAAAATCTGCTTCACGTTCGCCTTGCTGGTTTGTAAACGGGCGATTAACAGCTAATGTAAACGTGGCAACAGCTACTCCACTTGGAGTATAGCGCAATTCTGGATCTCTTGTAAGTCTCCCTACAAGAATTACGCGGTTAATCATCAGAACCACTCCTTAAAAATCACGGAATTATTCTTCCTCTTTAACAACGATATGACGAATAATGTCTTCGCTGATTTTCGCTAAACGGTCGAATTCTTGTACCGCTTTTGGCTCAGACATCACGTTTACGATCATGTAGTAACCGTCGCGGAAGTCATTGATTTCATAAGCTAAACGACGTTTACCCCATTCTTTTACGTTCGTGATTTCCGCACCGTTTTCTGTTAGGATGCCGTTGAAGCGTTCAACTACTGCTTTTCTTCCTTCATCATCCATGTTCGGGCGGATAATATACATAATTTCATATTTTCTCATTCCAGTCACCTCCTTTTGGTCTAAACGGCTCTATGAAAAGAGCAAGGAGCAATATGCATTACTCACATTTTCTGATTATATCATGGCTAAAAGATCAATGCAATACTATACATTAAAACGGAAATGCATAATATCGCCATCTTGAACCTCGTAATCTTTTCCTTCTAAACGAACTTTCCCTGCTTCACGCGCTGCTGCCATGGAACCGCAAGCAAGCAAATCGTCGTAAGAAACCGTTTCAGCACGAATAAATCCTCTTTCAAAGTCCGAATGAATAATTCCGGCGCACTGCGGAGCCTTCATTCCTTTACGGAACGTCCATGCACGAACCTCTTGTTCCCCGGCTGTAAAATAAGTGGCTAGTCCTAACAAGTTATATGCAGCCCGAATTAACTGATCGAGTCCTGATTGTTCGATTCCTAGTTCTTGCAAAAACATTTGTTTTTCTTCCTCGTCCAGTTGGGCAATTTCCTCCTCTACTTTTGCACAAACAACAATCACTTCAGCATGGTCGCTTTGCGCAAATTCACGAACTTGCTGAACATACGGATTGGCAGATGGATCGGCAATGTCCTCTTCCCCTACGTTCGCTACATACAGCATTGGTTTGATGGTTAATAGGTGAAGCTGTTTTACCACCTTCATTTCTTCTTCCGTAAAAGACAACGTCCGCGCGGCCTTTCCCGCTTCAAATGTTTCTTTTAAACGCATAAGAATCTCATACTCGAATACCGCTTCTTTATCTTTTTGCTTCGCTAATTTTCCTACGCGATCTATCCGCTTATCAACGGTTTCAAGATCAGCCAAAATGAGTTCTAGGTTAATGGTTTCAATATCGGAAAGCGGATTGACTTCCCCTGCTACATGGGTAATATTTTCATCAGCAAAACAGCGAACGACTTGGCAAATTGCGTCGACTTGACGGATATGCGACAAAAATTTATTTCCAAGCCCCTCTCCTTTGCTTGCGCCTTTGACAATGCCGGCAATATCAGTAAATTCAAACACGGTTGGCACCGTTTTTTTCGGGTTGACAAGCTCCGTTAATTTTTTTAAACGTTCATCAGGTACTTCAACCACTCCAACATTCGGCTCAATTGTACAAAATGGATAGTTCGCAGACTCTGCTCCAGCTTTTGTAATCGCATTGAATAGTGTTGATTTTCCCACATTCGGCAAACCAACAATTCCTGCTGTTAATCCCATTGCTTCCACTCCTCTAACCGTCAACATCTTTCCTCATTATAGAGAGTAAAAAATAAAATGACAAGCGCGTTCATGGATTAATTTTTTCAATGTTTACTAAGCAATCATATAACGTGCTTCCCAAACCGTTATCAGATTCGCCATCAGGCGTGAGTACATTCACACTTCCACCAAATTTTCCCCATTGTCCTTCATCGACATTGATCGTTTTTGGATGAGCTTTCGCGAGAACTTTCACCTTGCCGATAAGCTCGCCCCGCTCATTAAACAGCCTTGCCATATCTCCATCCGACAGCTCTTTTTCCACTGCAATATCTTGGGAAATCTCAATTTTGATTGATTGCATGGCTTTAATCAAATGATAATGCTGCGAATGATTGGAACGCAGCGGATGGATCGTCAGCAAACGATATGGATATTTTTCCGCTAATCGCTTATTTCCCGCTTTCGATTCAGCTGGGTACATGATTTTTAATTTTCCATCCATCCCTTTTTGTTCTGCGAAGGAAGATGTGAATTCATATTTACCGCTCGGTGTCTGAAAGCGATAATCATTCCATGGGACCGGGTGAACAGGTAACAGCAAATGCTTTTCCTGCTTTAGCTTTTCTAACGTGATCCCGTATTTTTCAAGCCCATCAAGCCCCATCTTTAAAAATTCTTCTCTTGAAAAGGCAAAATCGTCTGCAAATCCTAACCGTTCGGCTAAGCTTGTCCAAATCCAAAGATCTGGTTTCGCTTCTCCTGGAGCTTGAACAAGAGCAGGACCATAATTGACATAAGCATGATACATCGAGGAATAGTAAAGATCCTCCTCCTCAAATACCGTTGTGGTCGGCAGTACATAATCGGCGATCTCCGCTGTATCCGTCATAAACTGTTCAAAAACAACCACCGTTTCCACTGATTGAAAGGCTTGTTTCACTAGATTGGTATTGGGTACTTGAGTCAATGGATTTCCACATGTTACAATAACCATTTTTATATTCGGATCAGTGGCTTGCAAAATTCCTTCGGCTTGCTTCATCATCGGAAATGTACGAGATGCCGTTTTCCGCTCCGGCAAAGTCAAGGCTTCTATATTGAAGCTTTGACCAACCTGCAAATTGCCAAAATTGACGCCACCGCCACTGATGCCAATATTTCCGCTTAAAGCTCCTACAGCATCAATCAATCGAATCGTATTTCCGCCATTAGCATAACGCTGCATTCCAAGTCCCAAATACGTCATCGTTGGACGGTTTCCGTATATAAGGGCTAACTCTTTCATGATCTCGCGCGCAACCCCGGTTAATTGTTCAATCTCCTCCATTGTGATCTGGTTCAATAAATTCTGGAGATCTTCGAATCCGACTGTATAGGTTTCAATAAAATGCCGATCTTCAAGGCCAAGGCGCAGCAGCTCCTTCATAATTCCCATCGCTAAAAAGCCATCCATTCCTGGCGCTACAGACACATACAAATCCGCGATTTGTGCTGTTTGATTGGAAATCGGATCAATGACAACGAGCTTCGTTCCTTGCTTCTTGACAGACTGAAGGTGTCCGAATAAATGCATATTCGTGCGGGCAACATTTCTGCCCCATATCACTACATTGTTGCTATTGTAAATATCCTCGGGAGCATGGCTGTAAGCGTTGCCGAAATCCCACTTTTGCGCCTCAATCCCAGCTCCCCAACAAATGCTTCCTATTAATTCCGTAACTCCTCCGTAGCAATTAAAAAACCGGCGATCCAAATTTTTTAGTAGTCCGTTATTCGCGTAATCATGGCTATGAAGAACAGCTGTAGTCTTATACTTTTCCTTAATCTCCCGCATTTTTTCTGCAATTTCATCCAATGCTTGTTCCCAAGAGATCCGCATAAATGTTCCATTCACTTTTTTCAAAGGGTAAAGCAATCGCTCTTGGGAATTGGTCCGTGCCTCCAGCATACGTCCTCGTCCACAAATTTTCCCTCGAGTAATTGGGTGGCGGTCATCTCCATCCACTTTGATTACTTTGCCATCATGGACCGTCACCTTCAATCCACATGTGTCCCAGCAATTTAAAGGACACGATGAGATATGAACGTCTGGCATTTCCTCCATTCCCCCTCTTTAATAAAGAGCATGAGGAATTACTCCTCATGCTTTTCCAGCACCTTTTTCAGCTTACGAACAAATTCCTTCCTCGGGAGCAACACGCTATGGGCACAGCCTTCACATTTGATGCGAATATCTGCTCCCATGCGAATCACCTTCCAGCGGTTCGTTCCACACGGATGCGCTTTTTTCATTTCTACAATGTCATGCAGACTAAACTCTTTATCCATTGATTCCTCCTCCTTTACGCATCAGCTTTTGCTCGTGGTTGAGGCAAACCTTCTTCGCCTTCGCGATTATACAGAACAAGCTTTGGAAATGGAATTTCAATTCCATTTTCATCCAAGCGCAGTTTAATCTCCTTGCGCAATGCCCGAGCCACAAAAAAATGGCGCATCGGTTTTGTTTCACAGGTCACTCGAAGGACAACCTCTGAGCTTGTCAAATTTTGAATACCTAAAAGCTCAGGTGCAGCCACCATATCCTCATATTTCTCTGGAAGTTCGCTCAACAGCTGGCGAATGACTTCCTCTGCTCGTTCAAGATCTCCATCGTGAGAAACACTCACATCAACAACTGCGACACTATTATGCAATGAAAAGTTCGTTACTTGTGTAATGGTTCCATTAGGCAAAATATGAACTTCGCCTGTCCAGCTTTTTATTTTGGTTACCCTTAGTCCAATGGCTTCTACATATCCTTCAAAATTGCCGATTCGAACATAATCACCCACCGAGAACTGATCCTCAAAAATAATGAAAAACCCTGTAATGACATCTTTCACCAAGCTTTGGGCACCAAAACCAACCGCCAACCCAACAATCCCTGCGCCAGCAAGCAGCGTTCTTACTTTCACGTCAAATGTATCTAAAATCATCACAAATGCTATAAAGTAAATAACATACGTAATCGTGTTATCGAGCAGTTTTAATAATGTCGCTTCTCGTCTTTCTGAAAAACGAATCGGCGCTTTTTGGCGCATTTTAAAAATATTATGAACGGCCATTTTTAAAATCTTGGAGATCACTATTGCCACCAAAATAATCGCAATGATTTTTACACTTCCAATGCCAATCTTGGCCCAAAAATCTTCATTAGAAAAAAATTCCCAAACATTTTCATAAGCTTTTTTCATCCTCTTTCACCTTTCATCTTCTTCCTACATACGTTAAATTACCTCTTAATCACTATTATACATACCAATCATTGTACCAATATTTCAAATGATTTTGTAGCGTGACAGCTTCCGATTAAGCTCTGTTATAACTTCCTCGTTTCACAGCATCCTGTGCCGTATAAGAAAACTAGAATCCCAATGTATATAATTCTTGTTTTTTCCGTATACTGTTTAGTACTTACTTGATATCAGGAGTGAATATTCATGAGTATCTCTTCGCTTTTTTTTCATTCCAAAAATGAAAAAGAACGAGTTTTCCATGATGAACAAGGAGCCTCTACTTGGATTGCGATGCGCCTTATTTCCCTGCTTTCTTCGCCGATCACGCAACCATTAGCCATTGTTTGTATTGGAACAGACCGATCAACCGGAGACTCGCTCGGTCCTCTTGTCGGGACCATGCTCAAAGAAAAGAATTTGTCTTATTTTCAAGTATATGGAACATTGGAAGAACCGATTCATGCAGTAAATTTAGAGGAGAAAATTAATGGGATTCGCGTTCTTCATGACAATGTTTTTATGATCGCCATTGATGCTTGTCTTGGAAGATTAAAAAGCGTTGGCGCCATTACAGTTGCTGAAGGGCCCGTCCGGCCAGGTGCCGGTGTAAACAAGCAACTTCCTCCGGTTGGAGATCTTCATATTACAGGAGTCGTCAATGTCAGTGGATTTATGGAATTTTTTGTTTTGCAAAATACCCGTCTTCATTTAGTAATGAATATGGCTAAAACGATTGCAAACGGCATTTATGAAGCAGACCGCTATCTGAAGCGTCAAGAGTATTTAGCCGCTACCGCCCTAAATCAAGAACAAATGAAGCCTTTCTAAAGCAAAAATCCCCTCTTGATTCTATAATACAAGAAGGGATTTTTACTTTACCAGAAATGAAGAGCGGTTATAATCACAGCGGTCATAAGGATGCTTGGCAACAAATTAGCGACACGGATCGCTGTGATTCCTAACAAATTCAAGCCGATAGCCATAATTAAAATACCGCCTACTGCAGTTGATTCGGCAATAAATGAATTCATTAATTCTTTCGGAACCCATGCTTGGATTTGTGTTGCTAATAAAGCGATGATTCCTTCATATAGCATAACAGGAACAGCAGAAAAAATGACTCCGATTCCCATTGTTGTTGTAAGAATGATGCTTGTAAATCCGTCAATCATCGATTTAGTATATAAAACCCGATGATCTCCTCGTAAACCGCTGTCCATAGCTCCAATAATCGCCATGGCTCCAACCACAAACAGCAATGTAGCTGCTACAAATCCTTTGGCTATATTTCCTTGGTTGTGTCCTCCTACTTTTCTTTCCAGCCATTGTCCAAGCTTGTTTAATTGATGATCCAGATTCCACAGTTCCCCTATCATACCGCCAAAAACAAGACTGCAAATGACAATTAAAAAATGCTCACTTTTTAGCCCCATTTGTATTCCAAGCAAGGTCACAGCAAGACCAATTCCGCTCATAACGGTCCCTTTCATTTGCTCAGGAATCTTGTGGAATATTTTACCTAATAAAGATCCGATGATAATGCAAATCCCATTCACAATTGTTCCTAATAACACCAAAACAATTTGCCTCCCTAGATAAAGCGGATGATGCTCAATATGCATCCATGCTTTTCCAATGTCTGTTGTTCGTAAATAAAGTAAAATCACCAAAAAAGAAAAACGGATCTTTCTGTTCATAATATGTGTAGCTCTTCTTCAAAGACAGTCTCATAAAAGATATACTATGTTATTGGCACCAACTGCGAAGAAAGAAAAAAATAAACCATCAAAGGCTGATGGCTCGGCTATTCATCCAGTTGTACATTTAATAACTGCAAAATTCGTTCTAAATCTTCATTGGAGAAAAATTCGATTTCAATTTTGCCCTTCTTACGATTTTGCTTAATCGTCACATTTGTGCCAAACTTTTCTCTTAATAATGACTCACTTTGTTTAACAAAAACGCTCTTTTCTTTTTTGGGTTTGACTGTTTCACGTGAAACACGCTCGTTCGTCTCCTGAATAAGCTTTTCAAGCTGGCGAACATTTAATTGCTCCGCTATCACCTTTTCAATAATCGCTTTCATTTTTTCTTTTCTTTTTAATCCCAACAAAGCGCGGCCATGCCCCATCGATAACGTTCCATCGGTAATCAATTGCTGAATTTCTTTTGGCAGCGATAAAAGCCGCAAATGGTTCGCAACATGCGGACGACTTTTTCCAATGCGTTGGGCCAGCTCCTCTTGCGTTAATTGAAGATGTTCCATAAGAGTTTGATAGGCCTTGGCTTCTTCAATAGGAGTTAAATCTTCTCTCTGAAGATTCTCAAGGAGCGCAAATTCCATCATCTGCTGCTCTGTCAAATTGCGCACCACAACAGGAACCGTTTTTAAATGCGCTTCTTTAGCAGCGCGATATCGCCGCTCTCCCACTACAATTTCATAGCCTTTAATGCTTTTTCGCACAATGAGCGGCTGCAAAATTCCATGCTGGATAATCGATTGCTTCAGCTCTTCAATCGATTCCGGATGAAATGTTTGCCGAGGTTGATAAGGATTGGGACGCAGCTCTTTAATCTGAATCTCCTGAATCGTTTCTTCCTCGCTTACTTCCAAATTCGAAAATAGCGCATTAATCCCTTTTCCAAGTCCTTTAGCCACGCGCGACCACCTCCTTTGCCAATTCTAAATACACTTCTGCCCCTTTTGAACGCACGTCATAAAGGATAATCGGCTTTCCATGGCTCGGTGCCTCGCTCAAGCGAACATTGCGCGGAATGATCGTGTCATATACTTTTTCCCGAAAATATTTTTTCACTTCTTGAATGACTTGAAGCCCTAAATTCGTTCGGGCATCGAGCATCGTTAACACGACGCCTTCCAATTTTAATTGCGTATTCAAATGCTTCTGCACGAGGCGAATCGTATTCAACAATTGGCTTAATCCTTCAAGCGCATAATACTCACATTGCACAGGAATCAATACGGCATCTGCGGCTGTCAATGCATTCAATGTAAGCAGCCCAAGGGATGGAGGACAATCAATCAATACAAAATCATATACATTTTTTAAAGGCTCAAGAGCTTTTTTTAAAAGAATTTCGCGTGAAACCACAGAAACTAATTCAATTTCTGCCCCAGCTAATTGAATCGTAGCTGGAATCATATATAAGTTTTCAATATTTGTCGGCCTTACTACATCTTTGGCTTTCATATTTTCTACTAGGACATTATAAACGCACTCATCTACATCGCCTTTTTCAATTCCGATGCCGCTTGTAGCATTCCCTTGTGGATCAATATCGACAAGCAAGACCCTTTTTCCTATATGTGCCAAGCAAGCTGCTAAATTCACAGCCGTTGTCGTTTTCCCTACTCCGCCTTTTTGATTTGCAATTGCAATGATCTTGCCCACGGTGACACCTACCTCTAACAATCGTACTCATATGTCCTATTTTATCATGAAACAAAAAAAATGGATGTATTTTCTATGCATCGCATGAAATAAAAACCTCATCACACGCGATATGATGAGGTCGCATTGAATCATTTATTTTTTCGGGATACGAATTGTAATTTGATAATAATCCTCAAAATCTTCTTCTTCAGAATCGATCGAAAGACCGTTATCAGCCACCATCGCTAATGACTGGCGAATGGTATTGACAGCGATTCGCATATCCTTGCTGAAAGCTTTTCGTTTCGGCTTGGGCTTTGGACGATTGGCTTCTAATATCTTTGATACGCGATCTTCTGTCTGTTTGACATTTAATTGTTTTTCAATAATCTCTTTTAAAAGCTTTAATTGCTTGTCCCGATCCTTTAAAACAATGAGCGCTCGCGCATGCCGCTCTGTAATCGTTCGTTGCAATAGCGCCTCTTGAACCTCTTGAGGCAATTTTAGTAAACGAAGCTTATTGGCAATAGTGGACTGACCTTTCCCTAACCGCTGCGCCAGCGCTTCCTGCGTCAAATGGTGCAATTCCAATAGCTTGGCATACGCCAGCGCCTCCTCAATCGGCGTTAATTCTTCGCGCTGCAAATTTTCAATTAAAGCAACTGAAGCGGTTTCTTTATCATTTAAATTTTTGATAATGGCTGGAATTTCTGTCCATCCCAGCGTTTGAACGGCACGCCAGCGCCTTTCTCCTGCAATGATTTCATATTTGCCATTTTCACATTCACGAACAACAATCGGCTGAATGATTCCATGTGTTCGAATCGTTAAAGCGAGCTCGGCAATTTTCTCATCATCAAAAATGGTTCGTGGTTGAAAACGGTTCGGAACAATTTGCGATACTGGAATTTTTCTTACTTCTTCATTCTCATGTTTTTCAATCATTTCTTCTTGTTCCTTTTCTCCAAAACTAAAGAAGCGCGAAAAAGGATGCTTCATTCCCCTCTACACCACCTTTAAAAACTCTCCCCTGTTTTAACAATGTTCCCAGTCGGCGTTCTCATTCAATTGGAAGTTTATTTGGAATCCCTGGTTTCCGAGGATACTGCTTGGTTGTTTTCCGTTTCTTATGAATAAAAATAATGGTCCGCTCGCTCTCTTCGATCGGCAACGTAAATGAATGAGTGGCTGCAACTTCTCCACCAAGAACTTTAATCGCTGTTTTTCCTTGTTCCAATTCTTCTTGAGCGGCCGCTGCTTTCATGGCAATAAATGTCCCATTTACTTTCACCAATGGAAGGCATAGCTCACTGAGCACAGACATTCGAGCAACCGCCCGAGCCATGACAACGTCAAATGCCTCTCGGATCCCTTCTCGTCTAGCGAACGTTTCGGCACGGTCATGATAAAAAGCGACATCTTCCAATTCGAGCGCTGAGGCAAGAGCGTGAAGAAAAGTAATGCGCTTTTGCAGCGAATCGACGATCGACAATTTCAGATGCGGAAAGCAAATTTTCAACGGAATGCTCGGAAATCCGGCTCCAGCCCCGACATCACAAAGCGACATTGGCTTTGAAAAATCGTAATAAAACGCAGGAGAAATGGAGTCAAAAAAATGCTTTAAATAAACCCCCGATTGATCCGTAATCGCTGTTAAATTCATTTTTTCGTTCCATTCAATCAACAGCTTATAATAGATTTGAAATTGTTCCAATTGTCGGGGAGAAAGAGAAATCCCTTTCTCCTCCAATAGGCTCTGAAACTGTTTGGTATCCATATGCCAATCCCTTCACTATGTTATTCATTCGACACGCGAGCAATTCTTCCTTGTTCTAAATACACTAATAATATCGAAATATCTGCAGGATTTACTCCTGAAATGCGCGAAGCTTGCGCAATAGAAAGAGGCCGGACTTGTTTTAATTTTTGGCGAGCTTCGGTCGCAAGGCCTGTAATTGCATCATAATCAATATCTTCAGGAATTTTTTTGTTTTCCATTTTCTTTAAACGTTCTACTTGCTGAAGTGACTTTTCGATATATCCTTCATACTTGATTTGGATTTCTACTTGCTCCACCACATCGGACGGAAGCTGTTCTTCAGCTGGAGCAAGCAGCTGAATATGCTCATAGGTCATTTCTGGACGCTTCAATAAATCAGAAGCTCGAATGCCATCTTTTAATTCGCTGCCTCCCGCCTGACGAATGACCTCTTGAACTTGGTCTGTTGGTTTAATGATCCATGCTTGAAGACGTTTTTTCTCTTTTTCAATCGCTGCTTTCTTCGCTAAAAACTTCTGGTAACGCTCTTCGGAAATCAATCCCATTTTATACCCGATTTCTGTAAGACGCAAATCGGCATTATCATGTCGGAGCAACAAGCGATATTCTGCCCGGGATGTCAACAAGCGGTATGGCTCATTGGTTCCCTTTGTCACAAGATCGTCAATCAGTACGCCAATGTAAGCATCAGAGCGGCTTAAAATGAGCTCTTCTTTTCCAAGCGCTTTGCGGGCCGCATTAATTCCAGCAATAATGCCCTGCCCCGCCGCTTCTTCATAGCCGGAGGTACCGTTGATTTGTCCAGCTGTATATAAGTTTTTCACTACTTTTGTTTCTAGCGTTGGCCATAGTTGGGTTGGAACAATGGCATCGTACTCAATCGCATAGCCCGCTCTCATCAGCTGCGCTTGCTCAAGTCCCGGAATCGTTGACAATATTTTTCGTTGAATATGCTCTGGCAAGCTGGTGGAAAGCCCCTGTACATATACTTCTTCCGTATTCCGGCCCTCTGGTTCCAAGAAAATTTGATGACGCGGTTTATCGTGGAAACGGACAATTTTATCTTCAATTGATGGGCAATAACGCGGGCCCGTTCCTTTAATCATTCCCGAGTACATCGGCGATAAATGCAAGTTTTCATCAATTATGCGATGCGTCTCTTCCGTCGTATAAGTCAGCCAGCACGGCAACTGATCTGTAATGTATTCCGTTGTTTCATATGAAAATGCCTGTGGAGTATCATCTCCCGGCTGGATTTCTGTTTTGCTATAATCGATCGAACGGCTATTGACTCGCGGAGGAGTTCCCGTTTTGAATCGTACGAGCTGAAAACCGAGCTCCTCTAAATGCTCTGACAGCTTAATGGACGGCTGTTGGTTATTTGGACCGCTTGAATACTTAATATCGCCAATAATAATCTCTCCACGCAAAAATGTTCCCGTCGTAATGACAACCGTCTTTGCGTAATATTGAGCGCCCGTATGAGTCATGACCCCTTTGCACACGCCTTCTTCAACAATTAGCCGCTCTACTTTTCCTTGAAGAAGCGTCAAATTCGGTTCACGCTCAAGCGTTTTCTTCATTTCATGCTGATACAAAAATTTATCTGCCTGCGCTCGTAACGCGCGAACAGCCGGACCTTTTCCCGTATTTAACATTCTCATTTGAATGTATGTTTTATCGATGTTTTTCCCCATTTCCCCGCCTAGTGCATCAATTTCTCGAACAACAATTCCTTTGGCAGGGCCGCCGATAGACGGATTACATGGCATAAAAGCGACCATATCCAGGTTTAACGTAATCATTAACGTCTTGGCACCCATTCGCGCTGCAGCCAGTCCTGCTTCACATCCGGCATGGCCAGCACCGACAATGATGACATCATATGATCCGCCATGATACTCCATTTGAAACAACCTCCTTTTCATTTCCCTAAACAAAATTGAGAGAACAGCTGATCAATCAAACTTTCGTGTACCGTATCCCCTACAATTTCTCCTAACAATTCCCATGCTCTTGTCAAATCAATTTGTACAATATCAATTGGGACTCCTGCCTCTATTCCCGCAATGGCTTCCTCAATCGCTTTTTTCGCTTGATGGAGCAAAGCGATATGCCTTGAGTTTGACACATATGTCAAATCCGCAGCTTCCACCGCTCCGGCAAAAAATAACGTAGAAATAGCCTCTTCCAATTGGTCAATGCCTTTTTCCTCTAATAAAGAAGTGGCGATAATCGGATGTTCATTTGCAAGCTGTTTTACACGTTCCATATCGATTCTTTGCGGCAAATCCGTTTTATTCACAATGATGATAACATCCTTCTCTTTTACACTTTCAAAAAGCTGCTCATCTTCCTCAGTCAGCGGCTCATTGTAATTTAAAACAAATAAAACCAAATCCGCCTCTTTCACCATTTGCTTTGAACGTTCAACACCGATTCGCTCGACGACGTCCTCTGTTTCGCGAATTCCCGCTGTATCAATCAGTTTTAACGGAACACCACGGACATTGACATATTCTTCAATAACATCTCTTGTCGTTCCCGGAATATCTGTGACAATTGCCTTATTTTCATGAACAAGACTATTTAACAAAGATGATTTTCCAACATTCGGGCGACCGATAATGACGGTTGCCAGCCCTTCTCGCAATATTTTTCCTTGGTGCGCCGTTTGTAAAAGCCGTTCGATTTCCGAATGAACATACTGCGATTTCTCGAGAAGCAGTCGATGCGTCATTTCCTCTACGTCATCATATTCAGGATAATCAATGTTCACTTCCACATGAGCAAGCGTTTCTAAAATCGTTTGCCGCAGCTGGCGAATCATTTTTGATAATCGCCCTTCCATTTGATTAAGAGCCACATTCATCGCTCGATCGGTTTTTGCACGAATTAAGTCAATCACCGCTTCAGCCTGAGATAAATCAATGCGACCATTTAAAAATGCCCGCTTTGTAAATTCGCCCGGCTCAGCCAAACGAGCCCCATTTGTCAAAACAAGCTGCAAGATACGGTGAACGGAAACTAGCCCCCCATGACAGTTAATTTCGACGACGTCTTCTCTTGTAAACGTCTTAGGCGCCCGCATAACAGCAACCATTACTTCCTCCACCGTACGACCATCAGCCGGGTCAATAATATGCCCATAATGGAGGGTATGTGAAGGCACATCATTCAGACGTTTTTTCCCTTTTCCTTTGAAAAGGCGATCCGCAATAGCAATGGCTTCGCTTCCGCTCAAACGAACAATGGCGATGGCGCCTTCCCCCATCGGAGTAGAAATCGCAGCAATTGTATCAAACTCCATATATTTTCACCTCTCTTCTATCCTTGTCTATGATCTATATTGTAAACAAGAGAATCGCTTGCAATCATTAAATAATCCACAATTCAGGAAGTAATCAAAGTAATCATTATCAATTTTAACTTATCCACATGTGAATAACAATAATAACAAAATAAACGTTTTATCTCTTGCCCATGGATGATTTATTCCTTTATTACAAAAACAAAACTCATGATTTAATCAGGGAGAGCGGACAAGCAGATTGCCAAGAAATCGCTCATTGTTCAAAAAGCGGGCGCATATCACATGCTTCAACCGTCGATAATCTCTTTTTCATGGAACTAAGCGCAAGGACAGTCTCTATGCGCATGGATCTTATTTTTTGCGAAAGCAACAGAAAAAAGAGGCTTTCTCAAATGATGAGATAGCCCCTTCCCCCGCGTTTTATGAATGTTTAAACATCTTATTCCTTGCTTATTTGCTCATGCACGGGAGCTATAACAATATACCGATGAGGTTCTGTTCCAACGGAAAAAGTTTTAACTTTCCGATTATTAGCTAAAGCAGAATGAATGACTTTTCGCTCATATGCCGGCAGCGGTTCTAATTTCACTTCTTTTTTTGTTTTCACCGCTTTTTCCGCCAATTTTTCAGCCAACTGCATCAACACATCGCGACGCCGCGCCCGATAGTTTTCAGCATCAACTGTGATATGAACATAGCCATTGGCATAGCGGTTCGCCACCAGCTGTGTCAATAGCTGGAGAGAATTCAATGTTTGTCCATGTTTGCCAATTAACAAACCGATCTTTTCACCGCTAATGGTAAACTGAATTTCTTTGTCATGTCCTGCTTCACTTTTCGTCACACTCGCTGGAATCCCCATCTTTTCAATCACATTTTTCAAAAAAATTTCTGCCTCTTCAATTGGATCAGGATGTACTTTTACCTTTACAACCGCTGGTTTATTGCCTAAAATACCAAGAAACCCTTTTTTCCCTTGCTCTAATACGTCAATTTCCACGCGATCTCTTGAAACGCCTAATTGATTTAATGCAAGCTGAATAGCCTCATCAACAGTCGAAGCGGTCGCGGTTACTTCCTTCACTTTTTCTGTCCCCCTGAATGATTAGATTTTAAATCAGGACCTTTAATAGCATAGGTTTGTACAATAGAAAAGATATTTCCTACTACCCAATAAAGAGATAAAGCAGCTGGAAAGTTAATACCAAAAACAATAATCATAATCGGCATAATCCAAAGCATCATCGCCATCTGCGGATTTTGCTGCTCAGTCCCTGCCATCATTATTTTCTGTTGAATAAATGTCGCTACCCCAGCTACAACAGGCAAAATAAAATACGGATCTTTAGCTCCAAGATCGAACCATAGGAAATTATGATCGGCAATTTCTCTTGTTCGCATAATGGCATGGTAAAAACCAATTAAGATCGGGGTTTGGATAATGAGCGGAAAACAACCGGCTAATGGATTCACGCCATGTTTCTGAAATAGCATCATCGTCTCTTGCTGTAATTTTTGTTGCGTTTCCATATCTTTAGAGCTATACTTTTCTCTAAGCTTTTGTAACTCAGGCTGCAATGCCTGCATCGCTTTCGCATTTCTCGTCTGTTGAATCATCAGAGGCAAAATAACAAGCCGGATCAAAATGGTAACAATGATGATCGACAAACCGTAGTTTCCACCAAATAGGTGCGCCACATATTTAATCAACCACGAAAGCGGATAAACAATATACTCGTTCCAAAACCCTTTACTCTCCGATGTGATCGGCTGATTTACTTGTGAACACCCCGCTAATAGAGCTATAAATGCAACAAGTGCGATCGTTAACCAAATTCGCCTTTTCACTACATTTCCCTCCTAACATGTCCAAAATCCGGTTTCTGTATATGTATTTTACCATCATTCTGATCAAAAAGAATGATTCTCTAATACTCCAGCTTTTTTCAGCACATGCATTAAGCTTTTTTTCACTTCCGCATAATTCATTTCAGAAACAGGCCGTCTTGCAATAATCACATAGTCCTTTGCAGTAGCAACCTGATCTCGCAATTCTAGAAAAGTCTGGCGAATATAACGCTTTACTCGATTCCTGACGACCGCTTTTCCAATTTTTTTACTTACGGACAAGCCAATCCGAAAATACGGCTGCTCTGGCCGATCCAATACATAAATTACAAATTGACGATTGGCCATGGAATGGCCTTTTTGGAATACTTGTTGAAATTCCTCATTCTTTTTTATGCGGTATTTTTTTTTCATCCCCAATCGCAACACTCCATATTCTTCCGTAGAGTTTGGGCAGATAGCTTAGAAAAAAGACCACTGAGGTTTCAGTGGCCTACGCGGATAATACTTTTCTTCCCTTACGGCGGCGACGTGCAAGCACTTTACGTCCGTTCTTTGTGCTCATGCGTGCGCGAAAGCCGTGAACTTTACTGCGTTTGCGCTTATTTGGTTGATATGTGCGTTTCATTATATGACACCTCCCTGAGGAATAACTGTTACAGGCAGTCTTTCTAATTATATTGAACAATTTAGTGAAATGTCAACCGTTCCAGGTGGATCTTTCAGTCACTTTTTATCCTGTGGATATATTTTCTCTTGCTTTTCATTTATTCACAACATTTATCGACATTTTTTTCACAACTTCTTACCATGTGGATAATAATTTTCCACAGTGTATGGGCGTTGTGGATATTTATCAAAAATCATTGCAACACGCTAGTTTATTTGATATCATATTCTTGTTTTCACTCTGGATTATTCTTGTGTATAATTTTTTTATCCACAAAATGTGGATAATGTGTGGACAATTTATTCACGGTTGTAGAAAAAGCTATCCACACTAAGTGGATTCTGTCGAAATGTCGTTTTCCTTCCTAATTATATTATTTTTCCACAGCGTATTTTTATAAATTTATATGCATCGCTTAAAAAAGTTGTACAAAGATTGAACAACCCTTTGTGTAAAAAGGAGGGCCAACGGGTGGAAAATATTGATGATTTATGGAATAAGGCGCTTGCGGAGATCGAAAAAAAAATCAGTAAACCCAGCTTTGAAACCTGGCTGAAATCAACGAAAGCTCACTCCCTAAAAGGTGATACACTCGTCATTGTAGCCCCAAATGAATTTGCAAGAGATTGGCTGGATTCCCGCTATGCTCATTTAATCGGCGAAACCATTTATGATATCACTGGAGAAGAGCTAACTATTAAATTTATCATTCCTCACAACTCGAACGAGGAAGATATCGATCTTAAACAGGTGACGAAAAAGCAGCGTAAATTGGATGATGAGCAGGTAGATTTTCCGCAAAACATGCTAAATCCAAAATATACATTTGATACGTTCGTCATCGGATCCGGAAATCGTTTTGCCCATGCCGCTTCCTTAGCAGTAGCAGAAGCGCCAGCAAAAGCATATAACCCTCTTTTCATATATGGAGGAGTCGGCTTGGGAAAAACCCATCTCATGCATGCGATCGGCCATTATGTGATTGAACATAATCCATCAGCCAAAGTCGTTTATTTATCTTCTGAAAAATTTACTAATGAATTTATTAATGCAATTCGTGACAATAAAGCCGATGACTTTCGCAACAAATATCGAAATGTTGATGTCCTATTAATTGATGATATTCAGTTTTTAGCTGGAAAAGAACAAACACAAGAAGAATTTTTCCATACATTCAACACGCTTCATGAAGAAAGTAAACAAATCGTCATTTCTAGCGATCGGCCGCCAAAGGAAATCCCAACTCTTGAAGACCGCCTGCGTTCACGATTTGAATGGGGACTTATAACCGATATAACTCCTCCAGATTTAGAAACGAGAATTGCTATTCTTCGCAAAAAAGCAAAGGCAGAAGGCTTCGATATTCCGAATGAGGTTATGCTTTACATCGCTAATCAAATTGATTCCAACATTCGTGAACTTGAGGGAGCTCTCATCCGAGTTGTGGCATATTCATCGCTTATTAATAAAGAAATTAACGCGGATCTTGCTGCAGAAGCACTAAAGGATATCATCCCAAGCTCCAAACCGAAGGTCATCACCATTCAAGATATTCAACGCGTAGTCGGGCAGCATTTCAATCTCAAGCTGGAAGATTTCAAGGCGAAAAAACGAACAAAATCGGTTGCTTTTCCGAGGCAAATCGCTATGTACCTATCTCGGGAGCTGACGGACTGTTCTTTGCCAAAAATCGGTGAAGAATTTGGAGGACGCGACCATACAACTGTGATCCATGCTCATGAGAAGATTTCAACTTTGCTGCAAACGGATGTGCAGCTGCAAAAACAAATAAAAGAGATTCAAGAAAAATTGAAACATTGATAGATAGTGTGAATAATATAAAAAGTTGTGCACAGTCTATCCACATGTGGATGACTGTGTTTCCTTTGCGATTTTTCGGCTTATCCACATGTTAACAGCTACTATTACTACTATTACTTATTTTTTATATAAAATAAATTTACTTTTATTCTAGTTTAGGAGGGTGCGATTCGTGCGACTTACCATTCAAAAAGATCACTTAGTTCGTAGCGTTCAAGATGTCATGAAAGCTGTTTCTTCACGCACAACGATCCCGATTCTTTCTGGTATTAAAATGGTAGCAACTGTTCAAGAAGTGACACTGACTGGAAGCGATTCAGATATATCTATTGAATCATCTATTCCAGCTGAAGAAGAAGGAACAATTATTGCAGAAGTCCTGCAACCAGGCAGTATTGTATTACCGGCTCGTTTTTTTGCCGAAATCGTTAAAAAACTTCCAGAAGACAACGTCGAAATAGAAGTTCAAAATCAATTTGTTACAATCATCCGTTCAGGAAAAGCGGAGTTTAGCTTAAACGGCTTAGATGCAGAAGAGTATCCAAGACTTCCACAAATTAAAGAAGAGAATGTGTTCAAACTTCCAACGGATTTACTAAAAACGATGATTCGTCAAACGGTTTTTGCGGTTTCTACTTCAGAAACACGACCGATCTTGACAGGTGTAAACTGGAAGGTAGAGAATGGAGAACTGATCTGTATTGCAACAGATAGTCATCGCCTTGCTTTACGGAAAGCAAAAATCGAAATGGATGCAAGTCTAGGCTATAACGTGGTTATCCCTGGGAAGAGCTTAAACGAATTAAGTAAAATTCTTGATGACAGTAATGAAAATGTAGAAATTGTCATTACAGAAAATCAGGTTTTATTTAAAACGAAACACCTTTTATTTTTCTCGCGATTGCTTGATGGAAACTATCCTGATACGTCCCGCTTAATTCCGGCAGATAGCCAAACAGACGTAATTGTGAATGCGAAGGAGTTTTTCCAAGCGATTGACCGCGCTTCTTTGCTTGCTAGAGAAGGAAGAAACAATGTGGTGAAATTGACAACATTACAGGATGGCATTGTAGAAATTTCATCGATATCCCCAGAAATCGGGAAAGTTACTGAGGAGATCCAGAGTGAATCTGTCGAAGGGGAAGAGCTAAAAATTTCTTTCAGTGCTAAATACATGATGGATGCTCTTAAAGCACTGGAGGGAGCTGAAATCAAGATCAGCTTTACCGGAGCCATGCGTCCATTTGTTCTTCGTCCACTACACAGCGATTCCATGCTCCAGCTGATCTTACCAGTCAGAACGTACTAATGTATAATAAAGCTGCTAGAACTACTCCGACTCTCTAGCAGCTTTATTTGCTATTGATCAATTTTTTAGTAAAATGAAGTGATGGACATTTTTTTGAAGAGCGGTGAAAATGATGAAACAAACGATAGAGATCACAACGGAAACGATTACTCTTGGCCAATTTTTAAAGCTTGTGCAAGCGATTGATACAGGCGGTATGGCAAAATGGTTTTTACAAACAAAAGAAGTATATGTCAACGGCGATAGAGAAAATCGTCGCGGACGAAAACTGAAGCATGGGGATGTTGTCGATATTCGCGATTTCGGAACTTTTATGGTAAAAGGTTTGGAGTAGGTGAAGAATCTTTGTTTTTAACACATCTATCGTTAAAAAATTACCGGAATTATATCAGCCAGGAGCTGTCGTTTACGAATAAAGTCAACGTGATTTTGGGAGAAAACGCGCAAGGAAAGACGAATTTGATGGAAGCTATTTATGTTTTAGCGATGGCTAAATCTCATCGGACATCGAATGATAAAGAATTGATTCGTTGGGATGAGGAATATGCTAAAATAGAAGGGAAGGCCGTTAAAAAAAATGGGCCGTCAGCTTTGCAGCTTGTGATTTCAAAAAAAGGGAAAAAAGCAAAAATAAGTCATATTGAACAAAAAAAATTAAGTCAATATATCGGACACATTAATGTGGTTTTATTTGCTCCTGAAGATTTGCATTTAGTCAAGGGCGGGCCGCAAGTAAGACGACGTTTTATTGATATGGAAATGGGGCAGATTTCCCCTGTTTATATGCATGATTTAAGCCGCTACCAAAAGATATTGCAGCAGCGGAATCATTATTTGAAGCTGTTGCAAACGAAGCAGCATCATGATGAAGCTGTTTTAGATGTATTAACAGAACAGCTGATAGAGCTTGCCGCGAAAATTACATTAAAGAGATATGAATTTTCCCAGCTGCTGCAAAAATGGGCTGAGCCCATTCATCGCGAAATCAGCCGAGGATTGGAAAAGCTGCAAATCCAATATCATCCTTCTGTTCAGGTATCAGAAGAGCTGGAATTGTCGAGAATAATAGAAGCATATACTGAAAAATTTGTTAAAATAAAGGAGAAGGAAATTCAGCGAGGTGCGACACTTGCTGGTCCTCACCGTGACGATTTGTCATTTGATGTCAATGGAAGAGATGTACAGACATTTGGTTCACAGGGACAGCAAAGAACAACAGCTTTATCGATCAAATTGGCCGAAATTGAACTGATCTTTTCTGAAACAGGCGATTATCCCATTCTTTTATTAGACGATGTACTTTCGGAACTGGACGATTTTCGGCAAACACATCTGCTTAACACCATCCGCCAGAAAGTTCAAACCTTTGTTACTACAACAAGTATTGACGGAATTCAACATGATGTCATAAAGGAAGCAGCGATCTATCAAGTGAGTTCCGGTCATATTTGTTCCCCGGACACCGGGGATGTTTGATCGTTTTTCAAAGGAAAGCGTAGGTGATTAACATGACAATGGAACAAAAAATCGAACATATGTATGATGAACGGCAAATTCAGGTATTGGAAGGCCTTGAAGCTGTACGGAAACGGCCAGGCATGTATATAGGATCAACGGGTCCCAAAGGCTTACATCATTTAGTTTGGGAAATTGTTGACAATAGTATTGATGAAGCGTTGGCTGGGTATTGTACAGAAATCTCTGTAACAATCGAAAAAGATAACAGTATTACCGTGGTTGACAATGGTCGTGGTATTCCAGTCGGCATTCAAGAACAAATGGGTCGACCGGCTGTTGAAGTCATTATGACGGTGCTCCATGCCGGCGGAAAATTTGGTAGCGGCGGATATAAAGTATCTGGAGGGCTTCATGGAGTTGGTGCTTCTGTTGTAAATGCCCTGTCACAAGAATTAGAAGTATTTGTTTATCGTGAAGGAAAAATTCATTATCAAAAATATGAACGCGGGATTCCTTGTGCGGATTTACAAGTTATTGGCGAAACGGATCGGACAGGCACTACTACTCGGTTTAAACCAGATCCTGAGATTTTTACCGAAACGACAGAGTATGATTACGAGACGCTGGCCACTCGATTACGGGAATTAGCCTTTTTAAATCGAGGGATTAAAATTAGTCTTGAAGATAAACGAGACGAAAACCGAAAGAACGAATACTATTATGAAGGCGGAATTAAATCATACGTTCAACACTTAAACCGAACAAGAGAAGTGCTTCATGATGAGCCTATTTATATCGATGGGGAACGAGATGGAATTTCCGTTGAGATCGCCTTGCAATACAATGACAGCTACAGCAGCAATATTTATTCGTTCGCTAATAACATTCATACACATGAAGGCGGAACACACGAATCGGGTTTTAAAACAGCATTAACCCGTATTATTAATGATTATGCACGCAAACACCACATTTTTAAGGACAATGATGCTAACTTAACCGGGGAAGATGTGCGGGAAGGGCTCACGGCGATTGTTTCTGTGAAGCATCCTGCGCCGCAATTTGAAGGGCAAACAAAGACGAAACTTGGAAATAGCGATGCAAGAACAGTAACAGATGCCATCTTCTCAGAGCAGTTTGAAACCTTTTTGCTAGAGAATCCAACTGTTGCCAAGAAGATCATCGAAAAAGGAATGATGGCAGCGCGTGCCCGTTTAGCGGCAAAAAAAGCGCGCGAGCTAACGCGGAGAAAAAGTGCGCTTGAAATATCCAATTTGCCAGGGAAACTGGCAGATTGTTCTTCAAAGGATCCTTCTATTAGCGAATTGTATGTAGTAGAGGGAGACTCAGCGGGCGGATCTGCGAAACAGGGACGAGATCGCCATTTTCAAGCGATTTTACCGTTGCGCGGAAAAATTATCAATGTTGAAAAAGCCCGTCTAGATAAAATTTTATCGAACAATGAAGTGCGAACAATTATAACAGCGTTAGGAACAGGAATTGGTGAAGATTTCGATATTACAAAAGCAAGATATCATAAGATCATCATCATGACGGATGCCGATGTCGATGGAGCGCATATTCGGACGCTGCTGCTAACGTTTTTTTACCGTTATATGCGGGAAATTATTGAAAAGGGATACGTTTATATTGCTCAACCGCCTCTTTACAAAATTCAGCAAGGCAAGCGGGTGGAATATGCTTACAATGATCGTCAACTAGAGCAAGTCTTGTCCGAACTGCCAGAAACTCCAAAACCGACCATTCAACGGTATAAAGGTCTTGGTGAAATGAATCCTGAGCAGCTATGGGAAACAACCATGAATCCTGAAACGCGGACGCTGCTTCAAGTAAGCCTTCAAGATGCGATTGAAGCTGACGAGATATTTGAGGTTTTAATGGGAGACAAGGTTGAGCCAAGAAGACAATTTATCGAGGAAAACGCAAAGTATGTCAAAAATCTAGATATTTAAGATGGATGTTTGAGAATCGATTTCTATATCTACGGAACATCGGTTTTGATGGTTTTTATCATTGATATGCATAAAGAAGCAATGTCCAGATCTATCCATGTCGGCAAGAACACCTTGCCGGCGTGGATGAAAAGAAAAGTGTTGGCTTCGTATAGGTTAATCCTTCATTATGTATTGGAGAGTGTTCAAATGCCACCCTCCCCATCTGGAAAATGAGTTTATAAGGGAGGTACGTAAACATGTCAGAAAATCGTAATCCTCGAATTCGCGAAGTGAATATCAGCCAAGAAATGAGATCGTCATTTCTTGATTATGCTATGAGTGTTATTGTTTCAAGGGCTTTGCCAGATGTTCGGGATGGATTAAAGCCAGTCCATCGTCGTATTTTATATGCGATGCATGATTTAGGGATGACAGCGGACAAACCTTATAAAAAATCAGCACGGATTGTTGGTGAAGTGATCGGGAAATATCATCCGCACGGTGACGCAGCTGTTTACGACACGATGGTGCGGATGGCTCAGGATTTTAACTATCGCTATATGCTGGTGGATGGACATGGTAACTTCGGTTCTATTGACGGCGATGCAGCCGCAGCCATGCGTTATACAGAAGCAAGAATGTCTAAGATATCGATGGAGCTGTTGCGGGATATCAATAAGGACACCATTGATTACCAAGATAACTATGATGGATCGGAAAAGGAACCGGCGGTGTTACCATCGAGATTTCCTAATTTGCTAGTCAATGGATCTTCAGGAATTGCAGTCGGAATGGCGACAAATATTCCTCCCCACCAGCTGGGAGAAGTAATTGATGCGCTTTTAGCCTTAAGTCAAGATCCGGAAATGACCGTTGCTGAATTAATGGAATTTATACCGGGACCTGATTTTCCTACTGCAGGACAAATTATTGGGCGCAGCGGAATCAGGAAAGCATATGAAACAGGAAGAGGCTCAATTACCTTAAGAGCGAAAGTGGAAATTGAGCAAAAAGCAAATGGGAAAGAAACGATCATTGTTCAGGAGCTTCCTTATCAGGTGAATAAAGCCAAGCTGATCGAGCGGATTGCTGAACTTGTACGCGAGAAAAAAATCGATGGAATCACCGATTTGCGTGATGAATCGGATCGTAGCGGCATGCGAATCGTAATAGAGGTTCGAAAAGACGCTAATGCCAAGGTGATTTTAAACAACTTGTATAAACAAACAGCACTGCAAACAAGCTTTGGAATCAATATGCTTGCGCTCGTGAATGGAGAGCCAAAAGTTTTAAACCTAAAAGAGTGTCTGATGCATTATTTAGATCATCAAAAGATCGTCATTCGCCGCCGGACAGCTTATGAGCTGAAAAAGGCGGAAGCGAGAGCTCATATTCTTGAAGGGCTGCGCATCGCTTTGGATCATTTGGATGAAGTGATCCATTTAATTCGGCACTCACAAACGACAGAAATCGCTAAAGAAGGTTTGATGCAAAAATTTTCACTTACGGAAAGACAAGCACAAGCCATTTTAGACATGCGCCTGCAACGACTAACAGGGTTAGAGAGAGAAAAGATTGAACAAGAATACCAAGAGTTGGTTCAGTTGATTGCCCAACTTAAAGAGATTTTAGCGGATGAAGAAAAAGTGCTGCAAATTATTCGTGATGAGCTCACAGAAATAAAAGAGCGATTTAATGATAAACGGAGAACCGAGATTGTAAGCGGAGGCGTTGAAGAATTTGATGATGAGGATCTGATTCCTTGTGAAAATATTGTCGTGACGCTCACGCATAAAGGCTATATTAAACGCCTTCCTTTATCTACCTACAAGAGTCAAAAGCGTGGCGGCCGAGGAATTCAAGGAATGAATACAAGTGAAGACGATTTTGTGGAGCACCTTTTGATCACATCGACCCACCATACCATTTTATTTTTCACAAATAAAGGGAAAGTATATCGTTCGAAAGGATACGAAATTCCTGAATTCGGCCGAACAGCTAAAGGAATACCAATTATTAATTTATTAGAAATCGATAAAGATGAATGGGTCAATACGATTATTACGATCGACCAATTTGACGATAATTCCTTTTTATTCTTTACAACAAAAGAAGGAATTGCTAAACGCTCTCCGCTATCTTCATTCGCCAATATTCGCAATAATGGCTTGATTGCTGTTAGCTTGCGTGAAGGAGATGAGCTTATTTCTGTAAAATTGACAGATGGTTCTAAACACGTGATCGTTGGAACGAAACATGGTATGCTCATCCGCTTCCCTGAAACAGAGGTGCGAACAATGGGAAGAAATGCAACGGGGGTTAAGGCAATCACGTTAGAAGGTGGCGATGAAGTAGTCGGAATGGAGATTCTAGAGGAAGATCATGATGTGCTTGTAGTAACGAAAAACGGGTACGGAAAACGCACAGGTGCTTCAGAATATCGAGTGCAAAGTCGTGGCGGAAAAGGGTTAAAAACATGCAATATTTCTGAAAAAAATGGCACAGTTGTAGCTGTAAAGACTGTAACAGGCGAAGAAGATCTTATGTTGATCACCACCAATGGCGTTTTGATCCGGATTGCTGTCAGCGATATTTCGAGAATGGGACGGAATACGCAAGGAGTTAAATTGATCCGGCTATCAGGTGATAATGAACACGAATATGTTGCCACAGTTGCAAAAGTACCAAAAGAGGAAGAAAAGGAAGCTGAGGATAGACAGGAAGACTAATGGATTAACATTGCTGATTCGAGGAACAGAGCCCGCATCCTCGAGTCAGCTTTTTATAATACACGGGGAATTGTGTCTTGTTAGACTGGGGGAATAAAATGATTCGTGTCAAAATTAATCAGTTACAAGAAGGATGTATTCTAGCAGCCGATGTAATTGGAAAAACAAAGAAAACAATTATTCCTAAGAACACTGTATTAACTCCGTTGCTTTTAAATGTGTTGGAAAAATTTTTGATTGAAGATGTTTATGTAGAGCCGGTATTAGCAAATGGCCAACCCTTTAGGCCTCTAGAAATTATCGAAGTAAAAAAGGAAAGCGATGAGCAAAATAATGAAAGTACGGAAGATATTATGGCTCTTTATTTAAAAGCAGTACAACGATACAAAAAAGCATTTCAATCTTGGCAGTCAGGTTCTCCTATTGATGTTGGAGAAATTCGTTCAATTATTATTCCTTTGCTTGACCGTTTTATCGATAATCGAACAGAACTGCTTACCCTATATCGTTATACAACGAAAGAAGATTATTTATACCATCATGCGGTCTGTATCGGGTTATTGTCAGGGTTTTTAGGGAAGCATCTGAATTATGGAAAAGGAGCATGTTATCAAATTGCTCTAGCAGGGATTCTTTGTGATTGTGGTATGGCTAAAATTAATGAAAAAATTATTATGAAAAAATCCGCCCTTACGGCTGAAGAGTATAAAGAGGTCAAGGAACATACCATTTTAGGGTATAAGATGGTTCAGAAAATCCCTGTTTTACAGGAAGGAGTAAAATTAGCTGTTTTACAGCATCATGAAAGAAATGATGGAAGCGGATATCCGTTTGGGATCAATGACAAGCAAATTCATCCATATAGTAAGATTGTTTCCGTAGCGGATGTATATCATGCCATGGTTTCTGAGCGTCTCTATCGGAAAAAAGAATCACCGTTTAAAGCGCTTGAACAAATTCAGGTAGATAACTTTGGGAAACTAAGCATGGAAGTCATACAAATCTTATTGAATCATTTAACAATGTTTTCGGTCGGCACAAAGGTGAAGTTATCCAATGGCGAAATGGCAGAAATTGTGTTTGTTCAAAGAGAAGAACCGACGCGGCCTATTGTTAAAACAATTGATGGAAATGAGTTTATTTCATTAAGCGAACAACGTCATCTTTTTATCGAAGAGGTCATTTATTCGTCTGAGATGGATGGAGAATAAATATTTTAATGAAAGTAAGCAAACCATCTCTATTTTTCCCATTCCTTTTTTGATGATGCGATCATGAGTAGCAAGCGTTAAATGATATCTATGCTTAGTCAGTAGATTAGAGACTTACGAATCGAAAAATTAGCATTAATTTAGATAAATCATAATTTGCGCCTTGTATTTCTTTCAAGTGTTAAGCAGTTAAAAAATAGAGGATGATTTTAAAAGGAGTAGAAATACTTTTAGTTTTATCAAAGAGGATCTAGCTATAATCAATACAAATTTTTAAAAAGGGTAGATAATGTATTCGGCGGTCGGAGATCAAGTCCGGGGGGTGTTTGTATCGTATAAATATGTGACAGCGGGCCGACCGTTGAAAAACAACATAAACCTCTGAATTAAAGATATAATCGTTAAAAAGCTAGGTTTCGCTTTTACAGATTTTTTATGTTCAGTTGATGGTAGCGGAGATGTATACGTCGTTTGTTCATGTTTTTCTCAAATAGGGGTACACTTTTTTAGTTAAACTTTTGTCCAGTATGGATTTAATTCTAAAGAAGTAGACAGAAAAGTGACCATTTCGCTTTTTCTGTTTCATAGACAAAGAAGTAAAGAAGAAAAAAATACTTGATTAATGTAAGGTATATAAGTATAATAAAAAATGTCCGTGAAAAACGGATGAATAAAATAAAAAAAGATTGACATTAGCTGATTGATTTGTTATCATTTAATAGCTGCTTTATTAGAACAATGTTCTTTGAAAACTGAACAAAACGAAGCGTGAATCGAAAAATTTCGGTATGGTCAACCGAAATTTAAATAATAGCCAATCAACTTTCTTTTGGAGAGTTTGATCCTGGCTCAGGACGAACGCTGGCGGCGTGCCTAATACATGCAAGTCGAGCGGACCGAATAGAAGCTTGCTTCTGTTTGGTTAGCGGCGGACGGGTGAGTAACACGTGGGCAACCTGCCCGTAAGACGGGGATAACTTCGGGAAACCGGAGCTAATACCCGATAACCCTGAAGACCGCATGGTCTTTAGTTGAAAGGCGGCTTCGGCTGTCACTTACGGATGGGCCCGCGGCGCATTAGCTAGTTGGTGAGGTAACGGCTCACCAAGGCGACGATGCGTAGCCGACCTGAGAGGGTGATCGGCCACACTGGGACTGAGACACGGCCCAGACTCCTACGGGAGGCAGCAGTAGGGAATCTTCCGCAATGGACGAAAGTCT
>NZ_CP015435.1:2635000-2652500 GCF_001634265.1 Anoxybacillus sp. B2M1 | reverse complement strand
CACGCACGTTGAAAAGTGCGGGGATGAGGTGTGGGTAGGGGTGAAATGCCAATCGAACTTGGAGATAGCTGGTTCTCCCCGAAATAGCTTTAGGGCTAGCCTCAAGGGAAGAGTCTTGGAGGTAGAGCACTGATTGGGCTAGGGGCCCTCATCGGGTTACCGAACTCAGTCAAACTCCGAATGCCAATGACTTATCCTTGGGAGTCAGACTACGAGTGATAAGATCCGTGGTCAAAAGGGAAACAGCCCAGATCACCAGCTAAGGTCCCAAAGTATACGTTAAGTGGAAAAGGATGTGGAGTTGCTTAGACAACCAGGATGTTGGCTTAGAAGCAGCCACCATTTAAAGAGTGCGTAATAGCTCACTGGTCGAGTGACTCTGCGCCGAAAATGTACCGGGGCTAAACGTATCACCGAAGCTGTGGGATGACTGACGTCATCGGTAGGGGAGCGTTCTAAGGGCGTCGAAGCCAGACCGGAAGGACGGGTGGAGCGCTTAGAAGTGAGAATGCCGGTATGAGTAGCGAAAACAGAGGTGAGAATCCTCTGCACCGAAAGCCTAAGGTTTCCTGAGGAAGGCTCGTCCGCTCAGGGTTAGTCGGGACCTAAGCCGAGGCCGAAAGGCGTAGGCGATGGACAACAGGTAGAGATTCCTGTACCACCTCCTCACCGTTTGAGCAATGGGGGGACGCAGGAAGGTAGGGTGAGCAGGCTGCTGGAATAGCCTGTCCAAGCGGTTAGGCTGCCAGATAGGCAAATCCGTCTGGCGTCCAGGCTGAGCCGTGATGGCGAGGGAATCCAAGTACCGAAGTCCCTGATCCTCCACTGCCAAGAAAAGCCTCTAGCGAGGTGAGAGGTGCCCGTACCGCAAACCGACACAGGTAGGCGAGGAGAGAATCCTAAGGTGCGCGGGAGAACTCTCGTTAAGGAACTCGGCAAAATGACCCCGTAACTTCGGGAGAAGGGGTGCTCTCTTGGGTGTTGAGCCCGAGAGAGCCGCAGTGAAAAGGCCCAAGCGACTGTTTAACAAAAACACAGGTCTCTGCGAAGCCGAAAGGCGAAGTATAGGGGCTGACACCTGCCCGGTGCTGGAAGGTTAAGGGGAGCGCTTAGCTCAAAGCGAAGGTGCGAACCGAAGCCCCAGTAAACGGCGGCCGTAACTATAACGGTCCTAAGGTAGCGAAATTCCTTGTCGGGTAAGTTCCGACCCGCACGAAAGGTGTAACGACTTGGGCACTGTCTCAACGAGAGACCCGGTGAAATTATAGTACCTGTGAAGATGCAGGTTACCCGCGACAGGACGGAAAGACCCCGTGGAGCTTTACTGCAGCCTGATATTGAATTTTGGTACGTCATGTACAGGATAGGTGGGAGACAGAGAAGCCAGGACGCCAGTCTTGGCGGAGTCGCCCTTGGGATACCACCCTTGTCGTACTGAAGTTCTAACCCGCACCCCTGATCGGGGTGGGAGACCGTGTCAGGTGGGCAGTTTGACTGGGGCGGTCGCCTCCCAAAGAGTAACGGAGGCGCCCAAAGGTTCCCTCAGAATGGTTGGAAATCATTCGTAGAGTGTAAAGGCAGAAGGGAGCTTGACTGCGAGACCTACAAGTCGAGCAGGGACGAAAGTCGGGCTTAGTGATCCGGTGGTTCCGCATGGAAGGGCCATCGCTCAACGGATAAAAGCTACCCCGGGGATAACAGGCTTATCTCCCCCAAGAGTCCACATCGACGGGGAGGTTTGGCACCTCGATGTCGGCTCATCGCATCCTGGGGCTGTAGTCGGTCCCAAGGGTTGGGCTGTTCGCCCATTAAAGCGGTACGCGAGCTGGGTTCAGAACGTCGTGAGACAGTTCGGTCCCTATCCGTCGCGGGCGCAGGAAATTTGAGAGGAGCTGTCCTTAGTACGAGAGGACCGGGATGGACGCACCGCTGGTGTACCAGTTGTCCTGCCAAGGGCACCGCTGGGTAGCTATGTGCGGAAGGGATAAGCGCTGAAAGCATCTAAGCGTGAAGCCCCCCTCAAGATGAGATTTCCCATTGCATAAGCAAGTAAGATCCCTCGAAGATGACGAGGTAGATAGGTCCGAGGTGGAAGCGTGGCGACACGTGCAGCTGACGGATACTAATCGATCGAGGACTTAACCAATACGAAAAGGGGAGCAAGCTCGCTTGCATCCATAGGGCGTTCAAGCTTCTGACGGACAAGTCAGGAGACTTGGACAGAAGAAGCGGAAACGACCGTAGGAGGCAGCTTGCGGAACTAGGCAATACGAAAAGTGGAAGCGAGCGCTTAGCGCCGGAAGGAAAATATTCTTCCGACGAGACATGCTTGCATGTCGATGGAGGAAGGTGATTTTCCACGAGGCGCTGCGAGCTGGAACTAGACAATACGAAAAGTGGAGCAAGACATCAAGAAAAGCAAAAGCACTGCCTCCTTTCTTCTCTGATCTGTTATCTAGTTTTGAAGGAACCAAAAAGTTCTTGACATGGGCGAAATGCTCGTTATAATAATACTTGTCTGTTTGAAATAACAAGCCTAGTGACGATGGCGGAGAGGTCACACCCGTTCCCATCCCGAACACGGAAGTTAAGCTCTCCAGCGCCGATGGTAGTTGGGGCTAACGCCCCTGCAAGAGTAGGACGTTGCTAGGCAAACAAACAATAGGACCTGACTAAACGTGACGTTTAGTCAGGTCCTTTGTTTATATATAAATCCAAGTTAATAAACGGACATATATTTCATTCCGTCTCGCAAGTCTGCACGGTCCTTATCGTATCGATTTGACAGCACCACTTCCTTAAGCCACTTCCACCTCCGTTCCATAAGATTGAGAGTAGGCGAGTAAGGCGGCAAGAAGAAAAGTGTCAGCCTGTCTTCGTGTTTAGTCAAAAAAGGACGCAGTGCACGGGCGTGGTGGTAGCGAGCATGGTCCAGCACCAGAATGAGATGCTTTTGCGGATGGCATGGAAGCAAGTATTTCAAGAACTGGTGAAATGTTTGGGTGTTACACGTGTCCGTTTCCATGCAGAATACCTCTCCTTCTTCTGGATTCACCGCGCCAAACAGGTGAAGTGTCGTCTGAGATTCAGAAACCGGCACTTGTTTTTGTTTTCCTTTCGGCTGCCAGGTGGCATGTAGGGTTTGGACATCACGGATAGGGCTTTCATCTTCATATAACAGAACACAGGAGTCGGTCATCACGTTTTTTTATCATGTTCAGCTCACTTTGGAAGTTCTGTTGTTTTTGTTCGTTAGCTTTGATCAGGACATACGTCGGTCGCGTATAGCGAAAGCCGAGTCGATGCACCATGAGGCGAATACCTTCCCTTGACATTCCCATATGAAATCGGTTCATGAGAAAGGTTTGGATCAGTTTCGTATTCCAGTACGACTCTTGCGCAAACCCAAGTTCACATGGTGTTTGTTCACTCACGATGGCGATCCACTCATCTTGTTCTTCCCGAGATAAGTAGGTAGGCTTGTGCGAAGTGAAGTTCCGGCTCAACCACTGATCGAGACCGCCTTCTGAAAACAGACGAACGTATTCGAATACGCTTTTGCGATTCAAACCGAGGCAAGCAGCAACCTCAATGCCCTTGTATCCTTCCATCACCATCCGAATGGAAGCCACTTGCTTGTACTGCCATGTGTGTTTGGATTGTTTTTCTTGTTGGCGTAATGTATCAATGGTCCAGCCGTGTGTCTCTGTAATTTGCCAAGTTTTCATCTTTACCACTCCTGTCCGTCTATCCTATTTTCAGTGTAGACGGCTCAGAGACGAGATAACCGTATGCCCAAAAAAGAACTTGGATTTATATATAAATGATTTGGTGGTCAACGGCCGCTCTACAAACTTTTTTATCATGTACTTATTGTAGTAGAGGCCAAGATCAGAGATCCGGGGACTCATGAATGGATCTCGACAACCGACTGTTGCAAAATACGATCAGTTAGTTAAAGCTAAATACTCATACAATAAAAAAGGGACTTTTTCAAATGTTACAGATAAAAACTTATGGATAAATGGATAGGCTTCGCTCGAATAGGAATGTAGCAATTCACTCCACCATTCTGTTTCGTATCGAGAGATCATGCTTAAGTTATATAATAATAAATAATGAAATATAACCTCCTGTTTTTGAAATATCTCTTCGCGTTGTGTCGGAAGACGATATGTTTTCGTGCTCAAATCAAACATAAACGGTTCATGCTCTAATGATTTTAATTGATCAGTACAAATGGCTTTAATATAATTCCCCTCTATTTCAACAGATTCTTTTTGAATCCAGTGCCATTCTGGAATGACATGGCTTATGAAATGAGAAAATGTCATATGGTAATCGTCTAAAATAGTAACTGGAATGAGGATGCATTGTCGAAAAGGATCGTAATGGACTTTCCTTGATAGCTTAGCCCCATAGTAGACTTCAAACAATTCGTGAAGCTCGCTAATGCGCTTTAATAAAGAACGCATTTGAAATTTTTCTCCAGCCATATGTTTCACATGGAACATTTTTTCAGAAAAATGAGTAAACAATCCGTGCTTTTGAACTTTTACTTCGTCATTGAAAAAATTATAATTTTGTTTTTTTTGCTTTCTTGTTGAAACACCATGCGCTAAAACAGATGATGACATGGGATAATCAGCATCTACAGTAAGAATACAAGCTTTTAAAAGCTGGACCATTCCATAAAATAAAAGGACAGGTTGAATTGAGAGAGGAGCTGTTCGAGCTGTCAGATAAAAGCTTTGACCATGCTGTAAATAATAAAGAAAAGCGTAGCCATTTGCATAACTTTTTTGTTTTGCGTCTTCTCTTCCCGCTTTGGAATAACAACGGTATAACAATTGTTGAACCATGTTTGTAGAATGGAAAGAGGAAAATTTCATCCAAACTTCCTCGCTATGTAACATTGACCATTCCCCTTTCGTTGAAATGATAAAATTGAAAGAAAAATCGAACATTTTCTTGATTCCTTGACAGTATTTTAACCAGTTGTTAAGCTACTAATAATATTTCCGGATGAGGAGGATAAAACATGTGGGAATCTAAATTTGTAAAAGAAGGATTGACCTTTGATGATGTTCTTCTTATTCCTGCAAAATCAGAAGTATTGCCTCGAGATGTAGATGTTAAAACTCAACTTACTCCAACGTTATCGTTAAATATTCCCATTATCAGTGCAGGGATGGATACCGTTACTGAAGCAGAAATGGCGATTGCAATGGCTCGCCAAGGTGGATTAGGAATTATTCATAAAAACATGTCAATCGAACAACAGGCAGAGCAGGTAGACAAAGTTAAGCGTTCAGAACGCGGAGTAATTACTGATCCATTCTTTTTGACTCCAGATCATCAGGTATATGATGCGGAGCACTTGATGGGCAAATATCGCATTTCCGGTGTTCCAATTGTTAATAATGAAACAGAACAAAAGCTGGTCGGCATTATTACCAATCGAGACTTACGTTTTATTCAAGATTACTCCATAAAAATTTCCGATGTCATGACAAAGGAAAACCTAATTACAGCTCCTGTAGGTACTACTTTAGAAGAGGCAGAAAAGATTTTGCAAAAATATAAGGTTGAAAAATTGCCTCTTGTTGACGAAAATGGCGTTTTGAAAGGATTAATCACGATTAAAGACATTGAAAAGGTGATTGAGTTTCCGAACTCAGCAAAGGACGAAAAAGGCCGTTTATTAGTTGGTGCTGCTGTTGGGGTAACAGCTGATACAATGATTCGTGTAAAAAAATTAGTTGAGGCCAATGTGGACGTAATTGTTGTAGATACGGCTCACGGCCATTCAAAAGGTGTTCTTGATACAGTACGAAAAATCCGCGAACAGTATCCGAAGCTAAATATTATTGCAGGAAATGTGGCTACGGCAGAAGCGACAAGAGATTTAATTGAGGCTGGGGCTAATATTATCAAAGTGGGAATTGGACCAGGTTCGATCTGTACGACGCGCGTTGTTGCTGGTGTAGGAGTGCCACAAATCACAGCTATTTATGATTGTGCGACAGAGGCGCGCAAATACGGTGTTCCAATTATTGCAGATGGCGGAATTAAGTATTCAGGCGATATTGTGAAGGCTCTAGCAGCTGGCGCTCATGCCGTAATGCTTGGAAGCCTTTTAGCTGGGGTAACAGAAAGCCCTGGAGAAACCGAAATTTATCAAGGCCGTCGTTTTAAAGTGTACCGTGGAATGGGATCTGTTTCAGCGATGGAAAAAGGAAGTAAGGACCGCTACTTCCAAGAAGATAATAAAAAATTTGTTCCGGAAGGAATCGAAGGCCGTGTGCCTTATAAAGGACCGCTTGCCGATACGATTTATCAACTTGTCGGTGGTTTAAGATCCGGAATGGGCTATTGTGGAACAAAAAATCTAGAAGAATTGCGCGAGAAGTCACAATTTATTCGCATGACAGGTGCAGGATTGCGGGAAAGCCATCCGCATGATGTACAAATCACAAAAGAAGCTCCAAACTATTCCATTTCATAATGATTTGCCTGTTGATGTAACATTAGTAGTTTTTTCAGTGGACAAGCTTTATATGAAACTTATAGCGCGATTGGAAAGAAACCGCTCCATTTTTTGACTGTCAGAGGCAAGTCATAGACTTGCCTTCGTCACGCCAAAGTGTGACAGAGAGACGAGCAACAAATGCATTTATCTGGAAGACGTTGTTGTTCGGCCACCTGACTGTCGAAATCAAATAGTCGCTTAGTCGAAGAAGAAGCGAAAATGTTAGCATGCCAAGTTGCATTTCGATCGCTTGAAGCGGAGGAAGGTTCCTCCGTCTATTTTTTTGCATAGGAGTATGTTACAATAACGTTTGTGTAAGGAGGGTGTAAAGTGAAAAGAAAGAAAAGTATAATAATAGGATTGGTTTTAGTGTTCCTGCTAGCAACGGTTTTTCCATTGAATAAAAAAGTGGAGGCCGCACAGGATCCGATAAATATTGAAGCGGATGCGGCGATACTTGTTGATGCAGGATCAGGAAGAATTTTGTACCAAAAGAATATTGATACCGTTCTTGGAATCGCAAGTATGACAAAAATGATGACAGAATATTTGTTATTAGAAGCAGTGAAACAAAAACGTGTGAAATGGGATCAAGAATATACACCAAGTGATTATGTATACCGTCTGTCACAAGATCGTGATCTATCTAATGTTCCACTAAGAAAAGATGGAAAGTATACCGTTCGTGAGCTTTATGAGGCAATGGCGATCTATTCGGCTAATGCCGCTGCAGTTGCTATCGCTGAAATTGTAGGCGGTTCAGAGGAAAACTTCGTCAAAATGATGAATGAAAAAGCGAAAAAACTGGGGTTACAAGGTTATAAATTTGTCAATGCGACAGGACTAAGCAATCAAGATTTACAAGGATTTCATCCACAAGGGACAGAAGCAAGCGAAGAAAATGTTATGTCAGCTCGTGCTGTTGCTACGTTAGCTTACCATTTACTTAAAGAGTATCCTGAAGTGTTAGAAACCTCGAGCATAACGAAAAAAACATTTAGAGAAGGCACAGACGACCAAATTAAAATGGACAATTGGAACTGGATGCTGCCAGGTCTTGTTTATGGCTATGAGGGAGTAGACGGATTGAAAACAGGATATACAGATTTTGCTGGCTACTGCTTTACAGGAACGGCGGAGAAAAACGGTGTTCGCTTTATTACGGTTGTTATGAATGCAAAAAGCAATGGCAAATCGACCATTAATGCTCGATTCGAGCAAACGAGAAAGCTATTGGATTATGCGTTCAGCAACTATTCATTAAAAGAACTTTATCCAGCAGGGTATCAACAAAAAGGTGACGCTACTTTGCCTGTAACGAAGGGAAAGGAAAAATCAGTAGCTGTTGTCACGAAAAAAACCCTTTCTCTTGTCATAAAAAATGGGGAAGACAAAAACTATAAGCCAGTATATGTGTTTGACAAGAAAAAGCTCAATAAAGATGGAGAGTTAACAGCACCGATCAAAAAAGGCGAAAAAGTTGGATACATGACGGTGCGGTATACGGGAGCTAATGATGATGATTATTTGACACCAAATGGGAAAAGTGCCGTACAGGTAGATGTTGTAGCTAAACAAAGCGTGGAAAAAGCAAATGGATTTGTATTGATGATGAGAGGAATCGGCGGTTTATTCAGCGATATTTGGACAAGTGTGACAAAGACGGTCAAAGGCTGGTTTTAAAAAGCTTCCTCCTCAAGCAGGAGGAGCTTTTTACTTTTTTTATTGTGATTTTAAAAAAAATTGAGGTAAAATAAGAAAATGTAATTAAATTATTTCTTATCGCTTTTCTTTCTTTTTTCATGAAAAAATACGACTACATGAGGTTATTAGGAGGAATCACAAGTGGCTATTACAGGTACAGAGCGTGTCAAACGCGGAATGGCGGAAATGCAAAAAGGCGGCGTTATTATGGATGTGGTAAATGCTGAACAAGCAAAAATCGCAGAAGCTGCTGGAGCTGTAGCGGTTATGGCATTGGAGCGCGTGCCAGCTGATATCCGGGCTGCAGGCGGTGTTGCTCGTATGGCAGATCCAACTGTAGTGGAAGAAGTAATGAAAGCTGTTTCCATTCCGGTAATGGCGAAAGCGCGTATTGGTCATTATGTGGAGGCAAGAGTTCTTGAAGCGTTAGGGGTAGACTATATTGATGAAAGTGAAGTTTTGACTCCTGCTGATGAAGAATTCCATATTGATAAACGCCAATTTACCGTACCATTTGTGTGCGGATGTCGAGATTTAGGGGAGGCAGCTCGTCGGATTGCTGAAGGCGCATCGATGCTGCGGACAAAAGGAGAGCCGGGAACAGGAAATATTGTTGAAGCTGTCCGCCATATGCGCAAAGTGAATGCTCAAGTGCGTAAAGTTGTGAGCATGAGCGAAGATGAGTTGATGACAGAAGCAAAAAATCTCGGCGCTCCGTTCGAAGTGCTGCTTGAGATTAAACGATTAGGCCGGTTACCTGTAGTTAATTTCGCAGCGGGTGGAGTAGCGACTCCTGCGGATGCTGCTTTAATGATGTACTTAGGAGCAGATGGCGTATTTGTAGGGTCTGGTATTTTCAAATCAGAGAATCCGGAGAAATATGCGCGTGCGATTGTTGAAGCAACGACTCATTACGAAGACTATGAACTAATTGCTCATCTTTCTAAAGGGTTAGGCGGGGCGATGAGAGGAATCGATATTTCGTCGTTATTACCTGAACAACGCATGCAAGAACGCGGCTGGTAATCAAGGGAGAAGGTTAAGATGATAAAAATTGGCGTTTTAGGTTTGCAAGGAGCTGTCCGAGAGCACGTTCAGTCGATTGAAGCGTGTGGAGCTGAAGCGGCTGTCATCAAAAAAACGGAGCAGCTTCAAGAAATCGATGGTCTTATTATTCCAGGTGGCGAGAGTACGACGATGCGTCGGCTAATGGATCAATACGGTTTTATAATGCCGTTAAAGGAGTTTGCTGCACAAGGGAAACCCATCTTTGGAACGTGCGCAGGCTTGATTATGTTAGCTAAACGTATTGTTGGATATGATGAACCACACCTTGGTTTAATGGATATTATTGTTGAACGGAATTCATTTGGCCGTCAGCGGGAAAGCTTTGAAGCGGAATTGTCAATTACTGGAGTCGCTGATGATTTTGTTGGTGTCTTTATTCGTGCACCACATATTGTTGAAGTTGGAGAAGAGGTAGAAATTTTAGCAAAGCACGAGGGACGAATAGTCGCTGCGAGACAGGGACAATTTTTAGGATGCTCTTTCCATCCAGAATTAACAGAAGATCATCGAATGACACAGTATTTTATAAATATGGTTAAAGAATCGATGGAATAAAACCATTGCATCTTGCCGAACCTTGTAGTACATTATTTTTATTAAAAGTGAATGAGCGTTAAAGTGATGAAAGGAAATAGTAGCAGGAATGTTTCTCTTCAGAGAATCGGTGGGTGGTGCGAACCGATGGGAAACGCTTGTGAATCCATCCTTGAGCGAAATGCCGAACGCTTGAACGCAAGTAAGCATTTCCGGTGTCAAGCCGTTACCAATTTGAGTGGAAGACATTTTGTCTTCAATTAGGGTGGCAACGCGGGTTACTCTCGTCCCTTGGTTTAATAAGGGGACGAGAGTTTTTTATTTTAGGAGCAAAAAAGGAGGAACAAGAGATGTTAGATTTGAAATTTTTGCGCACGAATTTAGCGGAAGTGAAAGAAAAGCTGAAACATCGTGGTGAAGATTTAACGGATTTTACTCGTTTTGAAGAGCTTGATCAGAAGCGGAGGGAGCTCATTGCTAAAGCAGAGGAGCTAAAAAGTAAACGGAACGAGGTATCTCAACAAATCGCTATTTTAAAGCGGGAAAAGCAAGATGCTGATCATTTGATCACTGAAATGCGTGAAGTTGGCGATCGCATTAAAGTGTTGGATCATGAATTGCGACAAGTCGAAGAGACGTTAGAGATGTTATTGCTTTCGATTCCGAATATTCCACATGAATCTGTGCCGATCGGGGAATCTGAAGAGGATAATGTGGAAATCCGCAAATGGGGAGAACCTCGTGCGTTTTCATTTGAAGCGAAGCCACATTGGGAAATTGCTGATCAGCTTGGCATTTTGGATTTTGAGCGTGCAGCGAAAGTGACAGGAAGCCGATTTGTATTTTATAAAGGATTAGGTGCTCGGTTAGAGCGAGCGCTTATTAGTTTCATGCTTGATCTGCATGTAGAAGAGCATGGATATGAAGAAGTGCTCCCTCCATATATTGTAAATCGTTCTAGCATGACAGGAACAGGTCAATTGCCCAAATTTGAAGAGGATGCGTTTCGAATTGAAAGCGAGGATTATTTTTTAATTCCTACGGCAGAAGTGCCTGTGACTAATCTGCACCGCGACGAAATTTTATCAGCAGAAGACTTGCCGCTCAACTATGTGGCATATAGTGCATGCTTCCGTTCAGAGGCCGGTTCAGCTGGCCGCGATACAAGAGGACTAATTCGCCAGCATCAATTTAACAAAGTGGAGCTTGTGAAATTTGTGAAGCCTGAGGACTCTTATGCGGAGCTAGAAAAATTAACGAGCCATGCTGAGAAGGTGCTTCAGTTGCTAGAACTGCCTTATCGTGTGATGAGCATGTGCACAGGTGATTTAGGATTTACAGCGGCTAAAAAATATGATATCGAAGTTTGGCTCCCAAGCTACGGCACTTACCGCGAAATTTCTTCTTGCAGCAACTTCGAGTCATTCCAAGCGCGCCGTGCTAATATTCGTTTTCGCCGAGATCCAAAAGCGAAACCTGAACACGTTCATACGCTTAATGGATCTGGTTTAGCTATTGGCCGGACAGTGGCCGCTATTTTGGAAAATTATCAGCAAGAGGATGGCACTGTCTTGATTCCAAAAGTGTTGCGTCCTTATATGGGAAATAAAGAAGTCATCCGATAATTATCGGATCAGGAGTAACGGCAAAAATAATAGAAAGATGACTTAAAATGTCGGAGGCAAGTCACTAGCTTGCCTTCCGACTGTGATTTTTTATTGATGCCGTTCGTTTCTATTTACACAGCACAAGGATAGCAAGCAAATGAATTTTGTCTGGTACCACGAATATTTTCTTTATATTTCGAATATGGGGGAAAAGGATGAAAAGTATTGACGGATGTATTTTCGTATGGTAGAGTAATTCTTGTCGATAAGGAGGAGTACCCAAGTCTGGCTGAAGGGGTCGGTCTTGAAAACCGAGAGGCGTCGAGAGGCGCGCGGGGGTTCGAATCCCTCCTCCTCCGCCATCAGTTCGTTTAAAGCACCACTGCGCATAAATGGAGATTGTTATTCGAAACGATTCGTTACTTTATTGTAACGAATTTTTTATTTTGCGCTTTGCCCGCTTTATAAAAAACCGCCTCAGAATAGGCGGTTATCTTTTTAAACAGCGGTATTGATGAAGAATGTGAGCCATTTTTTCGATAATTGGCTCAATGGATTGATCGTCTTCCAATAGATCGTAGTCATTAATATTAATGCGAAGTACAGGGCAGGCATGAAAGCTATTAATCCATTGTTCATAACGATCATACATTTCTTTCCAATATTCTATTGGAGTTTGTTGCTCCATAGGCCGACCGCGCTCTTGAATTCGCCGTAAAATTTCTTCAAAGCTTCCCTCTAAATAAATGACCAAATCTGGGTGAGGAAAATAAGGAGTCATCACCATCGCTTCAAATAAGCTCGTATATGTTTCATAATCGACTTTTGTCATTGTTCCTTTCTCAAAATGCATTTTGGCAAAGATGCCCGTATCCTCATAAATGGAGCGATCTTGCACAAATCCTCCACCATATTCGAAGATTCGTTTTTGTTCTTTGAATCGTTCGGCAAGAAAATAAATTTGCAAGTGGAAGCTCCATCGTTGAAAATCAGCATAAAATTTGTCCAAATATGGGTTTGTATCTACTTTTTCAAAAGAAGTGCGAAACTGTAGTGCTTTGGCAAGAGCTTTCGTCATTGTTGATTTTCCGACGCCGACCGTCCCGGCAATTGTAATGACAGCATCATGCGGAATATGATATTTTTCACGTAAGTTCATTGCAGTTAACTCCTTCTAATCCATTTTTGATTTGTTCAAATATGTAGAGTAAATCTGATTTACGCTGCACAAAATCAAGCTTGTCCCCATCGAAATGTAAAATAGGAATGTGCGGCTTTTCTTTTTTTAACAATTTCATTGTTCGTTCATACGCAATGGATAGTTCATGTAAATACAATGGATCGATATTTTTTTCCATCTTCCTTCCTCTCATCTGGATTCTGTGTAGCAATGTATCGAGACTCGCATTGAGATAGATGATCATATTAGGTTCTGGCATATCATCTGTTAAGATGTGGTATATTTTTAAGTATTTTTGATATTGATCATATCTTAATGTTCTTTCTGCAAAAATGAGGTTTTTTAGAATGTGATAATCAGCCACGACAGGCTTTTGTTTTTTCAGAAAATCGCGATTGATATCTTCTAATTGCTTATAGCGATTGCAGAGAAAGAACATTTCTGTTTGAAAGCTCCACTCTTCAATGTTTTCATAAAATTTCCCGAGAAATGGATTTTCGTCAACGATTTCTTTTAGTAAATGATACTGAAATTGTTCAGAAATAGCTTTGGCTAGCGATGTTTTTCCAACCCCAATCGGTCCCTCTACCGCAATAAACGGTACGATCCCCATGTGACGCCCCTCCTTGATCGTTCAAAGTCTATTTAGACAGACAGGTTTTATTTTAGCATATACAATAAGAGAAAAGGGAGAGATCAATAAAAGAAATAGCACTTGAATATCAAGTGCTTTCTACCTCTTTATAACATTGAAATTATCAGTGATGAGAAGCCAATTTTGTGGGAAATCTAAACCAAGCTTCCAATAGCTAACGCCCCTTAAGCCGAGCTCTTTGACTAAATCAAATTTGGCTTGTATGGAACGAGCATCTTCAAACCATACTTGATGATCGTTTCCGTTTTCGTCCCGATAACGAAAATGAGGGGCTTGTGCTTTTGAATCATATTCGATCGCAGCATGATAACGGTTGGCAAGACGGATTGCTTGTTGCGGACTAATAGCTTGGGCGTATTTCCCCCCAGGAACATATGGAAGCGTCCAATCATAGCCGTATAAATTTTGTCCCATCATAATTTTTGAAGCAGGCATTTCGGTGATCGCATACTCTAATACTTGTCGAACAGGACCGATTGGTGAAACGGGCATTGGCGGTCCGCCGCTATATCCCCATTCATAGGTCATAATCACAACGAAATCAACAATTTGGCCGTGAGCTCTATAATCGTGTGCTTCGTACCAGCGGCCTTTTTGTGTAGCACTTGTTTTTGGAGCAAGAGCGGTTGACATTAACCAACCTTCTCGATTAAATCGTTGTTTAGCTTTACGTAAAAAGGCACTATATGCGTCTCGATCAGCGGGACGTAAATATTCCATGTCGAAATGGATATCACGAAAACCATACCGTTTGGCTGTAGAAACGATGTTTTCAAGAAATCGGTTTTGCAGTGCTTCGTTATTCAAGATAATAGATCCTAATTCATCGCTAAATTGGTCATTTTCAATATTGGTGATTACCATCATTAATGTTACATTATTCGCACGTGCAATAGAAGGAAAGTTATTAAGAAGCGGCTCTTTTAATGTTCCATCTCTTTGAATACGAAAGCTAAATGGGGCGAGGTATGTTAAGTATGGAGCAGCACTCCGCGCACTTTCCTCCAAAACAGGAAGCACGTTCGCCGTCCGCGGTTCGACATATCCATTAAATTCAGCGTTTCTTTTTGGGAGCGGTGGAATATATAAACGCTGTCCAATTTGTAGAGGGGTGTTTATCTGTATACGATTGATTTGAGCAAGCTGTTGCGGTGTTGTTTGAAACTGTCTAGCGATTGACCAAAGGCTGTCTCCTGATTTTATCCAATAAAATCTCCCAACAATCGGAATGACGACGGTTTGGCCCACAACGAGTGAATTTGGCGTTTCAATTTTGTTGGCACGAATAATCTCTTCAGGAGTCGTATTGTAAGCTTGAGCAATTCCCGTCAGAGTTTGTCCTTGCTGTATAACATGAATTTGCATATATTCCCTCCTAGTTGCCTCTTTCCTTCTTCATATTTTATGATTAAGAAAAAAGCGAAATGACGGTTATTTTAGTGAGGGTTTAATCATGAATGATGAGTACTATATGCAGTTAGCGATTGAAGAAGCTAAAAAAGCAGAGAAAATAGGAGAGGTACCGATTGGGGCTATTATTGTAAAAAATGGTGAAATTATTGCAAGCGCTCATAATTTGCGGGAAACTGAGCAACGGGCTGTTGCTCACGCTGAAATATTAGCGATTGATCAAGCGTGTGAGGCGATGGGGTCATGGCGTCTTGAAGACGCGACACTATACGTCACATTAGAACCATGTGCGATGTGCGCCGGAGCGATTGTTCTTTCAAGGATAAAGAGGGTGGTGTTTGGCGCGAGCGATCCAAAAGGAGGATGTGCTGGAACGCTGATGAATTTATTGCAAGAGTCCAGGTTTAACCATCAAACAGAGGTGGTAGGTGGTGTACGGCAAGAAGAATGCGGCCGTATTCTCAGCGATTTTTTCCGACAGCTAAGAATCAGAAAAAAACAGAAAGATGAAAAGACTGGCGAACATTCCAAATAAATTACCATCTGCATTCATTGCTTTTTTTAAAAAAAGACGATATACTTATATTTGCCGTGCTAAGTGGGGAGGTAGCGGTGCCCTGTACTCGCAATCCGCTCTAGCGAGACCGAATTCCTTCCCGAGGTTAGTATGTTGTGAGGTCTGTCTTAAGCAAGTGGTGTTGACGTCTGGGTCCCACGCAATGGGATTCCGTGAACCCTGTCAGGTCCGGAAGGAAGCAGCAGTAAGCGGATGCTCCCATGTGCCGTGGGGGAGCCTGGACTGAGCTAACTGCTTAAGCAACGCTTGGGGCAGCTAATCGACGGAAGGTGCACGGTATACCATACATAAGTCAATCTCACTCTTTACAAAGAGTGGGTTTTTTTATTTTGTTTTGTGTTTTGAAAAACGATTAAGACATTATATAATAAAATAAGATAAGAGAAAAGAGGAGGGCCGTTTTTGTGACATATCAAGCGCTATATCGTGTGTTTCGGCCGCAGTTATTCGCTGATGTTGTCGGTCAGGAGCATGTAACGAAAACATTGCAAAGTGCCCTGCTTCAAAATAAAATATCCCACGCTTATCTTTTTTCTGGTCCACGTGGTACAGGTAAAACAAGCGCTGCGAAAATTTTGGCGAAGGCTGTAAATTGCGAGAGGGCGCCAGTAGCTGAGCCATGTAACGAATGTCCAGCTTGTGTTGGCATCACGAACGGTTCTATTCCAGATGTATTAGAAATTGATGCAGCATCCAATAATGGAGTAGATGAAATTCGGGATATTCGTGAGAAAGTAAAATTTGCACCTACTTCTGTACGATATAAGGTGTATATTGTAGATGAGGTGCATATGCTTTCGATCGGTGCTTTTAACGCATTATTAAAGACGTTAGAAGAGCCTCCAAAGCATGTCATTTTTATTTTAGCGACAACCGAGCCGCATAAAATTCCGCCTACTATTATTTCGCGTTGTCAACGCTTTGATTTTCGTAGAATTCAGCCTCATTCGATCGTTTCGAGATTAAGACAAGTGATCGATGCACAGCATATTAGGGCTTCTGATGAAGCGCTATTTGCAATCGCCCGCGCAGCGGACGGAGGTATGCGCGACGCATTAAGCTTGCTTGATCAAGCCATTTCCTTCAGCGAAGAAGAAGTATTGCTGGAAGATGTGCTTTCGATGACAGGAGCAGTATCTTCTTTTATGTTGACTGATCTTGTCCGAGCTGTTCACCAAAAAAATGTGGCGGAAGCTTTACGGCTTTTAGAGCAATTTATGGATCAGGGAAAGGATTCAAATCGCTTGATCGAGGATTTAATCTTTTATTATCGAGATCTTCTGTTATACAAGACAGCTCCAGATTTAAGCGGCATGATAAGAGAGGTGTTGGTGGATCAGGAGTTTCAGCAGCTTGCGCAAATGATTCCTGTGTCCTCTATTTACGAAACAATCGAAATTTTAAATAAAAGTCAGCAGGAAATGAAATGGACGAATCATCCACGTATTTTTTTAGAAGTTGCTTTAGTCAAGCTTTGTCATCAAGAGCACCAGTCTCCATCATTACCTGCAGCAGAAGACATGCGTCATCTGATAAAGAAAATCGAAAATCTGGAGACAGAGCTGCTTCGTTTGAAAGAACAAGGGATTTCTGCGCCACCTCAAGATTCTGTATCTGTCCAAACGAAAAAAACGACAAAACCATTGAAAACAAGCGGATATAAAACGCCTGTCGGCCGCATTCATGAAATATTAAAGCAGGCCACACACCAAGATTTATTATTAATTAAAAGCCATTGGGCAGAAGTACTCGATATTTTAAAAAAGCAAAATAAAGTATCACATGCTGCTCTATTGCAGGAAAGTGAGCCAGTTGCAGCAAGCCCTCAGGCATTTGTTTTAAAATTTAAATACGAAATTCATTGTAAAATGGCAGCTGATAATACGAACCAAGTAAAGGAAAACGTAGAAGCCATTTTGTTTGATTTGACGCAGCGTCATGTTGAAATGATCGCTGTTCCTGATGAAGAATGGGGAGCGATAAGAGAAGAGTTTATTCGTGAAAAAGGAATGCAAAGAGACAAAGAACCTCGGCGGGAGGAGGATCCGCTTATTGCGGAAGCCAAACGATTGTTTGGAGAAGATTTAATCGAAATTAAAGAATAATCTTAAAGGAGGAATTGATCATGATGCGTGGAATGGGAAACATGCAAAAAATGATGAAGCAAATGCAAAAAATGCAAAAAGATATGCAAAAAGCACAAGAAGAGCTCGCTGAAAAACAAGTAGAGGGA
>NZ_CP015435.1:2575000-2630000 GCF_001634265.1 Anoxybacillus sp. B2M1 | reverse complement strand
CACCTACTGGAGGCCCGAACCCACGCACGTTGAAAAGTGCGGGGATGAGGTGTGGGTAGGGGTGAAATGCCAATCGAACTTGGAGATAGCTGGTTCTCCCCGAAATAGCTTTAGGGCTAGCCTCAAGGGAAGAGTCTTGGAGGTAGAGCACTGATTGGGCTAGGGGCCCTCATCGGGTTACCGAACTCAGTCAAACTCCGAATGCCAATGACTTATCCTTGGGAGTCAGACTACGAGTGATAAGATCCGTGGTCAAAAGGGAAACAGCCCAGATCACCAGCTAAGGTCCCAAAGTATACGTTAAGTGGAAAAGGATGTGGAGTTGCTTAGACAACCAGGATGTTGGCTTAGAAGCAGCCACCATTTAAAGAGTGCGTAATAGCTCACTGGTCGAGTGACTCTGCGCCGAAAATGTACCGGGGCTAAACGTATCACCGAAGCTGTGGGATGACTGACGTCATCGGTAGGGGAGCGTTCTAAGGGCGTCGAAGCCAGACCGGAAGGACGGGTGGAGCGCTTAGAAGTGAGAATGCCGGTATGAGTAGCGAAAACAGAGGTGAGAATCCTCTGCACCGAAAGCCTAAGGTTTCCTGAGGAAGGCTCGTCCGCTCAGGGTTAGTCGGGACCTAAGCCGAGGCCGAAAGGCGTAGGCGATGGACAACAGGTAGAGATTCCTGTACCACCTCCTCACCGTTTGAGCAATGGGGGGACGCAGGAAGGTAGGGTGAGCAGGCTGCTGGAATAGCCTGTCCAAGCGGTTAGGCTGCCAGATAGGCAAATCCGTCTGGCGTCCAGGCTGAGCCGTGATGGCGAGGGAATCCAAGTACCGAAGTCCCTGATCTTCCACTGCCAAGAAAAGCCTCTAGCGAGGTGAGAGGTGCCCGTACCGCAAACCGACACAGGTAGGCGAGGAGAGAATCCTAAGGTGCGCGGGAGAACTCTCGTTAAGGAACTCGGCAAAATGACCCCGTAACTTCGGGAGAAGGGGTGCTCTCTTGGGTGTTGAGCCCGAGAGAGCCGCAGTGAAAAGGCCCAAGCGACTGTTTAACAAAAACACAGGTCTCTGCGAAGCCGAAAGGCGAAGTATAGGGGCTGACACCTGCCCGGTGCTGGAAGGTTAAGGGGAGCGCTTAGCTCAAAGCGAAGGTGCGAACCGAAGCCCCAGTAAACGGCGGCCGTAACTATAACGGTCCTAAGGTAGCGAAATTCCTTGTCGGGTAAGTTCCGACCCGCACGAAAGGTGTAACGACTTGGGCACTGTCTCAACGAGAGACCCGGTGAAATTATAGTACCTGTGAAGATGCAGGTTACCCGCGACAGGACGGAAAGACCCCGTGGAGCTTTACTGCAGCCTGATATTGAATTTTGGTACGTCATGTACAGGATAGGTGGGAGACCGAGAAGCCAGGACGCCAGTCTTGGCGGAGTCGCCCTTGGGATACCACCCTTGTCGTACTGAAGTTCTAACCCGCACCCCTGATCGGGGTGGGAGACCGTGTCAGGTGGGCAGTTTGACTGGGGCGGTCGCCTCCCAAAGAGTAACGGAGGCGCCCAAAGGTTCCCTCAGAATGGTTGGAAATCATTCGTAGAGTGTAAAGGCAGAAGGGAGCTTGACTGCGAGACCTACAAGTCGAGCAGGGACGAAAGTCGGGCTTAGTGATCCGGTGGTTCCGCATGGAAGGGCCATCGCTCAACGGATAAAAGCTACCCCGGGGATAACAGGCTTATCTCCCCCAAGAGTCCACATCGACGGGGAGGTTTGGCACCTCGATGTCGGCTCATCGCATCCTGGGGCTGTAGTCGGTCCCAAGGGTTGGGCTGTTCGCCCATTAAAGCGGTACGCGAGCTGGGTTCAGAACGTCGTGAGACAGTTCGGTCCCTATCCGTCGCGGGCGCAGGAAATTTGAGAGGAGCTGTCCTTAGTACGAGAGGACCGGGATGGACGCACCGCTGGTGTACCAGTTGTCCTGCCAAGGGCACCGCTGGGTAGCTATGTGCGGAAGGGATAAGCGCTGAAAGCATCTAAGCGTGAAGCCCCCCTCAAGATGAGATTTCCCATTGCATAAGCAAGTAAGATCCCTCGAAGATGACGAGGTAGATAGGTCCGAGGTGGAAGCGTGGCGACACGTGCAGCTGACGGATACTAATCGATCGAGGACTTAACCAATACGAAAAGGGGAGCAAGCTCGCTTGCATCCATAGGGCGTTCAAGCTTCTGACGGACAAGTCAGGAGACTTGGACAGAAGAAGCGGAAACGACCGTAGGATGCAGCTTGCGGAACTAGGCAATACGAAAAGTGGAAGCGAGCGCTTAGCGCCGGAAGGAAAATGTTCTTCCGACGAGACATGTTTGCATGTCGATGGAAAGCGGAGCTAGACATCAAGAAAAGCACCGCCTATCCTTTCTTCTCTGATCTGTTATCTAGTTTTGAAGGAATCATCCTTCGAATAGTCTAGTGACGATGGCGGAGAGGTCACACCCGTTCCCATCCCGAACACGGAAGTTAAGCTCTCCAGCGCCGATGGTAGTTGGGGCTAACGCCCCTGCAAGAGTAGGACGTTGCTAGGCAAACAAACTAAAAACCTGACTAAACATCAGTTTGAACTGCACCTCCAATTGTTAGACACAACTAACAGTTGGAGGTGCAGTTTTGTTATGGAGAAGTTTACACAAGACCAAGCGCAAGTAGTCTATGAACTAAGGCATGCATTTCCGGTGAAAGCACTTCTGCCACTCGCTGATATTCCGCGTAGCACATATTATTATTGGGTGAAAAACTTTGGTCGGCCCGATCCAGATGCAGAACTGAAAGGAATCATTCAAGCGATTGATGATGAACATGAAGGTCGTTATGGCTACCGCCGTATTCGCGATGAACTGACAAATCGTGGACACAAAGTAAATCACAAAAAGGTGCAACGTATCATGAAAAAATGGGGATTAAAAAGTATTGTTCGTATAAAGAACTATCGTTCAGACAAAGGTAAAGTCGGCAAGATTGCGCCAAACATTTTAGAACGTAATTTCAAGGCAGAAAAACCAAATGAAAAGTGGATAACAAATTGAAATTGTTAGAGCAGGCCTTTGAACGGTTGACAGATGGTGACGCCCTCCTCTTACACTCAGACCAAGGTTGGCACTACCAAATGCGCCAGTATCGGGATGTCCTCAAAGAACGAGGGATTACACAAAGTATGTCACGAAAAGGTAACTGTTACGATCATGCAGTCATTGAGAATTTCTTTGATATGATGAAATCCGAATTCTTATATCTAAAAGAATTTGAAAGTGTGGTCCATTTTAAAGAAGAATTAGCAAAATATATCGAGTATTACAATCACAAACGAATGAAGGCAAAATTAAAAGGCATGAGCCCGGTACAATTCCGAACTCATGCCCAAACAGCCGCCTAACAAAATCACCTGTCTAACTTTATGAGGTCAATTCAAACATCAGTTTAGTCAGGTTTTTTTATTTCATCTTAATACAAACAAACTAAAAATACATATCTTGTAAGTATAGAAACTCATAAAGATGGCAATCCTGACAAATGGGAGGTGGAGAAGTTGAACCAGTCTACGACCAATCATACAGTAGGTGATACGTGTATTGTTTGTGAGCAACTAAAGCATCAAGGCATCCGAATCTATACAAAATTCCTTTGTATCGATTGTGAACAAGAAATCGTTCATACAGAGATAGATGATCCCAAATACCAATTTTATTTACAGCAACTAAAAAAAATTATCAATCGAGAAATATATTCATAGTTTAAGGTCCTATTAATAGGACCTATTTTATTTTAATATATTTAATTGATAGAATAAAAAAGGAATGATTTCGTATGAGTCATCGACAACAAGAAACACCTTTATATACGGCTTTAAAAAAGCATTTCTCTGCACATCCAATTTCTTTCCATGTACCAGGACATAAATATGGAAATGTATTTTTAAACGAATCAAAAAACCATTATGAGCATTTATTAAAGATTGATGTTACTGAATTGAATGGATTGGATGATCTCCATCAACCGGAATCTGTGATTGCAGCTGCACAACGATTAACAGCTGAGTTGTATGGAGTGGATGAAACCTTTTTTTTGATTAATGGTTCAACTGTTGGCAATTTAGCCATGATTTTTGCTACGTGCGAAGAAGACGAGCCGGTCATTGTGCAAAGAAATTGCCATAAATCAATTATCCATGCGTTGCAGCTAGTAGGAGCAGTGCCTGTGTTTCTTTCTCCTCAGTTTGATGGTGAGGTGAAAGTGGCTTCTTATGTTTCTAATGAGACAATTAAACAGGCGATGGAAGCTTATCCTAACGCTAAAGCTTTGATTTTGACAAACCCCAATTATTATGGCATGGCAGTTGATCTAAAAGAAGCGGTGAGTATGGCCCATCGCTATGGTATCCCTGTGCTTGTTGACGAAGCTCATGGCGCTCATTTTATATTAGGAGATCCTTTTCCTTCAACAGCGATAACATATGGTGCTGATGTGGTTGTACAATCCGCTCACAAAACATTGCCGGCTATGACAATGGGGTCGTATTTACATGTAAACAGCTCGTTAGTCGACAAAGAAAAACTGCATCACTTTTTGCGAATATTTCAATCGAGCAGCCCATCTTATCCAATTATGGCTTCACTTGATTTAGCTCGAAGCTATTTAGCTCATTTATCTATAGAAGAGATCCGTCATATACAAGCTCAAGTATCTTTATTTAAAAAAGCATTAAATGGAATAGAAGGAATAGCGGTAGTGGAATCCACTGATCCATGTGTGATGACCGATTTATTAAAAATTACGGTTCAAACAAGAAGCTCGTTATCAGGTTATGAATTGCAGCGCTGTTTAGAGCAAGCAGGGATTTTTACTGAATTGGCTGATCCATTGAATGTTCTTTTTGTTTATCCCTTAGCATTATTTGAAAATCTGGAGGAGATTATTGAAAAAATCAAAAAGGCATTTTCTAGTCTTCACCGTTGTGACCGTTCCCTTGATTCTGTCTCGCCCATTTCGTTTGCGGCAGCATCAGAGGTCATTCCATATTCATCATTAAAGAAGCGAAACAGAAAATTTGTTCATATGGAACAAGCAGAGGGGCTCATAGCAGCAGAAACCATTATACCGTATCCCCCAGGGATTCCTTTATTGATTATTGGAGAAATCATTAACGGAGAACATATTGCCTCGCTTCTTGAATTACGACAATACGGTTCTCATTTCCAAGGAGGAAAACGACTCGATTTTCATCAAATTGAGGTGTTCGAATAATAAAAAAGAAAATGAAAAGGGTGACAGATGTGGTAGGACCATTTTTCTCATTTGAAGGACCAGAAGGAGCAGGAAAAACGACGATTATGGCTATGTTGAAGGACTTTTTGACAGAGCGGGGCTGGGAGGTTGTGGCGACAAGAGAACCAGGAGGAATTGAAATTGCCGAGGAAATTCGTTCCATTATTTTAAATCCAGCACATATAAAAATGGATGGACGAACCGAGGCTTTATTATATGCTGCAGCAAGAAGACAGCATCTTGTAGAAAAAATTATTCCTGCCATGACAAGCGGGAAAATTGTATTGTGTGATCGTTTTATTGATAGCTCCCTTGCTTATCAAGGCTTTGCAAGAGGGCTGGGAATGGATGAGATATTAAGTATTAATCAATTTGCCATTGATGGATACTTTCCATCGTTGACGTTTTATTTTGATTTAGAACCGGAGGTAGGCTTAGAGCGAATTCGTAAAAGCCAGCAGCGTGAAATGAATCGACTGGATATGGAAAGCTTGTCGTTTCATCATAAAGTACGGCAAGGATATTTGCAGTTAGCCCAACGTTTTCCTGAACGTATTGTACAAATTGATGCTTCAAAACCAGTTGATGAGGTGTTGGCTGACACGGCCCATATTATCTTAAAGAAGCTTGGAGAACAGGAAAAATCGTTCGACCATGAAACATAAAATGATGAAATTCATAAGACATGTTAGAATAAAAATAAGGTCTCCCGTTTTGGGGGCTATTGCTTCATAATAAATATGATGCAGTTGAACGAAGACGATGTCTGTCTCATCATCCTGAATAAGCAGCAGGATCAATGCAAAACGGGAGCGTTTTTCGATTTTAGATCATAGATAAGTGAGTGATGGATGTGGCTGTTCTTTGGGACCGGCTTGAGCAGTATCAACCGATTGTGATGAAGATGCTCGCTCGCAGCATTGAAAAAGAGCGTGTGGCACATGCTTATTTATTTGAAGGACAACGGGGAACAGGCAAAAGAGAAGTCAGTTTATTGCTGGCCAAAAGTTTATTTTGTCTCAACCGTTTAACGTATAGACCTTGTAATGAATGTAGAAATTGTCGAAGGATCGATTCAGGAAACCATCCGGATGTACACTGGATTGAACCGGATGGTCAATCGATCAAAAAAGGGCAAATTGAAGCATTGCAAGAGGAATTTTCTAAAACGGGAGTCGAATCAAACCAAAAGCTTTACATCATTAGGCATGCAGATAAAATGACAAACAATGCGGCTAATAGTTTGCTGAAGTTTTTGGAGGAGCCTCACCGAGGCACAACGGCGGTTTTGTTAACAGAGCAATATCATCGCATGTTACCAACCATCATTTCCCGTTGCCAAGTTTTATCATTTCGGACGTTGCCGCCTACTGCCATCGCTGATTATTTAAGAGAACAACAAATTCCTCCCCATCTCGCCCTTCTTGCGGCACATGTTACGAACAATCGCGAAGAAGCTCTCGAATTAAGTCGAGATGATTGGTTTGCAGATGCCCGAAAAATAGTGTTACAATTATATGAAGCATTACAGGGAAACCCCTCATATGCACTTTTCATGATACATGAAAAATGGATGCCCCATTTTCAAGAGAAGCAGCAAATGGATATAGGACTGGATTTATTGTTGTATTTATATAAGGATCTAATGTATTTGCAACTCGATCAGCTTGAAAACATTGTTTACTGCGATCGATTAGATAGCTTGCAGCAATGGGCTCTTGCCTGTTCGCAAAAACGAATGATCCAAAATATGTCGACGATTTTACAAGCAAAAGCACGTTTAAATACAAATATGAATACCCAGCTTTTAATGGAGCAGCTTGTCCTCAACTTAAAGGAGGGAAGACCGTTTGTATAATGTAGTAGGCGTCCGTTTTAAAAAAGCAGGAAAAATTTATTATTTTGATCCTGGAGAATTAACGATTCCAACCGGAGAGTTTGTCATTGTAGAAACTGTTCGTGGCATTGAATTCGGTAAGGTCGTTATTGGAAATAAACAAGTGGATGAGAATGATATCGTTTTGCCTTTAAAAAAGGTGATTCGCATAGCAGATTCGAAAGACAAAATGGTCGTTGAAGAAAACAAAAAAGCAGCGCAGGAAGCGTATCAAATTTGTTTAAAAAAGGTTGAAGAGCACGGGCTTGAAATGAAGCTTGTTGATGTGGAGTACACGTTTGATCGCAATAAAGTGATTTTCTATTTTACAGCTGATGGACGAGTTGATTTCCGTGAGCTTGTGAAAGATCTAGCAGCTATTTTTCGCACTCGCATCGAGCTAAGACAAATAGGTGTTCGCGATGAAGCAAAAATGCTTGGAGGAATCGGGCCTTGCGGAAGAATGCTTTGTTGCTCTACTTTTTTAGGGGATTTTGATCCTGTATCCATTAAAATGGCGAAGGATCAAAATTTATCTTTAAACCCTACCAAAATTTCTGGTCTTTGCGGACGGCTAATGTGCTGCTTAAAATATGAAAACGACGAATATGAAACAGCAAAAGAGCAGTTGCCTGATTTAGGGGAATATATTGAAACCCCGCATGGCCTCGGCAGAGTAGTTGGCTTAAATATTTTGGAAAGAGTGCTGCAAGTGGAATTGCCAGAGCACGAACGAGTAGTCGAATATACCATTGATGAGCTAGTAAAAGAAGGAGTTTTGTCGATTCAGGCCACAGATTAATTGAGGTGGATTTGCGTGGATAAGAAAGAGATTTTTCAATCAGTAACAAGTATGGAAGAACAAATCAGCCATTTGTATAGTCAGCTTGTTGAACTGAAGGAACATCTTGCTCAATTACTTGAGGAGAACCGGCAGTTGCAAATGGAGAACAGCCATTTGCGCATGCGTCTCGAGCAACTTACTGAAGATGCGGTCAGCATAAAACGAAAAGAAAAAAGCCATAAGGTAAAAAATGAACGCAAGCCGATTGATATTGGTGAAGGATATGACAATTTGGCGCGGCTTTATCAAGAAGGGTTTCATATTTGCAATGTTCATTATGGCAGCGTTCGTACGGAAGATTGCTTATTTTGCTTGTCTTTTTTAAATAAAAAGTAATAACGGAGCCTTTCCAACAAGGAGAGGCTCTTTTCTTGAAAGAACATGAAAGAGGGATTAGAACGATGATTGAATTGCAGCACGGTGAAAGACTCGATTATCTCTTAAATGAAGATATGCGCATTGTTCAGAGTCCATCTGTTTTTGCCTTTTCATTAGATGCAGTGTTGTTGGCGAAATTCGCATATTTGCCCATTCAAAAAGGCCATATTGTTGATTTATGTACAGGTAATGGTGTGATTCCACTTTTGCTCAGCAGAAGGACGAAAGGAAAAATTATCGGTGTTGAAATTCAAGAACGAATTTATGATATGGCTAGAAGAAGTGTGCAATATAATGGGCTGACAGAGCAAATTGAGATGATTCATGGAGATATTAAGGACATGCCTCAGAAGCTCGGTTACAGCAAATATGATGTGGTGACATGCAATCCGCCATATTTTCCGACTGTAAGTGAGGAGGAAATGAATAAAAATAGGCATTTAGCGATTGCGCGTCATGAGATTTATTGTACGCTAGAGGATGTCATGAAGGTTAGCAGCCAGCTGCTTAAGCAAGGAGGAAAAGCGGCATTTGTTCATCGGCCGGGTCGCTTATTAGATATTGTGACCCTGATGCGGAAATATCGTTTAGAGCCAAAGCGGTTACGTTTCGTATACCCCAAACTGGGGAAGGAAGCCAATACGCTTTTGATCGAAGGGATAAAAGATGGGAATCCTGATTTAAAAATTTTGCCACCATTATTTGTATATAATGATCATAATGAGTATACAGAAGAAGTAAGACAAATATTATATGGAATGTGATAAAAAGGAGAAAAAATTATGGTTTGGCAGCAGAAAAGCTTTGCAGAGCAAACTCATCAAGGAATTTTATATATTGTGCCGACTCCGATTGGCAATTTAGAGGATATAACATTTCGTGCATTGCGGGTGTTAAAGGAAGCAGATATGATAGCAGCAGAAGATACGAGACAAACGAAAAAGTTGCTTAACCATTTTGAAATTACGACACCAATCATCAGTTATCATGAACATAATAAATATACAGCTGGCAAAAAAATTGTCGAATGGCTGCAAGAAGGAAAAACGATTGCATTGGTGAGCGATGCTGGAATGCCTGCTATTTCTGATCCAGGCTATGATCTCGTTGCTGCCGCTTTGGAAGAGCGTTGCCCTGTTGTACCATTGCCGGGAGCGAATGCGGCGCTCACCTCCCTTGTTGCTTCTGGGCTGCCAACTGAACATTTTTATTTTTTTGGTTTCCTTGATCGGGCGAAAAAAGAGAAGAAAAAACAGCTTGAAGCATTAAAGAATATACGTGACACCATGATTTTCTATGAAGCGCCGCACCGATTGGCCGATACACTGGCGATGATGCATGAAGTCATGGGAGAGCGGAAAATTGCGATAGGCCGCGAATTAACTAAGCGGTTTGAAGAATTTATTCGCGGTACTATAAGCGAGGTAATCGAATGGACAAAGAATGGGGAGATTCGCGGCGAATTTTGCATCATTGTGGAAGGGGCAAAGGAAAACGAGGAACAGGTGAGCGATTGGTGGCATTCGCTTTCAGTCAGCGAACATGTTGAATATTATATTGATGAAAAACATTTGAGCGTCAAGGATGCAATAAAAGAAGTAGCAAAAGATCGAAAGGTGCCGAAACGGGAAATCTATCAAGAGTATCACCAATAAAAAAGTTTCTCTAGAAAATCTAGAGAAACTTTTATTTTGATGTTTCTAATTGTTCTTGAATTTCTTTAAGAAGGATTTCAGCACCTTCACGGCTTAAAATGATTTTGCCGCCAGCAAGCTTGAAGTTATCGTCAGAAACTTCACCTGTTACGACACATGTCATATTTGGTTTATATTTTTTGAGGATGATGCGCTCATCGTCAACATAAATTTCTAACGCATCTTTTTCCGCGATATCTAATGTACGGCGTAACTCAATTGGAATAACAACACGGCCTAATTCATCCACTTTACGAACGATACCTGTAGATTTCATTGAAATAATCTCCTCTCCATCATAAATTCTATGTGCCTGTTTGTTTATTCGTCAATATTCGACAAAATTCCTACAACCTAATCATATCAATGTTTCCATTATACGTCAATCCTTTTATATGTAAAATTTAAAAAAAATGTATTTTGTTATTTCAGAAAAATTTTATTCAATACCACATGCTTTCAATTCAGAGTTTATATCTTTTTATTTATATATTAGGAAAGCAATAAAATATATAAATTTATCAAAAAATAAGCATATTTTTCTATTTTTTCCACTTCTTTTTTTATAAATATAAGTTCATAAAGAATATTCGACAAAAATCAACTGTATTGGTTGACATTTGTTCAAGTGTTTATGTATATTTTTCCAAGACGAGAGAAATAGATGTTTTTATATACCATCAAAATCATATAAAATATATAATAAGCGATAATTGCTCTCGTCTTTGGACGAGGGTTTTTGCATATCGAGGAGGGTATAAAATGGAGAAGAAAACCTTTTATCTGACGACACCGATTTACTATCCAAGCGGCAAGTTACATATTGGCCATGCTTATACGACGGTGGCTGGAGATGCGATGGCTCGATATAAGCGGCTTCGCGGATACGATGTGATGTATTTGACAGGAACGGACGAACACGGACAAAAAATTCAGCGAAAAGCGGAAGAAAAAGGAGTTACACCTCAAGCATATGTAGATGAAATCGTTGCTGGGATTCAAGAGCTATGGAAAAAGCTCGATATTTCTTATGATGATTTCATTCGTACGACAGAGGATCGCCACAAAGAGGTGGTTGAAAAGATTTTTGCCCGCCTAGTAGAACAAGGAGATATTTATTTAGATCAATATGAAGGCTGGTATTGTACACCTTGTGAATCATTTTATACAGAAAGACAGTTGGTAGATGGTAATTGTCCAGATTGCGGGCGTCCGGTTGAAAAGGTAAAAGAAGAATCGTATTTCTTTAATATGAGCAAATATGTCGATCGTCTTCTTCAATATTACGAAGAAAATCCGGAATTTATCCAGCCAGAATCTCGCAAAAATGAAATGATTAACAACTTTATTAAGCCTGGCTTGGAAGATTTAGCTGTGTCGCGAACAACCTTTGACTGGGGCATTAAAGTGCCGGGAGATCCGAAACATGTGATTTATGTATGGATTGATGCGTTATCTAATTATATTACAGCATTGGGCTATGGTACGGAAAATGATGAGAAGTTTTTGAAATATTGGCCGGCAGATGTTCATCTGGTAGGGAAAGAAATTGTTCGCTTCCATACGATTTACTGGCCGATTATGCTAATGGCACTGGATTTACCGTTGCCGAAGAAGGTATTTGCCCATGGCTGGCTGCTAATGAAAGATGGGAAAATGTCGAAATCTAAAGGAAATGTCGTCGATCCTGTGACATTAATTGACCGTTATGGTTTAGATGCGCTTCGCTATTATTTACTCCGCGAAGTTCCATTTGGTTCAGATGGGGTATTTACTCCGGAAGGGTTTGTCGAACGAATTAATTATGATTTAGCCAATGATTTAGGAAATTTACTAAATCGTACGATTGCGATGATTCAAAAATATTTTGATGGTGTGATTCCGGTTTATGATGGACCGAAAACCGCGTTCGATAATCAGCTTGTTGAAACATCGAAGGAAACGGTAAAGCATTATGAAGAGGCAATGGAAAAAATGGAGTTTTCTGTTGCTCTGACAGCGTTGTGGCAATTCATCAGCCGAGCTAATAAATATATTGACGAGACACAACCGTGGATATTAGCGAAAGAGGAAGCAAATAAGGAAAAATTGGCGTCCGTCATGACGCACTTGGCAGAATCGCTCCGTCACATGGCGATTTTGCTTCAGCCATTTTTAACTCGCACTCCAGACAAAATCTTTCAGCAGCTCGGCATCAAACAACAAGAATTAAAAGAATGGGAAAGCTTATATCAATTTGGCCTTTTAAAAGAAGGAACAAAGGTTGAAAAAGGAGAGCCTTTATTTCCGAGATTGGAGATGGAAACGGAAGTGGCGTATATTAAATCGCACATGCAAGGAGATCAAGCGGCACAAAATCCTTCAGCAAACGATCCATCCAAAGAAACGGCGGCGGAAATTACAATTGATGATTTTATGAAAGTAGATTTGCGAGTGGCGCAAATTCTCCATGCTGAACCGGTAAAAAAAGCCAACAAGCTTCTTAAACTACAGCTCGACCTTGGCTATGAAAAGCGTCAAGTTGTGTCAGGAATTGCTGAATTTTATCAACCTGAACAATTAATTGGCAAAAAAGTGATTTGTGTAACGAATTTGAAGCCAGTTAAGTTGCGAGGAGAGCTATCTCAAGGAATGATTTTGGCTGGCGAGACAAATGGAATGCTTTCTTTAGCAACTGTTGATGAGAATCTGCCGAACGGAACCAAAATTAAGTAGCATCAATCAGAGAGGTGGACGTGAATGAAACACACGACACCTCTTTGTTGTCATTTTGTAATATAAATGTTAAGGATATGTGATATATGTAATCGCTTTGTATGCTACACTTAACAACAGGTTAGAAAAGGGGTCATTGCTTATGTTATTTGATACGCATGCACATCTAAATGCGATGCAATATAGCGAGGATGTGACAGAGGTCATTCAGCGAGCCCGGGATGAAGGAGTATCTCATATTGTAGTCGTGGGATTTGATCGTCCGACGATTGCCGGTGCGATGGAACTGGCAGAGCAATATGAGTTTATTTATGCTGCGGTTGGCTGGCATCCTGTCGATGCGATTGATATGACGGACAAAGATTTGCAAATGATTGAAGAACTAGCATCGCATCCTAAAGTAGTGGCATTAGGAGAGATGGGATTAGATTATTACTGGGATAAATCACCGAAGGAAATACAAAAAGAAGTATTTCGGCAGCAAATTGAACTGGCGAAAAAGGTGAAGCTGCCGATTATTATACATAATCGCGAGGCGACAGCGGATATTTTGGAAGTTTTACAATCGGAAAACGCACAAGAAGTCGGCGGGGTCATGCATTGTTTTACCGGCAGTATTGAGGTGGCAAAGCAGTGCATCCATATGAATTTTTATCTTTCGTTTGGCGGACCTGTGACATTCAAAAATGCGAAGAAGCCTAAAGAAGTTGCGAAAGAAATCCCTCTTGAACATTTGCTTATAGAAACGGACTGTCCTTATTTAACCCCGCATCCTTTTCGAGGCAAGCGCAATGAACCGAGCTATGTGAAGTATGTTGCCGAAGCGATTGCTGAGCTGAAAGGGGTTTCTTTTGAGGAAGTAGCGATGAAAACAACTGAAAATGCGAAAAAATTATTCGGCATTAATCGCTAACAAAATGTGTCGTTTTTTGAGAAGGCTTGTCTAATCATCGAGAAATAAAAAAGAGTTCTACAAATTTAGAACGATGCATAGTATAGACATGTCGACAAGTCTTCCTTCCCTTTTACCTTTATTTTTTGCATAATAGAGTGTGCTTATGCGTAAAGGTTAGGGAAAGGGGAAATATAGGCAAATGAAGGAGGCGGTTTAGACCGTGTTGACTAGCATGAGGAGTCTGCTTTCTGATTCATTAAGGAAAAACTTTACAGTAACAGCTAGTAGTTTAATAGCTTTTTCAGCGACGACTGGATTTGCGGGATATGAAGCAACAAAGGAGCATGTAGTTCTTACTAAAAATGGAGAGAGGCAAGAGATTCGCACACACGCTAACACAGTGAAAGAAGTGTTAAAGGAGCAGCATATTGACCTTCGTCCAGAGGATCATGTGTACCCTTCTCTTGATACGGTTGTTACAGACGATTTGAATATTGTCTGGGAAGCGAGCAAACAAGTTACCGTCAAAATAGATGGAAAGCAAAAGGAACTATGGACGACTGCTGAAAGTGTAAGAGAGTTATTAGCGAGCCAGCATATTACCGTCGGACCATATGATCGAGTATCTCCATCACTGGATGCACCGATCCAAAAAGGGATGAGCATTTCGCTGCAAAAAGCGTTTCCTGTTCAGTTGAATGTCGGCGGTAAGCAACAGCAAGTGTGGGCAACTTCGACTACTGTCGCTGACTTTTTAAAGCAGCACCATATCACGTTAAATGAACTCGACCGTGTAGAGCCAGCATTACAAGATCAAATAAAAGCGAATATGGTTGTGAAGGTTACGAAAGTTCAAAAAGTCACCGATGTAGTGGAAGAACCGGTAAATTTCGCAGTCGTTACTCAGAAGGATGCTAGCTTGCCTAAAGGTGAGCAACGAGTCATTAATCCAGGTCAAAAAGGGCTTTTATCAAAGCATTATGAGGTTGTGCTAGAAAACGGAAAGGAAATATCTAGGAAGCTATTAAAAACTGAAACCGTGAAGCAAAGCCAAAATCGAGTGATCGCTGTGGGTACGAAAGAAAGGCCAGCGATGACATCGCGCGGCTCGTCAGCATCATCTAGAGAACTTTATGTTAATGCGACAGCGTATACAGCCTATTGCGGCGGCTGTTCGGGAAGAACGAGTACAGGAATCAACCTGCGGGCGAATCCGCATATGAAAGTCATTGCTGTGGATCCTCGCGTTATTCCTCTTGGCTCTAAAGTATACGTAGAAGGCTATGGCTATGCAATTGCTGCTGATACAGGAGGCAGCATTAATGGGTATAAAATTGATGTTTTCTTTCCAAATAAGTCCGCTGCATTTCGTTGGGGAACGAAACGCGTAAAGGTAAGAATTATACAATAGGCAAAACGCAAGAGAGGGGTTTTTCTCCCCTCTTTTTTTTCGTTATAATGGGAAGTGATTTTCTACATTATTAGACGAAGAAATGGGCAAAAAGTTTCGCGTTTTTTATGTAGTAATGATAAAAAATATTAAATAAAGTCTGGGACACAATTGTTCATTCGGTTTTATAGGATCATCATGGAACATTTTTTGTGAAAGAAAGGGGGAAGCGCGGAACCATATTTCTGCGCAGAAGGATTGAAAATTAAAGAAATTATTGTTGTTGAAGGACGAGATGATACAGTAGCCATTCAGCGCGCGGTTACAGCAGATACGATTGAAACGAATGGTTCTGCCATTACAGAAGAAACGATTGAACGGATCAAGCTGGCAAATGAAAAGCGTGGCGTTATTATTTTTACTGATCCAGACTTCCCTGGTGAAAAGATTCGAAAAACAATTGCTGAACGCGTACCTGGTTGTAAACATGCGTTTTTACCAAAGCAGGAGGCGCTTTCTAAAAAAGGAAGGGGAGTTGGCGTTGAATATGCTTCTGTTGAAGCGATTCAGCAAGCACTAAGACACGTATATGAGGAAGCGGCAGAATGGCGAGAAGATATTACGCTGGATGACCTCATAGCTGCTGGGTTGATTGGCGGAGCATTAGCCAAAGCTCGGCGGCAGCGTTTAGGGCAAATATTAAAAATTGGCTATACAAATGGAAAGCAGCTCTATAAACGGCTGCTCATGTTTCAAATTTCTAAAGAAGCGTTTTATCATGCGCTTGAGCAAGTGCTTCAGGAGGAAAAAAACAATGAATAAGGATATTGCTACACCGGCACGTACGCGTGAAATTTTAAATAAATATGGTTTTTCATTTAAGAAAAGTTTAGGACAAAATTTTCTCATTGACACGAACATTTTGCGTCGCATTGTCGATTTTGCAGAATTGTCTAACGAAACAGGCGTAATTGAAATTGGCCCAGGGATTGGGGCCCTTACTGAGCAGCTGGCGCGCCAGGCCAAAAAAGTGATTGCCTTTGAAATCGATCAGCGCCTTTTGCCTATTTTAGCGGATACCCTCTCCTTATATTCCAATATTCGTATTATTCATCAAGATGTACTTAAGGCTAATATTCAGCACATTATTGATGAAGAATTGGCAGAAGTTCATGATATTATGGTTGTGGCCAATTTGCCTTATTATGTAACGACACCTATTATTATGAAGCTGCTTACAGATCGTTTGCCGATCCGTGGCATTGTGGTCATGTTGCAAAAAGAAGTGGCAGACCGCATTTCTGCTTCTCCTGGTACGAAAGATTATGGCTCTTTATCCATTGCTGTTCAATACTATACAAAAGCTGAAACCGTGATGAATGTGCCTAGAACGGTTTTTATGCCTCAGCCAAATGTTGATTCTGCTGTGATTCGTTTAACAAAAAGAGAAAAGCCAGCGGTTGAAGTCGTTGATGAATCATTTTTCTTTCAGGTGGTTCGGGCTAGCTTCGGACAAAGGCGCAAAACGATTTTAAATAATCTAATAAGCCATCTGCCCAACGGAAAACAGCAAAAAGAAAATATTGAGCGCGGGTTAGCGGATAGTGGCATTGATTCAAAAAGAAGAGGTGAGACGCTGACCATTCAAGAATTTGCTGCTCTTAGTAATCGCTTAGTGGATATTTTTGAAAAAAAGGTCTAGCTCTAGACCTTTTTTTCTTTTCGCTTCACCTCTTGAAAATCTATGCATATTGTACTTAATAAATCGTATATTTTTGGAGTGAAGAGGCAATGGATATCAAAATCGGCGATATTGTCGCTAGGAAGTCATATGAATGCGATTTGCTATTCCGAGTCATTGACATTAAGGTGAAGAATGACGGAGAAAAAGAAGTCATTTTGCATGGAGAAGATGTGCGATTAATAGCTGATGCTCCATTCGATGATTTAATCATTATTGATGAGCAAGAGCAGCAAATGAGACAGAAAAAAGAAAGTGAATTAATCGAGCAGTCGTATAAATTGTTCAGGCAAGATTATCACTTATTGAAGCAAAAATCAGAGTACCGAGCAACAGGAGGCTATCAAACAGAGGAAGATTTTTTTCAAATCCCGGGGCGCGTTCTGCACATGGACGGTGACCCTGTGTATTTACGAAAATGCTTAAGCATGTATGAGCGAATTGGCGTCCCGGTACATGGAATATATTGTGAAGAAAAGGAAATGCCAGAAAGGGTTGGGGAGCTTATCGACCGAATTCGTCCTGATATTTTAGTGATTACAGGACATGACTCTTATTCGAAATCGAAAGGAAAAGCGACGGATTTAAAGGCATATCGTCACTCGCGATATTTTGTGCAGACTGTGAAAGAAGCGCGCAAAAGAATACCTCATCTCGACCAGCTCGTCATTTTCGCAGGAGCTTGTCAATCATATTTTGAATCGCTTATTCGCGCAGGTGCCAACTTTGCTAGTTCTCCAGCTCGGGTCAATATTCATGCCCTTGACCCTGTCTATATTGTTTCTAGGATTAGCTTTACTCCTTTTATTGAAACGATTCATGTTTGGGATGTATTACGAAATACATTGACTGGTGAAAAAGGGCTCGGAGGCATAGAAACGAAAGGAGTCCTGCGCACAGGAATGCCATTTCGTCTAATTGAAAAAGAAAATCAGCAAGGTCGCTACGACGGGAGATAGTCGGGCGATCTTTTCTATGTTTGATACATAATTTTTCATAAACAGTATATAATATGCACAGAAATGAGAAAAATGTAGAAAAATACACATTGACATAAATAAAAAATGGCTGGTATAATTTTTATTTTTGATTTTTGAGTAATAATTTGTTATAATTAAATCAGTGAGGTGGAGGGCGAATGATGGCAAAAACTTTATCCGATATTAAGAAGGCGTTAGACTCTAACATCGGTAAACGCCTAACATTAAAAGCGAACGGTGGGCGAAGAAAAACCATTGAACGCTGTGGGATTCTTGCAGAAACGTATCCATCTGTCTTTGTCATTGAGCTTGATCAAGCGGAAAACGCATTCGAGCGTGTATCTTATAGCTATGCTGACGTGTTAACAGAAACAGTAAAATTAACCTTTTTAGATGACGATCATATGGTAATGGGCGGGCAGTAGACATTTGTTTGCTGCTTTTTGTTTTGTACTTTTCTTTATGAAGGAAACATAAAGATGCGTCTGTTTTTAAATAATAAAATTGTCGCGGTTTTTGAAAGGAAAGGAGCTGCTTGCAATTGAGCAGACGTCGAGGAATGATGTCACAGCAGTTTAAGGAAGAGTTGGCCAAAGAGTTAGGATTTTACGATGTCGTTCAAAAAGAAGGCTGGGGAGCTATTCGCGCGAAAGATGCGGGAAATATGGTGAAATTAGCGATACAAATGGCGGAACGTCATTTGGCTGAGAGGACAAAGTAGTCAAAATCACTAAATAAAAATGATAACCGCGGCAGCCGAAGCTTAATGGCTTCGGTTTTTCTTTGACAAGGCTCTTGAAAGATTGCATAATGGAGTTCGTTGGTTTGTGGTAAAATGTTCGTATAAGTTTGAAGTGGATAAAGTAGGTGGAAAGTTTGAGACTATTGGTAAAAGCTCCGGCTAAAATCAATTTATCGTTAGATGTGCTACATAAACGGCCAGACGGATATCACGAAGTCAAAATGGTGATGACGACGATTGATCTTGCTGACCGAATCGAACTAGTCCCATTAGCCAGCGATATAATTAAAATTGTCTCACATAATCGATTTGTTCCTGACGATCATCGGAATTTAGCTTACCAAGCAGCAAAATTGCTGAAAGAAACGTTTGGAATTCGCAAGGGGGTCGCTATTTCAATTGCGAAAGCGATTCCGGTCGCTGCTGGTTTGGCTGGAGGAAGCAGTGATGCAGCAGCTACACTGCGAGGACTAAATAAACTTTGGAGACTGGGACTTACTCTCGATGAATTAGCCGAGCTTGGTGCAAAAATAGGTTCTGACGTATCGTTTTGCGTCTATGGCGGAACAGCCATTGCCACCGGACGAGGAGAAAAAATTGAACATATTCCTGCTCCTCCACCGTGCTGGGTCATTCTAGCAAAACCAGCCATCGGGGTTTCAACAGCCGAAGTGTATCGAAGTTTAAATGTCAACACGATTGAGCACCCTGATGTCGATGGAATGGTACAAGCCATTAAACACCAAGATTACGAAGGAATTTGTTCTCTTGTTGGAAATGTATTGGAAGATGTGACGTTAAAAAAATATCCAGAGGTAGCCCATATTAAAGAGCAAATGAAGCGTTTCGGGGCTGATGCGGTATTAATGAGCGGAAGCGGCCCGACGGTTTTTGGACTCGTCCAGTATGATTCACGATTGCAGCGCATTTATAACGGTTTAAGAGGTTTTTGTGACCAAGTCTTTACAGTGAGGTTATTAGGAGAGCGGAATACGCTTGATTAAATACGTACATTAATGTTATATTTACCATATAACATTCGGTTTTTAGGGGGTTCGTTTATGAAATTAAGGCGCAGTAGCCGCTTAGTCGATATGACGCACTATCTCCTAGAACATCCCCATCAGCTGGTCCCGCTCACTTTTTTTGCTGAACGCTATCAGTCGGCCAAATCTTCCATTAGTGAGGATTTAGCGATTATTAAGCAAACATTTGAACAGCAAGGGATCGGAACATTGAAAACACTTTCAGGCGCGGCAGGCGGAGTTCAATATATTCCTAAAATCTCTGTTGATGAAGCCAAAGAGACGGTTCATTACTTATGTGAGCAGCTGGCAAATCCGGATCGATTGCTGCCCGGTGGGTATCTTTATATGACGGATATTCTTGGAGATCCGCGAATTGTCAATAAAATCGGCCAATTATATGCGTCTCTTTTTGCCGAACGGACTATTGATGTCGTTATGACCATTGCGACAAAGGGGATTCCGTTAGCTTATGCTGTAGCCCATTTTTTGAATGTGCCTGTGGTGATCGTGCGTCATGATAATAAAGTGACAGAAGGATCGATGGTTAGCATTAATTACGTATCTGGCTCGTCTAAACGCATTCAAACAATGGTATTGGCAAAACGCAGTTTAGCAGAGGGAACGAACGTATTAATTATCGATGATTTTATGAAAGCAGGCGGCACGATACATGGTATGACCAGTCTATTAAATGAGTTTAACGCTCGTTTGGCTGGAATCGGAGTGCTTGTCGAGTCAGAAGATATAAGTGAACGGCTTGTGGATGAATACGTTTCCTTAGTGAAGCTTTCTTCTGTTAATATAAAAGAGAAGCACATTGCTGTAAAAGAAGGAAACTATTTAAATTTTCTCGAGTAAAAGAAAGGAGTCATACAAAGATGGAAAAAGTACAAACATCGAAAGCGCCTCAGGCGATTGGCCCATACTCCCAAGGAATCATTGTTCATAATATGTTCTACAGCTCAGGTCAAATTGCCTTGACACCAGAAGGAGAAATGGTGCAGGGAGATGTCAAAGAGCAAACTCATCAAGTGTTCAAAAATTTGAAGGCCGTTCTGGAAGCAGCAGGAGCATCACTTGAAACAGTGGTAAAAACAACCGTTTTCTTAAAAAGCATGGACGATTTTGCAGCTGTGAATGAAGTATATGGCCAGTATTTTAATGAGCATAAACCAGCGCGTTCTTGCGTAGCAGTAGCTCAGCTGCCAAAAGACGCACTTGTTGAAATTGAAGTGATTGCTTTAGTGAAATAAGTTTAGTGATATCCCAACTATAAGATACTTGTTGGCGGGTGCACGGTCACGCCAAAGCGTGACCGTGCACCCACTTGCCTTTCGATCGAGGCTTTTTACAGATATAGATACGGTCCGTTCATCATTTATGAGGCGCAAGAATAACAAGCAAATCCATTTTATCAGGCCCCACGAGTGAATGATAGCTTTTCTACTCTCCTTTTCCCTTATTAGATTTTCCCGCATATCTTCATTCGACAGCATCGGCTAGAATAAACACTTATTTTGACAAAAACAGGTCATTTTATCTATTTTTTATGAAATTTTTTAAATTAAAAGAAGGAAATGCGAGATGAATGTGGAATAAATTAACCAAGTTCTTATATAGGGAAAAGGTGGTGAGCAGAATGGAAGTAACCGACGTTAGATTACGCCGCGTGAATACCGAAGGACGTATGAGAGCGATTGCTTCTATTACGCTGGATAACGAATTTGTGGTGCATGATATTCGCGTAATTGATGGCAATAACGGCTTGTTTGTGGCTATGCCAAGCAAGCGTACTCCTGACGGGGAGTTTCGCGACATCGCACATCCAATTAATTCCACAACTCGTGGAAAAATTCAAGAAGCAGTATTAGCTGAGTATCACCGTTTAGGGGAACTTGAAGAAGAGTTAGAAGAAGCCGGTGCTTCTTAAATAAAAAAAGCCTGTTCTGTGCAACAGGCTTTTTTTATTTTCTGGTAAAATGGAATGTTTCCTTGAAATACATAGCTAATTAGGATATATTCAATTATGGATAAAAAGGTAATTGGAGGCCCTGTTTATGGTAAAACGATACGCGATAATATTGGCGGCGGGACAGGGAACAAGAATGAAATCAAACCTATATAAAGTCTTACATCCTGTCTGCGGCAAGCCAATGGTTCAGCATGTAGTCGATCAAGTATCGCGGCTTGATCTTGAGAAGTTAATTACCGTAGTTGGATTTGGTGCGGAACAAGTAAAAAAACAAATCGGTGATAAAAGCGAATTTGCTCTCCAAGAAAAGCAGCTAGGGACTGCTCATGCTGTTATGCAAGCTTCTCCTTACTTGAAAGGACTGGAAGGTGTAACACTTGTTGTGTGCGGTGATACCCCACTCATCACGGCTGAAACGATGAAAGCGCTATTAGAGCATCATCTTTCAACCAAGGCTAAAGCGACGATTTTAACGGCAATTGCAGAAAATCCTAGCGGATATGGCCGGATTGTCCGAAATGATGAAGGAAGCGTAGAAAAAATTGTAGAGCATAAAGATGCTACAGAAGAGGAACGGTCTATTCAAGAGATTAATACAGGAACGTATTGTTTCGATAACAAAGCATTGTTTGAAGCGCTTACAAATGTATCGAATCAGAATGTTCAAGGCGAGTATTATTTAACTGATGTGATTGAAATTTTAAGAAAAAAAGGCGAAATCATTTCTGCTTATCAGTCCCCTTCGTTTGAGGAAACAATAGGGATCAACGACCGCATTGCCCTTTCTCAAGCTGAGGCGATTATGCGCAAACGGATTAACTATGCGCATATGACCAATGGCGTGACAATTATTGATCCAGAGCATACCTATATATCACCAGAAGCGGAAATTGGACGTGACACCATCATTTATCCTGGTACGATCATTGAAGGAAAAACAACGATTGGAAAAGAGTGTATCATTGGCCCTCATTCTGAAATTAAAGATTGTTCGATTGGTGACGGCACGACGGTTCGTCACTCAGTTGCCCATGACAGTGAAATTGGACATCAAGTAACGATTGGTCCCTTTGCTCATATTCGTCCATCGTCTCAAATCGGCGATGATGTTCGGATTGGCAATTTTGTTGAAATTAAAAAATCCACCTTTGGCAAAGGCAGCAAAGCTTCGCATTTAAGCTACATTGGCGACGCTGAGGTCGGGGAAGATGTCAATTTAGGCTGCGGTTCTATCACAGTGAACTATGATGGAAAGCATAAATATTTAACCAAAATTGAAGATGGCGCATTTATCGGCTGCAATGCTAACTTGATTGCTCCAGTGACCATTGGAAAAGGCGCTTATGTAGCTGCTGGCTCTACCATTACAGACGATGTCCCGGGAAATGCTTTATCGATTGCTCGCGCCCGCCAGGTTAATAAAGAAAATTATGTGGATCGCCTTAACTTCAAGAAAAATTCCTGATGGAGGTTTATCATGTCTCAATATCTTGATTCCAGTCTAAAATTATTTTCGTTAAATTCGAATATGAAGCTGGCAGAGGAAATTGCTCAAGTGATTGGGGTACAATTGGGAAAATGCTCTGTATCCCGATTCAGTGATGGAGAAATTCAAATCAACATTGAGGAGAGCATTCGCGGCGGAGATGTATTTGTTATCCAATCGACCAGCGCCCCTGTCAATGAACATTTAATGGAGCTTTTAATTATGATTGATGCACTGAAGCGGGCGTCAGCCAAAACGATTAATATCGTTATGCCTTACTATGGATATGCTAGACAAGATCGTAAAGCGCGTTCTCGCGAGCCGATTACAGCTAAGCTGGTTGCGAATCTGCTAGAAACGGCGGGGGCTTCTCGCGTGATTACGCTTGATCTCCATGCTCCACAAATTCAAGGATTTTTCGATGTTCCAATCGACCATTTAATGGGTGTGCCAATTTTAGCGGACTATTTTAAAAACAAAAATCTTCAAGACATCGTGATCGTATCCCCAGACCATGGAGGAGTAACACGGGCCCGTCGGTTAGCTGATCGGTTAAAAGCTCCGATTGCGATTATTGATAAACGCCGCCCTAAACCAAACGTTGCTGAAGTTATGAATATCGTCGGACAAGTGGAAGGCAAAACGGCCATTCTCATTGACGATATTATTGATACCGCTGGAACGATAACATTGGCGGCCAATGCACTTGTAGAAAATGGAGCTAGTGAAGTATATGCGTGTTGTACGCATCCGGTACTTTCAGGTCCAGCGATTGAGAGAATTCAAAATTCAAAAATTAAAGAGCTTGTTGTGACAAATTCGATTGCTCTTCCAGAAGAAAAGAAAATTGATAAAATTGTAGAACTATCAGTAGCCCCGTTGATTGCCGAAGCGATTATTCGTATTTATGAAATGCAATCGATTAGTGCCTTGTTTGATTGAGAAAAATAGATGTTTAAATCTTCCTGTTTTAGGACAAAGTAATTCGTAGAGTCTTTAAACAGGAGGAGGATGACGCATGGCTGTGCTCGAAGCAAAAGAGCGTACAGAAGGGCAAGGCTTTGGATTGCGCAAAATCCGATTACAAGGAAATATTCCCGGAGTACTTTACGGAAAAAATGTGAAAAATCGTGTCGTTTATATGAATGCGGCAGATTTTTTGAAAACCGTTCGCGAAGCAGGACGAAATGGCTTAATCACGTTAAAGGTAAATGGTGAAAGTCATTCTGCGTTGTTACGTGATATTCAAAAAGATCCGATTCGCAATGAGATTATTCATGTCGATTTTCAAGTCGTTGATATGTCAACAGAGGTTGATGTGGCTGTTAATGTACATTTAGTTGGTAATGCAGCTGGCGTGAAAGATGGCGGTGTATTACAGCAGTCTTTACATCAGCTGTCGATTCGGGCGTTGCCAGCCAACATCCCTTCCTCAATTGATATTGACATTTCCACATTACAGGTTGGTGAAACCATTACAGTGGGCGATGTGCAAACAGGTGGTATGTACGAAATCAATCATGGGTCGGAAGAAGTGATTGCCTCGATTTTACCGCCTAAGCAGGAAGAGGAAATTCATAGCGGCGAACAACAGGAACCAGGTCACCCGGAAGCTGAAGAGGGGAGAGAAACTACGCCTGAATCATGATGACAGACGTAACCGTATTTCGGTTACGTCTTTTGTGATAATATTTGACGTAGGGTTGTGTGTCTGTTTTGCGGCCGAATGTTGATCTGCACTTTTGGCTGCTGGCTTTCCTGCTATGATATCCGCAGCAAAAAGTGAAAATTTTACGTTCGCCATCCCGATGACAGCCGTCACGGGCTTTGTGTTCGTGTGTCCAGATGCTGGGGTAGCGTTGACACATTCCATGAGAGCGATATCGTGACAAGGGATTACACCAAGAAAATGAAAAGATCGAAAGAACGTGTCATATAGAGAGGAGATAAAGGCATTGAAGTTACTGGTCGGTCTAGGAAATCCGGGGAGAGAATATGAACAGACAAGACATAATGTCGGATTTATGGTCATCGATGAGCTTGCGAAAAGATGGAATCTTTCATACAATCAAACTAAATTTAATGGGCTGTTTTCATCACACATAGTAGGAACAGAAAAAGTCATATTATGTAAGCCGCTAACATATATGAATTTATCAGGCGAGTGTGTTCGCCCGTTGATGGATTATTTTAAAATGGATATAGATGATTTATTGGTTATCTATGATGATTTAGATCTGCCAGTAGGAAAAATTCGTTTACGGGTAAAAGGAAGCGCCGGAGGTCATAACGGGATTAAATCGTTAATCCATCATTTAGGCACAGATCAATTTAAACGGATTCGCATTGGTATTGGCCGTCCACAAAACGGTCAAAAAGTAACCGATTACGTATTAGGACGGTTTATAAGCGAGGAACAACCGGATATTCAGCATGCTATCATACGTGCGGCTGACGCTTGCGAAAAATTTATGACCGAACCTTTTTTGCAAGTGATGAATGAATTTAATGCATGAATAAAATCCTCCTAAATGGTAAAAAATGAATGTGAGCAAGAGACCGTTAGGAGGTTATCCATATGGCATTACACTATTATTGTCGGCATTGTGGAGTAAAAATAGGAACGATCAGTCAAGTGCCGATATATAGTGAACAACTGGGCTTTCACCATTTAACAGAAGAAGAGCGATTAGATATGATCTCCTATCTTCCAAACGGGGAAATTCATGTAAAAACGATTTGTGAAGATTGCTATGAGGCGCTTGAGAGAAATCCGGAACTGCATCAATGCGAAAAATTTATTCAGTAGATCGCTTTGGGTGACCAAAGCATTTTTGCATTTATTGCTTTGCGAGAGGAGGGAGAGCAAGGTGCGTTCGTTGCATCATTATTTTATCGAAAACCAAGATATTCAATCGATCATGAAAGGAATTGAGGCGGGGTTAAAAGAGCAGCTTATAACAGGATTATCTGGCTCTGCTCGATCCGTATTTTTATCTGCTCTTTATAAAGAAACAGCAAGACCGCTTCTTATTGTTGCTCATAACCTATTTCAAGCGCAAAAAATATATGATGATCTTGTTCAAATTTTAGGATCAGAGGAAGTGTTTCTGTATCCAGTTAATGAAATGATTGCCGCAGAAATGGCCATTGCTAGCCCGGAACTAAAGGCTCAGCGTTTAGAGGTCATGAATTATTGGTCAGAGCAAAAAAGAGGAATTGTGATTGCTCCTGTTGCTGGGGTGCGGCGTTTATTGCCGCCAAAGTCGTTATGGAAAGAAAATTTACTGAAAATTACTGTGGAGCAAGAATTCGATATTGAAGCTTATAAACATCGTTTTGTTCAAATGGGATATAAGCGTGTGTCCGTTGTATCAACCCCGGGAGAATTTAGCATCCGCGGTGGTATTATTGATATTTATCCGTTAACAGCTGAATTGCCATACCGAATGGAATTATTTGATACAGAGGTAGAATCGATTCGAACATTTACGGTTGACGATCAACGCTCTCATGAGGAAGTGCAGCAAGTTTTAATCGGACCTGTAAATGAGACACTTGTATATGGGGATGCGCTGCAGCAAGGAATCAAGCGCATTGAGATGGGATTAAAAGAAAGTCTTCAAAAGGTCAAAGATGAAAAAACGAAGCAGCTGCTATTGGAGCATATTTCATATGAGCTCGAGCGCTTGAAGCAAGGGCAAGAAATTGAGCAGCCATATAAATATTCGGCACTTTTTTATGAGCAGCCTGCTAGTTTGCTAGATTATCTGCCAGAAAACGGTTTGTTGTTGCTTGATGAAGTGAGCCGACTGCAAGAAACGTCAGAAAATTTAGATGAAGAGGAAGCAGAGTGGCAGACAAGTTTACTTGCAGAGGGTAAAACGATTCATACTGCTTTTGTTTCTCACTCATTTTCTGATCTATTGCAGAAAAACAAAAGGCCGATTTTATATTTATCGCTCTTTTTACGGCATGTTCCGCACACTCATCCGCAAAATATCGTCAATATTTCCTGCAAGCAAATGCAAAATTTTCATGGACAAATGCCGTTGCTAAAGGCGGAGCTAGAAAGATGGAAAAAGGCGAAATACGCCATCGTTTTTTTAGCTGCGAATGCAGAACGAATGCGAAAATTACAATCTGTTTTGGAAGATTATGAGATGGATGCTTCTCCTTTGCCTGGAGGAGCGCTGCCGATGCATGGCAAGATCCAGATTATTCAAGGAGACTTGGGCACTGGTTTTGAGTTGCCGATGCAAAAGCTGGCGGTCATTACTGAAGAAGAACTATTTAAAAAGCGGGCAAAAAAACCAGCTCGCCGACAGAAATTATCAAATGCAGAGCGAATTAAAAGCTATTCAGAGCTGCAAGTAGGAGATTATGTGGTCCATGTCAATCATGGGATTGGTAAATACTTAGGCATCGAGACGTTAGAAATCAATGGGATTCATAAAGACTATATTCATATTCAATATCAAGGGAGCGATACGCTCTATGTTCCTGTTGATCAAATTGATCAGGTGCAAAAATACGTAGGCTCAGAGGGAAAAGAACCGAAAATTTATAAATTGGGCGGTTCGGAATGGAAAAAGGTAAAGAAAAAGGTTGAGTCGTCTGTTCAAGATATTGCGGAAGACTTAATTAAACTTTATGCAGAGCGGGAAGCAAGCAAGGGATATGCGTTTTCTCCAGATACGGAAATGCAGCGCGAATTTGAAGCAGCCTTTCCTTATCAAGAAACAGATGATCAGCTGCGTTCTATTGAGGAAATTAAACGGGATATGGAGAGCGAAAAGCCGATGGATCGTTTATTATGCGGCGATGTCGGCTACGGAAAAACAGAAGTGGCCCTTCGCGCAGCCTTTAAAGCGATTATGGATGGAAAGCAAGTAGCTTTTTTAGTTCCAACCACTATTTTGGCTCAGCAGCATTATGAAACGATTCGAGAGCGGTTTCAAGGATATCCGATTGAAATTGGCCTGCTTAATCGTTTTCGCACAAGGAAGCAGCAATCAGAGACGATCCAAGGATTGAAAAATGGCACGGTTGACATTGTGATTGGCACCCATCGATTATTATCAAAGGATGTAGCCTTTAAAGACTTAGGGCTGCTCATTATTGATGAAGAGCAACGGTTTGGTGTAAGCCATAAAGAGAAAATCAAACAGCTAAAAGCGAATATTGATGTGCTAACATTGACTGCAACGCCGATTCCTAGAACATTGCATATGTCCATGATTGGCGTGCGTGATTTATCCATTATTGAGACTCCGCCGGAAAATCGTTTTCCTGTACAGACATATGTGATGGAACATACACCAGAGCTCATTCGCGAGGCCATTGAGCGAGAGCTTGCCAGAGATGGGCAAGTATTTGTCTTGTACAACCGCATTGAAGATATTGATATAAGAGCGGAAGAGATCTCGATGCTTGTACCCGACGCTCGTGTCACATATGCGCACGGGAGAATGAGCGAGAACGAACTGGAATCTGTGCTTCTTGCATTTTTAGAGGGACAATACGATGTGCTAGTGACGACGACAATTATTGAAACAGGCGTTGATATACCAAGCGTTAATACATTGATTGTATATGAGGCAGATAAAATGGGACTATCTCAGCTTTATCAGTTAAGAGGGCGCGTTGGCCGTTCAAATCGGGTAGCGTATGCCTATTTTACGTATCGAAAGGATAAAGTATTAAATGAGGTTGCTGAGAAACGGCTGCAGGCAATTAAAGAATTTACAGAGCTCGGATCGGGATTTAAAATTGCCATGCGTGATTTATCCATTCGTGGAGCCGGAAATATACTGGGAGCTGAGCAGCATGGATTTATTGACTCGGTTGGTTTTGACTTGTATTCACAAATGCTGAAAGAAGCGATTGAAAAACGAAGAGGAGTGGAACAAGAAGAAAAGCCAGCTGATGTGGAAATCGATATCGAAATCGATGCTTATATTCCTGATACGTATATTTCTGATGGCTTGCAAAAAATTGATATGTATAAACGCTTTAAAGCGATCAGCACCCTAGAAGAGTTGGAGGAGCTTCGCGAAGAAATGTTGGATCGTTTTGGAGAATATCCAGATGAGGTAGATTATTTATTCCAAATTGCTGAAATGAAGGTATATGCAAAACAAAATGGAGTCGAGTCCATTAAACAGCATAAGCAACAAATTGATTTACTATTTAATGATCAGGCTTCTAAGGATGTACAAATCCAACGTTTATCGAAAATAGGAAACAGATATGGACGAATATTTGGATTTGGCATGGAAGGTCCAAAGCTAAAAATTGTGCTGTATGTAAAGGGGCTAAAGCCTCAGGAATGGCTGGTCATCTTATATGAAACCTTAAAAGAGTTAGTATATGAGAAAGACGGAAAATCGGTGACAGCTTAAGCATCCCATGTTTACCCGTGGTGTCGGATATACTTGGTTTATTTGTTGCCCTTGTGCTGTATAAATATCAACGAACGTTATCTACAAAAATCCGGGACCGGAAGAAAAGTCACCGACCTGCCTCGGGGACGCCAAAGCCAACCAACAAGCCGCTTCCAGATAAATGAATTTATCTGGAAGCGGTTTTATTGGGTTGTCCGATCATTCCAATCGGATCATCCCTTGTTCGCATGGGACAAATGTTGATGTATCAAGATGTATCTATAATAGTAGTTGAGCATAATGCTTACCTAGCATCATGGGGATCTCATGTTTATTTTTTAGGAATGTTGTCGATCATGGAGGTTGGGGAATTTTATCTAAAATTGAAAAAATCACTTTCATCGTGTATAGAAGTTGGGTTGTGAAGGATACTAATCACAACAATGGTGAATTCTTCAACGAAGGATTCATCGATGTAATTTTTAAATTTAGATGAAAGTGAGGCATCAATAGATGAAAGCAACTGGTATTGTTCGTCGAATTGATGATTTAGGACGCGTTGTCATTCCAAAAGAAATTCGCAGAACGTTGCGTATTCGAGAAGGAGATCCGCTCGAAATATTCGTTGATCGTGATGGTGAGGTTATATTAAAAAAATATTCGCCTATTAGCGAGCTTGGTGATTTTGCGAAAGAATATGCAGAGGCATTGTTTGACAGCTTAGGTCATCCGGTTTTAATTTGTGACCGAGATACCTTTATCGCCGTAGCTGGTGTGTCGAAAAAAGAATTTCTCAATAAAGGTGTAAGCTCTCTTATTGAGAAAGCAATGGAGGAGCGCCAGTCTGTGATCCATACAGAAGAGAGTGAAGTGGAGCTTGTCGATGGCCATGAAGAACGATTGAAATCATATACAATCGGACCGATTGTGGCGAACGGGGATCCAATTGGAGCTGTTGTCATTTTATCAAAAGACAAAACGATTGGCGAAGTAGAGCACAAATCAGCGGAAACTGCTGCAAGCTTTTTAGCGCGGCAAATGGAGCAATAATGAAATAAAGTGGATTACTTAACAAACGATATCGCTATATTTTGAGCGGTAACACGTGAATGGCCTCCGCTCGCATGTCTAAAGCAGGCAAATGTTATAACGGCTATCAATGTCGACCTGCTTGCTATTGGGTTATCGTTTACGGGGTATGCTAAAAAGAGCGCTTGAGATTTTAAAACAGAATGGACGCCCAATAAAATGTGATCCCCTTAAGGAATGTTTGTACTTTATGCAACGAGCTTTGAGGCGAGCGGGCTGTTTTGAATAAACAGCATTCTATTCCTTCAGAAAGGCAGCTGCTATGCTGTCTTTTTCTTTTTGCGTTATAATGGCAAGGGCTAGCTTTTAGAGTGTTGGAAGGTGAAGCGAAATGGCTATAAATGGTGAATCGCGAAATGCAAGCATATGGCGCGGAGCTACTGTTTTGGCTATTGCAGCCGTTGTAACGAAAATATTGAGCGCTTTTTACCGTATCCCTTATCAAAATATTGTAGGCGATATCGGTTTCTACATTTATCAGCAGGTTTATCCGATTTATGCAATGGTTATAGCTTTAGCTACATACGGCTATCCCGTTGTCATCTCTAAACTTGTAGCGGAGCAAGCAGAAGAAAAAAATGAAGCGGGAATTCGCTATGTTTTGCAAGTCTCATTCTGGTTTTTAGCTGTTATGGGCCTGCTTTGCTTCGGTGTGTTGTACGTAGGGGGAGGGTGGATTGCGCGATGGATGGGAGATGAAAAGCTGACACCGCTGATTCGTACCATTTCTTTCTCATTTTTACTCCTGCCCTTTCTTTCCGTATTACGCGGTTATTTCCAAGGAAAAAATGAGATGATGCCAACGGCTCTGTCACAAGTAGCAGAGCAATCCGTGCGAGTAGCCACGATTATCATCTGTTCATATCTTTTAGTGAAAACGGGACATACCATGTATGAAGCTGGAACAGGTGCTATTTTTGGATCGTTGACGGGAGGGTTTGCAGCGCTTTTGCTTTTAAGTGCGTATTGGCTGCGTAGCGCACGTTCACTGTATTTCTACGAAGCTTCGAGGCTGTCTGCTCAAAGTGTTATTCGGTATTTATTTGTACAAGGATTGACGATCTGTATAGCCAATATGGCACTAACGCTTACTCAACTTGCTGATGCGATGTCGTTATTATCATTGTTAATGGAAAAAGGAATAGAGGAGCAGGCTGCGAAAGCATTTAAAGGAGTATATGATCGCGGTCAGCCGCTTGTGCAGCTAGGAACCGTTGTTGCGACGTCGTTCTCATTAACGCTTGTGCCGCTCATTGCAGGAGCGAAAAAACGCGGGGACGAGACATTTATTTTAGAAAAAATAGACGTCACCTTGCGGGTTGCTCTTGTTGTCGGTATCGGTGCGGCTTTTGGCTTGGCTGCGTTAATCCGTCCGGTCAACATCATGCTGTTCAAAAATGATGCCGGCTCTTGGCCATTAGCTATTTTATCGCTATCTATTTTTTTTACCACGATGTCTCTTACAGCTTCCGCCCTTTTACAAGGGATTGGATATGAGCAATTTGCCGTCATTGGCGTACTCATTGCGTTTATTAGTAAGTGGTTGGGCAATCTTTGGTTTGTCCCTATGTTTGGAATTGCCGGAGCGTCATGGGCTACCTGGCTTTCATACATCGTGATGTTTTTGTTTCTGTATCAAGTATTACGAAAGAAGATAGGTGTTTGGTTTATTAGGAAGAAAGATGTATATGCTGTAATGAAAGCGGCGCTTATAATGGTGGTATCATTAAAACTATATATGTGGGGAACGCAGCTGTGGGGAGGAAGCCGGCTGGGAGCGACAGGTCAAGCATTGCTTGGCGTGCTGCTTGGAGGAAGCGTTTATATTATAATGATTTTAAGAGGAAAGCTTTTCTCTCCAAAAGAGATTGCTTTATTTCCTTTTGGAGAAAAATTATGCATATTTCTTGGCAAAATAGGTGATGAAAAGTGAATACGATTTTTATTTTTGGCTTGGGTGCGGGAGATATAGATCAATTGCCGCTTGGCATTTACCGTCAATTAAAAACGGCTTCTCCACTTTTTTTGCGCACAAAAGAGCATCCGGTTGTACAAGCACTTATTGATGAAGGGGTCTCGGCCACCTCTTTTGATGAGTTATATCAAACATATGAAACGTTTGAAGAAGTATATGAAGCGATTGTTCGTGTACTGTTGAACAAAGCGCAAACGAGCGATGTATATTATGCGGTACCTGGACATCCTCTCGTAGCAGAAAAAACGGTACAGCTTTTATTAGAGGCTGAACAAAAGCAGCAATGCCGGGTGGTGGTTTCAGGGGGCCAAAGCTTTTTGGATCCGCTGTTTGCCGCTGTGAAAATCGATCCAATTGAAGGCTTTCAGCTTCTGGATGCAACATCGTTTCAGCAAGAGGAGTGGCAGTTAACGAATCACGTTGTTTTTTGTCAAGTATATGATTCATTCATTGCTTCTGAAGTGAAACTCACATTAATGGAACAACTGCCAGATGATTATCCTGTTTATGTGGTGACAGCGGCAGGGACGGCAGCAGAAAAAGTGATTCAAGTTCCTTTATATGAGCTGGATCGTGTTACGGAGCTGAACAATTTAACGAGCGTCTACGTTCCGCCTGTGAAGGAAGAAAAGTGGCTGTATCATCGTTTTGAGAAATTGCGTCATGTCATTGCTACACTCCGCGGACCAAATGGCTGTCCATGGGATCGTAAGCAGACGCACGAATCATTAAAAAAATATTTGCTAGAAGAAGCATATGAACTGTTTGATGCTATTGATATGCAGGACGATGACGGCATCATTGAAGAATTGGGAGATGTTTTATTGCAAGTGATGCTGCATGCGCAAATTGGTGAGGATGAGGGTCTTTTTTCCATATTTGATGTCATCAAAGGAATTACGGAGAAAATGATTCGCCGCCATCCCCATGTATTTGGAGACATAGAGGTACAAAATGCAGAGGAAGTTTTGCAAAATTGGCAGCTGATTAAGGAAAAAGAAAAACAAGACCGTTCTGTATCGTTGCTTGACCAAGTGCCGAAAAGTTTATCAAGTCTTCTAAAGGCTTATGAATTTCAAGCAAAAGCAGCAAAAGTCGGCTTTGATTGGGATGACGTAAAACCGATGTGGGAGAAAGTAGAAGAAGAAATGCAAGAATTTAAACAGGAGCTTTTGCAAGGACACCAAGATGTGAAAAAGCAAATGAATGAGTTCGGAGATCTATTGTTTGCTCTTGTCAACATCGCTCGTTATTATAAGATCAATCCGGAAGAGGCGTTACAGGCAACAAATATGAAATTTTACCGTCGTTTTTCTTATATTGAAGAGCAGGTGAAGACGCGCGGCTTGCGCATGGAGGCACTATCTCTACAAGAGCTTGATCAATGGTGGGAGGAAGCAAAGGAGAAAGGTCTATAAAAGGAGGAAGGCTAATGCGGCTTGATAAGTTTTTGAAGGTATCACGCCTTATTAAAAGGCGGACCTTAGCGAAAGAAGTGGCAGAGCAAGGGCGTATCGCGATCAACGATACCATTGCAAAGGCTAGCTCAACAGTGAAAATAGGGGATGAAGTGACGATTCAATTTGGACAGAAAAAATTGACTGTTAAAATTACTGATTTAAAAGAAACGACAAAAAAAGAAGAAGCGTCGCAGCTTTATGAAATTATAAAGGAAGAGCGTATCGAAGCGGAACTCCCACAAAATGAATGATGATAGCTTGTTCTAAAATGTCCCTCGCATTCATACATATGGTACAAATGTGAGATGATTGCGGGGGATGAATATGAGCCAACATTACGAAGGAATGAACAATAAAGGAGCTGTGCAAGAGCATGATGTGGTGATGCGGGGGCGCCGGCTTTTAGATATTACGGGTGTCAAGCAGGTAGAAAGCTTTGACAGCGAAGAGTTTTTGTTGGAAACAGTGATGGGATTTTTGTCTATTCGGGGACAAAACTTGCAAATGAAAAACTTAGATGTTGATAAAGGAATTGTTTCCATCAAGGGGAAAATTTTCGATTTGATTTATTTAGATGAACATCATCAGGAGAAAGCTAAAGGATTCTTTAGCAAGTTGTTCAAATGAGTGTAACCACTCAACTCGAAACGATGCTTGCTATGATTGGAATGGGCGGTTGGCTCGGCCTGTCGATCGACACATATAGCCGCTTTTTACAACGCCGGAAGCGGGCTCGTTTCATCGTTTTTATTAATGATGTTTTATTCTGGCTCCTCCAAGGTCTCATTATTTTTTATGTATTATTGCTTGTCAATGAAGGGGAACTGCGAGTTTATATTTTTTTAGCTATTTTATGTGGTTATGCCGCTTATCAAAGCTTGTTGCGCGCCCTATATTTGCGGCTATTAGAAATGTTAATCCGCTTTTTTACAGCATTGTTCCGCTTTTTTGTCAGGACATGCTATTATGTAGTGGTTCGCCCTCTACAAGGGCTTCTGCATCTATTACTGCTGCTTTTGCTTGTGATATGGAAATTGATTCTTTCGACATGTAAACTGCTCTATCGTTGTGCCATTTTTTTGCTAATGCCTGTTTTTTGGCTGATAAAATGGCTTTGGATGATGGTTCCGCTTAAGCAAAGAGAGAAAATAGCTAAATTTTTTGATTGGGCGGCAGGAGTTGTGCAAAGAGTCAAGAATATCATCATAAAAAGGAGCTCTAAATTCCGAAAATAGGAGTGGAGGTATAAAATGTGAGTGCTTTACATAAAAACAATGTGAAAAAGCTTCATTCTTCATATGCTCTAGCACACGAAGAAAAAGAAAGGAAAACGGCAAAAAGACGGCGTATGGTTGTTATTCGTTTTGCTTTTTTATGTGCGGTGCTCATGGCGCTGTCCACTGTATTTTTATATTCTCTCCACTCTCAGTCCGCAGATATTGAGGCGAAGGTAAAAGAGCAGCAGAAGCTCGAGAAACAATTAAAAGCGTTGGAGAAGCAGCAAAAGCAATTGGAGGACGAAATTAAAAAGCTGCATGACGATGACTATATTGCGGAACTGGCCCGAAAAAAGTATTATTTATCAAAAGAAGGGGAAATCATATTTGCTGTTCCGAAAAAATAATCAGCGAATCCCTCAAGACATGGGCATTGAGCTTATTGACACCTGTTTTTCGCATTCGTTATAATAAAGAAAATAATTTTTACTTTTTTAATGATTAAGGAGGAGCACTTTTTTTATGTCAATTGAAGTAGGCAGCAAGTTACAAGGCAAAGTAACGGGAATTACAAAATTCGGAGCGTTTGTGGAGCTGCCAGACGGCGTAACAGGCTTGGTGCATATTAGCGAAGTAGCCGATAATTATGTAAAAGATATTAATGACCATCTTAAAGTCGGCGATGTGGTAGATGTCAGAGTCATTAATGTTGAAAAAGACGGAAAAATCGGCTTGTCGATTAAAAAGGCAAAAGAATCGCAGTCTTCACAGCGCCCGCGTACGAAAGTAAATGATCGTGCCGCAAAAGAGAGTTTCGAACAAAAAATCAGCCGCTTTTTAAAAGAAAGCGAAGATCGTTTAGCCTCTATAAAACGTCATACTGAATCAAAACGAGGAGGTCGTGGCGCGAGACGCGGTTGACTTGCTGCTGAATTACCATAATAATCGGGCAGATAAGTAAATGATGAACGTATAGAAGCATCCAGCTTATGGATGCTTTTTCTATGTCGCATCTGATGAAGGTCATACAAACTCAAGCGGCTGACATGCGTAAATGTGGCTTGTTCTGTCAAGGAATACAGGGATCATCATGCGATAGACAGCGATGCTTGTTATGTAAGTACAGGCAAGGCAGAACAGTGGCCATATTCCTTTTTGCATTCAAAAAATAGATAAAAAAATATTGACAAAAGAAAGGTAGAAAATTAAAATTATAATTGTCGTTATATGGCGGCGTAGCTCAGCTGGCTAGAGCGTACGGTTCATACCCGTGAGGTCGGGGGTTCGATTCCCTCCGCCGCTATCATAAAAATAAGGCCCGTTGGTCAAGTGGTTAAGACACCGCCCTTTCACGGCGGTAACACGGGTTCGAATCCCGTACGGGTCACTACAGGAGGATGCTTCCTAGCAATAGGAAGCATCCTTTTTTATTTTTTTCAAACAAGGCAGAGCCTGTATCATTATGGCAAGTGAGCATGAAATTCGTCGAACAGTTTTTTATACAGCGTTCCTTTTTTGACAAATTTTTGATAATTCAGGAGATATAATAGGGCTAATAGAAAAAACAAAGGAGTGGTTCGGAAGTGGAAAGAATTGAAAGTCGTTTAATCAACCAAATTTCAGAGGTGCCGCTTAACAACACACCAGCTATTTTCTCACGTTGGACGAAGCATTTGAAATTAAGGTTAGGGCATTTGTTTATTCATAAAGGATTTCTATTATTAGTCATTGGTTTTTTGCTTGGGCGCGCGCTCATTTTATCAAAGCTGATTCCATTTGCTTTGCCATTTTTTGTGTCTGTTTATATGATGCGCCGTGAAAAAGCAGGGTTAGCTTTTATTGCTTTAGTAGCAGGATCACTAACGGTATCATTTGAAACGGCGTTGTTTGTTTTGGGAGGGATGGTTAGCTTTTTGCTGCTCTATCCATTCATTAAGAAATTTTTTGATGAATCACTGAAAACGCTCCCTGTTGTTGTATTTTGTCTCTCTTTTTCTACAAAATTGGCGGTTATTTACCTTTTATCGGGTACACCGACAATGTACGAAAATATCATGGCTTTGATTGAAGCTGGTCTTGGGTTTGTCCTTACTCTAATTTTTCTGCAAAGCATTCCTCTGTTAACCATGCAAAAATATAAGCAATCATTAAGATCTGAGGAAATTATTTCTCTCGTTATTTTACTTGCTTCGATGCTAACAGGTACGATTGGTTGGCAGCTATCTGATTTATCTGCTGAGTATATTTTATCCCGTTATCTCGTATTACTATTTGCTTTTGTGGCAGGTACAACAGTTGGTTCGACAGTAGGAGTAGTAACAGGACTGATTTTAAGCTTAGCGAATGTGGACAATTTATATGAAATGGGATTGCTTGCATTTGCTGGGCTTTTAGGCGGCTTATTGAAAGAAGGCAAGAAAATTGGTGCTGCTTTTGGAATGCTTGTTGCTACTTTATTGATCGGATTGTATGGAAACGGAAAAATGGATGTCGTTCCAACCATATTGGAATCTTGCGTTGCGACATTGTTGTTTCTGCTTACTCCTAGCTCGTTAATAGAAAAGGTAGCCAAGTATGTACCTGGCACTGTCGAGTATATGAATGAACAACAGCAATATGTGCGGAAAGTGCGCGATGTGACTGCTCAGAGAGTTTCGCAATTTTCCCGTGTGTTTCAGGCATTGGCTAACAGTTTTTCTAGCGATCGGCTTCTTTCAGATCATGAATATAGCGAAAAAGAGGTTGACTATTTCCTTAGCAATATTGCTGAGAAAACATGCCAAACATGCTTTAGGAAAGAACAATGCTGGTCTCAACAGTTTGATACAACATATGATTATATGAAACAGATTATGACAGAGGCTGAGACAGGAAATCTCATGCAAAACCATAAACTTTTGCGTGAATGGGATCGCTACTGCATGAAGGCCAAAAAAATGGTTGAAGTGATGGAAAAGGATGTTGCGATTTATCAAGCTAATCAAAAACTGCGAAAGCAAATTCAAGAGAGCCGCAAGCTTGTGGCTGAACAACTTATGGGAGTTTCGCAAGTTATGGAAGATTTCGCTAAAGAGATTCAACGGGAGCGCGAAAATCATTATTTACAGGAGGAACAAATTTTCCACGCGTTGCAGGAGTTTGGCATCGAGGTGGGGCATGTTGATATTTATAGTTTGGAAAAAGGAAATATTGATATTGAGATGAGCATTCCATATTGCGAGGGGCGAGGGGAATGTGAAAAATTAATCGCGCCGATGCTTTCTGATATTTTAGATGAAACCATTGTTGTCAAAAGAGAGGAGTGTGCCGCCTATCCAAATGGATATTGCCGTGTTGCATTCGGATCAACGAAAGCTTTTGTTGTCGAAACAGGGGTAGCGTTTGCAGCAAAAGGAGGGGGATTTGTTTCTGGTGATAGTTATTCCATGATTGAGCTTGGCGCAGGAAAATATGCGATTGCAATCAGCGATGGGATGGGGAATGGAGAAAGAGCGCATAATGAAAGCAATGAAACGCTTCGGTTATTGCAAAAAATTTTACAAACAGGTATTGATGAAACAGTAGCCATTAAGTCGATTAATTCGATTCTTTCACTGAGAACGACGGATGAAATTTTTTCAACACTTGATTTAGCGATTATTGATCTGCAAAATGCGGCCACGAAATTTTTGAAAATCGGATCTATTCCTAGTTTTGTTAAAAGAGGAAATAAAGTGATAAAAATTGAATCAAGCAATTTACCAATAGGAATTATTAAAGAATTCGAATTTGAAATGGTTAGCGAGCAATTAAAAGCGGGCGATCTATTAATTATGATGAGCGATGGAGTATTTGAAGGGCCTTCCCATGTCGAGAATCATGAGCTATGGATGAAAAGAAAAATTACCGAATTGCAAACCAATGATCCACAAGAAGTAGCAGATTTAATCATGGAAGAGGTGATTCGAACTCGTTCTGGAAAAATCGAGGATGATATGACCGTAATCGTAGCTAAGATTAAGCATAATACGCCAAAATGGGCAACGATTCCGGCTTATATGTATGCGAAAAAAGCTCAATAAGTATAAAATTCTTTCATTCCGTCGATGATGGTAATACATCATTTGAGGAGGGGAATGAAAGGTGCGAAAAGGAACATTACGGCAAATTTTATTAATTACGGATGGTTGCTCCAACCACGGAGAAGATCCGATCGCAATGGCTTCTCTAGCTAAGGAGCAGGGAATTACAGTCAATGTCATTGGTGTGCTTGATCAAGATACGATTGATGAAAACGGCTTGCGTGAAATAGAAGGAATTGCAATGGCGGGAGGTGGAGTTAGTCAGGTTGTTTATGCTAAACAGCTATCACAAACCGTGCAAATGGTCACACGAAAAGCGATGACACAAACATTGCAAGGAGTGGTTAATAAAGAGCTAAAGCAGATTTTAGGTTCCGATACATCGTTAGAGGATCTGCCTCCAGAAAAGCGCGGAGAAGTCATGGAAGTTGTCGATGAACTCGGCGAAACGATTGAATTGGAAGTTTTAATATTAATAGACACAAGCGGAAGCATGAAAACCAAGCTGCCAACAGTCAAAGAAGCATTATTTGATTTATCGTTGAGCTTAAATGCCCGTACCGGAGATAACCAATTCTCTGTTTTCGTATTTCCTGGGAAACAAGGAAATGTAGAAAAAGTGATGGACTGGACACCTAATCTGGAGGCACTATCGTCCGTATTTCCGAAATTAACGTCTGGAGGACTTACACCGACAGGTCCTGCATTACGTGAAGCGGTTTCCTACTACTTCAATAAAAAACGTTCCTTAAGGAGTTTGATCTCTGGTGATGAATCATACTTTGAAGAATCATCTATGTAAGCTGCCGACTGGAACGATTATTACGGGAAAATGGCATCGCAAAGCATACAAAATGATTAAGCTGCTCGGCAACGGAGCAAATGGGGTTGTTTATTTGGCGGAAAGCCAAAAGGGGCTTGTGGCGATTAAATTAAGTGATAATAACACCACCATTTTATCTGAAGTAAATGTATTAAAACGTTTTTCCAAGGTCCAAGGAGCCGCCCTTGGGCCTTCTTTGCTAGACGTGGATGACTGGCTTGATCCCTCTACCAATCGCCTGACTCCTTTTTATGTAATGGAATATATTAAAGGAGAGGAGTTCTTTTCCTTTATTAAAAAAAGAGGAAAAGAATGGATGATCATTTTAATTTTGCAATTGCTATCTGCATTAGATAAGCTGCATAAAGAAGGCTGGGTATTTGGAGATTTAAAACCAGAGAATTTGCTAGTGGCAGGAATGCCACCAACTATTCGGCTACTTGATGTTGGCGGTACGACTTTGCAAGGAAGAGCAATTAAAGAATTTACTGAATTTTATGATCGGGGATATTGGGGACTTGGTTCACGAAAAGCAGACCCTGCTTATGATCTATTCGCAGTCGCAATGATGATGATTCATGTTTGCTATCCTACACAATTTACCAAAAAGGAAAATGCGCGTCAGCAGTTACTATCTATGATTGAAGCGGATGCGACATTGCGAAAATATCGCAAAGCCCTTATGAAAGCGATTGATGGAACCTATAAGCAAGCGATTGAAATGAAACGAGATCTGGTAGCAGCTATTCATCATTCTGATCTCCCGCCAAAAGAAAAGCATGTTCCTCCCCAAACAATTCCTTCATCAAGAAGCAGGAAAAAACGGCGGAAAGCAAAAAAGCGGCGAGGAGGAGTGATTGAAACGGCATTTATTGCTGCCATTTTATTATTCGTATACGTACTATACTTATATGGACAAGTTCTTTAAATTGACAAACCTTCTTTTTTGAGAAAATATTTCATTAATGATACGATAAATAATGAAGAAAATTGATAGAAGAGGGTTTTTGCTATATGCTTTCGACCGTCCGTTCCTTTATTCAGACGCATCAGCTGCTTGAGCCGAATTCGACTGTTGTAGTTGGTGTATCAGGTGGACCTGATTCTCTTGCTTTGCTACATTTTTTTTATACTATTCGGCATGAATGGAAAATCAAGCTTGTTGCTGCTCATGTAGATCATATGTTTCGCGGTCTACAATCAGAAGAAGATATGAATTTTGTGAAACATTTTTGCGCTCAGTTCGGTATTATATGTGAGGCAACACAAATTGACGTTCCTTCTTTCCAACGTCAGACCAAGATAGGTGTACAGGAGGCAGCTCGCATATGCCGTTACCGTTTTTTTCAGGAAATCATGGAGAAGCATTCTGCTTCTTATGTAGCGTTGGCGCATCATGGTGACGACCAAATTGAAACAATTTTAATGAGGCTTGTTCGTGGAAGTAGCCAGAAGGGATATGCTGGGATTCCGGTTAAGCGGCCCTTTCACGACGGTTATATCATCCGTCCATTTTTATGCATCAGTCGGGATGATATTGAAGCGTACTGTTATGATCATGGCCTTCAGCCTCGCTACGATGAAAGCAATACGAAAGATAGCTATACAAGAAACCGATTTCGCCACGTGCTCCTTCCTTTTTTGAAAAAAGAAAATCCGCGTGTCCATGAACGGTTTCAATATTATAGTGAAACGATGATGGAGGATGAAGCCTTTTTAGAGGAATTAACGGAGCAAGCGATGAATAAGGTAATGGAAAAGCAATCTGGCGAAATTACTTTGCGGATTCAGCCGTTTCAAGCGATGCCTAAGCCTTTACAAAGAAGAGGGATTCAACTAATATTGAACTGTCTTTATGATGGAAAGCCTTCCTCTTTGTCCTCGTTACATATAAAAAATGTGTTAGCCATTTTAAACAATAACCATCCTTCAGGCAGGCTGGATTTTCCAAATGGTCTAAAAATCATTCGTTCTTATGATAGCTGTACCTTCACGTTCCAAGAAAAGAAAACAGGGGCTTATATGGTCGAATTTGATGCAGCCATACCAACAACGTTGTATTTGCCAAATGGATGTGCAATCATAAGCGAATTTTGGGAACACTATCCGAGAGAGCGAAAGGGAAATGACATACTGGTTCTAGATCCAGAAACGCTTGAACTTCCTCTGCGTGTGCGAACAAGGCGCAAGGGTGATCGCATGACATTAAAAGGGATGAAGGGAACAAAAAAAATCAAGGATATTTTTATTGAAAAAAAAATCCCTTTGCATGAACGAGATAGCTGGCCTGTACTTGAAGATGGACAAGGGAGAATTTTGTGGCTTCCAAAGCTAAAAAAATCCGCTTTTGAAGCAACTGATGTTACAAAAATGCGATATCTTGTATTACACTATAAAGAGCAATGAACATCTAGGAGGAAAAAAGAAAATGGGGATGAATCAAGATATTCAAAAAGTTTTAGTGACACAGGAACAAATACAGGAAAAGGTAAAGGAGCTAGGTAAACTGCTTACAGAGGAATATGACGGACGGTTTCCGCTGGCTGTGGGCGTGTTAAAGGGGGCAATGCCTTTCATGTCGGATTTGCTAAAGCATATTGATACATACTTAGAAATGGATTTTATGGATGTGTCTAGCTATGGAAATGCGACGGTGTCATCTGGAGAAGTCAAAATCTTAAAAGATTTGAATACGTCTGTTGAAGGACGTGACATCTTAATTATCGAGGACATTATTGACAGCGGTCTGACCCTGAGTTACTTGGTAGAGCTGTTCCGCTACCGCAAAGCAAAATCGATCAAGATTGTGACGCTTTTAGATAAACCGGCTGGACGAAAAGCAGATATTGAAGCAGATTATGTTGGCTTTGTCGTTCCGGATGAGTTTGTGGTGGGGTATGGGCTAGACTATTGTGAAAAATATCGCAACCTTCCTTATATCGGTGTGTTAAAGCCTGAAGTATACAGCAAATAAAGCGGCAGTCCATACGGTGAATTGGTTGTGTTGGAATGATTTTCTATGGTACTATTGAATATAGCGTGTTTCATATGGGAGGAGGCAAGAAATGAATCGGATCTTCCGTAATACGATATTTTATTTACTAATTTTTCTCGTGGTCATTGGCGTTGTCAGCTTCTTTAATGGGAGCAACCAGCGGACTGAACCGATGACATACGATGCTTTTATTACCCATCTAGAAAACGGTGATGTCAAAACGTTTTCCATGAAGCCGGAACGTGGCGTATACGAGATTAGAGGCCAGCTAAAAGACTATCGTGAAGGCCAGTATTTTTCTACGTATGTAATGAACAGTGATCCTGTTTTAAACCGTATTGACGCGGCGGCTAAACGGACGAGAGTAGAAGTGATGCCGGCGGATGAAACAAGCGGTTGGGTGACGTTCTTTACGTCGATTATTCCGTTTGTTATCATTTTCATTTTATTTTTCTTCTTGCTGAATCAAGCGCAAGGCGGCGGTAGCCGAGTAATGAATTTCGGAAAAAGCCGCGCAAGACTTTATAACGAAGAAAAGAAAAAAGTGCGCTTCCGCGATGTGGCTGGCGCAGATGAAGAGAAGCAGGAACTTGTAGAGATTGTGGAATTTTTAAAAGACCCGAGAAAATTTGCCGAGTTGGGTGCTCGCATTCCAAAGGGAGTGCTGCTTGTTGGACCTCCTGGTACAGGGAAGACGTTGTTAGCTCGTGCGGTAGCTGGAGAAGCAGGAGTTCCGTTTTTCTCCATCAGCGGTTCGGACTTTGTAGAAATGTTTGTAGGTGTCGGTGCATCACGCGTGCGTGATTTGTTTGAAACTGCGAAAAAGAATGCGCCTTGTATTATTTTTATTGATGAAATCGATGCGGTCGGCCGTCAGCGTGGTGCGGGGCTTGGTGGTGGACATGATGAACGCGAGCAAACGCTGAACCAATTGCTTGTGGAAATGGATGGATTTAGCGGCAATGAAGGCATTATTATTATTGCGGCAACGAACCGTCCAGACATTCTTGATCCAGCATTGCTGCGCCCGGGCCGCTTTGACCGTCAAATCACGGTAGATCGCCCGGATGTGAAAGGGCGTGAAGCGGTGTTGCGAGTCCATGCCCGCAACAAACCATTGGATGAATCTGTTGATTTAAAAGCCATTGCTATGCGCACTCCAGGATTTTCTGGCGCTGATTTAGAGAATTTGCTCAATGAAGCAGCTCTCGTAGCTGCGCGGCAAAACAAAAAGAAAATTGATATGAGCGATATTGACGAAGCTACCGATCGCGTCATCGCCGGGCCGGCGAAAAAGAGCCGCGTGATTTCTGAGAAAGAGCGTCGCATTGTTGCTTACCATGAAGCGGGACATACGGTTATCGGCATGGTATTAGCTGATGCGGAAATGGTTCATAAAGTAACCATTGTGCCACGCGGGCAAGCAGGTGGCTATGCGGTAATGTTGCCAAAAGAAGATCGTTACTTTATGACCAAGCCAGAGTTGTTAGATAAAATTACTGGCTTGCTGGGCGGCCGTGTCGCTGAAGAAATCGTCTTTGATGAAGTGAGCACAGGAGCCCATAACGATTTTCAGCGTGCGACAAACATTGCTCGCCGGATGGTAACAGAGTTCGGAATGAGCGATAAGCTTGGCCCAATGCAGTTCGGCCAGTCTCATAGCCAAGTGTTTTTAGGCCGCGATTTGCATAGTGAGCAAAACTATAGCGATCAAATCGCATATGAAATTGACCTAGAAATCCAGCGAATTATTAAGGAATGCTATGATAAAGCCAAAAATATCCTAACAGAGCAACGGGATAAACTAGAGCTTATTGCCCAAACATTACTCCAAGTGGAAACGTTAGATGCCGAGCAAATTAAACATCTTTTTGAGCATGGAACGCTTCCGAATCGTACGGGAAATGGAGAGCAACAAGAAGACGTAAAAGTAAATATTCATACAAAGAAAGAAGAAGAATAAGATGTCTCTTTTTACAGAGGCATCTTTTTTCATCATATCAGAAATTACCGCCGGTTCTTTTTTTAGAAGTAAGGCGCTGTCTAGCTTCAAGCGCCATCGGTGGACACTTTGCGTGCTTCTACCTTACAGGCAATTTTTCTATTCTTATGGTATGATGGAAAGGCGAGAATGTGTGAAAAGTGGGGATGAAGCGATGATTTTTGTGTTAGATGTCGGAAATACTAATACTGTATTAGGGGTATATGATGGAGATGAGCTAAAGCATCATTGGCGTATTGAAACAAGCAGGGGAAAAACAGAAGATGAATATGGAATGACGATTAAAGCACTCCTTAATCATGTCGATCTTGATTTTTCTGATATTGATGGAATTATTATTTCTTCTGTTGTGCCGCCGATCATGTTTGCGCTTGAACGAATGTGTCACAAATATTTTCATATTAAACCACTCATTGTTGGACCAGGAATTAAGACAGGGCTCAATATTAAATATGATAACCCGAAAGAAGTAGGGGCAGACCGCATTGTCAATGCTGTTGCGGGTATCCACCTTTATGGAAGCCCGTTAATTATCGTTGACTTTGGAACTGCCACAACATATTGCTATATTAATGAACATAAACAATATATGGGGGGAGCGATTGCTCCGGGAATCACGATTTCAACAGAAGCTTTGTATTCTCGTGCTGCTAAATTGCCAAGGATTGAAATTGCGCGTCCAGATGATATTATTGGGAAAAATACTGTCAGTGCGATGCAGGCTGGTATACTATATGGTTATGTTGGACAGGTAGAAGGCATTGTATCACGAATGAAAGAAAAAAGTGCCATTCCTCCGAAGGTGATTGCAACTGGAGGGTTGGCTTCTTTGATTGCCAACGAATCGAACGTAATCGATGTCGTTGATCCATTTTTAACATTAAAAGGACTGCAGCTCCTTTATGTAAAAAATGCAGATAAAAAATAAGAAAAGGTGAATGAAATGTCAGACTACTTAGTAAAAGCTTTGGCTTATGATGGACAAGTAAGGGCGTATGCAGTACGAACCACAGCGACCGTTGGAGAGGCACAGCGACGTCACCAAACATGGCCAACGGCTTCTGCCGCTCTTGGCCGCGCTATGACAGCCGGTGTTATGATGGGAGCGATGCTAAAAGGAAATAGCAAGCTCACCATTAAAATCGAGGGTGGGGGCCCGCTTGGCGCCATTATGGTTGACAGCAATGCCCAGGGAGAAGTCAGAGGGTATGTGACCAATCCGCAAGTCCATTTTGACTTAAATCAGTACGGCAAATTAGATGTAGCCAGAGCAGTAGGGACAAACGGAACATTGACGATTGTGAAAGATCTAGGGCTGCGTGATTTTTTCACTGGTCAAGTTCCTCTTGTGTCTGGAGAGCTTGGAGAGGATTTCACATACTATTTTGTTTCGTCTGAGCAGGTGCCTTCCTCTGTTGGGGTTGGGGTACTTGTAAACCCTGATCATACAATCCTAGCAGCCGGCGGATTTATTATTCAGCTGATGCCTAATACAGAAGAACAAACGATTCATGAAATTGAACGAAGGCTTCAAGCCATTCCTCCGGTTTCAAAAATGATTGAAAAAGGAGTGACTCCTGAAGAGATTTTAGAAGAATTGCTAGGCAAAGGAAATGTAAAAATTCTTGAAACGCTTCCCGTTGCTTTTGTATGCAGCTGTTCACGAGAAAGAATTGCAAATGCCCTTATCAGCTTAGGCCCCGAAGAAATTCAAGCGATTATTGATGAAGAAGGGCAGGCTGAGGCAATGTGCCATTTTTGCAATGAAGCGTATCATTTTACAACACGGGAGCTATATGAATTAAAGAAAATGGCTGAATCGTCGACCGAGTAAAAAATTAAATAATTGACAATTGAGAAAATAGTTGATAAATTTTAAACAAATTCTATAAAATTACTCGGGATTAGGGGTGGATAAAAAATGGCACGTGCAGTAAACTCTATTACAGAATTAATCGGAGACACACCAGCAGTAAAATTAAATCGCATCGTGGACGAAGACAGCGCAGATGTATACGTAAAGCTGGAATTTATGAATCCAGGCAGCAGCGTGAAAGACCGTATTGCTTTAGCAATGATTGAAGCTGCTGAAAGAGAAGGAAAGCTAAAGCCAGGAGATACACTTATTGAGCCGACAAGCGGCAATACTGGAATTGGCTTAGCGATGGTAGCGGCTGCGAAAGGATATAAAGCCATTCTGGTCATGCCTGATACAATGAGCTTGGAACGCCGTAATCTATTGCGGGCATATGGTGCGGAGCTTATATTGACACCAGGCAGTGAAGGAATGCGAGGAGCGATCAACAAAGCGGAAGAGTTGGCTAAAGAACACGGCTATTTTATGCCGCAGCAATTTAAAAACGAAGCGAACCCGGAAATCCATCGAATTACGACAGGAAAAGAAATTGTAGAGCAAATGGGCGATCAGCTGGATGCGTTTATTGCTGGAATCGGTACTGGTGGAACCATTACAGGAGCTGGCGAGGTACTGCGTGAAGCCTACCCAAATATTAAAATTTATGCAGTAGAGCCTGCAGATTCCCCTGTGTTATCAGGAGGAAAACCGGGACCGCATAAAATTCAAGGCATTGGAGCTGGATTTGTCCCAGATATTTTAAATACGGATATTTACGATGAAGTCATTGCTGTGAAGACAGAGGAAGCATTTGAGGCTGCTCGCCGCGCTGCCCGCGAAGAAGGAATTTTAGGAGGCATTTCATCAGGGGCAGCTATCCATGCGGCGCTAAAGGTGGCCAAGCAGCTTGGAAAAGGAAAAAAAGTATTAGCAATTGTTCCAAGTAATGGAGAACGTTACTTAAGTACAGCGCTATATCAATTCGAAGAATAAGGAAAAGTCGCATATCTCGGCAGGGAGTACTCCCTGTCGAAATTTTTTTATAGTACAATAAGTATGGTGCAACAAAGGAAGGGAGGTATTGATCTTTTATGAGACAGAGGCGAATACTCAAAAAAAAGATTGCTTATCAGCATAAGGATTGGTTCAAACAATATCAATGGCTCGCACAAGCTGAGCCTTATCATATTTTGCTAGAAAGTGGACGTTCCGGGCGTTACAGCATTATCGGCTTGCGCCCAGCCGGAATGGTACAAGGAAGCGGACAGGAGCTTTTGCTTCGCTATCGAGGAGAAGAAATGAAGCTACAAGGAAATCCGTTACATTTACTAAAGCAATGGTTTGCGCAATGGAAGACGGATTTTGATGATGATGGTCCCGATTTTCAAGGAGGATTGATGGGCTATGTTAGCTATGATTGTGTCCGCTATATCGAACGCCTTCCTTCCCAAGCAGAGGATGATCTTAAAGTTCCAGATCTTTATTTTTTAATTTTTGACGATATTGTTGTTTATGATCATGAGGAACAAGCTCTGCATCTCATTGTTCATTATGTAGAGGAAGAACAAGAAGATGCACAAAAGCGTCTTTCGCTTTATGAATTCTTATGGTTACAGGAGAGCAAGCAGCCGAATGGGTGGTTTTTTACTCCAAAGGCGCAAAGCGAATCTGTTTCCATGACAGAAACGGAGTTTATGGAGGCGGTTGAAAAAGTTCGGCAATATATCGGGCAAGGAGATGTGTTTCAAGTCAACCTGTCAGTGCGGCAATCCAAGCCTTTGTTCACACATCCATTTCACATTTATGAAAAGCTGCGTCTGTTAAATCCTTCTCCATATATGGGGTACCTTCATTTTCCGGAATTTCAGGTGGTGAGCGGCTCACCAGAATTGCTCATAAAAAAGCGGAAATCTCGTCTGAGTACAAGACCGATTGCGGGGACACGTTCGCGAGGCAGTACAGCGGAGGAGGATCAACAAATCGCTAATCAGTTGTTAGAAAACGAGAAAGAGCGAGCAGAGCATCTCATGCTTGTTGATTTAGAGCGCAATGATTTAGGCAGAGTATGCAAATATGGTACAGTAAAAGTAGATGAATGGATGACCATTGAAGCATATTCTCATGTCATGCATATTGTATCGCATGTATCAGGAGAAATGAAAAAGGAAAAAGATGTTTTTGATGTGATAAAGGCCGTATTTCCAGGCGGGACGATTACCGGGGCTCCAAAAGTGCGCACGATGGAAATCATTGAGGAATTAGAGCCAGTGCGACGCGGAATCTATACCGGATCAATTGGTTGGATCGGCTTTAATGGAGATATGGAGTTTAATATTGCGATTCGAACCATGATCGCCAAAGACGGGATGGCGCACGTACAAGCTGGCGCCGGGATTGTTATTGATTCTCGTCCACCGCATGAATACAAAGAATGTTTGAAAAAAGCAAGAGCCCTGTGGCAAGCAAAAGAGATGAGCGAAGCAGAGCGATTATTTATGACGAGGTGAGAAAAGATGATTTTAATGATCGATAACTATGATTCATTTACGTACAATTTAGTTCAATATTTAGGAGAATTAGGTGAGGAGTTAATTGTCAAACGAAATGATGAGATCGATGTGCAGGGCATACAACAATTGAATCCTGATTTTCTAATGATCTCCCCTGGGCCATGCAGTCCGAATGAAGCGGGGGTCAGCTTGGCAGCCATTGAGCACTTCGCTGGCAAAATTCCTATTTTCGGAGTGTGTCTCGGCCATCAATCCATTGCACAAGTATTTGGCGGGGAAGTGGTTCGCGCGGAAAAGCTGATGCATGGAAAAACATCACAAATCTTACATGATGGAAAAACGATTTTTTCGGAGGTTCCAAATCCATTTACAGCTACCCGCTACCATTCATTAATTGTAAAAAAAGAAACATTGCCTGAATGCTTTGACATTTCAGCGTGGACAGAAGACGACGAGATTATGGCAATCCGTCATAAAACGCTGCCTATAGAGGGGGTTCAGTTTCATCCAGAGTCGATCATGACTGTATATGGGATGGAGCTTTTGAACAATTTTATTCAAACATATAAAAGGAATCGATAATCCATGTATGTATATATAAATGGTGAAGTTATTCCGAATGAACAGGCCCGTATTTCGCCATTTGATCACGGCTTTATGTATGGATTAGGAGTCTTTGAAACCTTTCGTACTTATAATCGTCATCCGTTTTTACTGGATGACCATCTTGCACGCCTTCATAAAAGTTTAGTGGATATGCAAATCCGTTTTTCAGTTAGCCGGGAAGAGACAATCGCAATCATTCAGCAGCTATTAGCAGCTAATCGCTTAGAAGATGCTTATATTCGCTTAAATATCTCAGCGGGAATTGGCGATATTGGTTTGCAAATCGATGCATATACTGAGCCGACTGTTATTGTATATATGAAATCATTACCGGAAATAGCTGTAAAAGAAAAAATGGGTACCATTTTAAAAACAAGGAGAAATAGTCCTGAGGGAGAAACGCGTCTTAAATCGCATCATTATTTTAATAATGTGCTTGGTAAGCGCGAGATGAGAAACCATCCTCACATGGAAGGGATTTTTCTGAATGATTATGGCTTTCTTGCTGAAGGAATTGTCTCCAATCTGTTTTGGGTGAAAGACGGAATTGTATATACTCCAGCGCTAGAAACAGGAATTTTAAATGGAGTTACACGACAGTTTGTCATGGCTATGCTCGGCGTTTCAGGAATTCGCTGTGAAGAAGGACTTTACACCTTAAAGGATTTAGAACAAGCAGAAGAGGTATTTTTAACGAACTCAATTCAAGAAATTGTTCCCGTTTCGCGAATCGATCATTTCGTTTATCCGGGTGAACGCGGCGTCTTTGTTCAATCTTTGAAGGCCCATTATGCTCGCTTCACACATTCTTTATGGACAAGATATCAATTAACAGAAAGGATCAGTATGGAAAAATGAATGTGATTCAGTGTGGACCGTATACACTTGATATAAAGCAAAAAACAATCATCATGGGAATTTTAAATGTAACACCTGATTCATTTTCGGATGGAGGAAAATTTAATGCAATCGATCGCGCTGTTGAACATGCCAAGCAATTGGTAGATGCTGGAGCAGATATTATTGATATTGGGGGGGAATCGACGCGCCCCGGAGCTGAGAAAATAGCACTAGAAGAAGAATTAAAACGAGTGATACCTGTAGTAAAAGCGTTGGCCAATGAAATAAAGGTTCCTATTTCTGTAGACACTTACAAGGCAGAAGTAGCGAAGCAAGCTATTGAGGCGGGAGCGCATATAATTAACGATATATGGGGGGCTAAAGCCGATACGAAAATGGCAGAAGTAGCTGCCCATTATCAAGTGCCGATTATTTTAATGCATAATCGCCATCAAGTAGATTATAGAGACTTAATTAACGATATGATTTCCGATCTGTTGGAAAGTGTGGAGTTAGCCAAAAAAGCTGGGGTGAAGGACGAAAATATTATTTTAGACCCGGGCATCGGATTTGCAAAAACAGCCGAGCATAATTTGCAAGTCATGAGACATTTGGACAAGTTTGTACAATTAGGCTATCCATTGTTATTAGGAACATCGCGAAAATCATTTATCGGCCATGTTCTTGATTTGCCAGTTCATGAGCGTATGGAAGGGACGGGAGCCACGATTTGTTTAGGGATTGCGAAAGGGGTTCACATCGTTCGTGTCCACGATGTTCAGCCGATCGCTAGAATGGCAAAAATGATGGATGCCATGATAGGCAAAGGGGGCGATGGTCATCGATAAAATTTATCTAAACGCAATGGAGTTTTATGGATATCACGGGGCCATCCCAGAAGAAAATAGATTGGGGCAGCGATTTATAGTGGATTTAGTGATTGAGACAGACTTGAAAAAAGCAGGAGAAAGCGATTGTTTAGATGATACGATTAATTATGCCGCTCTATATGAAATATGCCGTGAAATCGTCGAGGAGCAGCGCTTTAAACTGATTGAGGCGGTAGCGGAACAAATTGCTTGCCGTGTTTTATCTGCGTTTTCTTCGATTCTGCAATGCACGGTCAAAGTTGTAAAGCCGAACCCGCCTATTAAAGGCCATTACCAATCTGTAGCGGTAGAAATAGTAAGGAGACGTTAAATGGAAAACTGCGCATATATTGCCTTGGGATCTAATATTGGACAACGTATGCTTTATTTATACAAAGCTGTTCAAAAACTAGCGGAACATCCGCAAATCTCTGTGATTCAAACTTCTTCTATTTATGAAACGGATCCGGTTGGCTACATCCAACAGAACAAATTTTTAAATATGGTTGTGCAAATTCAGACATTGCTATCTCCTTTTGAACTATTGGAAGAAACGCAAAAAATTGAGCAGGAGCTTGGGCGAAAACGAGAGATTCGCTGGGGACCGCGTACGATAGACCTTGACATTTTATTATATAATCATGAAAATATTGAAACAGAACGACTTACCATTCCGCATCCGCGAATGGCAGAAAGAGCGTTTGTATTAGTCCCGTTGTTTGAGCTTAATGAGAGAATATACATTCCAAATTTGAATGGTGATTTATCGTTATGTATAGATCAATTATTAAATAAAGAAGGGGTATATTTATGGAAGCAGAAAAGTGGGGGAGACGTATTCGCGCTTTTCGAAAGCTAAAAGGCTACACACAAGAGAGATTTGCCAAACAGTTGGGCATTTCTGTATCGGTGTTAGGGGAAATTGAACGAGGCAATCGCTTGCCGACAGAACAGTTTTTGCAAATGGTAGCTCAATGCTTAAACATTACGGTTGAGGAACTCTCGCCACCAGAGATCATAGCGGGAGAAGAAAGGAGGGCAAGAAATGTTTAAAATTGGTGATGTTCAGATCAATAACCGTGTTGTTCTAGCGCCAATGGCAGGAGTGTGTAATTCTGCGTTCCGCCTGACGGTGAAGGAATTTGGTGCGGGTTTGGTCTGCGCAGAAATGGTCAGTGATAAAGGAATTTTGTTCAATAATGAAAAAACATTAAATATGCTTTATATTGATGAACGTGAAAAGCCGCTAAGTTTGCAAATTTTTGGCGGAGAGAAGGAAACGCTTGTCGAGGCAGCGAAATTTGTCGATAAAAATACAAATGCTGATATTATTGATATTAATATGGGATGTCCTGTTCCAAAAATCACAAAATGTGACGCTGGAGCTAAATGGTTGCTAGATCCGAATAAAATTTATGATGTCGTAAGTGCTGTCGTCGATGCGGTTGAAAAACCTGTAACAGTAAAAATGCGTATCGGCTGGGACGAAGATCATATTTATGCAGTGGAAAATGCCCAAGCAGTAGAGCGCGCAGGCGGCAAGGCTGTTGCTGTTCACGGGAGAACAAGAGTGCAAATGTACGAAGGAAAAGCAGATTGGAATATCATTAAACAGGTAAAAGAAGCTGTTAATATTCCGGTGATTGGAAATGGAGACGTACAAACTCCTCAAGATGCCAAAAGAATGCTTGATGAAATAGGCGTTGACGGTGTTATGATCGGTCGTGCTGCTTTGGGAAATCCATGGATGATTTATCGAACAGTTCGCTATTTAGAAACTGGAGAATTGATACCAGAGCCATCTGTCCGAGAAAAAATAGATGTGTGCATTTTGCATTTAGATCGTCTCATTGCTTTAAAAAATGAGCATATTGCAGTCAAAGAAATGCGCAAACACGCCGCTTGGTATTTAAAAGGCGTACGTGGAAATGCAAGGGTAAGAAATGCCATTAACGAATGCAATACTCGGGAAGAGCTGGTCAGTCTTTTAAGACAGTTTGTTGAAGAAGTAGAAGCAAAACAACAGAGTGATGCGCAGGCTGTGTAAGTGAAGGAATATATGTCATGACTATTTACTGTCAGCCTTTGCTGACAGTATTTTTAATAAATTAAAAAAATGGAGTGAATGGAATATGAGTCACGAAGAATTGAATGACCAATTACGAGTACGTCGAGAAAAACTAAGCAAACTAAGACAGAAGGGTATTGACCCATTTGGAAAACGATTTGAACGCACGCATAAAGCCGAAGAGCTTTTTGAATTATATGGGGATTTATCAAAAGATGAATTGGAAGAAAAGAAGATCCAGGTAGCCATTGCAGGCCGCATTATGACAAAAAGGGGAAAAGGGAAAGCTGGATTTGCCCATATTCAAGATTTGACAGGTCAAATTCAAATTTATGTGCGAAAAGATGATGTTGGTGAAGAACAATATGAAATATTTGATACTTCCGATCTAGGAGATATCGTTGGTGTTCAAGGAACCGTTTTTAAAACTAAAGTAGGCGAATTGTCGATTAAAGTATCCGCTTATGAGTTGCTAACAAAGTCTTTGCGGCCTCTTCCAGAAAAATATCATGGCTTGAAGGATATTGAACAGCGTTATCGTCAGCGTTATCTGGATTTAATTGTAAATCCAGAAAGCAAAAATACATTTATTACTCGTAGTTTAATTATTCAATCGATGCGTCGTTATTTAGATACGCATGGATATTTGGAAGTAGAGACACCGATGATGCATTCCATCGCTGGAGGAGCAGCGGCGCGTCCGTTTATTACGCATCATAATGCTCTAGATATCCCGCTATATATGCGGATCGCCATTGAATTGCATTTGAAACGGCTTATTGTAGGTGGATTAGAAAAAGTATATGAAATTGGCCGTGTATTCCGCAATGAAGGAGTTTCTACACGACATAATCCAGAATTCACGATGCTTGAGTTATATGAAGCGTATGCGGATTATCAAGATATTATGAACCTGACGGAAAATATGATTGCCCATATCGCTCAAGAAGTACTAGGTACAACAAAAATTCAATACGGAGAGCACGAAGTAGACTTAACCCCACAATGGAAACGGCTTCACATGGTGGATGCTATTAAAGAATATGTGGGAGTAGATTTTTGGCAGCAAATGGCGGATGAGCAAGCTCGCGAATTGGCAAAACAACATGGCGTGGAGGTAGCGCCACATATGACATTTGGTCATATTGTCAATGAGTTTTTCGAGCAAAAGGTAGAAGATAAACTCATTCAGCCGACTTT
>NZ_CP015435.1:2567500-2570000 GCF_001634265.1 Anoxybacillus sp. B2M1 | reverse complement strand
CATGGAAGGGCCATCGCTCAACGGATAAAAGCTACCCCGGGGATAACAGGCTTATCTCCCCCAAGAGTCCACATCGACGGGGAGGTTTGGCACCTCGATGTCGGCTCATCGCATCCTGGGGCTGTAGTCGGTCCCAAGGGTTGGGCTGTTCGCCCATTAAAGCGGTACGCGAGCTGGGTTCAGAACGTCGTGAGACAGTTCGGTCCCTATCCGTCGCGGGCGCAGGAAATTTGAGAGGAGCTGTCCTTAGTACGAGAGGACCGGGATGGACGCACCGCTGGTGTACCAGTTGTCCTGCCAAGGGCACCGCTGGGTAGCTATGTGCGGAAGGGATAAGCGCTGAAAGCATCTAAGCGTGAAGCCCCCCTCAAGATGAGATTTCCCATTGCATAAGCAAGTAAGATCCCTCGAAGATGACGAGGTAGATAGGTCCGAGGTGGAAGCGTGGCGACACGTGCAGCTGACGGATACTAATCGATCGAGGACTTAACCAATACGAAAAGGGGAGCAAGCTCGCTTGCATCCATAGGGCGTTCAAGCTTCTGACGGACAAGTCAGGAGACTTGGACAGAAGAAGCGGAAACGACCGTAGGAGGCAGCTTGCGGAACTAGGCAATACGAAAAGTGGAAGCGAGCGCTTAGCGCCGGAAGGAAAATATTCTTCCGACGAGACATGCTTGCATGTCGATGGAGGAAGGTGATTTTCCACGAGGCGCTGCGAGCTGGAACTAGACAATACGAAAAGCGGAGCTAGACATCAAGAAAAGCACCGCCTATCCTTTCTTCCCTGATCTGTTATCTAGTTTTGAAAGAACCAAAAAGTTCTTGACACGAGCGAAATGCTCATTATAATAATACTTGTCTGTTTGAAATAACAAGCCTAGTGACGATGGCGGAGAGGTCACACCCGTTCCCATCCCGAACACGGAAGTTAAGCTCTCCAGCGCCGATGGTAGTTGGGGCTAACGCCCCTGCAAGAGTAGGACGTTGCTAGGCGCTACATATCGGAGGATTAGCTCAGCTGGGAGAGCACTTGCCTTACAAGCAAGGGGTCGGCGGTTCGATCCCGTCATCCTCCACCATTATTTCAATGAAAACTAGTATAGATGACGCCGGCTTAGCTCAATTGGTAGAGACGAGCGAAGCATCGGTGAAATGACTGCGAGTTGCCTCGACGCATTGGACATCTTGGAATGTCTTGGAGAGGAAGAGGCACAAAACCGATCCTTTTTATAGTTCCATTTCTATCTATCATGCCGGCTTAGCTCAATTGGTAGAGCAACTGACTTGTAATCAGTAGGTTGCGGGTTCAAGTCCTGCAGCCGGCACCATAACAGAATATAGGAGCCATTAGCTCAGCAGGTAGAGCATCTGACTTTTAATCAGAGGGTCGGAGGTTCGAGTCCTCCATGGCTCACTTTTTTTGCGGGTGTGGCGGAATTGGCAGACGCACCAGACTTAGGATCTGGCGCCTCACGGCGTGGGGGTTCAAGTCCCTCCACCCGCACCATGATAAAAAATAAGGAGCCAATGCGGAAGTAGTTCAGTGGTAGAACACCACCTTGCCAAGGTGGGGGTCGCGGGTTCGAGTCCCGTCTTCCGCTCCAGCCACGCCGGGGTGGCGGAATTGGCAGACGCACAGGACTTAAAATCCTGCGGTAGGTGACTACCGTGCCGGTTCGAGTCCGGCCCTCGGCATCTGCGCTCGTAGCTCAATTGGATAGAGCATCTGACTACGGATCAGAAGGTTAGGGGTTCGAATCCTCTCGAGCGCGCCATGCGGGAAGTAGCTCAGCTTGGTAGAGCACATGGTTTGGGACCATGGGGTCGCAGGTTCGAATCCTGTCTTCCCGACCATTTGGAACGAAGGGGCCTTAGCTCAGCTGGGAGAGCGCCTGCTTTGCACGCAGGAGGTCATCGGTTCGATCCCGATAGGCTCCACCAAATAATGTTCTTTGAAAACTGAACAAAACGAAGCGTTAATCGAAAAATTTCGGTATGGTCAACCGAAATAAGATAATAGCCAATCAACTTTCTTTTGGAGAGTTTGATCCTGGCTCAGGACGAACGCTGGCGGCGTGCCTAATACATGCAAGTCGAGCGGACCGAATAGAAGCTTGCTTCTGTTCGGTTAGCGGCGGACGGGTGAGTAACACGTGGGCAACCTGCCCGTAAGACGGGGATAACTTCGGGAAACCGGAGCTAATACCCGATAACCCTGAAGACCGCATGGTCTTTAGTTGAAAGGCGGCTTCGGCTGTCACTTACGGATGGGCCCGCGGCGCATTAGCTAGTTGGTGAGGTAACGGCTCACCAAGGCGACGATGCGTAGCCGACCTGAGAGGGTGATCGGCCACACTGGGACTGAGACACGGCCCAGACTCCTACGGGAGGCAGCAGTAGGGAATCTTCCGCAATGGACGAAAGTCTGACGGAGCAACGCCGCGTGAGCGAAGAAGGTCTTCGGATTGTAAAGCTCTGTTGTTAGGGAAGAACAAGT
>NZ_CP015435.1:2495000-2562500 GCF_001634265.1 Anoxybacillus sp. B2M1 | reverse complement strand
CTGTTTTCCAAATGTCACCTTCAACAACCCTGGAGTCATATTCGTTCTTTTGATTTCGAGGTGACCCAAAAACACTCCTATGTTCTCGGCGGGCGATAGTTTGAACTTTCTTGCTGTCATAGGCGGCATCTCCTAAAGCAAACCGAATGTTCCAGTCTTTGAGAGCTGAAAAAACCTCTGGCGTGACTGCCGCGTCATGTCGATTGGGGGGTGTAAGCATATGGGAGACTACGATTTCGTCTGCGGTGATACCTGTATAAAGTTGATAGCCCTTAAACAAGTGATAAGAGTGGGCATCATCCTTCCTCTCATTTGAGAATCATAGGGGCTGCTTCGGAGTGCCATATTGTCAATCCACACAGCTGAAGGCTGCTTGACACTTAAATGCATAAGCAGTTGAGCATGAGATTCCGGAAACTCTTGCTCTTGAAACCATTGTCTTGTACGAGAAAGCGTCGAAACATGCAGAACGTCGCTAGTCCACAAAGGTGGCGACAATAATCAAACCACTGAAGGACTCACATCAACTCTCGCAACGAATCGAGCGCAAAATACGTTTTTAAAAATAAGCACCTGAGTAATGCCTTTTTAAAATCGGCGGCCTCTCTGTTGTATACGGCGTGCCAAACAAAGAAAGCCGATGGATCTATTGGAAGAATGCATTCAAAAGAGATTTGATCTCCCACATGCCTGTTCTTTAATCAAATTAGAACGCATAATGTCCACTCTTTGGAGCTTATTGGTCGCTGTATAGGATTTTCAAGGGAGTGAGTGGGTTTTTATATGTCTTTATGCATTTATGATGCGCTTTGCGACATATTCACAATAAAATTGTACATTTCGTTTTTTCGATACGATTGGTTTTCACTGATTAAAATTTGAACCTCTTATTCACCCCATATCATATCCTCGAGCATATTAAACGTTAAATCATGTGAATGACCACGTCAAACTCCTTGGTTCCTGTGCTTCTCTCTCATTCAAAAACAGCTTAATTGACATATTCTACGGATTGAATATGCTTTGCTGCACATGCGAAAACTCTGAAAAAGTGCAGATACCAGTTTCCATCGTTTGATGAAGAATGTTTTCCTTTGTTGAATGGTTTACTGCTTTAAAGACGGATCTTTGAGCATTGGCATGTTGAGATATGTCCTTGCTTCATAATTATAACTTTTTTCTTGATATAAAGGATTTTTAGCATATGTTATCGAATTAATTCATACTGCTTTTGTTTTAAATTCGGAAAATCGGCAATCATATGATTATCTGCTCTTGTTTGTTGCATTTTTTTTATATCTGCTATATAGTAAAATTAAGGTCAAATATAGTCAAAGTCAACTACCTAAGCAAGGAGGGGTAGGGTGAGAAACATTTCTGATATTATCGAACAATATTTAAAGCAAGTTTTAAATATGAGTGAACAAGAAATTGTTGAGATTAAACGAAGTGAAATCGCCGATAAATTTCAGTGCGTTCCTTCACAGATTAATTATGTCATTAATACACGCTTTACTTTGGAACGAGGCTATATTGTAGAAAGCAAGCGTGGCGGTGGAGGCTATATTCGAATTATAAAAGTGAAAACAAAAAATGAATCGCAATTAATTGATCAGCTATTATCTTTAATTCGTCATCATGTCAGTCAATCGAGTGCAGAGGATATTATTCGCCGACTTGTTGAAGAAAAAGTCATTTCTGAACGAGAGGCAAATATTATGCTGAGCGTAATGGATCGATCTGTTTTATATATTGACTTGCCTCAAAGAGATGAGTTGAGAGCTAGAATGTTAAAAGCCATGTTAATGTCTTTGAAGTATAAATAGAAAGAGGTGAGATCTTTGATATGCCAAGAATGTAAGCAGAGACCGGCCACGATGCATTTTACGAAAATTATCAATGGTGAAAAGACAGAATTTCATCTTTGCGAACATTGTGCTCAAGAGCACGGGGACGTTTTTATGTTTCATGGAAATGCAGGATTCTCTTTGCAAAATTTATTGGCAGGTCTATTAAATTTTGAAGCTCCTACAAAGGGAGCCAAGCAAAATGCATTTCAAAGCATTGAAATTTTGCAATGTGAACGCTGCAACATGACATATAATCAATTCGCCAAAATCGGCCGTTTTGGCTGCTCTCATTGCTATCATACATTCGCTAAACAGCTGCAGCCGATATTGAAACGACTTCATAGTGGCAATACTACTCATGCAGGGAAAATTCCAAGACGAATCGGTGGCAGTATTTATATTCGTAAACAAATCGCTCATTTAAAACAAAAACTGCAAGAGCTTATTGCCAGAGAAGAGTTTGAAAAAGCAGCTGAAGTTCGCGATCAAATTCGTTTGCTTGAATCACGTGTAAGTAAACATGGGGAGGAGGGCTGATTGTGTCGCTTGAGAAGTTTTTGAATACAGCAGTAAGCTCTTGGATGAACCAAGAAGGTCCGGACTCAGACATTGTATTGAGCAGTCGGATTCGGCTTGCAAGGAATATTGTAGATTACCAGTTTCCCACTGTTTTTGGCAACGAAGAAGCCCAGCATATCGTACAGCAATTTGAACAGACATTTGCACGCCAATCACATCCTGTAGTTGGTAGATTTGAGCTTTTAAAAATGAATGAGCTCCAAACGATCGAAAAAAGGGTATTGGTTGAAAAACATTTAATTAGTCCACATTTAGCGGAAGATTGCCCATTCGGAGCATGCTTGCTGTCGGAAAATGAAGAGGTAAGCATTATGATTAACGAGGAGGACCATATTCGTATTCAATGTTTATTTCCAGGACTGCAACTGACAGAAGCTTTAGAGATGGCCAATGCGCTGGATGATTGGATTGAAATGCATGTCAATTACGCATTTGATGAAAAGAAAGGTTATTTAACAAGCTGTCCTACAAATGTAGGAACAGGATTAAGAGCATCGGTAATGATGCATTTACCGGCTCTGATTCTAACACAGCAAATGAACCAAATCATTCCGGCCATTAGCCAACTAGGATTAGTGGTACGAGGAACGTATGGAGAAGGAAGTGAGGCCTTAGGGAATATATTCCAAATATCAAATCAAATTACGCTTGGCAAATCAGAAGAAGATATTGTGGAGGATTTAAAAAGTGTTGTTCAACAATTAATTGCTCAGGAAAGAATGGCAAGAGAGGCATTAGTCAAAACTTTAAACATACAATTAGAAGACAGAGTCTTTCGCTCCTATGGCATCTTGACCAATTGCCGTGTTATCGAATCGAAGGAAGCGGCCCAATGTTTATCGGATGTACGTTTGGGAATTGATTTAGGGTATATTAAAAACATTTCTCGGAGCATTCTAAATGAGCTGATGATTTTAATGCAGCCGGGATTCTTACAGCAATATGCTGGCGGAGCATTAAGACCTAATGAACGGGATGTTCTTCGAGCTACTTTGATTCGAGAACGTTTAAAAATGGAAGAACGAAAAGCAATGGAGGGTGATGAAAATGATGTTCGGTAGATTCACAGAACGGGCGCAAAAAGTGTTGGCTTTAGCTCAAGAAGAAGCGGTACGTCTTGGTCACAATAACATTGGCACGGAGCATATTTTGCTTGGATTGATTCGCGAGGGAGAAGGGATTGCCGCTAAAGCTTTAATTGCTTTGGGGTTAGGACCAGAAAAGATTCAGAAGGAAGTAGAAGCATTGATTGGTCGAGGACATGAGGTGTCGCAAACGATTCACTATACGCCACGTGCCAAAAAAGTGATTGAGCTTTCTATGGATGAAGCCAGAAAGCTTGGACATTCGTATGTAGGTACAGAGCATATTTTGCTTGGCTTAATTCGTGAAGGAGAGGGAGTCGCCGCTCGTGTTCTCAATAATTTAGGGGTAAGCTTGAATAAAGCACGTCAACAAGTGTTACAACTATTGGGAAGCAATGAGTCTGTTTCCGGACACCAAGGCAGTGCTTCCCATGTGAGTACACCGACGCTAGACAGTCTTGCTCGCGATTTAACAGCCATTGCTCGCGAAGGCAGCTTAGATCCTGTCATCGGAAGAAGTAAAGAGATTCAACGTGTGATTGAAGTATTAAGCCGACGCACGAAAAACAACCCGGTATTAATCGGTGAACCTGGTGTAGGTAAAACAGCGATTGCAGAAGGATTGGCGCAGCAAATTGTCAATAATGAAGTTCCTGAAACGTTACGAGACAAGCGAGTCATGACGTTAGACATGGGGACAGTTGTTGCCGGAACCAAATATCGCGGTGAATTTGAAGACCGCTTGAAAAAAGTTATGGATGAAATTCGTCAAGCAGGAAATATTATTTTATTTATTGATGAGCTGCATACGCTCATTGGCGCAGGGGGAGCGGAAGGAGCTATTGATGCTTCAAACATTTTAAAACCTTCATTAGCTCGTGGTGAATTGCAGTGTATCGGTGCTACAACGTTAGATGAATACCGGAAATATATCGAGAAGGATGCTGCGCTAGAACGCCGTTTCCAGCCAATTTATGTTGATGAACCGACTGTTGAAGAGTCCATTCAAATTTTAAAAGGGTTACGTGACCGATATGAAGCGCATCATCGTGTCTCGATTTCTGATGAAGCAATTATTCAAGCAGTGAAGCTATCAGATCGATATATTACAGATCGCTTTCTCCCAGATAAAGCCATTGATTTAATTGATGAGGCATGCTCAAAAGTGCGTCTTCGTTCTTTTACCGCTCCTCCTAATTTAAAAGAGTTGGAACAAAAGTTAGAAGAGGTTCGTAAAGAAAAAGACGCTGCTGTTCAGAGTCAGGAATTTGAAAAAGCTGCTTCATTGCGCGATACGGAACAACGTTTGCGTGAGGAATTAGAAGAAACAAAACGCGCTTGGAAAGAAAAGCAAGGTCAAGAAAATTCGGAAGTAACAGTAGAGGATATTGCTTTGGTTGTATCTAGCTGGACAGGAATACCTGTATCGAAATTGGCGCAAACAGAAACAGAACGGTTGTTAAAGCTTGAAGAAATTTTGCATTCGCGAGTGATTGGACAGGAAGAAGCAGTGAAAGCAGTGGCGAAGGCGGTCCGACGTGCCCGTGCAGGATTAAAGGATCCAAAGCGTCCAATCGGTTCATTTATCTTCCTTGGACCAACTGGGGTAGGAAAAACAGAGTTAGCACGAGCACTGGCAGAAGCGATGTTTGGAGATGAGGATGCGTTGATTCGCATCGATATGTCCGAGTATATGGAGAAGCATTCTACTTCTCGACTTGTTGGTTCTCCTCCTGGATATGTCGGATATGAAGAAGGAGGACAATTGACAGAAAAAGTTCGCCGTAAACCGTACTCGGTCGTTTTATTGGATGAGATGGAAAAAGCACATCCAGATGTATTTAATATTCTTTTGCAGGTATTAGAAGACGGACGTTTAACAGATTCAAAAGGAAGAACGGTTGATTTCCGCAATACGATTGTGATTATGACATCCAATGTGGGAGCTGATGCCCTGAAACGAAATAAGTATGTAGGCTTTAATGTTCAAGATGAAAGCCAGAAATATAAAGACATGAAGGGTAAAGTCATGGATGAATTGAAAAAAGCGTTCCGTCCAGAGTTTTTGAATCGTATTGATGAAATTATTGTATTCCACTCATTAGAAAAACAACATTTAGCAAAAATTGTTCATCTTATGGCCGATCAGCTTGTAAAACGTTTAACAGAGCAAGATATTGAATTAGAATTGACGGAAGCAACGATTGCAAAAATTGCTGAAGAAGGACATGACCCAGAATATGGTGCTCGTCCATTGCGCCGAGCTTTACAAAAACACATTGAAGACCGCTTATCTGAAGAGCTGTTGAAAGGAACGATCACAAAAGGGCAAAAAGTCATTGTAGATGTCAAAGACGGAGAATTTGTAGTTTTATCAGAACAAACCGTTCAGTAAAAGGTGGCAGCAAGGTATGCGGCAGAAGTAGATTGGCGCATACCTTCTTTTTGCATTTGCGAATAGAGAGGAATTAGCTGTTATGAAAAAGAAAACGAAATTTGTATGTCAAGAATGCGGATATGAATCAGCCAAATGGATGGGAAAGTGTCCAGGTTGTCAGACGTGGAACTCTATGGTTGAGGAAATTGAGAGAGGAAAACCAGCAGCAAGGGGAGTATTTGTTCATACTGCTCCTTCTTCTATATCCAAGCCAGTGTCGATTACAACCGTAGCAACAGCACAGGAGCCAAGAATGGTAACGGATCTTGCGGAATTTAATCGCGTGTTAGGTGGCGGAATCGTTAAAGGTTCTCTCGTTCTTATCGGCGGTGATCCTGGTATCGGAAAATCAACCATTCTTTTGCAGGTGTCTGCACAATTGGCGTTGAATCAATATAAAGTGCTATATATTTCCGGGGAAGAATCAGTCAAGCAAACGAAGCTGCGTGCTGACCGTTTGGGTATTTCCGCTAATGAGCTGTATGTATTATCAGAAACAGACTTGGAATATATTCATCAAGCGATTGAAGAAATTCAACCTGACTTTGTAGTAATTGATTCCATTCAAACGATCTATCGAGCCGAGATTACATCAGCTCCCGGCAGCGTTTCTCAAGTCAGGGAGTGTACAGGGGAATTGATGCGAATCGCTAAAACAAAAGGAATTGCGATTTTTATTGTCGGCCATGTAACAAAGGAAGGCTCCATTGCTGGACCGAGAATTTTAGAGCATATGGTAGATACAGTTTTGTATTTTGAAGGTGAGCGCCATCATACGTACCGAATTTTACGAGCAGTGAAGAATCGATTTGGATCGACTAATGAGATTGGTATTTTTGAAATGAGAGAAACGGGGCTGCTAGAGGTTGAAAACCCTTCAGAGGTATTCTTGGAAGAACGATCAAGCGGAGTGGCAGGATCAACGGTAGTAGCGTCAATGGAGGGCACAAGACCCGTGCTCGTGGAAATTCAAGCGTTAATTTCCCCAACAAGCTTTGGCAATCCAAGAAGAATGGCGACGGGAATTGACCATAACCGCGTATCATTGCTGATGGCTGTACTAGAAAAAAGAGTTGGGTTGCTTCTGCAAAACCAAGATGCTTATTTAAAAGTAGCCGGGGGAGTCAAATTAGATGAACCAGCTATTGATTTAGCCATCGCTGTAAGCATTGCTTCTAGCTTTCGCGATCTGCCGACGAATCCATCAGATGTCATCATCGGAGAGGTGGGGCTGACAGGAGAAGTACGTCGAGTCTCTCGTATCGAGCAGCGAGTTCAAGAAGCAGTAAAGCTTGGATTTCATCGTATTATTATTCCAAAAAATAATTTGGGAGGATGGCTGGCGCCAAAAGGAGTGGAAATTATAGGGGTGTCTCATGTCGCTGAAGCGTTGGAATACACGTTAGGAGACAGAAAATCTGTATGAATAAACGTTACAAACATGTATCAAATTTTTAAAAAAGATTAAAAACTGTGTTATCATTGGTTTCAAACATTGGAAACTGTTTATAATGTAGTTGAGGAGGTGAAAGTATGATGTTAAAGAGAGTAGTCCAATTATTTTTCTTAGTCGTCGGAGGGACCTTAGGAATTATTTTTCTTCCGAATATATTTCGACTGCTGAATATCCATCATCTTTCATTTTTTAACAATCCATATATGCTGGCGATTTTGGGAGCACTTATTTTCTTTATCATGACTTTTTGGCTAGTTGATTATGTAGTGGGTTTAATTCACTGGATTGAAGAATCTCTGGTAAAAGCGCCTGTCACAGATATTTTGTTTGGAAGCTTAGGGTTAATTTTTGGATTATTTGTTGCATTTTTAGTGGTGATGCCGCTTAAAGCATTTCAATTTCAAGTCGTTAATACCGTGCTGCCAGTTTTTTTAACGATTTTGCTTGGTTATTTAGGATTTCAGGTAGGATTTAAGAAACGCCATGAGTTGATGAATTTATTTTCCATTTCTAGTCGTATGTCTAAGAAAAAAGGAACAGAAGAAGAAAGCGACAAGCAAAAAAACAGTACTTTAAAAATTCTTGATACAAGCGTGATTATTGACGGACGAATTGCTGATATTTGCCAAACAGGATTTTTAGAGGGAACGATTGTTATTCCTCGTTTTGTTCTAGAAGAATTACAGCATATTGCTGATTCCTCAGATGTACTGAAGCGAAATCGCGGCCGCCGCGGGCTTGATATTTTGAATCGCATTCAAAAAGAATTGGAAATGAAAGTAGAGATTTATGAAGGCGATTTTGATGACATTCAGGAAGTGGACAGCAAGCTAGTGAAATTAGCGAAATTAACATCAGGAGTGGTCGTGACGAACGATTTCAATTTAAATAAAGTCTGTGAACTGCAAAATGTGAGAGTCCTGAATATAAACGACTTGGCCAATGCAGTTAAACCGGTTGTTTTACCGGGAGAAGAATTGAATGTACAAGTCATTAAGGATGGAAAAGAGCATAACCAGGGCGTTGCCTATTTAGATGACGGAACGATGATTGTTGTCGAAGACGGCAGAGATTATATAGGCAAACGGGTTGACGTCTTAGTCACTAGTGTGTTACAAACTTCAGCAGGGAGAATGATTTTTGCGAAGCTCAAGCTTCTCCAAAAGGCATTATAAGTGTAGACTAGGAGAATAAGTCATATGTTATATCAAGTAGTCATTCCGGCAGCAGGACAGGGAAAGCGAATGAAGGCTGGCATGAACAAACTGCTGATTGAATTGCAGCATCAGCCTGTCATTATACACACGTTAAAGGTGTTTGAACAAGATGACGATTGTCGCGGAATCATTATGGTAGTAAACGAAGCGGAAAGACCGCTGTTTGTTGAGCTACTGAAAAAGTTCGGGATCAAAAAAGTGATCTCGATCGTCAGTGGTGGCATCGAACGGCAACATAGCGTCTACAATGGGTTGCAGGCAGTTAAAGAAGGTGAGATTGTCCTCATTCATGATGGTGCCCGCCCGTTTATTAGGCTAGAAAAAATACACGAATTAGTGAAGGAAGCGCAAGAGCATGGTGCGGCAATTCCCGCTGTACCTATGAAAGACACCGTTAAAAAAGTTAGGAATGGAATGGCTGAGGAAACGGTGGAGCGCTCTAGCTTGTGGGCTGTACAGACTCCACAAGCTTTTCGTGTTTCCCTTGTTTTAGAAGCGCATAAACGGGCACAGGAAGAAGGGTATATCGGAACAGATGATGCCAGTCTTGTTGAACGGATGGGAAAAAAAGTGAAAATTGTGGAGGGAGATTATCGAAATATTAAATTAACAACGCCAGATGACTTACTATTTGCGGAAGCGATTTTATCATTAAAGGAAGCAAGGTGAATATATGTTTCGGATAGGGCAAGGATTTGACGTTCATCAATTAGTAACAGGCCGCCCTTTAATAATTGGCGGTGTTTGCATTCCTTATGAAAAAGGATTGCTTGGTCACTCAGATGCAGATGTGTTGTTGCATGCTGTGGCAGACGCGTGCTTAGGAGCCATTGGTGCTGGCGATATTGGGACGCATTTTCCAGATACGGATCAACAATATAAAGATGCCGACTCCGCGCGATTGCTACAGCAAGTTTGGAACCTCGTTAAGAAAGAGGGGTATAAGCTTGCCAATCTAGACTGTACCATTATTGCACAAAAACCGAAAATGGCTCCTTATATTGAACAAATGATAGAGAGAATGGCTGAGTTATTAGAAGCGGAGCGCTCTCAAGTAAATGTGAAGGCGACGACGACAGAAAAACTTGGATTTACTGGGCGTGAAGAAGGCATTGCTGCTCAAGCGGTTGTTTTATTGCAAAGGCAATAATGGCTTAACTTTGTGGTGGTATAATGTTAAAATAACGATACACAGTTAAATGTTGATGGAGGTCTTAACATGTCACAAGAGGTAAGAGTGCGTTATGCGCCGAGTCCGACTGGCCATTTACATATCGGAGGAGCGCGCACAGCTCTATTTAATTATTTGTTTGCTCGCCACCATAATGGGAAATTTATTGTGCGAATCGAAGACACTGATATCGAACGGAATGTGCCCGGCGGAGAGCAGTCTCAATTGGAGAATTTAAAATGGCTTGGTATTGATTACGATGAATCGGTAGACAAAGATGGAGGATATGGACCTTATCGCCAGATAGAGCGTCTTGATATATATCGTCAGTATGCAAATGAGCTATTAGAAAAAGGATATGCCTATAAATGCTTCTGTACGCCCGAAGAATTGGAGCAAGAACGTGAAGCCCAAAAGGCGGCGGGAATTGCAGCACCGCAATATAGTGGCAAATGCCGTCATCTAACGCCTGAACAGGTACAGCAGTTGGAGGCGGAAGGCAAGCCGTATACATTGCGTATAAAAGTACCTGAAGGGAAAGTATACGAGTTTGAAGACATGGTTCGTGGCAAAGTAGTGTTTGAATCAAAAGATATCGGTGACTGGGTCATCGTCAAAGCTAACGGAATTCCGACTTATAACTTTGCGGTGGTCATAGATGATTACTTAATGAAGATTACTCATGTATTTCGCGGCGAAGAACATTTATCGAACACGCCAAAACAGTTGATGATTTATGAATATTTAGGTTGGGAGCCACCGCGCTACGGTCATATGACATTGATTGTAAATGAGCAGCGCAAAAAGTTATCCAAACGCGATGAATCCATTATTCAATTTGTTTCTCAATATAAAGAGCTTGGCTACCTTCCTGAAGCGATGTTTAACTTTTTTGCTTTATTAGGGTGGTCGCCAGAAGGAGAAGAAGAACTCTTTACGAAGGAAGAGCTCATTCGTATTTTTGATGTATCTCGCCTATCTAAATCTCCTTCGATGTTTGATAAACAGAAGCTGACATGGATGAATAACCAATATATTAAAAAGCTTGATTTAGATCGGCTTGTAGAACTGTCTTTGCCTCACTTAATCAAGGCGGGCTGTTTGCCGGCGCAAATGACCGGAGAGCAGCGGGAATGGGCTCGGCAATTAATTGCTTTATATCAAGAACAGATGAGCTATGGAGCAGAGATTGTAGAATTGTCCAAGCTGTTTTTTAAAGAAGATGTCGAGTATGACGAAGAAGCGCGGGCTGTATTAGTGGAAGAACAAGTTCCAGCCGTATTGAAGGCGTTTTTAGAGGAAGTGAAAAATCTCGAAACATTGGATGCAGAATCCATTAAAGCCGCTATTAAAGTGGTACAAAAAACAACGGGACAGAAAGGCAAGAAATTATTTATGCCGATCCGTGTAGCTACCACAGGACAAACTCACGGACCGGAGCTGCCGCTCGCGATACAGCTGCTTGGAAAAGAAAAAGTGATTCAACGCTTAGAAAAACTAATTGACTAACATTTTTTCTTTTTTGTAATATGATGATTAACAAATCCATATATAAAGCGTAGATGAGGAGAAGTAAAAAGCATTAACATTACAGAGAGAGTCACCTTGGCTGGAAGTGATTCATGCTTAATGCTTTTGAAATGCGCCTCGGAGCCTCCTTTCGAAGCAGAGATGCTCTGTAGTAGAATGGAGCGGATTCTCTTCCGTTATAAGAGCTGAGGGAGCCAAGCTTTTCATTTGGCTAAACAGAGTGGAACCGCGCGTCCGAGCGTCTCTGTGTTTGCAAACACAGAGACGCTTTTTATTATTCTGGAAGTCTGAGGAGGAGGGAGAGAGATGTTTAAAATCTTGAAAGAGGACATTGAAGTTGTGTTTGAACAAGATCCGGCAGCAAGAAGCTATTTAGAAGTTATTTTGACTTACTCAGGATTACATGCTATTTGGGCGCATCGCATTGCTCATGCTTTTTATAAACGGAAACTGTACTTTCTTGCAAGGCTGATTTCACAAATTAGTCGCTTTTTTACAGGCATTGAGATTCATCCAGGTGCAAAGATCGGTCGTCGCTTTTTTATCGACCATGGCATGGGTGTTGTGATTGGAGAAACATGTGAAATTGGCAATAATGTGACGGTATATCAAGGAGTGACATTGGGTGGGACAGGAAAAGAAAAAGGAAAGCGCCATCCGACCATTAAAGATAACTGTTTGATTGCAACAGGAGCTAAGGTGCTTGGTTCCATTACAATTGGAGAAAATTCAAAAATAGGAGCAGGATCGGTTGTTTTAAAAGATGTACCCCCGAACTCCACTGTTGTTGGTATTCCAGGGAAAGTCGTGGTGCATAATGGAGTCAGAGTGAACAAAGATTTAAACCATACGGATTTACCGGATCCTATTGCCGATCGTTTAAAAGAGCTAGAGAATCAGATTGAAAAGCTACAAATGGAAATTCAACAACTTAAAGAAGGGAAGGCACAAAATGAGCATTCAGCTTTATAACACATTGACACGAAAGAAAGAGAAATTTGAACCGATTGAACCAAATAAGGTAAAAATGTATGTCTGTGGTCCAACGGTGTACAACTATATTCATATTGGAAATGCGCGTCCAGCTATTGTATTTGATACCGTCCGCCGCTATTTAGAATTTCGCGGCTATGATGTGCAATATGTTTCGAACTTTACTGATGTTGATGATAAATTGATTAAGGCGGCTAAAGAATTAGGAGAAGATGTTCCAACGATTGCTGAACGTTTTATTGAGGCTTATTTTGCAGATGTATCCGCATTAGGCTGCCGAAAAGCCGATGTTCATCCGCGTGTAACCGAAAATATTGACATTATTATTGAATTTATTGAGCAGCTGATCGAAAAAGGATATGCTTATGAAGTAGATGGGGATGTTTATTATCAAACAAGAGCGTTTGCAGAATACGGAAAACTTTCACATCAATCGGTTGATGAGCTTCGAGCGGGGGCCCGTATTGAAATTGGAGAAAAGAAAAAAGATCCGCTTGATTTTGCTTTATGGAAAGCAGCGAAAGAGGGCGAAATCGCTTGGGATAGCCCTTGGGGAAAAGGACGGCCGGGCTGGCATATCGAATGCTCAGCGATGGCGCACAAATATTTAGGAGATACTATCGATATTCATGCAGGTGGCCAAGATTTAACATTTCCACATCACGAAAACGAGATTGCCCAGTCAGAAGCGTTGACAGGAAAGACATTTGCAAAATATTGGATGCATAATGGCTACATTAATATCAATAATGAAAAAATGTCTAAATCTCTCGGGAACTTTGTTCTTGTACACGATATCATTCAGCAAGTAGATCCGAAAGTATTGCGCTTTTTTATGCTATCTGTTCATTACCGTCATCCGATTAACTATAGTCAAGAGTTGTTAGAAAGCACAAAGAACGGATTGGAACGTTTAAAAACGTCCTACCTTAATTTAAAACATCGTCTTGCGAGCTGCAGCAATTTAACCGATAACGATGAGCAATGGTTAGATAAGATTAATGAATGCCGCAATGCTTTCATGACGGAGATGGATGATGATTTTAACACGGCAAATGCCATTGCTGTATTATTTGAGCTATCTAAACAGGCAAATTTATATTTGCTTGAAAAAAATACAGCTGAAAAAGTCATTTCTGCTTTCATACATGAGTTTGAAGAGCTATTAGGTGTATTGGGAATTTCTTTAACAGAGGATGAATTGCTCGATGACGAAGTCGAAGCATTGATCCAGAAGCGAAATGAAGCTAGAAAAAATCGCGATTTTGCCTTAGCTGATCAAATTAGGGATGAACTAAAAGCAAAAAATATTATTTTAGAAGATACGCCGCAAGGAACGAGATGGAAAAGAGGATAAGAGTGTGAAAGACTTTTTTGTAGATATAAAAGATGTAAAACAACTTAATGGTTTAGCTCTTGCTTATATCGGTGATGCTGTCTACGAATTGTATGTGCGGCATCGCCTCCTTGCCAAAGGAAGCGTTAAGCCAAATCAATTACACAAGCAAGCCATCCGGTATGTTTCTGCCAAAGCGCAGGCAAAAGTGGTATTGGCGTTACTAGAACAAGCGATCTTAACGGAGGAAGAGCAAGCGGTCTTGCGCAGAGGGAGAAATGCTAAATCAGCTACAATTCCTAAAAATACCGATGTTCAAACGTATCGATACAGTACAGCCTTTGAAGCGTTGATTGGGTATCATTTCTTAGGAAATAATGAGGAAAGACTGAAAGAGCTCATCCGTTATTCATTTGATATTATTGAAGGCTAAGAAAGGAAGACGTAAAGAAATGGACCTTATTATCGGAAAAAATCCTGTATTAGAAGCGTTAAAGTCGGAACGGGAAGTAAATAAAATTTGGATTGCCGAAGGGGCGCAGCGGGGAGCGATGCAATCGGTCATTGAGCTGGCTAAGCAGCAAAAAGTGATTGTGCAATATGTTCCGAAAAAAAAGCTGGATCAGATGGTTGATGGAAATCACCAAGGAGTTATTGCTCAAGTAGCTGCTTACCAATATTATGATATCGATGAATTATTTCATCGTGCGGCAGAAAAAAATGAACCTCCTTTCTTCTTGATGCTTGATGAGCTGGAAGACCCTCATAATTTAGGCTCTATTATGCGCACAGCCGATGCGGTCGGAGCACATGGCATTATTATCCCGAAGCGTCGTTCAGTTGGCTTAACCTCAACAGTGGCCAAAGCTTCCACAGGAGCGATTGAACATATTCCAGTTGCCCGTGTGACGAATTTAGCAAGAACGATTGATGAGCTAAAAGAACGGGGAATTTGGATTGTCGGCACGGATGCCAAAGCACAAGACGATTATCGCCAGCTGGATGGAACAATGCCTTTAGCCCTCGTAATTGGAAGTGAAGGGAAAGGAATTGGGAGGTTGATTTTGGAAAAATGTGACTTTTTAATTCGCCTTCCGATGAAGGGGAAGGTAACATCGCTAAACGCTTCAGTGGCAGCCAGTTTATTAATGTATGAGGTGTACCGTAAACGATATCCTTTAGGAGAATAACTCCATGGATATTCTCATTGTGGATGGCTACAACGTGATTGGTGCTTGGCCTGAGCTTCGCAAATTAAAAGAGCATGATCTTGCTTCAGCAAGAGATGTATTAATTTCTAAAATGGCTGAGTACCAAGGGTTTACTGGATATAAAGTGATCATTGTTTTTGATGCACACCTCGTACAAGGCGTTGAGAAAAAATATAGCAATTATCAAGTAGATGTTATTTTTACAAAAGAGAATGAAACAGCAGATGAGCGAATTGAAAAGCTTGCAAAGCAGCTAATTAATATTCGGACAAAAGTATATGTAGCGACCTCTGATTACACAGAACAATGGGCGATTTTTGGACAAGGTGCTTTGCGAAAGTCGGCTCGTGAGCTTTTGACCGAAATGGAATCAATTGAACAAGGAATTTCTAAAAAAGTAAAAGCCATTCACGAACAAAAACCAGTCTCAAAAATTCCTTTAACAGATGAAGTGGCAAGAATTTTCGAAAGATGGCGAAGAGGCGAAAAATGAGAGGTTGACGCTGTAAAATTTTGTACTGTATAATAATTTTATCGATTTGTGCGGTCGGAGGGATCGGCGTGGGCGAAGTCTTCAAAAGCAAAGATGAGAAAAAGTTGGAACAGTTTGAGGATGAAGTATTAGTCGAACGGGTGCACCAAGGAGACAGCGATGCCTTGGACTTTTTGATTCATAAGTATCAAAACTTTGTCCGAGCGAAAGCGCGTTCTTATTTTTTAGTTGGAGCAGATAAAGAGGACATTATTCAGGAGGGAATGATTGGCCTATATAAAGCGATTCGGGATTTTAAAGAGGACAAGCTTACTTCTTTTAAAGCCTTTGCGGAATTATGCATTACTCGGCAAATGATTACCGCAATCAAAACGGCCACAAGGCAAAAGCACATTCCGCTCAACTCATATGTTTCGCTTGATAAGCCTATTTATGATGATGAATCCGATCGAACACTGATGGATGTTATTTCCGGAACAAAAGCAACGGATCCAGAAGAGTTGATTATTAATCGTGAAGAAGTCGATGATATTGAAATTAAAATGGCCGAGCTGTTAAGTGACTTAGAGAGAAAGGTGCTTGTTCTATATTTAGATGGGCGGTCATATCAAGAAATTTCTGAAGAGCTTAACCGCCATGTTAAATCGATTGATAACGCTTTACAAAGAGTGAAGCGAAAGTTGGAAAGATATTTGGAATATCGCGAAATCAGTCTATAAATGAAAAGGGCATGCTGGGCAACAGGCTAAAGCACTATTTGTCATTGACATAAGAAAGATGGATATGTTAAATTTTTAAAGACATCTCGTAGAACGGTGGGAGGCATATGCGTAAAAAGGTGATATTAGCCTGCAGTCAATGCAATACCCGTAATTATTCAACGATGAAAAATACCGCAAATACTCAAGAGCGTCTAGATATCAAAAAGTTTTGCAAAACTTGCAATGAACATACCATTCACCGGGAAACGAAATAAGTTTTACGATCATGCCAATGACTGGCAAAGCAGCTCTAAGTTGTTGGAGGTTATTAATCATGCAACGTATTATCAATTTTTTTAATGAAGTCGCACGTGAGATGAAAAAAGTCAGTTGGCCGAAAAGAAAAGAGTTAGTCAATTATACCATTACCGTGTTAGCCACCGTTGCTTTCATGACCATTTTTTTTGCGGTTGTGGATCTAGGGATTTCTTCTTTAATTCGTTTTGTGCTTGAATAACTGGCGCTTTGTTATGGTATAATAAAAGATAATAAGGTAGAAATAAAAGGCCCGGAAACGGGTTTTTGTTTTGCTTATAAAACCTAATTGCTGTTTAAGGGGAGGGAAGGACGTTTAAGTCCCAGCCAATGGAGAAAAACTGGTATGTTATCCATACATATTCAGGCTATGAAAATAAAGTGAAGGCCAATCTGGAAAAACGTTTAGAATCGATGGGGATGCAGGATAAAATTTTTCGCGTTGTCGTTCCTGAAGAAGAAGAAACAGATATGAAAAACGGAAAGAAAAAAGTAACAAAGCGGAAGGTATTCCCTGGATATGTGTTGGTGGAAATGATTATGACGGATGACTCTTGGTATGTAGTGCGCAATACACCAGGAGTTACTGGATTTGTCGGATCAAGCGGAGCGGGGTCAAAGCCAACCCCTCTTCTTGAAGAAGAGGTTCACTTAATTTTAAAACGGATGGGCGTGCCGCTTAATGAGCTTGATTTTGATTATGAGCTAAAAGAAACGGTACAGGTTAAGGAAGGACCTTTTGCTAATTTCACAGGAACGATTGAAGAAATTGATATGGATCGGCGGAAGGTTAAAGTGCTTGTGAATATGTTTGGGCGTGAAACCCCAGTAGAGCTTGATTTTTCGCAAATTGAAAAAATATAATTGCTGAAACAACTTGCAATCAAAAAGGAAAAGTGATAATATTTTATAGTCAGTGTATCTCATGATACAGGCTGATCATATGAACTTTTTTATAATCCATGATAAATCAGTGGCATTTCCTATGCTTTAAGCATGATAGGAAATAGAAGGGCGCAAGGTTACGTCCTGCCTTACGAAAGAATAATGCAAATGCTGCATTATTCATAACCTTATATGAGTGGGAGGGAACGTCCCTAATACCACATCACGGACTTAAGGAGGTGTGTCTCGTGGCTAAAAAAGTAATCAAAGTTGTAAAGCTACAAATTCCTGCAGGTAAAGCGAATCCGGCACCACCAGTTGGTCCAGCTTTAGGTCAAGCTGGTGTAAACATTATGGGATTCTGTAAAGAATTCAATGCTCGTACAGCTGACCAAGCAGGTTTGATCATTCCTGTTGAAATTACGGTATACGAGGACCGTTCATTTACATTTATTACAAAAACTCCGCCTGCTGCTGTTTTGCTTAAAAAAGCGGCTGGCATTGAGTCAGGTTCTGGTGAGCCAAACCGTAATAAAGTAGCAACAATCAAGCGTGACAAAGTACGTGAGATTGCTGAAACAAAAATGCCAGATCTCAATGCTGCTAGCATTGAAGCAGCAATGCGTATGGTGGAAGGTACCGCACGCAGCATGGGAATTGTTATCGAAGACTAATCGTGTTATGGTATCTGGCTGCTGAAGGTTGCGAGTACAGAAATAATCTGTTTCGCAACCTTTATTCGTGGGAGGTTATTCCGCTAAAACCACAATAAGGAGGAAATTGAAATGGCTAAAAGAGGAAAAAAATATTTAGAAGCGGCGAAGCTTGTGGACCGCTATACAGCTTATTCTGTAACTGAAGCAATTGAATTAGTGAAGAAAACAAGTATTGCGAAATTTGATGCCACTGTAGAAGTTGCTTTCCGTTTAGGGGTTGACCCTAAAAAAGCGGATCAGCAAATTCGCGGGGCCGTTGTGTTGCCTCATGGAACAGGTAAAGTACAACGCGTGCTTGTATTTGCAAAAGGAGAAAAAGCAAAAGAAGCTGAAGCTGCGGGAGCAGATTATGTCGGCGATACAGAGTACATCAACAAAATCCAACAAGGATGGTTTGATTTTGACGTAATCGTAGCTACTCCTGATATGATGGGTGAAGTCGGTAAGCTAGGTCGTATCCTAGGACCTAAAGGATTAATGCCGAATCCAAAAACAGGAACAGTTACATTTGATGTAGCAAGAGCGGTAAAAGAAATCAAAGCTGGTAAAGTAGAGTACCGTGTTGATAAAGCTGGAAACATTCATGTGCCAATTGGCAAAATTTCGTTTGATAACGAAAAGCTAGTGGACAACTTCACAACAATTTACGAAACAATTTTAAAAGTGAAGCCTGCTGCTGCTAAAGGCACATATGTAAAAAATGTAACAGTAACTTCAACGATGGGACCTGGCATCAAAGTCGATCCTTCAACATTTGCTGTTGCAAAATAAGTGGCTGTTGACTTTCGGGCAGTCATTTAGTATCATAAAATTTGTCTGAAAAGAGAATATCATTTGTACCGTAGACAGTAGGTGCTCGGCATGAGCTTAATTTCCTACCGAGGTGTTTTGTTTATAGAAAGCAAAGTGCATCTTGTGGTGCTTTACAGTACCTCCATGTCTACGTGGCATGGAGGTTTTCTTATGAACGGTATAAGTGGTATTTCATCTTATCTTCTACAGGAGGTGTGAAAATGAGCAGCGCAATCGAACTCAAAAAACAAGTAGTCGCAGAAATCGCAGAGAAATTCCGCGCAAGCAAATCAACTATTATTGTAGACTATCGCGGTCTAAACGTAGCAGAAGTTACTGAACTTCGCAAACAGCTTCGCGAAGCTGGTATTGAGTTCAAAGTATACAAAAATACGTTAACTCGCCGTGCGCTTGCAGAAGTTGGTTTAGAAGGGTTAGATGAAGTACTTACTGGTCCAAATGCGATCGCGTTTAGTAACGAAGATGTAGTAGCTCCAGCCAAGCTTCTAAACGATTTTGCAAAAGCGCATGAAGCGTTGGAAATTAAAGCAGGAATTATTGAAGGCAACGTAGCTACAGTTGAAGAAGTGAAAGCACTTGCTAATCTTCCTTCTCGCGAAGGCTTGCTTTCTATGTTGCTTAGCGTTCTTCAAGCTCCTATCCGCAACTTCGCGCTTGTTACAAAAGCAGTTGCAGAGAAAAAAGAAGAACAAGGTGCTTAATCTTATAGTGGCTTAGCCCATTTGAAAAACAATGCTAAACATCTTGATATTAAGGGAGGAATATTACAATGACGAAAGAACAAATCATTGAAGCGGTTAAAAATATGACAGTTTTAGAATTAAACGATTTAGTAAAAGCAATTGAAGAAGAGTTCGGCGTAACTGCTGCTGCTCCTGTAGTAGTTGCTGGTGGCGGTGCTGCTGGTGGCGAAGCTGCTGCTGAAAAAACAGAATTCGATGTTATTCTTACAGATGGCGGCGCGCAAAAAATCAAAGTTATCAAAGTTGTGCGTGAACTTACTGGTCTTGGCTTAAAAGAAGCAAAAGACTTAGTTGACAACACTCCAAAGCCAGTTAAAGAAGGCGTTTCTAAAGAAGAAGCTGAAGAAATCAAAGCTAAACTTGAAGAAGCTGGCGCTAGCGTAGAAGTGAAGTAATTTCTCTTTTCTTTATGCGGAATGAAAAAGCTCGCTAATGATAGCGGGCTTTTTCATCTTTACAGCACTTATCGTATCAGTCAAATAAAATCGATTCACTTTGTTGTCCTTGTACGGCATCAATACAAAGATGAAATGGATGGTATGTGTAAAAAACTATGGTTGTCTGACCGTTGAAATCGGACGAAGCAGGATCATCCCCTGCTCACTTTGGGATTGATGTGGAGGCATCCGGCTATATATCTATATACATGGATTTTACAGCATATTCTGCTATCAAGTATGGAGAGAATGGTAAAAAGCCAATGAAAGGATGAGAATCATTGAGTGAACATTACTACTCCAAAGCTCCGTCTTCTTCAAGTGATCCACATACATGGAGTTACACACTTAGAGGAAATGATTTGCTCTTTACAACTGATCAAGGTGTTTTTTCTAAGCGTGAGGTGGATTTTGGCTCACGATTGCTCATTGAAACGTTTGAAGAGCCGTTGATTCAAGGGGACTTTTTGGATGTTGGCTGCGGCTACGGTCCGATTGGTTTAGCTTTAGCAAAATCTTTCCCTGAGCGCAAGGTGGAGATGGTTGACATTAATGAACGAGCGATTGCGTTAGCCCGCCAAAATCAGCAGCAAAATCAAATTCATAATGCCATCATCTATGAAAGCAATTTGTTTCAAGAGATCGGAATGAAAAAGTTCGCCGCCATTTTAACGAATCCCCCAATTCGTGCGGGAAAGCAGATCGTTCATTCGATTTTTGCAGAAAGTGTGGATCATCTCCTTTCTGGTGGAGAATTATGGATTGTGATTCAGAAGAAGCAAGGGGCTCCTTCCGCTCTTGAAAAACTCCAATCACTATTTCCAGAAGTAGAAGTAATAACAAAGAAAAAAGGATATTATATCATAAAGGCAAAAAAATATTGACAGTTTTTTTTAGCTATGATAGCATTATAAAATGCCAAATGTGTAACCTTATGTAGCTATCTATAATTCATATGTATAATTTTATTTCTAATGGGGAAAATTATAAAATCAATAAATAGGTGAAAATGTGGTTTTCTTGTTATAGAAACCATTTTTCTTTTGTCTGATAGTAAGGCAAAAAATGCCTTCATCAGCAAGGCAGCCTTCTACTTTTTTATCAACGCTTGAATTTGAGGGGTGAATCAGTTGACAGGTCAACTAGTTCAATATGGACGACACCGCCAACGAAGAAGTTACGCGCGTATTAGTGAGGTATTGGAATTACCAAACCTTATCGAAATTCAGACCTCCTCTTACCAATGGTTTCTTGATGAAGGTCTGAGAGAAATGTTCAAAGAAATTTCGCCAATTGAGGATTTTTCCGGAAATCTATCTCTTGAATTTATCGACTATAGCCTAGGAGAGCCGAAATACTCAGTCGAAGAGTCGAAAGAACGCGATGTTACATATGCGGCACCACTTCGCGTAAAAGTGCGCCTGATTAATAAAGAAACAGGCGAAGTAAAAGAGCAAGATGTTTTCATGGGCGATTTCCCTCTAATGACAGAGACGGGAACGTTTATTATTAACGGTGCCGAACGGGTCATTGTTTCGCAGCTTGTACGTTCTCCAAGCGTATATTATAGCGGAAAAGTAGATAAAAACGGCAAACGCGGATTCTCAGCCACTGTTATCCCAAACCGAGGCGCGTGGCTGGAGTATGAAACAGATGCAAAGGACGTTGTCTATGTTCGCATTGACCGTACTCGTAAACTGCCTGTCACCGTGCTTTTGCGTGCTCTTGGATTTGGATCCGATCAAGAGATTATCGATTTAATCGGTGAAAACGAGTATATTCGTAATACGCTTGAAAAAGATAATACAGAAAATACGGAGAAAGCGTTACTAGAAATTTACGAGCGCTTACGTCCTGGCGAGCCGCCGACAGTAGAAAACGCGAAAAGCTTGCTTATTTCTCGTTTTTTTGATCCAAAACGCTATGATTTAGCGAGCGTCGGCCGCTATAAAATTAACAAAAAACTTCATATCAAAAATAGACTTTTCAATCAACGGCTTGCTGAAACGCTCGTTCATCCGGAGACTGGTGAAATTATCGCTGAAAAAGGAACGATGATTGATCGCAGAACGCTTGATCGAATTCTACCTTATCTCGAAAACGGGATTGGCTTCCGGACATATAAACCATTCGGTGGTGTAGTAGATGAGGAGTTTACGCTTCAGTCCATTAAAATTTATGCACCGAATGATCCTGATGGTGAGCAAGTCATTAATGTCATTGGCAACGGATACATTGCTGAAGATGTCAAACACATTACGCCAAGCGATATTATTGCGTCCATTAGCTATTTCTTCAACCTTCTCCATGGAGTAGGTGACACGGATGATATCGATCATTTAGGAAACCGGCGCCTTCGTTCTGTAGGAGAGCTGTTGCAAAACCAATTCCGTATCGGTTTATCGCGCATGGAACGGGTAGTTCGCGAGCGCATGTCGATTCAGGACACAAATACGATCACACCTCAACAGCTTATTAATATTCGTCCAGTGATTGCTGCTATTAAGGAGTTCTTTGGCAGCTCACAGCTTTCACAATTTATGGATCAAACCAATCCGCTGGCTGAGCTGACTCATAAGCGCCGTTTATCCGCATTAGGACCAGGCGGTTTAACTCGCGAACGTGCGGGTATGGAAGTGCGTGACGTACACTATTCTCACTATGGACGCATGTGTCCGATTGAAACACCTGAGGGGCCAAACATCGGTTTAATTAACTCTTTATCTACGTATGCCAAAGTTAATAAATTTGGATTCATTGAAACACCTTATCGCCGTGTTGACCCTGAAACAGGAAAAATCACGGACCGCATCGACTATTTAACGGCTGACGAAGAAGATAACTATGTGGTAGCGCAGGCAAATGCCAGAATTGCTGAGGATGGAACATTCCTAGATGAAGATATTGTAGCGCGCTTCCGTGGTGAAAACATTGTCGTTAAACGCGATCGCGTCGACTATATGGACGTATCGCCGAAACAGGTCGTATCAGCGGCGACTGCGTGTATTCCATTCTTAGAAAATGACGATTCCAACCGGGCGTTGATGGGAGCAAACATGCAACGCCAAGCGGTGCCGTTATTGCAGCCGGAAGCACCAATTGTTGGTACAGGAATGGAATATGTATCAGCTAAAGATTCAGGTGCTGCTGTTATTTGTAAGCATCGTGGAATTGTTGAGCGGGTGGAAGCAAAAGAAATTTGGGTTCGCCGTTTGGTGGAAGTTGACGGGAAAGAGATAAAAGGCGATCTGGACAAATATCGTCTGCTTAAATTTGTTCGTTCCAACCAAGGAACATGCTATAATCAACGCCCAATTGTGAAAAAAGGCGATATTGTTGAAAAAGGAGAAATTCTCGCAGACGGACCATCAATGGAAAAAGGTGAACTGGCGCTCGGTCGCAACGTATTAGTTGCCTTTATGACATGGGATGGTTATAACTACGAAGACGCGATCATTATGAGCGAACGTCTTGTAAAAGAAGATGTATATACGTCTGTTCACATTGAAGAATATGAATCAGAATCTCGTGACACAAAATTGGGACCAGAGGAAATCACCCGCGATATTCCAAACGTTGGAGAAGACGCGTTGCGCAATCTAGATGAGCGCGGCATTGTGCGAATTGGCGCAGAAGTAAAAGACGGAGATTTGCTAGTAGGGAAGGTCACACCAAAAGGGGTGACAGAGCTGACAGCGGAAGAACGTCTGCTTCATGCTATCTTCGGAGAAAAAGCGCGTGAAGTGCGCGACACCTCGCTTCGTGTACCACACGGTGGCGGCGGGATCGTACTGGATGTCAAAGTCTTTAACCGAGAAGATGGGGATGAACTTCCTCCCGGCGTGAACCAGCTTGTGCGTGTATACATTGTTCAAAAACGGAAAATCTCTGCTGGAGATAAAATGGCTGGTCGTCACGGAAACAAAGGGGTTATCTCAAGAATTCTTCCGGAAGAAGATATGCCATTTTTACCAGATGGAACACCGGTGGATATCATGTTAAACCCATTGGGCGTTCCTTCACGCATGAACATTGGTCAGGTGCTTGAATTGCATTTGGGAATGGCTGCGAGAAAGCTTGGCCTTCATGTTGCTTCACCAGTATTCGATGGAGCTCGCGAAGAAGACGTTTGGGCCATTTTGGAGGAAGCTGGAATGGCACGTGATGCCAAAACGGTGCTTTATGATGGAAGAACTGGTGAGCCGTTCGATAATCGTGTCTCTGTCGGAATCATGTACATGATTAAACTTGCGCACATGGTTGACGATAAGCTCCATGCTCGTTCTACAGGTCCATACTCGCTTGTCACGCAACAGCCGCTTGGCGGTAAAGCTCAATTTGGCGGCCAGCGTTTTGGTGAGATGGAGGTTTGGGCTCTTGAGGCTTATGGTGCGGCATATACGCTACAAGAAATTTTGACTGTGAAGTCGGACGATGTAGTGGGTCGCGTAAAAACTTACGAAGCCATTGTCAAAGGTGAAAATGTTCCAGAACCAGGCGTTCCGGAATCATTTAAAGTTTTAATCAAAGAGCTTCAAAGCTTAGGAATGGATGTGACGATCCTTTCAAGTGACGAGAAAGAAATCAACATGGAAAACTTTGACGAAGATGATGATGTCCAACCAGCAGAAGCCATTGCCGTTGGAATAGAAGTGGAAAAAGAAGAAGAAAAAGATGCAGTGACAAAGGAATAAACCGATAAGGCAAAAAGGGTAAAACCTGGAGATTGAGAGGGAGGTAGGCCCCTTGCTAGATGTAAATAACTTTGAGTATATGAAAATCGGACTCGCTTCGCCGGAAAAAATTCGCTCTTGGTCCTATGGCGAAGTGAAAAAACCAGAAACGATTAACTATCGTACACTCAAGCCTGAAAAAGACGGGTTGTTCTGCGAGCGCATTTTTGGACCAACGAAAGACTGGGAATGCCATTGTGGAAAATATAAGCGCGTACGTTATAAAGGTGTTGTTTGCGATCGTTGTGGTGTAGAAGTTACTCGAGCGAAAGTTCGCCGTGAGCGTATGGGCCATATTGAACTGGCTGCCCCTGTTTCGCATATATGGTATTTTAAAGGGATTCCGAGCCGCATGGGACTTGTCCTAGACATGTCCCCGCGAGCTTTGGAAGAGGTCATTTATTTTGCCTCATATGTTGTTACAGATCCCGGAGATACACCGCTTGAGAAAAAGCAGCTTCTTTCCGAGAAGGAGTATCGTGCCTATCGTGAAAAATACGGAAGCTCATTCCAAGCATCAATGGGAGCAGAAGCCATTAAAAAGCTTTTACAGGATATTGATCTTGAAAAAGAAGTAGAAACATTAAAAGAAGAGCTAAAAACAGCGCAAGGACAACGGCGCGCTCGGGCGATTAAACGCTTAGAAGTGTTGGAAGCCTTCCGTAATTCCGGAAATGATCCAGCATGGATGGTGCTTGACGTACTTCCGGTTATTCCGCCTGAATTGCGCCCAATGGTTCAATTAGACGGTGGCCGTTTTGCGACTTCAGACTTAAATGATTTATATCGTCGTGTCATTAACCGGAACAATCGCTTGAAGCGTTTATTAGATCTGGGTGCGCCAAGCATCATTGTGCAAAACGAAAAAAGGATGCTTCAAGAAGCGGTGGATGCGTTAATTGACAATGGACGCCGTGGCCGTCCGGTAACAGGGCCAGGAAACCGTCCGCTTAAATCTTTATCGCATATGCTAAAAGGTAAACAAGGGCGTTTCCGCCAAAACTTACTTGGTAAACGCGTGGACTATTCTGGCCGCTCTGTAATCGTCGTCGGCCCGAACTTAAAAATGTATCAATGCGGTTTGCCAAAAGAAATGGCGCTGGAGCTCTTCAAGCCATTTGTTATGAAAGAGCTGGTTGAGCGTGGTTTGGCTCATAATATTAAAAGCGCGAAACGGAAAATCGAGCGTGTGCACCCGGAAGTTTGGGATGTATTGGAGTCTGTCATTAAAGAACATCCAGTGCTTTTAAACCGTGCTCCAACTTTGCATAGACTTGGAATTCAAGCGTTTGAACCAACGCTTGTTGAAGGACGGGCAATTCGTCTGCATCCGCTTGTATGTACAGCCTATAATGCGGACTTTGACGGAGACCAAATGGCTGTACACGTTCCGTTATCAGCAGAAGCACAAGCGGAAGCGCGTTTGCTTATGCTGGCGGCCCAGAACATTTTGAACCCGAAAGATGGAAAACCAGTTGTTACTCCTTCACAGGATATGGTATTAGGAAACTATTACTTGACGATGGAACGTGAGGGTGCGGTCGGTGAAGGAATGATCTTCAAAGATACAGATGAGGCGTTGCTCGCTTACCATAGTGGCTACGTGCATTTGCACACTCGAATTGCCATCCATGCGGGTTCGTTAAAAAATGAAACGTTCACAGAAGAGCAAAATCAGAAGTTGCTCATTACAACAGTCGGTAAGTTGATCTTTAACGAAATTCTGCCGAAGTCTTTCCCGTATATTAACGAGCCGACACAGGAAAATATTGAAGAAAGAACGCCGGATAAATACTTCCTTGATAAAGGCGTAAACGTAAAAGAAGAAATCCGCAAGCGCGAGCTTGTGCCTCCATTTAAAAAGAAAATACTCGGTAATATTATTGCTGAAGTATTTAAACGGTTCAAAATTACGGAAACATCTAAAATGTTAGACCGGATGAAAGATCTTGGATTTAAGTATTCGACAAAAGCTGGTATCACTATTGGTGTAGCCGATATCGTCGTATTGCCGGAAAAGCAAGAAATCCTTCAAGAAGCGCAAACGAAAGTAGATACAGTGCTAAAGCAGTTTAGACGCGGTTTAATTACAGATGAAGAGCGTTATGAACGTGTCATTTCCGTGTGGAGCGCTGCGAAAGATAAAATTCAAAGCAAGCTGATGGAGTCCTTAGATAAGCGTAACCCGATCTTTATGATGAGCGATTCTGGAGCGCGTGGTAACGCCTCTAACTTTACACAGCTTGCAGGTATGCGCGGATTGATGGCGAACCCGGCGGGACGCATTATCGAATTGCCGATTAAATCATCCTTCCGTGAAGGTTTAACAGTATTGGAGTACTTTATTTCCACACACGGTGCGCGTAAAGGACTTGCTGATACAGCATTAAAAACAGCGGATTCTGGTTATTTAACACGCCGACTTGTCGACGTTGCCCAAGATGTCATTGTTCGTGAAGATGATTGCGGTACAGACCGTGGTATGCTTGTGAAATCACTAACTGATGGAACAGAAGTGATTGTGAAGCTAGAGGAGCGTCTAGTAGGACGCTATGCGCGGAAAACAGTGAAGCATCCAGAAACAGGAGAAATTCTAGTAAAAGAGAACGAAATGATCACAGAGGATATTGCTAACGCTATTATTAAAGCCGGCATTGATCAAGTATGGATTCGTTCTGCTTTTACATGCAACACTCGCCATGGAGTATGTAAAAAATGTTATGGCCGCAACCTTGCTACTGGTGCAGAAGTAGAAGTAGGAGAAGCAGTTGGTATTATCGCTGCCCAATCCATCGGTGAACCTGGTACACAGCTAACGATGCGTACATTCCACACAGGTGGGGTAGCAGGAGACGATATTACACAAGGTTTGCCTCGGGTTCAGGAGCTATTTGAAGCGCGTAATCCGAAGGGGCAAGCGGTCATCTCTGAAATTGATGGTGTCGTCGTTGCTATTAATGAAACGAGAGACCGTCAACAAGAAATCGTCGTAAAAGGCGAGGTTGAGACACGGACATATACAGCTCCATACAACGCAAGATTAAAAGTTCAAGAAGGAAAGCAAGTTGAGAGAGGTCAAGAGTTGACAGAAGGATCGATTGATCCGAAGGAGCTCCTCAAAGTAAAAGACATCACGGCTGTTCAAGAGTACTTATTGCGTGAAGTGCAAAAAGTATACCGGATGCAAGGGGTAGAAATTAGCGATAAGCATATTGAAGTGATGGTGCGACAAATGCTTCGCAAAGTTCGAGTCATTGACGCTGGAGACACAGATGTACTCCCAGGTACCTTGCTTGATGTTCATCAATTTACAGATGCGAATATGCAGGTTCTGCTTGAAGGAAAACGTCCAGCTACGGCTCGTCCGGTGCTTCTTGGTATTACAAAAGCGTCACTCGAAACAGATTCGTTCTTATCCGCTGCTTCATTCCAAGAAACGACGCGTGTGTTAACGGATGCAGCTATCAAAGGTAAGCGCGATGAATTGCTGGGTTTAAAAGAAAATGTGATCATCGGTAAGCTTGTGCCAGCCGGAACGGGAATGGCGCGTTATCGAAAAATCAAGCCTGCGGTTAAACAGCATCAGGATGAACAAGTAACAACCAAGTAAATCATGATTTATGGAGTTACCGGCAGGTAAGACCTGCCGGTAACAAATTCATCAAATAAGAGTTGACAATGTCATGTAGAACATGTTAATGTAATAAAGGTGTTCCGAAAACCTGTTGCTTTGGAGGATATGGCATATGTCTTATGAAAAAGTATTACAGGCTCAACAAGTGTTAGTGGGAACAAAGCAAACAATGCGCGCCCTAAAAGAAGGAAGCGTACAGGAAGTAGTGGTTGCCGAGGATGCTGATCCAGCCATTACCACTAAAATTATGGAAGCAGCAAACAAGGCAGGCGTCCCTGTAACAAAGGTAGATTCGATGAAGAAGCTTGGGGAAGCGTGTAAAATCCAAGTAAGGGCAGCAGCTGTTGCGATTATTCGTTAAAACTGTTTTTGTGGATTTTCTACAAAAACTTTGTTTTTGCATAAATAATGAGCCACCTGGATGTGTGGACTTGAACTTATGTGTGAAGGGAGGATTTTTATTATGCCTACAATTAACCAATTAGTACGCAAAGGCCGTACGAAAAAAGTTGTGAAATCTAAATCCCCTGCTTTAAATAAAGGGTATAACAGCTTCAAAAAAGTACAAACGAACGTTGCTTCTCCGCAAAAACGCGGTGTATGTACACGTGTAGGTACAATGACGCCGAAGAAGCCAAACTCAGCGCTTCGTAAATATGCCCGTGTGCGTTTATCAAACGGAATCGAGGTAACAGCATACATTCCGGGTATCGGCCACAACCTACAAGAGCACAGCGTTGTATTAATTCGCGGTGGCCGTGTTAAAGACTTGCCGGGTGTGCGCTATCACATCGTTCGCGGTGCATTAGATACTGCAGGTGTGGCTAACCGTATGCAAGGCCGTTCTAAATACGGTGCTAAGAAACCAAAAGCTGCTAAAAAATAATAGATGATGACAATTGAAAAAATAGGATTTTTTTCTTGAAAGGAGGAAAAACTATGCCACGTAAAGGTTCGGTTGCGAAAAGAGATGTACTACCAGATCCAATTTACAATTCGAAACTCGTAACACGCCTCATCAACAAAATCATGATTGATGGTAAAAAAGGAAAGGCGCAAAAAATTCTTTACACATCGTTCGATATTATTCGTGAACGCACTGGCAAAGATCCGATGGAAGTATTTGAACAAGCATTAAAAAATGTAATGCCTGTTCTTGAGGTGCGTGCACGTCGCGTTGGTGGTGCGAACTACCAAGTTCCAGTAGAGGTTCGTCCTGACCGCCGCACAACATTAGGTCTTCGTTGGTTAGTAAACTACGCTCGTCTTCGTGGTGAGAAAACGATGGAAGAGCGTTTAGCAAACGAAATTTTAGATGCTGCAAACAATACAGGAGCATCTGTGAAAAAACGCGAAGATACTCACAAAATGGCAGAGGCAAACAGAGCATTTGCTCACTATCGCTGGTAATCGTATTGCCTTAATGAAACGATGGATCTTTTATGTCCAATGAGGAAAATAGGTGAAGACGATCAGGTGTTGACCCTGTTCGTATGCTCACCTATCTTCCTATATTTGCAACTATTTATTAAATTAAGATACTTAACTTATCAAGGAAGGAGAAAAAACCAAGATGGCAAGAGAGTTCTCCTTAGAAAACACTCGCAATATTGGTATCATGGCTCATATCGATGCCGGTAAAACGACAACAACGGAACGTATCCTTTTCTATACAGGTCGCGTTCATAAAATCGGTGAAGTGCATGAAGGCGCTGCTACGATGGACTGGATGGAACAAGAGCAAGAGCGCGGGATTACCATCACGTCTGCGGCGACAACAGCTCAATGGAAAGGTCATCGTATTAACATTATCGACACACCAGGACACGTAGATTTCACAGTGGAAGTTGAACGTTCTTTGCGCGTTTTAGACGGAGCAGTAGCAGTACTTGATGCGCAATCTGGGGTAGAGCCTCAGACTGAAACGGTATGGCGTCAGGCGACTACATACGGTGTTCCTCGTATTGTATTCGTTAACAAAATGGACAAAATCGGCGCTGATTTCTTATATTCTGTTAAAACACTTCATGACCGTTTGCAAGCGAATGCTCATCCGGTCCAATTGCCGATTGGCGCTGAAGATCAATTCAATGGCATTATTGATCTTGTTGAAATGTGCGCTTATCATTACCACGATGAATTAGGTAAAAACATTGAGCGCATTGAAATTCCAGAAGATTACCGCGATGTAGCAGAAGAATATCGCGGGAAATTGATTGAAGCAGTAGCGGAGCTTGATGAAGAATTAATGATGAAATATTTAGAAGGAGAAGAGGTTACAACAGAGGAATTAAAGGCAGCAATCCGTAAAGCCACTATTTCTGTTGAATTCTTCCCAGTATTCTGCGGCTCTGCTTTCAAAAACAAAGGTGTTCAGTTAATGTTAGATGGAGTCGTAGATTACCTACCTGCTCCAGTGGACATCCCGCCAATTAAAGGGGTTGTTCCAGATACAGAAGAAGAGACAGTGCGTGAATCTCGCGATGATGCTCCATTTGCAGCATTGGCATTTAAAATTATGACAGACCCTTATGTTGGTAAGTTGACGTTCTTCCGCGTATATTCTGGTGCATTAGATTCCGGTTCATACGTATTGAACTCGACAAAACGTAAACGTGAACGTATCGGTCGTATTCTACAAATGCATGCGAACCACCGCCAAGAAATTTCTACAGTATATGCGGGTGATATCGCTGCAGCAGTAGGTTTAAAAGATACAACGACTGGAGATACTCTGTGCGATGAAAAAGATCCTGTTATTTTGGAATCGATGACATTCCCAGAGCCAGTTATTCAAATTGCGATTGAACCAAAATCAAAAGCAGACCAAGACAAAATGAGCACAGCGTTGCAAAAGCTTCAAGAAGAAGACCCAACATTCCGCGCGTGGACAGACCAAGAAACAGGTCAGACCATTATTGCGGGTATGGGTGAGCTTCACCTTGATATCATTGTTGACCGTATGCGTCGCGAGTTCAAAGTAGAAGCGAATGTAGGTGCTCCGCAAGTTGCATACCGCGAAACATTCCGCAAGTCTGCTCAAGTAGAAGGTAAATTCGTACGTCAGTCTGGTGGTCGCGGTCAATACGGTCACGTTTGGATTGAATTTACGCCAAACGAAGAAGGAAAAGGTTTTGAATTTGAAAATGCGATTGTCGGTGGCGTTGTTCCAAGAGAGTATATCCCGGCAATTCAAGCGGGTCTTGAAGACGCAATGCAAAATGGTGTTCTTGCTGGATATCCAGTTGTTGATATCAAAGCGAAACTATTCGATGGTTCTTACCACGATGTAGACTCAAGTGAAATGGCGTTCAAAATTGCTGCTTCTCTTGCATTGAAAAACGCAGCAACAAAATGTGACCCAGTATTACTTGAGCCAATTATGAAAGTAGAAGTTGTCATTCCAGAAGAATACCTTGGTGACATTATGGGTGACATCACTTCTCGCCGCGGACGCGTAGAAGGCATGGAGGCTCGCGGTAACGCGCAAGTGGTACACGCGATGGTTCCATTATCCGAAATGTTCGGATATGCTACTTCATTGCGTTCTAATACGCAAGGACGCGGAGTATTCTCCATGGTATTTGATCACTATGAAGAAGTTCCAAAGAGCATTGCTGAGGAAATCATCAAAAAAAATAAAGGTGAATAATTGATTTTCTAGCATGGTTCAAGTATAAATACTTATGTAAGACTTGGGAGCGGACATGCTTGCATGTTTGCTTCCAAGCATTCAATATACTTAAAAATTAAAATGAAATTTATTATTTAAGGAGGATATCTATAATGGCTAAAGCGAAATTTGAACGCTCTAAACCACACGTTAACATTGGTACAATCGGCCACGTTGACCATGGTAAAACAACTTTAACAGCTGCAATCACAACTGTTCTTGCGAAACAAGGTAAAGCAGAAGCTCGTGCATACGATCAAATCGACGCTGCTCCAGAAGAGCGTGAGCGCGGTATCACAATCTCAACTGCACACGTTGAGTACGAAACTGACAACCGCCACTATGCACACGTTGACTGCCCAGGACACGCTGACTACGTGAAAAACATGATCACTGGTGCGGCACAAATGGACGGCGCGATCCTTGTAGTATCTGCTGCTGACGGTCCAATGCCACAAACTCGTGAGCACATTCTTCTTTCTCGCCAAGTAGGCGTACCATACATCGTAGTATTCTTAAACAAATGCGATATGGTAGACGACGAAGAATTATTAGAACTTGTTGAAATGGAAGTTCGTGACCTATTGTCTGAATACGAATTCCCTGGCGATGAAATCCCAGTAATCAAAGGTTCTGCGTTAAAAGCTCTTGAAGGTGACGCTGAATGGGAAGCTAAAATCGTTGAGCTTATGAACGCTGTTGATGAGTATATCCCAACTCCACAACGCGACACTGATAAACCATTCATGATGCCAGTTGAGGATGTATTCTCTATCACTGGTCGTGGTACAGTTGCTACTGGTCGTGTTGAACGCGGTATCTTAAAAGTTGGTGACGTTGTAGACATCATCGGTCTTGCTGATGAGCCAAAATCTACAACAGTTACTGGTGTAGAAATGTTCCGTAAGCTTCTTGACCAAGCAGAAGCTGGTGACAACATCGGTGCACTTCTTCGCGGTATCTCTCGTGACGAAGTACAACGCGGTCAAGTACTTGCAAAACCAGGTACAATCACACCACACACAAAATTTAAAGCAGAAGTTTACGTATTATCTAAAGAAGAAGGTGGACGTCATACTCCATTCTTCTCTAACTACCGTCCACAATTCTACTTCCGTACAACTGACGTTACTGGTATCATCACTCTACCAGAAGGCGTAGAGATGGTTATGCCTGGCGACAATATCGAAATGACAGTAGAATTGATTGCACCTATCGCGATTGAAGAAGGTACAAAATTCTCTATCCGCGAAGGTGGACGTACAGTAGGCGCTGGCGTTGTATCTTCTATCATTGAATAATCATAGAAAGGGTTTGCTTGAAGCAAACCCTTTTTTATTGTTGAAAATCTATCTGGACAGCGTTGTCTTCATTACGTGTCTATGACGGAAAGTTCCGTCGCCATCCAAAAGATGAAAATTGTGTTTGCTATGTTTGGAGAGTTTTTCTCATAAATAAATGAAAGCTCGTGGTGCTAGATCGAATCACTTATTGTCTCCATGCTTGTATACATATGATGATATCTATTAAAACTCATGATCGTTTGACTGCAAAAGTAAATCATCATCCGCTCATATGAGAATCCAATCATGTCGATATGAAAGTATTTTCAACATAGACTCAAGGAATAGGGGCCTAAATCTCAATAATGAAATTCAGGTCAATAGGTTTATAAATGTCCCCATTCGTCTACAATGGATTCAGGCATTTTTGACACGCGTTGATAAGCTGTAGCGAAAATCAGTTTTACGATAAAACAATGGATGCAAAGCGAGATTTTGCTTGCATTTCATTATAGATATCTGTATAATATCTAATGTTGGTCTTTGACTGCGATGAAGTGGAAGGTTGCTGACACACCCGGCCGCTTTGCCATGGCGAGTGTGAGGAAATTTCCACGGAGAATGTCTATTTTTAAAATAGGCGAAGAAGGAGGGAAAATAATGGCAAAAGAAAAAATTCGTATCCGTTTAAAAGCTTACGATCATCGAATCCTTGATCAATCTGCTGAGAAAATCGTAGAGACAGCAAAACGTTCAGGTGCAAAAGTATCTGGGCCGATTCCATTACCAACAGAAAGAACTGTTTATACGATTTTACGTGCTGTTCACAAGTATAAAGACTCTCGTGAACAATTTGAAATGCGTACACATAAACGTTTGATCGATATCGTAAACCCAACTCCACAAACTGTGGATTCATTAATGCGTTTGGACTTACCATCCGGTGTCGATATTGAAATCAAGCTTTAATTGTAAAAACGAATTTATAGGAGGTGTGACAAATGACCAAAGGAATCTTAGGGAGAAAAATTGGTATGACGCAGGTATTCGCAGAAAACGGCGATCTAATTCCGGTAACGGTAATTGAAGCGACTCCTAACGTTGTTCTTCAAAAGAAAACAGTTGAAAATGATGGCTATGAAGCAATCCAATTAGGTTTTGAAGATAAACGCGAAAAGTTAGCTAACAAACCGGAAAAAGGTCATGTAGCCAAAGCGAACACTGCACCTAAGCGCTTCATCCGTGAAATCCGCGGTGCTAACGTAGCGGAATACGAAGTTGGTCAGGAAGTCAAAGTTGATATTTTCGCTGAGGGCGATATGATCGATGTAACAGGAGTTTCAAAAGGTAAAGGATTCCAAGGTGCAATTAAGCGCCATGGCCAATCTCGTGGACCTATGGCTCACGGTTCTCGCTATCATCGCCGTCCTGGTTCAATGGGTCCTATTGCGCCAAACCGCGTATTTAAATCGAAAGAATTGCCAGGTCGCATGGGCGGAGAGCGTGTTACAGTTCAAAACTTGAAAATTGTAAAAGTAGATGTAGAACGTAATCTGCTTCTTGTTAAAGGAAATGTACCTGGTCCAAATAAAGGACTTGTTGTGATCAAAAGTGCGGTTAAAGCAAAAGTGAAATAACTTTTTTAAGAAAGGAGGAATTATCCAATGCCAAAAGTAGCATTGTACAACCAAAACGGAGCAACTGTTGGAGAAATTGAATTAAACGATTCCGTATTTGGTATTGAGCCAAATAAACATGTGTTATTTGAAGCAGTGATTATGCAACGTGCTTCTTTGCGTCAAGGAACGCACAAAACGAAAAATCGCGCTGAAGTAAGCGGCGGTGGCCGTAAACCATGGCGCCAAAAAGGTACTGGACGTGCTCGTCAAGGTTCGATCCGCTCTCCACAATGGCGTGGCGGCGGTACTGTGTTTGGTCCAGTTCCACGCAGTTACAGCTACAAGCTTCCAAAGAAAGTTCGTCGTTTAGCTATTAAATCTGCTTTGTCTTCAAAAGTTCTTGAAAATAACATTGTTGTATTAGACAATTTAGCTTTAGAAGCACCAAAAACAAAAGAAATGGTGAAAATTTTAAGCAATCTTTCTGCAGACCGCAAAGCGTTAATCGTAACAGCGGACATCAATGAAAATATCATGCTATCGGCACGCAACATTCCTGGAGTAACAGTGGTTGCTGCTAACGGAATCAATGTGCTTGATGTGTTAAACCACGATAAGCTTGTGATTACAAAAGCAGCCGTGGAAAAAGTAGAGGAGGTGCTTGCATAATGAAAGATCCTCGCGATATTATTAAGCGCCCCGTTATCACTGAAAACTCAATGAATTTAGTGGCTGAGAAAAAATATACATTCGAAGTGGATGTAAAAGCAAACAAAACAGAAGTAAAAGATGCTGTCGAAGCCATTTTTGGCGTAAAGGTTGCGAAAGTCAACATCATGAACTACAAAGGAAAGTTCAAACGAGTTGGCCGTTATAGCGGGCTTACAAACCGCCGTCGCAAAGCGATTGTGACATTAACACCAGACAGCAAAGAGATCGAATTGTTCGAAGTATAAGTTTAACAGAGAAGGAGGGAAACCGACATGGCGATTAAAAAATATAAACCAACGTCCAACGGTCGCCGTGGCATGACAGTTCTTGATTTCTCAGAAATCACAACTGACAAGCCAGAGAAATCATTGCTTGCGCCTTTAAAGAAAAAAGGTGGTCGTAACAACCAAGGTAAGTTGACAGTTCGTCACCAAGGTGGCGGTCATAAGCGTCAATATCGTATCATCGATTTCAAACGCGACAAAGATGGCATTCCAGGACGCGTTGCTACAATCGAGTACGATCCAAACCGTTCAGCGAACATTGCGTTGATTCACTATGTAGATGGTGAAAAACGTTATATTATCGCTCCTAAAAACTTAGAAGTAGGCATGGAAATCATGTCTGGTCCAGAAGCGGACATCAAAGTAGGTAATGCATTACCGCTTGCGAATATCCCTGTTGGTACTTTAGTACACAACATTGAATTGAAACCAGGAAAAGGTGGACAGCTTGTTCGCTCTGCTGGTACATCTGCACAAGTGCTTGGTAAAGAAGGTAAGTATGTTCTTGTTCGTTTAGCTTCTGGTGAAGTTCGCATGATTTTAGGTGCTTGCCGTGCGACAATCGGTCAAGTGGGTAACGAGCAACATGAGCTTGTCAATGTTGGTAAAGCAGGACGTGCTCGTTGGTTAGGCATCCGTCCAACTGTTCGCGGTTCCGTTATGAACCCTGTTGATCACCCACATGGTGGTGGTGAAGGTAAAGCACCAATCGGACGCAAGTCGCCAATGACTCCATGGGGTAAACCAACTCTTGGATTCAAAACTCGTAAAAAGAAAAATAAATCCGATAAATTTATTGTACGTCGTCGTAAAAAATAACGGGGTTGAACTACGGTTCTTAAGAACCGTAGAACAATCACGAAGGGAGGTTTATTTATGGGTCGCAGCCTAAAAAAAGGTCCTTTTTGTGATGATCATTTAATGAAAAAAGTTGAAAAGTTAAATGAGACTGGACAAAAACAAGTAATTAAAACATGGTCTCGTCGTTCGACGATTTTCCCACAATTCATCGGTCACACAATCGCGGTATATGATGGACGCAAACATGTACCTGTGTACATTACAGAGGATATGGTAGGACACAAGCTTGGTGAATTCGCACCAACGCGCACATACAAAGGTCATGCTGGCGATGATAAGAAAACAAAACGTTAATGAGAGGAGGCTCATTTATGCAAGCTAAAGCTGTTGCTAGAACAGTTCGTATTGCTCCTCGTAAAGCTCGTTTAGTGATTGATTTGATTCGAGGAAAGCAAGTAGGTGAAGCAGTAGCGATTCTTCGTCATACTCCTAAAGCTGCTTCTCCAATTATTGAGAAAGTATTGAAATCTGCTGTAGCGAATGCAGAGCATAACTATGATATGGATGTTAACAATTTAGTCGTAACAGAGGCATATGTGGATGAAGGTCCAACATTGAAACGCTTCCGTCCTCGCGCAATGGGTCGTGCGAGCGCGATCAACAAACGCACAAGCCATATTACGATCGTTGTTTCAGAAAAGAAGGAGGGATAATCAGTGGGTCAAAAGGTGAATCCAGTCGGTCTTCGCATCGGTATTATCCGTGATTGGGAATCAAGATGGTATGCTGAAAAAGATTATGCGGATCTTTTGCATGAAGACCTTAAAGTGCGTGAGTACATCACGAAACGTTTAAGCGATGCGGCTGTTTCTAAAGTAGAAATCGAACGTGCAGCTAACCGTATCAACATTACGATCCATACTGCTAAACCAGGCATGGTGATCGGTAAAGGCGGCACAGAAGTCGAAGCGCTTCGCAAAGCTCTTAACCAACTAACTGGAAAACGTGTTCATATCAACATTTTAGAAATCAAAAAACCGGATTTAGATGCGAAATTAGTAGCTGAAAATATTGCGCGTCAAATTGAAAACCGCGTATCGTTCCGTCGTGCACAAAAACAAGCGATTCAACGCACAATGCGTGCTGGTGCAAAAGGAATTAAAACAATGGTATCTGGTCGCTTAGGCGGTGCCGATATCGCTCGTTCTGAACACTACAGTGAAGGAACAGTTCCACTCCACACTCTTCGTGCTGACATTGACTATGCAACAGCAGAAGCGGATACAACATATGGAAAAATCGGTGTGAAAGTATGGATTTATCGTGGAGAGGTCCTTCCTGCGAAAAAGAAAACTGAGGAAGGAGGAAATTAATTATGTTAATGCCAAAACGCGTGAAATTCCGTCGTGAACATCGTGGACGCATGAGAGGCCGCGCAAAAGGCGGTACAGAAGTGCATTTCGGTGAATATGGATTACAAGCATTAGAATCTGCTTGGATTACGAACCGTCAAATCGAGGCTGCTCGTCGTGCGATGACTCGTTATATGAGACGTGGCGGTAAAGTTTGGATCAAAATTTTCCCTTCAAAGCCTTATACAGCAAAACCTTTAGAAGTGCGCATGGGTTCCGGTAAAGGGGCGCCTGAAGGTTGGGTAGCGGTTGTAAAACCTGGTAAAGTAATGTTCGAAATTGCGGGTGTTTCTGAAGAAGTAGCACGCGAAGCATTGCGTTTAGCTTCTCATAAACTTCCGATTAAGTGTAAGTTTGTAAAACGTGAAGAAATTGGTGGTGAATCTAATGAAAGCTAAAGAAATCCGTGACCTTACCACTGCCGAGATTGAACAAAAAATTAAATCTTTAAAAGAAGAATTATTCAACCTTCGCTTCCAATTAGCGACAGGCCAATTAGAAAACACAGCTCGCATTCGCGAAGTGCGTAAATCTATTGCCCGCATGAAAACGATCGTTCGCGAGAGAGAGATTGCTGCTAATAAATAAACGCTTGAGAGGAGGTTCGCGACATGAGTGAACGCAATCAACGTAAAGTATACATTGGCCGCGTTGTGTCTGACAAAATGGACAAAACGGTGACGGTTCTTGTAGAAACATACAAAAAACATCCGCTTTATGGAAAGCGTGTTAAATACTCAAAAAAATATAAAGCGCATGACGAAAACAACGTAGCAAAAGTTGGCGATATCGTAAAAATCATGGAAACTCGTCCGCTTTCTGCAACAAAGCGTTTCCGTCTTGTAGAAGTAGTGGAAAAAGCGATTATTCTTTAATGATGTTCGGATGATTGATATAATTCCGAAGGGAGGTTTCGTAAATGATTCAACAAGAAACTCGTATGAAGGTTGCAGATAACTCTGGTGCGCGTGAAGTGCTTGTCATTAAAGTGTTAGGTGGTTCCGGTCGTCGCTATGCGAACATCGGCGATGTTGTTGTAGTGACTGTTAAGGACGCAACACCAGGTGGCGTTGTTAAAAAAGGTCAAGTTGTAAAAGCTGTTGTGGTTCGTACAAAACGTGGTGTGCGTCGCGCAGACGGCTCTTACATTCGCTTTGACGAAAACGCATGCGTGATCATCCGTGACGACAAAAGCCCACGCGGAACTCGTATTTTCGGCCCAGTTGCGCGTGAATTACGTGAAAAAGATTTTATGAAAATCGTTTCTCTAGCTCCAGAAGTGATTTAATGAATAGGAAAAGCCTTTCAAGGAGGTGCGAACTACGATGCATGTAAAAAAAGGTGATAAAGTACAAGTAATCTCTGGTAAAGATAAAGGAAAGCAAGGGGTTGTACTTGCAGCGTTCCCTAAGAAAAACCGAGTGCTTGTAGAAGGAGTAAACATCGTTAAAAAACACGCAAAACCATCTCAAGTAAACCCTCAAGGCGGTATTATTAGCAAAGAGGCACCAATTCACGTTTCAAACGTAATGCCTTTAGATCCTAAAACAGGAACTCCAACTCGCGTAGGCTATAAATTAGTAGATGGAAAAAAAGTACGTTACGCGAAAAAATCTGGTGAAATTTTAGATAAATAATCGTGATGTGAGAAAGGAGGTACTTACATGAACCGCCTAAAAGAAAAATATGTAAAAGAAGTTATTCCTGCTCTTATGAGCAAGTTTAACTATAAATCTGTAATGCAAGTTCCAAAAATCGAAAAAATCGTCATCAACATGGGTGTTGGTGATGCGGTGCAAAACGCGAAAGCATTGGACAATGCTGTTGAAGAGCTAGCATTAATTTCTGGTCAAAAACCAATTGTTACTCGTGCGAAAAAATCAATCGCTGGTTTCCGTCTTCGTGAAGGTATGCCAATCGGAGCGAAAGTCACATTACGCGGAGAGCGCATGTATGAGTTTTTTGATAAATTAATCTCTGTTTCTCTTCCACGTGTTCGCGACTTCCGTGGCGTATCAAAAAAATCATTCGACGGCCGCGGTAACTATACATTAGGGATCAAAGAACAGCTAATTTTCCCTGAAATTGACTACGATAAAGTCAACAAAGTTCGTGGTATGGACATTGTGATCGTTACAACAGCAAACACTGATGAGGAAGCTCGTGAGTTGTTAACATTGCTTGGTATGCCGTTCCAAAAATAATGAATCCCATTTATAAAAAGAGGGAGGCGAAAATGTGGCTAAGAAATCAATGATCGCGAAACAAAAACGCGCACCAAAGTTTAAAGTTCAGGCGTACACTCGCTGCGAACGCTGCGGACGTCCACACTCCGTTTATCGCAAGTTTAAACTTTGCCGTATTTGTTTCCGTGAATTAGCATATAAAGGTCAAATTCCTGGTGTGAAAAAAGCAAGCTGGTAATCAACCCGTGAATTGGGAAGGAGGTAAAACATAATGGTGATGACAGATCCAATTGCAGATATGCTTACTCGCATTCGTAATGCGAACATGGTGCGTCACGAAAAACTTGAAGTCCCTGCTTCGAAAATGAAGAAAGAAATCGCAGAAATCTTAAAACGTGAAGGCTTCATTCGTGATGTCGAATACATCGAAGATAACAAACAAGGTGTTCTCCGTATTTTCTTAAAATACGGTCCAAATAATGAGCGCGTTATTACTGGTCTTAAACGCATCAGCAAACCTGGTTTGCGCGTTTATGCCAAAGCTAATGAAGTGCCTCGTGTATTGAACGGTTTAGGTATCGCTATTATTTCTACGTCTCAAGGAATTTTAACAGATAAAGAAGCGCGTCAAAAAGGAACTGGCGGCGAAGTGTTAGCATACATCTGGTAATCAGTCTTTTTAAGAATGGAGGTGTCAAGTTATGTCACGTGTTGGTAAAAAACCAATCGAAATTCCTGCAGGTGTAACAGTAACAGTTAACGGCAGCACCGTTACAGTAAAAGGACCGAAAGGCGAATTGACTCGTGCTTTCCATCCTGATATGACAATCACAGTGGAAGACAATATTCTCACAGTTTCTCGTCCAAGTGATGCAAAAGAGCATCGCACTCTTCACGGTACAACACGCAGCTTATTGGCGAACATGGTGGAAGGAGTTTCAAAAGGATACGAGAAAGGCCTTGAATTAGTAGGGGTCGGTTATCGTGCATCAAAACAAGGCAAAAAGCTCGTGCTTAGTGTCGGGTACTCTCATCCTGTTGAAATTGAGCCAGAAGAGGGTCTTGAAATTGAGGTTCCTTCACAAACAAAAATTGTTGTTAAAGGTGCGGACAAACAACGTGTTGGTGAATTAGCAGCAAACATTCGTGCTGTACGCTCTCCAGAACCATACAAAGGAAAAGGTATTCGTTACGAAGGCGAAGTTGTACGTCGTAAAGAAGGTAAAACAGGTAAGAAATAATGCTGCTTAGGTAAATGAAAGGAGTGACGGAAATGATCACTAAGCTTGATAAAAACGCAGTTCGCAAAAAAAGACATGCTCGTGTTCGGAGAAAATTATTTGGAACTGCTGAACGTCCACGCTTAAATGTGTTCCGTTCCAACAAGCACATTTATGCACAAATTATTGATGATGTCAAAGCTGTAACCATTGTTAGTGCTTCTACACTTGATAAAGAGTTCAACTTAGACGCAACTGGAAATGTAGATGCAGCACAAAAAGTGGGCGAATTAGTTGCAAAACGCGCATTAGAAAAAGGAATTAAAAGCGTAGTATTTGATCGCGGTGGATACTTATATCATGGCCGTGTAAAAGCACTTGCTGACGCTGCTCGCGAAGCTGGGTTAGAATTCTAATTATAAAGGAGGGACAGAGATGCGTCGCATTGATCCAAATAAACTTGAACTTGAAGAACGCGTAGTTGCCGTTAACCGTGTAGCAAAAGTAGTAAAAGGTGGACGTCGATTCCGTTTCGCTGCTCTTGTTGTTGTTGGTGACAAGAACGGTCATGTCGGATTTGGAACTGGAAAGGCTCAAGAGGTTCCAGATGCGATTCGCAAAGCGATTGAAGATGCTAAGAAAAACTTGATTACAGTGCCGATCGTTGGTACAACCATTCCTCATGAAGTAGTCGGCCACTTTGGTGCGGGTGAAATCATCTTAAAGCCGGCTTCTGAAGGTACAGGAGTTATCGCAGGTGGTCCAGCTCGTGCAGTACTTGAATTAGCAGGAGTAAGTGACATTCTATCTAAATCCATCGGTTCTAACACGCCTGTCAACATGGTGCGCGCGACAATCGACGGCTTAAAACAATTGAAACGCGCAGAAGATGTAGCAAAATTGCGTGGTAAAACAGTTGAGGAACTGTTAGGATAAGGAGGGAAATACAAATGGCGAAAAAATTAGCGATTACCCTCACTCGCAGCGTGATTGGTCGTCCTGAAGATCAACGTGTCACTGTAAAAACTTTAGGTTTGCGAAAATTGCATCAAACAGTTGTTCATAACGATAATCCAGCGATTCGCGGAATGATTAATAAAGTATCGCATCTTGTGAAAGTACAAGAGCTAGAACAATAATTAGTATAAGGAGGTGCCTCGCGATGAAACTTCATGAATTACAACCAGCACCAGGCTCCCGCAAAGAACGTAACCGTGTGGGTCGTGGTATCGGTTCTGGTAACGGTAAAACGTCTGGTAAAGGTCACAAAGGACAGAATGCTCGTTCAGGTGGCGGTGTAAGACTTGGTTTTGAAGGTGGTCAAACTCCTTTATTCCGTCGTCTTCCAAAACGCGGTTTTACAAACATCAATCGAAAAGAATATGCGATCGTAAATCTTGATACGCTCAACCGCTTTGAAGATGGCACAGAAGTAACACCTGAGCTTCTTTTAGAAACAGGTGTAATCAGCAAGCTAAAAGCTGGTTTGAAAATTTTAGGAAATGGTCAAATTGAGAAAAAATTAACAGTGAAAGCACATAAATTCTCCTCTGCTGCAAAAGAAGCGATTGAAGCTGCTGGCGGTAAAACTGAGGTGATTTAATGTTTCGAACAATCTCCAACTTTATGCGCGTGGGTGACATAAGAAAGAAAATTCTGTTCACCCTCCTTATGCTCATTGTGTTCCGGATTGGGACGTTTATTCCTGTTCCAAGCGTGAATGCTGATGTATTGAAAATGCAAGACCAGTTAAATGTGTTCGGCGTTCTCAATACATTTGGAGGAGGGGCTTTAAAAAACTTCTCCATTTTTGCTATGGGGGTTATGCCTTACATTACAGCATCCATCATCGTACAGCTGCTACAGATGGATGTTGTTCCTAAATTTACGGAATGGTCCAAACAAGGAGAGGTTGGACGACGTAAATTAGCTCAGTTTACCCGCTACTTTACGATTGTGCTTGGCTTCATCGAAGCATTCGGTATGTCATACGGCTTTAACAATATGACAAATGGCATGTTAATTAAAAATCCTGGAGTGCCGACATATTTGCTTATCGCGCTTGTATTAACTGCGGGTACATCGTTTTTAATGTGGTTAGGAGAACAAATTACAGCAAAGGGAGTAGGAAACGGAATCTCCATTATCATCTTTGCGGGTATCGTTTCGGGAATCCCTTCTACTCTTAACCAAATTTACGCCCAGCAGTTTGAAAACGCTGGTGATCAGCTATTTTTAAGAATTGTAACGGTGCTTCTTATCGCTTTAGCTGTGATTGCCATCATTGTTGGAGTCATCTACGTTCAACAAGCGTTTAGAAAGATTCCAATTCAGTATGCAAAGCGATTGGAGGGGCGCAGTCCGGTAGGCGGTCACTCTACTCATTTGCCGTTAAAAGTAAATCCAGCAGGGGTTATTCCTGTTATTTTTGCGGTGTCGTTTATTGTTGCACCACCGACAATTGCATCGTTTTTCGGCTCGAATGATGTAACATTGTGGATCAAGAAAACGTTTGATTATACACAGCCAGTTGGTATGATTATATATGTGGCATTAATTATTGCCTTTACGTATTTCTATGCCTTTGTTCAAGTGAACCCGGAACAAATGGCGGACAATCTGAAAAAACAAGGTGGATATATTCCAGGCATTCGCCCAGGAAGAAACACTCAAGAATACGTAACCAAAGTTCTTTATCGTCTCACATTTGTTGGTTCAATATTTTTAGCAGTAATCGCTGTTCTTCCTGTATTTTTTGCCAAGCTTGCTAATTTGCCGAGCTCTGTGCAAATTGGTGGAACGAGCTTGCTGATTGTGATTGGAGTTGCGCTTGAAACCATGAAGCAGCTTGAAAGTCAATTAGTTAAACGACATTACAAAGGTTTCATTAAGTAAAGAGGTTTGCGGGGGAGTTCATTCCCTCTACCTCACTAGAGTTGAGGGGGAACTGTGATGAACTTAGTTTTAATGGGATTGCCAGGTGCCGGAAAAGGGACACAGGCAGAAAAAATTGTGGAGAAATATGAGATTCCTCATATTTCAACTGGAGACATGTTTCGAGCAGCTATTAAAGAAAGAACAGCATTAGGATTACAAGCTAAAGAATACATGGATCGTGGCGATCTTGTACCAGATGAAGTAACAATCGGCATCGTTCGTGAACGCTTAAGCAAAGACGATTGCCAAAGAGGATTTTTGCTTGATGGGTTCCCGCGAACAGTCGCTCAAGCGGAAGCATTAGAAAGCATGCTAACGGAGCTTGGCCGTTCAATTGATTCCGTTATTAATATTCAAGTAGATAAAGAAGTTTTAATGGAACGTTTGACAGGAAGACGCATTTGCAAAGACTGCGGTGCCACATACCATTTAGTATTCAATCCACCTGCCCAATCAGGAGTTTGTGATAAGTGTGGTGGAGAGCTTTACCAGCGTGCAGATGACAATGCCGAAACGGTTGCGAACCGTTTGGAGGTCAATATGAACCAAGCACAGCCGTTGCTTGATTTTTATCGGTCTAAAGGGTATTTGCACAACATTAACGGACAACAGGAAATTGAACAGGTTTTTGCGGATATTTGTGAATTGCTTGGGGGCTTAAAGTAATGATCATTTGCAAAACCCCTCGTGAAATCGAAGTGATGCGTGAAGCTGGGCGAATCGTAGCTCTTACTCACCAAGAATTGCAAAAACATATTCAGCCTGGAATCACTACTAAAGAGCTTGATCAAATCGCTGAAAAAGTCATTCGCCAGCATGGAGCCACTCCTTCTTTTAAAGGATACAACGGATTCCCGGGCAGCATTTGCGCTTCAGTGAATGAAGAGCTGGTGCACGGCATCCCTGGTAACCGTGTTTTAGAAGAGGGCGATATCATTAGCATTGATATCGGTGCTCAATATAATGGCTACCACGCTGATTCAGCTTGGACGTATCCAGTCGGCCCAATTGCTGACGAAACGAAAAAGCTTCTAGAAGTGACGGAACAATCTTTATATATAGGTTTAAAGGAAGCGAAGCCAGGAGTCCGCTTATCCAATATTTCTCATGCTATTCAAACATATGTAGAAGCACACCATTTTTCAATTGTCCGCGAGTATGTCGGGCATGGAATTGGTCAAAACTTACATGAAGACCCGCAAATTCCGCATTATGGCCCGCCAAATAAAGGGCCACGGCTGAAGCCAGGCATGGTATTGTGCATTGAACCGATGGTGAATGCGGGGAGCCGTTATGTAAGAACGCTTGAAGATGATTGGACAGTTGTAACAGTAGACGGAAAAATGTGCGCTCATTTTGAGCATACAATCGCCATTACAGAGACCGGCTATGAGATTTTAACTACCCTCTAATCGAAGGTGAAATCATTGCATACAGGCTCACCATGCCAAATCGGACAAATTGTGTTGATTACACATGGTCGTGAAGCAGGGCAATATGCTGTCGTTGTTGGAATCGTTGATGAGCGGTTTGTTCTGCTTGCTGATGGAAGCAAGCGGAAGTTTGACTTCCCGAAAAAGAAGAATGTCCAGCATATAAAGCTGTTAGACATGATTTCCCCGGAAGTTAAAAACAGCATCCTTGAAACTGGTCGTGTGACAAACGGTAAATTGCGTTATGCATTAATGAAATATGTTACTGATTCGAAGAAGGGAGAGCCGATCCATGGCGAAGGACGATGTAATTGAAGTGGAAGGAACAGTTGTTGAAACATTGCCTAATGCAATGTTTAAGGTTGAGCTTGAAAATGGACACACAGTGTTAGCACATGTTTCTGGTAAAATTCGCATGCATTTCATTCGTATTTTACCTGGAGATAAAGTTACGGTAGAATTATCTCCATACGATTTAACTCGTGGCAGAATTACGTACCGTTATAAATAATCAGTACTCCGCATGAACAAGGAGGTAAAAAATCATGAAAGTCAGACCATCAGTGAAACCAATCTGCGAAAAATGTAAAGTCATTCGCAGACGTGGAAAAGTTATGGTAATTTGTGAAAACCCAAAACACAAACAAAAACAAGGGTAATTTTTGAGGAGGTGTAAAAATTATGGCACGTATTGCAGGTGTAGATATTCCTCGTGAGAAACGTGTAGTTATTTCTTTAACATACATTTACGGTATCGGTAAACCAACTGCACAAAAAATTCTAGCAGAAGCAGGTGTTTCTGAAGATACTCGCGTTCGCGATTTAACAGAAGAAGAATTAGGGAAAATCCGTGAAATTGTTGACCGCTTAAAAGTAGAAGGAGATCTTCGTCGTGAAGTATCTTTAAATATTAAACGTCTGATGGAAATTGGCTGCTACCGTGGTCTTCGTCATCGTCGCGGCTTGCCAGTTCGCGGTCAAAATACGAAAAACAATGCTCGTACACGTAAAGGTCCGCGCCGCACAGTAGCGAATAAGAAAAAATAATTAGGCAAAGGAGGTACATGAACGAATGGCACGTAAAACAAATACACGCAAACGCCGCGTGAAAAAAAATATTGAATCAGGTATTGCTCATATTCGTTCTACATTTAACAATACAATCGTGACAATTACTGATGTCCATGGCAATGCAATCTCTTGGTCAAGTGCTGGTGCATTAGGTTTCAAAGGCTCTCGTAAGTCTACTCCATTTGCGGCACAAATGGCTGCAGAAGCAGCTGCGAAAGCTTCAATGGAGCATGGTATGAAAACTGTTGAGGTAAACGTAAAAGGTCCTGGCGCTGGTCGTGAGGCTGCCATCCGTGCACTTCAAGCTGCTGGATTGGAAATCACAGCAATTAAAGATGTTACTCCTGTTCCACATAATGGATGCCGTCCGCCAAAACGTCGCCGTGTTTAATTTCTCTGTATAGATTTTGTATCCCCTTGTCAATAATGGGATATGATATCATTTTCTAGCAGAGAAGTTTTACTCAGTTAATGCGCACATTCGGGAACTGATTCATGGGGGAATTTCGATTAGACGCATATCGTTTGGTCGGGGTTTCGACGTTTTGAAGGAGGGTATGTATAGATCATGATCGAAATCGAAAAGCCAAAAATCGAGACGGTTGAAATCAGCGAAGATGCCAAGTATGGCAAATTCGTCGTTGAACCACTTGAGCGTGGATATGGTACAACTTTGGGTAACTCCTTACGTCGTATCCTATTATCCTCACTCCCTGGTGCCGCTGTGACATCTATTCAAATAGATGGTGTACTGCATGAGTTCTCAACAATTGAAGGCGTCGTAGAAGATGTGACAGCAATGATCTTAAACATTAAAAAACTTGCGTTGAAAATTTACTCTGACGAAGAAAAGACGCTTGAAATTGATGTACAGGGTGAAGGAGTTGTCACGGCTGCGGATATTACTCACGACAGCGATGTTGAGATACTAAATCCGGATCTTCATATTGCTACGCTTGCTGAAGGCGGTCATCTTCGCATGAGAATGACGGCAAGACGCGGACGTGGGTATACTCCAGCTGATGCGAATAAACGCGAGGATCAGCCAATAGGTGTTATCCCTATCGATTCGATTTATACACCGGTATCGCGCATATCTTATCAAGTAGAAAACACTCGTGTTGGGCAAGTGACCAACTATGATAAGTTAACGCTGGATGTATGGACAGATGGAAGCATTGGTCCGAAAGAAGCCGTTGCTCTTGGCGCTAAAATTTTGACGGAGCACTTAAATATTTTCGTCGGTCTTACAGATGAAGCACAAAATGCAGAAATCATGGTTGAAAAAGAAGAAGACCAAAAGGAAAAAGTGCTTGAAATGACAATCGAGGAACTCGATTTGTCCGTTCGTTCCTATAACTGCTTGAAGCGTGCAGGAATCAACACTGTTCAAGAGCTTGCACAGAAAACAGAAGAAGATATGATGAAAGTGCGCAACCTAGGACGGAAATCCCTTGAGGAAGTCAAAGCAAAGCTTGAGGAGCTAGGGTTAGGGTTGCGTAAAGATGACTAGTTAACATTTGATTAACTAGGCATTTTCATGTTACAAGTTATTCAAAAAAGGAGGGACATCTCTCATGTCATACAGAAAATTAGGACGCACAAGCGCTCAACGTAAAGCGTTACTTCGTGACTTAGCTACGGATTTAATTATTAATGAGCGCATTGAAACGACAGAAGCTCGTGCAAAAGAATTGCGCTCTGTAGTAGAAAAAATGATTACTTTAGGAAAACGCGGCGATCTACATGCTCGTCGTCAAGCAGCTGCATTTATCCGCCCAGAGGTAGCAAACACAGAAACTGGTCAGGATGCGATTCAAAAATTATTTAGCGATATCGCTCCTCGCTACCAAGAGCGTCAAGGCGGCTACACTCGCATCATGAAACTTGGACCACGTCGTGGCGACGGCGCTCCAATGGTTGTTATTGAACTCGTTTAATACGATTCGGTTGACTAACAAGGGCGAGACAGTTTATTTTGAACTGGATCTATGCCCTTTTTTTATTTCCCTTTTGAATATGTGATGTAGTAGAGTAAAGAGTAGAGATAGATATTCCGTGGTGTTAGATCCAATCGCTTCATTAGTTAGCCTTGGGTTCTATGACTTGGAACGAACGGTATGTGTAAAACATAATGATTGGGAGACAAGTAGATGACTGGTCTCGGTCACGCTTTGGTGCCGACCCATAAGCCTCTTTACAGACAACCCATTTGTGAGGAAGCGGTGTCGTTCCGTCACGCAACCGCCGAAGCAATCGGGTCATCACCAGCTCACACAGGGACAAACGGTAAAGCCTTCATATACGCGTAATGCTCAACAAGCGCCACGATGTATAGATGTAACTTACCATGACTGCATATCCATGCAAAAGTTAAGAGGCTAAGTTGCATCTATATAGATCGAGATGAGAGGAAGAAGAAGAGTGGAAGAAATAGCGGTATCAGTAGAAAATCTTTTCTTTCAATATCCTAATCAACCGAATGATGCGATTCACAATGTTAGCTTTCAAATCAAAAAAGGTGAATGGATCGCCATTGTTGGACATAATGGCTCTGGCAAATCGACGATTGCAAAGCTTCTCATGGGTCTATTAAAGCCGAAAAGCGGCATCATCAAAGTATTTGATCAGCTGCTAAATGAAGAAACGATTTGGAGTATTCGCAAACGCATGGGCATCGTTTTTCAAAATCCAGACAATCAATTTGTTGGAACTACTGTGCAAGATGATATTGCTTTTGGGTTGGAAAATAACGGAGTTCCTCGGGAACAGATGATTGAGCGTGTGAAGTCTGCTATTGAGCAAGTAGGAATGGAAGAATTTTTGCTAAGAGAGCCTCATCATCTATCAGGGGGACAAAAGCAGAGAGTCGCTATTGCTGGAGTGATTGCGTTACAGCCAGATATCATTATTTTAGATGAGGCTACCTCAATGCTCGATCCGCGCGGAAGGAGAGAGGTCATTAGGGCCATCGAAGAGTTAAAAGCGAAACACCATATGACGGTCATCTCTATCACCCACGACTTAGAAGAGGCGATGAAAGCGGATAAAATGATTGTGATGAACCGTGGCGAGATCATGTCCGAAGGAACACCACAACAAATTTTCTCATTGGGAGAAAAGCTGGAGGAAATTCGTTTAGATCTTCCCTTTGTCATTAAAATAAGAAATGAATTAAAGCAGGCGGGGCTCCCCCTTCAATTGAATGATGCATCGCTAGAGGGGCTGGTGAATGAATTATGGACATTGTATTTGAACAAGTAGAACATATTTATCAGGCGAATTCACCGTTTTCACAAAGAGCTTTATATGATGTCAATTTATCGCTAAAAAGCGGGACTTACGTGGCAATTATCGGCCATACTGGATCTGGAAAATCTACATTGCTGCAGCATTTAAATGGGCTATTGCAGCCAACAAAAGGTATGGTATGCGTTGGTGATTATGTCATTCATAGCGCCAAACAAACGAAACAGCTGAAGCCACTGCGTCAAAAGGTGGGAATTGTTTTTCAATTTCCTGAACATCAATTATTTGAGGAAACGGTAGAGAAAGATATTTGTTTTGGCCCCATCAATTTTGGCGTTTCAGAGGAGGAAGCGAAAAGGAGAGCCAAGGTAGCCCTCTCATTAGTCGGACTGCCTGAGGAAGTGCTGAATAAATCCCCGTTTGATTTAAGCGGCGGCCAAATGCGCCGTGTTGCTATTGCGGGTATATTAGCCATGGAACCAGATGTGATTGTTTTAGATGAACCAACGGCCGGTTTAGATCCAAAAGGTCGTAAAGATTTAATGGAGATGTTCGCTCGTCTGCACCGCGAAAAACAACTAACCACGATTTTAGTTACTCACAGTATGGAAGATGCAGCAAAGTATGCAGATTATATCGTCGTTATGCATAAGGGAACAGTTTGGAAAACAGGAACGCCGCAGCAAATTTTTCATGATTTGGACTCTTTGCTGCATTTAGGCTTAGATGTGCCGGAAACGGTGTTGTTAAAGCGACGGCTCGAGGAGAAAATGGGACAAGAAATTCCTTCCCCATGCCTAACAATGGAACAACTCATAGCAGGCATTAAGCAGCTATTCGCTAAGGTGAATGAGCATGAATAAGATGATTATTGGGCGATACGTTCCAGGTAACTCTGTGATCCATCGAATGGATCCTCGGGCTAAGCTTCTTTTAGTATTTTTTTATGTGGGTATCGTCTTTTTAGCAAATAATGGGGTAACTTATGCGATTTTAACGGCTTTTACGCTTTTGCTCCTTTTCTTATCGCAAGTTCCGTTTTTATTTGTTTTAAAGGGAATCAAACCCGTTCTCTGGGTTGTGTTGTTCACTTTTTTACTTCATGTCTTTATGACGAAAGAGGGAAGTGTTCTGTATCAGATTGGACCATTTGCCATTTATGAAGGCGGGATTCAACAAGGGATATTTATTTCCCTTCGTTTTCTCTTGTTCGTTCTCATCACTACCTTGCTGACGCTTTCAACCACTCCGATCGAGGTAACAGACGCTATCGAAAGCTTATTTGGCCCATTAAAACGATTTCGGATACCTGTCCATGAACTAGCGCTCATGATGTCTATTTCTCTTCGTTTTATCCCTACATTAATGGATGAAACAGAGAAAATTATGAAGGCACAGGCAGCTAGGGGAGTTGATTTTTACGGCGGGCCGTTGGGTGAAAGGATGAAAGCGATTGTTTCATTGCTTGTCCCATTATTTATCCACTCCTTTAAACGTGCTGAAGAGCTGGCAATCGCAATGGAGGCACGCGGATATCGCGGGGGAGAAGGGCGCACTAAATATCGCGTCTTGACATGGAAGGGGATCGACACAGTCTTGCTGTTAGCCGTTGCTATATTAGCTGCTGCATTATTTTTATTGCGATCTTAATGGAGAATGGAAACATGAAACGTTGGAAATGTATTATTTCTTATGATGGAACGCATTTTGGTGGATATCAGATTCAACCTAACCAAAGAACGGTACAAGGGGAATTAGAACGCGTTTTATTACAGATGCATAAAGGAGATCCGATCCGGGTAGTTGCGTCAGGAAGAACGGATGCAGGTGTTCACGCATATGGACAAGTCATTCATTTTGATTCGCCATTGCAGCTTCCGACAGAAGGATGGAAAAAAGCGCTGAATGCCATGTTACCAGATGATATTGTGATTCGCCAAGTACAAGAAGTAAACGCTTCATTTCATGCTAGATTTAGCGCAGTGGGAAAAGAATACCGTTATAAAATTAGGACAGCATCTGAACAAGATGTATTTTCTCGCTATTATTCCTATCATTATCCGTATCCGCTTAACTATGGAGCAATAAAGCAAGCACTACAGCTTGTGAAAGGAACTCATGATTTTACTAGCTTTTGTTCGGCAAAAACCGAGATAGAGGATCGGGTACGGACCATTTATGAAGCGAATCTGCTTGTAGCGGATGATGGCATAGAGTTTCAATGGATAGGGAACGGTTTTTTATATAATATGGTTCGAATCCTTGTTGGTACGATGCTGGAAATCGGGCAAGGAAAAAGGCACTGGAGCTGCATTCCTTCCATTTTAGAAGGAAGAGATCGCCGCCTGTCGGGAAGAACGGCTCCCCCGCATGGGCTCTACTTATGGAAGGTGTTTTATGACAACTAATCCTGGTGTAACATTTTCTTGACATTGGCAACGGAAAGAGATATCATATCATATGGTATGTATTTTAGAGCCACGATTAGCCCCGGAAAAATAATCGTGTTCAGATAAATATATAACGTTTCGTTGATTTTTTATTTTAGGAGGGAAAATCATGCGTACAACTTATATGGCAAAGCCAAACGAAGTAGAACGTAAATGGTACGTTGTTGACGCTGAAGGCAAAACGCTAGGTCGTCTTGCAAGCGAAGTTGCGGCAATTTTACGCGGCAAGCATAAACCAACTTTCACACCACATGTTGATACTGGTGATCATGTTATTATTATTAATGCAGAGAAAATTGAATTAACTGGGAACAAATTAACGGATAAGCTATATTACCGCCACAGCTTGCATCCAGGTGGATTAAAAGTAAGAACAGCGCTTGAAATGCGTACAAACTATCCTGAGAAAATGCTTGAAGGAGCTATTCGCGGCATGCTTCCAAAAGGTCGCCTTGGCCGTCAAATGTTTAAAAAATTGCATGTTTACAGAGGAAGCGAACATCCACATCAAGCACAAAAACCAGAAGTTTACGAACTTCGCGGATAATCGATTAAGGAGGGTATTATTTTGGCACAGGTACAATATTATGGCACAGGCCGTCGAAAAAGTTCTGTTGCACGTGTACGCTTAGTTCCTGGTGACGGACGTATTGTCATCAATAATCGTGATATTCAAGAGTACATTCCATCTCAGGCTTTGATTGAAGTGGTAAAACAGCCGCTTGTATTGACAGAAACATTAGGCAGCTATGATGTATTAGTTAACGTACATGGAGGCGGTTTCTCTGGCCAAGCAGGCGCTATTCGCCACGGCATTGCTCGCGCGTTATTGGAGGTAGATCCAGAGTACCGTCAACCATTAAAACGTGCTGGCTTATTAACTCGCGATGCACGCATGAAAGAGCGTAAAAAATACGGTCTCAAAGGTGCTCGTCGCGCGCCACAATTCTCAAAACGTTAATATTTCAACGCAGGACTCTCGATCTTTTTATGCTTCGAGAGTCTTTTTATTTTGCTTGGGCTAACCTTTTCCTCAGCTAATTATCCTTTCTTGTTCTTCAATTGATTTGTTCCCTAATCATTTTCTCCTATATTTTCATATACTCTTCATAAGACGAATTCCTATTTTGGAAAATTTAACAAACAAATGGAAGTTATCTTACACTATCTGCTATGTCATTGAATAACTTAAAGAAGATATTGATTTGAGTTATGAATAGGTGGTGTTATAGCAGGACGATAGTCAAAGAACCATTTGTCCGATATGCTCGGAATAGTGGGTAGTGATTATGGCTTGTATTGAGTTGATTATGGATGACGGTTTTATAGCAATGGATCGTTAAGAAGAGAAACCTGTAAAAATACGAGTGGGGGGAAAGAAGTGTCACAGCCTAATTTACCAAATATTACTCCAACTATTTCTTTAAATCGAGATGATGTCATCAATTTACTTTTAGCTTCAATAGCGATGGAAGAAATAGGGATAGCGCATATTGTAAACGCAGAAGGAGAAAAAATTCAATATGCTTTAGGTACCATTCCTGGATTGCCAACGCCATCGACACTTGAAGATATATTAGAAATCAATGAAAGTGTTCAAAGTACGTTGGCGATGGCAATGAAGAAGGAATTATTATTGGATAACAAATTGCGTCAAGTTACTCAAATTATGCCGAGCGGAGGGATTGGTCCAACCGGAGCGACGGGAGCAACGGGTCCGACGGGAGCGACAGGAGCAACGGGTCCAACCGGTCCGACGGGAGCAACGGGTCCGACGGGAGCGACAGGAGCAACGGGTCCAACGGGAGCGACAGGAGCAACGGGTCCAACCGGTCCGACGGGAGCAACGGGTCCGACGGGAGCAACGGGTCCAACCGGTCCAACCGGAGCGACGGGTCCGACGGGAGCGACAGGAGCAACGGGTCCAACGGGAGCGACAGGAGCAACGGGTCCAACCGGTCCGACGGGAGCAACGGGTCCGACGGGAGCGACAGGAGCAACGGGTCCAGTGGGTCCAGCAGGAGCAACGGGTCCAACCGGAGCGACGGGAGCAACGGGTCCGACGGGAGCGACAGGAGCAACGGGTCCAACCGGTCCGACGGGAGCAACGGGTCCGACGGGAGCGACAGGAGCAACGGGTCCAACCGGTCCGACGGGAGCGACGGGTCCAGTGGGTCCAACAGGTCCAACCGGTCCGACGGGAGCGACGGGAGCAACGGGTCCAATCGGTCCAACCGGAGCAACAGGTCCGACGGGAGCGACAGGAGCAACAGGTCCAACGGGTCCGACGGGTCCAACGGGAGTGACGGGTCCAACCGGTCCGACGGGAGCAACCGGAGCGACGGGTCCGACGGGAGCGACAGGAGCAACAGGTCCAACCGGCCCAACCGGTCCGGCGTTTGCAGCAAATGGTTTTTCCGCATTCACTACTGCGCCAGGGGTTACGGCTTCTACCCAGATTGCTGGATGGACCGTATCGTCCCCTTATTATGATAATCCTAGCTTTAATGAAGCGACAGGGACCTATACGGTTCCAGCAACGGGTCGATATTCTATTTCGGCCACCATTAATTATCAGACATCTGCTGCACTGACTATCAGTTTAGGAACAGGTGTAAACCCAGCGTTTGTTGTAAGGCGTATTGCCCCTACCACGACAGACTTAATAACAGGATTATTCCCTGTATTAAATGTGAACGTTGCATTAGTTTTAACTTTAAGAGCTGTTCTTGGAAGCGGCACTGTTACATTGAGTGGAGAAGTTGAACTAACAGCAGGGGATCAAATCGGATTATTTTATGAAGCCAATGGTTTAACAATCGGGTTAAATTTAGGTGGTACATCGTCTGGAATTGTCTGGTCTGTACACCAAATCGCTTAATTCAAGTGAGAAAAGCTGGATGCATCATGGCATACCAGCTTTTTTATTCATTAGAACATATGCGGAAAGAATGATTGCTTTTTTAACATATTTTCTACTGGGGTAACATCTGCTTATTTTTTACATATGATATAGGCAAATGCATTAAATAGAAAGCGTCAGGGAAGATGGCACAGGTGAGGAGCGATTGGTTGCTACAGAACTCATTTGTTTCAAGAGACCTCTTTATGAGACCATTATCGATCAAAGCATTGCCCATCTTTCTTTGTTTTGTTCTCATTTGAAAAGCTGCATGTAAGGAATGCCTAGAGAGCATCCATCATTCTTGGACTTATGATGAAAGGAAAACCTGTAAAGGATTCGGAACAAAAAGCTTATTTAGGAGGTAAACGAAATATGTCGCTCCCCAATATTCCAAACATTACACCGATTATATCGTTAGAACGATGTGAAACCATCGATTTATTATTATCATCCATTGCCCTTGAAGAAATCGGATTATCAAATATTTTGAACGCAGAAGCCGAAAAGCTTCAAGCTTTTTTAAATACAGATCCAAACAATTTAAATGATTATTTAAAAATAAACGAAAGTATCAATCGTACCCTTCGCGCTGTAGTCAAATCACAAATATTACTGCAATTTAAACTAGAAGATATCATTTTATTGGACCGTGATACGTGCTGTGAAAAATGCCCTAGTCAAGATCCAGATGAATGTGATGAGGAACCACCATGCCCTGATTGTCTTGATAGATATTATCCGTGTGGCTGTGATGAGGAATAAGATTAAATGTTCTAGGTAGTTTGTGAGACATGATTAAATGTGGGGTGAGAAGTAAATGCGAAGTAAATACGCATCTGTGCAAGATAAAATCATTCAAAGCAAAATCAACTACTTCAAATATTTTCATTTCTTTTTTCAATTTATCATTCATTATTTTTTCGCCATTTCTTGCCGCCCTTCTTCCCGACAAAAACAAATTTGTACTGAAAGGGTTATTGTTCACTCTCTGGAGTTGATTGAAAAAATCCATATGTATCTGTATGAGCAACAGCTCTTTTTTCAAGAAATAGGGATGTTATCGGGGGAATTACCCTTTCTTAGTAAAAAAAACGAAAGTTATCATGATTTAAAATGTTTAATGACTTTAATCCACCAACATCCATTTTTTAAACAAGAGCACAAACAGCTTTGTGAGAAGATTATCAGGCAAATATTAACCTATTACTCACCTGATGTGCAAAATATCAAAGTCGTAGTCGATGCTTCGCTACCTCCTCCATGGAAGCCTAAATATCTAAGCAATCGTTAATATTTCGGGATATCAGGATAAAGGGTGTGATGCAGCAATGAAATTTCCTGCTATTTCGTTATGTATGATCGTAAAAAATGAGGAAGATTTTATCGAGCAATGTTTGGTTAGTGTAAGCAAATTAGTCAGTGAAATTATTATCGTTGATACGGGATCTACTGATGGCACTTTATCTATCTGTGAAAAATTCCGGGCAAAGATATACCATTATGAATGGAACCATCATTTTGCTGAGGCTAGAAATTTTGGACTTTTACAAGCCAGCGGTGATTGGATTTTATGGATGGACGCCGATGAGCAGCTCGAATCTAATCAAGAGCGCTTGGTCGAGCAATCGGTTGTGCAGACAAAAGCACATGTGCTTTTATTTCCGGTTCTTAATTATTATGGAGATCATTTTCCGATTCAGGAAGATCAGTTTTTTTTATATTATCAGCCTCGTTTGTTTCGCAATCATATGGGTATTCGGTTTTATAACAGAATCCACGAGACGATTCAGCTTCCAGAAGAAATTCTCTCACATCATACCTCTGATATTGTCGATGCACCTATTCATCATTACGGCTATATAAAGGAAATTGCTGAAAGGAAAAATAAGTCATCACGAAATAAAGAGTTGATAATGGAAGAAATAAACACCCCTCATCACAGCCCTTGGATTGAATACCATTTGGCAAGCGAATATTATCGTGAAAAGGATTATAGTAAAGCTTTCCTTTATGTAAATGCTTCGATTCTAAATTTTTTGCGTCAACAAACGAAACCACCTGCTATTGTTTATCGCTTGAAATACACAATTTTGCTTGAAACAAATAGCATCGACGGAGCTTGGCTGGGCATTGAGAAGGCGTTGCAGTTATATCCGGATTACGTTGATCTGCATTTTATGAAGGGCTATATTTTATTTCAGAAAGGAAAGTATCAAGAGGCATTGGCTTCATTCGAAAAGTGCCTAGAGCTTGGTGAATGCCATCCGGATTACCTTATTTTGAAAGGCACGGGGAGCTTTAAAGCATTGAAATACAAAGAGTTATGCTTAAATAGAATAATTGCCCAATCGAATCAATGAGGATCAGAGAGAAAAGTGACAAACGGTTATGTACAAACAAAGGAATTTTATATAAATGTCATTTTGATATTGAAACATCAGTGTTGATGATCCATTAGTTTACTTAAAAACATAAAATGATTTAGCTAAACCTCAACTTTTCTGCCTCTTCCCTTGAATAAGAACACCAGCAGGCAAATTCATTTCCCTGTAAAGCCTTTGTTGCTTGAGAAGATTTTTGTTGAGTTTTCTAGTTAACAAGCCAATAGCTGATGACTACGGCAAAAAAGCGAGGAATCGAGTGATACCAATGGGGCTTTATTGGATAACTAATACAACTGATACGGATAAGATGCCGCTTGACTCCTTGTATATTTCTTTGGATTTTCATTTTGTATGAGTTGGGGGGATTTGCGTTGAAGAAAGTGTTGTATGTTGGATGGATTGGCTATCAGAATCTAGGAGACGAATTAATGTTTGATTTATTTAAACAGCAATTTTTAAAGCTGGATGGTTCATACAAACTGGAATCCGCCAATATCGAACATCAATTTCTCAAAAATGTTTCTTTTAAAGAGTATGATCTCATTGTTTTAGGAGGGGGATCCATTTTAAGCAGAGAACCTTATTTTGTTCATCCTTATACTGTTGATATTTTACATCAAGCTTTATCATTGAATAAGAAAATTATGATCTGGGGAACAGGAATTGATTGGGTGCCGAAATCCTATATTCAACAATTAGAAAGTCATGAAGAAATACCGCTTGAAGTTTCAGATGATTTTAAATTAAAAACAAGAGAAGTGTTTGAGGAAAGTGTATGGGTTGGAGTGCGAGGACCATTAACTTCAAAGGTATTGCAAAATTTTGGAGTGAAAAATATCCAAGTGAGCGGAGATCCCGGGTTTCTGTTAACTAACGGCAATCTAGATGGTGATCAAGTCCCCCTATTTCATCATCAAGAGAAAGTGATCGGGGTTAATTGGGGAACGACCTATAATTTCATTTATGGCCAAAATGAAATAGAAGTTGAAAATCAGTTAGCCAGAGCCTTAAATCAATTGATCGACCAAGGATATAAAGTGTACTTGTTTATTGTTTGGAATGCGGATTTAGAAGCGGTTGAACGGCTATACAACAAGTTACATAATAAACAATCTGCCATTTTGGATAAAACACTCTATAATCAAGAGGAACTAATGAATATCATTCAACATTTTGCTTTCACAATTAATTTTAAATTACATGCGAATTATCTTTCTTTAGCTTCCCATGTTCCATTTATTGCGTTAGGGTATCGATTTAAGGTATTTGACTTTATCAAGTCGGTAGATCTTGAAGACTATATCATTTCGACGGATCAGGACGACATTACGGAACAAATTTTACATTTGGAATCCAAGATCATGAAGGATCAAACGGCGATTATCAGTAAAATGAAAATGTTTCAATCTTTATATAGTAAGAGGATTCGCGTCCCGTTTGAAAACCATTTATACCTCTAATATCGGCAAAAAAATAGCCCCGATATGACACCTCATATCGAGGGCTTTCATTGATCTAGTTAGTTTTTGCTGAAGTTTTCTTTAAAGAATTGTTCATTATATTGAATTTGCGGATCTGTGGGCTTATACTTCTTCGCCTCATTATGATGAGCAAATGAAAGCTCCTTTTCCCCAATGTGCCAATAGCAGACACATAATTGCAGATGTGGATACCATGTCGAGTAGCTGTTTTCCCTAAACCCTAAAGAATCGTTAAGGTCTACTTCAAGTGCTAATCGATACCAGATGATGGCCTTTTTGAATATGCCTCTTTCTTTGTATAAATCTCCAAGTCGGCAAGAGACTTCCGGTCTAGGGACATCATACATAATAGACTGAACAAGGGCCTCAATTTCTTTTTCCGTATTGCCTAAATGTCTGTAACATGACGCTAAATGAATGCACGCGCGAATTTCATCTTCAATCCATCCTTTTTTCGTTTCCAGAAACTTTTGATAGTATTCGATTGCTTTTTCAAACTGCCCATGATCCTTTAATTCATTAGCATAATAAAATAAATCTCTTGGAGTAAAAGTCTCTCCTTTTTTGAGCCGGTTTTCGTATATCGTTAGATTGCGGCTGCTTTGCAAATTTCCATTTGACTTCTCTGATTTTCTATGTGTAATGGCAATGTCTGATGAAAGAATATTTCCTCCGACTTCTAAATACTCATGAACCGCTCCGATCCATTTAAAATTTCGCGCTCTTTTGACTAAGCGATTTCTTCTGTAGCTAAATGTCGGGTTTCCAGCTTCATCAAAAGCAATATTGTATATCATGGAAACGGCATCCACAGCACCATCGAGCTCTGCTTTAAGTTGTTTAAATTTTTTTTGGTCTTCTTCTAATAGGATGTCGTCTGCATCCATCCAAAATATATAATCCATGGTGGCTTTACTGAAAGCGAAGTTTCTGGCTGCGGAAAAATCATCAATCCATTCAAAATCAAATATTTTCTGTGTGAATTCTTGGGCGATTTCTTTTGTTTTATCAGTTGAACCCGTGTCAACAATAATGATTTCATCACATAAATCCTTGACGCTAGTAAGGCATTGCCGAAGTACCTCTTCTTCATTTTTGACAATCATACATAAGCTAATTTTGTACATGTAGCCATCACCTGCCAAATGTGTAGTCATATTACTTAATATATGATGACAGTATTTGGTTCAATACTGTAAGAACACAGCGAGATGAATGTTTAATTAAACATTTTGTGTGGTTTTTTAGCGATATTCGGGGGCAAAGTCACCAGCTTGTTTTCATCGCATCAAAAAAGCGTGATCGAGCGCCGAACAGCCGATCATCCGACCATCGAAATCAGGTCATTACTTGAGACAAACGTTGGTACAGCAGGATGTATATCAAACTCCGTTCCACTTGGGATTTTTTTTCATCGGTGACAGCGCTTTTCGACGCATGTTTCCGATTCAACGGTAGGACACTATATTCTAAAGGAGTGTGAAAGCAAATGAGTGTGATCACATCTTTTAAAGAAAAGAAAAGGGAAAAAGAGATCAAATATGAGCGAAAAATGCTCCGTGAGCTATCGTTAGAAAAATTGCAAAAGCAAGCATCTGAATCCTTTCGTCCTTTTTTCCAAGGGAAGTCCACCTTTCCCTCAGCGGTGGAAGATGGATGTATTGACATGGCGATAGAAGCCTATTTACTTGGTGCAAGCTACAGCCGATTTGGCTATTATGGCGAGCCGATTGAATTGGTCAAAAAACGTTCACAGCATGAGGAAAAATACTTGACCGATGCTTTGTTTGATTTTTTATGCTTTTGGACAGATCTTAACGATATTCATATTGGCGAGCCATTATATTATACGTGTGAAGGTTATATTTCCAGCTGGTGGACCGAAGGATTTGAAAAAGGAAAAAAACGCTGGCGCTTAAAACTCCGCTAAAAGGGGTTCTACTTTCTTCTCTTGTCCCATATAAGATAATGAAGGGAAAACGCAGGAGGAGAAAAGATGAAGCGGAAGCGAATGTTATGGATGATCGGTGCAAGTATCGTCCTATTTGCGATCATTTTTCAATATGTCATTTTGGATGTTCATTCTATGAAGTCGTGGAATCTGCCTCTTTCAGGGAGAATTATTATTTTAGATCCTGGACATGGCGGTCCAGATGGCGGAGCGGTTGGCGGCGGAAAAGTATTAGAGAAGGATATTGCGCTCGATGTGGCGAAAAAATTGCGCGATTATTTGCAGCAACAAGGGGCGCTTGTTCTTTTAACACGTGAGGATGATCGAGATCTAGCGGCAGAGGATACAAAAGGATATAGCCGCCGGAAAGCGGAGGATTTAAAAAAGCGTGTTCAGATGATTAATGAATCCGAAGCAGATTTATTTATCAGCATTCATTTGAATGCTATTCCATCTCCGAAATGGAAAGGAGCACAAACATTTTATTATGGGACATACATTGAAAACGAGAGGGTCGCTAAATTTATTCAAGCTGAACTACGTCGCAATTTAGAGAACACAGACCGTTCTGCGAAAATACTCGATACGGTTTATTTGCTGAAATATGCAAAAAAGCCAGGGGCACTTGTGGAAGTAGGATTTCTCTCGAATCCTGAAGAACGCGAGCTACTTAATTCCGATCCATACCAAACCAAGCTTGCCGCTTCTATTTATAAAGGAGTACTGCGCTATTTTTCTAATGAAAAAACTCCTCCTGATTAAGGGAGGATTTTATTTTTACCTTTCATATGGAGCGTGTTTTGAAAAATCGGCACAATCAACTGGTTCAATGATCAGAAAACCATCCGAAGCAGAATTTGGTTCTAAGCTCAGGAGATGGCTGCACATGTTCCTTTTTCAGAGAGGATTTGTTCCTTTTTTGCATTTTTCTTATAAATCAGTGTGCCCTATCTGCAGACGGAGAGGTTCAATATGTTAAGATCATTAATAGATATGATATAGTAAAAATATGATAACGAATACATAAAAAGGGCTGGTGATGAATCATGATAACCGAACAAGATGTACAAGCATTGTTAGAAAACATACAAGATCCGTATTTAAATAAGCCTTTTAAAGAAACAAATGCGATTCAGGAAATCAAAATTAAACAGGAAAAAGGGCACGTAAGCGTCAAGATTGCTTTAGCGCAGCCGGGAGCAGCCGAACAGCTTCAAGTACAGACAGCGATTGTACAAACTCTTAAAAACGCAGGAGCAACATCTGTCGGTTTGCGATTTACTCAATTGCCTGAAGAAGAAATGGCAAAGCATCAAGGAACAAAAAAACAAACGACATATATCGCCATTGCCAGCGGAAAAGGAGGAGTTGGAAAATCAACGGTTTCCGTCAACCTTGCTGTCTCGCTCGCAAGAATTGGTAAAAAGGTGGGGCTCGTTGATGCCGATATCTATGGATTCAGTGTGCCCGACATGATGGGCATTACCGAGCGGCCCGTTGTGCGCGGTGAGAAAATCATTCCTGTGGAGCGATTTGGCGTAAAAGTCATTTCAATGGGATTTTTTGTTGAAGATAATGCCCCGGTGATTTGGCGCGGGCCGATGTTAGGAAAAATGCTGAACAATTTCTTTAAAGAAGTGGAATGGGGAGATTTAGATTATTTATTGTTGGACTTGCCTCCTGGAACAGGAGATGTTGCCTTAGATGTTCATACCATGCTCCCTGCTTGTAAAGAAATTATCGTTACTACCCCTCATCCGACTGCCGCATTTGTAGCTGCACGGGCGGGGGCGATGGCGCTTCGCACAGAACATGAAATCATCGGTGTGATTGAGAATATGTCATATTTTGAAAGCAAATTAACCGGTGAAAAAGAATATGTGTTTGGCCGAGGGGGCGGTAAAAAGCTTGCTGAAGAACTGCAAACGGAGCTCCTTGGACAGCTGCCGCTGCAGCAGCCAGATTGGAACGATGATGATTTTGCGCCTTCCGTATATGGAGAGGATCATCAGATTGGAAAAATATATATGGAAATAGCAAAGAAAATAGCCAAGAAGTGCTAATCTTTATGCCGGCTTACATAAGCCGAACAGTGCTTCCTTATATTCACGCGGACATTTGCCGTTTCTAAGAACATGTAGATGAAATGTGTGACCGCTTGCTCCTAGCCTATCCATTGAGAAGTTTTCTGCGGTGAAACGATGTGTACGTGTGAGGGGAAGAGTATGAAAAAGCCACGTGATGAAAAGCGCTTTCAAACAGAATAACGAGAGACCGTCCTTTTTGTACGGTCTCTCGTTTTGCATTCAATAAGCTTAGAAAAAAGCTACTGGCTTTGGGTTTGCTGATCGCCATCTCCTTCTTCGCTTTCTCCGCCATCTTCATTTGAACCGCTTTGCTTTTTCGTTGTTTGCATATTTTCAGCGGCTTTCATTAACAGATCTTGAATTTTTGCTTTGAATAGCGGACTGTCAAATGTTTCTGTCATAACGGTTTGAAGATGATTGCGAAAATCTTTGCTTTTTAAGACAGTTAAAAACTCTTTTTCCATTTCAGGATTTTGTAAAATGTTTATCATCATTCCTTGGTATTCAGGATCTTTCATCAAGGATTTTATAGTTTTCTCTTGCTCGGTCTTCAAGCTTTTAGCAAAGCTTTCAACGAATTTTGGATCTTGAAACATGGTCTTCCAAAATTCTTCTCCTTTTTTCGAGGTCAAAATTTGTTCAATGGTTTGTTTTACAACCGCTTGATCCATAATCATTTGCTGCTTTACTTTATCTTCTGTCATGACATCTTGAATCGCCTTTTTTCCTTCATCTGTTTTTAAAATATCAACAACCATTTTTTTGATTTGATCATAATCAGGTGGAGCTGGACTGCTTTCTTGTGGAGCGCAAGAACTAAGAACAATAAAAAAACTTACTAAGAGGAGCAGTGTCCAATTTTTCATGTAGTAATAAGCTCCTTTCTGCAAAAGTTCCTTATCTTTAATATGATGTTCCGCTAAAAAAATATACGCTGAACCAATTCAGCGCTAGCGTTTTTAAGGAACGACTGATAAAATTTTAAAGGAATACTTGAGAAATGATGGAGGTTTAGGGTGTGAACAGCCGCAAATGGGTTCGGTTATTTTTGACGACGTTAGGAATTGGTGGAATCACAACAGCGTTAGCTGGTTTTATTATTCGCTGGAGTGAATATGAAAAGCTGTTTATTGAGTTTAAGATTGGTGAACTGTTTGCTGTTTTAGTATGGTTTATTGGTTTTGGCTTTATTTTTAGCGTAGTCAGTCAAATGGGTTTTTTTGCTTATTTAACCGTTCATCGGTTTGGCTTAGGAATTTTCCGGTCTGTAGCTCTTTGGAATTCGGTACAAATCGTTTTGATTGCCTTTGTTTTATTTGATTTAATATATTTTCGTTATCAGCTGTTTGCGAAGGATGGAGAATCCATTATTAGCTACATACTGATTGCATTGGGAATTTTGCTCGTAGGCGTGATTGTTGCCGCTGTTAAAAGACAACAAACAAACAAAGAAGCATTTATTCCTTCTTTATTTTTTATGACAGTTGTAACGATCATTGAATGGTTTCCGGCGTTACGCATCAACGATGAAAACTGGCTATATTTGATGTTAATTCCTTTGCTCGTTTGCAATGCTTACCAATTATTGATTCTTCATAAGCTGACAAAAGATGCTTAACTCATAGTGAATCCGTTTGAGAGCGCGTTGGATCACACGTGCATTTGGCAAAGGTAAATCGCAACTTCTTTTACGGATACCATTTACATTCATTGTATATATTTCCGGATTGGTATCGAAGCATGAGGGAGTGTCCCATATTATATAAAAAACGAGGGAGGCTCTCAAAGCCTCCTTTAAACATAGTGGCTGAATTTTAACGATCTGAAGACAGGAAAGCCTCTTTACACATGAGTTAATTCACGTCTTTGCTTTGCGTTTGGCCGTTTTCGATTAGCTCAGAAATGCTGACATTTCGATAACCGTTCTTTTTCATTGCTTCCACAATTTGCGGCAATGCTTGAGGGGTTTGTTTGGCAGAATCAGAAGCGTGAAGCAAGATAATATCACCAGCTTTCATATCATGAACGACATTTTTGACAATATGATTGACACCCGGATTTAGCCAATCTTTTGAGTCAATGCTCCAATGAACAACAGAATAGCCTAAGGAATCAGCGATTTTTAACACTTTTGTATTAAATTGGCCGCTTGGTGGCCGCAATAACGTTACTTTTTTTAATCCAAGGGTATCAAATACTTTTTTGGCTTTCATTAAATCCTGTCTTATTTGAGCATCTTCAAGCTGAGTATAATCTATGTAGTTGTAGCCCATACTTCCGATTTCATGTCCGTCCTCTTGAATCCGTTTCACAATTTGCGGATGGCTTTCGGCCCATGAAGCGGATAGAAAAAAAGTTGCATTTTTAATTCGGTTCTTTTTAAGTTCCTCTAGAATCGTTAAGGCGTACTGATCTCCCCAGCTAATATCAAAGGTTAGAGCGATTTCGTTAGCGCGCTTTTCGGCTTTATATATCGCTTTGGGGCCGCTAGATGTTGAAAATACCGAAAGATTGATTTTCTCTACATATAAAACAAAAGCGGTGAAAAATGCTGCTAAAATAATAATAAGTCCTTTCTTTAACGAATGACCATTTAAAGCATAAAAACGATGATTCACGGTTCTCCCCCCTTTTTTATTTCATCAACCCCTGTTATGACCATCTTATGCTTGTCATATCGAATTATGAAACGATACAGCATTTTTTGAGAGCTTATGTTTTACGAATAGAGAAAGACAGCGAAAATAAGTGAATGATTTGTCTAAGAAGGGGAATTGAGCGAGCCAGCTCTAAAAAAGAAAGATGGAGAATTTTTTCCCGCGGTCGTAGGGTTTTTTATTATATGAACGTGTGATAGAGGGCTAATGCTGAAGAACATGAGTTCTTAAAATTTATATAATGTTAAAGCATGCAGATGGATTGTTCGCTATTCACTTACCGTTTTTTATTATGGCTTCAGTCGAATGAAGCAGCCTGTTTCTTCTCCCGACTCTCTATAATCGATAAAGTCGACTCTATGTTGTGATATTATCCCCTTTAAGTAGACAATGTAAAAAGCCCATTTTTAATCGTTGGGTGTTTCACTATACTTGGAGGGAATTTTTTATGGCACGAAAAGGATAAACATTTCACCGTTATACGGAGGAATTCAAACAAAGAGCGATTCACATGGATGAGAATGAGGGAATGAGCTGTCAAGCGGTTGCGAAGAAATTGGACATTCCAAGCTGTACCCAAGTAAAGGTATGGGTGAAAAAGTGTCGTAATGGAGAATCTCTTGGCGATCAACGGAGGAAAACAAGTGAACAGGAATCCATTGGTTGGTTGTCCCCAAACGAAATTTAACAGTATGGAGGAAGAACGGGATTACTTGAAAGCGCAGGTAAAGTATCTAAAAAAGCAGTACCCAATCTTCACAGGGAGGGGGGATTCCAAAACGGAGTCGCTTTGAGATCATTCATGAGCTAAAACAACCGTATCCATTGACTTGGTTAGTAGAAATCGCTGAGATTTCTCGTGCCGGTTATTACAAATGGTGTGTAGTACAGAGAGGAAGAGAGAGACACGGCAACAAAGAGATCAGATCCTAAAGGAGCACCTATTGGCGATTCATCGTTCCTGTCCTTTTTACGGCTATCCGAGAATGCAAGTCGCTTTGAGAAAAGAAGGATTCCATGTGAATCATAAGCGAGTCTATTTCTCCGTGTAAAACAGAACAAGAACTCTATCAAGCCATTGACAACTACAGTATGGTTTTATAATCATGAATGCTTTCAGAAAAAATTAAGCCAGTGTGCACCGATAGAATACCGGAACACACTGGTTGCCTAGTCTTTTTTATAACTGTCTACTTGACAGGAGTCACTTCATTTTTCAGTTATGGTCAAAATTTTGGATTTATCCTGTTTTTATTGCATCATAAAAAGAATGCTGATTAAATGGAAAAGAAAATCATAATCGTATAAAAATGATTGACATTAAAATTTGGAAATGTTATATTATAAAACGTCGTCGAAAGTTATAAAAAA
>NZ_CP015435.1:2385000-2492500 GCF_001634265.1 Anoxybacillus sp. B2M1 | reverse complement strand
TCCCGTCGGAAGCAGGGAGGACCATCTCCCAAGGCTAAATACTCCCTAGTGACCGATAGTGAACCAGTACCGTGAGGGAAAGGTGAAAAGCACCCCGGGAGGGGAGTGAAAGAGAACCTGAAACCGTGTGCCTACAAGTAGTCAGAGCCCATTCATGGGTGATGGCGTGCCTTTTGTAGAATGAACCGGCGAGTTACGATGACGTGCGAGGTTAAGTCGAAGAGACGGAGCCGCAGCGAAAGCGAGTCTGAATAGGGCGCCATAGTACGTCGTCGTAGACCCGAAACCAGGTGATCTACCCATGTCCAGGGTGAAGGTAGGGTAACACCTACTGGAGGCCCGAACCCACGCACGTTGAAAAGTGCGGGGATGAGGTGTGGGTAGGGGTGAAATGCCAATCGAACTTGGAGATAGCTGGTTCTCCCCGAAATAGCTTTAGGGCTAGCCTCAAGGGAAGAGTCTTGGAGGTAGAGCACTGATTGGGCTAGGGGCCCTCATCGGGTTACCGAACTCAGTCAAACTCCGAATGCCAATGACTTATCCTTGGGAGTCAGACTACGAGTGATAAGATCCGTGGTCAAAAGGGAAACAGCCCAGATCACCAGCTAAGGTCCCAAAGTATACGTTAAGTGGAAAAGGATGTGGAGTTGCTTAGACAACCAGGATGTTGGCTTAGAAGCAGCCACCATTTAAAGAGTGCGTAATAGCTCACTGGTCGAGTGACTCTGCGCCGAAAATGTACCGGGGCTAAACGTATCACCGAAGCTGTGGGATGACTTGCGTCATCGGTAGGGGAGCGTTCTAAGGGCGTCGAAGCCCGACCGGAAGGACGGGTGGAGCGCTTAGAAGTGAGAATGCCGGTATGAGTAGCGAAAACAGAGGTGAGAATCCTCTGCACCGAAAGCCTAAGGTTTCCTGAGGAAGGCTCGTCCGCTCAGGGTTAGTCGGGACCTAAGCCGAGGCCGAAAGGCGTAGGCGATGGACAACAGGTAGAGATTCCTGTACCACCTCCTCACCGTTTGAGCAATGGGGGGACGCAGGAAGGTAGGGTGAGCAGGCTGCTGGAATAGCCTGTCCAAGCGGTTAGGCTGCCAGATAGGCAAATCCGTCTGGCATCCAGGCTGAGCCGTGATGGCGAGGGAATCCAAGTACCGAAGTCCCTGATCCTCCACTGCCAAGAAAAGCCTCTAGCGAGGTGAGAGGTGCCCGTACCGCAAACCGACACAGGTAGGCGAGGAGAGAATCCTAAGGTGCGCGGGAGAACTCTCGTTAAGGAACTCGGCAAAATGACCCCGTAACTTCGGGAGAAGGGGTGCTCTCTTGGGTGTTGAGCCCGAGAGAGCCGCAGTAAAAAGGCCCAAGCGACTGTTTAACAAAAACACAGGTCTCTGCGAAGCCGAAAGGCGAAGTATAGGGGCTGACACCTGCCCGGTGCTGGAAGGTTAAGGGGAGCGCTTAGCTCAAAGCGAAGGTGCGAACCGAAGCCCCAGTAAACGGCGGCCGTAACTATAACGGTCCTAAGGTAGCGAAATTCCTTGTCGGGTAAGTTCCGACCCGCACGAAAGGTGTAACGACTTGGGCACTGTCTCAACGAGAGACCCGGTGAAATTATAGTACCTGTGAAGATGCAGGTTACCCGCGACAGGACGGAAAGACCCCGTGGAGCTTTACTGCAGCCTGATATTGAATTTTGGTACGTCATGTACAGGATAGGTGGGAGACAGAGAAGCCAGGACGCCAGTCTTGGCGGAGTCGCCCTTGGGATACCACCCTTGTCGTACTGAAGTTCTAACCCGCACCCCTGATCGGGGTGGGAGACCGTGTCAGGTGGGCAGTTTGACTGGGGCGGTCGCCTCCCAAAGAGTAACGGAGGCGCCCAAAGGTTCCCTCAGAATGGTTGGAAATCATTCGTAGAGTGTAAAGGCAGAAGGGAGCTTGACTGCGAGACCTACAAGTCGAGCAGGGACGAAAGTCGGGCTTAGTGATCCGGTGGTTCCGCATGGAAGGGCCATCGCTCAACGGATAAAAGCTACCCCGGGGATAACAGGCTTATCTCCCCCAAGAGTCCACATCGACGGGGAGGTTTGGCACCTCGATGTCGGCTCATCGCATCCTGGGGCTGTAGTCGGTCCCAAGGGTTGGGCTGTTCGCCCATTAAAGCGGTACGCGAGCTGGGTTCAGAACGTCGTGAGACAGTTCGGTCCCTATCCGTCGCGGGCGCAGGAAATTTGAGAGGAGCTGTCCTTAGTACGAGAGGACCGGGATGGACGCACCGCTGGTGTACCAGTTGTCCTGCCAAGGGCACCGCTGGGTAGCTATGTGCGGAAGGGATAAGCGCTGAAAGCATCTAAGCGTGAAGCCCCCCTCAAGATGAGATTTCCCATTGCATAAGCAAGTAAGATCCCTCGAAGATGACGAGGTAGATAGGTCCGAGGTGGAAGCGTGGCGACACGTGCAGCTGACGGATACTAATCGATCGAGGACTTAACCAATACGAAAAGGGGAGCAAGCTCGCTTGCATCCATAGGGCGTTTAAGCTTCTGACGGACAAGTCAGGAGACTGGGACAGAAGAAGCGGAAACGACCGTAGGATGCAGCTTGCGGAACTAGACAATACGAAAAGTGGAAGCGAGCGCTTAGCGCCGGAAGGAAAATATTCTTCCGACGAGACATGCTTGCATGTCGATGGAGGGAGATGATTTTCCACGAGGCGCTGCGAGCTGGAACTAGACAATACGAAAAGCGGAGCTAGACATCAAGAAAAGCACCGCCTATCCTTTCTTCTCTGATCTGTTATCTAGTTTTGAAAGAACCAAAAAGTTCTTGACATGGGCGAAATGCTCGTTATAATAATACTTGTCTGTTTGAAATAACAAGCCTAGTGACGATGGCGGAGAGGTCACACCCGTTCCCATCCCGAACACGGAAGTTAAGCTCTCCAGCGCCGATGGTAGTTGGGGCTAACGCCCCTGCAAGAGTAGGACGTTGCTAGGCTTTATATTAAACATATTCCGCAATAGCTCAGCGACGAGCATTTCTCCTCTGAGCAAACAGCGAGTTGCCTCGACGCATTGTGCTTCTTCGAATGTCTTGAAGAGGAAGAGGCAGTAGAAAAATACGAATAATGATTCGTTAGTTTTTGTGTTTATCCACTATTCCGCAATAGCTCAGCGGTAGAGCAACCGGCTGTTAACCGGTAGGTCGTAGGTTCGAATCCTACTTGCGGAGCCATGCTTCCATAGCTCAGTTGGTAGAGCACTTCCATGGTAAGGAAGAGGTCACCGGTTCAAGCCCGGTTGGAAGCTTGTGTTTATTATTTTTGGCCCGTTGGTCAAGTGGTTAAGACACCGCCCTTTCACGGCGGTAACACGGGTTCGAATCCCGTACGGGTCACTTTTAGGAGGATTAGCTCAGCTGGGAGAGCACTTGCCTTACAAGCAAGGGGTCGGCGGTTCGATCCCGTCATCCTCCATCATTATTTCAATGAAAACTAGTATAGGTGACGTCGGCTTAGCTCAATTGGTAGAGACGAGCGAAGCATCGGTGAAATGACTACGAGTTGCCTCGACGCATTGGACATCTTGGAATGTCTTGGAGAGGAAGAGGCACAAACTCTATCCTTTTATCGTTCGATTTCTATCTATTATGCCGGCTTAGCTCAATTGGTAGAGCAACTGACTTGTAATCAGTAGGTTGCGGGTTCAAGTCCTGCAGCCGGCACCATGATGGTCGTGGAGGGGTAGCGAAGTGGCCAAACGCGGCGGACTGTAAATCCGCTCCCTGTGGGTTCGGCGGTTCGAATCCGTCCCCCTCCACCATTCATACATAATGATGGATTGTGAAGTTATTTCGATTTGATGGAATAGCTTTTTGTATTGTTGAGTGCTCGATCATTTGTTCCAAAAAGCTTTATGAAATTTGACGTTTCATCAACATATTGGGCTATAGCCAAGCGGTAAGGCAACGGACTTTGACTCCGTGATGCGCTGGTTCGAATCCAGCTAGCCCAGCCATTGTTTTCTTAATGAGCCATTAGCTCAGCAGGTAGAGCATCTGACTTTTAATCAGAGGGTCGGAGGTTCGAGTCCTCCATGGCTCATTTTTTTATTGCGGAAGTAGTTCAGTGGTAGAACACCACCTTGCCAAGGTGGGGGTCGCGGGTTCGAGTCCCGTCTTCCGCTTATCAACATGAATCCTTTTAACGTGGGGCCTTAGCTCAGCTGGGAGAGCGCCTGCTTTGCACGCAGGAGGTCATCGGTTCGATCCCGATAGGCTCCATCATAAAAACTCCTTAAATCGACGAGATTTAAGGAGTTTTTATTTTTTTAAAAAGTAAAGGCCCAGCGACGGCAGGTTGAATCACTTTATTGAGCATCCGCGCAAGATCAAGCTTGGTTCGAGCCTTCCTCAACATGGCTTGTGCCATCTTCGCCGATCGGCGGGCGTTTTTCTTATTAATAATCGAATAAATATTCAAAAAAGTGTCAAGTTGAGTCAACGTTCAGTTATTAGATACAATAATAAATAGAATAAGGATGAAGGAGAGAGACAGCATGAAAAAAATCTCAATCATTGGTGTTCCAATGGATTTAGGACAGACTCGGCGCGGAGTAGATATGGGACCCAGCGCGATCCGATATGCTGGCGTTGTAGAAAGACTCGAACGCCTCAGCTATGACATTGAAGACTTGGGGGATATTTCAATCGGCAAACCTGAACGAATAGATGAGGAAGGAATCAAATCAAATTTGCGAAATTTGAAAGCGGTTGCTGAAGCAAATGAAAAGCTTGCTCAAGCCGTTGATGAAGTAATTAAAAAAGGACATTTTCCGCTTGTATTAGGCGGCGATCATAGCATTGCCATTGGCACCTTAGCGGGTGTCGCAAAACATTATAAAAATTTAGGCGTTATTTGGTATGATGCCCATGGTGATTTAAACACAGCTGAAACCTCCCCATCGGGTAATATTCATGGGATGCCGCTTGCGGCCAGCCTTGGATTCGGCCATCAGGCTCTAACCGGCATTGGTGGATATAGCCCGAAGGTGAAGCCAGAAAATATTGTATTGATTGGTGCAAGGGCGCTTGATGAAGGTGAAAAGCAATTTATTCGCGAAAAGGGAATTAGAGTATATACAATGCATGAAGTTGATCGTTTAGGCATGACGAAAGTAATGGAGGAAACGATTGCTTATTTAAAAGAGCGGACAGATGGCGTCCATTTATCGTTAGATTTAGATGGTTTAGATCCACATGATGCTCCGGGAGTAGGGACTCCTGTTATCGGCGGTCTGACGTATCGTGAAAGCCATTTGGCTATGGAAATGCTGGCTGAAGCACAATTGATTACTTCCGCTGAATTTGTAGAAGTAAACCCAATTTTAGATGAGAGAAATAAAACAGCATCTGTCGCCGTTGCGCTCATGGGGTCGCTGTTTGGAGAAAAACTAGTGTAGATAAGACGGGAGATGCAGACGGAAAAATCCGTCTGCTGTTTTTTTTTGTAAATATGTTAAAATAGATAGTGCGTCCAAAAGAGAAACTTTTTTCGTTTTACGAACGTATACAATTAATAGCCGCATGAGCGGGGGTATTATTGATTATGGAGATGTTTGTCAAAAAGCATATTAAAGCGATCCAAAAGGGAGACCAAAATGCCTATGCCGAGATTGTCGAGCTCTACAAAGACAGGGTCTATCGGTTATGCTATCGAATGCTAGGGAATCGTCATGAAGCGGAGGATGCTGCCCAAGAAGCTTTTATTCGGGCGTATGTCAACATCCATACGTATAACCCAGCAATGAAATTTTCTTCATGGCTTTATCGCATTGCAACGAATTTATCCATCGATAAATTGCGCAAAAAAAAGCCGGATATGTATTTGGATGAAGAAGTAAGTGGAACAGACGGTTTAACGCTATATTCTCAACTGCCTTCGAATGATGCTTCTCCGGAGGAAACAGTCGAAAGCTTAGAGCTTCAAGAGACGGTTCAAAGGGCGATTGAAAAGCTGCCTGAGAAATATCGCAGCGTTATTGTCTTAAAATATATGAATGATTTATCGTTACAGGAGATTAGTGAAATTCTTGATCTGCCTATAGGAACCGTCAAAACGAGGATTCATCGGGGAAGAGAAGCATTAAGAAAGCATTTAGGCCATTTATGAGAGGTGAACAAACATGAAATGTCCGGATCAAATCATAGAGTGGATGCATGATTATTTAGATGGCGATATTGCTCCGGATGATGAGAAGAGACTACGAGAACACTTACAACATTGCTCTGCGTGTTCTCAGCATTTCAATAGTCTGAAAAAGACGGTAGCGTTTATTCAATGTGCTTCGCCTCTTGCTCCGCCGGCGGATTTTACGGCAAATGTGATGGCAAAGCTGCCGAAAGAAAAGCAACGAGTCCGTGCAGGAAGGTGGCTGAAAAATCATCCCGTTTTGACAGCTGCTTCTTTATTTGTTGCCTTAACTATGGGAAGTCTTTTTACAACGTGGAACAAAGAGCAGCAATTTTCCGTTTCTACTAGGGAAGACGTGATCATTCATGATCATACGGTGATTGTTCCAAAAGGAGAAACGGTAGACGGCGATATCATCGTGCGAAATGGAAGCATCAAGATTGAGGGAAAAGTAAATGGGGACGTGACCGTCATTCATGGTGAAAAATATTTAGCCTCCGCTGGACAAGTAACTGGAGATGTGGAAGAAATTAATGAGATGTTTGATTGGATTTGGTATAATATAAAAAACGCAGTGAAAGCTATGCTTGAGTGAAGGCCATCTCTTTTGATGGCTTTTTTCGTCATGTGATATAATAAAGGAGTTGTTTACATAAAAAAATAAATAGGAATTAGAATGATAAAGGAAGTGTGAGAATGCCTTTTGGAGAGCTCCCGGTGTTAAGTTATCTAAGCAAAATTGTTGATATTCTTCTTGTATGGTACGTTTTTTACAAATTGATCATGATTATTCGCGGAACAAAAGCGGTCCAGCTTTTGAACGGGATTATTTTGATTATACTTGTGCGAATGGCCAGCAACTTTTTAGGCTTTAGCACATTGCAATGGTTGATGGACCGAGCATTGACATGGGGATTTTTGGCGATTATCATTATTTTCCAGCCGGAGTTAAGACGAGCGCTTGAACAATTAGGGCGCGGAAGGATATTTTCGCGAAGCAGCGTACCAGAAGAAGAAGGGAAAACGAAAGTGGTTGAAGCGATTATTAAGGCAACAGAGTATATGGCAAAACGCCGCATTGGGGCCTTAATATCCGTTGAGCGGGAAACAGGCATGGGCGACTACATTGAAACAGGAATTCCATTGAATGCGCAAATCTCCTCCGAACTGTTAATTAATATTTTTATCCCGAATACACCGCTGCATGATGGAGCTGTCATTGTCCAGAAAAATCAAGTGGCAGCGGCGGGATGCTACTTACCTTTATCAGAAAGCCCTTTTATTTCAAAAGAGTTAGGAACCCGGCACCGCGCTGCCTTAGGCATCAGTGAGGTGACCGATAGCGTGACCATTGTTGTGTCCGAAGAAACGGGGGCTGTATCGGTTACAAAAAACGGGGAACTGCATCGAGATTTGACTCCAGAGCAATTTCGTGAACTGCTCACGAAGGAGTTAGTACGGACAACGAAGACTACTTCCTCATCTCGTTGGCAATGGAGGGGGAAGAAAAGTGGATAAATTAATGAATAATCACTGGTTTATGAAAGCTTTTGCTCTGTTATTGGCGATCATGCTGTATATGTTCGTCAATATCGAGGAAAAGGAGATGAAATCAGGGGCTACGCGCAATTCGGTGGGACAGACGGATATCGAAACGGTTACAAATATTCCTGTCGTTACGTATTATGATGAAGAAAATTTAGTGGTTTCAGGTGTTCCGAAATTTGTAAGTGTAACACTGGAAGGACCGGCAAGTATTTTAAAGCCGACCGTATTGCAGCGGAATTTTGAAGTATATGTGGATTTAACGAATTTGGAGCTTGGCACTTACACCGTTCCGTTTAAATATAAAAATATCTCTGATAAGCTGACGGTCGCGATTCAGCCAGCGACGGCGAAGGTCACCATTCAAGAGAAGGTTTCTAAAGAATTTTCGGTCGATGTCGATTTTATTCATAAAAATAAAATGGCGGATGGGTATACTACCGAGCAGCCTATCGTCAAACCGGATACAGTGACCATTACGGGGGCGAAGGATTTAGTTGATCGAATAGCGCTTGTCAAAGCAAGAGTAGATTTATCCGGAGCTGCAGATATTTTACGGCAGGAATCTCGAGTGATCGCTTACGACCGTAACGGACGGGTGCTAGATGTCGATATTAATCCCTCGATTGTCGATATCACTGTACCAATTAAGAGTCCAAGCAAATCGGTTCCGCTCAGAATTAATCAAACAGGAACTTTAAAAAAGGGACTCAGTATTGCTAAAATAGAAACCGTGCCAAATGAAGTGACGATTTTCGGTCCTAAAGAGGTCATTGATCCCATTGAATTTATTGATGGCATCACCATTAATTTAAATGAAATCACAGAAAATACAACTTTAGAAGTGAAAGTTCCTTTACCTCAGGGAGTTAAAAATGTAGATCCTCAAAAAATCAAAGTGAATATACAAGTCCAGCAGGAGGAAGAAAAAACCCTTTCTGCTCTGCCTATTGATATATTGGGATTGAGCGATCAATATACCGCGCAATTTATTGATCCGGAAAATGGGACGATGGATGTTCAGCTGCAAGGTGCGGCGAGTGTGCTGGATCACATTCAGCCAGATGATATCCAGCTTTATGTCAATGCCAATGAATTAGGAGCCGGTGAACACGATGTAGAAGTAGAGGTTAATGGGCCAGAAAATATTAAATGGAATTTGCCTAAAAATAAAGCAAAGATACGAATCATCCAGCGATCATGAGATAAAGGGGAGATATGCATAATGGGTAAATATTTTGGCACTGATGGTGTACGCGGAGTGGCGAATAGTGAGCTGACACCAGAATTAGCGTTTAAAATAGGACGCTGCGGCGGCTATATCTTAACAAAAGATAAAGAGCGGCCAAAGGTGTTAATTGGCCGTGATACACGCATCTCAGGACATATGCTTGAAGGGGCGCTTGTTGCCGGATTGCTTTCAATCGGTGCAGAAGTTATGCGCCTCGGCGTCATTTCAACACCAGGAGTGGCCTATTTAACAAAAGCATTGGGCGCTCAAGCGGGAATTATGATCTCCGCATCGCATAATCCAGTTCAAGATAATGGAATTAAGTTTTTTGGGCCCGATGGATTTAAGCTTTCAGATGAGCAGGAACAAGAAATTGAGCAACTGTTGGACAGTGCTGAGGATACACTGCCTAGACCGACAGGAAAAGAGTTAGGTCAAGTTAACGATTATTTTGAAGGTGGACAAAAATACTTACAGTATTTAAAGCAAACAGTCGATGAAGATTTTTCCGGGCTTCGTATTGCGCTTGACTGCGCGCATGGAGCCACTTCTTCATTAGCAACCCATCTTTTTGCAGATTTGGAGGCAGATGTATTGACGATGGGAGCTTCGCCGAACGGCATTAATATTAATGACGGGGTTGGTTCTACGCATCCAGAGGCGCTGGCTGAATTTGTGAGAGAGAAAGAAGCAGATGTTGGGCTGGCGTTTGATGGAGACGGAGATCGTTTAATTGCGATTGATGAGCATGGGAATGTCGTGGATGGCGATCAAATTATGTACATTTGCGCAAAATTTTTAAAAGAACAAGGACGTTTAAAGCATCAAACAGTCGTATCGACCGTGATGAGCAATCTTGGGTTTTATAAGGCATTAGATGAACATGAAATAAAAAGCGTGCAGACGGCCGTCGGCGACCGCTACGTTGTAGAAGAAATGAAGAAACACGGATACAACCTTGGCGGTGAACAATCAGGACATATTATTTTTCTTGATTACAATACAACAGGAGACGGATTATTGACGGCATTACAGCTTGTAAACATTATGAAGGCCACGAAAAAATCTCTTTCTGAGCTGGCGAGCGAGATGTCAAAATACCCTCAGCTGCTTGTCAATGTGAAAGTAACGGACAAACATCAAGTGATGGAGAATGAAAAGGTAAAGGCTATCATTCAAGAGGTAGAAAATGAAATGCATGGCAATGGACGAATTCTTGTCCGCCCATCCGGCACAGAACCGCTTGTTCGCGTCATGGCAGAAGCGCCGACGAAAGAAGCGTGTCAAAGCTATGTAGCTCGTATTGTTCAGGTGATTCAAGCTGAAATGGGAGCTGAATAATGGCCCTTTTTGGTAGACATCCTATGCATAAATGGAACGCTTTATTCCATTTATGCATATTTTATGTTGTAAAGGATATTACAGTTGACGTCTTTAGGGCGTTTCCTGTAATATTAATTTTGTTGTCATTCACATATAGAAAGGTGGGTAGAAGAAGCTTTCATGAAGAAGCGCCTGGACTAAGCGATGATCGGATAACCGCTTAGTTGACGAGGAGGAGGTTGATCGAATGCTCGGCGGATGCCTCCCGGCTGGTGCGATTGCAGCCGCAAACTTTTCCTTAAAACAAAGAGGCGACTCTTTGCACAAAGGGAAAAGTCCAATCGTTTAATCAAAGAAAAGGGGCAAGAAAGGCCCCTGCTTGCCCCTTGAAAATAGGGAGGAAAACAAATATGTGTGGAATTGTTGGATATATTGGACAACAGGATTCAAAAGAGATTTTATTGCGCGGACTGGAAAAACTAGAATATCGCGGTTATGATTCAGCTGGAATTGCGGTGTTAAACGAAGATGGCGTGCATGTTTTTAAAGAAAAAGGCCGCATTGCTGATTTGCGGCAAACGGTTGATCTCAATGTACAAGCACCGCTCGGCATTGGCCATACCCGCTGGGCGACACATGGGGTGCCAAGCCGTACGAACGCTCACCCGCATCAAAGCGCTTCTGGACGTTTTACGTTAGTGCATAATGGAGTCATTGAGAACTACGCATTATTACAGCGTGATCATTTGCAGAATGTACAGTTCCAAAGCGAAACGGATACAGAAGTGGTTGTTCAGTTGGTTGAAAAATTTGTGAATGATGGATTCGAAGCGGAAGAAGCATTTCGCAAAACATTAACACTTTTAAAGGGATCGTATGCGATTGCTCTCATCGATGCAGAAGATCCAGAGGTGATTTATGTAGCGAAAAATAAAAGCCCATTGCTTGTCGGCCTTGGGGACGGATTTAATGTCGTAGCCAGCGATGCTATGGCGATGCTGCAAGTGACAAACCAATACGTCGAATTAATGGATCAAGAAATGGTGATTGTCAAGCGGAATGCGGTCACGATTAAAAAATTGGACGGTCAAGAGGTGGCACGCTCTCCATATACTGCGCAATTGGATGCAAGCGATATTGAAAAAGGAACCTATCCGCATTATATGTTAAAGGAAATTGACGAGCAGCCGCTTGTGATGCGCCGTATTATTCAAAAATATCAAGATGCGTCAGGTGTTTTAACCATTGATAAAGACATTGTCAATGCGGTACTCGAAGCGGACCGCCTCTATATTATTGCGTGCGGCACAAGTTATCACGCGGGCTTAGTCGGCAAACAATTGCTTGAAAAATGGGCGAACATTCCGGTTGAAGTGCATATTGCTAGCGAATTTTCATACAATATGCCATTGTTATCGAAAAAGCCTCTATTTATTTACATTTCACAAAGCGGCGAAACAGCAGACAGCCGCGCTGTACTTGTTCAAACGAAAAAACTTGGCTATAAAGCGTTGACGATCACCAATGTACCTGGTTCTACATTATCACGCGAAGCAGACTATACACTATTGCTTCATGCTGGTCCAGAAATTGCGGTTGCCTCGACAAAAGCCTATACGGCTCAAATTGCCGTTCTTGCGATTTTAGCAACAGTCGCAGCAAAAGCTAAAGGCATTGCGCTCGATTTTAGCTTGGTGAAAGAGCTTGGCATCATCGCAAATGTCATGGAAATGCTTTGTGATGCAAAAGAAGAGATGGAGCAAATTGCTCGCGAATATTTAGAGACCACACGCAATTGCTTCTTCATTGGCCGCGCGTCCGATTTCTATGTAGGGCTTGAAGGAGCATTAAAGCTAAAAGAGATTTCCTATATTCAAGCAGAAGGATTCGCTGGCGGTGAGCTAAAGCATGGAACGATTGCTTTGATTGAGGAAGGCACGCCGGTGGTTGCTTTGGCGACACAAGAGCATGTGAATTTAAGCATTCGCGGCAATGTGAAAGAAGTGGTGGCCCGTGGCGCCAACCCATGCATTATTTCCATGAGAGGCTTGGAAACAGACGAGGACCGTTACGTCATTCCGGCTGTTCATCCAATGCTGACGCCGCTTGTGGCCGTTGTGCCGTTGCAGCTGATCGCTTACTACGCTGCTTTACACCGCGGCTGCGACGTCGACAAACCGCGCAACCTCGCCAAAAGCGTAACGGTGGAATAGAGAAGGTTTATATTGCTTTAAAGTTTGATAAAAATAACCTCTTGCGGATATCATATCCGCAAGAGGTTATTTTTTCATTTTTTTAGGAATTCAAAAAGGGGGAGGAAATGAAGGTTTCGAGACTTTTATTCTTGTAAACGATAGTGGTATTTTAGACAGGCATACTTTAAACAAAATGAACGTGTTGCCCAACGTATATGGATATATAAATGCACATAAACCAATCCACTTTGTTTGTACATTTAATGAAAAACGATCTAAGAAGTTTCGGCATTATCGTTATGTGTCAGTTCTGTATGATGATTTTGGCTATTTGCTTGCTCTAGCTTTGCAGCATCATCATTGTTTTTTATATTTTAACAGTTTTTGGTTGACGTTCAAACAATTTTATAATAAAAATAAAAATGAAAACTATTCAAATTATTCCAGATATTTAAATGAGGGGTGGATTGTCACTAAATACATCTATTTCCTATAAAATAATTTTAAAGGTTCTGGTTTACATGCTCATGATTGTTATCAAAATGGCTAAATTACAGTTATTAAGGGAGAATAGTATGAATAAAATTCTTTTACAATTAGAAGGGGCAGCTATCCTATTGTTGAGTCTTTATTTTTACTCTTATAACCAATTTAGTTGGCTTTTGTTTTTCGTTTTGTTATTCGCTCCAGATATATCAATGATTGGTTATTTATTCAATAATAAAGTTGGTGCCGTGCTTTATAATTTATTTCATACATATAGTTTACCAATTGGAGCTGTTATCTTAGGAGTGCTGTTATCAAGCGAAGTGGTTTTAGAGATAGGCTTAATATGGTCTGCTCATATCGGAATGGATAGGATGATTGGTTATGGATTAAAATATTCAACACATTTTAAGGACACGCATTTAAATCGTGTTTAAATAAACGATTGAACTAAAGGATGTTGTTGGTCTGGATCTGTGTCAAATCTTTGGACACTTTCATTCTATACTAACTAAATGCCTGTTTCTTTAATAGTGAGAGAGTGAAGCATTTGGCATCGAGCTCCTGCAGTCATGATTCTGTTGCTGAGAATCCAGATGGTTACAAAATCGGCATCGCCACACAAGGCTACCATGCCCAATGCCTAAAGACAAGGCTTCGTTTAAATTTTAATATTGATTTTTTAGACTGCAGAAAAAGACCAAAATAAATCGTCCTTTTTGTATGTCTTGATTAACTATCGCGCCTGTTAATTATGCATGATAAAAAGCTGTTTAAAAAACACACGTTATGGAGTAAAATGGAAGTAACTCCGAACGTGTGTTTTTTCTTAAGGAGTGATAGCTTGGGGTTTTGAAGAGTATCAAGCTCTAATGAAAGAAATGTTAGATCTAGCGGTTGCAATACTTGAGCATCAGCAAGTTATCGCTAATACCAAAGAGAAGTTAAACGGGAACTTAGAAAATCCTCTGGAACAAGATTATATAAGATCATGATGGTTCCTTTCCCAATGAACCTATTGAATGAGGAATAAATGGGGTCAAGGTAATCACTAGAGTTTTATATCAAACTAGTAAAGGTTTAAAAGATAGAGCAGGTACTGAATTTATTATATGGATAAGTATATTGTTCGTGCTTGTGAAGCAAAATTTATTTTTATATACCCGAGGTGCTAGATAAAATGATGATGTATAAAATTTTGTGTAAAGCATTTTGCTAGACCAAAAGAAAAAAGGTGTAACCGACGAGAAAAATTGAACAGTTTCGCTAAATAAGAGTGAACACTTTTCTGGAAATTCCAGCGTAATCCCTATCACTTGACATGGAGCCTCTGCGTACAAGATATTTCCTAAAAAGCGAGCAACAACAAGAATCAGCCGCATGAAACGAGGCTATCATTACGCCACTCTATGTAAAGTGCGCGTTTCTAACTGGTAAAAAACTGTTCAATTTAATCAATCGAATTCTGTTCAGTTTTATTTAGCGGCCACAGGTTGACCTGAAAACAGGTCAACCTTCTGTTTTTATCTTAATATTTTTAATTTCTGTATCTTTATATCTTTTTACGTTAATTGATACGGCTAAAAAAGAAGATGTGAAATATAATATTGAGGCTAATATGTATACAAGTTTAACGCCTAAAAAATCAGAAATGGTTCCCATTAGGAAAACAGATATAGAAAATACAATATAATATATGTTACTTTGAGTAGAATAAACTTTTGGTAGATAACTTTCCTCTATAGATGACTGAAAGTAGGTATTTTGCGATACATCTCTAAGTTGATAGAAAGGTCCCATAATAAATACTAAAGTAAGCGCTACAATTGGTGATTTAGTAAAGGCATAAATTAAAACAAAAACACTCACTCCAAAGGATCCCAATATTATACTATAAACTAAATTTCGTTGCATCCATTTTGAAATTAAGACAATGAAAATACCACCAATTATACTACCTAAATAGTAACTGGCATTGATATACCCCCACCAAGTCTCATTTTGTTTTAATATTTCTTTTACGAATACTAATGTGATCCCTCCAATCCAAATTCCCCCTGCAATTCCTTCAATTATCCCCATAATTGTTATTAACCTAAGATTAGCATTCTTAAATAGTATAGACCAGCCAATTTTTATGGAATCCCAGTTAGGTCTAGATTTACTAGCTCCGCGAAATTTTTCAGATATGAGAAGAGTAGATAGAGCAGACAATATATAGAGACTTAATGCGAAATACAAAATATTAATGTTCCCAAAGTGAATTGCTGCTACCCCACCCAAAGACCAACCCAACAAAGCAAGGGATTGGTCCGTCGTACTTATTAAGCTATTGGCTTTTGCTAATTTCTCTTTTTGTACGATTTTAGGTGTTAAAGAGTTTCTTGCAGGATTTGTCCATCCATCTAGGAAACCGATGAAAAAAATGATTAAATAAATAATTAAATTAATCAAAAAATGATTGATATCTTTGAAGTAAAACAAAAGAATAAGTATAAATAGTAAATACGATTGTCCAAATAAAGAAATTCTTAAGATGAACTTTAAAGGATATCGATCTGTTATTATAGGCATAAAAAAGCTACTTAGAAACTTTGCTATAACATGAATCATGGTAACTAAACCCGCTAAAGTCCCTGAGCTTGTAATATGGTAAATCATCATAGTTACTGTCATCATATATAGGGAATTAGCTAATTTTCCCAGTGAATTTCCCATCCACAAAAAATAAAAAGATTTATTCAATTAATATCCTCCTCTACAAGTTTATTTTGGTTCATATACACACCCAAAATCACTGTCACCTTCTCTATCGAATAATTAATCTTTTCTCTTCAAATGCTGAGTATAAATACTCTCTAACTTTGAAATGATCCTCCCTTTAATATAAATTTAATTTTTATTTTTTATATTTTTTAAAAAATACTTTATTTTCCTTAAATTATATTATATTATATTTTTGAGAATATTTTAAGGAGGGATTAAAATGAAAATGAAGAAAAATTGGCGCAACCGTCTTGCTATTGTAATGCCAGTATTGCAAGAAGAAAAATGGTAAAATTCTAAGGGGCAGGGAGAATATTTTTTCCCTGCCCTTATACTGAAGATTGAGGGGGAAAAAGAGTGAGTACTGAAATTAAACATTTACATATAGAAATATATGAAAACGATATGAACTTACTTTCTCAAATTGAAGAGGTTTTAGAACCAGACTATTTAGATTCACTTACTGTGCCGAAGTTAAAAGATTTATTTAACTCACGTATCATTCCAGAGTTGTTAAAAGTGTCCCATCCTGTTGCTGCTGAATATATATTTGGGATGTCAATTGGACATCCACATACATATGTACGTTATAGGTTGATAGATATCGTAAAAAATTGGTTACCGTATTTTTCTGCGGTAGAAACCATTGTTAGATTAACTCACGATCCTGATGATTTAGTTTCTTTTAAAGCTATTGAAATTTGTGGACAAGAAAAAATTGAGGAAAGCTATAAATTACTAGCACCTATTATCGGTGGTGCTAGCAAAAAAGTTTATTCACCTAATAAACCAGTAGGATTAGGAGCACAGAAAGTTCTAAAATCACTTATTGACCTGCTAGGTACTGATGATCCTGAAGAATTACAATTAATAGAAAATTACTATAAAGAACACGGACATTTGTTTAATAGGTATGACTTTGAAGAACCTATCCCTAACGAACTATTAGAAGAGTTTTGTAAAAAAGAAGAAGAAGGAATGATTTTAATTCCTGGTGGTTTTTTCACTTTTGGACTTGATCCGCATCAAGTGCCTGATAAAACGTTCGGGTGGCATGATGCAATACCTTCTAGGAAAGTTTGGCTTCCTCCATTTTTTATTGATAAGTATCCAGTAACCAATGAAGAGTATGATGAGTTTGTTGAATATACTAAGAAAAATGGTCATATATTCTGCCATCCTAATGAACCTCAAGAAAAAGATCATACAAGAAACACTTTTTGGGATGAACGTTTTAAACCCGATCATCCTGTAACGGGGATTGACTGGTATGATGCATTTGCGTTTTCAAGGTGGAAAGGCAAGGAGCTACCAACTGAATTTCAATGGGAAAAGGCTGCACGGGGAGAAGATGGTAGAATATGGCCTTGGGGTAATGCTTTTAATAGAAATGCAGCAAATTGGTGTGCTCATTGGTTAAATTATACACCTGAAAGTTTGGATGAATGGCGGGAGGGTATTACCTCGTTCTCTGAAGAATTTCCGGAAGAACCTATCAAGAGAGCATCCGAATTTGAAAAGGACGAATATGTTAGCCCTTATGGCGTTGTTGGAATGGTGGGTAATCATTGGGAATGGACACGAAGTGATCTATTAACTGGCAGAGAGTTTCACCCTGGTTTCTCGAATAAACAGAGTAAACATCATGCCTTTGCGGTGTTGAAAGGAGGTTCTTTCTTTTCATTACCGGGTCTAATGTATCCTTCTTTTAGGGGGAAGGATATTCCATTTTGCAGGCATAATGAAATGGGTTTTAGGTGTGTGAAAAACATTCCTATTTATACTTTAAGAAAAGCTATAGGTAAACCAATTACAAATACGGCTATTTATTAAAATTACTGGAATGGCTGACGTAAGTTATTATAAATGTTACGTCAGCCTTTATTATTTATATACTTCGTAATAATAGAAATATATAATTTTGACTCTGGACAAATCGTCACTATTTGTGAATCCATGTAATGAAGAGTGATAGTGTTGTAAAAAAATAAAGTAAAAACTCGAAGTTGTGCATAAGAATGCAACATAACACATGCAGTAAATATCGATGAAATCCATACCATCGGGGTTGCTCCACCCCATTACTCTTTAGCACGTTAAATACCCGCTCCATCTCGAGCGAAGCCCAAACAACCATTGGCCCAATCTCGTTTTCAACAAGACAGGAAGACCCTGGCCATAGGCATCTTTTCGTTCCTTGCTATTGCGGCGGTCGGTGGGAGACATGAATAAGATTCCTGCTTACTCAGAAGTTTGTCGGACCTTTTCGCTGTTATACGCGGCATCCCCTAACACACAAACTCCATATCCCATTGCCCCAAAAGAAGCAAGTAATTCTGGTGCCACTGCCGCATCATTCCTGTTCGCTGTGGTCAATACGTGAGATAAGATGATTCCCTTGGTAGTGGTACAGGGATGGAGTTTATATCCTTTAAACCAGTAGCATCGGATGGCCCTCCACTTTGCCTATGAATGATAAAGACTGCTTAGAAGGACCGTGCTGTCGATCAGGACGATTTTGAGATACCGTACTTCTAGATCTTTGAGCAGCTGTGCGTGAAAAACAGAAAATCTCTGTTCCCAAAACCACTTTGCCGCACGGGAAAGCGACAGCGATTTTAGATCGCCTATTACATCACGCCATTACCTTTAATATCAAAGGCGATTCTTATCGTCTACGAGAAAAGAAAAAAGCAGGAGTTTATCCTGCCCAGTTGCCTAATTAAACGTTCATAATGGGGAATTTCATTTCGTTGAAATAATCGTTATTGACACCATAATAAAGGTATTTACAAAATTCCTCTTAAAAAAGGTAATATATTAGAAATTAATAAGTTTTTATTTTTTGAATCTGATAACATTGTGATTAATTTAAAGCCTTTATATTGACTATTTATCCGGAAATATTTGAGGAATACTATTATCAAAAAATATGAAGAGACTAATCGATTATAACCAGTAATTAATACTAAAATGTTGAAGATGTGTTTGGTTAATGGTCAAGTCCGGTGAACTTCTTTGTCATTTGCGTCCCGAACACATTGTCAATGTTAAAAATGTTGATCAAATTTGTAATGGAATCATCGAATCCATCCAACATGATACGGCCATTCAATTCGTGGGAGTTCATAGAACCGCGGCATATGCGATCAAACTAGTAAGTCGTTGCTGTCCGTTTGCCGGTAAAATCTATGGACTCAATTAAAGGTCATTTGATGTTGCATTGAGTATACAATATAAAATCGAATGATGTGAATGGATGAGGGAGAAAACAGCTGTCAAATCCCATTTAACCTAAGGCGGTGTATCGACGAATTTGTTTTTCGAAAAGGGCATGATGATAGAGTGGCGGCGATAGGAGAAGTGTATTTCATCGAAGCAGGAAAGAAGGAGGAAGCCATTCGAAGCGTATTGGCGTGTGTGTCTTCTTCGGTCCAGTGGGTCGTGAGCGATTTGAAAAAGCCATTCAAGGGGTATATCCAGAAGCGATACGTGTAGCCGATTATTTTTATGTCATTTAGTTGTTTACAGAAGCTTTAGATCGGTACCGTAAAGAGTGCCATCGCAAAAGCACTTGTTAAACGAACAGAAGTTTCGTTCATATTGTTGCTTTATTCGAATGGTAGAATGGAAGGAACGAACAACAAAATCAAGCTGATCAAACGTCGAGGAGATGGATACAGAAATATCCAACAATTGGCATTACGGGTGCGGCTAGAAACGTCTACCATACTTCAATGGTAGATGCAAGTACAGCTTTTGGTGATGAACTATGATTTTGGAGAATAAGGTACAATATTCATTGCCAGACCTTGATTTATAGATTTCTGTTAAAATATAAGAGGAAGCGCTTTTTGAAACCAATAGCAGAATGGAAGCGTGAATGCAGCAAAGTTTTTGGAAAGGGGAAGAGCCATTTTGATCAAAGCGATTATTTTTGATTTTGACGGTTTAATTGTAGATACAGAGACAGCTTGGTTTGAGGCTTATAAAGAAGCGATGAATGTCTATGATGTCGATTTGCCGCTGGAACGTTTTGTTCAAACTGTTGGAACAGATAATGCGGCGCTTTATGAATTTGTTCAACAGCAGCTGGGGGAAAACGTCAGCATTGAAGAAATTGAAGCGAAAGCCGCAAGTTTTTATCAAATCAAGATGAAAACCCCTCAGGCACGTGAAGGGGTGAAGGACTATTTAGAAGAGGCAAAGCAATTGGGCTACAAAATAGCGATTGCTTCAAGTTCTCACAAGGAATGGGTCATTCATTATTTAAATGAGCTTGGGCTGCTGTCCTATTTTGAAGTGATTATTACAAGTGAAGATGTGGAGAGCATCAAACCAGCTCCCGACTTGTATCTAAAAGCGCTGGCTGCTTTAGCTGTCCGTCCTGATGAAGCAGTCGTTTTTGAGGACTCGTTAAATGGGTTGAAAGCCGCTTTGGCCGCGGGATTAAAATGTGTGGTTGTGCCTAATCCAGTCACAAAATTTCTAAACTTTCAACAGCACAGCTTGCAGCTAAATTCGATGGCGGAAAAGCGTTTAGCGGAGGTGATCGAGCTGATCAAAGGATAATGGAGAGGGGCATTTTACATTTATATAAATGTGAAAATCTACTTAGCCGAAAGAGAAATGCGATCATAGTGGCATGGAGTCTTGTGCGGGCATGATTTCTTTTGAAAAGAAGCCAGCTGTTATTTGGCATCGTCTCAAGCAAGACGATCATGCCCGCCGCTTTATATCAGGCAAAATAGGGACACAAGTGAAAATTGAGCCCTTGGAAAAAGACGGGTTACAGATGGAAAAGCACCACCGTATCTCGCGTTTTTAGACGTTCGATCATGTCATACCATGCTTGCGGTTTGTTCGGCAAGACCGCATAGTAGCGTGTTAAAAATGTCACGATAAGCTCAGTCGGAAGTTCATTTACATTTTCGTCCATCGGAAGGAAGCAAAGGTCAAGTCCTTCTACCGCTTCTCCGTCATTGTTCCAGGATGGATGGACATAAGGGAAGTCAAGGCGCTTATAGCCGAGGTGGGACAAGACTTCCCGACGGACATATGGGTCCATCGGCTTCACGCCGCCAAATTCATAATGTTCGACACGATACGGGTCATAAATTTCCGCAAACATGCCAAATAATTGGTTTCCACAAGCGGCTGCCCAAGCGTTTAAGTCTTCTAATCTCTTTTTGGCTAAAAATCGGCCGATTCCAAGTCCCGCTTGCCCGATGATGGTGAAATCCGTCATGGCAATATTGACATCTTCATAATAACGGTACTCTGTTGCGCCCACGACCTTTCCTTCATGAACGGCCACGCATACACGGATTCCCGGATCTTCTAGAGGTTCTTTCCAAAAATCGAATGCTAATACTTCTTCAGGTGGAAATACTTCTTGCATCAATTGGTGCATTTTTTTAAATAAAGGGTCTTCAATACTCGTGATTCTCCGATATTCCATTTCCTCATTCTCCTTGCCGTAATTTTTTCAAAAACGGATTTTTCCATTCCATCAGGACCGCATAGTTACGAGATTCCTCATCCTCCAAATAGTTTTCTACCACTTTCACCGGAGTGCGGCCACAGCGAAGCAGGAATGTAATGACGGGGTCTTTTAATTCGCCTTTGATCACCGCTTCGAGGTATTGCTCCGCTGTCATTTGATCTGCCTTTTGATGATAGCCGGGCATTCTCCCTCCGCCTAACAAACGTTCTAATCCGAGCTGAATGACGACTTCATACATGGAAAGCATCAGCCACTTTCCCAGCCCTAATTTGCGATAGGCGGGGCGTACGCCAATATCGACAACATAAAGCGTATTCCCGTTTGGCTGATGATTGCGAATATAGCCGTGATCGGTAATTTCTTCCCATGTATGTTCCGGATGATTCGGATCAAAATGAACAATGAGCCCGGTCATCGATCCGGCCATTTCGCCATCGACCTCCACACATAAGGCTCCTTCTGGAAAGAGCGTCACGTGGTTTTTTAATTGTTCCGTGTTCCACCATAGTTCAGAAGGAAAGGGAGGTGGGAAGCTTTCCTGTTGAATGCGGATTAAGCCCGGAAAATCTTTTTCTTCATAATTTCGAATCACGGCCCGAACAGGCCGATCGTTCTCAAACACGTAAAGCTCTTTCCAGTACATGATGCTTCCTCCTTATTTCCAATCCGGATATAAATCTGTGCGGCGGTCGCGCCATGTTGTCACCGATCCGCGCTCGCGAACTTGATATAGCAGATCTAAATCAAGATCAGCGGTCACGACCATATCATGATTGATTTCCCCTTCCACTAAAATGCCGCGCGGAGGGAACGGGATGTCATTTGGGGTAATGACAGCCGCTTGGCCGAAGTTCGCGCGCATAAAGTCGACGGTTGGAAGCGAACCGACTGTGCCGGTTGTCACGACATATACTTGATTTTCAATGGCTCTTGCGTGGCTCGTATAGCGAACCCGATGAAATCCATGACGATCATCGGTGCAAGAAGGACAGAAAATCACATCCGCTCCTTTTGCTTTGGCCATGCGAACGATTTCTGGGAACTCAATGTCATAACATGTCAACATCGCAATCGTTCCTTTTTCCGTCTCAAACACTTGCAATCCTTCGCCAGGAGACATGTTCCATTCTTTCACTTCCGTAGGTGTAATGTGCAGCTTTGCTTGTTCGGCGACTCTGCCATCTGGATAAAATAAATGAGCCACGTTGTACAATTTGCCACCTTTGCGAATGACATGGGTTCCCGCAATGATATGCATCTTTGTTTTCTTTGCCCAATCTATAAATAAAGAACGATAGGACTCTGTAAAATCCGGCAATTCTTGGATGGTCAAAGGCCGGCCTTTGCCACTTTCGATGGACATCAGTTGGGTGGTAAAAAATTCTGGGAATAACACGAAATCCGCTTCAAATTCTTGGGCGGTTTTTATATAATGCTCCACTTGCCGGGCAAATTCTTTGAATGAGTGGATCGTATGCAAATGATACTGAACAGCAGAAACTCTAATTTTCATCGTCATACTCCTTTCTTGGCGTTCATGAACGAAAAATTCCCTTGTTCACCCATGAAATGGTGATACTGATATTATTAGATACATGATCCATTTTCACAAGTACACACTTTTATAGCACCTAGTGTAAAAAAGTATACTATAGGAAGCGGATGATAGCGTGAAAAGAGGACGTGCAAACGATGAATAAACATTTCGCAAGGACAACCGGCATCTCTCCATGTCCTTGCGACTGAAAAAGCAATCCATTATCTTGATTGATCGCATGAATTCCCTAAACCATGCGGGAAAGGGAATGTTTATTTCATAGGCTCGTTGCTGGATACGTGGTCCTTTGCGACCGTCTCCATATAGTTTTTCCCCCATTCATACATGGCATCGAGAATCGGCATGAGGCTTTTTCCGAGCTCTGTTAAAGAATACTCCACTTTTGGAGGTACGACAGGATAGACTTTTCGGTGAATAATGAGGTCTTCTTCCAGTTCCCGCAGTTGATTGACAAGCATTCTCTGAGTAATTCCTGGCATAAGAGCCTTAAGTTCGCTAAATCGCTTTGTTCCTTCTTTTCCAAGATGCCACAAAACTAACATTTTCCATTTGCCGCCGATAACGGCGAGTGTCAATTCTTTTTCGCAATTATACGTTTTTCCACAAACACGTCCCAAATTGGCTCACCCCCGTGTCTATTATAACGAAGATTCCAAAAGAAACACCATTTCCGTGCGAGTGGATAAAAGTGTAAAAACCGATCGGGGAACATGTCCTGATTTTGCCTGCTCATGTGAAAAACGGATCAGAAGGTCTTTTTCTACCTTACGACAAGTTGAACGACCGTTTTTACATGCTTGTTTGATTATAGTATGATAGGAATATGCTTATGAGAGCGGCTGATTTGTGAAAATCCCTACTTTTCTGTTCGAAGAATGGATTATTTTTAGCGTAGATTCAAAAATAATTTTAAATGATGAATGATATAGTTATAAAGGTGTGTCTTTTTTATTCGGGGTGTTTTTTTGAAAAGGGATGATAGCAAAACTTATAAAGCAATCAAACAACATAAGAGCCATTATCCGAATCCAATCAAGCTGCGCAAAGGGGAAACGGTTATCATTGGTGAAAAATATAATGGAAATGAAGACTGGAAAAAATGGGATATACTGTTTCACTGTTGATAATCGCTTAGAAGGCTGGGTGCCAGAACAAATCATCAAAAAACAAGGGAAACATGGGGTAATTGTAGAGGATTATACGGCGAAAGAATTAGATGTTGAAATCGGTGAACAATTAATAAAATGCAAAGAACTCAATGGGTGGTATTGGATGAAAAAAATAGAAACACTAGAAGAAGGCTGGGTGCCGATTGAGAATGTAGTAGAATTAAAATGAACGTATTCAATCTGAATATCTAGGAGCCTCTGTCCTTTATACTTATGCATGAATATAGTGAAGGATGAATGTAAAACGCTTCAAAGGATCTGTTTTTGACGATGCAGGTGTCTGAGCGGCATCGTTTTTAGATTCGTCTTTTGGGCGTTTGGTTTACCGTTCGTCCTTTGTTGTGCGTTGAAGGCAAGTCCAAAGACTTGTCTTGCGATTGTGGGTTTTTATGGACGTTATGCATTCCGTTTTAAGTGCATGTATATAAATGAAAACGCTAGTGAATTAGAAGGTGTGACATTTTGAAAACAACGAGACTTCATGACAAGATATTGATTTTTATGATGATCGCAGGAATCGCTCTTAGCCTGTTTTTTTTCATAAAGGGAGATGGGGCTAAGGATCAAGATCATCATATCAAAGGAAAAAACGAGAAGATGGAGCATACAAAATACTCTGGTGTGGATATTATCACCAATACGGACGATGAAGAAACGTACCGCAGTGCGATTCATTACCCGAAATTTCAAGGGGAGCGATTAAATCGTGAAATCGGTCAATATGTCAAAAGCACGGAACAAAAATTCCATGAAGAGTTGGGCAAAGGTGATCAAACCTTTTTAAAGAAACGTCCGGCTGTTTTTTACTTGACCTTTGACATTTATCCTGTGATGGATCATATTTATTCTATTGTTTTTCATGAAGAAAGCTATTATGGAGGAGCAAACGGTAATCAACGCGTAAAAGTTTTCATTGTAGATGTGGAAAATGATCAATTCATTAACCAAACAGAGATGATTCAGAATACCGAACAAGCGAAAGAAAAGCTATACCATCTTTTACTGAATGCCTTTAAGCAGTCCAAGCAATACGGTCCATTTTTGTTTGAAGAAGAATTAGAAAATAAAATGAAACAAGATGGTGCATATGCCAATATGTATTTGACTAACCAGTCATTCGTATTTATTTTTGATAAATATGAAGTAACGGCGGGGGCTGCGGGAACGCCTGAAATCTCACTGTCCTATGATCAAGTCAAAAATATTTTAACAGAGAAATGGGCGGATCGGTTAAGCATTATCCCTGATAAGCCGGAAGATTTAACCGTTCCGAATGGAGATCGTGGAAATGAGTCCCCTTCTAATCCGCCGGCAGAGAAGCCATCATCCCCTCCATCCAAGAGGGTGGCGCTCACCTTTGATGACGGGCCGCACCCGCAGAATACGTTGAAGATATTAAATTTATTAAAAAAGTATGAGGCTAAGGCTACTTTTTTTATGTTGGGAAGCAGGGTTGATTTTTATCCAGACATTGCTAAAAAAATAGCAGAGGAAGGGCACGAGTTAGGAAACCATACTTGGGATCACAAAGATCTGACGACTCTTAATAGCGCAGAAATAAGAAAAGAAATTCGCGATACAAATGAGATGATCAAAAAGACAACCGGTCGAGAGCCTACTGTGTTTCGCCCTCCGTACGGTGCCATAAACGATCAAGTCAAGAGAATGGTGGGCATGCCTGTCGTATTATGGACAGTCGATACGTTGGATTGGCAATCTCACGATCCTCATGCTATGCTGCAAATAGTCAAAAAAAATGTGAAAGATGGATCCATCATTTTGATGCACGATATTCATGAATCAACGGCTGAAGCCGTGGAGCCGGTGTTGAAATATTTAAAAGATGAAGGCTATACCTTTGTGACGGTTTCAGAGTTAGAACAACATTAATTGAAAAAAGAGTGAGAGACTTCTCCGGAAGTATGTTAAACAAGATTCATGGCTGAGCATTAAAAAGGAACTTTGTATGGATTTTATCAACACAACGATAGAAAGCCCCGCGGAGAAAATTCCGAGGGGCTTCGTGTCATTGCAAAGTATGCCAATAAAGCGAAGGATCGCCAACAGTTCTTTTGTTTGCTTCTGCTGTCTCCCTACGGATGAAAAGGAGTCTCGCTAAAGCCGAATAATCCCCATAATTAAAAATCGTGTCTTGTGACAACGAACTGAATGACAACACCAAATGGATCTCGAATCATGGCATAGCCGGAGCTGAAGGAGTTTGCCTGAAGCGGCATTAATACGGTCACATCTTGCTGCTCCGTAACAGCCTCATAAAGCTTTTGAATGGTTGCTTGATCTTTCGATTGTATGCACAAAGAAAAGCTATTTCCAAGTTGCCACGGTCTCGATGGATCTGTCGCTTCTTCGGCAATCATCATCTTATTTTGTCCGATTTCTAGTACCGAATGTGTAATATACTCATCTTGCCCCTCGCTATATTCAAAAGCGGGATCGATTTCTTTCATTTGCTTATAAGTCACTTTTAAAAGCACCTTGGCCTGTAAATATTTTTCGTAAAATGCGATAGCATTCGCCGCTTGGCCGTTTAAAGATAGAAACGGAATCACTTCAAAATTCATATAGCTCCCTCCTGTTTTTCATTCATGAATGTGTGGATCCATGCATAAATCATGCAAAAAAATTCATCCTACACACCCCACCTCTTAATCACCATTGCTTTTTTAGTGTATAATAAAAAGGTGACAGAATACGGCACCAATAGAGGGGATGTTTATGAAAAAAGCCGAACGATTAAATCTGATGCTCAAATTTATCAATCAAAAAAAGCGGTTTACTTTAAGTGACTTAATGGCTGAATTTCACATTTCCAAAAGAACGGCCCTCCGCGACATCGCTTCGTTGGAAGAAATGGGAGCGCCCATATATGTAGAGTATGGACGGAACGGAGGATATTACTTGCTCGATCAAATGAAATTACCGCCCATCTCCTTTAATAGCCAAGAAGTGTATGCCCTCTATCTTTCGCTTCAAGTATTAGAAGGATTTACCGATCTCCCGTTTAAAGTCACCTATGAATCGATTCATAAAAAGTTCCATGATGCTTTAAGCGATCAGCAAAAGGAGAAGATCGCCAGAATCAAAAACAGGGTAGTGTTTTATCAAACGAAACAGGTAACCAAATGTCCATGTCTGGAGATGATGATGACTGCGATTATTGAGCATAACGTGCTAAAAATCCGTTACCGTGATGCGGAGCGATTGATTCAGCCATTGGTTATTTACGCTTTAAAAGGACATTGGTATTGCCAAAGCTTTGATATGGAAAAGAGGGAATATCGCGTTTTTCGCTGTGACCGCATCTTGCATGCAGAGTTGACGGAAACAGAGCCTTTGAACGAATTGGAGCATGTTACGATGTTAAATAGCCACTCTTTATGGAAGCCTTCCGAGAAGGCGATATCGTTTAAGTGTTTACTGGATGACGGCGGGATCGCTATTTTTCAAACCGAGCATTACCCTTCGATGCGGCTTGTTCACGAGGAGAATCACACCTATTTAATAGGCACCTTTGAGCCAAATGAATGGAATTTTATCGTGAGATACTTAAGCAGGTATGGAAAATCGTTAAAAATCATTGAGCCGGAGGAATTGAAAATACATATGAAAGAATATTATATGGATTTCATTCGTCAGTTATAAAAAATAAAAAGACAACTATCCCCAAGCTAAAAACCATGAGGAAAAAGGCTGAATTTGTTATGATCATGATGAACCATTCAGAAATTTTGCATGGCTTGTATAGGAGGGAAATCCAATGAATCCAGTCATTGAAACGATTTTACAGCACCGTTCTATTCGGAATTTTGCGGATCAGCCTTTGTCCGATGAGCAAATTCGCACCATTGTCGAGTGCGCCCAAGCAGCCTCTACGTCCAGCTTTATTCAAGCTTACTCAATCATTGGAGTCAAAAATAAAGAAGTGAAACGAAAGCTTGCCGAGCTGGCTGGGAATCAGTCTTATGTAGAGAATAATGGCCACTTTTTTGTCTTTTGCGCGGATTTATATCGCCATCAAATCATTGGTGAAATGGAACATATGGATGTATCGGCGTCATTAGAAAGCACCGAAAAGTTTATGGTCTCCCTGATCGACACGGCGTTGGCTGCGCAAAATGCTGTAATAGCGGCGGAGTCGATGGGATTGGGAGTCTGTTATATCGGGGGGTTACGGAACCATTTACCTGAAGTATGTGAGCTCTTAAATATCCCGCAACGGGTCATTCCGTTATTCGGAATTGCCGTAGGATATCCGGCGCAAGCCCCAGACAAAAAGCCGCGGTTGCCTTTTCAGCATATTTACCATGAGGAGACATACCAGCAGGATCGCACCGAGTTCGAAAAACAATTGGGGCAATATAATGAAGTGATTTCTTCATATTATCAAAAACGCACCAATGGAAAACGGGATGACACATGGACGGAACAAATGGCCAATATGTTAAGTAAGCCAGTCAGAATGTATATGAAGGAATTTGTCGAAAGCCAAGGCTTCAACTTAAAATAGCTTTTATTGCGATATCGGATATGGATGGAAAGCGGGCACAGGAACTATTTTTTACTTTGGAGGCCATATGAAAATTAGTAAGCTTTATTTTCATATTCATTATTGCAATTGGAAGGACCCCCATTCATCGGGAAATCGTGTGCGGAAAGTCGCCAGAACTTTGCAGCATCATGCTTTCCTATTTTTTGATAAAGGGAAGGGCAATTTTACGATCGGAAAAAAGCGATATGCCATTCAAGAAGGCAGGCTGTTTTATGTTGCTCCTCATGTATTCCATTCGCTTGAACTGGATCCAAAGACGCCTTTCTGTTGTCTTACCGTCCATTTTAGCTATGCGAGCGTGCATTTTAATGATCTGCAATGGGAGATCAAACAAGAGACGGATATCCTTCCTTTGCCGTCTGTTCAAGAAGTGAAAGACAATTATCAGGTGGGAGATCTGTTTAAAAAATTAGTGGATAGCTGGAATGCGAAGCTGCCCGGATATGAATTTCTTGCGAAAACGCTGCTGCAGCAATTGCTCATTGCCCTTTATCAAAACAATAAAAGGAAAGATCGCAATGATTCTGTCGCTTTAAAAGTGGAAAAAATGATTCAGTATATGCATCAAAACGTGACGCGAAAGATAACGTTGGCTGAATTGTCGGAAATGACACAGCTATCCCCTTCCTATTTGTCGAGAATGTTTAAAGACATTACCGGATATTCTGTGATTGGTTTTTTTAATAAGATCAAAATGGATAAAGCAAAAGAATTGATGATGGAAGGCAATAAAAAAGTGAAAGAAGTGGCGCAGGCGCTTGGGTTTGTTGATGAGTTTTATTTTAGCCGGCTATTCAAGCGAATGGAAGGGATCAGTCCTTCTGAATTTTATAGCAAAAATGTCCATGGATTATAATATCGTGCATGGTATAAAGCCCATCCGGAAGCTAAAATGAGAATGTGATTGTTCATTGTTCTTGCTGGACAATGGAATGATAAGCAGAAGGAGGGCTTATTTTTTTTGCAAATTTGGAAGAGGAATTTATTGGTCTGCTGGTTTGGAATGTTTGTCACAAGTGTCGGAATGAGCCAGCTTGCGCCCGTATTGCCGCTCTATATTAAGCAGCTTGGCGTTCACAACTCCGCTTCCATTGATCAATTTTCCGGAATGGCTTTTGGGATTACTTATATCATTTCTGCCATTTTTTCGCCGATTTGGGGACGGGCGGCAGACAAATTTGGACGAAAGCCGATGCTTTTGCGGGCGAGTCTTGGCATGGCCATCGTGATAGGTTGGATGGGATTTGCCCGCAATGTGTATGAGCTGATCGGCTTAAGGGCATTGCAAGGAGTGATTACAGGCTATGGTACAGCCTGTACGACCTTGATTGCCACGCAGACGGATCATGAACACGCCGGCTGGGCTCTAGGAACACTTTCAACCGCCAATATCGCTGGTTCTTTGCTCGGACCGTTGATTGGCGGCTTTATCGAAGATCATTTTGGTTTGCAAAATGTCTTTTTGATGACAGGAGCCCTTTTGCTGATCGCCTTTGTGGCCACCGCTTTATTTGTGCAAGAAGTTTTTTCTCGACAAAACCGAGAGGCGCTTAGCAGCAAAGAGGTGTGGAATATTGTTCCTGAAAAAAGCCTGACGATCACGTTGCTTGTCACCTTTTTTATATTGACGCTGGCGATGTATTCGGTTGAACCCGTTATCACTGTATATGTGGCGGAGTTATCTAAAAATGCTGATCATATTGCATTATTAGCTGGAATGATATTTTCGGCTTCGGGGCTGGCAAACATTATTGCTGCTCCAAGGTTGGGACGGCTTTCGGATCAAATTGGTGCGCAGAAGGTCATATTAGGGGCGTTAATCGTCGCTGGACTCATTTTTATCCCGCAAGCTTTTGTGCATCATCCGTGGCAGTTGATGATTCTTCGCTTTTTATTAGGATTGGCAGCAGCAGGCTTGACTCCTTCTGTTAATACGCTAGTAAAAAGAATCACACCGGATTCTTTGACAGGGAGAGTTTTTGGTTTCAGCATGGCCGCAGGGTATTTAGGCGTATTTGGCGGCTCTGTTTTTGGCGGACAAGTGGCCGCTCATTTAGGCGTTCGATATGTCTTTTTGATGACAGGAGCGCTGTTGCTGATCAATGCTTTATGGGTTTATGTGAAGGTGTATAAAAAGCTTAATTTACAACAAGAGACAATCTATATGAAAAGCAAAATATTATAATGAGGAGAGAGCGCGATGAATGAAAACATTAAAGCCGAGAAAACAGCACTTGTCGTCATTGATCTGCAAACAGGAATTGTCAATAGATCACATTCTCCTTACACAGGAGCACAAGTGGTTGAAAATGCCAGTAAATTAGTGCATGCATTCACGCAGAAGGGGGCTTTTGTTGTTCTCGTTAAAGTTTCCTCTCTAGATGGGAAGGATATGTTACAGCCGCCTGCAGACTTGAAAACCCAGTCGATCTCGTTTCCGGAAGGATGGGATCGTTTAGTGCCTGAATTCGATCAGATCCCAAATGTCCATGTAATCACCAAAAGACAATGGGGCGCATTTTATGGTACGGAGCTTGATTTGCAGCTGCGCCGCCGCGGAATTGATACGATTGTGTTATGCGGAATTTCTACTTCCATTGGTGTAGATACGACCGCACGGGAAGCATATCAGCATGGTTATCAGCAAATTTTTGTGGAAGACGCCATGACGGCTGCAACAAAAGAAGAGCATGAGTATGTTTGTCGATATATTTTTCCGAGAATCGGCCGAATTCGAACAAGTCAGGAAGTGCTTGAGCTTCTTGTTTAACATGCCCCGCCGAAAAATCTCCCACCTCTAAACGAAGTGAAGGTTATATGGAAGCAGCCAATCACTTATAAGCCCGATGTGGCGAAAAAGGATAAGTGATTTCAAACGGGCAGACATATGAAACGGGGTGCATCAAAACGAGGTCTATCATTTGTGACTCTTTCAACACACGCAGTGGATTTTGTCATGATCCTAAGCGTGTGTTTTTTGATATACGCTCATCCGCTTATCATCAAAGATGGAACTTATAACCGCCGCAAAAGCACCCTGTTTTTGCGGCGGCGGGAGGCAAGTCACTCGCTTGCCTCGGTTGTGCTCAAGTGTGATTCGACCGCTGAACAACCAGCCGCTTCTAGGCCCATTCATCGGTCCGTACGGGGTGTGGTTTAACTTGTTAAATATTGACGCATTATATTGTATCGATATGGTGTGAACTCCTCATAGCATCACGAGGAAGGAACGTATGAAATAACAAAATGCAAAATCGCCAGCGCTGAAGAGGGATTGATATATTTATGAGGGCGATCTCCTTTAAAGCGGATCGAGTCGAATTCTTCTAAATGATACGTTTGTCCGTCTACCTCCACTGCTAGTTGTCCAGACATAACCGTTACAAATTCAACCACCCCTGGCCGATGGGCTTCTGAAGTATATTCTCCATATGGCTGCAAATATCCGCGATACAGTTCCATAGAACCGTGGGAGTGAAATAACGGTTCAGCAATGAATACCTCATTGGAGCTGCTCAATTTAAGAGCATCCTGCTTCCTTGCGATGGAGACCTCTGCTTCGATCGATAATAGTGCCGTAATGGGAATATGGAGGCCATTGGCGATTCTCCAGATGACGGATAAGGTTGGATTGGCTTCTCCATGTTCAATTTTAAGTAGTGTTAATTTACTGACACCGGTTTGTTTAGCTAGTGCTTCGATACTCATTCCTTTACTGATTCGAAATTGCCGGAGATTGGCGCCGATGCGCTTTCCTACATTTTGTTCTTCAAAGGCTGCTTCCTTGTTCATGTTGACCTCCTTTATCAATAACATTGTATATTTTATTAAATGAAAAAGTATATTTTAGTATACAAAATGTAATTTTTTATATTATAATATATTATAAGTATATTTTATTATATCAGCTTTTTCTCTCCTTATATACTATAAAGTTTTTCTTTGAAGGACAGGCGGGAATGAGCAAGTAGGGTTCATTTCAACATAAGGAGTGGTAAGGTAAAATGAGCGATAAAAAGAAATCTTGGAAAGATGGGATAGCTGAAGCACTGCCGCTGGCCATTGCGATCGGGGCATACGGATTGTCTTACGGTGTGCTTGCTGTACAAGCGCACTTTAGCTGGATCAGTGCGGTGGCGATGTCTATGTTTGTCTTTTCTGGCTCTGTTCAACTGATAACCGTGGCGATGCTTACTTCGGGAGCTAGTGTCGGCAGTGTTTTCGTTACCGCCACACTACTTAATTTGCGTAACTTATTATACGGTGCTGCTCTTGCTGAAGGCATTGCGCCCGCGAAGAAATGGCGCTGGCTGCTCTCCTTTGGTGTATCTGATGAACCTTTTGTATTAGGAAGCTCGCGGTTTAAGAAATATGGGCCGGATCCGCTTTATTTTGCGGTTGTGGCCGGAACCTTTTATTTTGTTTGGGTGGTCTCCTCATTGGTTGGTTCGCTCATGAGCAATCAAGCCGACCCGCAAAAATGGGGGCTGGATTTGGCCTTTCCGGTGACGTTTGCTGCTCTGCTCATTCCGGGCATTAGAGAAAAACCAGCGGTAGCGACGGCACTGGCTGCTGTCTTCATTGCGCTTGGGCTTGAAGCTTGGCAGCCAGGAAATGAGTGGACCATTATTGTGACTGGAATGGTCGCGCCGTTTGCGGGTCTTTATTGGAGTAGGGGGGCTCAACAACATGCTTAACCATTGGCTTCTGATCGGTTTACTATCTGTTTCTACTTATCTGACGCGGCTGCTCGGTGTGGAAGTAATGGCGGGGCGCCGGATGAGTCCAGTTTTACGCTTGTATTTTAGCTATGTGCCGATTGGCATTATGTCTGCACTCATTATCAAACAAGTTTTTCTTCCCGCAGGCGGGGAGCTAACCTTCTCGCTGCCTGTTTTGCTCGGCTGCTTAGCTGCGGCTATCGTGATGAAAGTCAGCAACCTGTTTCTTCCTTCTGTTGTAGTTGGCGTTGTCATAGGTTGGTTTGTTCGCTATGTTGGAGGATAGGAGGACCGTGTTATATATTTGCAACCTATTCAAATTAAATCATTAACATACCTGAAATAGCCGACAAGGGAAACCGTATGCGAACATTCTGCATACGGTTTTTTATCATATCGTACAATGGATATCTTGTCCTTTTTCAAGAATCAAGCGCCGTCGTCTCGGGTTGCGCTTTTCTTATGAACAAAAGAAGTGAATGGGCGTGCCCGTGCTATTCTCCCAATCGCTGGAATATCATGTTATCATGGGCTGAATGAGTTCCATTGATAAGTATAGTTGTTTTTACATTTTGTATGACAAACGAAGAATAAGAGTTACATAATGTGTAATGAAATATAACATCAGACATCATTATAATAAAATATAATGAATATTTATTGTTTTCGGAATAATAAAAATATAAAAATGCCTGTTTGAAAGGAGCGAACGTTTTATATGGAAACACAAAAACGATTATTAGTCAATGGCGACAGATTGAAGGAAACATTGGAAACATTCGCTGATTTTGGCCGTACCGCTCATAACGGTGTTACACGATTAGCGTTGTCGAAAGAAGATCAACAGGCGCGAAATTATTTTTGCGAATGCTGCAAACAGCTAGGAATGTCCATAAAAGTAGATGATATGGGAACCATTTATGCGACGTTGCCAGGAGTAGAAAACAAGCCGCCCATTGTCATCGGTTCTCATCTCGATACGGTAAAAAAAGGCGGTCGCTTTGATGGGGTACTAGGGGTGGCCGCCGGTTTGGAAGTAGCCCGTACATTAGTAGAAAATCAAATTCAACCAAAAATTCCGCTGACGATTGTCAATTTTACCAATGAAGAAGGAGCTAGATTCGAGCCGTCCATGATGGCGTCAGGAGTTTTATCAGGAAAATTTGCGAAGGAAGTGATGCTGCAAAAGGCAGATGCGGATGGAGTGACGTTTGCGGAAGCCTTGAAAGCAAGCGGATATGCCGGGCAGCCGGAAAACCGTTTAACCGAGGCAACCGCTTTTATTGAACTGCATATTGAACAAGGGCCTATATTGGAACAAGAATCATTAACCATTGGCGTAGTGGAATGCGTCGTAGGCATGGTGTGTTATGAAATCGAGGTAACTGGAGAATCCAATCATGCGGGAACGACACCAATGACGATGAGAAAGGATGCCTTGTTTAAGGCTAACGAACTTATCATGGAAGCGCGCCGTCGGCTTGGATCACTCGATCAGGCGCTTGTCTTTACAATCGGCAGAATGGATGTCTCTCCTAATATTCATACGGTGATTCCAAACAAAGTCGTGTTTTCTCTGGAAGCGAGACATCAAAATCCGGATATCATCAAGCAGGTTGAACGCATCATTCAAGGATTGATGCAGACATCGGAAGCGGATGGCTGCACGGTAACTGTAAAGAAATTGTGGGGACGGAATACGGTTTGGTTTGACAGCGGGCTTTGCCAACAGCTGGAGCAATCGGCTCGGTCGCTAGGATACTCATATAAAAGAATGGTAAGCGGAGCGGGGCATGATGCGCAATTTATCGCCAGTTATATACCGACGGCGATGATTTTTGTGCCGAGTGTTAAAGGAAAGAGTCATTGTGAAGAAGAGTTGACGGCGTGGGAGGATTGCGAAAAAGGCGTGAATGTTTTGCTTGATGCTGTTTGTGCACTGCAATCGATCTAAAACAGCGCTCTTGAAGGAGGAAGGGTTACAGCTGCTCTCGTTATATAGCAAAAAGATGTAAACGAATAGGATCAACGGAGACCGATTTCTTCTTCACAGATTCATGAAGCAAAAAAGGGGGCTTTGCTAGTTTCAAAGCTATTGAATGGGGCCGTGAAACGGTTCGTTCTTCGGCCCTCTAACCGTCGAACAGCTGCAGCACAAGATCCAGCGTTTATACCGGTGTACCGCGCGAATGGTCATACGAAACATTCTGGAGAATAGATGGCGAGTTCTGTGGTGAAGCTAGAGTCCGTTGAGAATGTATAAGGAAAAGGGAGGTATACCCATGGCGAAGAAGAGCAATTATTTGAAGTCTCCAGATTTGCTTCCGATTGGGCAGTCGGAAAGAAATATAGGAACGTTTGGCTTTGCTGTGATTTGGGTGGGAATGGCGATTGTGCTGGCTGCATTTGCCATTGGCGGATCGGCGATCCAAAGCTTGCCGCTATGGCTTGTCATTGTGGCCACGCTGCTAGGGTCTGTCGGTATCGGGGTCTTTATGGTTATTATTGGGGATATTGGCGTCGAGCACGGGCTTTCCTTTCCTGTTTATATGAGGGCTCCGTTCGGAGCCATTGGGACTCATATTCCTTCGATCGTCCGCGGAGTAACAGCCGCTTGCTGGTTTGGGATTAACACCTATTTTGGAGCTTCCGCTATTAATGGAATTTTACATTTATTAGTCGGATTTGATAATTGGTTTCTTTGTTTTCTTTTGTTTGCGGCGGCCCAGCTCCTGAATACGGCACTCGGAATCAAATCAATTGAACGGTTTGCGGATTTAGCTGCGCCCATTATTATTTTAATTTCCTGTTGGATGTATATCGCCTTATCGGACCAAGCGGCAGAAGCGGGCAAAGACATTTGGTCATGGGTGGAAAGTCCGGCGACAGGAGGAGCCGCTTTTACAGCGTTTATGATTATTGTGATGGCTAATATGGGCTTTTGGGGAACATTGGCGGCGGATATGCCGTCATTATCGCGGTTTTTTAAAGCGCCTGCGTATGAGCGTAACTGGTTTAAGCGCAATAAAACCCAGCTTGTGGGCAGTTTGATTGTTATGCCGATTTTTAATACATTTATGGTGACGATTGGAGCTGTATCTTATATGGCTGTTTCCAGCGCGGATCCTATTGCGGCGTTGCAACAAACAGCCAGCGGTTTTATTCTTGGAATTTTACTGCTGATGATTGTATTGGCGCAATGGTCTACGAATACGTCTGCGAATGTCATCCCGGCGGCGACGATTTTTTCCAATGTCGGCGGTCCCAAGGTGCCGTTTTGGGTGGGAGTGATAGTGGCCGGAATCATTGGAATTCTCGCTCAGCCATGGAGTTTGTTTGATGTGCTCAACACCGCATTATTGATTATTGGCGCCATTTTATCTTCCATTGTTGGCATTTTGTTCGCTGATTATTATTTGCTTCGCAAGCGGCGAGTCAATGTAGCAGAGCTTTACGAAATGAATGGGCAATATCGGTATCACAAGGGCTTTAACTGGGCCGGCATGATCGCTTGGATCGGGGGAGGGCTTATTGCGAATCTGTTTCCGGCCTATTCGTCGCTTGTCGGCTTTGTAGCCGGTGCGCTCTTTTATTATGTACTGGCCAAATATTGGTGGTTTAAAAAATATCCTCAAGCGGAAATGGAAGAGCCGAGTGACGAGAAATATTTGGGGATCACTGTTGGGCGCAGCTGGCACATTGCGACAGATGAAGCAGCGTATATGGCGCCAGAAATCGCTCATTCACCAGCGATGGAGGCGAAGGAACATTAAGAGATAAGTTCAGCGGAATCTTGGTGTTTCTTCCTTCATATTTCTATTGTTGGTGTTACATTTGTATGGCACGGTGCCATTCGTCGTTGAAAGGGGCAAGCGAAGAGCTTGTCTCTTTTTTTATGGCAGTGGGTCAATCCTGAAGACTGCTGCGTTTTTATATAACAACCATATGCGTGACACATTCATTCGTTCACCGCAAATCATCCATGCATCCATGCCGAATCATTATGGAAAAGCGAAAAAGGTAACGTTTTTTGATAGGCTGTTGTCGCTCGTTTCGTTTATAATATAGTGATAGAAACTTCCTGTTCCCTGCTTTTGGCTGAGTACTGCCGAGGGCTCATGGGAAAGGGATGATAAAAAGATCATTCATATCTATTTTCATTCTGTAGGGTAAAGGGGAATCGGGATATGTTGCAAAAAGCCTTAACGATTGCTGGCTCCGATACAAGCGGCGGTGCCGGCATTCAAGCAGATTTAAAAACGTTTCAAGAGCTTAATGTATATGGAATGACGGCTCTTACGATCATTGTCACAATGGATCCAGAAACCTGGCAGCACCGAGTATTTCCGCTAGGAACGGATGTGCTAGAATCTCAATTGCAGACTGCCTTTTCTGCTGGGATCGATGCTTTGAAAACAGGAATGCTCGGTTCGGTGGAGGTCATTGAGTTAGCGGCAGCCTATATTGACAAATACGAAATGGAGCAAGTGGTGATTGATCCAGTTATGGTATGCAAAGGGGAAAATGAAGTGCTCCATCCTGAAACGACCGACGCTTTGCGGGATGTCCTTGTCAAGCGTGCGCTCATTGTAACTCCGAACCTATTCGAAGCGAGCCAGCTGGCAAAAAGCGAACCTATTCGAACATTGGATGATATGAAACAAGCGGCCACGACTATTTATGAACTGGGCGCAAAGTATGTATTAATTAAAGGCGGCAAGCAATTGCAGCACGAAAAAGCCATTGATTTATTGTATGACGGAAAAGAATATCGCCTATTTGAAGCAGAAAAAGTAGAGACAACGTTTAATCACGGCGCTGGCTGTACGTATGCCGCGGCCATTACAGCTGAGCTTGCGAAAGGCCGGACTGTCGAAGATGCTATTGGATTGGCCAAGCAATTTATCTCAAAAGCGGTCCGCCATGGCTTCCGTCTCAATGATTTTGTCGGTCCAGTGATGCATGCGGCCCACCGCCGTTTTTAACACATCCACCGAGAGTCTCTCACCTCTAAACGAAGTGAAGGTGGTGGAGGTTCATAAGCACGATTATAATAGGACTCATGGCCCTTTATAGCCTTAGCTGTCTTTCCGGCTAAGGCTATATCCGCTTTTCATGGTACCTCTATTTCCTTCTTTATCGTTCGTATTCAACAAAACCTTCTTTGACATGTAAATCCTTCTCTCTATTTGTCAAACATGATTTATTTTTTGTAGGCGTTTGTACAGTACGGATATCAAAACAGAAATTTAGTCGATATTTTAAAAGTTTTATCGTTCTCTTTCTTGAACTAAGGAGAAAATTAACTAAAAAAGGCTAGATTGACTAGGCGGAAACTGGTTTTTACTTAGTAAATCGCTGTCCTTTTTCTTGTATTCGGAAAATTGTCTATTTATAAATCTGGAATCTATCCATGTTCAGCAAGCAGGGAATCACATATAATTCCGTTGATAATAATTATCATTTTTATCATTTGTGTTTTATGAGGATAATAGATGAAAAATTAGAAATATAATCCTATTGGAACGGGTTGATATGACCAAATTGTCAATTAATACTAAAGTCATTATCTACAGAGTGGGACCAATGTAGCGTTTGTTTGCTAATATCGAAAATGCATTGACATGGAGATGCCGTTTATGTAGCATAGTTAGTGAAGAATTTTCGATAATGATAATCATTATCAATAACGATGTGTATTTGCAAATGATGATGACCATTCCTGGTTTGTTTGGTTTTATGTAAAAATGCTCGACGCAGTTAGCTGAAATCAGCAAAGATGCTGGGAAGGCATGCTTCGCTAGTTGTCATTCATTGACCCATGGGCGGGAAAGGAGTGAAAAGGATGGATCAATGCGGAATAGCAGGAAAAGTGGCTCTTGTTACCGGCGCTGCCCAAGGAATTGGCGAGGCGGTAATAAGGGCTTTTGTTAAGCATGGGGTGCTGGTTGCGGCTGTTGACCGAAATGGTGAGCGATTAGACGCCCTTGTTTCTGAATTGCAGGGACAAGGCCATCGGGTGCAATCGTTTTTGGCCGACGTAGCGAATCGCACTCAAGTGGATGAAGTAGTGGAGAAAGTGGAGCAGAGTTTAGGTCCGATCGAGATTTTAGTCAATGTTGCCGGCATTTTGCGGACAGGGCCTGTAAGCAGCTTGACGGATCAAGATTGGGAAGAGGTATTCAAGGTCAATGCAACCGGTGTTTTTTATGTGTCTCGTGCTGTGAGCCGGCGTATGATTCCTCGCCGCTCGGGCGCGATTGTAACAGTAAGCTCAAACGCAGCGACGACACCACGGATGTCAATGTCTGCTTATGCAGCGTCAAAAGCGGCTGCAACGATGTTTACGAAATGCCTTGGTTTAGAGTTGGCTCCTTATCACATTCGCTGCAACGTAGTTTCTCCTGGTTCGACTGAAACCGATATGCAGCGAGCGATGTGGACAGATGACAATGGGGCCAATAAAGTGATCGCTGGCTCATTGGAGGAATACCGCCTTGGCATTCCTTTAAAAAAGCTGGCGCAGCCTTCAGATATTGCTGATGCGGTTCTATTCCTTGCTTCTGAGCAATCACGCCATATTACACTGCATGATCTCAGAGTAGATGGAGGCGCTACGTTAGATTCATAACATTCCATGGAGGGAACGACGGATGCAAACAAAAACAATGAATCATGCTACAGCTGAACAGCTGCTTGCTGAATATAAAGCGGGGGCCTCTTTTTTTCTAGCTTCGCCGCGGCAAACTCTGTTAGCTCAAGGAATGGTTGCGGTTGTGCCAACGAATGGCTATGAAAATGAAAAAGCACAAATAATGAATCATATCAAACAAGTGTTAAAAAGGGTAAAACAGCAGGGAATCAGTCATCATCCTATGGTGGTGGGCGCCATTCCTTTTGACCATCTGTATCCCGCTCAATTGATGGTGCCTTCAGAGGTGGAATGGGCCGGTCCGCTGTCCTTTGGCCAATGGAAGGAGCCGATTGAACAGCAGACAGATCGAGAATATAAGGTAACCCCCATTCCATCACCGGAAGGCTATAAGGATGCAGTGGAACAAGGATTGCAGCGCATCAAAGCAGGGGATCTTCGCAAAATCGTTTTATCAAGATCCCTTCAGCTTACTTCAACCCAAAAGGTTGATATTCCGCGACTTTTGCGGCAGCTGGCTGTACATAATCCAACAGGCTATACATTTGCTGCGGCCTTGCCAGATCGTGTTGTACGTGCTGATGCAGCGCCCCACGAAATCACCGGGAATCGCACGCTTGTTGGAGCGAGTCCGGAACTGCTCGTTGCCAAATCTGGCATGCAGGTGATCGCGAATCCATTAGCAGGTTCAGCGCCGCGCAGCAGCGATCCAGAAGAAGATCGGCGACGCGCTCAGGAGCTTCTGTCTTCAGCGAAAAATCGCCATGAGCATGCAGTTGTCATCGAAGCGGTAGCAAATGCGCTCAGACCGTTTTGCAAGACATTGGATGTGCCGGAAGAGCCTTCGCTGATTCATACAGAAACGATGTGGCATTTATCCACGGTTATTCGCGGCGAACTATCTTCATCGTCGATTACTTCGCTTGATTTGGCGTTTGCGCTTCATCCGACCCCAGCGGTTTGCGGCACGCCGACCCCAGTAGCGAAGCAGGCCATTCAAGAGATCGAACCGTTTGAACGCGGCTTTTTTACCGGAATGGTAGGATGGTGCAACGAAGAGGGAGATGGAGAATGGATCGTAACGATTCGTTGTGCCGAAATTGAAGATCATACGCTTCGCTTGTTTGCCGGTGCTGGTGTTGTAGAAGGGTCAAAGCCGGAGGAAGAATTGGCGGAAACATCGGCTAAGTTTCGCACCATGTTGTTAGCGATGGGATTAAATGACGACATTCTTAAGTAAGTACGGAGGGGAAAGCCATGTTAAGCGGATGCGTTGCCTGGCCAAAAGAATTGGCTGATTTTTATCGTAAGGAAGGATGCTGGGCGGGTGAAACGTTCGGCGATATGTTGCGGCAAAGAGCAATGAAGTATGGTGAACGGATTGCCGTTACCTCTCGAAAAAGACAGCTTACATATCAAGAGCTTGATCGGCGAGCGGACCAGCTTGCGGCGGGACTTTATCAAATGGGGATTCGCCCGAAGGATCGCGTGGTTCTTCAATTGCCTAATCAAGTGGAATTTTTTGAAGTATGCTTTGCCTTATTTCGCTTGGGGGCGCTTCCTGTCTTTGCCTTGCCTTCCCATCGATTCAGTGAAATTCGCTATTTTTGCGAGTTTAGCGAAGCGGCCGCCTATATTATTGCTGATCAGCATGCGGGATTTGATTTTCGATCACTTGCCCGGCAGGTAAAGGCAGCTGTTCCAACATTGAAGCATGTCATCGTCACAGGAGAAGCAGAAGAGTTTCTATCATTAGAAGACTTGTTTATCGAGCCGATTGAGCTCCCTATTGTCCGTTCCAGCGACATTGCGTTCTTTCAATTATCGGGCGGCAGCACAGGGTTATCAAAAATGATTCCGCGCACTCATGATGAGTATATTTACAGCCTGCGCATCAGTGCGGAAATTTGCCAGTTAAATCAAGATAGCATCTACCTTGCTGCTCTGCCGATGGCTCATAACTACCCGCTTAGCTCACCAGGAGTGCTAGGAACGTTGTATGCTGGCGGAAGAGTGGTTTTGTCGGAAAGTCCTAGCCCAGATGAGGCGTTTCCGCTAATTCAGCAGGAAAAGGTGACCATTACGGCGCTTGTGCCGCCGCTCGTTTGGATTTGGCTTGATGCTGCCTCTTCCCGGCAATATGATTTATCGAGCTTGCAAGTTTTGCAAGTCGGCGGTGCTAAATTTAGTGCGGAAGTGGCGAAAAGAGTCCAGCCTGTGTTGGGCTGCAAACTGCAGCAAGTATACGGTATGGCTGAAGGGCTCGTTAATTATACGAGATTAGACGATCCGGAGGAAATTGTGATTCATACGCAAGGAAGGCCGATGTCACCATACGATGAAATCCGCATTGTTGATGAGGAGGATCGCGAAGTGGAACCGGGAGAAGTGGGTGAGCTGTTAACAAGGGGACCTTATACGATCCGCGGCTATTATAAAGCGGAGGCGCATAATGCAAAAGCGTTTACTTCTGATGGATTTTACCGAACGGGTGATTTAGTGCGAATGACTCCGTCCGGCTACTTGGTGGTGGAGGGGCGCGTAAAGGATCAGATTAACCGGGGCGGTGAAAAAATCGCCGCTGAGGAAATGGAAAATCACCTTCTTGCTCATCCTGCGGTACGTGATGCGGCGATTGTCTCCATGCCTGATGAATTTCTTGGCGAACGGTCATGCGCTTTTATTATTCCGCGTGATGCGTCCTTGAAAGCGACGGAATTGAGAGCATTTTTGCGAGAACGTGGGGTAGCCGCCTTTAAAATACCGGATCGAATTGAGTTTGTTGATTCATTTCCAAAGACACCTGTCGGAAAAATCAACAAAAGAGAATTGCGCAAAAGGATTACTGAAAAGCTGCAAGCATCTCAAAAGACAACGGTATAACATAGAGAAAGGAAGTGGTCAGATGGGTATTCCAGCTATTCCAGCTTATCCGATGCCTTTGTTGTCAGAATTGCCGAAAAATAAAGTGTTATGGACACTTGACCCTAAGCGGGCTGTTTTATTGATCCACGATATGCAAAATTATTTTCTTGACGCTTTTACTCCAAACGCTTCTCCTTTAGTGGAGCTTGTAAGCCATATTCAACAGATTAAACAGGAATGCAAAAAGCTAGGAGTGCCTGTCGTTTACTCGGCACAGCCAGGAGGGCAAGTCCCGGAAGAGCGCGGATTGCTTCAAGATTTTTGGGGAAAAGGCATGGCCGACGATCCTTATCAAAAAGGAATTATTGATGATCTAGCGCCGGATGCCGATGATATCGTTCTGACCAAATGGCGGTATAGCGCATTCAAAAAGACGAATCTTTCTGAAATATTAAAAGAACAAGGGAGAGATCAGTTAATCATTTGCGGAGTTTACGCTCATATTGGCTGCTTATTAACAGCTAGCGATGCTTTTATGCAAGATATCCAAGTCTTTTTTGTCGCCGATGCAGTGGCTGATTTTTCGCGTGAACAGCACCAAATGGCGATCCAATATGCGGCCAGCCGTTGCGCATTTACCATGTCTACGCAGCAGCTTCTTGGGGTGTTAAAAAGAGCGCAAAATCCGCTGCCGCTCAGCTTAGAAGATGTGCGGCGTCAGGTAGCCGAGCTTCTGCAAGAGGAAGCGGCTGATCTTTCCGATCAAGAGAATTTAATCGACAGAGGATTGGACTCCATTCGCATTATGAGTTTAGTAGAAAAATGGAGAAGAGCGGGAGCAGAAGTTACCTTTGCGGATCTTGCTGCGCGGCCGACTCTTTCCGATTGGTGGAATTTATTATATTTTCCACGAGAAAAGGTGCTATCTCACCAAGATTCGTAGTAAAGGAGGCCGAATCCATGTCCATGAATCAGCGTCTGCGTTTGCCTTTATCGGGGGCGCAAGCGGGTATTTGGTTTGCTCAACAGCTCGATCCAGCAAATCCTATCTATAATACAGGAGAATACGTTGAAATTCACGGGCCGGTTGATCCGGCTCGCTTTGAACAAGCATTGCGTCATGTGTTGGTCCAAGCAGAATCATTGCACGCTCAATTTGGCGAAGATGAAAATGGGCCATGGCAGATCATTGATCCTTCGCCGGATTTCCCATTTTATTTCATCGACGTGAGCACAGCCGCAAATCCGGAATCTGAAGCGCTTCTGTGGATGAAAAAAGATCTATCTAAACCGGTAGATTTAAAATGCGATCCGCTTTTTACGGAAGCGTTATTTAAGCTTTCTGATCAGCGTTTTTTCTGGTATCAGCGCATTCATCATATTGCCATCGATGGCTTTGGCTTTTCACTGATTGCCCAAAAAGTAGCGGAGACTTATACGGCGCTTATGAACGATCGAATGATCGCTGCTGATGAAGCCTTTGCTTCATTTCGTGAGGTGATAGAAGAAGAGAAAGTTTATCATGCCTCTGAGCAATATGAGCGTGACCGCCAATTTTGGTTAGAGCGTTTTCGCGATCAGCCTGAAGCCGTAAGCCTTTCTGATCGAGCGGCGCGCGCTTCGCATACGTTTATTCGGAAAACCGTCCATTTATCCGTCGCTCAAACCGAACGGTTGAAACAATCGACTCAATATTGGAAAGCGGGATGGCATGAGCTTTTCCTTGCGGCAACCGCTCTTTATCTTCATCGGTTGACAAGCGCCACCGATGTTATTCTTGGCTTGCCGATGATGAATCGCTTAGGTTCCGTGGCGTTGAATGTGCCGGCTATGGTGATGAATCTGGTTCCGCTTCGTCTGCATCTGCATGCAGATATGAAAATGTCACAGCTATTAAGCACTGTTCGCCAGGAAATCAAAGAAATCAAGCAGCATCATAAATATCGCCATGAGCAGCTGCGCCGCGATTTGAAGCTATTAGGGGAAAATCAACGCCTATTTGGCGTGCAAGTCAATATTATGCCGTTTGACTATGGATTGCGTTTTGACGGATATCAAGGAATTACGCATAACCTTTCAGCTGGGCCTGTGGATGATTTGGCGATTAATGTATACGACCGAACAGATGGAAATGGTCTAAGAATTGATTTTGATGCAAATCCGGAGATTTATCAAGCTGATGACCTTGCCATTCATCAATCTAGGTTTTTACAGCTTTTGGAGACGCTCACAGTGTTGCAAGAGGATGTGACAATTGGAAGTGTAGAGCTGCTGCTTGAGCAAGAACGCCGCCAAGTCCTCGAAATATGGAACGAGACGGCACGGCATCATTCAGAAGCAAGCTTTTTACAGTTGTTTGAAAAACAAGCACAGCAACATCCAGAAGCGGTGGCGGCCATTTGCGAAAATCAAATGCTTCGTTATCAAGAGCTGAATGAACAAGCCAATCGTTTGGCCCATTTGCTTGTAGAAAAGGGAGCAGGCCCCGAACAGTATGTAGCATTGGCTCTGCCGCGTTCCGCTGATATGGTTATCGCGATGCTAGCGGTACTAAAAGCAGGTGCAGCCTACCTGCCGATTGATCCTGAATATCCAAAAGAGCGCTTAGCCTTTATGCTTGATGATGCGGAACCGCTTTGCATCATTACAAACTCAGCGACACAACCGAAATTATCGGCGATTTCTCCGCTTTCAATGATTGTGCTTGATCATCCAGAAACCGAAGAGGCAATCAAACGCTATCCTAGCACAAATGTTGAAAATGGGCGCTCTGCTCTTCATCCGGCCTATGTTATTTATACGTCTGGCTCAACAGGAAAGCCAAAAGGAGTGGTTGTGCCATTCCAAAACCTAAATAACTTTTTATTTGCCATGCAAGACAAATTTATGCTCAATGAGCGTGACCGTTGGCTGGCAGTGACAACGATTGCCTTTGATATTGCTGCTTTAGAAATCTTTCTCCCATTAATGAGCGGAGCAAGATTAATCGTAGCGAAAAAAGAAGCCATTCATGATCCGCAAACGCTCGCTGCGCTGATTTCTAATGAAGAGATTACGATCATGCAGGCGACGCCGACACTTTGGCATATGCTTGTGACGTATTATCCAGACAGCATCGCCGGGTTGCGGGTGCTTGTTGGAGGAGAAGCGTTGCCAAGCAGCCTTGCATCGGCTTTGGATCAGCTCGGGTGCGAGATCACGAATTTATACGGACCGACGGAGACAACGATATGGTCCACGATGGCGACTTTGCAGCAGGATGATATTCTCGCTCCTGCGATTGGTAAACCTATTTGGAATACACAAGTGTATGTTTTGGATCGTCATCTGCAGCCCGTTCCTCCTGGGGTAGCTGGTGAACTATATATTGCTGGCGAGGGGGTAGCGAGAGGCTACTTGAAACGGCCGGATTTGACCGCCGAGCGTTTTGTCGCTAATCCATACGGCCCACCAGGAAGCCGCATGTACCGGACAGGGGATCTTGTACGTTGGCGCAAGGATGGCTCTTTAGATTATATCGGGCGTGTCGATTATCAAGTGAAGCTGCGCGGCTTCCGCATTGAGATCGGTGAAATTGAAGCCATATTAACCAAATATGATGAGGTAGAGCGGGCGGTAGTCGTGGCTCGTGAAGATCAACCAGGCGATCCGCGATTGGTGGCTTATCTCATTCCTCGCGGTTCAAAAGGCGCGCTTGATCTTGCCGAACTGCGGCTTTATGTCAGCGAAAAGCTGCCAGATTATATGGTCCCATCGGCCTTTATGATTTTAGAGGAATTTCCGCTGACTCCAAACGGAAAAATTGATCGCAAGGCGCTGCCGGTTCCAGATTGGACGGTGACAATGAAGGGACGCAAGCCGCGAACACCGCAAGAAGAAATTTTATGTGAGCTTTTTGCTGAGGTGCTTGATTTGTCGGCAGTGGGCATTGACGATAACTTCTTTGAACTGGGAGGTCATTCGTTGCTGGCCGCGCGCTTAATCAGCCGCATCCGCGATGTGTTGGGCGTGGAGCTGGCGATCGGCAAGCTGTTTGAATCACCGACGGTGGCGAGCCTTGTTCATCATCTAAAGGAAGCGGCGCACGGGAAGCCGCCAGTGAAAGCGTATGCCCATAAAGACGAGATTCCTCTATCATTTGCTCAGCGGCGTTTATGGTTTTTACATCATTTAGAAGGTCCAAGCCCTACGTATAATATACCAGTCGTTGTGCATTTAACAGGCGCGCTTCAAATTGCTGCTTTGCGCCAAGCTTTATATGATGTGGTGGAACGGCATGAAACGTTGCGGACTATTTTCCCGGATCGTTCTGGCACTTCAAGGCAAATCGTTTTGGAACCGCATCAAGCACGTCCGGAGCTGATCGTTCAAGAAATTAGCGAAAATGAGTTATCTCGCGTGCTAAATGAGGCGGTGCGTTATAGCTTTGATTTAACAAAAGAGCCGCCCATTCGAGCGCAACTGTTTGTGCTTGGAACGAATCGATATGTGCTGCTGCTTTTAATGCACCATATTGCAGCAGACGGCTGGTCGCTCACTCCGCTGACTCGTGACTTGGCTAGCGCTTACCGCGCGCATTGCCAGCAGCAAAAAGTGGATTGGCCACCTTTGCCAGTCACATATGCTGATTATGCTCTTTGGCAGCAGGAATTTTTAGGAAACGAAAACCATCCGGATCATCTCGTTGCTAAACAGCTGGATTACTGGAAGCAGACGCTTGCTGATTTACCTGAAGAGCTGGAGTGGTCGACTGACTATCCGCGCCCTGCAGAGTCCAGCTATGAAGGGGGAGTGGTCGAATTCAAGCTCGATGCGGAGCTCCATCAACGGCTATTAGCTTTGGCGCGTGAGAATAAAACAAGCTTATTTATGGTGCTTCAAGCGGGCTTTGCCGCTCTTCTCACTCGGTTGGGAGCGGGAACAGATATTCCGATCGGCAGTCCAATCGCAGGAAGAAACGACGATGCACTGGAAGACCTTGTGGGAATGTTTATTAATACGCTTGTGCTGCGTATGGATACATCAGGGAATCCAAGCTTCCGCGAGCTGCTTGCTAGAGTGAAGCAAGTGAATCTATCAGCTTATGAAAATCAAGATCTTCCATTTGAACGATTAGTGGAGGTTTTAAATCCGGTTCGTTCGCGGGCCAAGCACCCACTATTCCAAGTCATGTTTGTATTTCAAAATACACCGGAGCCAAAGTTGGAGTTGCAAGGTCTGGAAAGTCGATTAGAGGTTCGCAGCGTCGGTTCTGCCAAATTTGATTTGACGCTGGAGCTTCGCGAAAACCGGATGGGAGATGGCTCGCCAGCTGGATTAATAGGTTTATTTGAGTATAGCCGAGATTTATTCCAGCAGGAGACCGTTGAACGATTTGCCAAGCGGTTATGTCAGCTTCTTAAAGAAGTGGTGACGAATCCAGAATTGCCGATTGGACAAATTCATATGCTGCTGCCAGAAGAACGCAAGCTCCTTCTAAATCAAGCAGAGCATCGACAGCGGCATCTGTCTGCGGAAACCCTGCCAGCTTTATTTGAAAAACAAGTCCAAAGAGTTCCAGATGCGACAGCCGTTGTTTTTGAAGATCAAAAGCTTAGTTATGCCGAGCTAAATAAAAAAGCGAATCAGCTGGCTCATTTTCTCATCAGTAAAGGAGTGGGCCCAGAAAGAGTAGTCGCTCTTGCGTTGCCGCGTTCATTGGAAATGGTGATCGGCATTTTAGCGGTATTGAAGGCGGGAGGCGCTTACTTGCCTTTAGATCCGAATTATCCTGAAGATCGCATTGCCTATATGATGGAAGATGCGCAGCCGATGTATGTGATTGCCAATCAGCAAATGGCCGTTAAGCTTCCGCGTACGCCGAATGTGGAGCATATCGTAGTCGATGCGGAGCATGTTGTGGGGCAAATTGGCCACTATCCGGAAACGAATCCGAATGATGCGGATCGAATCGAAGCTTTATCACCGTATCATATGGCTTATATCATCTATACTTCTGGCTCAACAGGAAAACCAAAAGGCGTGATGATTCCGCATCAAAACGTAGTTCGGCTTTTCCGGTCGACGGAGCATTGGTTCCAATTTTCCGAAAATGATAGTTGGACATTATTCCATTCTTATGCGTTTGACTTTTCCGTTTGGGAGATTTGGGGACCGTTCTTATATGGCGGACGTCTTGTTGTCGTTCCGCACCATGTAAGCCGTTCACCGAAGGAGTTTCTTCAATTGCTCGTGGAGCAAAACGTCACGGTTCTTAATCAAACGCCATCCGCTTTTTATCAGCTGATGCAGGCTGATCGGGAAAACAGCGAATGGTCGAAGCAGCTTTCCTTGCGCTTTGTGATTTTTGGTGGAGAAGCATTGGAGTTGAGCCGTTTAGAAGATTGGTATGAGCGGCACCCTGAGAATCAGCCGAAGCTGATTAATATGTACGGTATTACGGAAACGACGGTGCATGTCAGCTATATTGAATTGGATCGAACGATTCTTTCTCTGAAAGGGAACAGCTTAATTGGTTGCAGCATTCCTGATTTAGAGGTGTATGTATTAGATGATCAGTTGCAGCCGGTTCCGCCGGGAGTGATTGGCGAGATGTATGTGGCTGGAGCTGGATTAGCAAGAGGATACTTAGGGCGCCCTGATTTAACCGCTGAACGCTTTATTGCTAATCCATTTGGACCGTCGGGCTCAAGAATGTATCGCACGGGCGATTTAGCAAAATGGCGCGTAGATGGGACTTTGGATTATATTGGTCGAGCCGATCATCAAGTTAAAATTAGAGGCTATCGAATTGAGTTGGGAGAGATTGAGGCGGTTTTAGCCAAACATCCTCAAATTGCCCAAGTAGCTGTTATTGTTCGGGAAGATCAGCCGGGGGATAAACGGCTTGTAGCCTACATTGTGCCTGCAAAGGATGCCGTGTTTGAATCATCCGAGCTGCGGAAATATGTTGCGGCTAGCCTGCCTGATTATATGATTCCATCCGCTTTTGTCATGATCGAAGCTTTGCCGTTAACTCCGAATGGTAAATTGGATCGCAAAGCGTTACCAATGCCTGATTTAGCGATCGAAGTGAATGGGCGCGGGCCGCGAACACCTCAAGAGGAGATGTTATGTGACCTCTTTATGGAGATTCTCCGCTTACCGCGTGTCGGCATTGACGATGGATTCTTTGAACTTGGAGGCCATTCACTCTTGGCCGTTCAGTTAATGAGCCGTATTCGTGAGACGTTTGGAGTCGAGCTGAGCATAGGTGATTTATTTGAAGCTCCTACCGTTGCGGGTCTTGCTGAGAAATTAGAAATGGGAAGCAGTCATAATGCGTTGGATATATTGTTGCCATTGCGAGCTTCTGGTACAGAGCCTCCGCTATTTTGCGTACACCCAGCGGGAGGTCTTAGCTGGTGCTATGCAGGATTGATGACATCGATCGGAACGGAATATCCAATATACGGATTGCAGGCTCGAGGTATTGCGAAAGCTGAGAGATTGCCAGAGACATTAGATGAGATGGCTGCTGATTATATTGAGCAAATGAAGGCTGTTCAGCCTAAAGGACCATATTACTTATTAGGATGGTCGCTAGGCGGAAATGTCGTGCATGCGATGGCGACACAGCTGCAGCAGCAAGGAGACGAGATTGCACTTCTAGTGATGTTAGACGCATACCCTAGCCACTTTTTACCGATTGCTAAGGCACCGGATGAGCAAGAGGCCTTGATTGCATTGCTTGCTTTAGGAGGATATGATCCGGATAACATGGATGGGAAGCCGTTGAATTTGGAGAATACGATTGAGATGCTTCGGGGTGACGGTAGTGCGCTAGCTAGCTTAGAAGAGTCCACCATCTTCAATCTTAAAAACACGTATGTAAATTCTGTCCGTATTTTAAGTGAATATATGCCACGGCGCTATAAGGGAGATCTCCTATTCTTCCGCTCAACCATTATTCCGGAATGGTTTGATCCAATCGAGCCGGAGGCATGGCTACCATACATCGATGGCCGAATCATTCAATATGATATCGAATGCCGCCATAAGGATATGTGCCAGCCTGGGCCATTGGCTGAAATTGGCCGCGTTCTTGCTGATCAATTAAGAAATAAAGTGATTTCATTCCAATGAATGGAGGGAGAGGTATAAAATGACCAACCCTTTTGAAAATCAAGATGGGACCTATGTTGTCTTAATCAATGAGGAAGGCCAGTACTCGCTCTGGCCGTCCTCCATTGCGGTTCCTTCCGGTTGGAAAATTGTGTTTTCAGAAAATACACGTGCCGCTTGCCACGATTATATTCATACACACTGGACGGACATGAGGCCTAACAGTTTGCGAGAAATCAAAAAATAAAATAGATCATCCGCCTAGACCGTGGATCAAGTTCAGTAGCTTCAACACTTGTCGTAGAGCAGTGGCTTCTGTGGACTCTTCCACCTACACCTGATGAATAGGTTAAATAAAAACTTAACGACTTTAACTTGGCAATGAACGGTGCCAAATCGGAGTTGAGCAGGAAAGGATCAAGCCCTTAGAACACCTGCTTAACTCTTCTTTTATTTTCCACACGATCAAGCAAAACGGAAATGAGAGAGGAGAATGGTTGCCGTGGTGGAATGGGAAATAGCGAATTCAGTTCCTCATTTAACGAAGCATGCGTGCCAGGTTTGGCTCGCTAACATCCGCGATCTACAATCGTGGCATATTCGATTGCTGAATGCGGAGGAAAAGGAAAGAGTACAATCATTTCGGAAAGAGCAAGATCGAGCTCGTTTTATGATCGGTTGTGTATTAAGTCGCTTTGTATTAGCGGCGCAGCTCAATATGGCTCCGCATGAAGTGCCGATTGATCGTACTTGCTCGGCTTGTCGTAAGGCTCATGGCCGTCCGCAGCTGCCTGACCGTTCATTGCAATGGTCGATTTCTCATTCCGGTGAGAGAGTTCTCGTTGCTTTTACAGCTGGCATCCCCGTTGGTGTCGACATTGAGTGGATGGATGACTCTCACGCTTTAGATGTAAGGCAAATGGCCAATGAAGTGCTAGCAGAGGAAGAAAAATATCATGTGCTTCAAGCATCACCTCAGGAGCAAAAGAGGGCTTTTTATACATATTGGACAAGGAAAGAAGCGATATTGAAAGCAACGGGCAAGGGATTGCAAATTTCTCCATTGCATGTGATCGTATCTGCGCCTTATCAAACCCCACGGTTACTTTATTTGAAAGATGACCCTGATTGCCTAAACCGTGCAACGATGTATCCGTTAGAGATTGATAACGGTTATGTGGCCTCATTAGCTTTGCTGGATGAAGCGAGCCAAAAAATAGAGCGATATGATGCTGGAAGGTTGCTGAGGGAAGGGTTTGGCTGGAAAGATGATTATAATAAATAAAGATGTGAATGATTGAAAAGGGATGGATAAGGCTGTTTTCAACAGGAGAACAGCCTTGTTTTTTTGCCGTGTGTCTGCGTGTTCCTGATCTTCGTGTGTTGAAAACACCCTATTCTCTTTCTTTTCAGATGCTATCTATATCAAATAGTTGAACTTGAATGGGAGTATATTGTGAAAAAGGGAATGATTTGATATACTTATTATAATAATGATAATCATTATCAAACGCTAAATAACAATGAATGGTCAAAGCTCGAATAAAATCGCTCTTTTTCATGTATAGATGCAGAAGCAAGAAGGAGGGAGAAAGATCATGGTCCAATCTGAAATGATCAAGCAAGAGGCCGATGAGTTTGCTTGGGATCGCTCGTTTTTTAGAATGCGGGAGATGCAGTTTATCAAAGAAGAAGGCGATTGGCGGATCGAACAGCAGCTTACAACTTCTCATGTACTGATGATCGTTAAAGGTGGACAAGGACATTTTATGTTAAATAGTCACAGGTATCGACTGCGGCAGAATACCGCTTATATGTGCTCCCCTAGTGATACATATGGAATTGAAATAGAAGCAAGAAGTAAAATGTTCTTGTTTAAGTTTGACGTGTTTCAACGGAAAGGTTCAGGATATGAGTGCCTATCCGATCACGGGGAATGCTTCTTTCCGTTACAGGGGGAAATCCCTGTGTTTCCTGCGGATCGGCTGATCTCGTTATGTGATGAAATTTATGATCATTGGCGAAGCGAGGATGAGCTGGAACGGTTTCGCTGCCAGCTTGCTTTCCAAGAGCTGCTTTATTATATCATGAAGCATCGTTCGCCTTTTCCTAAAGAATCACGAACATCGCTAGAGGCCGCTAAGAACTATATGGAACGTTATTTTTATGAGAATTTGACGATTGAGCAATTAGCAAGGATATCCAATATTAGTCCTAAATATTTTGTCGATTTGTTCAAAAAAACGTATGGAATGAGCGCAATGGATTATTTAACAGAGCTTCGGCTGAATAAGGCGAAGCGTCTGATGGCGCAATCTGACGCTAAACTGCGTGATATCGCCCATCAGGTTGGTTATCATGATGAATTTTACTTTAGCCGTAAATTTAAAAAGAAGGTAGGGGTTACGCCGACCGCTTATATGAAAAGCCGCCGGCGAAAAATTGCTGCTTATACCTCTCCGATTACCGGCCAATTGCTTGCATTAAAGATTATTCCTTATGCGGCGCCGCTTCATCCGAAATGGACGGCTTATTATTATAAAATGTACCGTGACGATATTTCTGTCCCTCTCAGTGCTTATCGCAAAAACCAAGATTGGGAATCGAAAGTTGAGGCTCTGTCCCATGAGCGGCCGGATGTGATTATTAGTACAGACGATCTCGAAAAGATGGAGAAGGTGAGGCTTGAACAGATTGCTCCTATTTTTTATGTTCCGTGGACTGAGAAAAACTGGCGGGAGCAGCTGATGCTGACGGCTGAATTTTTAGGAGAAGAGAAGGAAGCAGAGAACTGGCTTCAAATGTATGATCGAAAGGTGAAGTTTGCTAGACAACAGCTAAAGCGAGAAGTAGGAGAGGACACATTTTTGGTCGTGCGAATCTCGAAGCAGCATTTATATGCTCATTGCAATCGTGGCATGTCAGAGGTGTTTTATCAGGATTTGCAAATGAATGCCGCGTATCCTAAGAGCGGTGCTTACAATGAGCCGATTGCGCTCGATCAGCTTGCTCAAATAGATGCGGATCGTTTGTTGCTATTAATTAGGCAGGAAGAAGAAACGTTAGCTTTTTGGAATCAATTGCAATATTCACTTCCATGGCAAGAGCTGAAAGCGGTTCGCCATCATCAAGTATATGTGCTTCCTTCCGATCCGTGGGTGGAGTACTCGGCATATGCCCATGATCGAATTATTGATGAATCATTAAAGTTTTTTTCTGGAATTTGTCCAAAATGAATTTCGGATACTGTCCATGTTCAGGGTGGAAGATCTAAATTATAATCATAAATGATAATCATTATCACCTAGAGGATGAGGGGAGGACTTAAGAGAGACATGAAGAGAAACTATCTTTATCTAGGTCTGATAGCTCTACTTATTTTAGTATTAAGCGCTTGCGGCGCGAAAGAATCATCAGCGCCTGAAAAATCGGGGGATCGCTCGAATAAAAAACAAGAAACACAAGCAGATCCAAATGAAACACATACGATTCATTATCTTGGAAAAGATTACACAGTTCCGGTCAAAACGGATAAAATCGTTATCACTGGAAGCATGGAAACCATGGAAGATGCGCTTGTGTTAGGAGTAAAGCCGCTTGGGGGCATTACGGTTGGCGGCAAGTTCCCAGACATGTTTAAGGACATTACAGGCTCTACTGTCTCTATCGGTGAGAAAGCGCAGCCTAATATTGAGGAAATCTTAAAATTAAAACCAGACGTTATTTTCTCGACGACAAAATTCCCGCCAGATGTTGCACAAAAACTGGAAAAAATAACAACAACGATCCCGGTTTCTCACATCTCAACAGATTGGGAAGCGAATTTGCGTGTGTTGGCAGAAGTTACTGGAACACAAGACAAAGCTGATGAAGTATTAAACCAATATAAAAAAGACTTAGAAGAAGCGAAAGCGAAGCTGGGAGACAAGCTAAAAGATAAAAAGGTCGTGGCGGTTCGCATTCGCAGCGGAAATATTATGATCTATCCGCCAGATGTATTTTTCAATCCTTCGCTATATACGGATTTAGGACTGACCGTACCTCAAGAAATTCAAAATGCGAAAGCCCAGGAAATGATTTCTTTAGAGAAATTTAGCGAAATGAATCCGGACTATATTTTTGTGCAATTCTCAGAAGATGAAAATAAAAACAATCCTAAAGCACTTGAAGAGCTGCAAAACAATCCAATTTGGAAAAGCATCAATGCTGTGAAAAATGATAAAGTGTTCGTCAACGTTGTCGACCCGCTTGCACAAGGCGGCACAGCGTGGAGCAAAATCAATTTCTTGAAAGCAGCTGTGGAGAAGCTCGGCAACGAATAATACAAGGCAGGTAGCGTCAATATGCAATTAAGAATTTCTCCGTCAGCCCTGATTTTATGGCTTTCACCGGTTGCGATGGTGTTTATCATCATCGCATCTATTTTGTATGGGGCCAAAAATATAGATGCGTGGACTGTTTGGAAAGCGATAGTTGATTTTGACCCGAATAATGTGAATCATCAAATTGTCAGGCATTCCAGACTGCCAAGAGTGATCGGTGCTCTTTTGATTGGTGCATTCCTTGCGATTTCAGGAGCGATTATGCAAGGGATGACAAGGAACTATTTAGCGTCTCCCTCCATTATGGGGGTTTCAGATGGTTCGGTTTTTGCGATTACACTTTGCATGATTATTCAGCCGGGCGCTTCTTCGCTTGAGATGATCATGTACTCGTTGGTTGGTTCAGCTGTTGCCGTAGGCTTCGTGTTCTGGATGGCCTCCGTCCTGCCCAATGGAATGTCGCCTGTTCGAATGGCGATTATTGGAACGATTATCGGAACATTTTTGAGCAGCATATCAGCCGCTCTCTCTTCTTATTTTCAAGTTTCACAGGATGTGAGCTTTTGGTACAATGCCCGGCTGCATCAAATGGACCCTCATTTAATTAAATTGGCAGTGCCCTTTGCCATTGTTGGCCTTGCTATTGCCATCATAATCTCTAAATCGATTACTATTTTGTCGTTGGGAGAGGAAATATCGGTCAGCTTAGGTCAGAAAACGATGGTGATCAAGGCCTTGGCGATCGCCAGCGTGGTTATCTTGACAGGCATTTCGGTTGCTTTGGCTGGCAATATCGGTTTCGTTGGTTTAATTATTCCTCATATGACAAGGTTTTTAGTAGGAGTTGATTATCGCCGAATTATTCCTTGTGCCGGTGCTCTTGGGGCGATCTTTTTGGCGCTTTCCGATATTTTAAGCCGATTTTTGAATTATCCGTTTGAAACACCGATCGGGGTCGTTACAGCTTTGATTGGTGTGCCTTTCTTCCTCTATTTAATTTATACGAGAGGGGGAGGAAAGGATGCTTAATCATTCAGCCAAGCGCTATTGGTTGGTTTTATTTAGTAATATTGTAATTATATTGTTGGCCATTTATATTAGTCTAACAAATGGAATATTTGATATAACCGTTCAAGATGTCTTAAAAACACTACTGCGAATTGATCCGGTTCCGGAGCATGATTTGGTGATTTTGGATTTCCGTCTGCCGCGTATTGTCATTGCTGCGTTGGTCGGTTTTGGCTTGGGAATTGCCGGAGCGACCATCCAAGGAATTAGCCGGAATGGTTTGGCTGATCCAGGAATTTTGGGCATTAATGCTGGAGCTGGAGCCATGATCGTCATTTTTATGCTTTTCTTTGGAGGGCGCATGACAGTGGAAAGCGATTGGTTATCAATTTTAGCGATGCCGCTGTTTGGATGGGTTGGCGGATTGGGTGCCGCCCTGCTGATTTATCTATTTGCTCGACAGAATGGCCATTTAGATACGCAGCGCCTCATTCTTGTGGGAATTGCCGCGGGGTCTGGTTTTGGGGCTCTATCCTTATATTTATCGTTAAAGATGAATCCACAGGATTTTGAAATGGCGACGGTATGGCTGGCGGGAAGCATTTGGAACGCCAATTGGCAATATATTGTTGCCATGTTGCCGTGGATCATTCTGCTGGTGCCGATTATTATAAGCAAAGCTTATATTCTCGATTTGTTCCAATTGGGGGAAGATAGTGCAAAAAGCTTAGGGGTTTCTACTGAAAAGGAAAAAAATATATTGCTACTGACGAGTATTGGTATTGTCAGTGCGTGCGTGTCTGTGTCTGGAAACATCGGCTTTGTTGGTTTGATTGCTCCCCATATCGCCAAGCGTCTCGTCGGCATTTATCATCAGCGCGTCATCCCTATTAGCGGAACGATTGGCATGTTGCTAGTAGTGGTTTCAGACTTTATTGCTAAAACGGTTTTTGCACCTGTCGAACTGTCTGTCGGAATTGTCATCGCCATCATTGGCATTCCTTACTTCGTGTACTTGCTATTTAAAACAAAAGTGTAAGCGAACAGGGGACATCTCGAAAACTGAAAAATGGAGGGTTGCTTATGGAGCTGAGCCAATTGCTGCGAGATCGCCGTTCCGTTCATATATTTGAAGATCGTCCTGTATCACCTGAGCTTGTAATGGAGCTGCTTGATACAGCTGTTTGGGCTCCTAATCACCGTCTGACTCAGCCTTGGCGGTTTATTTTAACATATGGAGAAGGCCGTAGAAAAATTGCTGATGCCGTGCGGACAATGAAAGAAAACAAAGAAGTGGACCCATTGAAAAGAAAGGAAATCGGCCAAAAATTTTACGATAAAATCATGTCTATTCCGATGATTTTAACGGTGTTGATGAGGGAGGACCCTAATTTGGTGGTTAGAGAAGAAGATTATGCAGCAACGAGTTGTGTGATCCATAATTTTAGTCTGCTCGCATGGGAAAAGGGGATCGGCATGGTGTGGGAGACATATGGATGGCTGCATGATCCTATTTTTCGGAAAGCGATGGGAATTCAGCCCGGAGAGAAAGCCGTTGGCAATCTCCATATCGGCTATCCTGCAAAGATTCCACCCGCTCGGCCGCGTATTCCAGCTGCGCAATTGACCACTATTTTTAATCAAGCATAAAGCCGAGGTTCGTCGTATGTTAAAGGAAAGTCATATTAGAGGAACATTGACGACGGAGAGTTGGAGAGGGAGAACGCTGTTGATTTATCTTCCTCCCTCCTATGCAAAAGGCGTTAGCCGATATCCAGTTGTCTATGTTCAAGATGGAGGATATTTATTTGATCCCTTTCAAAGTGATGCTCTAGTCCAGCTTGAGCTTATGTTTGCCCACGGGGAGCTTCCGGAGCTTTTATTTGTGGGGATTGAGACAAAGAACCGATTGGATGAATATACACCGTGGCATGCGAAGGCGCTATCTGAACGGTTTGCCGATTTTGGCGGAAAGGGCTCACATTACCTCGCCTTTCTTGCCGAAGACCTTAAACCATATATAGATGCTTCCTATCAAACAGATGGATGTCAGCGGCAAACAGGCCTGGTCGGAGCTTCTCTTGGCGGTCTCATCTCGATGTATGCGGCTTATTTATATCCGCATGTATTTGGCAAAATCGGCTGTCTTTCAGGTTCATTTTGGTATGAAGGTTTTCTTAATTTCATGGAGTCACATATAGTTGCCTCCGATTTAAAGATTTATATGGACGTAGGAAGCATAGAGGGCATTGAAAAACAAAATGTTCAACGAGAAATGGTTTCAAGAACAAAAGCAGCCTATGCGATATTAATGAATCAACAGCTAAGCAACAAGAGACTCAAATTTGTCATAGAGGAGGGGGCTCCTCATGCTCGCCCTTTTTTTATTAAACGATTTCCAAGCGCAGTGAAGTGGTTATATTCAAATACAGAAGGGGAGCAGTAGAAGGCGGCTGATGATTCGATGAGCAAGAAAGGAGGGAGTAGGGTTGGATGCTAAAAAAAGTGAGTTGTTTTCTTCAGCTGTTCATACGGCAGGCGTTAGTGAGTTCACAATTCCGCGAACGAAGCAGCGTGTGATGTATTCTCACTATGGGAATCGTGAATATCGGATTTTTGTCGCTCAACCTTATGCGGATCCGCCTCCTTCGGGATTTCCGGTGATTTATGTACTTGATGCCAATTCGGTATTTGGCACGATGGTGGAAGCGATGCGCGTGCAGGCAGGACGTCCTGATCGCACAGGAGTTGTTCCTGCGGTGATTGTTGGTATTGGTTATCCAACAGAAAAGCCATTTTCTCCTGCCCGTTTTTACGATTTTACCATGTCTGTTCCGGAAAGCGAATTACCTGCTCGTCCAGATGGAACCGCATGGCCGGAAATGGGAGGAGCAGCGGCTTTTTTGGAATTTATTGAAACGGAACTGAAGCCTGAAATAGAGCGAGAATGGCCAATTGATCGGACGAGGCAGGCCATTTTTGGCCATTCTCTCGGTGGCCTCTTTGCTCTGCAGGTGCTTTTTACGAAGCCGACTGCTTTCAGAACGTATATTGCTGGAAGCCCTTCGATTCATTGGAGCAAACAGCTATTGCTTGAAGCGGAACAACGATTTGTTGCTCGCATCAAACAAGAAGCGCTCAACGTTGACGTACTTCTGGCGGCTGGAGAGTTGGAAAGAAGCCACAAAAGCCGAATTAACGCTCATGCTGAAGAACTGGCGGAACGCCTTTCCGCTTTAGCTGATTTGGGGGTATATGTGGAGTTTCAGGAATTTGCCGGAGAAGGGCATGTTTCGGTATTGCCAGCCCTCATCAGCCGAGCTCTACGGTTTGTATCGAGAAACAGCGTATAACGAATCGTTTCGTCCTTAGGTTGCATCAAATGTTCATCTTCACATGTTAGGCAATAAAAATATCAGTGCCATTAGAGATGGCAGACAAAAAGGGCTCGGATCGGAAGATCTGAGCCCTTATTATTATTTGAATCCAATCGGATACAAGCTGCTTTTCTATGAGAGCCATTCTCTTATTCTTAAGTTAGGAGCGGGGGATATCAAGGTGTTATTATTGGCATCATCAGGTAAATGGTATGGTTCTAACCTTCACCCCATGAATGCCAGATCCCGTCCATTCATAAAGAATGCAAACATTCGAAGGTAAGCTTTATCCATTATCGCTGTTCATTTTTATATCATTTTCTTTAATTGGGGGATTCATTTATTTCTTTAATAGCAAGTAAATAAAATAAGGTGCGCCAATTAAAGAGACCATAATCCCGGCTGGAATGCTATTGGGATCAAAGATATTTCGGCCGATCAAATCAGCGATTAATAAAAACCATCCGCCAAGGAGCAGCGCGATAGGAATAAATAGTTGGTTTCTCGGTCCTACTAACGCTTTTGCCATATGCGGTGCCATCAGCCCGATGAAAGAGATTCCGCCCGTCACTGAAACGGTGGAGGCGGCCAAGGCTACGGCTGCGAGAAGCAAAGAAATTCGTTCTTTTTCAACCGACATGCCGACGCCAACGGCTACCGGTTCACTTAACCCAAGCAAATTCAAGCGATTAGCTTTATATAAAGTAAAAGGAATGAGCGTGATTAACCAAGGAAGCAAGGCCAAAATAAAGGGCCAATCATCGCCCCAAATATTCCCGGCAAGCCATTTAGCGATAAAATCGACTTTTGCCCGTTCAGCGGATGAGATTAAGACAATCATCACTCCAGAAAGCGCCATTGAACATCCGACACCAATGAGCACGAGTTTTACTGGTTGGAGACCTGCCTCCTTTTTATATGACAACCCATAAATGAGAACCGCTGTAAACAAAGCGCCTATAAAAGCAAGGAGCGGAATCAAATACACAAAGGAATCAGCACTGACAGGAAAAAAGAGAAAGAAAATGGCTACAGCAACGCCGGCGCCGGAATTAATTCCTAAAATACCGGGATCCGCTAAATCGTTTCGTGTTACTCCTTGTAAAATCGCCCCAGATAGTGCCAACGCCATCCCCGCTAATAAGGTAATGATGATGCGAGGGAGACGGATCGAAAATAAGATAAATTCTTCTTTAAACGTTCCTTGGCCAAACAAAGTCGGAATAAGCCGATCATAAGAGAGAGAAGCATAGCCCATTCCCATTCCAACCACGATTGTCAAGATAATGAGTGCGAGTAAAATACATATAATAATGCGCTGTTTTTTGATTAAAGCCGATTGAATCATGAGAATGTTTTTCCTCCTTTATGCACGATGAACAGGAAGAAAGGCAATCCCATCATCGCTACAATGGCTGCCACTGGCGTTTCATATGGTGCATTGACCGTGCGCCCAAGCGTATCAGCTAAAAGCATAAGCGTCGCTCCAACAATAGAGGACGTGGGGATAATGTAACGATAATCCGTGCCGACGATCGCCCGAACGATATGAGGAACCATTAAGCCAATAAAAGTCATATTGCCGACAAGGGCGACTGAGGCGCCAGCCAGCAAAATAACAACGATGTACAAAGTCGCTTTAATTTGCGTAATTTTTTGTCCTAACCCAACGGCTACTTCTTCATTTAAACTCAAAATCGTAAGCTGCTTTGAGAGTAAAAGCGAAACAAGGATACCAAGCAAAATAAACGGAGCGATCACTTGAAGCTGCCCCCATGTTGTTCCAATCACACCGCCGGCGGTCCACATCGATACATCTTTTGATATTTTAAAATAAATCCCAATTCCTTCTGCGACCGCATATAGAAAAGTAGAAACAGCGGAACCGGCTAAAACAATGCGCAGTGGGGAAAAACCGCCTTTTTTGATAGTGCCAATGCCGAATACGAGGAATCCTCCGGCGGCAGCACCGATAAAGCAGGCCACCATCATACTAAAATAATTAGCCGAAGGCATAAAAGCAATGGTGATCGCCAATGCGGCATTGGCGCCAGCAGTAAGTCCAAGCAACCCCGGATCGGCTAAGGGATTTCGCGTCATTCCTTGCATAATCGCTCCAGAGGTGGATAAGGCAGCTCCTACGAACATGGCCGCCACCTCGCGGGGAAAGCGAAGCTCGCGAATAATCGAAAAGGGCTCTCCTTTGATATCAGTGGTGAGAGCGAGCCACACCTCTTTTAGCGTAGTATCTGCCGCCCCGAAGACCATGGCAGCTGAAAACATAGCGATCAATACAAATAAGGCGATTATAAGCTTGTATATAAATGGAATCGAACGATTTAAGTTCGCTTTCATGTAGTTCCCTCTTTTCGTGTGTATGTACATAAAGGACGAGGAATTCTTGCTTTAAGAATTCCTCGTCTGTGCTTTACCATATACTAATGGAGTGCTCGTGATATAGAAACGGATAACGCTCTTTTTATTTGCCTAAAAAATGCTTAATAAAGAAATCGAGCTGATAATCCAATGTAAGTGGATCGTTAAAGTAAAATTCTCTAGCATCTGCTTCAAATACATGATTGTTTTTGACTGCTGGAATGTTTTTATAGGTTTCTGTTTCTTGGAATGAGTTATCAGTATCTGGGTTTTTGCTAATAATTAGATAGTCGCCAGCAAATTGAGGTAATGCCTCTAGCGATAATGCATAGTAGCCTGGCTTTAACGCTGTTTCTTCTACTTTTTTCGGCATTTTTAGTTTCATTTCTTGATACAGTATCTCAGTTCCTCTTCCCCAATTATTACCAAATACATAAATTTGTTTGTCAAAATTTTCGATGACAGAAACAGTAGCATTCTCGCCAATTTTAGCCCGAATTTCTTCTCCGGCTTTTTGTGCGCGTTTCTTAAAGTCGTCGATCCAAGCTTTAGCTTCTTTTTCTTTATTTAAAAGCTTTCCGATTTCCAAAAATTGTGTGAGGTAATCTACTTTTCCGTATGTATACGTGACAGTAGGAGCGATTTTGCTTAGTTTATCAATATTTTTAATATTGGATAACCCAATAATCAGATCTGGCTTTAATTCTATGATTTTCTCGATGTCTTCATCCGATACTTCCGCTACGTCTTTTAGTTTGTCTTGGAAGCGAGGATTCATTTTAGACCATGAGTCAACACCAACTAAATTTACTCCTAAAGCCATGACATGGCCCGCAAAAGAAGAGAGCACTACTACGCGCTTTGGATGTGCAGGAACTTCGATTGGACCATTTTCAGATTGGTACGTAATCGTTTCCGCTTCTTTTTCTTTGGAAGCCGAACTGTTTTTCGTTTCGGTTGTCTTGCCACTGCAAGCGCTCATAATAAGCAAAAATAGGAGCATGATCGGGATTAAGATTTTTTTCATTGGATGTATTCCTCCTTAAGTAGACTATATGTGAGACACATTGGTTTCTGCGTGCGAGGATCCTGCCCGATTTCGGCATCAATATGAAAGACCTGCTTGAGCACGTCACGCGTAATGACTTCTTCGCAGCTTCCCGCCTTGACAATTTCCCCGTCCTTAAGGGCAATAATATAATCTGCGAAACGAGCTGCTTGATTTAAATCATGAAGAACCATGACAATCGTTCGTTTTTGTTCTTCGTTTAATTTTTGCAGAAGCTCTAAAACTTCCAATTGATGTGCCATATCGAGATAAGTAGTCGGCTCATCAAGGAAAATGATATCGGTTTCCTGTGCAAGCGCCATGGCAATCCACACGCGTTGGCGCTGTCCCCCAGACAAAGCGTCAACAGATCGGAATTTGAAATCTTTTGTTCCGGTCACTTCAAGCGCCCAGTCAATGACTTCGTAATCTTTTTTGGTCAAGCGCCCGAAACCTTTTTGATATGGAAAGCGGCCATAAGAAACCAATTCCCCGACCGTCAGGCCCCCCGGACTTTCCGGAGTTTGCGGAAGAATGGCCATTTTTCTTGCGAGAATCTTCGTGTTTTCGCTTGTGATTTGCTTGCCGTCTAATATCACGGTTCCAGCTTGTGGTGCGATAATACGAGTCAGCGCTTTTAATAGTGTGGATTTTCCGCATCCATTTGGTCCAATAATGGTTGTGATTTTTTGATCGGGAATTTGTATGCTTAAATTTTTAACAATTAAGCGCTCATTGTAGCCAATACTTAATTCATTTGTATATAAGCGAACCATGCTCCTACCCCCCTTTATACATATCCGCAAAAGGATAAAAACGATAATCATTATCAATTCAATATATAATTTAAAGCTATTTTTTTTCAATTGTCAATCACTATTTGTTGTAAAATAGGTCAAAAGGATGTATATTTAATTGAGAATGATAATCAGTGTTTGAGTTCTGGGAGAGGTGGAATATAGATGAATCATGATGAATTATATGATGTGACGATTATTGGCGGCGGACCGGCGGGTTTGTATGCTGCATTTTATAGCGGATTGCGAGAAATGAAAACAAAGCTGATTGAGTATCAGCCACAATTGGGAGGCAAGCTCCATGTCTACCCGGAGAAAATGATTTGGGATGTGGGAGGACATGCACCGATCACAGGGGAGCAATTAATTGAACAGCTTGTCAAGCAAGGATTAACCTTTAATCCTACCGTGGTTCTCAATGAAAAGATTGAAGCGATGAAACGAATGGAAGATGGCACGTTTATATTGCAGGCCGCTTCTGGGCGTCAGCATTTTTCGAAAACGGTCATTGTCGCAGTGGGGAGCGGGATATTAAAGCCGCAAAAATTGGAGATCGAGGGCGCGGAAAAGTTTGAAGTAGCTAATCTGCACTATACAGTGAAGTCGTTAAAGCGCTTCAAAAATAAAACGGTCATTATTTCAGGAGGAGGCAATGCGGCTATTGACTGGGCGAACGAATTAGTGCCGATTGCTAAAAAAGTGTATTTGACGTATCGGGGGGAGATGCTAAAAGGCCATGAATCGCAGGTGACGCAGCTTCTGAACAGCTCGGCCACTTGTTATTTTCATACCTCGATTACGAAATTGATTGCCAGTGAGGATCATGAACGGATTGAACGAGTCGAGCTAACCAACCAAGAAACAGGAGAGGTCATCTATTTGGCAATTGATGAAGTCATTGTGAACCATGGCTATGAGCGCGATTCCTCCTTGTTGGAAAAAAGTGAACTGAATATTCAAATGCTGGATCATTACTACATCGCGGGCAATGCCAATAGTGAATCTTCTGTACCAGGGCTTTATGCGGCGGGGGATATTTTAAAATACGATGGGAAATTGCATTTGATTGCGGGAGCCTTTCAAGATGCCGCCAATGCAGTCAATAGCGCGAAACAATTTATCGAACCTAAGGCTGATAAATTTGGCATGGTATCATCCCATAACGAAATCTTTAAAGAGCGTAACCGAGAATTGATCAAACAAATGATGAAATAAACGTTTTTAGCTGCAAGCCCAAGATGGCGCTTTGGAAATGTAGCTGGAAGGTATCACATATGACTTGATGAATGGGAGCTTTTGTATTACAGTAATAAATAAAGATTTGTAAGAAAAGGAGTTTTTTCCGTTGGCAGCATTTATGAGACTTCGATTTCCCGTTCTTTGAACCATCAATTGAATATCGTTCAAAGACTCTGCCTATGTGCAGGGAATGGGATTGGTCTGCCTATTTGCGGGAAAACGAGATCCATATAGATGCTATATGGTGTTCCATTGGCTAAGACGCCGATGGATGCTGCTCGATCATGCAATCATAAAAAAGGGGGAGACAAGTGCCCCCTTTTTATTGTTAGATCGATGCAAGCAATCTAAATACCGATGGCTTTTTTATGGCAGTTATCAAGCAGCCAAACAGCAAAAAGATCAACATGCTCTTCAGATTCCGCCACTGAAATGTGAGGGGGAAATTTGATGTGAACATCGATTGTCGAACGAAAAGGGGCTTACACACGTTGAATCGTGCTTCATCGCTTTCCTTTTATTTTGGAAGAGACTGTCTTATATTGAAAGGCTAGATCCATACTTCCATCCTCTGGATAGAAAGCATTTTTTCTATGCAGCAAAATGCACAGATGGGTCAGGTCTTGATAAGACAGTCTCTTTTATTTTGCATCATGCTGGAATGATAATGGTTATTTTTAGTGATGGCGATCACTGGAGAACACTATGTGAAGGAAAAACGATGGAGGAATTGAGATGTCAAATAAAAAAAGGTTAGCAGCTCAGCTGATGGCTGCGTCTTCTGCGATCTTTCGTTGTCCGGTCTGCTCTGCAGCTATGGAGCTTCAGCATGTGAAAAGCTTGGAATGCATAAATCGTCATACATTTGATTTATCAAAGGTAGGATATGTCAATTTATTTACTCACTCTCCTAAAGTGAAATATGAAAAGCAAATGTTTGAAGCAAGGCGTCTCTTATGCCAAGCCGGCCTTTTCGCGCCGATGAACCAGGTGATTGGCGACTACATGATTCATGAGTTAGTTGATACAGATCAAGTGATTAAGCTATTGGATGCAGGCTGCGGAGAAGGCTCTCATTTATTTCATCTCAAGAAATATGTAGAGAGAAAAACGGCCAGTCGCTTGCTCGGCGTTGGAATCGATCTTGCTAAAGAAGGGGTTTATATAGCCGCAAGAGAATACCCGAATTTGATTTGGTGCGTTGCGGATATTGCTAACTGTCCATTTAGGGATCGACAATTTCATTTTATTATGAATATTTTATCGCCGGCTAATTATGCAGAATTTCAGAGAGTGTTGATGAATGGTGGAACGATGATAAAGGTGGTTCCCGGCAAGCAGCATTTGCAAGAGATAAGAGAATATTTTTATGGACAGACAGCTAGAAAAGCCTATACAAATGATCGCACGATTCAACGATTTCAAGATGACTTTCGAATAACAGCTATCGAACGTGTCACATATAAAGCAGCCATCGCTCAAGAATGGATGGCTGCGGTCATTCAAATGACCCCTTTATCTTGGGGAATTGCAGCCGAAAAGCAGCAGCAAGCGTTGCGGATGGAAGTGAATGAAATCACGATGGATTTGACCATTTTATTTGGAAAAAAATAAATAAAATTGTTTCAGGAATTTATCATTTTTAACACACCATGCACCGAGAAGTCTCCCACCTCTACACGAAGGGAAGGTAGGAGAGGATCATCATTTATTGGTGCTTGTAATGGAGTTGATTGGATATGGTCGAGATGGTTTGGCGTGGTCTGGTGCTGAATAGCGCGGTTTCGATGCGTGAAAGCGGCATTGTTTACGCCTTCGTTACGAAAATACCTTCAACTGTGTGGGTGTTTATGACATCATTTTTTAGGATGGAAAAAATTTTTATCAATCGCCTATTTACATTTACGCTACGTAAAGGATTATAGTGAAGATGTCAGGAGGTGAAAGCGTGGAATATACGGTGCATCAGCTGGCGAAGCTGGCCGGAGTGACGGGACGAACATTGCGGTATTATGATGAAATTGGGCTTCTCAAGCCCGCTAGAATCAGCTCATCTGGCTACCGCATCTATGGGCAAAAGGAAGTCGATATGCTCCAGCAGATTTTATTTTATCGCGAGCTTGAAGTGGACTTAGAGACGATTAAGCAGATGATTTATTCTCCCAGCTTCGATGAAGTGGAGGCACTGAAAGAACACCGTACACAGCTTCTGGCAAAACGCAGGCAATTAGATTTATTAATTGCCAATGTAGAGAAAACATTAGATGCGAAGGAAGGGAGAAGAATTATGAGTGATCAAGAAAAATTTGCGGCGTTTAAGCAAAAATTGATCGACGAAAATGAGCAAAAATACGGAAAAGAAATTAGAGAAAAATATGGAGATCAAACGATTGACCGTGCCAATCAGAAGGTGCTGAACATGACAGAGGAACAGTATGCCGAGGTGAAGAAGCTGGAACAGGAAGTGCTTGATACGTTGAATGCGGCTTTTTTGACGGGAGATCCAGCAAGCGATTTAGCGCAAAAAGCCGCTGATCTGCATCGGCAATGGCTCAGTCATTTTTGGGAAAGCTATACGAAAGAAGCTCATGTGGGAGTTACGCAAATGTATGTGGATGATGAACGGTTTGCTGCTTATTATAACCGCAAACACGCTGGAGCAGCCGAGTTTCTTCGAGATGCGGTGCTGATTTATACCGGAATGAAAAAGCAATAGTCAAAAAACAAAGAAGAAGGGAGTCGGCTTGATCCACTCTCTTCTTTTTGTGCTTGGCCAGCATCTGATGACAAACAAAGGAGTTGAACAGATTTTGGATGATTCGCTACAATAGACAATACAGATTGAATGTGGAGGAGATCCAATGAAAATTGAAGTATGGTCAGATTTTGTCTGTCCGTTTTGCTATATTGGAAAACGGAGATTAGAGCAAGCACTTGAGCAACTTTCGTATAAAGACCAAATTGAAGTTATTTTTCGCAGCTTTGAGCTAGATCCGAATGCAAAAACACAAGATGATATGACGATTGTGGAGCATCTGGCTGAGAAGTATGGCATTTCCACCGAAGAAGCAAAACGAATAACTGACAATGTGGCCAAGCAGGCAGAATCTGTTGGGTTAGTGTTTCGTTTTGAGAAAATGAAGCCATTGAACACATTCGATGCTCATCGCCTCGCTCAATATGCGAAAAAGCAGGGGAAGATGAGCGAAATGGCTGAAAAGCTGTTTTATGCCTACTTTACTGATTCTCGAGAGATCAGTGATCATCATGTGCTAGCAGAGCTTGCTGAAGCCATTGGCTTGAAGGGGGAAGAAGTAAAGCAGATGCTTAAAACAGAACAGCATGCCGAAGAGGTAAGAAGTGATGAGGCAGAAGCGCAACGCTTCGGTGTAAGAGCCGTTCCTTTTTTTGTTGTGAATCGCCAGTATGCGATTTCAGGAGCTCAGCCGACAGAGATATTTGTGCAAGTTTTGCAAAAAGCATGGGAGGAGCAGCAGTCTTCATCTCGAAAAGAGATCGCGCCAAATGACGGCGCAGCTTGTGAAAATGGCAGCTGTTCGCCGCGTTCATGAAAAAATTCATGCTGAAAGCGCTGATTCAAGGCTATATGGCCGTCCTCCTACAGTTATTATCGATCGTGAAAAAACGGGGCTCGGTTTTGACAGAACCGTCTGTTTTCAGCAAGGCCGTGTTCATTGTTTCTATAAAACATCATGGAAAAAAGGGAGCTTTACACAGCTCCCTTTTTATTTTTGCTCTATTTTTTCTTCTTTTTTTTCTTCGTAATTATTGTAGTCGTATTTTGTTCGATCGACTGGCTTAAATCCTTTCGGTGTATAAAAGCGCAATAGATCTTCATAGACGACTTTATCAGAAAGGCTTAATTTTGTTCGTACAATTTGTTCGTCACGTTCGATCTCTTTATTTTTCTCAATCGGTTCGCCTGTTGGCGTTTCATAATATTTTCCATTGATTGCTGTAACGGTCGGAGTGACGAAATCACCATTACGGAATGGCACAATTTGTTGATGATCTGGCGACAATAGATCCGTACCGAATTGAATATAATTTTTCGTGTCAATTCCTAATAAATGAAGCACTGTTGGCAATAAATCGATTTGTCCGCCATATTGGTGCATCACGCCGCCTTTTACTCCCGGAACACGGATAAATAACGGTACTCGTTGCAATTGTGCATGTTCAAAAGGAGTAATTTCTTTACCAATCACTTGCGACATGGCTTCATTGTGATTTTCAGAAATGCCGTAATGGTCTCCATACAAGATGATGACCGAGCGATCATACAAACCAGACTGCTTCAAATAATCGAAGAACTCTTTGATCGCTTCATCTAAATATCGAGCCGTTTGGAAATAACGGTCTACTGAACCATCACCTGTTGTCGCAGGCTGAATCGTTGCTTCCTTATCATTAATCAAATAAGGGAAGTGGTTGGACAACGTAATAAATTTAACATAGAACGGTTCTTTTAATGTTTGCAACAACGGTATGGACTCTCTAAAGAACGGCTTGTCTTTTAAACCATAGTTTAACACGTCTTCGTCATTCATATCATAGTAGCTTGCATCAAAGAAATGGCTAAATCCGAACGATTTATAAATTTCGTTGCGGTTCCAAAATGTTTTATAGTTGCCGTGGAATACCGCAGATGTATAGCCAAGCTGGCTTAAAATCGCAGGCGCTGCTTGGTACGTATTTTGTCCTTTTGTTGTAAATACCGATCCTTGTGGCAAGCCAAATAAGGAGTTCTCTAGCATAAATTCAGCATCAGACGTTTTCCCTTGTCCAGTCTGATGGAAAAAGTTATCAAAATACATGGTGTTAGGGTCGCGTGTTAACGAATTTAAAAACGGCGTAACTTCCTGTCCATTTAATTTGTAGTTAATGAGGAAGTTTTGGAATGACTCTAAATGAATATAGATGACGTTCATTCCTTTTGCTTTACCAAAATACTCAGGATTAGGCTTTGCATAAGTCGCTTGCACATGGTTCAGTACGGTCGTGACATCGCTCTTATTCGCAAATGCGCGTTGTGTCGATGACTTCATGCTTTGAATCGCATCATAAATCACATAGTTATACATACCCAAATATTTGACAATATAGTTACGGTCAAACGTTCTTGTTAGCAGCTGCGGACGGTCAATTTCCGCTAGCGCCAAGTTGGTAACAAACGTAAAAATGGCGGTAGCAAACAGCAAGTTCTTTTTATAGCGCTCTAAGAAAATAGGCTGTAATTTTGTGCGCTGTTTAATAATAACAGCAGCGATAATGATGGTATCTAAGAAATAAATAAAATCGTACCATTTTAACAGCTCTAATACACTTCCGCCTAAGCTGCTGAAATTGTTCGTCTGCGTTAGAGTCGGAAATGTAATAAAGTCGCTGAAAAAGCGATAGTATACAATGTTGGCGTATAAAATAAACGACAAAACAAAATCAATCAAAATCAGCCAAATATATGAACGCTTTCCTTTAGCCAACAAAGACAGACCTAAGAAGAAAAGCGCCGAACTGACGGGATTTATAAACAGCAACCACTGTTGCATAGAGTTGCTGATGCCTAGATTGAATTCCATTCGATAGGCAGTATATGTTTTCATCCAAAACAATAAAACCGCTAATGCAAAAAAGCGGAGGTGTGAGTCGGATATGCGCTGGAACCATCGCATAACACTACTACTGATCCCCTTCATCTTTTTATTCACCTCTATTTTCTCTTATTCTCTCATTCTAGATTTTTAATATATGGAGCACGAATTGCATTTATGACCAATTGCTGAGATTTATATATAAATGTCTAACTACTATATTATACAGGAAAACGCTCATGTCAACTAGCATAAAGTTGTGAATATTCTTTAAAACAACGAAGCAGATGGCCATTAAGCAGCAAATATTCTTTGTTTTTAGAGCATTTAAACGTTCAGCATAAAAAGTTGGGTCGTTCCCTTGTGGAATAATTTACCTCAAACAAAATGAAAAAGCAACTATTATACATGTGAATATTTACATCAATATGAAATTTGCCTGTTTTTTTGCGATCAACGGATTAGACAACATGGCTTATAGACAAATCAATGTGTCTGGAAGCGTCTGGTTGTTCGATTTTGGGTCGCGCTGGAGCGTAACCGAGACAAGTCACGGATTTGTCTCCAACTATCGAGAATATGGAATTCGGTTTTTGAGTATATGTCCCATCTTTTAGTTGTATCTAAACATAGGATTCGCGGGAGATCGTGATGCTTAAAAATGAGGATTGCCAATCTTGCATTTATCATAGTTTGGCAAGCAAAACTCGTCGCGAATGGGAATATCATCCTATCCATTCAATGGGCTGCTTGGTTTTAAGCGCCTTGCCTTTTCTACAGTATTGGGAAATACTTGAATAATCGGATCTCCTCTGTTTTGATAAAACCGCAAGTTGTGATCAGTTCCATACGGCGACAGCCTTGTTTTTGAGCAAACATTTCCAATGTCGTCAATAAAGCAGTGCCTATTCCTTTTCCCTCTTCGCGGCTGTCTAATGAAACAATTTTACAAACAGCTTCTTTCATAATATATGTGAGAAGTCCTGCAATGTCTCCGCAATGATTAAGTGCAGCAAATCCATTCAGTGTGCTCCATTCGTATATTCCTATGGAAACGACCATGGTTGAGCTGCCCCGGTGTTCGCTGAAAAAGCGTTGGACGGATTTAGGATCAAGCTGATGAATCGAAACGATCTTCATCTTTCCACTCCTTGTTATTCTTTGCTAAAATCATGGTACAAGACAGATGCATTTTTTGGTATATTTTTGACATGTATGATGAAGGGTAAGGAGTATCAGCCTATAGGTGTGACTAAGGGAGGAAGGCATAACATGATGAATATGAGAAGATATATATTTGACCCTCCGAAAGTGCTAGTGGCGGGTTTTGCACTCATTATTTTGCTAGGTGCAACGCTATTAACGCTTCCGGTTGCTACAAACGATGGCAAGGGGCTTCCGTGGATTGATGCTTTATTTACAGCGACATCAGCAACCTGCGTGACAGGGCTTGTCGTAGTGGATACAGGAACGACGTTTACGTTATTTGGACAGCTGGTGATTTTAGCTTTAATTCAGGTTGGCGGTTTAGGGTTTATGACCTTTGCCACATTTTTTGCTTTTTTAATCGGCAAACGCATCTCATTAAAAGAGCGGCTTCTGCTTCAAGAAGCATTAAATAACTTGTCAATTGAGGGAATCGTCCGGCTTGTCAAACGGATATTGGTGTTTACAGTAGTCATCGAATTGATTGGGGGGCTGCTGTTGACGATTCGCTTTGCCTTCGATATGCCTCTAGCAAAGGCGTTTTATTTTGGAATGTTTCATGCCATTTCCAACTTTAATAATGCTGGATTTGATTTAATGGGCGAATTTCGCAGCCTGACAGGATACGTCGAGGACCCTGTTGTCACTCTTGTCGTATGTGCATTAATTACGCTTGGCGGAATCGGGTTTATCGTTATGAACGAAATATATGAATACCGACAAACGCGCCGCTTTTCGCTGCATACCAAATTAGTTTTGATAACGAGCGGCCTGCTTGTTGTGTTCGGTACGCTGTTTATTTTTTTATTGGAGTTTCATAACTCCAAAACATTGCAACCGTTGTCCCCGTTGGGGAAATTTTTGGCATCCCTTTTTCAAGCCGTAACACCGCGAACTGCTGGAGCGAACACATTAAACATTCCGGATTTAACGCAGCCTACGCTGTTTCTCATTATTTTCCTTATGTTTGTCGGGGCATCGCCAGGGTCGACAGGTGGAGGAATTAAGACCACAACTTTTGTAACCCTTTTAGGGGCGGTTTGGTCGCAAATTAAGGGAAAAGAAGATGTTACTTTCTTTAAGAAACGGATTGTTTATGACACGATTTATAAGGCATTGACCGTGACATTAAGCGGTTTATTTATCGTCATAGTAATTACAATGCTGTTAACGATTACAGAGCCCGGCAAAGATTTTTTAATGATTTTATTTGAGGCCACATCAGCGTTTGGTACGGTTGGTTTGTCGATGGGATTGACCCCGCAGCTGTCTCCGATCGGAAAGGTGTTGATTATGTTAACGATGTTCGCCGGCCGTGTAGGTCCGTTGACGATTGCTTATGCTGTTACGTTGCATCGCAAGCCCGATCCGTTTCGTTATCCAAAGGGGAGAATTATGATTGGATAAAAAACGTTAAAAATCAAAGCAAGCGTGAGAAAACAGCAAAAATAAAAGTAAAACGACAATAAAATACGGTTATTCCTTCCAAATCTCTTCTTTTTGCTTCTTTACAATAAAAATCGAAGAGAGTAAGATAACACCTATAATTCATAGATACATGCATGAATCGCTGAATCCGTTATGGAGCGGGGGAACCAATATTGTAACCATTTTGTTACTTGGGGTGAATCCTTAAATAGGAGGGGCTACTCTCATAGTCCCAACCCGACAGCTAACCTCGTAAGCGTTTTGGGAGGGATGTGGAGCGCGCTGTGCAACCGTTAAGGACATCCTTGACGGTTTTTTGCGCTTTTGGAAATTCTATGTGTAAGCATAAAAAGTTCATGAGAAACCGATCGTTAAAAGGAGTAGAAATAATGGCGTCATTAAAACGTTTATTAATTGGTTCGCCGATGGAGACGAAGCGGCTGAAGCATGAGAAATTGCCGAAATGGAAAGCGTTGGCTGTATTCTCATCTGATGCTCTATCATCGGTTGCGTATGCAACAGAGGAAATTTTGCTTGTGCTGATGTTGTTAGGAACGAGCGTGTTTTTCTATTCGTTGCCGATTGCGTTAGCGATTATAGTGCTGCTTTTGCTTGTCACACTATCTTATCGGCAAATTATTTATGCCTTCCCTTCAGGCGGGGGCGCCTATGTGGTGGCGCGGGATCATTTGGGCACGACGACAAGCTTGGTCGCTGGTGCAGCGCTCATGATTGATTACGTTCTTACGGTGGCTGTTAGCATTAGCTCTGGTGTTGCGGCGCTTACATCGGCTTTTCCCGCTTTGCTTTCTTGGAAAGTCGAAATCGCCGTACTTCTTGTACTATTGCTTATGATTTTAAATCTTCGCGGCATTACAGAATCCGCCACTGTCTTTGCGTATCCGACGTATTTGTTTATTATTTCTGTACTTGTGTTAATAGCTGTTGGCGGATGGCAGCTTTGGCATGAAGGGTGGAACGGATTTAATCATAAAGAGCATGCTTCTTTTGAACATTTCTTTACATCTGGATATAGCATGTTTATTTTGTTTCGAGCGTTTGCATCCGGATGTTCAGCTATGACAGGAGTAGAGGCCATTAGTAACGGCGTTCCCTCCTTTAAGCCGGATTGCTCCAAAAATGCGGCGCTTACGATGGGATGGATGTCTGTTTTATTGGGGACGATGTTTTTAGGGATAACGATTTTAGCTACAGGCTTTGGGGTAACACCTGTAGAGCATAAAACCGTTATTTCACAGATCGGTCATCATGTGTTTGGCAACAGCCTATTCTTTTATTTATTTCAGCTGATTACGATGCTTATTTTAGTTTTGGCGGCGAATACAAGCTTTGCTGGGTTTCCGCAGCTGGCATCCATTATTGCAAATGATCGATTTTTGCCAAGAAGCTTAGCAGCACGCGGAGATCGTCTAGTGTTTTCAAACGGTATTATTTTGCTTAGCGTATTAGCGATTCTTTTAATCATCTTGTTCCAGGGAGAAACTCATTCACTCATTCCACTTTACGCTGTTGGGGTTTTCCTCTCCTTTACGATCGGGCAGGGAGGAATGGTGAAAAAATTATGGAAGGATAAGAAGCGTGCTACTACATTAGCTATGACGATGGCGGGTATGATTGCAACAGGATTGGTAACGATTATTACGATTGTGGCTAAGTTCACGCAAGGAGCATGGCTTGTGATCTTGTCTATTCCGCTTCTCGTCATGATGTTTTACCGAATTCGTTCTCACTACGATAAGTTGGGCGAACAGTTAAAGCTTGACGAGCAAGAATGGGAGAGCCGAGAAAAGGTGATGAAACCAAAAGTGGTCATTCCGATTTCAGGAGTGAGTAAACTGGTAGCCCAGTCAATTCAATATGCGAGAAGTATTTCTGGGGATATTACCGCTATCTCCATTGTCTTTCATGAGGAAGAGGAGCAAAAGCTGCGCGCGAAATGGGAGAGATTTTATCCAAATATTGAATTAAAGGTCATTTATTCACCATATCGGACGATTCTTTCACCGATGCTCGACTATATTAGCCAACTGGAAAAAGAGACAATGGGAGCTCCTATTACAATTTTAATGCCGCAATTCATTGTGAAAAAATGGTGGCATGCGCTGTTGCATAACCAGACAGCCATTTTCTTGCGTTTCTTTTTGATTCTGAAAAAGGATATTGTCATTGCTACATTGCCATATCACTTAAAAGAATAGCTGCAGGAAATGTCGAGGCAGGGAAAAATATTTCCCCGGAAATCGAACAGTGTCGAATATGGTATATAGAGTATGAACGAGTTTCCCTTGCGATTGGTGATGCATATAGTATCGCAGGGGGAACGAACAATGCTAAAATATGTATCTATGGTGATGTTGGCTTTAGCGGTAAGCCTAGATAGCTTGAGTGTTGGCGTGACATATGGGCTGCGGAAGATGAAGTTCCCGCTCTCATCCATGATTGTCATTGCTCTGTTTTCTGGCGCCATGCTGCTAGTATCCATGTACGTCGGAACATTTCTTATACCATGGCTGCCTGTTCGGGTCGAGCAATCGTTGGCTGCATTCATTTTAATTGCGCTAGGTGTATGGGCGATTTACAATGTATTAAAGAAGCGTGAAGATGAGCTTGAAGAGGCGATGTCTGAATCACCTGCCACTTCAAAAACAGTGAGAATATGGCGTGTTCATTTGAAGCGATTTGGGATTGTCATCCAAGTACTGAAGCGCCCTTCATTAGCCGATCTTGATGGATCAGGCAGCATCAGTGCAAAAGAAGCGATGCTTATCGGTTTCGCGTTATCAATGGATGCGTTCGGTGCCGGCCTAAGCGCTTCATTTCTTGGATATCAGCCGCTTGTTCTTGCTTTGCTCGTATCTTTCATGAACGTAGTCTTTATTCGTTTTGGCCTGAAAGCAGGCTACAAATTTTCGAATGTGAAAATCATGAAAAAAGCGACAATGGTCCCGGGAATGATTTTAATTTTTCTCGGGTTGATGAAAATGTTTGTGTAGCCTAAAAAATCCTAAAGGCCTTGCTGCCTTTAGGATTTTTTGAATCTTGCTTTTGGAGAGCATAAGTGTTCCGTTATATTTATCCATCGTAGAAATCGGATGGAGCGAATAGTTTTCGGAAAAGAAAGTCATGGATTTTTTCGGCACCCGAAAGCAAACGTTACCGTGTTTTTGCTAACCAAATATGTAAAAGAGCCATAGGCAACGCGCTGTTTCATAATGAACGCCTGAAAGCGGTATTGCCCGAACATTCGCTTGCTTAAAATCAGCCTGAATTTTACATGCTTAAAAGCTAAGTTTCGTTTGGCTAACCTGCCTGCCGTTGATTGAACATCATCCATCAAAAGTCTCCCGCCTCTTAACGAAGTGGGGATGGGGGAGTTTTTATTCGTTCGCTTGAATCCTTCTTTTGCCTTCGTTCGTAAACAAAATAGCATAATCATGAGGAGGGTAAAGCATGTTTAAGAAACTATTGTCGAAGCTCGGTGTGGGCTCTGCAAAAGTGAATCTTATTTTACAGCAGCCCCATGTGCGACTTGGCGAAAAGATAGAAGGAGAGTTTATCATTGAAGGAGGAACGGTAGAACAGCATATCCGCAAACTCGATGTGGAACTGCATCTTATTGTACGTCATAACGGCCAAGAATATCGCCGCGCAGTAGCAGTCATTCCGGTTGCTCCGTCATTTACTGTGCATGCAGGAGAGAGAAAAGTATGGCCGTTTTCTTATATCGTTCCGCTTCATTTACCGATTACACGCTACAGCGTTGATTATATATTTGTTACACGTCTTGATATAGCTGATGGAGTCGATGCGATGGATAAAGATGCTGTGCGGATTTTGCCGCCAGCTCCATTGGAAAAGCTGTTTGCCGCATTGGACAAGCTCGGTTTTCGGGAAAAAGCGGATTCTGGAAAAATCACTACGTATGGCCAGGAGTTTGCGTTTTTCCCAGTAGGAGAGTTTCGCGGCATCATTCAAGAAGTGGAATGTTTCGTTTTCTTTGAAGAACAGGGACTGCGCTTGCAGCTGGAAGTAGATGTGTTAAGCGGATCTTATGGCTATGGGGAGATAGAATTAAAACGGGATATCTTTTTCACATATGATGAAATGAATGAGGAAGAAGCCGTTATGCAAAAGCTTCGTTTATTATTGCAGGAAATGGTGCAACAGCCTCGTGTTCATCCCAGTGTCCATTCCGCTCCTTTTTATCCGCAGGCTGCTCCATACAGCTCTCATTCCGCACGCCATTCTCACGGAATGATGGGGGCGATTGGCGGATTTGCGGCCGGAATGCTTGCGGGCATGGTGGCGGAAGAACTGCTTGATGATGTCATAGACAATGCCTTTGATCTGGATGATGGAGTAGAAGATATCGTGGATGATTGGTTGGACGGGGATGATGATGGCGGCGATTGGCTGTGATGAACGGAACGGTACAGGTTCATTTTATGCTTTTCGCTTATTGATTGAAATGTGAACGCAAGTGGTGAGTGATTCATTAGCCCTTTGTCTTTTGGCTAGTGAATGGCATATAATCTAGCCAAATGCACGTTCACCATGAATCAGAGAAGCGCTTGGCAGGAAAAGGGGACGGACGGCCAAGCGCTTTAACATGTAGAGAAATAAGCAAGCACGGTTATTTATGAACGGCGCCGCATTTTTTAGTGACGTTTTTCTCCATTTTTATATATATAGTAAATGGCGATGGGCCGATTGTTATGAGGTGGAGAAAAACATGAATACCCACATCCGCCATTTGGCATGGCATAAGACACTAGAGCTGCATGAATGAATGGGTGAATAAAAAAGCCATTTTGTTCAGTCTTCTGTTTCATAAATAACGTGGCAGGAGGGCAAGTCTATAGACTTGCCCTTTGTTATCGGTTTTACAAAGATGGCTTATGATGATAGGAATGCCAACCATGTTTTTCGCTCAAACCATTCTTGGCTAACCACGTTTAATGAAGAATGGAAGCGTTTCGTGCCCCATTTCGCGCACATAGACAAACAGTTGGCCTTTATGGTGGATTTCGTGGTCCATGGCTGTTTGCAGAAACTGGGCAACAGAAAAAGGCGCGCCAAACATTTGGGTTAGATCAAGCGTACGCTCAAAATCCTCATCTGTTAAAGATTCTAACAAGTTTTTTGTTTTTTCTGTGTACACTTCCGCTAGCTTACGAAGGTCGGTTTCATTTTCTTCGATTTTTTCAGTCAATACCCTCGGATTTCCTTCTTTCGCTGTTTGAGCGAACTGATAGAAGGTAAACAGCATATGGGTAGCCAGTTCCTTTGCTGACATAGAAGTTGGCGCCGGTTTGTAATCGTAACGCTCAGGCTCAATTTTTTGAATGAGCTCGACCGTTACATGGCGATGTGATAAAAAGTATTGGACAAATTGCTGAGCGCGGCTCATAAACTGTCTCTCCTTTGATCATCAAATTTTTCTTAGCTTTATGTTAAAATGAAAATCAGCTTTTTGCAAAAAATAGGTTTTCGATTGGGCTCATTTGGCTTGGAAATAAGGGGATGCTCTTTGTTTCGTTGACCGGTTATGTGTTTTGGTTAGGGGAATTTTGCCTTTGTTCGTTCGTAACACGCAAGGATTGATCATGGAATCTGCAGCTTTTTCACAAAAGCGGTTTTACACGGTGTTCATCCTTCTGATTGTATGGATCTGGGATTGGATGTGCAAGGTTTGCCTGCTTAGGAAAAGGCTCAGACAAAAGGTTAGTTTTTAAAAAACACATGGCGATCGTTTGCTGAGTTTTGCCATCTAAATGGAGGAGGATGCGGAATGAAGATACATATCGTTTTTAGCAAGCAACGGCAGGAGGACTAGAAGTGGCGAGATGGAAATAACGGGAGGATATTTAAGAGGAGTGAAATATAAGCAGGGCGCTGCGGGGATTTACAGAGGAATCCTTGATCCCCGCAACATTTCTGCTTATCATCGAGACAGCAGCTGCTTTTTCAAAGGAATGCGGCATTCTGCAATCGGTTTGACGATACGAATGACGGGTCTGCTTCCCAGTAAAAATATCAGGGCTATTGAAATAATGATTAGTAACGGATAGCCGTTAATTTTAGCAATGATATCCGGAAAAGGCGTCGCGTCGTGCAAATATTTTAAAATAAACCCATGCAAAATATACACATAGAACGTTCTCGTCCCAAGCGTAGAAATGGTCAACTTTCTTTCCGGAATCAGTGCCAGAAAACAAAACGTCATGAAAAAGCTAGCCATATACAGAAGCAGCTTAAAGAGAACGCCTGTTTCCTCGCTGACGCCTAAGGTCGTGTAGGATTTGGAACCGTACAACCATTCTGCAGATGAGCTAGGAGCCATCCAGTAAATGACCAGAAAAGCGCATAATAAAGCGACTCCTGCTGCGAGGCGAAAGCGCTTTTCCAACAGAATCGAAAAATGCTTCTTTTTCAGCAAAAAGCCAAATAAGAAAAACGGAAAAAACGTAAATGTACGAGACAAGCTTAAAAACTTTTCCACATCGGTAAATCCGATAAGAATCCCTAGCAATATGGTTAAACCAATCGAATAGATTTTCGGCAGCTTCGCGAAAAGATACAGCATCACATTCCACGTAAACAAGCTTAATAAAAACCATAGCCCCCAATGCGGAACAAGAAAATCTAAAGAAAGATCGTCTTGTTCATACAAGAAGGCATAGTAAAGGGAATAAATCAGCTGGAAAACAAAATACGGAAGCAGAATTTTCTTGGCCATCTTTTTTAAATAGCCTTTTTTATGGAAGTTTTTTGAGAAATATCCTGAAATCAAAACAAACGCCGGCATATGAAATAAGAAAATCCAAACATACACACTATGGACCAATTCGTTTTTTTCGATATACGGACGCAGAAAATGTCCTAAAACTACCAAAAAAATCAGAAAGAGTTTCGCATTATCAAAATAATAATCTCGCTCTTTCATTTTTGCCTCCTAATCCATATTTTTATTGAAGATGTACGGCATAGGTTCATCATATAAAACCTATTCTAACATAAATTTTCACAAAGAAACTGTGCATTTGCTTCTAGGAAGAATGTGCTAAATGATTCATGCAACTTGGAAAATAGACAAAATTTCGGAATAATGCGGTACTTCTGTACTGTAAAAACAGGATATCTTTTGCTTGATGGCTACCCGTCATTTTCATGGCAGTGAGAGGTTGGATGATTTCGAGCTTTGTCACGCGAATACATAACGAAGGCAAGTCTACAGAAAGGTTTTTGATTGTCAAGTTTCCAGCGCAAGGATCTTCTAACGACAGATGTGTTGATGATCCAATAAGAATCAATGGCCATCGCTTTTGTTAAGTCCGATCAGTCTGTATTTTTTAGTAAAATAAAGTACAATCCACCCTTGTGATATGCATATTCGATCAAATGCTCAACTGTTCTAGGCATGTATTCTCTTTTGCAAAGCCCTGTTTGGCTGCTTTCATGACTCTTCTTTAACGCTCCATTAAGTTTCAATTTTTAATGTATCAGCCTTCATTATTATTTCTCCCTTGGCCCAGTTACAAATAGAGACTGTTAACTCAAATGAGATAGGAGCAGAAATGAAGTTAACAGCAAAAATTGTAAAAGACGATTCTGAAATGAAAGCAGTGGAAGCAAGAGAGAATAAAAACACGTACATCGCTACTTAACTATAAAAAACAGATGGATGGACTATTGAAATATATGATTTGAACGGGTTTAAGTCTTCAGTCGATACATTTATGAGTAATAAAGTCAAATGGCAGCTAAAGTGGGCAGTGGAGTTATTGGCTTTGTCGTTACATTATATCTAGCGCCAGAACCTACGTGGTCCAAAATATTAGCGGGTTTATTAACTGAAGACTCAGCTTCAATTGCTTATGCAGAAGGTAAAGCCATATAGAATGCGTATATGGATTCCAAATATTACTTGGCAAGAGTGAAGGTTTAGCATATATACAGGAGTAAGGGGGGATTTGGTATGTGGATAGAAATAACAATACTTCCTATATTGTTCCCCCCTTATTCGATCATAGCGGTACAGAAAGTCCGAGCCGGAAGCTTCTCTCTTTTACTTACCGTTTGGATGTTTTTAGCTTTTGGCGGAATCATTGTTTACCTTATAATCTGGCATCTCTATTTAACAGGAGACATAAATCGGCTTCCTGCTCATAAATGACCATTCCGATGATGTCGGGGGGCGAAAGAAGTGTCACTGCTGCAAAAACAGCCATACGTCATCGCTGCTGATCCTCCATTTTTCTCGACACCTTCGCTTTGGCCGTATTTGCGATCCGCTTTTTTTCTGTGACTCATTCGCCATATTCCCCTTATTCCGTTTGCCATTACCGGATCGTGCTGGTTGTTGTTATTGATCTCTTATCATTCTAAGTATATGCCGCCTAGCGGAGCCTTTCCGTTGGGGGGTTTTGAGTTGGGACGAATGAAAATATAGGTATTTTCCGCGATCAAAATTGTGGAAAATACGGATGTTTTTTCTTGATTAGTTTGATATAGTTAAGATAAAGTCGGCCGACCTAGCACACCAATTATTTCTAGGGAGAGGGAATTAACGGTGATTACAAGGTTTCTAAAATTACTATTTACCTTTTCGTTGGTCTTTGGTTTGTTATTAGGAGGCAGTATCAGCACTTTTGCAGAAAATGAGAATTCTAATTCTGACTGCTTATTAAGTGAAGAAATAAATGCTAAATGGAGTAAAGCTTTGGAGGATGCCAAAGAATCCGAAGTTGTTGAATCTCAAAATGGAAATACTGTTGTTGAAATAACAGATCCGGAAGTGCTCAAAAAATTAGAACCTTCTACTTCTGATCAGGGAGCGAAAAAATTAGTGGGTGTTGCGGTGGCATACATTCAAACTGAAAATGAATCTTTTTTAAAAAATAATTCTATAGTGACACCTCAATGGGCAAGTGGTTACTATTTAAAGAATATTAGTAGTGGAGAGGCGTGCGGTACTAAAATCATTAGACAATCTACTTTTGCAGGACCAGCGACTGCTACATTAAGTGTAAAGGAAGGCGTTAATGCCTCATGGTCATCTAATACCAATGTGAGTGCTGAGGTAGTTTCGACAGGATTGGGATTTAATGTAACGAAGAGTTATGAGGTTTCTGATACTTATCAAATTAAAGTTCCATCAGGGAAAACATACACGATAGTGGCTAGGCCGTATTACCAAACCTATAATTTTGATGTTTGGTACGATCCGATTATTGGAAGCGATTATAAAGCAGGATATGGAAATGCATTTAAACCAATCGGAGTATGTTTTTATTACTATGAATAATAATTTACGGAAAATGCGTACTGAAGTAAGTTTCTCTATGAGAAATTTACTTCTGTTTTTTTATGGTTAATTTGGAATAAAATTTAATGTATAATTAAATTTATCTCGTATTGTTTTTGTATACAATGAAAAGGAGGAAGAGGGAGAATGAATATTTTAAAAGATCCTAATAAAATGAAATTTCTTTCATTAGTAGTGGCCCTTATTGGATTCATTTTGATTTTAAACAGTCCGAAATTGGGAAGTACATCCACTTCATCATGGGTCCGATCAATAGGGGGGAGTGTGGGATCGGACGAATATTTACAAATGTTAAAAGGATATATGGACTCTTATAGAATGATAGGAGCTATTTTATTATTTACAGGATTATTTTCTTTTTTCAATAACAAGGGGAATAGATAGAATGAAAAAAGAAAGGGGTTCACATTCCATAACATCTATTGTTCCCCCTATTAGATCATAGCGGTACAGAAAGTCCGAGCCGGAAGCTTCTCTCTTTTACTTACCGTTTGGATGTTTTTAGCTTTTGGCGGAATCATTGTTTACCTTATAATCTGGCATCTCTATTTAACAGGAGACATAAATCGGCCTCCTGCTCATAAATGACCATTCCGATGATGTCGGGGGGCGAAAGAAGTGTCACTGCTGCAAAAACAGCCATACGTCATCGCTGCTGATCCTCCATTTTTCTCGACACCTTCGCTTTGGCCGTATTTGCGATCCGCTTTTTTTCTGTGACTCATTCGTCATATCCACCTTATTCCGTTTGCCATTACTGGATCGTGCTGATGGTTGTTATTGATTTAAGCATATGCCGCCTAGCGGAGCCTTTCCGTTGGGCGGTTTTGAGTTGGGACGAATGAAAATATAGGTATTTTCCGCAATCAAAATTGTGGAAAATAAGGATGTTTTTTCTTGATTAGTTTGATATAGTTAAGATAAAGTCGGCCGACCTAGTACACCATTATTTCTAGAGGGGGGCATCATTGAGGTATAACCTTTTACTATCCAGGATCGTTTCGTACAAGATTTATTTTTAATAATTCTGTGTATCATATGCACAACCTAAGACAATCATTTCTCGATTACACTGTGTGATTGATAAAAGCTGAATTATAGAAAGGTGATGTTTAAATTGGTGAGAAATAAGAGATTAAGAAATTCTATAATTTTAGTTATGTTTTTCGCTATGATTTTAGCTCTGTTAACACCAATTGTGTCATTTGCAAAATCCTCCTCAGAGGAACAGTCGATCGAAGGTTTAATTTCTAAGGCTGATCCATTTGTTTATTTAGACTATAAATCGGAAAAATTTAAAATCAAGAAAGAAGCGAATAACGTTTTGACTAAGGTGGAAATTGGAAAAGTGGAAGAGATTATCAAAGATACAAATATGCAAATAAGTAAATATCGATCTGATTTGATTATAGATGGAAATAAATTTGTTGCTAAAATCGAGTCTAATGGGGATCTTCAAACATATTCTATCGATAAAAGTAAAAATTTTGATTGGGAATTTACTTGGTGGGGGCTCAGAGTGTATTGGTCGCATAAGTTTGTTGAGAAATTAAAAGAGAATATAGCATTATATGGTGCGGGGGTAGCTGCATTAAATGCAACGATTTCATATTTTATTAGTCCACCTGGATGGGTAACTAGCTTTGTTTCAGCAGTTGCAGGGATTGGATTATGGGGATTTATAAAACAAGATAAGGGATGTGGCGTATATTTAGATTGTTATCTTTATGTACCAACTGTATGGTATTCAGCTTGTTAATAAATTGATTTGTAAATGTTAAGAAAAGAAAACATATGTGGATTCATATCAAATTTTTTGGAACAAAAAAGTTAATTCTTTAGTGTTTACCTGTTTAAATATAGGAAAGTAATGACACTTGATATGGATCTATTGCGGACATGTTTTTAGCGAAAGGGGTGAGCAAGAACCCTTATTTTGCTAGGCAACAAATCTAACATGTCCGCCACTCCATATAAAGCCCGTACGGCTAATTTTGTAACTATGTTCCAATATGAAATAATGAGTTAATGTGCAAAACAAATAATTTGCAAATTTACAGTTGGAGCTTGATTATTTGAAGCAAGCAGGCTAATAATTGAGGTAACAAACTTGTCTCCTTTGTTTTGGATGTTGAGTGCGGTTATCTGAATGATGGCCAAAAACAATGGAGGTAGCATCCTTTTTTCTTCCAACTGTTGAAACGCAACGAAAAACGGTGATTGCTGAGGTTACACTTTTGATAATATCCAATAATACAAAGGTGGTTCTATATGAATAAATATAAACAATCAGCAATTTGGTTAGGAATCGCTATTATATTGTTAGTTATTTGGTTTATTACAAGATAGTTTTTTTGTTTATTGCAAAATACACATGATATTAAATAAATTTTTTAATGATTATAATAAATTGAGCACGTAGGTTATATGTAAATTTATTTGTATTCAATGATATAGAGATCAATCTCACGAATATGGAGAATGTGGGATGATGAGAAGGAAAGTTTTACAAGCTTTTTGTTTATGGCTGATTTTATTAGCAGCCTGCAGCTATCACAAGGAGAGCAAACCATTAAGCAAACCGGCGGATGCGAGGAAGTCCCTGCTCAAGCAGAAGAAACAAAAGAGGTGAATGGAGCACTCGAATCGGCTGATTCGCCTCATTCTCGTTTATCTTTGGGGCAGCAATTCCTTCCCCCTCATTTTTTAGTAAAAAAATTTACGGTTGAGGCCCATGATAAGTCGATCAAGCTGACGATTAACTATACTGTATCAGAAAGCTTGTATAAAGCTCTTGGGCAGTACAACGATTATTATTTTATGATTTAATATCCAGAAGAGCTCTCCCGTTACACGCATGTAAAGCAGTCCCAGCCTGTAAAGGGCCCTCTTCATGAAAATGGGCAGCTTTCCAATAGCCTTGTGATCGAATCTTCATGGAGCGCTGCGATCTCAGAAGCGTTGATTCAGAAATTACATAAAGGGGAATCTAGGTATAATCTGGTAATATTGGATCAAGAACGGTCGCCTATTCACATATTCAATGATGTTCAGTGGTATCAAACCTTTAGTAAAGATTTGAGTGGTACGGCGGACGAGGCGGGCATAGAATAAGATACATGGTGGAAAATGCTCTATTTTGCGCCGCATCGGCTTCCATTTTACCGAATGAATCATGTATAATATATATAAAAGATCTGTATAAATAAAATAAGGCCAAGGATGCTGCAACACCCTTGGCCCTGCAATAACACGGTTCCCTGCAAGGGGGATCAGCCATATGGGGAAATAGTCCACCGATGGGCTGCTAACTCAAGGGTGGGCTATTTCTTTTGGTGAAAGGATAGAATAGAAACGATTAAGCTTGCGAAAGCGATCGCAAACATTAACGCTTCAAACACCGTCATCGGCATCACCCCCTTTCTGAGGATAAAGGGGTTACATGCCGATCCACCCTTGAGTTCTCCCGTATTATTGCCTTTCTATTATACAATATATTTACAACTGTTGGAAACGGAAGATCGAGAAGATTGATGTTTTGTTTTGTAGAAATGTAGACAAGGGCCGTTTGATTTTTCGACATGGTTTACAGCAGTCCAACGACATGTGAAAGTACACGGCTGACCGTTGCCCTTTTGCCTCATGCTATGGGCAAAAACGCCAGCGAACACATGACATGTGTCTGATGAACATTCGCTGTTTGTTGGAAGTATGTCGGCGACCGCGGAAAAGCGGCGAATCAGATCGTTTTTACGGAGAGATACGGAGGAATCCATGTCTATTTTCAAGTTGTATTTATATAGATAATATTCTGCCCCTTGTTGATTTTTACGAAGTATACACAGAAGGGGCTTTGCGGCAAACGAAAAAAGATAGAATACTTGGTTAGCTAGAAAAAGAGGAAAAAATGGCCGAAGGGGCCTGTATCCCTTCGATAGATTGAATTAAATTAATCCTAGCTTGATCGCTTTGACAACGGCCCCTACTCTTGAATCGACATCAAGCTTTCGGATAATGGAAGATATGTGGTGTTCGACCGTCCGGCGGCTTATCTTTAGCTGCTCGCTAATTTCTGCATTGGTATGGTCTTCAGCAATCAGCCGAAGAATGGTTAATTCCATCTGAGTAAGAGGAGGGCTATAATGAGTTAATCGGTCGGTTGGAAACACTTTGATCCCTAGATAGCTTTGTTTAATAGCGTTAGCCAGTTCCAATGAGGAGTTCTCTTTTGTTACAAACGCATATGCTCCAGCCTCATAAGCAGCGTGAATGTATTCGTCATAATCGTATCCGGATAAAATGACGATTTTGCATGCTGGGTATGATCGGGTAATTTTCTTTGTCCACTCAATTCCGCTTTCTTCTTTCATTTTTATATCCATGACAATAACATCAGGATGATGCTTGCGTATTTCCTCTAGCAAGCCGGCAGGATTACAAATGGTGCCGACGATTTCGAAATCTGTTTTGTCCTCTAGCAATTTGCGAATTCCCTGCATCATGAGCAAGTGATCATCTACTAATAATACTCTGATTTTCATTTGACTCCTCCCCGTCTATTTCGATTGGCAGAGAAATGGATACACATGTTCCGGCTCCAGGTTCCGATTGGATGTTGAGAGTGCCTTTTAGCTGATTCACCCGTTTTTGGATCGTCACTAAGCCTAAATGGCGGTTTTGCAATAATGCTGATAAATGGTTGGGCATCTTAAATCCAACACCGTGATCTTTTACTTTAATATGAAGATCATGCTGTGTTTCCACAACGGAGACAAGAATGTCTTTTGATGACGAGTGTTTTATCGCATTGTAAACCAATTCCTTGATGATTCGAAATACTTGGGCAGAAAGAGCGACTGGGATGTTTTTTAGCTGTGAGCGATAGTCGATTTGTAAAATAACATTATAGTTCATTTCACATTTTCTTTTTAATAAAAAGAGGCTGTGCTTTAACCCTAAGTCTTCTATGACGGCAGGGTATAGCTCATGGCACATTTCTCTTATCTCAAAGATGCTGTTGCGAATCCCTTCTTCGATCTCTTTCAAAATATCTTTGTTGATGTTTTGACTTTTGTTGAGCCATTCAAGCTTATGAAGAAGCAGGATTAAATTTTGCAATATTTCATCATGAAGAAAATCAGACAGCTTCCTTTTTTCTTCTTCTTGTTCATTGAGCAACAGCCAATGAGACTGTTCGTGAATAAGCGACTCTTTCATAGCTTCCTTTAATTCGTTTTCAATTTGTTGCAATGTTGCGGAGCTAGCGAATAACTCCGTTGCATCGAGGCGAATTTTTTCAATCAGCTCTTGTTCTTCCTTTTCAAAAATGGTAGCCGTCGTTTTTTCGCTGATGATAATCCATCCTCGTATCGCATTTTCTATCTTCATAGGATAGAAGAAGATGCTTTTTCCATGGATATGCGCTTTGTTCGTGTGGTCTCTCTGATAGAGATATGACAGCAGCTGTGCATCGTCAAAAGGCAGGAAAATTCCTGTTCGGTGCAAAACAACGGGAGCGCTATCATTTTTCCATATTAGGCATACGCCGCTAACATGCAGGGTTTGATGAATTAAATCAGCAACCAGCTTGGCGCAATGCCCCAAATGCTGCCCATTCAGCAATTGCTGGAGAATCAGCAATTTTTCCTGTTGAATTTTTTGATGCTTAAGCTGCCATTTTTTCATTTTTAAAGGCTCCAACCATCTATTCATCAGACTATAAACAACGAAAGCACAGATGAGCAAAGTATTTAGTAAAAGCGCTGACGGTAAGCTGAAATCACTCAGTATCCATGACAATAAATTAAATACAAGCAAGCCCGAAAGAATAGCTAATAACTGAAAGCTGATTTTGCGCAAATGCTCTTGAAAGTCAATGATTTCTTGCTTGGTTAGTAAATAGGATATTGTGATTGGAAAAACGATGATGCTGCTTAAACTATAATGAAAAGGGATCCCAGGAAGCATAGGGAACACATCAGGAATCAAGCTAAAAACGACAACAGGGACAAATGATAAAATAAGGCCAAAAATTAAAAGATACATTTGATTTTTCACCTTATCGGAATTCGAGCGAATATGTAAGAAACATAGAACGATGCAAGCGAGCAGCGAGATAATAATGTTGGCGACAATACATGGCCGCACCATCATTTGAATAATAGTGTCATGCTGTGCCCCAGCTAAAAAATAAAGAAATATGCTAAAAACCGCAATAAATAGTGTGGACGTTCGTACTTTCCGGAAAAACGCCGGTTTTGTAGACAAAGGGAAGTGTTCAAAAAATTTTAATAGATAGTAAGGTGCTAATGAAATGGAAAGAACCTCTACATCCTTTGCCAGTTTTATATTCCAACTGGAAGGAGTTGCTAAAGCAATGGCTAGCCCGCTAATCAGCATAAGGACTAGGAAATGCTGTACGACAACTGAATTTGGTTTTTGGGTATAGCTGTAAATTCCGATGAATAAAAAAGACATTCCTATAAATTCCATAAAATAACACCGTTGCTCAACATATTGATCATCCGCTATTAGCAATATATAGCAAAATATGATCACAGACATAAATATCATAACAAACTGTAGAGATCTTTGAGTCATACTATCCCTAACTTTCTAAGTGAGTTTGGAGAGAATAAAGCATTTGGACATGCTGAGCTATTGCTAGCTTAGACTTTCTCTTTCGAAAGTAAACTCAGATGCTATGATGGAATATTTTTCTATTAATGTTTGAGTTATTCCCCATAAATTTTGGTTCATAATACCTACCTCCAATTGAATTTTATACTAAAATTTTACACTATATTACATGATTTGTCATTGTTTTTGGAGAAAATAGAGATTCTCTATAGGTTAATTTGTGGAAAAATAGGGGTTTTTGATCATATATAAAATACGGCTTGAAGATTTAATAAATAATGATCTCTGGAAAGTGGAGGATTGAAAAACAAAGCGAGTTATATAAATTCGGATGGAAAAGTCACAATAAACGGATGGGGGTAGACAAAGTAAAAATGACTTTGTCTACCATATGATAACGGCTGTTGCTTTGTGTTCGCTTTTATTGTTTACTCGTTTCTTCAATCAGCGACAGCAGTGTATGTAGAGCGTCCGTGGCTTGGGAGCGGGTCATGTTTTCGATATAGTTGGCTTTGTTGCGATAGAGCTGGTAGATGGCTTCGCGCAGGGAGTCATTTGTTAATTCTTCCTCCATTAACACATCGGCATATCCTGATTTTTTAAATGAACGTGCGTTTAAAATTTGGTCGCCGCGGCTCGCTCCTTTAGAAAGCGGGATAAGCAGCATCGGCTTTTTTAATGTTAAAAATTCAAAGATGGAATTTGAGCCGGCTCTTGATAAGACAATATCCGCCATCGCCATGATATGCGGCAGCTCCTCGTGGACGTATTCAAATTGTTTATAACCCTTTTCAGTGGCGAACTTTGGATCGATGTTCCCTTTTCCGCAAATATGGACGATTTGAAAATCAGCGAGCAAGGTTTGTAAATTGGCGCGTAATGCGTCGTTGATGCGTTTAGATCCAAGACTTCCGCCCATGACGAGCAGAACGGGTTTGCCTTTTTCAAATTGGCAATGCTTCCGTCCTTTGTCGGCACTTCCTTGCTTGAGCTCTTCCCGAACGACCGCTCCGACATAAATTCCCTTTTGCTCGTTTACGTGCGGTAGTGTTTCGGGAAAGGTGACGCAAATTTTGGTGGCAAATGGCATCGCGATTTTATTGGCCAACCCTGGAGTGATATCTGATTCGTGGATAATCGTCGGTACGCCATTCAACCAAGCCGCGACAATGACAGGGACGGAAACGAATCCGCCTTTGGAAAAGACGATACTTGGCTTTTCTTTTTTGATCAGGCGGTATGCTTCGAATGTTCCCTTCAACACCTTGAAAGGATCTTTAAAATTGTTCCAGTCAAAGTAGCGGCGCAGTTTTCCTGTGGAAATGGGGAAATAGGGAACATTTTCTACTTGGGAAAGCAGCTCCCGCTCGATGCCGTTATGTGAACCGATATAGCCAATGCTCCAGCCGCGTTCCTTTAATTTTGGAATTAACGCAATATTAACCGTTACATGGCCCGCTGAACCGCCGCCGGTAAGCATAATTTTTTTATTCAATGTTCATCACCTGTCTTTTATTCATGATTAGAAAATCTTCTCCATATTCTTATCCTTTGAATCTTTTTTTTCATCGTTCCGTATTGTATTATAGCAAAGAACTGTGTACAAATCTTTGAAAATAACAGGGATAAGAAAATGCGGAATCATCAGGGGCTTAGCCTTCCTGCATTTCACAAGCCAGAACAGCCATAGGCAGAGAAAAGCACCTGAACGGAGTCGGAAAAAGGAGCACTAAGCGATCAGAAACGGCTGTTCATGAATCATCATGGAATGGATCGCCAGTCTGTATTTTGAAGAGGTGAATGTATGCGTGGCTTGCTGATTTTTTTATGCGTTCTGTTGATCTATGGAATGATTCCAACGATATGGATCCGACGAAACGCATGGCGGATTTACAAAAAGGGAATGAGAAAGGGAGCTGTTGCATTAACATTTGATGACGGTCCCGACCCATATTATACGCCGCAGCTGCTTGACTTATTAAAAAAGCACGATATTAAAGCAACTTTTTTTGTTGTGGGAACAAGAGCAGCAAAATATCCCGATCTGATTCGCCGGATGGATCGTGAAGGACATGAAATCGGCCTCCATAATTATCGCCATATTAGCAATTGGATCTTGTTTCCTCCGTTTTTGCAACGAGGATTGCGCAAATCGGCGTTGATCATTGAGAGAATTACGGGAAAACGGCCCGTTTATTATCGGCCTCCTTGGGGTCATTTCAATTTATTTACATGGACGCTGCAAGCGAAGTATCCCACGATTATGTGGACGCACATACTCGGGGATTGGAAAGAAAGCATTGGTGTCGATGAATTGCTGCGCCGTTTAAAAAACGGGTTGCAGGATGGAGCGATTATCGTGCTTCATGATAGCGGAGATACTTTGGGAGCGGACAAAAAAGCACCTGCTCATATGTTGAAAGCACTAGAGCTGCTATTTGCCGAAGAGGAGGCAAAAAAAATGGAATGGTTGACGATTAGCGAAGCGATCAATGCACACACTAACAAACAGACTTTACGGATGTAGTGAGGAACTATATGGATACCAATATTATGTTTTCGTATATACAATCGTATGGATATATCATGATTTTCCTTTTTATCTTTTGTGGAATTGTGGGAATTCCAGCTCCTGAAGAAAGTCTGCTTTTTTTTCTAGGCGTCTTAGTTTCCCAAAAGCAATTAGAATGGTCCTATTGCTTTCTCATTAGCTGGTTCGGTGCTACAATGGGGATGATAACGGGTTATGGAATTGGCCGATACTTTGGTCATCCGTTTATGAAGAAGTACGGAAAATATGTAGGAATCAAAGCAGAGAAATGGGAGCGAGCCAATGAGCTGTTTAGAAAATATGGAAAGTGGTTGGTTTTGTTTGGGTTCTATTTACCTGGCGTGAGACAAATTGTTCCGTATATGTCCGGCATGATTCACTTTCCTTTCCCGTTGTTTTCGCTGCTGGCATGTATAGGGGCGCTGCTTTGGACGGTTCCCATTATGTTATTGGGGATGCTTTTAGGCCGCCATATGCATATTCCGCTTGCGTCGATTCCTTTAATTGGACTGGCTCTTTTTCTACTCTTTCTTGCCGTCATGTGGATTAAGCATGTTTTAAGCAAAAAACAATTTGAAAATTAAAGGGAGCTATCGTCATGATGAGAGTTCTTGTATTGCCGTTATTTCAAATGAGTTCTGGACATCACAAAGTGGCCGATGCGCTCATGGATTTTTTAGAGCAGCAGTTTTCATTCGTTAGTTGTAAAAAGGTGGATTTTTTAAGCTATTGCAATGAATACATTGAAAAGTTGGTTTCCGAAGTGTATCTTCGCTGGATACGTTCACATCCTTCTTCCTATCATCATATTTATAAGATGCTGATGTATCGCGATGTTCAAAAGATTGAATGGATCCATTTGGAGCCATGGATGCCTTATTTCGAACATAAAATGAAGCGGATGCTTGAAAAAGAGAAGCCGCATTTTATTATTTGCACACATTCATTTCCATCGAGGATCTTGCATCGTTTAAAAAGAAGGCATTTAATTGATATTCCTGTTGTTAATGTATATACAGATTTTTTTATCAACGGTATTTGGGGGAAAAAAGCAATCGACTACCACTTTGTCCCGCATCAAGAAGCGAAGAAGGAGTTAATCACAAAATATAAAATTCCGAAGGAGCGCATTGTTGTTACCGGGATTCCTGTTCATGAGACGTTTATGACACGGAAAAATGGATACAGGGGCACCTCCTATCGCCCGCATTTATTGGTCGCTGGCGGCAACCAAGGGCTAGGCAACATTCTTGATTTTTTTCGAAAAATGAACGGTACGAATCGATTTCGTTATTCTGTTTTATGTGGAAATAATAACGAACTGTATGAAGAAATTTTGCGCTGGAAGCAGCCTCATATCCAGCCATTCTCTTATATTTCCAATTGTGAAGAAATGAACCGTTTATACGATGAGGTGGATGCTGTTATCACCAAGCCTGGAGGGGTCACGGTGAGTGAAGTGCTGCACAAACGCATCCCTCTATTTACCATTGGCTATTTGCCGGGGCAAGAGCAAATCAACTTGCGCTATTTAGAATCAAAAGGGCTGATTTACAATTTAAGTAGATTGGAGCATTATGAGCAAAAAATTTGGCGTGTGCTGCATGACCATATGGAAAAAAGCCGTTTCCATCGCCGGGTTGCCGAATATTTTTCGCAAATTGAGCAAACAGCGCAGGACTCATTGAAAGAACTGATATTAATGCATGAAAAGAACCAAAAAGTGCTCTCGAAATGATCAAAAAAGCACCGTTTACCAACTTAGGAAACGGTGTTTTTCTTTAGGAGTGGCAAAACAACCTGCCTTTCTCATATATATAGGCAGATGGATAGATATAGATCGTTATTTTGCGTCTGAGCATGGTTGGAGGAAGATTTTTTGGCAGTCTAAGCGGAAGTGTTTGAAAAAGGAAAATAATGGTTATAAATGATTGCTCCAATAAAAAGAATCATACGAAGGAGATTGAAACATGGTACAATAAAAATTGTGAAAAAAGAAGAGGGGGATTGTAGATGAAGACAACCATTGGCGTCTTATACGGCGGGAAATCGCCTGAACATAAAGTATCACTGCAAACAGCTATGGCGGTGATGAATGCTATTGATCAAACAAAATTCGATGTCATTCCCATTTATATCACCAAAGAGGGACAATGGGTCAAAGGAGAAAAACTGACAAGTCCTGTTCAAGACATAAAGCAGTTGGAAATGAAGCCAGAGGCAAAAGAAATTTTGCCTGTCGCTTTAAATCAAGCGCCAGTTTCAGCAATCAGCAGCGAGCGTCAGGAGGAAGAAACCATTGATGTGATTTTTCCTCTGCTGCATGGACCAAATGGCGAAGACGGAACGGTGCAAGGCTTGCTTGAGCTATTAAACCTTCCTTATGTAGGGAATGGCGTGCTAGCGTCAGCAGTGGGAATGGATAAAGTCATTATGAAGAACTTATTTGCGCAAGCTGGACTGCGTCAAGCGAAGTATGTAGCGTTTTTGAGAAAAGAGTGGACGCAAGATGAAAAAAAGGCTTATGATAAAGTAGAAAGAGAGCTTGGTTACCCTTGCTTTGTCAAGCCAGCTAACGCCGGATCGAGCGTGGGCATCACGAAATGCAAAAAACGCGAAGATCTCGAAGCAGCTTTCGCTGAAGCGTTTCAGTATGATCGCAAAATTATTATAGAGGAAGCCATTATCGGTCGTGAAGTAGAAATCGGAGTTATTGGAAATGATAACCCAATATGCTCTGTAGTTGGCGAAATTGTTCCGAAAAAGGAATTCTACGATTATCAAGCTAAATATGAGGACGGAAATACCGAACTTATTATTCCTGCTGATATTACAGAAGAGCAATATCAAACCATTCAACAAATGGCGATTGCCGCTTTCAAAGCACTTGATCTTTCGGGACTTGTAAGGGCTGATTTCTTTTTAGCGGCAGACGGAACAGTATATATTAACGAGATCAATACAATGCCGGGGTTTACTCCATTTAGCATGTTCCCGCTTCTTTGGAAGCACACTGGCGTTTCTTATTCAGAGCTGATTGAAAAGCTCGTTCAGCTGGCGATGGAGCGGCATGAAGAAAAGCAAACGATCACCTATACGTTTTAAATGATACAATGAAGGAATGAAGGGGATTTACAATGATTGTTCGCACATTGCGCGCCGTTGAAGAAATGGTAGATGGAAGCGGCCTTGCCGAGTCTTTTTATGATACAGCGGTCAAAGGTGTTTCGACAGATACGAGAACGATTCAGCCGGGAAATTTATATATTCCACTGAAAGGTGCGAATTTTAACGGCCATGCTTTTGTAGCAGACGCGTTTGCGAAAGGAGCAAGTGCAGCGCTTTGGGAAAAAAATGAAGCGAATCCACCGACCAATGTTCCGCTTATTTTTGTCGATGACACATTGCAAGCCTTGCAGCAGCTGGCCAACCGTTACCGGAAACAACTGGCTGTAAAAGTAATCGGCATTACAGGCAGCAACGGAAAGACAACAACAAAGGATATGATCTATGGTCTATTGGCTTCGACCTATAAAGTGCAAAAAACAGAAGGAAATCTTAACAATCATATCGGAGTGCCACTGACGCTTCTTCGTTTAAAAGAAGATACCGAAATAGCGGTTGTCGAAATGGGCATGAGCAATTTTGGCGAGATTGAGCTTTTGTCCAAGATCTCTGAGCCTAGTGTGGCCATTATTACAAATATCGGAGAATCTCATTTACAGGAGCTAGGCTCACGTGACGGCATTGCTCGCGCAAAACTGGAAATCGTCTCTGGTTTACAGTCTGATGGCATATTTGTCTATTACGGAGATGAGCCGCTTCTGCAAACAAGAGTGAAAAATATAAAGCGGTCTTTGCGTATGGTTACATTTGGACAAAAAATAACGAATGACTACTATCCAACCGACATTTCATTGGAGGTGAACGGCACCTCATTTACCGTGAATCAGGCACCAGATTATCGTTTATTCCTTCCTATTTTGGGGCGTCATCACGTCTATAATGCGCTGGCGGCGATTTCGGTGGCGCGTCTGTTTCATGTCAGCTGGGAAGCCATTCAAGCGAGTTTGGCTGAGCTGCAAATGACGAAAATGCGTATGGAAATCATCAAAGCCGTCAATGGGGCTACGATGATTAATGATGCGTATAACGCTAGCCCAACTTCTATGAAAGCAGCATTAGAGCTGCTGTTCGAATTGACGGGATATGAGAAAAAAATCGCCGTGCTAGGCGATATGTTGGAGCTTGGCGATCAGGAAATTGAGTTTCATCAACAAATTGGCCGGATGCTTCAGTCTGAAAAGCTTGATTACGTATTGACGTATGGCAAGCGCGCTGAGCATATTGCGCTCGCCGCTCAACACTCGTTTCCAAGCGGCCGTGTTCAAGCGTATGATGATAAGCAAGCGTTAGCCAGAGATCTGCGTTCCATTGCTTCGGCCCGCGATCTCATTTTGTTTAAAGCGTCAAGAGGAATGAGATTAGAAGAGATCATCCGTGACTTACAAGCGTAAGGTGTTGGAGGATACGAAATGCGTATGCCTCCCCCTTTCTTTTTGTTGGGGGTGATGGCGGTTGATTGGCTGCTTTTGTATTCACGGCTTTACGGGAGGACCCTATGAGGTTGAGCCGCTTGCTCGTTATGTGCAAGAACGGACCGATTGGCTTGTCGAATTAACGATCTTGCCTGGGCATGGTGAAACGCTTCAGCTAAAAGGAATAACGTACGATCAATGGCTTGCGGCCGCAGAAGCAGATTTGCAGCGTGTTATGAAAAAGTGTGACATTGTTTATCTGGTCGGCTTTTCAATGGGAGGGGTGATTGCTGCTTATTTAGCAGCGAAATATCCAGTGGGCAAAGTTGTCCTGCTAAGCCCCGCTTTTTATTATATCAATCCTAAGCAGATGCTTCAGGAGATCAGTACAATGATTCATGCTGGTTTACAGCGGCAATTACAAGATCATCCGGTATTTGTCCGTTATAAAAAGAAAATCGTTGCAACACCGCTAACGGCGGCGATGGAGTTTCGCAAATTGGTCAGCAAAGTTCGCCCGCAGCTTGCCGATGTACGCGTTCCAATCTTGATTGCCCAAGGAAGCCTAGATGAGATTGTGCCCGTAAAAAGCGCTCAGTATGTATATACAATGGTAGGATCCACGAAAAAGAAATTATTATTTTTGCCTTCATCGCGTCATCAAGTTTGCTATGAACCTGATCGGCATGCATTGTTTGAAGCGGTCGTGCATTTTTTACAGGAAGATCTTTGAAAATGGTATTTATTGCACAAGAGGTATAGAAATGGTATGATAAATTCCATAATGTCCAAGGCCCCTCTTTCCCTTGGAAAGAACGGTTTTGAATAGTTTAAGGAAGTAAAAGGAGAATGAATAGAATTGACAACATTTCAAGAGTTAGGATTAAGTAATGAATTAATGAGAGCTATAAGTCGAATGGGGTTTGAAGAAACCACTCCGATTCAAGCAGAGACCATTCCATTAAGCCTGCAAAATAAAGATGTGATTGGGCAGGCACAAACCGGGACAGGAAAAACGGCCGCGTTCGGTATTCCGTTAATTGAAAAAATAAATACAAAAACGGACGTGATTCAAGGGCTTGTCGTTGCTCCGACTCGCGAGCTTGCCATTCAAGTATCTGAAGAGCTCTATAAAATTGGAGCGGTCAAACGTGTTCGTATTCTTCCAATTTATGGAGGGCAGGATATCGAACGACAAATTCGCGCATTGAAGAAACGCCCGCATATTATTGTGGGAACACCAGGAAGAATCATCGATCATATCAATCGAAAAACGATTCGTCTAGATCATGTGCATACCGTTGTGTTAGATGAAGCAGATGAAATGCTGAACATGGGATTTGTTGATGATATTGAAGCGATTTTAAGCCATGTGCCGACGAAAAGGCAGACGCTTCTTTTTTCAGCAACGATGCCTGAGCCTATTCGCCGCATTGCGGAGCGCTTCATGGACAATCCGCAGCTTGTCAAAGTTAAAGCTAAAGAAATGACGGTTCCCAATATTGAGCAATACTATCTAGAAGTTCAAGAAAAAAGAAAATTTGATATTTTAACAAGGCTGCTGGATATTCAAGCGCCGGAGCTGGCGATTGTATTTGGCCGTACGAAACGGCGAGTGGATGAGCTGGCCGAAGCGTTGAATTTGCGCGGTTATGCTGCTGAAGGAATCCATGGAGATTTAAGCCAAGCGAAGCGGCTGTCCGTGCTGCGCAAATTTAAAGAAGGAGCAATTGAAATTTTAGTAGCGACTGATGTAGCAGCACGCGGGCTAGATATTTCCGGCGTTACACACGTGTATAACTTTGACATTCCACAGGATCCAGAAAGCTATGTTCATCGCATCGGCCGTACAGGCCGTGCCGGAAAAACAGGAATGGCCATGACATTTGTGACGCCTCGCGAAACAGGACAGCTGCACAATATTGAAAAAACAACAAAACGCAAAATGGAACGGATGCGGCCGCCGACGCTCGACGAAGCGCTAGAAGGGCAGCAGCGAATTGCAATTGAGAAGCTCTTGGCTGTTGTGGAAAGCGAGAATTTATCGTTTTACAAGCGAGCTGCCGAGGAGCTTTTAGAAGAGCATGATTCCGTTTCTCTTGTAGCCGCTTGTATCAAAATGTTGACAAAGGAGCCAGATACAACACCGGTAATGCTGACGGAAGAGCCGCCGCTGCCAGCCAAAAAAGAGAAAAAGCGGATCAATCGCAAAGGCGGACAGCCAAAAGGGGCAGCGCGAAGCCCGCAATCGAAAAAGCGGCGCGTGGCGCGATAAGAAAAAAAACGATGCGAAAGGCATCGTTTTTTTGTTCCCGTAAGCCCGGAAGTTGTGCTAAGGATGATAGGGGTTGGGATGAGAAGCGATGAAAGGGGCGATGATGGCTCCGCTTAAAAATCCGAAAAAATGCGCAATAATGTTTAGGTTGGCTCCTGTCAGCGTGACGACAAACCCAATCAGCAATATAGCGAAAATGATATGAGCGTGCGGTCTTTGAATAATGTGTTGATGAAAAAAAGCAAGGTAGCTGTAAATGCCAAATAGACTAAAAACGGCTCCTGAAGCCCCAAGGTGAGTGTACATGGGAGGTGCAAGGAAGAGAGTGGCGATATTGGCCAATATTCCGCCGCCGATGTAAGCTAAGAAAAATCTCCATTTGCCAAGAATTTTTTCCAAGGCAGGTCCAAATAGGATCAGCGAGACGGAGTTCACCAGCATGTGTACAAGGTGAACGTGTAAGAAAAGAGGGGTTATGAGCCGCCAGTATTCCCCTTTAAAAATAACGAGATTGAAGCCAATAAGTGCCTTTAACAAATTGTTAGAGAAGGAGCCAGGAATTAAAAAAATCAGAAAGAAAACGATGTGGATGAGAACAAGGAATGAAACGATTGGATAAAGATGGAAAAATGTAGATGGATTTTCCGTGCGAACAAACATAAAACCGCCCCTCTTTTTAAGCTGTTGGTTTAAACGTAGCGACGATCGATTGAAAAACCAAATATGCTGATCATGGTTGGTGCAACGATGAATATAAAAAATAAATAACGTTTGCATGGAAGTCATGTTATAGATAAGATTTACGCGCTCGTATGATGCAGTCCAATAACAGACTTGAAAAATCCAGCCCCTTCCTTTCTAAAGCGGATTCGTTTAATCTTTAAGCTATATGGATCAGGAATATTCGAATGGTTGTTTATTAAAAATGTATGTATGGAACAGAAAGGATAGAAGAAAATGATTGCAGGAATCGGGATTGATATTGTCGAGCTGGATCGAATTCAAAAGCTAATAGAGCAAAATGAAAAATTTGTGCAGCGTATTTTAACGAAAAAAGAGAAAGCGATTTTTGATTCGTTGTCAAACGAACGAAAAGTCGAGTTTTTGGCCGGAAGATTTGCCGCAAAGGAAGCATATGCAAAAGCGATGGGAACAGGGATTGGAAAAAACGTTTCGTTCCAAGATGTAGCTTTTATTAATAATGAAAAGGGCAAGCCAGAAGCCGTTGTGACACTGGAAGGACACTATATCCATGTCTCCATTTCCCATAGTCGTGATTATGCAGTGGCCCAAGTAATTATCGAGCGCTTGTCATGCTAGTCTGCATATTTGCCCATATGGTCTCATATATTGGTAATGCAAAAAGGAGTCATGCTCCTAATGTTGATATGAGACAAAGGGGTTGAAAAAATGAGGAAACATTTGGTTAGCGCATTGCTTGGCATTGTTCTGCTTTTGGGGCTAGCAGGATGCGGTGCGAAATCACAAGAAGATGTTGTTAAAGCGCTTGATGAAAAAATGGACGAAGTCTCCAGCTACCAAGCCACAGCCAAGTTAACGCTCAAGACGGGAGCGGAGCCGCAAGTGTATGATGTAGAAATTTGGTATAAGCAACCACATTATTACCGCGTGAGTTTAAAAAATGACGAGAAAAACCAAAATCAGATGATTTTACGCAACGACGAAGGGGTTTTTGTGATTACTCCAGCGTTGAACAAAAGCTTTCGCTTCCAAAGCGATTGGCCGAAAAACACAAGCCAAGCCTATTTGTATGAATCGTTAGTGAAGGATATTTTAAGCGACAAAAAAGCAAGCTTTAAAGCGAAAGGCGATCACTATGTGTTTGAAACGAAAACGAATTATCCAAACAGTCAAGTGATTCCGAAGCAAGAAATTACTTTAAACAAAAAGGACTTAGCTCCTGTGTCAGTCAAAGTGATGGATACGGATATGAAAGCATTGCTTACTGTACAATTTTCCAAAATTGAATTTAATAAGAAATTTGACAAAAACGCATTTGATACAACGAAAAATATGACAGGAGCACGTTTAGAAGTACCGACGATGGCCAAAGGGGAAAATGAAGCTGCGGAAGTAATGTACCCGATTAACATGCCGACAGGTGTTGAACAAATCGACGAAAAGGAAATCGCAACGAAGGACGGAAAACGGGTGATTATGACGTTTGGCGGCAAAAAATCATTTACTCTTATCCAAGAGGCAGCTCAAGCCTTACCGACATTCGGTTCATCCGCACTTGTCAATGGTGAGCCAGTGGACTTAGGATTTGCTATCGGGGCACTCACAGATCATTCACTCACATGGACATATAAAGGAATTGAATTTATGATCGCTTCCGAAGACTTAACAAAGGACGAAATGGTGATGATTGCTCAGTCTGTCCAAGGAAAAGAAGCGAAATAGAAAAAATGCACAGGCTCAAAAATTCAAGAGAGCCTGTTTTTTTATTATTTTTGTTCCATCATGCGGTGTTTTGCTAGATTACAAGGCCAACAAAGTCAGTCGATTTTATCTGACCCCATGGTTAAAAATATCTTTAGTTGACATCATAAAAATAAAAGACAATAATTTTTTATATAACTGGAAATAGAGGAAGTGGACTACACGATGATACATTCGTTTCATAGAGACACTTGGGCGGAAGTCGATTTGGATGCTATTTTCCATAACGTTACGTCATTGCGCGCCTTTTTAGGAGAGCAGACAGAAATTATGGCTGTTGTGAAAGCGAATGCGTATGGGCATGGCGATGTCCAAGTGGCCAGAACCGCGTTGGAAGCGGGGGCTTCGTATTTGGCCGTAGCTTTTTTAGATGAAGCGCTTGCGCTGCGAAAAAAAGGAGTGGGCGCCCCGATCCTTGTATTAGGCGCGGTTCGCCCTGAAGACATTAACTTAGCCGCTCGCGAACAAATTACGCTCACCGTATTTCAGAAAGAATGGCTGGAAAAAGCCAAAAATTTGTTTACAGAGAAACAGCCGGTTTCTTTTCATTTAAAAATGGATACCGGAATGGGCAGAATTGGCGTGAAAGAGGAAGAAGAAACAAAACAAATTGTTGCGATGATTGAAGAGCATCCGTTTTTTTTATTAGAAGGAGTATACACCCATTTTGCCACTGCCGATGAATTAGATACACAATACTTTTCATTTCAATACGAGAAATTTTTACGCATGCTTGAATGGCTCCCTTATTTGCCAAAGCGGGTCCATTGTGGAAACAGCGCGACAAGCTTGCGCTTCCCTGATAAAGTATTCAATATGGTTCGTTTCGGGATTGCGATGTATGGTTTGTCTCCTTCGATAGACATGAAGCCGCTCTTGCCTTTTTCATTAAAGGAAGCGTTTTCGCTCCATAGCCGCATTGTTCATGTAAAATGCTTGCGCCCAGGGGAAAAAGTGAGCTACGGCGCCACCTATACAGCGGAAGAGGAAGAATGGATTGGAACGGTGCCGATTGGATATGCAGACGGATGGATCAGAAAATTGCAAAACTTCCATGTGCTCGTAAATGGAAGAAAGGTGCCGATTGTAGGGCGGATTTGCATGGATCAAATGATGATTCGTCTGCCGGAACAAGTACCGGTTGGCACGAAAGTCACATTGATCGGCAAGCAAGAAGCTGCTCAGGTAACAATAGATGATGTGGCCAAGTATGTAGGAACGATCAGCTACGAGATCCCTTGTACAATAAGTTATCGCGTTCCCCGTATTTTTTTAAAAAAGAAGAGTATAATGGAAGTGAGAAATGTTGTTTTAGATGGCAACGGCTGCTCATAAATAAAAATTTCTCTGTCATCGCCAGAGAAAACCGAATTTGGCTTTGCATCTCCCTTGTTTAATGATATTATAAAGTGGGAGTAAGTATTATAAATGGGAGCGGACTATTTGGCTATAGTTTCCTGGAGGTGTATGTTCATGTCTGAATCGAGCGCAACAACAGAAATCGTCGTTCGCTTACCCCAAGCATTGTTGACTGAGTTAGATGGTCTTGTCAAGCAAGAAAACGGTAATCGAAACGACCTCATTTACCAAGCGACTAAAATGTACATTCGTGAACGAAAAAAGCGGCACATTCGCGAGGCGATGAGACGCGGTTACATGGAAATGGCGAAAATCAACTTGTCGATTGCATCGGAAGCGTTTCTTGCGGAATATGAAGCCGACCATACCGTTGAACGTTTAGTTAGCGGGGGGTAATGCTTTGATTGTTAAGCGTGGCGACGTTTATTTCGCGGACCTTTCCCCGGTAGTTGGTTCGGAGCAAGGAGGCGTGCGTCCGGTATTAGTTATTCAAAACGACATCGGAAATCGGTTTAGTCCAACAGTTATTGTGGCAGCTATAACAGCGCAGATCCAGAAAGCCAAATTGCCCACCCACGTGGAAATTGATGCGAAACGGTATGGATTTGAACGAGATTCCGTCATTCTTTTAGAGCAAATTCGTACGATTGACAAACAAAGGCTCACGGACAAGATTACGCACTTAGATGACGAAATGATGGATAAAGTAGATGAGGCGCTCCAAATCAGTCTAGGGCTCATTGATTTTTAAAGGGGAATACGGTCTGTCTATCTAAATAGCTCGAATATGGAGAATCCGTAGAAAATAGCTGCATCATTTGTAGCTATTTTTATTTTTTGGTAAAATGACCATTATTACATAGTTGGGGGTTAGGAACTTTGGTGACTACAGAAACGCTTATCGGAATCATTGCTGAAGAGCTGCGCTTATCTGTTCAGCAGGTGCGCAATGTGATTTCTCTTTCAGAGGAAGGCAATACGGTTCCGTTTATTGCTCGCTATCGAAAAGAAATGACAGGTGCGTTAGACGAGGTGCAAATTCGCGAAGTGCTCGAGAAATGGAGCTACCTGCAAAACCTTGAAAAGCGGAAGGAAGAAGTGTTGCGCCTGATTGATGAGCAAGGAAAATTAACAGAAGAGCTTAAAGGCGCGATTCAAAAAGCGGTAAAGCTGCAAGAAGTAGAAGATTTGTACCGGCCGTACAGACAAAAAAGAAGAACGAAAGCGACCATCGCAAAGGAAAAAGGTCTTGAACCTCTAGCAGAATGGCTGTTTACATGCCCCATGAGCCCGCTTCCAGAAGAAAAAGCAGCAGCATTCATGGATCCTGAAAAAGAAGTGCACACAGTGGATGACGCACTTCAAGGAGCAAAGGATATTATCGCTGAACAGATTTCTGATAACGCTGCTATTCGCCAATGGATTCGTACACAGACTTGGAACAAAGGTATCATTGTATCGACTGCAAAAGAGGTCGAGAAAGATGAAAAAAATGTATACGAAATGTATTATCAGTACGAAGAACCGGTACATAAAATTGTTCCTCATCGAATTTTAGCGTTAAATCGCGGTGAAAAAGAAAATGTGCTTCGCATTTCTATTCAGGCGCCTGTTGCGGATATTATAGAGTATATGAAAGCCCAAACAATAGTGAATGCACAGTCTAAAGCAGCTTTTTATATAATTGAAGCGATCGAAGATGGATATAAACGTTTGATTGAACCGTCCATTGAACGGGATATACGAAATGAACTCACAGAGCGAGCGGAGGAAAGAGCCATCCACATTTTCGCAGAAAATTTGCGCAATCTTTTGCTTCAACCTCCATTAAAAGGAAAAATAGTACTGGGAGTGGATCCTGCCTATCGGACAGGTTGCAAGCTGGCCGTGGTAGATGAAACAGGTAAGCTATTAAAGATTGATGTGATCTATCCTCATCCTCCACAATCGAAAATGGATGAAGCACGTGAAAAAATGTTGCGTATTATTCAGGAATATGGTGTACAAATGGTCGCGATTGGAAATGGAACGGCCTCGAGGGAAACAGAACAATTTGTAGCTGATACGTTGAAACAGCTCCCACAAGAGATTTTTTATTTAATTGTTAATGAAGCAGGAGCAAGCGTATACTCTGCTTCGGATTTAGCGCGGAGAGAATTTCCTGATTTGCAAGTAGAGGAAAGAAGCGCGGTTTCCATTGCCCGGCGTGTTCAGGATCCTCTTGCCGAACTTGTAAAGATTGACCCAAAATCGGTCGGAGTCGGCCAATATCAGCACGATGTTTCGCAAAAAAAACTAGAAGAATCGTTGCACTTTGTGGTAGAGACTGTTGTTAACCAAGTTGGAGTAAATGTCAATACCGCTTCTGTTTCTCTTTTGCAATATGTATCAGGCCTATCTAAGTCTGTTTCTGAGAATATTGTCAAAAGAAGAGAAGAACAAGGTAAGTTCAAAAACCGCAATGAGCTAAAAACGATTCCACGGCTTGGCGCCAAAACGTATGAGCAGTGTATCGGTTTTCTGCGAATCGTAGATGGGAATGAGCCATTAGACAGAACGCCTATTCATCCTGAACGATATGCTGAGGTAAAAAAATTGCTTCAAGGAATTGGATTTACGGCAGATGATATTGGCAGTGATGCTCTTCGCCGGGCTTTACAGTCCATTCCGATAAAGGAAACAGCAGAAACACTTGGTATCGGAGAGCTTACACTAAAGGATATTGTCGATGCCTTAATCCGTCCTGAGCGAGATCCACGTGATGAATTGCCTAAGCCGTTACTGCGAAAAGATATTTTAAAAATGGAAGATCTGCAAAAAGGAATGGAGCTGGAGGGAACCGTCCGCAATGTTGTCGATTTTGGGGCATTCGTTGATATTGGAGTAAAGCAAGACGGGCTTGTCCATATTTCTAAGCTAAGCAAGCGCTATGTAAAGCATCCGCTTGACGTAGTAGCGGTAGGTGAAGTGGTCAAGGTTTGGGTGGAAAGTGTCGATGTTTCCAAAGGGAGGATTTCGTTATCGATGCTTCCATTGGAGCAATAGAAAAGCATTCATTATGTTTTTGTCGCAAAATAAGGGAAGCTTGAAATCCAGCTTCCAACGGGGGAGAACTCCACCATTAGAAAGCCAGTCCATATATTTAGCTTTTCGTCATGCATCCGCTTGACGAAGTCTGAACAACGCCGCTTTCAGTTCCGTTGATAGTTCTGGGAAGCGGCGTTGTCTGGACACCGTTCAAAATAAGCTCTATATTGATACAAATGTTACCATCTCCAGTTTATCAATAAGTGGTATTAACGCTTTTTTGAAATAGCCTCTTTCTTTTGGTAGAAAAACCAGCACTGGTTTAATAATTTTATTTGATAGCGATTTTTCTCATAATAAGCTCGGCGCATTTGATTTTTTAACCATGTCGGCATAGGAAATACCTCCATTTTGAAAAAAGGTAGTATATAATCTATGTATTAAGAAGTCGTCCTGTGCTAAAGAAGGTGAAAAGAAAATGGAGCAAAATGAATTACAGAAGCTGGTTGAAAATATATCTTTGCAATGTTTTAACAAACCATTTCAGCATCAAGCTTTGTTTAACCCGCGCTTACGAACGACAGGCGGCCGATATTTATTGCATTCCCACAATATTGAGCTGAATCCTAAATATTATGAAGCGTTTGGTGAAGAAGAGCTCATTTTGATTATTAAGCATGAGTTATGCCATTATCATCTTCATTTAGAGGGAAAAGGATATCGGCATCGGGATCGAGACTTTCGAGAATTGCTTCTTCAAGTAGGCGCGCCGCGCTATTGTCGGCGTCTGCCTCATCAAAAGCATCAAGCACAGCGGAAGTTTTATATGTATGCTTGCTTGCAATGTGGCTTAACATATCAGAGAAAAAAAAGAATGAACCTGCAACGATATGTTTGCGGAAAATGTGCCGGCCGATTGAAAATGATCGAAAATATTTTGGAAAAATGGTGTTGACATCTATAATATTTGTATGTTAAATTATAAAAGCCGTCGCTGATAAGCGATGAAGCAAAACAAATCCGAAAAAGCCATTGACAATAGAGAAAACCATCGCTATAATAAAAGACGTTACATGAGATGCGCTATGTTTATTCCGCAATAGCTCAGCGGTAGAGCAACCGGCTGTTAACCGGTAGGTCGTAGGTTCGAATCCTACTTGCGGAGCCATTGGAGAAGTACCCAAGTGGCTGAAGGGGACGGTTTGCTAAACCGTTAGGTCGCGTTTTTGCGGCGCGCGGGTTCAAATCCCGCCTTCTCCGCCACTTTGATATATGGTGCTGGCCCGTTGGTCAAGTGGTTAAGACACCGCCCTTTCACGGCGGTAACACGGGTTCGAATCCCGTACGGGTCATCGTTTATTATATGTCGGGAGGCGATGGGGATTGTTTAAAGACATCACCTCCCTTTTTGTTCGCTTTAGGAGGATTAGCTCAGCTGGGAGAGCACTTGCCTTACAAGCAAGGGGTCGGCGGTTCGATCCCGTCATCCTCCATTTTGGTTGACGAATAAATTAAGGTCCCGTAGTGTAGTGGTTAACATGCCTGCCTGTCACGCAGGAGATCGCGGGTTCGAGTCCCGTCGGGACCGCCATGACTGAAAGTTGTTAGTAATTGATGGGCTATAGCCAAGCGGTAAGGCAACGGACTTTGACTCCGTGATGCGCTGGTTCGAATCCAGCTAGCCCAGCCATTTGGTTTATAGGTTTACATATGAGCCATTAGCTCAGCAGGTAGAGCATCTGACTTTTAATCAGAGGGTCGGAGGTTCGAGTCCTCCATGGCTCACTTTTTGCGGGTGTGGCGGAATTGGCAGACGCACCAGACTTAGGATCTGGCGCCTCACGGCGTGGGGGTTCAAGTCCCTCCACCCGCACCATATAAAGTTTTGCGCGGTCGTGGCGGAATGGCAGACGCGCTAGGTTGAGGGCCTAGTGGGGGCAACCCCGTGGAGGTTCAAGTCCTCTCGGCCGCATAAAAATCATGCTTGATTTTAAAAAGATAATTTAGTA
>NZ_CP015435.1:2307500-2380000 GCF_001634265.1 Anoxybacillus sp. B2M1 | reverse complement strand
AGGAGCTGTCCTTAGTACGAGAGGACCGGGATGGACGCACCGCTGGTGTACCAGTTGTCCTGCCAAGGGCACCGCTGGGTAGCTATGTGCGGAAGGGATAAGCGCTGAAAGCATCTAAGCGTGAAGCCCCCCTCAAGATGAGATTTCCCATTGCATAAGCAAGTAAGATCCCTCGAAGATGACGAGGTAGATAGGTCCGAGGTGGAAGCGTGGCGACACGTGCAGCTGACGGATACTAATCGATCGAGGACTTAACCAATACGAAAAGGGGAGCAAGCTCGCTTGCATCCATAGGGCGTTCAAGCTTCTGACGGACAAGTCAGGAGACTTGGACAGAAGAAGCGGAAACGACCGTAGGATGCAGCTTGCGGAACTAGGCAATACGAAAAGTGGAAGCGAGCGCTTAGCGCCGGAAGGAAAATGTTCTTCCGACGAGACATGTTTGCATGTCGATGGAAAGCGGAGCTAGACATCAAGAAAAGCACCGCCTATCCTTTCTTCTCTGATCTGTTATCTAGTTTTGAAGGAATCATCCTTCGAATAGTCTAGTGACGATGGCGGAGAGGTCACACCCGTTCCCATCCCGAACACGGAAGTTAAGCTCTCCAGCGCCGATGGTAGTTGGGGCTAACGCCCCTGCAAGAGTAGGACGTTGCTAGGCTATCCTTTGTTTTTTTATAAATGTTGTTTGAATGATTTTATTGCCGCGGGGTGGAGCAGTCTGGTAGCTCGTCGGGCTCATAACCCGAAGGTCGCAGGTTCAAATCCTGCCCCCGCAACCAAACAAAATGGTCCCGTAGTGTAGTGGTTAACATGCCTGCCTGTCACGCAGGAGATCGCGGGTTCGAGTCCCGTCGGGACCGCCATTGCTAGCGAAACAATGGGTTTCGTATTTTTTTATGCCTTTTTCTGCTTTTTCACCCATTCCCCCTTTTTGATGAATAGAACCATTTTATTTTATTAACATCCTTAAGAATCCGAACTCTTAAGGATGTTTTATCTTTATTTGGCTCATGCAATATACTACACGGTATCATGAGCTTATCAGTAACCAGTAACATGTCTCCCAGCCGCAAGAGTATCCCTGCAAATCCCATATAGACAGTGAAGAAGCTTTAGCTGAGGGCGTAAAAAAGATTTCTTACCATTACCAATATTTCTACTCTGATGACCAAAGCCCTTCTTGCTAACAAAATAAGTTTCTCTTTTTAGCGTCTATCATCCATCCAACACTGGAATCGGAAAGCGTTCAACAAACAAATTTCTGCTGATATCATAGAAGTAGTCGTTAGAAAGTAGCACCAGTTTACCGGAATGTGATACAATTTCAAGCGCAGGCAATAAAATTTAGTTAATGGTAGAACAGGCAGTTATGATCAAGTTTAAATCAGGTACGTTGGTTCAGCAAAAGAAACCCTCTCTCAAGTTTTCTTTTTGATTAGTCTGCCAAATTGCTTAGCGATTAGATATGATTTCATATTCCTAACATAAATGTTGAACAACTTACTGAAAAATAAATCGACCTGTGGGGATATTGTTGAAGGAAATCCATATTTCTGTTGGGTACGTGAAAATGGCAAACAATGATTAAAGTTAGGTGACAGATGATGGCGATTTATGAATTAGTTATGCGCTCAGCCGAGGAAACCATGGAATTTGCTGCTAGGCTGTCAGAACAATTGCAGCCAAAAGATGTGATTGCCTTAGAAGGAGATTTAGGAGCAGGAAAAACAACGTTTACGAAAGGGCTAGCTAAAGGGCTAGGCATTACGCGAGCCGTCAGCAGTCCGACTTTTACGATCGTCAAGGAATATAAAGGACGTCTCCCGCTTTATCATATGGATGTATACCGTTTGGAGGATACGTTTGAAGACTTGGGGTTCGACGAATATTTTGAAGGTGATGGCGTTACCGTGATCGAATGGGCTCATTTGATTAAGCCCCAGCTTCCTGATGAATTATTGTACATCCATCTTTATCATCATGGAGATCAGGAAAGAAAAATGGTATTGGAACCCATTGGAAAACGATATGAACAGTTATGCAAGGAGATTATAGAGGGATGAAAGTATTAGCGATTGATACATCGAATGCTGCTTTGGGCGTTGCCTTAGTGGAAGGTTCGGTCGTTAAAGGGGAAATCCTCACAAATATCAAAAAGGATCATTCCACCCGCTTAATGCCCGCCGTCCAACTGTTATTGGAAAATTGCCAAGTTGCACCTCAAGAACTCGATTTAATTGTTGTAGCGAAGGGACCAGGCTCTTATACAGGTGTACGCATTGGTGTGACAGTTGCCAAGACGTTAGCCTGGGCATTGAATATTCCGATTGTAGGGGTATCTAGTCTTGAAGTGCTCGCTGCCAATGGACATTATTTTAATGGGTTGATTTGCCCTTTATTTGACGCAAGAAGAGGACAAATTTATACAGGATTGTATCGTTATCATAGTAATCAGCTAGAATGTGTAGAAAGCGACCGAATTGTGCTATCAAGTGAATGGGCGCAATGGTTGCAGGAAAAACAGGAGCCAGTTTTATTTTTGGGCGGAGATGTTGTTTTCCATCAAGATATATTAACAGGGGTGCTCGGTTCATTAGCAGTGTTTGGACCACCATCGTTACAATTGCCGCGTCCAAGCGAATTGGCTTTTTTGGGGATGAATAGAACACCAGAGGATGTTCACTCATTTGTCCCTAATTATGTGCGCTTAGCTGAAGCGGAAGTTAATTGGCTCGCTAGGCAGAAGGAGCAAGAAAGCCATGGAAATTAATTTTCGGACAATGACGTTAAATGATATCGATGATGTACTAGCGATCGAAAAGGCTTCATTTACGCTTCCGTGGAGCCGCGAAGCATTTTATAATGAGCTTGTTCACAATCAATATGCGAAGTATGTCGTCATGGAGCATAATGGGCATATGATTGGTTATTGTGGGATGTGGGTTGTTATTGATGAAGCGCATATTACCAATGTGGCTGTATTGCCGGAGTATCGCGGTAAAAAGTTAGGCGAAGCGCTTATGAGAATGATGATGGAAACGGCTAGACAGCTGGGAGCGATAACGATGACGCTGGAGGTGCGTGTTTCCAATCATGTCGCACAGTCATTGTATCGAAAGCTCGGATTTTTAAATGGAGGCATTCGGAAGAAATATTATCCAGATAATCAAGAAGATGCTCTTGTAATGTGGGTGAAATTAAGATGAACAAAGATGTATATGTACTTGGAATTGAAACAAGCTGTGATGAAACAGCTGCAGCTATAGTGAAAAATGGAAAAGAAATCATGGCGAATGTGGTGGCTTCGCAAATTGAAAGCCATAAGCGATTTGGCGGTGTTGTTCCAGAGGTAGCTTCGCGCCACCATGTTGAGCAAATTACCCTTGTGATTGAGAAAGCGATGCACGAAGCCAATCTATCTTTTGCGGAGTTAGATGCTATTGCAGTCACACAAGGGCCGGGGCTTGTCGGAGCTCTTTTAATTGGGGTAAATGCTGCCAAGGCGCTCGCTTTTGCGCATCAGCTGCCATTAGTCGCTGTGCATCATATCGCTGGGCATATTTATGCCAATCGTCTTGTGACGGAAATGAAGTTTCCGCTGCTGGCTCTTGTTGTTTCTGGGGGGCATACGGAGCTTGTGTATATGAAAGAGCATGGTTCATTTGAAGTGATTGGCGAAACAAGGGATGATGCAGCTGGCGAGGCGTATGACAAAGTAGCTCGAGCGTTGCGGTTGCCATATCCAGGGGGACCGCACATTGATCGGTTGGCTCATGAGGGAAGAGCGACGCTCGATTTACCGAGAGCCTGGCTGGAGGACGGCTCATATGACTTTAGTTTTAGCGGGTTGAAATCGGCGGTCATTAATACGCTGCATAATGCCGAGCAACGAGGCGAAACAATAGAAATCCAAGATATGGCGGCAAGCTTTCAGGAAAGTGTCATCGATGTACTAGTCACCAAAACGATCAAAGCAGCTCAAGAATATCATGTGCGCCAAGTTTTGTTAGCTGGGGGAGTAGCGGCCAATCGAGGGCTCAGGACGGCGCTGGAACAGAAAATGGCCGAGCTGCAGGAGGTAGAGCTTGTCATTCCGCCGTTATCTCTTTGTACGGATAATGCTGCGATGATTGCAGCAGCTGGAACGATATTGTTTGCACATGGAAAACGAAGCGAGCTATCGTTAAATGCTGATCCTGGTCTTGAATTGGAGTAAGACCAAAAATCCTCTGCGTAGTCAAGAGGATTTTTTTTTGCGAAAATGTTTAGTTGTTAATATAATTATCCACATATTGTGGGTAATGTGGAAAACTTATCATGAATGAGGAATACCAAGTTATCTTTAACCACAATTTTTTGTGAGTATTTTTAGACTTTTTTGTGGATATTGTGGAAAATACGGTGAATAACTTAATTTAAAAGAAAAATTCTGTGTAAAAAAATGTGGATAGTTTTATTGGAGAATCCCCTTCTATTGCTTTTATAGCAATAGAAGGGGATCAAAATATTATAGTAAAAGTGTGTTAATCGACTAATAAACGATGTTAACAGTCTTTTCGATAAAGGCGGCTTGAAGATGGTGCAAAATGGTATAGGATCGTTATTGCTTTATTCAATGTTTATGATGGAGTCCGGGTCCCTTTATGTTCGACTGGGGATGTATGCAGTTCTTCCCATTCTTCGATTAAGGCTTCTAAGGTTTCTTTCATCATTTCAATTTCTTTAGTGAGTTCTTGTGCCTTTTGAAAATCTCCATAGATTTCGGGATCGCATAATTGCTGTTCGCTCTCGCTGATGTTTTCTTCTAATTGACTAATTTCATTTTCAATTTCTTCAATTCGTTTTTTTCGTTGTCGTTCTAGTTTCTTCGTTTCCTTGTCGAGTTCGTATTGCTGCTTTATGGAAGCTCCTCCTTTATTATGCTTCCGTTGCTTCTCCTCTTCCTGAAGCTGCTTCAGTTCAAGCATTTCTGCTTTTTTATGAAGGTAATAATCATAATCTCCTAAATATTCAATGACTCCTTCTTGAGTGAGCTCGTACACTTTGGTAGCAATGCGGTTAATAAAATAACGGTCGTGCGATACAAAAAGAATGGTTCCGGGATAATCAATTAACGCGTTTTCGAGCACTTGTTTACTATCTAGATCCAAATGGTTAGTAGGCTCGTCTAAAATCAGGAAATTTGCTTTTTGCATCATGAGCTTGGCTAATGCCAGTCGTGCTTTTTCCCCGCCGCTTAATGCAAATACCGGCTTTAGAACGTCATCGCCAGAAAATAGAAAATTGCCTAATACGGTACGAATTTCTTTTTCTGTTTTTTGCGGATACTCATCCCAAAGCTCATCAAGCACTCGTTTATTTGATGATAAGTCTGCTTGATTCTGGTCATAATAGCCGATTTGTACGTTGGAGCCATACCGTAAGTTACCGTTTTGTATCTGGATTTTGTTGACAATTGCCTTAAGAAGTGTCGATTTTCCGATCCCGTTTGGTCCGACAAGGGCAATGCTATCGCCTTTAGTAATGCGGAATTGTACGCCGCGGATCACAGGTTCATTAGGTGTATAACCAACGGAAAGGTTTTCGGCAATTAATACTTCATTTCCGCTTGGGCGCTCAATCTCAAAGGAAAAATTGGCTGATTTTTCTTCAGATATGGGTTTATCGATTCGTTCCATTTTTTCAAGCTGTTTACGGCGACTTTGTGCTCGCTTAGTTGTAGAAGCGCGAGCGATATTTCGTTGGATGAAGTCCTGTAACTTTGCCATTTCCTCTTGTTGTTTTTCATACAGCTTCCATTCGCGCTCAAGGTCTTCTGCTTTTTGTTGCAAATATTTACTGTAGTTTCCGATATATTTTTTTATGCTTGTCCGCGATAATTCATACACCTGTGTCACTACTTTGTCAAGAAAATAACGATCGTGCGAAACGATTAAAATAGCTCCTGGATATGTTTGCAAGTATTGCTCAAGCCATGTTAATGTTTCGATATCTAAATGGTTTGTTGGTTCGTCCAAAATAAGAAGATCGGGTTTCATTAACAGCATTTTGCCCAGCGCCAAGCGGGTTCGTTGTCCACCGCTAAGCGATTGAACAAAAGTAGTGGTGTAATCATATTCAGAAAATCGCAGTCCATGCAAAACGGAACGAATGTCTGCTTCGTATTGGTATCCCCCTTGGTCTTTAAATTTTTCTTGCAGGATATCATATTCTTTTAGCAATTTATCGTAACGTTTTGGGTCTGCAAGAAGATCGGGATCTCCCATCTGCTGTTCCATTGTGCGCAGCTCTTGTTCCATTGCTTTTAATGGGGAAAACACGGTCATCATTTCCTCCCATATTGATAGGGTGGAATCGAGGCCGCTATCTTGGGCAAGATAACCGATCGTGACATCTTTAGGTTTGATGATTTCCCCGCTGTCATATGACATTTCGCCAGCCATGATTTTAAGTAGCGTTGATTTTCCCGCTCCGTTTCTTCCGACGAGAGCGATGCGGTCTTTTGACTGTATTTCTAATTTTATATTCGATAAAATAAGATCAGCGCCAAAATATTTAGAAAGTTGTCGTATTTGTAAAATGATCATTGTTTTTCACCTCTCGTTTTACTAGTGTATCGCAAGAGCTTTTACTTGGGCAATAAAACGAGTTAGAAAAGACAGACGGGAAAAAATAGTGTATAGTTTATAAGTGGAGGAGATATTATTGGCATCTTTTACGCATTTTAATGAACAAGGCCGCGCCAAAATGGTCGATATTACCGAAAAGGCGGATAGCGTGCGTGTGGCGGTGGCTCGGACAAGTATTACGGTGAGCCAGGAGATTTATGAAGGAATTGTCAGCCATTCAGTAAAAAAGGGAGATGTCCTTGCGGTTGCTCAAGTCGCTGGTATTATGGCGGCTAAAAAAACTGCTGATCTTATTCCCATGTGCCATCCTTTAATGTTAAAAGGAGTCGATATTCAATTCGAATGGAGGATGCATGAACAGAGCTGTGAGCTGATCATTACAGCGACTGTGAAAACGAAAGGGAGCACAGGGGTGGAGATGGAAGCGCTCACGGCTGCTTCGGTCTGTGCGCTTACGGTTTATGATATGTGCAAAGCGTTGGATAAAGGAATGGTGATTGGGCCAACATATCTCGTAGAAAAAGCCGGAGGGAAATCCGGACACTACCAGCGTAAAGCAAAGTAAGACGGTTTAAGTGAATGCGGGGGATTTATCATGAGCAATGAACAGCCGAAAATTCCACAGGCAACTGCTAAGCGATTACCACTATACTATCGTTTTTTAAAAAATTTATATGCCTCAGGAAAACAGCGAGTATCTTCAGCTGAATTAAGCGAAGCAGTTAAAGTCGATTCAGCAACCATTCGGCGTGATTTTTCTTATTTTGGGGCTCTTGGAAAAAAGGGTTATGGGTATAATGTTAGTTATTTATTATCGTTTTTTCGCAAGACGCTTGATCAAGATGAAATCACGGAAGTGGCATTAGTCGGAGTCGGAAATCTAGGAACAGCATTTTTAAATTATAATTTTATGAAAAATAATAATACAAAGATCGTGATGGCTTTTGACGTCGATCAAGCAAAAGTAGGGACAGAAGTGGGTGGAGTGCCTGTTTATCACTTAAATCAACTGGAAGAACTCATCCATGAACAAATTTCTGTGGCGATTTTAACCGTTCCAGCGCATGCTGCGCAGTCTATTACGGATCGTCTTGTGCAGAAGGGAATCAAAGGCATTTTGAATTTCACTCCTGCACGCCTAAATGTGCCGGAAAACATCCGGGTGCATCATATTGATTTGGCCATTGAGCTACAGTCGCTTGTATATTTTTTAAAGAATTACCCATCTGAATCAAATGGAGTGAACTCATTGTGAAATATTTACTTATTTTGCTTGTTATTGTCTTATTGTTTGGAACGAAAAAACTTCCAGAGCTGGGGAAATCGCTCGGCCAGTCGCTAAAAGAGTTTAAGAGTGCGACGAAGGGATTAACGGATGAAGAAGAAAACAACAAAAAAGCGTAACGATGAACGGTAGGATGGTTCCATATGAGCGATAAAGAAATGTCTGTATATGAACATCTTGGGGAATTAAGAAAACGATTGATTATTGTGCTGATTTTTTTCGCTATTGCTTTGACTGCCAGCTTCTTTCTTGTCGAGCCTGTGATTCGGTATTTGCAACAGGCTGATGAAGCAAGAGAGTTAACGATGAATGCCTTTCGATTGACCGATCCGATTAAAATTTATATGCAATTTGCATTTGTCATCGCTTTGATTATGACCGCACCAGTTTTGCTTTATCAAATTTGGGCCTTCGTCAGCCCTGGACTATACGAAAAAGAGAGAAAAGTGACACTTAGCTATATTCCATTGTCATTATTTTTATTTTTAAGCGGCATTAGCTTTGCCTATTTTGTTTTGTTTCCGTTTGTCGTCCGTTTTATGCAAGACTTGGCGACAGATCTAGGCATCAATCAAGTAATTGGCATTAACGAATATTTTACGTTTTTGCTTCAGCTTGTATTGCCGTTTGGTGCGTTATTTCAATTGCCGGTGCTTGTTATGTTTTTAACGCGTCTTGGGTTGATTACCCCTTTTTTACTGTCAAAAGGGAGAAGGTATGCGTATTTGCTTTTATTAATTGTAGCAGCGATCATAACCCCTCCAGATGTAATATCACAATTAATTGTGATGATTCCGTTGTCCTTTTTATATGAAGTGAGCATATGGATCTCAAGAATCGCCTATCGAAAAGTGCTTTTAGCGGAACAAGCAAGGGCTGACTTAAAATGAACGTCAGCCCTTTTTATTTTTGTTGATTTCGAATTCGAATATATAGGGTGATCAGTCGCAAAAATACACCGAAGTCTAAGGTGGCCAAGACCATTAAGGCAACGGTAGAGAAATTCCATATGCCCCCACGGGCGCTTTGAATGGCTAAATAAGTGAATAAAGCCCCCATTAGAAAGTAGAACAACGCGGTACTTAAAGGTGAAATTCTCATAATGAAAAGCCCCCAAATATAAATTGCATCTTGTCGGTTTCTTTTATGATTTGTCCAATATGATCAGCAAAGACGGTTTGCATCAAGACAACGAACGTATTCATCGTCACATGAGCAAAGATTGGAACGAAAATACGCTTTGTTTTGGCATAAAGAAAAGCAAATGTAAATCCCATGGCTGAATACAGGAGAAGGTGTTCAAGCTCCATATGGACGACTGCGAACAATAAGGAACTAATCATAGCCGCAATCAAGAAATTATACTTATTATACAGGGTACCAAAGATAATTTTGCGAAAAATCACTTCTTCTAAAATAGGCCCAATAACAGATGTGACGATCACAAGGGCCGGAGTGAGCCGAATAATTTCAATAATGTTTTTCGTATTTTCTGATCCGGCCTGAATGCCGAATAGACGATATTCAATATTGGCCGCAATGCCTTGGGCAAATAGCGCCAAAAAGAAGCCCCCAATCGCCCACACCCACGCGACAGATAATGGAGCACGATCGCGTTCATGGCGCTGCTTGATCTCGTTGCGAAGGAAAAAGAGAACAAGAAAAAAGGTAATCGAAAAGCTGATGACGGCCCAATAGCCTGAGGCTGCTTCTACTGCATTATGAGAATGTGCTCCGACCCCAAGAAATACTAAGAGCGGGACGCCAGCTATACTAGATAGCTGCATGATGACATATGCTATAATGACATACCAATATTGCCGTTTCAATGGAAAATTCCCCTTTGCTAAAAAGTAATCGCTGCTTTTCGTATTGTAGCACATATTGGAGAAAAATAATGATTAAAATGTTTGAAATGGTAAGGCAACAGGGGAGCGCGCTTCAGATGATTGAGGGATATAAAGCCAAGAATGTGGTAATCTTATGTTGGCGGAAAAGTTTTCGGTCTTTAAACAGGGCTGTATGATGAAGCTTTTCATCATGAGATTTTCGCCATGCTATTTGATTCATCATCGATGGGTTAACGTTTTTATTGGTGGCGAACTATGTTGCTTCATAGAACCATCAATGTCTCTAGCAACGATATTGTTCGACCGGCTAACCGTCGAAATGCTTGCATGTGGACATCATTCGATTTATTTCATATTTCAAGTTGTTTGGATTAGACGATCCCCCTTTCCTAAGTAAAGGGATAGGAAAAAAATTGCGCATAATCCACCCAAAAACTTCCCACCTCTACACAAAGTGTAGGTGAGGGAGGTTGATCTCCCATGAAAAATTCCCAGCAGAATGAACGAGCAGAGAAAAAGGAGAATGAAATGGTCTACCTGAAGGATCTCAGATTCCTTCGGGCGACAAATTTGATGTTTATATTTGCGGGAATGTGACATAATTGAAAAGGGTGCACAAAGTTGCAGATTTTTTTTGTATTTTTTACTTGCAAAAAAAAGGGAAGTTCATTAATATTATAAGTGTGTTAGCACTCGTTGATGATGAGTGCTAATAAAATGAGAATAAAAATTTTTGTTGAGGAGGTTGTTTTCCGTGTTAAAGCCATTAGGTGATCGCGTTGTGATTGAGCTTGTCCAAACAGAAGAAAGAACAGCAAGCGGTATTGTGTTACCAGACACTGCAAAAGAAAAACCGCAAGAAGGAAAAGTAGTGGCTGTTGGTACAGGACGTGTGCTTGACAGCGGTGAGCGTGTAGCTCCGGAGGTAGCTGTGGGCGATCGCATTATCTTCTCAAAATATGCAGGAACAGAAGTAAAATACGAAGGCAAGGAATATTTAATTTTGCGTGAAAGCGATATTTTGGCTGTCGTTGGTTAATCATTTCGTACGGCTTTCATAACATAGATATTTCAACAAATACTTAATGAAAATTTAGATTGCTGGAGGAGGTAATGGTTCATGGCAAAAGAAATTAAATTCAGTGAAGAAGCTCGTCGCGCGATGCTACGCGGTGTTGATAAATTAGCAGATGCAGTAAAAGTAACATTAGGTCCTAAAGGGCGCAACGTTGTATTAGAGAAAAAATTCGGTTCTCCATTAATTACAAATGATGGTGTCACGATTGCAAAAGAAATCGAATTAGAAGATCCATTTGAAAACATGGGTGCGAAGCTTGTTGCTGAAGTAGCAAGCAAAACAAACGACGTTGCTGGTGACGGTACAACGACTGCAACTGTATTAGCTCAAGCGATGATCCGTGAAGGCTTAAAGAACGTAACAGCTGGCGCAAACCCAATGGGTATCCGCAAAGGTATCGAAAAAGCGGTGGCTGTCGCCGTTGAAGAGTTGAAAGCAATCTCTAAACCAATCGAAGGCAAAGACTCTATTGCTCAAGTTGCTGCGATTTCTGCGGCTGATGAAGAAGTAGGCCAATTAATCGCCGAAGCAATGGAGCGCGTAGGTAACGACGGTGTTATTACATTAGAAGAATCCAAAGGCTTTACAACAGAATTAGATGTTGTTGAAGGAATGCAATTTGACCGCGGTTACGCTTCTCCATACATGATTACTGATACGGAAAAAATGGAAGCAGTATTAGACAATCCATACATCTTAATTACTGATAAGAAAGTTTCAAACATTCAAGAAATCTTGCCTGTATTAGAGCAAGTCGTGCAACAAGGCAGATCATTGCTTATCATTGCTGAAGATGTTGAAGGTGAAGCGCTTGCGACACTAGTTGTGAACAAGCTTCGCGGAACATTTACAGCTGTTGCTGTTAAAGCTCCTGGCTTTGGTGACCGCCGCAAAGCGATGCTGGAAGATATCGCGATTTTAACTGGCGGTGAAGTGATCACTGAAGAATTAGGCCGTGACTTAAAGTCTGCAACTATTGCATCTCTTGGCCGCGCTGCAAAAGTGGTTGTAACAAAAGAGCATACAACCATCGTAGAAGGTGCGGGCGAATCTGATCAGATTAAAGCACGCATCAATCAAATTCGTGCTCAATTAGAAGAAACTACTTCTGAATTTGACCGTGAAAAATTACAAGAGCGCTTAGCGAAATTAGCTGGCGGCGTAGCAGTCATCAAAGTTGGTGCCGCTACAGAAACAGAATTAAAAGAACGCAAATTGCGCATTGAGGACGCTCTTAACTCTACACGCGCGGCTGTTGAAGAAGGTATCGTAGCCGGCGGTGGTACAGCGCTATTAAACGTATATAATAAAGTAGCTGAAATCAAAGCAGAAGGCGATGAAGCAACTGGTGTGAAAATCGTTCTTCGCGCGATTGAAGAACCAGTACGTCAAATTGCGCAAAATGCTGGTTTAGAAGGTTCTGTTATCGTTGAACGCTTGAAAAAAGAACAACCTGGTATCGGCTTCAATGCAGCAACTGGCGAATGGGTGAACATGATCGAAGCAGGTATTGTTGACCCTACAAAAGTAACTCGTTCTGCGCTTCAAAACGCAGCATCTGTTGCCGCTATGTTCTTAACAACGGAAGCCGTTGTCGCTGACAAGCCAGAAGAAAACAAAGGCGCTGGCGCTGGAATGCCTGACATGGGCGGAATGGGCGGCATGATGTAATTTAAGAAAAACCTCCTTGATTTCAAGGGGGTTTTTCTTATAACCATATCGTTTTTGGTGCCATTTTGGTGCCGATTTATAAATTTTCGAGTTTTCTCATGAGTTCTCCAAACTTTTGGGAAGCCTCTTTTTTACGATCTTTGGTAACGTGTAGATAAACTTGGGTGGTCGTTTCATCATCTACATGCCCAAGACGATCCATGATTTGATATAACTCCACCCCGGCTTCTGCAAGCAGGGACGTATGAGTATGGCGTAGGGAATGAGGAGTAAGGCGCTTTGTAATGGAAGGCAATTTCTTTAATACGGCTTCCATGCGATTTTCAACAGTCTTAATAAAATGTGGATAACCGTAATATGGTGGATTCATTCGGGCAAATACAAAATCACCATCGTAATAATCTTTCCCAACCTGTAGTTTTATTTCCATTTGTTTTATTCGGTGTTTTTGTAAAACCTTTATGACCTCATCTTCCACAATGATTTTACGTATGGACCCCTCTGTTTTTGGCGGGAGCAAGGCAAATTTCTTTGTGTTGTTAGTTGGATTGTAATAAGTCTTTGTTATATTTATGGTTTTTTCCTCAAAATCGATATCCTTCCACTTTAATGCAACCAATTCTCCAACACGCAATCCAGTCCATGCTAAAACAAAAAGCATTGTATAGGTTTCTTCGTCCATCTCTTTAGCTTTATCCAAAAACAGTTTCAGTTCATGTTTTTCGAGATATTGTTCCTGGATCTTTGTGTTTTCGATATCCTCCACGGTTTTCTTGTCCTTTGGAATAAAAGCGTATTGAGTAGGATCCTGAAGAATTAAATCTTGTTCCATGGCCCTTTTAAATATCATCCGAGCTGTACTATGAATACCGGATATTGTGCTGTGTGCTAATCTTTTGTTCTTCTTTAGATCAATTAGAGCATTTTGGTACATCTTTTTTGTGATGTCTTTTAGTTTGTATCGGGCAAAGTATCTGTTTAAATGACCGATTTCATGATGTCTTACCCTAATTGTACTTATTTTAACATCGGTCGCGGCGTAGACGGATAACCACTCTTCAGCCATTTCTTCGAAGGTAATATTGCCTTTTGTATCTAAATTTCTTAGCCCTAACTGATATTCAAGTTCCTTAGCAGCATCCTGTGCATCTTTCTTCTTTAGAAATCCTCGTCGTACGATTCTCTGGCGGTTCCCGGTTTGAGGGTCAATGCCATTTTCAATCACAAACATCCAGCGTTCGCCTTTTTTGGTGTCATACTTTTGAAAGCGTGCCATTTGAACATGCCTCCTTTTAAGAATGTATGTTCTACTGGGTTTTAAAAAGAGAAGCCCATGATATAGGGCTCTAAATATTCTTCTACTTTTGCTTGGGTGACGAGTTCATTTGCTGCTTTTTCGGCCTCTTTCTTCGTCGCAAAACCACGACGTGTGGTTTGTTGCCGTTTCCCTGTTGCGGGATCACGTCCTAAATCTACCGTAACGGACCATGTATAACCCTTTGCATTTTTTGCAGGCACTTTGCGGAAATAAGACATTGTCGCTCTTCCTCATTCCATATATTTTAAAATAGCGAGGGAGGATGGATGGTATAATTTATCGTGATTTTCCCTTTAAAATGTGATCGACTTTTCGCTAAAGATTTCTATATGACTTAATTTGAGTAATACGCGGTTTCTAATCTGTATTAGGCGTTCTTTGCATAATGTTGGTGTCACCTTAAATACATTAGACATCTGCTCAATGGTGTATGGGGTACTCAAGTCAATGAATTTAAGCATATGTATGGTATTGCGGCATACTTTGCATACCGGCGTGACGGAGAATATGACACAACTCATGAAAGAAGGCTTCTCGTTTTTCTTAGATAGCCGGGAGTCGACAACAATGCAACGAAAGCGGCCCACAACTTGATGTGTTGATGAAAAAGGCTTTTCACGCAGGAAAATGCTCATCTTCCGAGCGATAAATGATGGATCGATTTGATAAGGATAAAAGATGTTTAGTCGTGTATAAAATTTGGTCACCCAATCTTCCAGCGCGGTCGTGTAGTAGCGGCGTAGCTCCATATTGTCCCCCTCCTAAGGATATTATAGGAACAAATGTTTGTTTTAGCAATAAAAAGAAAAACAGTTATTATTTTCACTTTTAAAGTGTTTTATTATGAATTATCTTTATCTTGAAAGACAGAAAAACTATGTATAATATATATACTAATGAGTTGTTTAAGGTGGGGATATGATGCTAGCTAAGAATTATAATTCTTATTTAGATACATCAACAGTAAAAGAAGAAAGTTTAGTGTTCGTATTAGAAGCTTTATTAATACAAAAAGATAAATATTTTAAAGATAAGAACAAAAAAATACTAAAGGAAATGGATTGTTGGCAAGGAAGAGCGGATCTTGTTGTGGCTGAAATTAAAGACAAAGAAATTCTTTCTAAAGAAAAAGCGATGTTATTGTCAAATTTAACAAATGCGCAAATTATTTCTTTGTTACATAGGAAAGCTCCAAGAACTTTAAATTTTTTAATAAATAGGACTGGTTTAACTGAATCAACCGTAAGGAGATCCCTTCGTTTATTATTAAATGAGGGGATTGTGATGGAAAACAGTAATAAAAGTTATATACTACATCCGGATTTTAAGATACCAAAAGTTGTTTTTAATGCCTATGAGGTCAAACTTTATAATTGGAGAAGGGCTTTATACCAGGCAACACAATACTTTGGATTTGCCAATAATTCGTGGGTTGTAATGCCGAAAAAATATATATCGCCTGCGTTACATAATATTGAATTATTTAAGGCTAACGGTGTAGGATTGATTAGCATCGACGAAAACGGAAAAGTTTTGACCCATCTAAAAGCAAAACAAAACCAACCAAATAAAAAGGCATTTCATTTGGTTGGTATTGGAAAATTATTTATATAATTTATAAATTGTGCATATCTCTAAATTGTTTTAGCGCAGCATCCCAGTTATCTAAGTGATGGCTAGAAGAAGAGGGATCGAATTGTACACCCATTGATTCTAAAATACTATATAATGCTTTAGCTTGGTTAATTTGTTTTATAATCTTTTCCAAGCGATCTGAGATGTCCAAATCTTTTATATTGTTTATTCCTTGTTTTAATGCGGCCCAATGCTGTAAATGACTAATTGTTCTAGACCATCCATCGGATGGGCTGGAGCCAGATAATATTCTGTGTTCATAAGGGGTTTGACTCAAGTAATCTTCTAAATTTCCGTTATACGCTGGTATAATTTTTGCAATCGAGTCCAATTCAGATACTAATATAGAGTTAAGAAGCGGTAAAGAAGTATATCTTTCACGAGCTGGTCTTCCTCCTGAAGGACGTAATATTCTTTGTTGTATGGTAAATTTTCGTAAACTGTTATGCCAACCATTAGAAATTCCATAAGCTCCTACAGCTAAATATAATAAACCAACTATATCAGAATATCCCATTATTACTTTGTACTCATTAATTTCGCCTAAAGAGTAAATCATTGTTAATAAATTTAATAAAGGTGTAACTTCATCGAATTTTTGATCATAGTTAGTATTATTTCGAACTACTATAATGTAAAACCCTTCTGTATCTAACATAGTCAGTTCGTTAAGAAATTCATTTACACTTCTAGAGTCGTTTAAGGCACTTTCATTAAATACCAATGAAATTAATAGTGGTTTTTCTAATTTTTTAGCTTCAGAAATTGATTCTTCAGCCATACTTAATGATATTTGAGCGTAGCGATCTGCAAAACTTGGGATTAGTATAGTGGGAGATACAAGAGTATTTAACCCAAATTCATGTTGAAATAGTAAGCAATTAGAGACATATCGGTTTACATTGCGTAATGATCGGAGATTAGACAGGGTAATTGTACCTGGATAATAATTTAAAGAATCTAAATTTTTACTTGCACCATCAATGTATGTTGCATAATAAAACTGAGGGTCGAAGAATATTTCACTTGTTGGATAATTTTGTTCAAGTTCTTCTTTCAAAGAATTAAGATTTTCTATCTTTTCGTCACGAGGACTTAAAATAACTCCATCTAAAGATTGATTGTCTAATCCTCTATGTATTTTGTCACCTTTCCCATGTCCCTGTTGTGCAAAAAGTTTCATTATAATTCCTCCCTTATCTTTTTTAGTTGCTGAATCAATGAACTGCACGATCTATATCTTAAATGTGGTTGAACAGATAATAATCTGTTTATAAGTCGTTCTAGTTTAGGGTGTATGTCTTTACATAATTGAGAAATTGGTTCATATTCACCGCCGATCACCCTAGAAACAAGTTGCACAGAGTTGATACCAGGGGTGAAGAAAGGATGTTTACCTGTCAATGATTCATAGAGTACAATCCCCAATAAATAAAGATCAGATCTAAAATCTAGGGATGCCTTAATATTTGCCAATTGTTCCGGTGACATGTAAATTCTTGTGCCAACAATATGAAAGGCTTGGGTCAGAGCTTTTCCTTGGGTGTCGAAGGCAATACCTGTGTCTAGTAATACAAAAGTTCCATCCATTTTACGCATTATGTTTTTAGGCTTGATATCACGATGAACCATCCCGATAGACCATAAATGTTCTATAGCGGTAGCGATATCAATACCAAGTTGTATAGCTTCCATTTGGGATAGTGTTCTCTTGCTTAGAATTTGAAATAAATCTTCTCCTTCTACAAATTCTTCTGAAAAGTAAAGAAACTTTTTTCCATTATACTCAGTAAGTGTCATACCTATTGGGCCTAATTTTACAAGAGTTGGTGTGTCACATTTTCTCATGATATCTATTTCTCTAGTTGCCCGAGCTAAAATTTCTGACTGAATATCATGAGTCTCGTTTAAATCTCCTGAATCATCCCAGTCAGATAATTCAAGGAATTTAAGGGTATAGTAATCATCGTTAATTTTGCATTTAAAAACTACTTTTTGCCCTCCTTTACTTAAAAATTCTAAGTCAGATATAGATTCTTGATTATCAATAATTTTTTTTACATCTTCAACAGTTAAAGTTGGCGATCTCATCTAAAATCCTCCTTACTCTAATGTGAAAATCTAATTATTTTCTCCTTAAGTAGGTTTTTTCTCATATTATCCCTCCCATAAAATAAACAAATGCCTGTTTATCTTAGATGCCTTATCCTAGATGCATTAATATTTTTTATGTTTCTATCCTGCTGTTTTTGATGTTTTCTTTTATAGCAGACATTAACCACCATCCTATATACCTAGTAAAATATGACTAATAAAATAGTAAAAAAATTTAAGTACCTTGATTTAATCCCCTCCCACATAAAGTTTATATAAAACCCTAGATAGGGTTTATAAACTTTGCTGAATCTTTATAAAAACCTTTCCATTTCATATGGAATCCCACTTTCTCTCAAAACATCGTATTTGGTTTCATAATCTTCTAAATTTTTGTCATAAAGAAGGAGACGCACAGCAAATTCATTTGCTTCACGTTCGATTTTGTCTATTGAATAAAAAGTGTTAGCTCTTAGAAAGGGTGTATTGACCTTGGTATGCAATACTGCGTGTCCAAGTTCGTGAGCACAGACATAGCGCTGAAAATTATCATCTAGGTTGCAATTAATGACTATATATCGATTCCGGCGATCGTATTTGTAAAACCCTTTAATTTCCTCGTGTAAATCCCACTTGATAATATGTATGTTCATTCTTGATGCTATATCGAAGGGGTTAGTGGTTTTGTGTTTCTTAATCAATTCATTTACTTTTCCTTTCAACCACATGAAATCACCACTTTTTGTTTGAACCATACTTACTTTTATTAAAATATCTTTTTCTAGCAGTTTTATATATTTCTTTTAAAGTGTTTACATCATTATTGATTTCCGCAATTAATATGTTTGCGGTTTCTTCTTTTGTAAATAAGTGAAACGGTACTTGATATTTATGCATTGTACTTAGATAGAGATGTTTAAGATTTTCGTCTGTCAGTTCGAGTTTTACTTTTAATTTCCGAATGTAATTAACGATTCCAGGTGCTAATGTATGTATACTTTTTTCATAAGGGAAGAAACGATCTTCATAAATATACAAAAAATTAAGATCAAAATTATTGCTCATTCCACTTAAATCGAGATAACAAACTTCAAATAGTAAAGCTAAAGCGATATCAAAATTTTGTTCTTTTATTTCAATTTCCGCTAAAGAAACCCTTGTGTTACGATATAATCCCCAATCCTTGTTGGCAATATGTCTTTTAGCTTTTAAATCTATTAATTCTCTCGCTATTTCGACAGGGGAGTAATGTGGGTTTTTATTTTTGAAATCATGTGCTTCATAAATTGATATCTCTGTCTGATTTCTATGAAAGAATATAATATGTTCATTTTTTTCAATTATCTCTTTAGCTTTCTCGTTTCTTTTATACACCTCAATTAATTCAATTGAATTTAATTCTTCTTCACAAAGTTCGTTTAAAATGCGATCGATTAATTCTTGTTTTCTTCCACTTACTTTTAAATTGTGTTTTCTCAATATTTCCTTTAATTCATCAACAGTTTTTCTCTCGAGAGTAGTAGTTAAAGATTTTTCCTTTAAGTAGAAACCTTTTTTTATGAGATTGGCAAATAATAACTTTGGATTTACGTTATAAGAGTATTGCCAAAACCCTGGGAAAAAATCGTTGTTAGTATCCTTTTCTTCAATCAATGCGAGCATTAAAATTTCTTCGATCGTTAAACCACCATTGTTGATAAGCCGATTTATTTCAAATTTTTGGGGAGACAATGTAACTTCATCATCCAGAACTTTTCTTGGTTGGTGGTTCATAGGCGTTATTTGAGTTTCTTTTTTTGAAAATAAATTAGCGAGTTTTCTTATAAAACTCATGAAAACCACCCCTGAAAGTTAAATTATTCATCCTTACTATATTTCTTCGGTGTATATTTCTTATTGATTCTTTGTGTCATTCTAAAAATATGTTCGATCGATTCAATAAGAGATTCCCTTGCTTCTTCTGATAGAGGCTCACCACTAAAAGCTAGCCCATCAGATTTTTCAATCTCTTCTTTAAATTTTTTTAGACGTTTAGCGATGTCGCGTTCGTCTTTTTCCGATAGTTCAGGTAGACGGGTTTTTGATGTGGATGATGGGTTATCAGTCCTGCCAAGTAAATAGTCAGTAGTAGTGTCAAGCGCATCCGCCAATAAAGATAGCATTTCATTTGAAGGTGTACTATGACCGTTTTCATAATTGCTGATGGTTCCTTTAGTAGTGTTAACAATCTTAGCTAGTTCTTCCTGGGTTAGCTTCTTCGCTTTTCTAGTAAATCTTAGTCTTTGAGCTAGCAAGGTTTGCACCTTCCTTTTTCGGTTTCAATTCCTCATAGGTAAGATAAAAATAAGAAGGCTAGGTGCTCATGACTGATAGCACAGAGTGTTTCAATTCTTCATAGGCAAGATAAAAAACTTTTTCGTACAAGTAAATTGTACAACAAAAGTATATAAAATAAACGAAAGTACAAAAAAGTTGTATTTTTGTGTTGACATATGAAATTCTTGTACTTATAATAAAATCACAAAGTACAAGAATCCCATACAAAGAGGGGGTGATTTGATTGAAAAATATCCATCTTATCAACGCAAGAAACAGAAAAGGATTAAGCCAGGAAGAGCTTGCGTTAATGGTTGGCTATAAAGGAAAACAAGCTGTGAGTAACTGGGAAAACGGATATTCTACTCCACCGTTGCATAAAGCGCTATTAGTCGCTGAGATCCTTGAAGAAGATGTCTCTATTTTATTTGGGAACAAGATACAAGAATCTCATACAAAAGGAGTGGGTTAAAAAATCCTCTCCACATCCGCATAACGTAAGGAGGTGAGTAAGGTGAGCGTTTTAAACAAATACGTAATTATTGCCCATTTTCATCTCATGTTGAAACAGAACAATTTCAGTGAAGCAGACCTAAAAGAAGCGGTCGATCTGCTTCACAAGGAGCTGTTCCCAGAGGTTTGGGCGAAAATTAACGATTTGAATAATAGCAAAGCTTAATTTGCGTTAATGACTTATTCAGAAATTGTTTGCCAATTTGCTGAGCATTTTTGTAACTCTCAACAGACCAAAGATGATGTGCACCCATCATCAGTTCAACTGTTCCCTGTGTTGGCTTAGCAGAAACGATATCGGTAACATCTGTATATATTCCATCTTTGTCAGGTGCCATAAAGCAAATCTCATCGGCTTCTGGATTGATACCGACAACAATATCATTAGCAAGCATAATTGTAAGGGAGTAAGCGTTGTCTAAGTAGTCGTACATTAAAACGAGCTTACCGTTTGAAGTGATATGATCGACAGCTTTCGGCTCGTACATTGTTTCATCCATCACCTCCTTCCATCGTCTTCACTCGACAAGAAGGAATAGGGCTACGCCTTTTCATTAGCATCGGGCGATTTGCTGAAGTGCTCTGCGATTTTATATCTGAGCTCACCTTTAAGAGAACTTGCTGGCAAAACGATGGATGATGAGCGCGTTTCTAAAAAGGTCTGAATTAACTCGGTTATCTTTTGTCTTTCCTTTGGAGTCAGCTTTTTCGCAGTCTCAATGAGTTGCAAGAGATCGGGAGGCAGATCGGAAGTCTGCGTGTCAAAAAACTCAGCTAGAGTGATGTTAAAGTAGCTACAAATCTTAAAAAGCAAATCAATTGATGGCTTAGCTGTTCCTTTTTCAATTTTGTTAATAGTTGATGGGTCAACATTTAGTTCCTTCGACAATTTATTTGCTGATATATTATGTAAATTTCTTAAAGCAATAATGCGACTTCCAATATCAAACATAATATCACCTTTGTTGGATTATATTCAATAAAAATTCTACCACATCAATAAACAGCTAAAAATATTGGATAAAATTCAAAATTAATATTGACTTATTGGATTTTAATCAATAAAATTTAGGTAAGAAAGGAGGCAAATCCAATAATGAACAAAAAATTAGGACTTAAAATCCGCGAAATCAGAACAAAACGCGGTCTTACTCAATATCAGTTGGCAGATATGGTAGTAGCGGATGTTTCTACGATAAATAAGATTGAAAAGAACAAGGCGAACCCATCACTTTCAATGCTTGAACGTATCGCCCAAGCCCTCGGTGTATCGAGCCATGAACTGTTAAAGGAGGATGACGATGCCACTCACGCAAGCTGAATATGAGCAACTGTATCAGCAAATTCGCGAAGATGTGCTTAAAGAGTTGGGGCAGCACCAGCCCCGCGCACATTGGCATGAATTAAAAAAGCGAATTTGATGATTTCCTAACGCAGTACTTCGATGAGTCGCAATCTCCAAAAAAGTATAAGTATCAACAAGGATTCTACACACTCATTCGTTTTATCGTGGACGTGAAGCGTGTAGAAAAGATTACAGACACCCATTTGGCAGCGGCTCATGCTTTCTTAGACGATTTATTGCCAATCATTGAAAAGCACCGGGTTCCTTAACAGATGAGCCCCAGCTACATGTAAGGAGGTGATCTAAATAAAAGTAAAAAAATTGGTTCTTGTTACTGGTGATGAATATGAACAAGTTGAATTAACAAAAGATATTCCCGAGTGGTTAAAGAAGAATGTGCCAGAAGATTTCATTGGTGTGAAGTCTGACACATTCCGAGTAATCATCAATAGTTCAATGATCGTATCCATTGAACTTCAGCAAGAGAAAATTCAAGTTATTTCTTTTTAGTTTGGGATAGTGCACTGCCAGCAACACTTTTAGAAGTTTTACTATAACGGCCATCTCTAAGAATCTTACTAGCCTTTTTGGCCACAGATTTTGACGTTTGTTTACTGTTAGCCATATTTTCACCTCCTTCCCGTCTACCATATTCGACAGGAAGCGAGGAACACCTTCAAAGGAGGTGATCTAACATTGCCAAGAACAGTTATCACCTTTGATGAACTCGAAGCTAACTTGCTTAAAGCGCGCATGGAAGAATTGTTTCGGCAGGCTTATGAAAAAGGGGTTGAAGACGGCATGAAACGTTTTTCATACCCGCCAGTTCTAACTAATAAGCACATAGCCGAAATTCTCCAAATCGCCATGCCGACTGTTATCAAAGTGACTTCGAATCCTACTTTTCCAAGGCTGATAAACATTAAAGCGCGTTATCCGCGCGACGCTGTATTCCAGTGGATCGAAAACAATACTGAATATTTAAGGAAGGTGATTAAATGAAACAACTGGTTTTTCTTGTTAATAACCAACCGGTAACGGACAGTCTGATTGTTGCAGAAGTATTCGGTAAACGACATGACATTGTATTACGGGATATTGAAAATCAAATAACCAAGCTCCAAGAAGCAGGTGAACCAGAATTTTCACTCCACAACTTTGAGGAGTCAACATACACAAACGAGCGTGGTCGTGAATATCGAAAAATTAACATGACAGAAGATGCTTTCGCCTTAGTTGCTATGAGCTATGTAACACCTGAAGCTATGAAAATGAAAGTTAAGTTTCTTCAAGAATTCAAACGGATGCGGGAATACATCCAAAATAACAAGGTAAAAGTCCTTGATGATCGTACAGCATTGATTCAATCATTAAAACTCACTGCCGAAACTGTAGAAAGAACAGATGAACTTGAAAAAATTGTGAGTCAACAGCAACGCAAAATTTTAGAAATCGAATACAAAGTTGATGAACAAATCACACTCACAAGCGGCGAACAACGCCGACTTCAAAAAGGCGTCGCTCAAAGAGTATATGAGCTTGAAACGGATCCAAAAGAGCGATCTCGCCTTTTTCGTGAACTATATAGGGAAATCAAGGATCGATTCGGCGTTGCCAGTTACAAAGACGTGAAGAGAAAAGAGTTACAAGCAGCATTGCGCTATATCGAAAGCTGGTTGCCAAAAAAGGTTTCGTAGTAATAGTAGCATGTTCTGACAATGTGGATGGTAGAAAGGAGAAAAGGGAGCATGAAACGTGGTAGAGCCGCCGATGCGGCAAAAGAAGCACGAAAGGAAGCCAACATGACCCAGCAGCAATTGTCCTTTGAAATCTATGAATCTCGCGAATCGGTATCGCATCAGGAGAACGGGCGGTATCGAGTGCAGCCCAACGTTTCAAAATATTTCGCCGAAAAACACAACAATCCGTGGGTCGCGATGGAGGCGGCCGCCGAGTATACCGGATGGGGGCCGGTGAAGCTGGATGGCGAGGTCGTGGATCTCCATCGGGCCAGCGTCGCCATGAAAACAAAAGAGGAACTAGCAGAGGCGCTGCAGGCGATTGAAAACGTCTGCGTCGCCAATCATCCTCGATCCATTCGAGAATTTGACAAACATCATTTGGAAGAAGCGATTATGCAGGCGATCGATGCGATTGTTGCGCTTACGCAATACGTGGCGGTCATCTGCGTAGACTATGGGTTTTCATGGCTAAAGATGTGGCAAAAACATCGTTCTAAGCTCAAATCTAAAGGGTTTATCAAATGCTAAGGAGGGAGATAAACAATGAGTATTTGCTTTACGGCAAGTCGTTTAATGAAAGCTTCTGAGGTTCGCGAATTTTGTGCGAAATTACGGAATAATCCAGCGTTGTTGCTTGCCACTGAACTTGCGGCAAAAGAAAAAATTTATCAAAGAAAAATAGCTCAGTCTGTCTGAAAAGAAAGGGAGGCGAACAAATCATGTTGCAAGAAGTGGATTTGCTCCAGAAAGCTCGCCGTGCACAATTGACGGCTATTGTCCAAGACATGCGTCGTCGCGGTATCAAAATCGATTTTGTGTCACAAATGATTAAAAAAGAAAAAAGCTCACTCTGACAAGTGAGCTAAAAAGATAGAATGTCTAAAAATTTCAATCAAGAAAAGTATAACACAATTTTTGTCCGGGAGGAACTTAATATGAATCTTGATCGTTTTGCTATCGGTTTACGCGACGCACAATCTCTACCGGAAGTTGCCAAATGTACGCATTGTTACCGTGAATTATATCAAGAACATGAAGCTATTCGTTATGAGGGGGACTTGTTCTGTGACACTCATTGTTTAGCAGAGCACTTATTAGAAACAGTCGAATACGAAGAGGTGATTCTATGATTGTTCTTGCTGAAACGGCGAATATGAGCCGTCTAGATTGGTTGCGGTTACGTCAGAAAGGCATCGGCGGCTCGGATGCGGCCGCCATTTCAGGCCTTAACAAATATAAAAGTCCGATTCAAGTGTATTACGAAAAAGTGGAAGGTGTGAAGGAATCCGTGCCGAGCGAAGCAGCTTATTGGGGGACAATCCTAGAGGATATCGTCGCACAGGAATTCAGCCAGCGAACAGGCTTGAAAGTTCGACGCCGGAATGCGATCCTGTGCCATCCCGAATACCCATTTATGATTGCCAACGTGGATCGGCTCGTTGTCGGCGAAGATGCTGGGCTGGAGTGCAAAACGGCGAGCGAATATCTCAAGGATGAATGGGTGGAAGGTGAAAAGATTCCGGATCAATATTTCATCCAATGCCAGCACTACATGGCTGTTACCGGTCGCTCTAAATGGTACATCGCGGTCTTAATCGGTGGTAACAAGTTTCGTTGGGATGTCATCGAACGCGACGAAGAAATCATCAATTACTTGATTGAAATTGAGGCGGAATTTTGGCAACGCGTCATCGAAAAGCGTCCACCGGAAGTGGACGGAAGCGAAGCAAGTACAAACCTATTGAACCTCTTGTATCCGGTGAAGTCTGTCGTGGATGACGAAGCAGAGCTGCCTGGGGAAGTGGATGCGCTCATCGCCGAATTAGAGGCAGTAAACGCGGAGATCAAGGAAAAGAGCGAGAAAAAGGCGGAGATTGAGAACAAAATCAAAGCTCTGTTGGGCGAACGTGAGCGTGGCCGTACGAGTGAGTACGTCGTGAAATGGTCGGTCGTGAACTCGAACCGGTTCGATTCTAAACGATTTGCCAAAGAACACCCGGATTTGTATCGTCAATACGTCCAAACGGCGACCTATCGTCGATTCAGTATCTCTAAAAATAAAAAAACTAGAAAGGTGGTATCGTGATGACACAAGCGGAAAAAATCAAAAATCAATTAGTGACAAAAGCAAACGGCGGCCAAGTGACTAAAAAACAAAACGGCGGCAAGGTCACCGTCGCCGATCTCCTTCAACAAATGAAACCGGAATTAGAACGTGCACTGCCGAAACATCTTAATGGCGATCGTCTTATTCGAATTGCTCTCACAGAAATGCGTCGAAATCCTGAACTGCTATCGTGCGAAATCAAGAGCCTGCTCGGTGCGATCATGCAGGCGGCTCAATTAGGTCTTGAGCCGGGCTTGCTCGGGCATTGCTACCTCATCCCATTCAAGAATCGGAAAAACGGAACGAAAGAAGTCCAATTCGTGATCGGCTATAAAGGGCTAATCGACTTAGTCCGCCGATCCGGCGAGGTTGAAACGATTAAAGCCGAAGCAGTCTATGAAAACGATGAATTTGAATTTGAATACGGACTTGATGAACGTTTGCGCCACAAGCCGTTGCTGTTCGGCGATCGCGGAAAATTGATCGGGTTCTACGCGTACGCCAAGTTCAAAGATGGTGGACATGCGTTTCACGTTATGTCGGTCGAAGAAATCAATCGCCTTCGTGACAAATACTCTAGGGCGAAAGAGTCCGGGCCGTGGCGTGAGGAGTACGAAGCAATGGCCAAGAAAACGGTTATTCGCCAACTCATTAAATATTTGCCGATCTCGATCGAAATTCAGCGCAATGTTTCGCTTGATGAAACAGTTCGTCGCGATTTCAACGAAGAACCGGAACACGTCGAGGATTATGTTGATATGGAAGCGGAATACCTGGAAGGGGAAGTAATCGAAACGGAAGTGGAAGGAACTGTTCAGGAATAGGGAGCTTCCCCTTTTCCTGACGGAGTTTGAGAAAGCAAGGGGGAATACTGGTGTCTACAAATCTTCTTTTAGACGACGAGCCGTTGGTGATTTTGCCATCGCTGGCGAAAACAGTAGGGTTAAACGAAAGCATTATTTTGCAACAATTGCATTATTGGTTAGAGCGTAGCACCCACACTTACGAAGGGTACAAGTGGGTTTACAACACCTATGAGGAATGGCAAGAGCAATTTCCTTTCTGGTCGGAGAGCACAATCCGCCGTATTATCACAAAATTAGAGAAGCAAGGGCTAATTATTACCGGGAATTTTAATCGGTCTAAAATTGATAAAACAAAGTGGTATCGAATCAACTACGAAAAACTGCAGCAACTTCAAGAGGAACAATCGACTACTCAAGTTGATACTTCGACTGTTCAAAATGAGCAGTCGACTGACGAAAATGACAGTCCATCTACTCAAAATGAACAGTCCATCTGTTCATTTTGCACAGACGAGCTGCTCAATTTGAACAGACCAATACCAGAGAATACTACAGAGATTACTACAGATATAGAAAAAGAAGTAGAAGAAGACGTGCGCGTGCGCCAATCTATGAATCCATTTGCCTTTTTTGAACAAAACGGCTTCGGCGCCATCGGCAGCTACATAAGCGAAAGAATATCAACTTGGATCGATGACACATCCGAGGCGCTAGTTTTAGAAGCGATGAAAATTGCGGTGGAGAACGGCGCTAAATCATGGAGCTACGTCGAAACCATTTTGCGCGACTGGGCTTCGAAAGGATATCGAACGGTCGAGCAGGTTCGTGCTGCTCAACTAGCGTTCAAAGAGCAGCAAGCAAAAAAACGCAATGGCTCTAACGGATCAAGAAAGCCGACTCGCACGGAAATGATCCCGGATTGGCTCAATCCTGACTATTCACAACCCGAAGAAGATGAAAAACATTCGAACCAAGAGGAATTGGAACGCAAGCGGCGTGAGCTAGAAGAACGGCTAAAAAAATATAAAAACAATCCTGACGGGTGATGTTGATGGGCTACCCGTTATGGATCCGTTTGGAGTATCGCAACGATGTTGGGCGAATCGTCCGGATTTACCGGAAGCATTCAATCCGAAGCGGCTTTGATTGAGATATTGGAGCGATATGAGATTACGAGAGAGCGGCTCGTGTCGGTTCGGGTAAACGGGAGAATGTACCCACCATCAACGCTCGATCATTTTTTTGAAAAAGTAAAAGCAAAGGAGGAAGGAGAGTGCTGTTGCTAAAGCATGTACTCATGCAGCGGTTGCGGAGAAGAGTCATTTTTGCGACAAGCGCCGGCCGATTGCTCTCCAAGTTGACCCTTGAGGAAATTCAGCAGGAATACGAGCGATTGGAAAGGGAGGAGCGCCGTGGATTGGTCAAAGGCAACGTTCAAACAGCTGCACGTCATTCTTCACTATGAAAAATGCCCTGATTGCTACAAACAGCGGGCGCGTGATGAAATGAAACGCCGATTAGGAGGGAAAACACATGAAACAAAAGTCATTCAATGGCCCGGTGACCGTCAGCTATTTGACGCCCGAGGAGTTGGAAGCCTATCGGAATCGGCCACGGCCAAAGCAGTACGATCATGACAAGCGCCGGCTCATTGACTGGCGCTGGCCGCAGAATCGCAAGAAACGAGGGATAGGAAGATGATGGCCCAACAGATGACGATCTTTGATTTTATTACTGAAGATCAAGATCAATACGTGCCTTTTTATACCTTTGCTTTAATCTCAAAAAACGACCATTGGTGCACAGACTGCGGATCGTGTATGTTGCCGTACTGGAATAAAGAAACAAACTGCTATGATTCCAAATGTGCATGTTGCCAGAAGGTTGTTCTAGGATTTTATCCAGCGCAAATGTGCCAGAATTGCGGTTGTACTTCGGAAGTGTATGAAGTATTTGCGGGGAATTGTAGCGTGGAAAATAGCTGTCGCTATTGTATTCGAACAAACGACCTATTAAAAATTGACTTTGAATATAGTCAGTTATCAAACAGATAAATAAAAAGCCGAGATTTCTCCCGACCACCTAACTTCATTATACCACATGGAGGGATTCCGGTGAGTAGTAAAAGAGCGCAAGAATTGCAGATTGATATAGATAACATGACAGTCTCGCATCCGGTTGTTCCAGGAAAAGTGCTTGTCGTTGTGATTGACGGTGTGCAAGGGAAAGCAAAGGTAGCGGAAGCCGTCGAACACGGTTTTACGATCATTGAAACAGCAAAGGGAAAAACAGCAAGAATCAAATTCGAGGAAAGCGAGTTGTTTTAAAGTGAAAAGTACAACACAAAACGCCCTACATAAGAAAAATGCAGGACGCTTTGTGTTGTTATTTAACAGCAACGAGTAGGATATCCAGGGTCAATAATGATATTTCTTGTAATAGGTTGATAAATATGTCTAGGAACATTGACGATATTGTAACGATTAATATTGACAACCGGATGGATATAAGGAACTACACGAGGAACAAAATGGTCTCGCACCATATATCTAGGTGGACATACAACTGGTCTATTAAACATTAGAAAAATCACCTCTTAAAATATTTATAAACATTCAGACTGTTTGAAACAATATATGGACCTGAGAAAGAAGGGATATCCCAACTGAGCAGAATATCCCTGTGAAGGAGGCAGCTGGTTAGATCGGCGTTTCTTGTTTTTAGATGTTAGTAACTCATAAAAGATGCGCCGACAATAATTAATAAGATAAACAATACTATAACTAATACAAAACCATTATTATAAGATCCACCACCGTATTGAGACATGGAAGTTCCTCCTTTCGTTCGAAGGATACTGTTAGTGTATGAAAAAGTTTACATCGTGTTTTGGATAAACATGGATTTTACTTTAATTTGATAAATGAAACCAATTTTTCAACTCATACTGTCTATCTATAGAGGACATGCTTATTAAAGATTTAAAGAATAAAAACAAAAAAGAACAAGGCCGTTCTGGTGGAGGCGGAATACTGGATGTGGCCTTGTTCTAATACTATGATCTCCGTAATCTAATTAAATTATACTAATGGGAGAGATTCTGATGAACGTAAATAATGATAAAGTGACTGTAGAAATTTCTCTTATGGAAAACTCGTTGTATGTAGTGAAAGACGGAAGAATTACTAAAATAGAAGTTCTTCAAACTGGATACGGCGAATATACAGTAATTTAGAAAGATGGGAAAGTGCTAGATGTGATTAAGAGTGGGAATTTAATATTAGTAATTAGAAGTCGTTGTTTAATTGTGCTTGTAAAATTAATTGGTCAAGCAGTTGACTATATTTGATAGTTTCTGGGTCAGATAAGCCTTTGTTAATTCCATGCTGAATCATCATCATTCTTAAATCGTATATTTTTGACATCAAATTCGCATCATTACCCAATATATCACCTACTTTTTAATATATTAAACTTGATTATCTACTAAATTCTTAATGAAAGCAAGCTTTTACTTCAAAATAATGATTAAGTCCTACGGAAGAACCGAGGACACTAAATGAACGGGATAAGCCGTTTGTTTGGTGTTATTCATTAAGGAGGTACTATTAGAAAAACAAAACCTGCCAACAGTTATTGCTGGCAGGTTTTGTTTTAATACTATATTAGTTGATTATTTCGAATAGAACGTTTCCGAAGTTTCCACCAGGAAGGGTAAATTTAAAATGGCCATCGCTAGGTACAGACATTAACCAATATGGCTGGGAGCTAGAACGATTCACATAAGTTGTTCTATACCAAGAGTTAGAAGCTGTCCATAATACAATTTGCGCTTGAGTAGCACCTTGGGAAGCTAAGTTCGGTGTAATTTTAATTCGTTTTCCGGCTGCGTTACTTAAATAAACATCATAAACAATTCCATAGTTTCCTAATAACTTAGAGCTACCTAAAACATTTGTACCCGTTTCGTATTCTCCGGGGTTGTCTTGATATGCTGATAGATAGAAACTAGGAGTAGTAGCTGCGTTTACATTGACAGTACGTGTATCATAGTTAAAGAAAGCGGTAGTCATTGAACTGTTTGCAGATGTTGCTCTTGGCAAACTAAAAATATTATTTACATTGTATTTGCTTGTTGAAATAAAGAATACACGCGCATTCATATTCCCTGCTTGAGGAGTAAATTTTACTTTCCCATTCACAATGTATTGAGTTGGTACATCTGTGTAAAGTATTGTTACAGTACTGTTAGCAGGAATGGAAATTGTTTGATCGTTTGTGCTATTCCCAAAATCTCTAAGAACAGATGTAGAGGTTTCCAAAGTATATTGACCAGCTAAAATTGCCTTATTTTGAACTCTTACATTTGCTGTATAGCTGTTATTGTTCTTAATAGCAATTCCTACACGCAAAGAATCTCCAGTATAATTGTGGTGATAAAATTCTGCTACATAGGTTGTTGAACTTTGGAGAGGTTGATCAATAGTATATTTTCCGTATGGAGAAGAACTTACCATTGTCCCTTGAATAGATTCGGGATTATTAGAGTAGATATATTTGTTTCCACTTTGTGTCATACTGACGAGATAAGCTGCTTCCGCAGGATTTACCATGCTAGCAAAACAAAAACTAATAATTAATGCGATGAGAATCTTAACCTTTTTTAATTTCATTTTTAAACCTTCCCTTCAATTTTTTACAAGTTAAATTTTATAAATGATTACATTTGTAGTAAATGGATAATAATACCTATTTAATGAGTAATCTTGGTTTTGTTAATGGGTAAAAATTCCCATCCTATTATGTTGAAAGACAGAATTTAAACAGCTTGATATAATGGGAATAGAACCAAATATGTCCAAGACCGAGAGCGTGAGGACACTGATTGTACAGAATAGCATGGCTATTTCTGTATGATTGGTGTCCTTTTTTATTTTTTAAATTAGGAGGAATGCATAATGAGAACGATGCATCGCCCAGCAAGAAATCAAAAGGAACCAAAACCCAAGCGGGCAAGGAAAGATTTTTCGGAGCGTGAACTGAGGGAACTCATGGGAATGGATCGGCCGGTTTATCGCCGCGGCAAAGGCGGAGCTTTTAGACAACGATAAGGGATAAGGAGTGATATTTCTATGTTAAAAGAAGAAGTTGAACAAATCCTAAAAGACTATCACTGGATGATCAATTCGATTAAGATCATGCGGGATTCGCTAAAACATGCAGGAGAAGGAATTACTGCTCAATATGGTGATGAATCAACTCTTCCAAAGCCTAAGGGATTAACCGGGGATCCGATCTACAGAGAATATCTCCGTCGGGAAAAGCGATGGAAGAAAATTGAGGAATATGAGTGGAAAGTGCAAGCGATTCAGGAGAGAATGCACTTGATTACTGATGAACGGGAACTTGAGGTACTGCATTGGTTGCTTGAGGGAAAAAGTTATCGCTGGATCGCGATGCATATGGGTCTTTCTCATTCGCATATTCGCAGACTAAAGGATTCCATAGTGGGACAACTAGCGAATAATGTTCCAGATGTTCCAAATGTTCCAAAGGATACAATTTTGCAAGATGAACTATCGGCTGTGTAAAATGGAAGGCAGGACGGGGAGGAGGAACTTTCCTGGCATAAAAAAATCCCTTTGGTGGAAGGGACGATACAGACCAAAGGGAGGATGAGAAGATATTACTTAACATATAAATAACACATTGTTTCCTGAATGTAAAGGACTTATGAAATGAATCTTTTGTTGGAATTTGACGAACGAATATGGTAGGGAAGATACTCCTTTGTACCGAAATGAATGAGGGAAGAGGAGGGATAATATGTATAAAAGGTATAAATTGGTTTATCATTTTAAAGACGGTAGTTCGTGGGGGCCAGAATCTCATGATGTGGCGTTAACAGCAGACCAAATTGCAATCTTACTCAAGCATCAACAGAAATCAGAAAATATGGAAGTGATGAAGGAATCTACTGGGGAAACGAAAAAAGTTGGCGAAATCAAATCAATAGAACTATTATTTTAATTTTATGATGGCATCCTTCGGGGTGCTTTTTCTTTTGCTCCAAAACAAACACAAACGCGGAGGTGGCAGGTGATGTAGATGGCAGCTGATCATATTAAAGCAGAAAAGGACTATGTCAAAGGGATGAAATACAAAGACATTGCTGAAAAATATGGGGTGTCTTTGAATACGGTCAAGTCATGGAAAAAACGGTATGGCTGGACACGCGAAAAGGGCGCACACAAAGAAAAAGGTGTGCACACAAAAAATAAAAGAGGCGCACCTATCGGGAATATAAATGCAAAGGGTAATAAGGGTGGTTCGGCTCCCAAAGGAAATCAAAATGCGTTGAAGCACGGCTTCTTCTCGAAATACATCCCGCAAGAAACGCTAGAAATCATGGGGATGCTGGGAGAGAAAAGTCCTGCTGATCTTGTTTGGGATCAAATCATGATTCAATACGCAGCCATCATTCGGGCGCAGAAAATTATGTTCGTTCAAGACAAGAATGAAATGATAAAAGAGCTCAAAAAAGAGAAAACGGAATTGGAAGTTAGCAAGGATCCGAAAGGGAATGTTGAATCAATTCCGACTTATGTTGAAAGAGAATATGAATTCCAGTTTGCTTGGGATCGTCATGCTACGTTCCTAAACGCTCAATCTAGGGCAATGTCTGAATTGCGAAGTCTGATTAAACAATTTGAAGAGATGGCAAGCATGGATGATGAACGTCGATTGAAACTTGAGCAAATGCGGTTAGGAATCGAGAAAACGAAGGCGGAGGTTGAAAAAATTTCTTCCGGTTCCGACGACAAGCCGATTGAAATCCTCATCAAGCGGAAAGGCAAGGGTGAGGATTCATGATTATTGAAAAAGAAGTGAACCCTCACTTTGAAGATTTCCTATTTGATTGGAACCATAAGTTTTATTTTCTTGTCGGCGGTTACGGTTCATCTAAAAGTTATCATATTGCACTCAAGTTGATTTTAAAGCTATTAGAGGAAAAACGAACAGCACTTGTTGTTCGTGAAGTTTATGAAACGATAAGGGAATCATGTTACTCATTGTTTGAAGAAATCATTAACGATCTGGGTTTTGAAAATAAAATTAAATGCAGCGTTTCTCCAATGCAAATCCGTTTCCCTAACGGATCAAAAATCATTTTTAAGGGAATGGACAAGCCTGCCAAGCTGAAATCAATTCATAACGTCTCAATTATTTGGGTTGAAGAGTGTTCCGAAGTCAAATATGAAGGCTTTAAAGAACTGCTTGGACGTTTACGTCATCCAACATTGAAGCTTCATATGATTCTCTCAACAAATCCTGTTGGTGAAGATAATTGGACGTATAAGCATTTCTTTAAAGATGAACAAAATAAACGACTAATTCTTGATGACAAAGAACTGTATGAAAAACGTACAATCATAACAAACGATACCTATTATCATCATTCGACGGCCGATGATAATTTGTTTCTTCCTGAAAGTTATATAGCCCAGCTGGAAGAATTGAAAGATTATGATCCAGACCTTTACCGTATTGCCCGGAAAGGTCATTTTGGCGTTAACGGAGTTCGGGTATTTCCTCAATTTGAAGTAGCTCCGCATGATAAAGTTATGGAAGCTATTTCAAACATTCGTAAGCCGATAAAACGTGTTGGCATGGACTTCGGTTTTGTTGATTCTTACAACGCCTTAATACGTTTGGCGGTGGATCATGATAAGAAAATTCTTTATATCTATTGGGAATATTACGATCGGGATAAAACGGACCCGAAAACAGCAGAGGATATAAAAGAGTTTAAAGAGACCCAAGAACTGATAAAGGCAGATAGCGCCGAACCAAAAACCATCCGTTATTTTCGAGAGCTCGGTTTTAATATGGTTGGTGCACGAAAATTCCAAGGATCCAGGCTGCAATATACAAAAAAGATAAAGCGGTTCAAGAAAATTATTTGTTCAGACCGATGCACTAATACCATTTTTGAACTTAAAGATTTAACATATGCCAAAGACAAAAACGGAAACATCATTGAAGACGAATTTAATAGAGACCCTCATACCCTTTCGGCTATATGGTATGCGCTCGATGATTATGAAGTCGCAGACCTGAAAGAAAAACCGAAAGTACGGCAAAGACCAAACAGAGAAAGGAGGTAGGCTATGGCACAGCAGCAAATGAGAGTGCGCGTTGTGAAGGTAGAAGCACCAAGCGCAACGACACGCCAAATATATGAAGATGAATTCAAGAATTTGTACAGCGATGAAGTAATCGAACCTCCGTACAATTTAAAGGAATTGAAACGCATTGCTAAATACTCGACGATACTTCAGCAATGCGTCGATGCTTATCGAACCAATATTGTAGGTTTTGGACTCCAACCAGATTACACTTTCGATATCAATGCAAAAGATGTTTCGGAGAAAGTAAAGAAACAAGTTGAAAATGAATGGGTGAGATTAGAAGAATTCATCAAGTATCTCCATTTTGATGAATCGGCTGAAACAATTTTAGGATATGCTCTTGAAGATCGTGAAAAGACGGGAAACGGCTTTATCGAGGTTTTGAGAGATGGGCTAGGAAGGCCAGCTGGAATTGAATATGTTGACTGTCAGAATATGCGAGTGTGCTCCTATACAGTGCCGGAAGAAGTTGAATTTACCATCACAGAAAACGGAGTGCCTAAAAAAATCAAACGCTGGAAAAAATTCCGACGATATGTGCAAATGGTGAACGGCAAGAAGGTGTTTTTTAAGGAGTATGGCGATCCTCGAGTGATGAATCTGACAAATGGCAAATTTGATGAAAACACACCAGAGCACTTGAGAGCTACGGAAGTAATCCATTTTAAAATAGGCAGCGGAACATACGGTATTCCTAGATGGATTGGCCATATTGTTTCTTTGTACGGAGCAAGAAAAGCAGAAGAATTGAATTACATGTACTTCAAACAAGGCAGACATACTCCTGCTGCAATTATTGTGGAAAACGGAATGCTTTCGGAAACATCTTTTAACCAACTACAGGAATATATGAACAGCATCGAAGGAGTGGAAAATGCGCATAAATTTTTGCTGTTAGAAGCAGAAGGGATTGAAACAACAACCGATACCGGAATGGACAAACCAGCACCTGTGAAAGTACAAATAAAATCCTTAGCGGAAGTTCTACAGCAGGATGCTTTGTTCCTTGAATATGACCAAAAAACGCGAGAAAAGTTGCGCTCAGCCTTTCGATTGCCGCCACTTTATACCGGTGAAGCTCATGAATACAACCGAGCAACGGCGGATACAGCTCGAAAAATAACAGAGGAGCAAGTATTTCAGCCAGAAAGAAATTCCCTAGCAAACAAATTAAACACATTATTTCTTCCTGCGTTGGAATTGCAACGTGTAAAAATCACTTTGAAAGGACCTGACTTTAGGGACCCAGTAGAAATTGCAAAGGTCTTAACGCCTTTTATTAATGCTGGAGCTGTTTCGCCGAATGACCTTAGAGACCTGTTAGGTAGGGTTTTAGGCAAAACACTTGAGGAATGGCCAGAAGAATTTAACTTGCCATTCCAAATGATATTGAGGGAACAGCAAACAACTTTCCCTATTATGATGCAGAAATCAAAAGAGCAACAAAATGATTTAATTATGTTGCTGAAAGATATGCGGGATGTTCTCGAGGAGCTGAAACCATGAACAAGGTAGAAAAGCTTCTTAAAAGCCTAAATGATTTTATTGCTAAGGCCGAGGAAGAAGATGATGAAGATCTCACAGAGGTTGTACCAGACTTCCCCGGGTTAGAGAGTTTACCCAAAATTGTTGAAGATTATGAAAAGGCAATCTCTAGGTTGCTTAGGAACCAACGGAAGCTTTATTTGAATGAAATTAAGGGATTTGTATCTAAGGATGACAAACCTACCTTAGAAGCGTTGCTACAGTACTTTACCAATGATCTTTTTGCTGCCGACGAATTTGTTGAAGAGTTCGGTGAGGTAACGGCAGAATTTCTTCAATTGACAATTGAAGAATTATGCAAAAAGTTGATGGAATCAATTGATCCTGATATCCCTTTTGTCGAGACATCTGCCCAAACGGTGAACTGGATTAAAGATTGGTCTATCAAACTAGCAGATTTGATGAAGTTGAATACCCATAAAGCCATTGAAGAGGTACTAACATCTGCTATTGAAAATGGGGACTCGATTCAAGATGTAGAACTAAAAATGAAGAATTTACCTGAATTTGATAGAAAGAGGGCACGGAAAACTGCAATTACAGAAATTTTAACTGCTTCCAGTAGGGCGCAATGGGAATCTTATATGCAAAGCCCAGCGGTAACGGGTAAGAAGTGGAAACATAGCGGTTCAAAGAAAAACAATCCACGTCCTGCACATGTTGAGTTAGACGGAACCATTGTTGGTGTTGATGAAAAGTTTGATGTGAATGGTCATGAAGCAGATTACCCGAGGGATCCATCTTTGCCGGCTAGTGAGAGGGTAAACTGTCATTGTGCAATGGGTCCGGTAGTTGATGAAAATATTCTGGGGCTTTCTAAGGAAGAAAAGGAACAGTTGCGGCAAGAGACCTTGGAAGAATTAAATAAGTAGGAGGAAAGGTAATGAGTATCTCTGATGCTAAATTGAACAGAATTGACGAGATATACAAGTCATGGAAAGGTGGATTCACAAGAGGCGATTATGCAATGTCGCAGATCGGGGATGTGTTGAATTCAAAATACCTAGACATGAACAATGTGAAAATTATTGATACCGAAACGGGTGAATGTATTTTAGAATGCAATAGCGCAATTGCTGTTATTGAACGATAGTTGAAAGGAGGTGAACTATTGTGCCGAGGGAATTAAAAAATGCTCACATAACACATGTTAGTTATGTGGACAAGGGTGCCAATAAAAAACAGTTCTTTCTCACAAAATCAGAAGAGAAACCGACGTTTCAAAAAGAAGTGAAGGTGTTCGTCAACAAAGAGGAAGAAGAGCAAAAGCTAGTCTACGGTGTGGTCTATGAGCCGGATGCGGTAGATTCTCACGGAGATTTCATGACTGCAGCTGAAATTGAAAAAGCAGCTCATGGGTTTTTGAAAGATGCCCGTAACATTGATAAGCAGCATGACTTCAACCCTGGTGTTGGTGAAGTTGTCGAGTCATATATCGCCCCGACAGACTTCACGATTGGCAATGAAGAAATAAAAAAAGGTTCCTGGGTACTTGTTACAAAGGCTTCTGATGAAATATGGGAGCAAATAAAAAAAGGTGAAATTACAGGTTACTCTATGGCTGGAACAGCTGAAGTTGTTGATGTTCAAAAAGGAGAAAAGCCTATCACTCAAACGTCAAGTGATGATGACGAAGTGAAGGGCTTTTTTTATTTGGTCAAAAATTTCTTTACAGGAAAAACGGATGTTCAAAAAGGTGCTGTGAAGGATAAATACGAACAACGTTCAAAAGCAAATCGTTTTTGGGTTGCTATTGATTCGTTCGAATCCGTTTTACGTCGTTACAATTGGCAAACAGATGAATACGAATTTGAGAACGATGAAACAAAAATTCGCGAAGCAATACAGGATTTATCTGACATCTTAATTGATTTACTCGCTTCCGAAAACATAGCAAAAGCTGTTGGTAAACCGCCAGAAAAAGTTGAAAAAGCAGGAAAGAAAATTTCTGCTGCTAACATGCAAAAAATCAAAGAGGCGCACGCAGCACTTGCTGAATTAGTTGCGCTCGAAGAAGAGGAGGAAGAAGAAGTGAAAAAAGAGGATATCGAAAAACTACTTGATGAAAAGCTATCAGCGATCACAAAACGTCTGGATGAAATTGAAAAGGGAGAAGGCGTTTCTAACCAAGGTGAAGGCCAGCAATCTGGTGAGGACGATATTGCAAAACAGCTTGGTGAAATTCTCGATGCAAAATTGGATCCTATCATGAAACGTTTGGATGCCGTTGAAAAAGCACGAGGAATTTCTAAACAAGCTGATCAGGACCCGCCGAGTCCACAACAAACTGACGTGCAAAAAGGATATATGCGTCTATTTCAGTAAATAAAGGAGGAATAAAGAATGGATAATCAAACAATTTTAACGAAGGAAGCTGCAGTGGCAACAATCAAAAAGAATTTGGATATTCCAATGGCTACAAGTGACGCAGAAGCGTTCCTTGTAGATACGATAAACCAGGCATCTACATTGCCTAAACTACAACCATTATTTAAAAACGTTCCTGCTGGAAACATTGATGCTTTATCTGTCGGTCGTCGTAAAATTCGCCAAGCCGGAAAGGATGATACTCCAACAGGTACAGGCTCGATTAGTAACCGTCAAATTCCGTATGCTGTTAAAAAAGTGAAATGGGATGAATGGTTGCAAAATGATGATGTGTTCTACTCTATGTCAGGACGCAACGATAACATCGAACAAAAAGTAATCGATATGATCCAAAAACAATTTGGTGTGGATCTTCAAGATTTAATTTTTAACGGCGATACGGATGCAAAACTTCCTGATGGAACTACTCCAGATCCATTCCTAAGCATCCTAGATGGTTTTGTTAAGAAAATGAAACAATCACCGTACAAAACGGATTTGGCAAACAACGAACCTACCATTTTAGATTTCGTGAATCACATTCAATTGTTACCAGAACGTTATAAAAGCTTTTCAGACATCACTTGGTTCATCACACAAAAAACAAATGATAAATTAGTTGCTATGGTATCACAACGCCAAACTGGATTTGGTGACGCGGTTCTGCAAGATGGTAAAATTACACGATTAGCAGGATATCCTGTTGAGGTAGTAGCAGAATTGCAAAGTGGTTTTGCTGCTTTAACTCCGATGAGTAACTTGAAACCGGTGTTTACTCGTCAATTACGCTATATCCGTACTGCTGAAGGAGCCACTGCGGCTGCAAAGGACGCAACATACCATGTTCTTTACGCTTATCTCGATGCAGTTGTCCGTGAAGTAGATGCAGTTGCATGGATGACAGGAAGTAAGCTTTAAGGAGGGAGTTTATCAATGCCTAAAATTCAATATAAACACAAAAAAGGCGCTCTTCATATTGGTGGCGGGCGTTTTTTCTATGCAAATGAACCTGTTGAAGTATCAGCGAAAGAGAGAGATGAGTTGTTAAGTAAATACGAAGACTTGGAAGAAGTGAAAACACAAAAGGAAAATAGTTCATCTAAAGAGGAGTGATGACACATGCTCATCACTCCTGCTGATTTAAAAGCTTATTCTGTTTTTGATGTCGTGAAGGAAAGACCTGATTCACTATTGGAGCAAGACATCATAGAAGCGGAAGTTGAAATCGAAAGTATTGTTGGCCATGACTTTTCAGAATATGATCCACTTCCGGAAAAAGCAAAACTTGCTCTTTTGAAGATGGCACAGTTCTTTGCGTTGATCAACAGCGACGAATCCATAACAAAAGGCATTAAAAGCGAAAAGATTGGCGATTACTCATACACTCTCTCCGATGGTCAAAGCATTAAAAAGCCTGACGTTTACAACTTATTGAAAGAATATATCAAAACTGAACCTTCTCGAATAGGTTCGGTAAATCTAAGGATGAGAGCCTTATGAGTTATCGTAACTTACTCATCCATCGTTGTGATATTTACCATCTAACGAAAAAAGAAAACGGTGGGTCATGGGGGATCCCGTCTGAAGATTTAGAAGAAGAATTTTCTTACAATGATGTTCCCGATCTATTGAATGAACCTTGCTATTTCACTGAAAAGAATCAAACAATCACACAGGGGGATCCTAATCCAACAGTCATTCAATCATTTCTGGTCCATTTTTTACCGAATGCTGATGTAAGACAGAATGACAAAGTGGTTTGGAATGGGATTGAGTTCAAGCTCCAAATCCCTAAAAAGATTCGAAATCATCATATCGAAGTAACAGCTGTTAGGAGCGAAAACCTATGAAAATAAAAGGATTGGATGAATTGATTAAAAAACTCGATAAGGCTGCAAATGATGGGCTCAGAAAAGAAATGACTCTATGGCTCGAGGGTATGGGAATGGAGTTTCTGGACATCGTTCAGGATGAGATTATACGTACCAAAACAGTTGATACACGTAATCTCTTAAACTCCTTCAAAAAAGGAGATGGAGATAACATTTGGGAGCTAAAAAGCGGTGGACTTGCTCTTCATGTTGGAACCAATCTTGATTATGCTTCCTATGTTAATGATGGACATTTCACAATAGATCCTAACAAAAACCAAGATCGTAGATGGGTCCCAGGAAGGTGGAAAGGGGATCGTTTTGAATATGACCCTGACGAGAAAGAAAGCGGAATGTTACTTAAATTTCAATGGGTCGAAGGCAGCCATTATTGGGACAACGCCCTTGTGATTTTCGAAAAAATGTTCTCAAAAAGCTTAGAAAAAAAGGTCCAACAATGGCTGGATACATTTTAGGAGGCGGCGTATGAACCAGGAAGTCGGGTCTATTATGAGCTGTTTTTATCAACTTTTCCCTTGTAGGGTTTACACAAAAGAAGTTCCTGAAAATTTTGCTATTCCGAGTCTGTATTTCCCGGAACCTTTCTCATTCGACAGCAATGATACAACTTCAACTTTTAAAAAGACTTATAACTTGTCAGTTAAGTTATTTCATAAGGATTCGCAGAAGGCTTCTGATGAAGCAGAGAGGATAGCAGACGCAATCAGAACAAAGAGGAATCTCATTCCTTTGTTGAAGCCAGATGGGGCGGAAACGGGTGATTATATCCGAATTAGCCGAATAGAAACAAGAATAGCGGACAGCGGAGTAGCGATTATCCAGCTAACCTGGGATAGCAGATATTACTACGAAAAAGAACAATATACACCACTTCAAGATGTTGGTGTCGATAGCGGGGTGAAATAAAGTGGCTGAAAAGAAAGTGGAAAATGTCAAAGAAGAACAGGAATTCTTTTTATATGAATTGAGACAGCACTCTCAAAAACTATTTGGTGTAAAACCAGAAGTTTTTGATGGTGCTTTTTTTGATTACAAAGAAACGCGAGCAACTAAAAAAGAAGCAGAAAAGAGAATTCAAGCATTTCTGAAAAAGGAGGTTAGACAATAGATGAACGGCGGTACTTGGACACCAGGCGTTGAAAAAGAACGTGCTGGTATTTATTTTCGTTTTACTTCTGCAGCAAATGAACGATTGTCCGTTGGTGAACGTGGAAGAGTAGCGATTCCGTTAGTTCTTAGCTGGGGTGAGCCGAAAAAATTTATAGAGATTACGGGGCCTGACGATGTGCAAAAGAAAATCGGACTAGACATAAGTGACCCATCTCTTTTATTGCTGCGTGAAGCAAAAAAACGAAGCAAAACGGTACTGGCATATCGTGTTAATGAAGGAACTAAAGCAACCGCAACATTTGGAACAGGACAGACGGCTACAGCTGTTTATGGCGGTTCAAAAGGGAATGATATCACTATTGTCATTGGACCAAATGTGTTAGATCCCACAAAAAAAGATGTCACTACGTTTGTTGGCACTAAGGCAGTGGACAAGCAAACAGTAGCTGATTTTGGTGAACTGAAAGCAAATGGTTATGTCACATTTGCCGGAACCGGAGCGTTATCCGATACAGCAGGAACAAAATTGACAGGCGGACAAGATGGAATACCTACCAATCTGGATTACACGGACTTTCTTGCTGCGGCCGAAACAGAACATTTTGATACTATCGGGCTGCCTGTTGATGGGGATGAACAATTGAAAACAACATTTGTCTCCTTTATCAAACGTGTTAGGGACGAACAAGGTATTAAAATTGTCGGAGTCGTTCCTAATTATGCAGCAGATTATGAAGGGATTATCAATGTAACTAACGGTGTAGTGTTGCCGGAAAAAACTCTTACACCTGCTGAAACAGTTGCATGGGTAGCAGGAGCAAGTGCAGGGGCAACTATCAATCAATCGCTTACATTCGTCGAATATGACGGTGCAATTGACGTTAACCCCCGTTTCGATAACGATGAAATTATCGAACGTCTAGCAAATGGGGAATTCCTATTCACATATGATCCACGAGACAAAGTGGCGATAGTAGAAAAAGACATAAACTCTTTTGTTTCATTTACAAAAGAAAAAGATAAGAAATTCCAAAAGAATAAAATCATCCGCATTTTAGACGCAATCAACAACGATATTACTCGTGAACTGAAAAAAGAAATAAAAGAACGAAAAGATCGTGGAAGTGATATCCCGGCAAACGATGATGGCATTCAGATTGTGAATACTCTTGTAACGATTTACATGACCGAACTACAAAATGGCGGGGCCATAAAGAACTTCAATAGTCAAAATGATATCCAAATCTCTATCAATGATGATGGAGACGGGTTCTATATCAATATTGGAGTTCAACCGATAGACAGTACGGAGAAGTTTTATTTTGGAGTGGAGGTGCGATAGATGGCTTTTCGTGCTCAGAATACGATCAGTGGAAAGGAAGGACGACTTTTTCTTGATGGAGAAGAGTTAGCATATATCAAAAATTTTGAAGCGACGATTGAAAAAAATAAATCTGAAGTCAATATCATGGGCCGGCGAATGACAGGTCATAAGACAACTGGTGCAAAAGGGACCGGGACATCTACATTTTACAAAGTCACATCTAAATTTATTCAAATCATGCTTGATTATGTTAAAAATGGTCAGGATGCTTATTTTACATTGCAGGCCGTTCTAGATGATAAAAGCTCTGGACGTGGTGTGGAGCGCGTAACACTGTATGATGTGAACTTTGACAGTGTAAAGGTAGCGGGTCTGGATGTTGATTCAGAAGCTTTGGAGGAAGAAGTTCCTTTCACATTTGAAGATGCTGATTTACCACAATCATTACGGGATGACTTTTAAGTTGTCCCTTTTTTGATTTTAAAAACAATAATTTAAAGGAGAGATGATTGAATGGCAGAACGTGATATCAGTTTTTTCTTAGCAGGTAATGCAAAACCGGTAGAAGAGGAAGAAGTAATTGTATCTAAACGTTATCTTGATAAAGAAGGTAAAGTCATTCCATTTATCATGAAACCGATGAAAACTGAGGACATTGAAGAGCTAGAAAAAAGTTGTATGAAACCTGTCATGAAAAACGGGAAAAAAGTCGGCGAGCGCCTTGATACTTCTCGTTTTTACGCCCGTATGGCTATCGAGTCCACGGTCTTTCCTGATTTCAAATCCGAGGAAATGAGAAATTCGTACAAAACCGAGGACCCTGTTGAGGTATCTAAACGTGTTCTTTCCATCGGTGGAGAATATAGCGTGTGGATTGAAGCGGCTGTACGAATCAATGGATTCGATGACGAATTCGACGATCTTGTTGAAGAGGCAAAAAACTAATCATTGATGGGGATAGAGATGCGGTTTATATGCATTATTGCATACACGAACTTCACTATTCCCCATCACAGCTAAAAGAGATATTCAATGCGCCGAGAAATGAAAAAGCATTTTATTACGCTTCGATTCAGATAAAACTTGAGCAGTTGGCAAAAGAATTAAAAAAACTAGAGAAAGGAGGGAAGTAAAAGATGCCGCGATTAACTACCTTATTTGACATGCAGGATCGAATGAGCAAAAAGCTAAGGGCTATTACTGGAGATTTTAAGAAATTAAAAAGCGAATCAGATAAACCCATTCTCATTAAAGCCACTGACAGAGCTTCAAAGACAATAAGATCAATTGATCGTTCTGTCCACCGGCTGGCTTCAAGAAGCTATCATGTTACGGTCAAAAGTGTTGATATGGCTTCTCGATCGATTGGTTTTATAAGGAATTCACTAAATAGCTTGCCTGCTTGGATTACGATCGGTGTTTCTGTCGTCGGTCTGGAGAAGTTAACACGTGCAACAATAGGTGCCGCGGCACAAATGGAGTTAGCTCAAGTTCAAGTAACTAGCCTTTTTGGAGAAAATCAAAAAGCGGCGAAAAACTTTTTTGATTTTCTAAATAAAGCAGGAGCTAATTCCATGTTCAGTCAAGAAGACTTTTTTGGATCAGGCCGAGCCTATGTTCCTTTAACAAAAAATTTAAAGGAATTGGAGTATGCAGTAAAAATAACTGAAAGACTGGCAGCTTCTAATCCTTTAGAAGGCATGGAAGGTGCATCTTTTGCTATACGCGAAGCATTGTCTGGTGACATGATCAGTTTGGCTGAAAGATTTAATTTACCGAAAACAATGCTTGAATCTATCAAAGCAGCTCCAACTTTACAGAAAAAACTTGAGAAATTAGACCAACTATTAAGCAAAATGGGATACAGCCAAGAATATCTAAACAGAGTGAACGAAACCGGCTATGTTCGTTGGCAAAAATTAATTGATAGTACAAAATTGAAGTTTACTGAATTTGGGAAAAGAGGGCTGGCAGCTTCCAAGCCTCTTATTGATGATCTAACCAAAATTGTAAATGGTGAAGCTTTTAACAATTTCGGAAAGGTTTTAAGTGACGGTATCGTGTGGGGTGTCGAAAAAGCTCATACAGCCGTAAAAAGGTTAGATAAATATCTAAGCGATCCGAAATTTAAAAATCTTGGCTTTGAAGGGAAAGTGAAACTTGTCCTCGGAGACATCAATCAATGGTGGAACGATAAAGGTAAACCATCTTTCGATAACTGGTGGAATTCATCCGGAAAACCCTGGGCTGAGGATGTTGGCATTTTCATGGGAGAAGCCATTTTCAAAGGCATAACAAATGGGGTTCAAAAAGGCTTGGAATCCATAGGTGGTATGTGGAAGGAAGCCTTTAAGAATCCTAGTATCGGTTCAATAGGAGGAGCTACAGTATCTACTCTTTTAGGAGTTGGAATAGCAAGCATGCTTTTATCTCCGATTATTAAGGGTTTAAAAGGTGGAGGCAAGGCAGCAAAGAGAATATGGGATTTTAGTAAATCTGTCAAAAATAAATGGCCAAACCGAAATAACAAAAAACCTCCTTCTTCTTTATCTATGTCATATGACGATCATATGAAGCGATTAATGACGCAGCAAAACAAGTCTAGTAAAAAACTGAGATTCTCAAAAATATCAAAATTGGGATCTGGTATATCTAAAAAGATTCCTTTTCTAGGTACTGCATTAAGTGGCTTAGAAATCATTACTGCAAAGGGGGCAAAAGGGAAAGGGAAAGCTATAGGATCTGTAATCGGTGGAACACTTGGCAGTTTTTTAGGTCCACTTGGAACAATCGGAGGTGCGGCCATAGGTGGTTATTTATTTGAAAAACTAGGCGGGTGGATAGGCAGTAAATTTAGCCAAAAAGAGGAGCCTGCTAAACCTGCAAACGCAGCAATACCCCAAAATGTTGACATGCAAGGTTTTCTACAAACTAAAATCTATCAACCTTTGAATCAGGCTGTTGGGAATGCTCAAAAATTTGGTCAGGCCTTTGCTGCAGCTTTTTTGATCGGAATAAATTCAGCGAAACAAACACCTTTCAACTGGATATCTGAGAAAATATACAATCCGATATTGCAAGCAGTGGGCAATGCTAAGTCTTTCGGTTGGGCTTTTGCTCAAAACTTTGTAATCGGAATGGAACAAGTACAAACTGATATTCATCCATGGATTTCAACAAGACTTTATCAACCAACTCTTCAAGCAGTCGGGAATGGTCAGCCATTTGGCTCAGCATATGCCAAAAATATCGGGTTGGGTGTAAATAGTACGTCAATAGATATTCATCCATGGATTAGCAAAAACCTTTATCAACCTATTCTACAAGCTGTAGGTAATGGAACAAGTTTCGGTAGCGCATTCGTTGGAAATTTCATCTTAGGAATGAGAAGCAGAAAAGAAGACGTTTCAGCAGAAGCTAAAGAATTAGCGAGAGCAATAGAAAGAGTGTTTCGTGATGAAATGGGCATTCATTCTCCCTCGCGAAAGATGGCTGAACTGGGTTATTGGTCTGCGATGGGGGTTGTGAAAGGTTTTAGTTCGGTTGACATCAAAAAGTTTATGGAGGAACAAATAGGGTCATTTTCGTCTTTTGGTGGCAAGGTTGGCGGGAATGTTAAGAAGTGGATAACAGCTGCATTAATGATCACCGGAGCACCTATGAGTTGGTTAGGTCCATTGTCAACAATGGCAATGAAAGAATCCGGCGGGAATCCTCGGGCAATCAACTTGTGGGATATAAATGCCAAGAGAGGAACGCCGTCTAAGGGTTTGATGCAAACAATTGAACCAACATTCAATGCATACAAGCTACCAGGGTTTAATGATATATGGAATCCGATCCACAATGCGATTGCAGCAATCCGTTACATCAAAGCTCGTTATGGATCGGTTTTTAACACTCCAGGAATCAAAAACATGTCTCGTGGCAGAGGATACAAAGGATACGAAAAAGGCGGTATTATTAACCGGCAGCATTTAGCAATGGTTGGTGAGAAAAACAAAAAAGAAGCGATCATCCCGTTAGAGCAACACAGAAACAGAGCTTTAGGGCTGTTATCTTACGCGGCTAACAAATTAGGTGTTCAGCCACAAACACTGCCAACTGAAGCTGTACAAGCTGCAAGTGGTGTTTCTAATGTTCGTTTGTCTCTACCTAGAATGATCGGCGACATTGTTCTTCATTTTACTGGGGCAAATCATTTCAGTAATGAAATGGATGCGGAAAAAGTCGGTCAAATAGCAGTAAAGGCAGTCAAAAAAGCACTTGAGCAAGAATATTTCGAAGGAGGGGCGATGGCGATCTATGAGTAAAAGTGTATATGAGTTTTGGTTCGCATGGCCAGATGGCACAAAATCTCGTTTGCCTGTCCTTCCTTCTGAACTAAATATCAGCAACGGATCGCAAAATGAATCTATCAATATAGCAGGACTAGGGGAAGTCACAATTATACAAGATCCAGCAGCAAAAACCATATCGTTTTCTTCTATATTTCCTGCACAATACAGCCCTATTTGCGAATATGAAAACTTTTCAGCGCCCTGGGTCTTTGTGGAAAGGATTAATATGTTCAAGAAATCTGATAAACCTGCTCGTTTTATCGTGACGGGAACACCGATTAATTATCCCGTAACGATTGAAGATTTTAACTATAAAGAGGGAGAGTATGATGTAGGTGATATTAGTTACGAAATTACGCTAAAAGAATTTCGTTTTGTAACTGTTCGTAAGGTCGATACTAGACCGAAATCTAGTACAGTTGCAACAGCCACAAAAAGACCAAATACACAAACGAAACCAAAGACCTATACTGTAAAAAAAGGAGATACGTTATGGGCGTTAGCAAGGAAATTCTATAACGATAGTTCTCAATTAAAAAAACTTTGGGAAGCCAATAAAGATATGCTAATCAAACGTGATAAAAGGAATATCAAACAGCCAGGGCATTGGATATATCCTGGGCAGGTGCTGAAGATTCCATGATAGAATTATTGCTCGTTAAACCCAGCTATACATTGGAAATACCGACAGAAACCATAACTTGGAGTGGACAGCGTTTCAATGCAGCTCGAAAAATAGATGTAAACATTCTGTATAAAAACGTCGGATATGACATACTTTCCGAAATTGATGAAGGAAACACGGTTCTTTTTAAATGGAAAGGTACAGAGTTGTTTAGAGGGACTATACTCAATCATAACATCACAAAAAGTGGAAAATTAATGTTCACTGCATATGATATGTTGCAGTATTTACTTTTAAATAAAGATGTTTATGTTTTTTCAAAGAAAAGAGCAGACCAAATTTTGCTCCAAATGTGCAAAGACTTTCAAATTCCTTATGCTGAAATTGTAAACACAAAATACACCATTAATTCACTTGTGTTTGATAGCGAAACATCTTTGTACGATATGGTTTTAAAGGCTTTAATAGAAACCGAAAAACAGACAAAGAAGAAATACAGAGTTTATTCACGTTTAGGAAAAATATACTTGCAGGAATGGCCAAATCCAACTTCTCAATGGGTACTTGAAACGGGTGTTAACATTGAAGACTTTACTTATTCCATTTCCATTGAAGAAGTTGCTACGCGTGTGAAATTGGAGGCGGGTGAAGATAAAAAGACAACAAAAGTGGTGGTATCTGATCAAGACGGCATAAAGAGGTATGGTGTACTGCAATACTACGAAAAAGTGACGGATAACTTGAACAAAGCTCAATTGACACAACGCGCAAATAATCTTTTATCAAAGAAAAAGACTCCGAAAAAACGGTTAAGCATAGAGGGATTAGGAATCACAGAATTAACAAGTGGAATGCCTGTATATGTAAATATTCCAGATGCAAAATTACGTGGTACCTACTTTATCGCTTCAGACACTCATACATTTGCCGGCAGGGTTCATAAGATGAGCCTTGATCTCATTACTGATAACTCATTGCCAGAGGATGTGGTTCTATGATGGTTCAGATGATCAAAAAAATTGCGTTGGAAGCTGTACAAGCTGAATCGCCTTTGCGTTTTTTGGAAGCAATTGTTGTTTCTGCACCTCCCGATTTCCAGATCAAACTAAGGGATAATAACAAATTAATTATTCCAGAAGATTTGATTTCGATTGCTGAAAGATTGACTGAGCTTGGAAAAGAGCTAAAAATCGGTGATAGGGTAATGGTTGCTGCCATTCAGGGAGGGCAATCATTTTTTATTATCGACAGGATTGCGGAGTGATGTTATGGCTTTATCACCTGAACTAAATTTTGAGGAAATTGCCGCGGAAGATTTGCGACCTGTCCTAAAAACTTTTCGATTTGATTTTGAAAAAAATATTCTCACCAGTGAGGTTATTGATGGTATTGAAGCGGCAAAACAAATAATTATGTTCGTCCTTCGTATTCCTCGGTATGCCTACCCAATACTGTCCAGTGATTTTGGTAACGAGAATGAAAAATTGATTGCGGATAACGAAACAACAGTTGAATACAAAAAAATGGAGCTTCCCCGTTTAATGGAGGAGGCTCTTATTCATTTGGATTTCGTGGAGAGCGTGGAAGAGTTTGAGATTGAACACAAAGATGATGCTTTTTATGTGAATTTTGTGGTTTACACAACTGAAGGGCCTATTGAAATAGAGGAGGTGTTTGGAGAAGGTGTTTGAAGATCGGACGTTTGAAACCATCTTGGAAGAAATGTTGGATGACATACCTGACGACTTTGACAAACAAGAAAGATCTCCTATTTATATAGCTTTGGCTCCGGCAGCGAAAAAACTAGCAGATGCATATGTGCAGCTGGATCGAGTGCTTAATCTGGTTTTTGCATCAACAAGTGAAGGTGAGTATCTTGAAAGGCGAACAAGTGAAATTGGTGTATTTAAAAAACGGGCTATAAAGGCAATTAGAGAAGGAATTTTTAACATACCTGTAGATGTGGGATCCCGTTTCTTTGTAGATGGTGTTTATTATGTCGTTACTGAAGCAGGAACGAACGCCAAACTGCAATGTGAAGAAGCAGGAACCATTGGAAATAAACCTCCTGAGGGATCGGTATTGTTACCACTAGATAATATTGATGGACTCGAAACGGCTATTTTAGGAAAAATCATAGCTCCAGGAGAAGAAGAGGAAGAAGATCAATATCTATATGCGCGCTATCAAGAAAAAGCCTCTAAGCCTGCAACTGGTGGGAATATTTACCACTACTTGCAATGGGCTAAGGAAGTACCTGGTATCAGGGCAGCGAAAGTTTTTCCGCGATGGCAAGGTAAAGGTACTGTACGTGTAGTTGTTGTAGGCTCTGATGGAAGGGCACCTTCGCAAGAAAAGGTAACAGAGGTATTCAACCGTATTTCGAATGAAATGCCAATAGATGTTGATCTTACTGTTGATACAGCAGTTGAAGTCCCGATAAATATTACAGCTGATCTTATACTGCAACCAGGTGTAGATATAGAAACTATTGAATTCGGATATAAAACTGCTATTGAGAAACTATTTTCCGATTCAGCTCTTACAACTAACACTGTTAGATACTCCCAGCTATCTTCAATGATTTTGGAACAAGACGGAGTAATAGACTATCAAAATTTTCTAATCAACGATAAGACGTCAAATCTAATACTTGGTGATGATGAGATTGCGGTAGTCGGGACGGTGATTTTTAATGTCATCTAAAGATGAAATTATTGAATTGTTACCGGACTTGTTTAGAAACTCTCCAGAATATCAAGCCATAGCCCATGCAGAGGGAAAACAATTTGATAAACTGGAGGCGGCTATCGATGATGTTTTAAATCAAGCGTTTATAGACTTAGCAACTTGGGGTCTAGCACTGTGGGAGAAGGATTACGGAATTCCTACTAATCCGAGCAAATCAATAGAAGAAAGGCGTTCAAATTTAAAAGCTAAAAAACGTGGGATTGGCACGGTAAAAGAAAATGTCATAAAAAACACTGCTGAGGCCTATTACGGCGGGGAAGTTGAAGTCATCCAAAAACCAAAGGATTTAGAATTAATCGTGAAATTTATATCTTCTTATGGTGTTCCCAGCAATCTAGATGATGTCAGAAAGGCATTAGAAGAAATTATTCCTTGCCATCTCGAACTCTTATTTGAGTTTACTTATCTCTTAATCAAAGATATTCACAATGTGAAAACGATAGCTGAAATGGAGCAAATTCCACTAAACAAATTTGCAGGAGGTGCATAATGTGCCTGAAATTACTCCAAATCTAGGGTTATATTTAAAAAATCCGGTTACCGATGGAAATGATACTTTTAACATCGAAACCATGCTAAATCAGAATTGGAGGAAAATCGATGAAAAGGTTGCGTTAAAAACGGAGGTAGAAACATCAGAAAGTGTTCAGCAGAAAATCGACGAAGCTATTGCAGGTCTTATCAATGGTGCTCCAGAAGCACTGGATACATTAAGAGAATTAGCACAAGCAATGGGAGATGACCCTAATTTTGCTACAACTGTACTTAATAGACTGACAACTGCAGAACAAAACTTTGCTGCACACGCGTCCGATACGACGAAACATATATCCGCGGCAGAAAGAGCGGCTTGGAACGCAGCGCAAGCAAAATCTGATGATCTTGAAATCTTATACTGGATGGGAGGGATTTAATTGGCAGCAATAGCGAAACGTTTATATAAAGGAACGGCTGAAACATCTCCAACAACGGCTTATACTGTTCCTGCGAATACAATGACAATAGTAAAAAACATTGTATTAACAAACAAAAGCGCAAGCGCGGCAACGGCAACGGTTGTAATTGCTGGAATAGAGGTTGTGAATAACTATTCCATTGATGCAAATGATACGGTTGTAATTGATTTATCTCTTGTTATGAATGCAACGGAAACAATTACAGTACAGTCAGGAACAACAAGTGCAATCAATGTATATATTTCCGGCGTGGAGGTGGCGTGATGGGAATATCTAAATTGAAAAATGAATCAAATGGAAGTGTGTTTAATTATTCGTTGTATCCTAAAAAGTTTACTATTTATTCGCCAGCACAATATATCAATTCAACACTTACAGAAGTGGTACGCTTAGAAGGTGAGGGTTTTGTAGAATTTCTTATTGCTGGTTTCTCTGGATATTCGTCTGGAGGAACGAATACTTGTGGAATTAAGGTCACATTAGACGGTAATGTTATTATTGATACAAGTTATTCGGGAACAAACACAGGTATTAGATATAATGGTTTTTATGACAGAAACAAAGTTAAACCTTATAATTCTGATTTTTATATAGGGTATGGATACAGGCTTATTAGTAGTACCGAAACTAACGAAACACCGATATTTAGCGCACTACAACAAGGTGTGAGGATGGTTTCTATTTTACCCGAAGATCCATTCCCTATAAATACTATTGATAAAATTAAAGTCTTAGATGTACCTTTAATTTTTAAGACAAGTGTAATTATTGAAATGAGAAAATCAGGATACTTTTCCTATGGGTCAGCATTAATTAGTGGGGGGATTAAGTGATGTCAATTATTAATCAATATATTGAAGGAGATTATATAGTGGTTGAATATGAAAGTGGGGCAAAAGTAAGATATTTAGCGTCACAAAATTTAGAAGAAACGATTGAAATCCCACCAAATCCATTATTGCAATTACAACAAGAAAATGCAGAATTAAAGGAGCGAATTGAAATCATGCAACAAGCACTAGACGACTTGATTTTGGGAGGTGTGTAACATGGCTGCTTATCTCGCTCAACGAATCTTAGATGGTGCGTATACTTACGAATTTGTGATCCAGCGTCGGCCTGATCTGAAAGAAGGGATTGACGCTTATTTACGAGAAAAGGGTCGAGAAAATTTAATTACAGAGTAGGACAACGCTATTTTTTATGTCTAAGAAAGGAGAAAAAATGAAAAATACGGATACTCTATGGACAGCCATTATGGGAGGAACATCTATAACATTAGCATATCTTTTAGGCGGCTTTGATAACCTTGTGGCCGCCTTTGCTATTTTCATGGCGTGTGATTACGTCACGGGTGTCATGGTGGGATTCAAAGAAAAACAAGTAAATTCCTACCGCGCATTTCGTGGATTAGCTAAGAAAGTAGGCATGATTACGTTTGTGATCGTCGCTAATCAGCTTGATATCATCACTGGAAATTCGAATGGATTCTTGCGCGATGCGATGCTGATGTTTTTGGTTGCTACAGAGGGCATCTCTATTATTGAGAATTTGGGGAAATTAGGATTACGTGTTCCGATTTTTCTTGTGAAAGCACTAGAACAATTAAGTGATAAAGGTGAAAAAGGAGCGGATCAATAATGGTGAAAATCGTACTTGATGCAGGGCATGGTGGAACGGATAGCGGAGCTGTAGGGAACGGTCTACAGGAAAAAAATCTGACGTTAAATATTGTCAAAAAGATCGGGGGGTTGCTCGCTGAATACGAAGGGGTCAGCATCATCTACACGCGGACGGATGACCGTTTCGTGGAGTTGTCGGAGCGTGCGGCCATCGCGAACAGGGCGGATGCCGATTTTTTCTTATCCGTTCACATCAATGCCGGCAGTGGAACAGGATTTGAGTCCTACATTTACAATGGCAATGTGAGCCCGTCGACCATTGCGTATCAGAACACGATCCACAGCGAGATCATGAAAGCGATCGCCGGCGTGCAGGATCGCGGTAAAAAGCGAGCGAACTACGCGGTACTGCGCGAAACGAAGATGCCGGCATTGCTCACAGAAAACCTGTTCATTGATAATGCGAACGATGCGGCCAAATTGAAATCAGAACCATTCCTTTTACAAGTGGCACATGGCCATGTCGAAGGGATTGCGAAAGCATTTGGCTTGAAAAGGAAAGCAACACAGCAAAAACAGGAGGAGCCAAAGATGCCAGCACCTGAAAAAACAGCGTATGACAAAGCGGTCGATGCAGCGTTTGAATTTTTGAAGCAACACGGAGTGGTGACACAGGATCGACGAGAGGAACCCGTGACACGAGCACAAGTTTTTTTGATGTTGCATCGATTAGCACAAAATATGTTACAGAAATAGAAATAGCGCCTCTTGCCGTTTAGCAGGGTTTTTTGTTGAATCCATTGAAAAAGATTTGTCGTCGACCTCCAATAGCGCACAAACCCCGGGGGATCGACGACAATTTTCTATTTGCCAAAATTCCTATAGTGATAAGAGAAATAAAATATTGATAGAATCTTTAGATAAGTTTATAATAATGTTGTATTGATTTTCCAAATGTTGATTTAACAATATTTTTTAGAGTTTTTATCTTAACTATGAGGAATTGAAACATCTCATCGCCATACTGAATGCCAAGTCCAGTAGCAGTTTTTATCTTAACTATGAGGAATTGAAACCCAACTGTCAGGCGTCGGTTGGTATTCTCGATGACCGTTTTTATCTTAACTATGAGGAATTGAAACGTGTTCGAACTTGCTAATCAAATGAGTACTGATGATTGTTTTTATCTTAACTATGAGGAATTGAAACTCATGGAGATTATCTATGTGGACGGTACCGTTTTTGCCGGTTTTTATCTTAACTATGAGGAATTGAAACTCGATGGGTTGAACTCTATGATCGGCCCACTCCAAGTTTTTATCTTAACTATGAGGAATTGAAACTTCAGTTTGTGAAATACGGTACGCCGATTGAGGACCTGTTGGTTTACCTGCGGGTCTTTCTGCAAAAACCAAAGGTGTTCATGTGGCGGCTATCAGATTTAAAGACGGGAAGAAAAGCCTTTTGGAAATCAACGAAAAAATTTATGCAGCGCTAATGAAAAAAAATGTTTTGATTTAAGAACCTACCCATTTTGAGTAGGTTCTTTTTTTCTGTATAACGGGACGTATCGCGTTGAAGAGAAAATGAAGCCAAGCGATTATCGTTTGATTACATCCCCCGCCTGAAGGCAGGGGATTTTTTATTTTTACGACATTGTTCGACAATATTTTTGGTCTTTATGTGATATTTTGTAAGAAAAAAGGTACAAAAGAGGGGGATAAACAATGAAAAAAATACTAATGATTCCTTTGGCGGCATTTTTGTTGTCTGCCTGCAATGATGTGGATACGATTAAGCAAAGTGAGGATGAAAAAGCTAAAGCAAAGGTAGAAGAAAGTGCAAAGAATGAAGATACGGATAAGGGTGCAAAAGAGAAAAAGGAGGATATTTGGACCTATTACGAAAATGCAACTTGGTCTGATGATTTCAAAGGGTTGAAAACAACCATACAAAAAGTTGTGGTAAGTGATAAAGCTCCTGGACTTGATGAAGAAGGAAATGAAATAACAACATCGGCTGTTGGTGTTAAATTTCAAATAGAGAATACTACTGAAGGAAAATTTACTACTTATCCAGACCAAGCTGTTTTAGTCACAAGTACAGGTGAACAAATTGAAACGCCAGACATGTTTGTTTCTGATCATCTAGGTGGAGAAATTGATAAAGGTGTTATAAAAGAAGGAGATGTTATTTGGTATCTAAAGCGCGGAAACGCAGAAAAAATTCAATGGATTAAATTAAAATGGTCTGCACATGTTGGACGAGAAGATGAGTTTGACGGAGAAATGAAAGAATATGAAGTTGAATTGAAATTGAAGTAATTAGGCCTACTCGCTTTGAACTGCCCCCTGTCAAGTAGACAGTGGAAATAATAAAAATGATCTAAGCGGCTTTAGCTCTATATTCCATAGGGCTAAGGCCATTTAATCGTTTTTGATATCTATCATGATTATAAAAGCAAATGTAATCATCTATTGCTTTAGAAAGCTCTTCAAATGTCTCATACTTATTTAAATAATACTTCTCACATTTGAGTGTTCCCCAAAAAGATTCCATTGGTCCATTATCAATACATCTACCTACTCGCGACATACTTTGTGTCATTTTCGCTTTATCTATCCTGCGTTTAAACCCATGAGAGGTATATTGAAAGCCACGATCACTATGAATAAGGGGATGGTCTCCAGCCAAAAGCCCTGCTGCTTGGTCAAGCGTCTTAAACACAAGTTGATTATTATTAGAATGGCCTAAGACATAACTAACAATTGATCCATCATATAGATCAAGAATAGCGCTTAAATAAGCTTTCTTTGAGGGGCCATATTTGAATTCCGTGACATCTGTTCCCCATTTTTCATTCGGCTTTTCCGCTGTGAATTCACGATTCAATATATTCTCCGCCACATGTTGAGGAGTAGAACGCTTATAAGGGGTTTTCTTTCTTCGAATGACAGATTGTATTCTTGCGACTTTCATTAATCTATAGATTCGCTTATGATTGAAATTTTGGCCGAACTTGCGATTCATGTTCAATGTCATTCGACGGTATCCGTATATACCATCAACTTCCTCATGAAGTGCTTTCATTTCTTTTATGATCTCTTCATTCTGAAGTTCTCGAGCAGAAGGCGTACGATTCAACCACTTATAATATGCAGCCCTAGATATTCCAGCGATTTCACAAAGTAGAATAACCTCTACCTCTTCCTTCTCATGAAGTTCTTGGATAGCGGTATACATATCTTCATATCGGATTTGACTTATTTTCGCCTCCTTTCGATTTCCTCTAACTTTTTTAAAAATAGATTCTCTGCACGTAACCGTTCATTTTCTCTTTCTAACTTTTTAATCTGGAGTTGGATAATGTCTTCTGGAGTTAATTCTGCTTCTTCTTTCTTCCTTCCGCGCTTATCTTTTAGTGCTTCATCTCCACCTGCTTCATACTTCCTCACCCATTGGTATACTTGTTGATAAGAGACCTCATAGGTCTCAGCTGTTCCTTGATCATCTTTTCCGTTTTCTAAGCAATCAAGGACAATTTGAATCCGTTCATCCCAAGTCGTTTTTCTTCCTTTCGACCTATCCTTTAAATCTCTATGACTATTATAAATGCTAATCCATCTTCGGAGTACGGACCTGCTTGATATTTCATACTTTCTAACGATCTCATATTGAGAAAGTTCACCTGACAAATAATCGATTACAGCTGCTTCCTTTAACTCCTTAGAATAAGGTTTCCATGATGTAGATCTTTTTAATCCTTCCGATCCATACCTTTCAAATCCCACAATCCATTCTCTTAATGAATTTTGAGATATTTGATATTTAGAACAGAGCTCTTTAATGGAGTAGTCCCTCTTCTCATAAGCTTTAATAACTTCATATTTAAACTCTTCAGAATAATGTTTGCCAGACACAGAAAAACTCCCCCTAAGAGAAAACAGATTTTTATTTTTTAATCTGTCTACCTTAGGGGGAGCATATCAATCACTTTGAGTAGGCTCTTTTTTTATCCATATTTCATTGATTGGCAGCCCCAATTCCTCACAGATGGCATATCTAACCCCTATTTTCTCCGCAAACCAGCCGTGTTTTATTCCGCTTTCAGCTAAGATTACTTTTAGTTTACATATATATCCTGTTTCGGTTTTTATATTCATGATATTCACCTCATTGATTTGAGACTTTAAAATTAAACAACTTTATTGTAATTTAACGACAATATTATAAAAAATAGGACAAAATTCGACATTTTTCATATATATGCAAAATTTATTTGATTAATTATAATTAAGTAGTCCGATCTTACTATCATTAAGAGGGGGTGATTATCTTTAAAAAAGTAACTTTATTTTTACTTGTGTTAACTTTAGTAATTTCGTTTTATATTTCAAAGGATTTTTTGGGGGTTAATAATCCCAAAACATATGTCAGTAGTAGTACTAACAGTGGCGAGGAGAAATCAAGTAACCTAAAGTTAGTGAATAATTCGGAGAGAAAAGTAAATGATTTGCAGTTATTGATTAGCAAAAAAAAACAAGTAGTTCCATGGGGGGTAAATAGTTTAGGTATAGACAAATTACAAGCTAAGAAAGTATCTATCCCAAAAATCAAGGTTGCTATTTTAGACAGTGGTATTAACAAAGAGCATGAAGACCTTAAAGGAAAAGTAGTAAAGGAATTTAATGCAATAAACCCAAGACAACCCGTGTCTGATAACTATGGTCACGGAACCGCTGTTGCTGGTATCATAGCTGCTAATGATAATGAGGTCGGCATTCGAGGTGTTTCTCCAAATGTAGAAATATATTCGGTAAAAGTTCTGGATGACAAGGGGCATGGCAATGTTAGAAACTTAGTAAGAGGTATTCAATGGTGTATTGATAATAAGGTACAGATAATAAATATTAGTTTTGGTATGTCGTCAGATCATCCACAACTTCGAAAAGCAATTGAGGCTGCTACTAGCTCAGGAATAATAGTTATAGCTGCTGCAGGAAACAATTATGGCGGCAAGGCAGATTACCCTGCTAGTTATAAAGATGTTATTTCTGTAACGGCAGTAAATAGTAATTATAAAGTGGCTGGTTTTTCAGCTCGTGGAAAGATTGATTTTTCTGCTCCAGGTGTAGATATTTTAACTACATCAAAAAATGGTGGTTATGCTATGTATAGCGGAACCTCTTTAGCGGCAGCTTATGTGACGGGAATTATTTCGATTATTTTAGAGAAACATGAACAATTCGGAATCTCTATGAGGGATAAAAAACTATCATCAAAGATGATAAGTATCTTAAAAAAATACTCTATAGATATAGGAAACAAAACATATTACGGGAATGGATTCATAAAATTATCATAAAAGGGTGGGATATTAATGTTTAAATTTAAACAAGCTATATCCATTCTATTGACTTTAGTTCTTCTTGTTGGAATAGTACCGACGAATAGTAGCACATTAGCCGAAGAGATAACGGATGATCAAACCCAAACTGATGCAATAAATGAAGAAAATATTAAAATTGTTGAAAATAACGAAAAAACATTAGAGATTCAGACTGAGGTTTCAATTGATAATACAACAAATGCGACTACTGACGATACAACAAATGCAACTACTGACGACACAACAAATGCGACTACTGACGAAACAACAAATGCTACTGTTTCTCTGTCCTTGGATAAGGGGACGAATGAATTTACAGTAACATCTATAGAAACAGACTCCCAAGGAAACCAAGTAGAGAAAGAATACAAAGTAGACGTAGAGAACGCTACAGAAGACGGAATAGTTGCAACTTTTACAGATATGGGTACAGGTGAAAAGTACGAATTAAATACAAACGAATTACATGCATCGTTTGCATTTCTAATTCCAATAGGCGTTATTATAGGAGAAGCACTTTTAGAACACTTAATCGCCATAGGACTTGCAGCAGTTATTGCAGGAGTGACTTATACAGTAGCTTCTAGCGTCTCTGAGACACTAAGAAAAAAACAGTACGATCACTATCCAGCATATATAGATAAAAAGAAAGACAGAGTAATGATTGGGAACAAACCGCTGACATTAGATGAAGCTGCATCGAGATTGAAAGGCGCACCTCCATATAATGATGTATGGTCTACAGATTCAGTTAAGGCATTTAAGGTTGCTGCAAAAGCTGGGAATGGCAAACCACCTATACATGATTCTGCACATGGTGGAGAGGGATACCTTCCACATTGGCATATATATAATAGAAGTGGAGGGCACTCATTCTATTAATAGGGAGGTTAAAACCACTTGAAAAATAACTTACTTAAAAAATACCAACAATTAAATATGCCTCATAAGTTTTTAGTAACTGAGGTAGACAATATATTAAAAAAGAAATATAAAGCGGTTGAAGTTCCTGTCAATGAGTTTATAGAGTTTAAAAAAGATCCTTTTGTTGATTATTCAACATTTGTGAAAAGTTACTTTATTCAAAATGAGGAGATTTTGAATAGTTTGTATAGTGAGAAAGAGAAAGCGGACATTGATAGAATGAGAGAGTGTATTCAAGAGATGAGGGCGGCTGGTGAACTTCTTATTCCGCAACCGAGTGATGAAGATTATGATTTGCAGGTTAGATATACTAATTTTGCAGAGGGAAGACTAATAGCAGTTATTTTAGAAAGTATAGATAGACAATATGTCAGTGGTTTTCAAATGCAAGGTGCAATGTGTGAGAAATTATATCATGAACTAAAGGTATTTAAAGGAATTGATCCAGCAGATTGTGTAGAAGGGAACCCTATTTTGGATGAGTATTTGGAAGCTTTGGTGAAAGCAGGTTATTTACAGGAATAAAAAATGGTAAGAAACTTCGCTCATCTAGAAAAATTACGAAGAGCAGGTTATATTACATGGGAACTCGGTAAACCAAGAACACTAAGAATCTTAAAATTACAAGGCATCAATTAATATGATGCCTTTTTTAAATGTTCCTAAAGCTCAATCTGTATTACAGTAGAGGATACATCTCCCACAGTGCATAATATTTATTAGATATTATAAATTAAACTTTAATACGCAGAAGTGTACAGTGTTTATAGTTGTATCAGTACAATCGTACACCCTCTACACTTATGAGGGCGTATCAAAATATTAAAGACGAACGCTTTAACTACTACATTTTAAAACAAAAATCAGATGTGTTCCAAGCTTTGAAACACTTCTTTTCGTCACAAAAAAAGGAGGCCATGGCCTCTAGATTTTAGGGTATAACTGTATCAAAAATTGATCTTTCTTCGTCCATTCGGGTTTTCTTAAGTATGTCGCTTTCTCAAGTACTGATTTGAGAAGGCGATTTTTCTTTTCTACGTCATCCGTCTGGCGGTATGCTTCTAACACTTTTTTCACTGTTGGAATGTATTCGTTGATGTTTTTTTCTTTGAGTTGTTCTTTTTCGATTTCTTGCTGCAGCTGAGCTATTTCTTCCTGTGTTTTTTTGATGCGCTCCGCCCCTTCTTTCGGCGGCTAAGCCTCCTCGGTGGGGCTTGTGCGTCTTTCACCGATAGGCCGGCGCTTTGCGCCTTTCTTAGAAAGATTTTATTGAGCGTTTATCTTCGATTTATTACAAATCAATGGTAAGAAAATTTCCTCTTTGGTAAGATTGTATTAGTACAGGAAACAGGCAGGGGGAACAAAAATGGCTGCGTTGGACAAGCTAATTAAAAATAATGAGTTTCCAATCGTATTTATTGGTTCAGGCTTATCGATAAGGTACTTAAAAAATTTTCCTAACTGGAGAGGTTTGCTTGAATATTTATGGAATTTAACGGGAGAACAATCAGATTTTTATGCTTTTCTTAATAGAACAAGGAACGATATTGAAAAAGAAAAACCGAATCTAAAACAATCCGAGTTGGATTATTTAACAAATATTAGAGTTGGGACAATGTTAGAACAAAAAATTAATAAGTTATTTTATGATGAGAAAATAAAAATAGATAATTTCACCCAAAAAGAGGCATTTGAGAAGAACATCACTCCTTTTAAAAAGGTTTTATCGAATAGGTTTTTAAACTATGAATTTAAAGATGAGATGTTAGATGAATTCGAGTATTTCAAGAAAATGTTAATAAAAACACAGATTATACTAACAACAAATTACGATACTCTAATTGAAGATGCATATAATTCGATTAGTGATTATGGCATTAAAACTTATATTGGGCAAAAAGGGTTTTTTGAGCAAACGATGGGTTATGCAGAATTATACAAGTTGCATGGCTGTGTTACTGATCCTAAATCGTTGATTATTTGTGAGAATGATTACAGAAGGTTTGAAAAAAATTCTGTATTAATTAGTGCAAAAATTATTTCACAGCTGTTACATTCCCCTATAGTGTTTCTAGGATATTCACTTACAGATCAGAATATCAGAAATATAATAAGGGATTTTTCTTCATCTTTGAGTGAAAAAGAGTTGCTGAAGCTCGAGTCAAAAATCATTGTTATTGAAAGGGAAGAGGGATTAAACGAAATTAGAGAGGAGACGGTAAATGATAGAGATTTGAACTGTCGCTTTACTTATATAAGGACTGATAATTTTGGGGAAATTTATAAAAAAATGGCGGAAATAAATCAAGGAGTAGCACCATCGGAGGTTAGAAAATACCAACATATAATCAAAAACTTAATCATTGAAAGGGGAAAAGAGGGTACTTTGAAATCTCTGCTTGTTGCACCGAGCCAACTGGATGAGCTAGAAAAAAATATCGGTAACAAAAAACTTGTTGTTGCGCTCGGAGACAGTACCTATATATTTGCAATCCCTGATGTAATAACATATGTTTACGATTATATATTTGAAAAGGACGAATTAAACACTGATATTGTATTAAGATTTTTAGCCAACCAGCCTTCAAAATCAAGATTACCGTTTTTGCGGCACGTAAACATCGAAACGATTTCAAACAGTAACCTTCATCCTGGTGAAAAGGAAAAATTAAGGCAGAGACTTGAGAATCATGGTGATTTCTTGAAAGAGAAACAGAGGATAACAAACAGATGGTATCAAATCAAGTTTGATGATTTAGAGAGCATATTAAAAGAAGATTATCCTTTAGAAAGACAATACGGTATAATTGCGTATAATATTGATAATTTGAATTTGAATGATGTGGAGCTCTATGTAAAAAAAGCTGTTGAAAAGTTAAAGGAAAACGGAGAAATTCGCATTAGTACGGAATTAAGAAGGCTTATATTATTGTATGATTTAAAGAAAAATAAAAGAGACAACGCCTAACCACCAAATGTGATTGCCATTGCCTCTTTTTTATTGCAGTAACATTATATGCTCATTATATAAATATTATTAGCTGTAGTCAATATTTTTTTCTCGATGGAGTTTAACTGTATGTTACTGCGTTGTAAATAACTCTTCTTATCTGGGAAGGGTTATTTTTCTTTATCTTCCTCAAATTCACACAGTTCCTCTAAAGACGCACCGATTATGCGCGAAAGTACATAAGCTTCCTCCAAGTTTGGTTGCGTAACATTTTTACACCATTTATGGAAAGTTTGTTCCGATACCTCCATTTTCTCGGCCACGCGTTTTTGAATCAATCCTTTAGCCAGTATTTTATTCTGTTGCGAAAAACACCTTTAATGGTTTCTCCCTCCCGAAAGTTAATATGACATTATTTCTTCAACATTACTTCAATTCCTCTAATACATTAATTTAATAAAAATTAAATTAAAATTTAATTTTTAGGTATATCCCCGTTTAACTGTTCATAACATTTTACCTGACTCATGTTATGATAAAAAGGCGGAGTAATCTCCTGTCCTCTGTTTTTCAAATTCTGGATTGTGATAGCAATATTTTTGATGCCATAATGGTGCCCATTAAAATATGATTCCATATTGTTCGGTGAATTTTTGGCGGAAAAGACCAACATATAAATAGGAAAAAACAAGGACAAATCACTTGATGTTGTGCGAAATTATTAGCTAATGAATGGGCGGCATGATGTAATCATTGCCTAAATATCTTGGAACACTGGGGTTTCCCAGTGTTCCTTTTCTTTTTTGCCCACGAAATCGTCATCAATTGTCTAGAAGGCTTCTCGTAAGTTTTGCAGACCGAATCCCATTCTATTAAGCTTACATGGAAGAGCAGAACGTTTGGCATCATCAAGAGTCAGGCTGAAGCATTTTAACTTCCCTTCGAAAGAAGGCCCCCACTTCTAAGCGAAGCGTAGGTGGTGGGAGTATGTCCCCTCTAGTCATTAGTTATCTGACAAAGGAATCAAAAAAGCGATCATCTTTATGATGGTTGTGTTTCATCCATAAACTTCGACGGTCTTCATTTGGCTCAAAAGCGGTTCGTTTTTTCTCTTTATTACAACCTTTCTTTTGTTGACGGCAAGAGCGGTCCAACAGCCGTCCGTTTCCTTATGATAGAAAATAAAATGAACAGGTAGGACAACTTATGTTGCTGAGCGATTTCCGGCATCTTGTAATGAAGGGCTATGATCCTTTTGAATGTTGAATAATCAATGATTCGTGTTATGATTTTAGTAAAGACGAAATTTTCAGAAGAGATCAATCAAAACAAGGAGTTGAGATTTATTAGGTGAATAATAGTAGTGATAGACCTGATTTTTTATAAAAAGATGATCCGAGTAGCCGAGCATGTGAAAACAATAAAATCTATATAAAATAAATCATGTAGCTTAAAAACGGACCCAATCATTCTAGAAGGTAAGGTGACGGATGTTTTCACTAGTCAGAGAAGCTTGTGGCTAACCTCTTTTAGAGGCTCATCCTTCCAAAAATAAAATAACCGATTTCTTTTATTAAGAAAGAGATGGTCCTAGCATTCTAATCACCAAATGGTGCTGTCATGAATCATGATTAAGAACATTTCATTAGAGGAGAATGAACATGCCAAAAAACGAAGAATTACATCCGGTCATTGGTACAATGGTTGAAAATATCGAAAAGGTGATCGTGGGAAAAAGAGAGGTTGCTACATTAAGCATTGTTGCGCTGTTAGCGCGTGGACATGTGTTGCTGGAGGATGTTCCGGGTGTTGGAAAGACGATGCTTGTTCGCGCATTGGCAAAATCCGTGAGCGCCCAATTTAAGCGGATTCAGTTTACGCCGGACTTGCTTCCAAGCGATGTGACCGGCGTATCGATTTATAATCCAAAAGAAGGCCAATTTGAATATAAACCAGGTCCCGTTATGGGGAATATTATTTTGGCTGATGAAATTAATCGAACGTCTCCTAGAACGCAATCGGCCTTGCTAGAGGCGATGGAGGAGGGAAGCCTAACGGTGGATGGTGTAACAAGGCCATTGCCGCGTCCTTTTTTTGTTATGGCGACGCAAAACCCCATTGAATATGAAGGAACCTACCCTCTTCCTGAAGCGCAGCTCGATCGTTTTTTGCTGAAGCTAAACATGGGATATCCCTCCATACAAGAAGAGATGGATATTTTGAACAAAACCGAAAAGGTGGTTCCTATTGATCAACTGCAACCAGTGATCACCATCAAAGATTTGCTTTTATTGCAGGAAAAAGTACAGGAAGTGTATGTAGATGAACGTGTGAAACGCTATATTGTTGAAATCGTCCAACGAAGCCGTTCCCATGAGTCGATCTATTTAGGAGTCAGTCCGCGCGGATCGGTGGCATTAATGAAAGCTGTACAAGCATACGCATTCGTGCATGGACGTGATTTTGCCCTTCCAGATGATGTGCAATCTTTAGCTCCTTATGTCCTTGCGCATCGGATCATTTTGAAAGCTCATGCGAAATTTGATGGAATTTCTGCAGGGCATATCATTAGTGAAATTATTTCCAGAACGCCAGTACCGGTGCAAAGGTAGGGACAGCCTGATGAAAAAACACAGGAAAAATTTGTGGCAATTCATAAGAGTGCTTGGATTGTTGGCAATTCTTTTTTCATATGCGATGTTTCAGGGAGGCTTCGTGAGCTGGTTTTTATTCTACAGTTTCCTACCTTTTGGACTGTACGCTTTCGTTTTAATATTTTATCCCCTCCATTCGATAAAAGTAAAACGAACCTTTAATCAGAAGGTGTATTATTACGCAGGTGAAAAATTGCGGGTCACTGTGCAAATCGATTTACCGCGTTTTTTTCCGCTCATTTATATACTAGCCGAAGAAAAGCTGCCGCCGTCCTTAGCAAAAATGACGCCTTTTCGTACAGTGTTAATGCCTTTAGGACGGCGTATGTGCACATATGTATATGAAATGGATGAATTGCCGCGTGGAGAGCATATTTTCTCATCCATTCATTTCAAAATCACTGATTTACTGGGAGTGGTGGCAAAAGAAGCGATCGTTTCCACTGAAGATAGCATCCTTGTCTATCCGCGCTATGTCGAAATGAACGCTCGGAAAATGGGACAACAGCTAGATGACGGGTCTGTTGTATCGCCGCTTCCGCTCCATCGCGATACGGCAATGGCGATCGGCGCTCGCGAGTATACACAAGGAGACCGCTTTTCATGGATTCATTGGAAAGCATCGGCACGAAAAAACGAATTGATGACAAAAGATTTTGAAGAAAGGCAGAGCGAGGATCTTATGGTCTTTTTGGATCGCACTCCTACAGCCTTATTTGAAGAGGTTGTCACATTTACCGCTTCCTTTGTTCGAATGACGGTAAAAGCAGGAGTGAAAACCGGTCTCGTATCGGTAGGAAGGGATCGCATCGTGATTCAAGCGCAAAATGGAGAGACGCATTTACAGCGGTTATTTTATCACTTAGCGAAAGTGGCCTGTGATAGTCAGGAATCATTTGCACGCATCATGTATCGTGAGACTATGCAGTGGCCGTTATCGTTTTCCTTTTGCTGCATCACGTCGCAGCTGTATAAAGAAATTGCTTCCATCATGGCTGATTTAGCTTCGAAAAATCGCCGCGGTACGGTGGTTTTAATCAAAAAAGCAGAAGGCCAACTATCGAAAGAGGAGCGAGAATGGATCGAGATGCTTAGAAAAAAAGGGGTCACCGTAAAGGTAACGATGCCCCAGCACTTTGCTAATGCTTTCGTTGAGGGTGGGAAGTAAACGTGGAACAAAGCCGGATCAAAACATTTGCATACTATTTGTTCGCTTTTTGGCTGCTATGGGAATGGCTTGCGCCGCTAACTGTTGTATCGGATACAAAAAATATCCAAGTGTTTATCGTATTTGTTGCTTTTTACTTTCTTTTAGAGCTGTTGCGAGTGCCGCTCTGGCTGTCGGTATGTCTAAAAATCGGTTATCTTTTCTATGCGCTGAACGATTTGTTTTTTCATGCTCCATTTTTGTCCTTCCAATGGCTTTTCATGTTTGGAGAAGAAGCCGTTTATCATCTTTCATTAATCCGTCATTTTCAATGGGAAGACATGACCGATCGATTTCGTACTTTCCTATTTTTTCTGATGCTGTGGATGATGTGCTATCTTGTACAATATTGGCTTGTCAAACAGAAACGGATCTGGCTGTTTTTAGTGATGACTTTTATCTATGTCGCGGTGCTGGACACGTTTACTCCTTTTTCGGGGACTGGGGCGATTGTCCGGCTGGTAGGAGCAGGTTTTTTTCTATTAAGCTGGCTCCATTATGAGCGTTTGCCAGCAGCAAAGCAGCCTGCAAAGTGGTTGGTCATGGGGGTTGTCGCAGTAGGCGCTGCACTGCTTTGCGGGTACGCGGGCCCTAAGCTGGCTCCTCAGTGGCCTGATCCTGTTGCATTTATTAAAAGCTATGCAGCGGAGGACCGCGAACAAGATCCGAACCAGTTTGCTGTTAAAAAGATCGGTTATGGAAACAATGATTCGCGATTAGGCGGTCCGTTCATTGCTGATAATACCGTCGTTTTTACAGCGGAGGATGAAGAAACTCATTATTGGAGAGTGGAAACAAAGGATATTTATACGGGAAAAGGGTGGGATATTAGTGACAGTGTTCAAGTGAAGACGTTTGAACAAGAGAATAACGTTCATCAATGGTTTGAAAATAGCGTTGAGAAAAAGCAGTTGGCAGCGCATGTGCGGATGGTTCAGCCGGCTTCTTATTTGGTTTATCCAGAGGGATTAAAAACCATTCATGTTTCAAAAGATATCGTCTTTCGCATGGAAGCGGCCAATGAAAAAATTTATCCGACAGATCGTGAGTCTTATCTTGTTCCTTTGCAGGAATATGAATTGACTTATGAATATCCGACCTTTTCGATTGAAAAATTGAAAGCCTCCCCTCCAGTAACAGATGAACAGATCTTAAAAAGGTATACACAACTTCCGGATCATTTGCCGAAAAGAGTTCAAGAGCTGGCTCAGCAAATTACAAAACAAGCAGCAACAACTTATGAAAAGGTAAAAGCCATTGAGCAATATTTTCATTTGAACGGTTTTGCTTATGAAACAAAGGATGTAGCTGTGCCAAGCAGAAATCAGGATTATGTCGATCAATTTTTATTTGAGACGAAAAAAGGGTATTGTGATAATTTTTCAACGGCCATGATTGTCTTGCTTCGTTCGATCGATATTCCCGCACGCTGGGTAAAGGGCTATACATCGGGGCAATGGGTCGATGAAACAGACGACGGCAAAGATCTATATCGAGTGACGAACAATAATGCCCATTCATGGGTGGAGGTATATTTTTCCGGAATTGGCTGGGTTCCATTTGAACCAACTCAAGGGTTTAATAATCCATACGAGTTTACGGAAGCTGAATCAGCTGTCGAATCAACTCCAGTTCCTGAACAGCAGCAAACACAAACGGCGCCGAATCGTACAAGGCTGGAGGAACAACTGCAGCAGGATCGTCTTTCATCATCGCCGCAGCAGAACCAAGAACGCTTGCTTTCGATCGTCAATTGGAAGAGCGTTTTATCTCTAACGGTTTCGTTGATGGTTCTTACTATTCTGTTATATGGAACAAGAAGAAAATGGTGGCCGTATATCACATTGCTCCAGTTTAAATATCGGCATGGTGGAGATACATTTGTGAAAGCTTATAACGCATTGCTCCGCCATCTGAAAAGCTGCGGTTTAAAACGGAAGGAAGGGCAGACGTTGCGCCAATACGCAGCTTACATTGATAATTGGTTTGGGACGAATGAAATGAGCCAGCTAACACAGCTATATGAACGGGTGATTTATAAAAATGAAATAGTCGATCAGCAATGGGAAGAAGTGAAAGAATTATGGGAAAATTTAATTAAAAGAATAGCATCTTGACCGTAAAGGGAAAGAGTTGATAGAATGAATTAAAATTTAAGACGAAATCCCTTCGTATATCCTCGATAATACGGTTCGAGAGTCTCTACCGGGACACCGTAAATGACCCGACTACGAAGGCAGATGATGCTCTGTGCTAGAATTCTGCCTTCGTTTTTTTATGGAAGAAGGTATGGATTCTAGTTTTTTATTACTCGATTGAGGTGATCATTGTGCAACAAAACCATGAAATGATCGTGGTGCTTGATTTCGGAAGCCAGTATAATCAATTGATTACTCGGCGCATTCGCGAGTTCGGTGTATATAGTGAGCTTCATCCGCACACGATTACTGCCGAAGAAATTCAAGCTTTGAACGCGAAAGGAATTGTGTTTTCGGGCGGACCGAATAGCGTATATGATGAAAACGCGTTTACATGCGATTCGAAAATTTTTGAACTAGGTGTGCCGATTTTAGGAATTTGTTATGGCATGCAGTTAATGACTCACCATTTAGGCGGGAAAGTGGAAAAAGCGACACATCGGGAATATGGAAAAGCAACAATCGAGGTGCAGCACGCTTCAAAATTGTTTGAAACACTCCCTTCCGAGCAAGTCGTTTGGATGAGCCATGGAGATTTAGTAACTGAAACTCCGGCTGGATTTACGGTCGATGCGACAAGCGTCTCATGTCCGATTGCGGCGATGAGCGATGAATCAAGACAGTTTTATGCGGTGCAGTTTCATCCAGAGGTGCGCCATTCCGTCTATGGGAACGATTTATTAAAGCGCTTTGTTTTTGATGTTTGCCAATGCCGCGGGGATTGGACGATGGAAAGCTTTATTGACAATGAAGTTCGCAAAATCCGCGAGCTTGTCGGCGATAAAAAGGTGCTTTGTGCCTTAAGCGGGGGCGTTGATTCTTCTGTTGCGGCCGTGCTGGTGCATCGCGCGATTGGCGATCAATTGACATGTATTTTTGTTGATCATGGTTTGCTACGCAAAGGAGAAGCGGAAAGCGTGATGAAAACGTTCCGTGAAGGGTTTCACATGAACGTGATCAAGGTCGATGCGAAAGAGCGCTTTTTAAGCAAGTTGCACGGCGTGTCTGATCCAGAGCAAAAACGCAAAATCATTGGCAACGAATTTATTTATGTGTTTGACGATGAGGCGGCCAAGCTGGAAGGAATCGAATTTTTAGTACAGGGAACGCTGTATACGGATATTATTGAAAGCGGAACAGCGACAGCACAAACCATTAAATCGCACCATAATGTGGGCGGTTTACCGGAAGATATGAAATTCAAGCTTATTGAACCTCTTAATACTCTTTTTAAAGATGAGGTGCGTGCTCTTGGAACGGAACTAGGCATTCCTCATGAGATTGTTTGGCGTCAGCCGTTTCCGGGGCCAGGATTAGGCATCCGCGTGCTCGGCGAAGTAACGGAAGAAAAGCTGGAGATCGTGCGTGAATCAGATGCCATTTTGCGCGAAGAAATTAAAAAAGCTGGATTGGATCGTGAAATTTGGCAATACTTCACCGTTCTTCCTGACATTCGAAGCGTTGGTGTGATGGGAGATGCCCGTACGTATGATTATACAGTGGGGATTCGTGCGGTAACGTCGATTGACGGAATGACAGCAGATTGGGCACGGATTCCATGGGATGTACTTGAAATCATCTCTACACGTATTGTAAATGAAGTACCGCATGTGAATCGTGTGGTTTATGATATTACAAGCAAACCGCCTGCGACGATTGAGTGGGAATAAAAACGAACAAAAACGAACATTTTTTATAAAATGTTCGTTTTTTTATTGACCACCTTGATTTCGATTGATACAATAGAAATGCAAAAACGAATATTGTCAAAATGCGTCGTATAATCTCGGGGATATGGCCTGAGAGTCTCTACCAAGCTACCGTAAATAGCTTGACTACGGGGTATAATGAAGGAGAAAGTAGGTCTTCTTTATATGCTGTGTTAGAAGATGGTTCTTTCTTTATGTTCGTTATCCTTATAGTCAACGCTTCTGGTAGCATACCGGAAGCGTTTATTATTTTTTAAGGGGGATCGAGAAGTGAGAAAGTATTTCCGATTTGATGAACTCGGCACAAATTACCGCACGGAAATTATAGCGGGGATCACAACGTTCTTATCAATGGCTTATATTTTATTCGTCAACCCTTTTACACTTTCGTTAGGTGCGGTAGAAGACTTTCCAAATGAATTACGAATTGACCAAGGGGCCGTGTTTGTGGCAACAGCGCTAGCGGCTGCATACGGTTCGATCATGATGGGGATTTTTGCGCGATACCCAATCGCTTTAGCGCCAGGGATGGGATTGAATGCGTTTTTTGCATTTACCGTTGTTCTTCATATGCAAATCCCTTGGCAAACAGCATTAGCTGGGGTATTTGTATCTGGAATTATTTTTACGATTCTTTCTCTGACTGGTATTCGAGAAAAAATTATTGATGCTATTCCGATCGAATTAAAATACGCGGTCGGTGCCGGAATTGGTTTGTTTATTACATTTATCGGTTTGCAAAATGCCGGAATTATTGTTGATAACTCGGCGACGCTGGTAGGATTGAGCGATTTAAAAAAAGGTGATACATTATTAGCGATTTTTGGCTTATTTATTACAGTGATTTTAATGGTGAGAAAAGTAAATGGCGGTGTTTTTTATGGCATGGTCATTACAGCGATTGTCGGTATGATCTTTGGTTTAATCAAAGTGCCGCATCAAATTGTTGGTGCGATTCCTGACATTTCACCGACGTTTGGCATGGCCATCAAGCATTTGCCAGATATTTTCTCGTGGAAAATGATAGGCGTTGTTTTAACCTTCTTTATCGTTGACTTTTTTGATGCAACAGGCACGCTCTTGGCTGTTGCGAATCAAGCAGGATTATTAAAAAATAACAAATTGCCTCGTGCAGGGAAAGCCTTGCTTGTGGATGCAACAGCTGTGTGGGTTGGTTCTATTTTCGGGACATCGACGACGACTTCTTATATCGAATCTTCCGCTGGTGTAGCAGCAGGAGGGCGTTCAGGATTTTCCGCAGTGGTGACAGGCATTCTATTCTTGCTTGCTCTCTTCTTCTCGCCGCTGTTGAGTGTTGTTACTTCAGCTGTTACTGCGCCAGCGCTGATTATTGTTGGTGTTTTGATGGCATCATCGATTGGCGAGATTGATTGGAAAAAATTCGAGATCGCGGTTCCAGCCTTCTTTACGTTGATTACAATGCCGCTTTCTTACAGCATTGCCACAGGAATTGCAGTTGGCTTTCTTTTCTATCCAATTACTATGATTTTGAAAGGCCGAGGAAAAGAAGTTCATCCGATTCTTTATGTATTGTTCTTTGTTTTTCTTGCTTACTTTGTGTTTTTAAGAGAGTAGAACAGATTGAAATGATCGAGACCAATTCGTTTAACTGCGAATTGGTCTTTTTGTTATGAACCTCCCCACCTACACTCCATTTAGAGGTGGGCGACTTCTTGGTGAATGTGTTAAATCCAAATACGATAATGCCATGCTTCTATCTACAAAAAAGATTTTTGGTCCAATTTTTGGATAAATATGTTAAAATGATTTTTAATAACATATTTATCACGAAGTCTTTCGTCTCTAAGTGGAGTAAAGGTGGAAGAGGTCCGCTTATCGTAAAAACACAAGGAAAAGGGGGAATACATATGTTTATTTGTTCTATTGATCGGGATGTTTATTTGAAGTTGTTAACACGTGAAGACGCAGAGCGTTTGTTTGCTTTAGTTGACTCATGCAGACCGCATTTGCGGCGGTGGTTGCCTTGGGTTGATGCCGTGAAAGCAGTAGAAGATTCCAGAGCGTTTATTGAAGGGACTTTGAAAAAATTCGCAGCGGGCAATGGATTTGAAGCGGGAATTTGGTATAAAGGGGTACTTGCAGGGGTCATCGGTCTCCATTATATCGACCGCAACAATAGAAAGACGAGCATCGGCTATTGGTTGGGCGAACCGTTTCAGGGGCTTGGATTGATGACCAAATCATGCAAGGCTTGCATCGACTACGTTTTTCAAGAGTTGAAATTAAATCGAGTTGAAATTCGCTGTGCGGTAGAAAATCAAAAAAGCCGAGCCATTCCAGAGCGTTTAGGTTTTGTTAATGAAGGAACCAT
>NZ_CP015435.1:2032500-2302500 GCF_001634265.1 Anoxybacillus sp. B2M1 | reverse complement strand
CTCATCGCATCCTGGGGCTGTAGTCGGTCCCAAGGGTTGGGCTGTTCGCCCATTAAAGCGGTACGCGAGCTGGGTTCAGAACGTCGTGAGACAGTTCGGTCCCTATCCGTCGCGGGCGCAGGAAATTTGAGAGGAGCTGTCCTTAGTACGAGAGGACCGGGATGGACGCACCGCTGGTGTACCAGTTGTCCTGCCAAGGGCACCGCTGGGTAGCTATGTGTGGAAGGGATAAGCGCTGAAAGCATCTAAGCGTGAAGCCCCCCTCAAGATGAGATTTCCCATTGCATAAGCAAGTAAGATCCCTCGAAGATGACGAGGTAGATAGGTCCGAGGTGGAAGCGTGGCGACACGTGCAGCTGACGGATACTAATCGATCGAGGACTTAACCAATACGAAAAGGGGAGCAAGCTCGCTTGCATCCATAGGGCGTTCAAGCTTCTGACGGACAAGTCAGGAGACTTGGACAGAAGAAGCGGAAACGACCGTAGGATGCAGCTTGCGGAACTAGACAATACGAAAAGTGGAAGCGAGCGCTTAGCGCCGGAAGGAAAATATTCTTCCGACGAGACATGCTTGCATGTCGATGGAGGGAGATGATTTTCCACGAGGCGCTGCGAGCTGGAACTAGACAATACGAAAAGCGGAGCTAGACATCAAGAAAAGCACCGCCTATCCTTTCTTCCCTGATCTGTTATCTAGTTTTGAAGGAACCATCCTTCGAATAGTCTAGTGACGATGGCGGAGAGGTCACACCCGTTCCCATCCCGAACACGGAAGTTAAGCTCTCCAGCGCCGATGGTAGTTGGGGCTAACGCCCCTGCAAGAGTAGGACGTTGCTAGGCGGACAGAAGCTAGAGAACTGGTCAATCCGTTCTCTAATTTTTTTGTCCAATTAGATTTTGCGTTTTTATTAACGCCATTAAAATCCTCTCCCCCATAAAAAAGCACCGTGGAAAATAGGTGCCAAAATGAAGAAAAAGCGGCTAACCTTTTATAATGAAGAGGTTAGTCGCTTTTTTTATTCAGTCTTTTTTATGTCAATTCTCCTTTTTCGAACATCAGGAATTAAGCGATGCAGATGAATGATTAACAGTCCGTGATGATAGGTTGCCTCGATTCTCTCCTCTTTTATTGGGAAAGGAAGAGGAATCGTCTTTTCCCATGTTCCTTGAAAAATCCCTTCCTCCACGAGCTCAAACCCTTGAAAATGTAAATTAATCGTTGCTTTAATTTCTAATGCTCTGTAATACGTATATAATTCGACATGCTCTATATCTTCTAAACCAGGCAAACAAACCACAATGAGTAGCTCATTCTCCATTTTTTTGTATATATTCACTCCTGTCGTGTTCGTTGATTTTTCTGTAGCAGGGAGAAAAGATTGGAAACTCCCCCAAAAATCTTCGTTAAAAAAATTTTCCCAATGCTTCGTCCAGTCTGGAGGAAATGAACCGAATGGGCTTGTTTTCATGTTGTTTCTCCTTTCTTCTCCCTGTTTACTTAAGACTAAACAGAATTTTGTCTGGTGCCTTTCTTGCGTTCTTCTTAAATAGAAAAACCAGGAATCGTCACTTTTGCTATTTTATCATATGTCTCGGCTATAAATTGGTGAAACAAATAGAGAATCCGAACATTATTTTTTATTTAAAAAAAAACGTTCGATTCTGTGTTGACATCGTTACAAAAACATTGATAAGATAGTGGTAACTTGATAACATTCCCTCATATAATCTTGGGAATATGGCCCAAAAGTCTCTACCCAATAACCGTAAATTATTGGACTATGAGGGAAAGGATCGAATGGCTTTTTCGCCTTTTTTATGGCCGAATTATGCCCAGAACGGTGCTTTCCCTCAAATAAGGAACACGCGTTCTGGGTTTTTCTATGGTAAAAACTAATGAGGTGAGAGCAAATGAACCCGCTTGTTGGTGTCATTATGGGAAGTCAATCGGATTGGGATACAATGAAGCATGCTTGTGATATATTATCGGAATTACACATTCCGTTTGAAAAAAAAGTGGTTTCTGCACACCGAACCCCTGACTACATGTTTGAGTATGCAGAATCTGCGGAAAAGAGAGGCATTAAAGTAATTATTGCCGGAGCCGGGGGAGCCGCACATCTACCTGGGATGGTAGCCGCAAAAACAACGTTGCCTGTTATCGGTGTGCCCATTCAATCAAAAACGTTAAATGGTTTAGATTCTCTTTTATCGATCGTACAAATGCCAGGAGGTGTGCCTGTTGCGACTGTTGCTATTGGAAAGGCAGGAGCGACGAATGCAGGCCTTTTAGCCGCGTCCATTCTTGGTGTTTTCGATTCCGAATATATGAATGCTTTAAAAGCGAGAAGAGAGCAAATTCGTAAAGAAGTATTAGAAAGCAGTGATGATCTTGAATAACCAGATGATCGTACCTGGACAAACCATTGGGATTATTGGAGGCGGACAGCTTGGTCGAATGATGGCTATTGCCGCTAAAGAAATGGGGTTCCGCATTGCCGTGCTTGACCCGATCGCCGATTCTCCGTGCGGTCAAGTAGCAGATATCGAAATTACGGGAGAATATAGCGATTTAAGTGCCATTCAAAAGCTGGCTGAGGTAAGCGATGTGATTACGTATGAATTTGAAAACATTGATGCGGCAGCGCTCGATTGGCTTGTCAGCCACTCCTATGTTCCACAAGGAAGCAAGCTGCTCATGATCACTCAAGATCGAGCTACAGAAAAACAAGCGATTGTGACAGCAGGACTTCCAGTTGCCCCTTATCAGGAGGTGCAAACAAAAGAAGAATTAGTGACGGCCGTTGATGCGATTGGCCTGCCGTGTGTGCTGAAAACATGCCGAGGCGGTTATGATGGCAAAGGACAATTTGTGATTCGTTCCAAAAAGGATGTCGAAGCGGCCAGTTTGTTGCTGCAATCAGGCCATTGTGTGTTAGAAGGATGGGTTTCCTTTGAAAAAGAAGTCTCTGTCATTGTATCAAGAAATGGACTAGGAGATATGAAAGTATTTCCTGTTGCAGAAAATATCCATCTTGACAATATTTTGCATCAAACGATCGTTCCCGCACGAATAGCTGAACACATCGCCCAAAAAGCCATCGCTTATGCAGAAAGACTTGCGACGTATTTTGAATTAGTTGGAACACTGGCAGTGGAAATGTTTTTGACCAGTGAAGGAGATATTTATATTAATGAGCTTGCCCCTAGACCGCACAACTCAGGTCATTATACAATTAATGCTTGTGTGACCTCTCAATTTCAGCAACATATTCGTGCCGTCTGCAATTGGCCTTTAAGCGGCACAGAATTATTGAAGCCGGCTGTGATGGTCAATATTTTAGGCGAGCATCTCCAGCCAGTAGTAGACTGCATTGCCGAAATGGCCGATATGCACCTTCATTTATATGGAAAAAAAGAGGCGAAGCACAAACGGAAGATGGGACATGTTACGCTGCTTGCTGAAAATGTAGATGCCGCACTGCAACGTATCGATGATTTGAAAATTTGGATGAAATGACAGATGTTTGAGTGCAGAAGGAGGAAAAAAAATGATCGAACGGTATACAAGACCGGAGATGGGAGCGATTTGGACGGAAGAAAATCGCTTTAAAGCATGGCTGGAAGTAGAAATTTTAGCTTGTGAGGCTTGGGCGGAGCTGGGAGTCATTCCAAAGGAAGACGTGACGAAAATTCGCCAAAATGCTTCGTTCGATATCCAGCGCATTAAAGAAATTGAGGAAGAAACTCGTCACGATGTGGTTGCCTTTACCCGTGCGGTCTCCGAAACATTAGGAGAAGAACGAAAATGGGTGCATTATGGATTAACATCGACGGACGTTGTCGATACCGCTTTATCGTATTTACTGAAGCAGGCAAATGAAATTTTGCTTAAAGATTTAGAGTACTTTATTCAAGTATTAAAGGAAAAAGCACAAGAGCATAAATATACGGTCATGATGGGACGGACGCATGGGGTTCATGCAGAGCCGACAACGTTTGGGTTGAAATTAGCTCTTTGGTATGAGGAAATGAAGCGAAACTTAGAACGTTTCAAACAGGCTGCTGAAACGGTTCGAGTTGGGAAAATTTCCGGAGCTGTCGGAACGTATGCGAATATTGATCCTTTTGTTGAAAAGTATGTATGCGAAAAGCTTGGATTAGAGCCAGCACCTATTTCCACTCAGACTCTTCAGCGTGATCGCCATGCCCATTATATGGCGACATTGGCGCTCATTGCAACGTCCATCGAAAAATTTGCTGTTGAAATTCGTGGTTTGCAAAAGAGTGAAACACGTGAAGTGGAGGAGTTTTTTGCTAAGGGACAAAAGGGATCTTCTGCAATGCCGCATAAACGCAATCCAATCGGCTCTGAAAATATGACAGGGATGGCGCGTGTCATTCGCGGATATATGCTAACGGCTTACGAAAATGTGCCGCTTTGGCATGAACGCGATATTTCCCATTCATCAGCTGAACGCATTATTTTGCCTGATGCCACCATCGCGTTGAACTATATGCTCAATCGCTTTGCTAATATTGTAAAAAACTTGACGGTATTCCCAGAAAATATGAAACGCAATATGGATCGCACGCTTGGATTGATTTATTCTCAACGCGTTTTGTTAGCGTTAATTGATAAAGGCATGGTACGCGAAGAAGCGTATGACTTAGTTCAGCCAAAAGCAATGGAAGCATGGGAGAAACAAGTTCCATTCCGTTCATTGGTTGAGGCAGACAAAGCGATCACACAGCGATTGACAAAAGAGGAAATTGATGATTGCTTTGATTACCATTATCATCTCAAGCACGTTGATACGATTTTTACGCGCCTCGGATTATAAGCAAAGCAGGTAAGGTTTTCCCTTACCTGCCCACAAGCCAAAAAATTCCTAATATTCTGTTTTGGGAGGCTTCTACCCATGGTCAAAAAATTAGAGCAGCTTTATGAAGGAAAAGCAAAAAAAGTGTATCGCACAGATGAAGAAGCGGTGTTTTGGATTGAATATAAGGATAGCGCCACGGCATTTAACGGAGAGAAAAAGGCAACTATTGCTGGAAAAGGACGTTTAAATAATGAAATTACCAGCTTATTATTTGCCAAATTGCATGAAGCCGGCGTCAATAATCATTTTATTCGTAAACTTTCGGAAACAGAGCAGCTTGTTAAAAAAGTAACGATTATTCCCCTTGAAGTTGTTGTCCGCAATTATGTCGCTGGAAGCCTTGCAAAGCGGCTTGGCATTGCCGAAGGAACAAGTTTGGAAAAACCGCTGATTGAGTTTTATTACAAAAATGATGAGCTTGGCGACCCTCTGTTGTTGGAAGACCATATTGCTATTTTAAAGCTAGCGACCTCAGAACAAATCGCCATATTAAAGGAGCAGGCTTTAAAGATCAATGAGATCCTCACCCGCCATTTTCACAACTGTCAGGTTCGATTAATTGATTTTAAATTAGAGTTTGGTTTTGATGCGGAAGGAAACATAATATTGGCGGATGAAATTTCGCCAGATACTTGTCGTCTATGGGATATGGAAACCAATGAAAAATTTGATAAAGATGTATTTCGACGCGATTTAGGAAACTTAACGGATGCCTATGAAATAATTTTACAAAGATTAGGGGGACAAACAAAATGTACAAAGTAAAAGTATATGTCACATTGCGAGAAAACGTGCTAGATCCACAAGGAAGTGCGGTAAAAGGAGCGCTTCACAGCTTATCTTACCAAGAAGTACAAGATGTGCGGATTGGCAAGTTTATGGAGCTTATGATTGAAAAAAACGATCGCGATATTGAAGAAATTGTGCGCGATATGTGTGAAAAGCTATTAGCCAATACAGTGATTGAAGACTACCGGTATGAGATTGAGGAGGTAGTGGCGCAGTGAAATTTGCAGTGATTGTATTTCCGGGCTCCAACTGTGATGTTGATATGTACCATGCGATTAAGGATGAATTGGGAGAAGAGGTCGAGTATGTATGGCATGATGCCGACCATCTTGATGAGTTTGATGGAATTTTACTTCCGGGAGGCTTTTCATACGGAGACTATCTTCGTTCAGGGGCGATTGCCCGCTTTTCCAACGTGATGAAGGCGATCCAACAAGCGGCAGAAGCAGGGAAACCGATTTTAGGCGTATGTAATGGATTTCAAATTTTGTTGGAAGCCGGGCTTTTGCCAGGAGCAATGCGCCGCAATCACAGTCTAAAATTTATGTGCCGTCCAGTAGAGCTTCGCGTAGAAAATCATGAAACAATGTTTACTTCAATGTACGAGAAGGATGAAATGATTACGATCCCGATCGCCCATGGCGAAGGCAACTATTACTGCGATGAAGAGACGTTAAAGCAGCTGATCGATAATCGCCAAATTGTTTTTCGATACCATGGGGAAAATCCGAACGGCAGTTTAGCTGACATTGCCGGTATTATCAATGAAAAAGGCAATGTTCTAGGGATGATGCCTCATCCGGAGCGTGCAGTGGATGAGCTGCTCGGCAGCGCTGATGGTTTGAAGTTGTTTCAGTCAATTGTGAAATATTGGAGGGAAGCACATGTCGTTACTTCTTGAGCCAAGTCCGACAATGATTAAAGAAGAAAAATTATATCGTGAAATGGGATTAACAGATGAAGAGTTTGCAATGGTAGAACGCATTCTTGGGCGTTTGCCTAACTACACGGAAACCGGGATTTTTTCCGTGATGTGGTCGGAGCATTGCAGCTATAAAAACTCCAAGCCCGTTTTAAAAAAATTCCCGACTGAAGGCGATCATGTTTTGCAAGGGCCTGGTGAAGGGGCAGGGATTGTCGATATTGGTGACGGATTAGCCGTTGCGTTTAAAATTGAAAGCCATAACCATCCTTCTGCGATTGAACCGTACCAAGGCGCAGCAACTGGGGTTGGAGGAATTATTCGCGATGTCTTTTCCATGGGAGCTCGGCCGATCGCCTTGCTGAATTCATTGCGTTTTGGGGAGTTAACTTCTCCTCGTGTCAAATATTTATTTGAACATGTTGTCGCTGGCATTGCCGGATATGGAAACTGTGTTGGCATTCCGACCGTCGGCGGCGAGGTGCAATTTGATCGCGCTTACGACGGCAATCCGCTCGTCAATGCTATGTGTGTGGGATTGATCCGTCATGAGGATATTCAGCGCGGTGTAGCATCAGGTGTCGGCAACACGGTGATGTATGTTGGAGCTAAAACAGGGCGCGACGGCATTCATGGGGCCACCTTTGCTTCTGAAGAACTGACCGAAGAGTCTGAAGCAAAGCGCCCAGCGGTTCAAGTCGGAGATCCTTTTATGGAAAAATTGCTGCTGGAAGCTTGCTTAGAAGTCGTTCAGTCTGATGCGCTCATTGGCATCCAAGACATGGGCGCTGCCGGGCTTACTAGTTCTTCTGCTGAAATGGCCAGCAAAGCCGGCTTTGGCATTGAAATGAATTTAGATCTTGTGCCACAGCGCGAAACAGGGATGACTCCGTACGAAATGATGCTTTCAGAATCGCAGGAACGGATGCTTCTTGTTGTGAAAAAGGGCCGCGAGCAAGAAATTTATGATTTGTTTGCTAAATACGGGCTTGAGGCCACTGCGATCGGAGAAGTAACGGATGACAAAATGCTTCGTCTTTATTTCCATGGCGAAGTGGTCGCTGAGGTTCCAGTCGATGCTTTAGCGAAAGATGCACCCGTGTATCATAAGCCGTCCAAAGAACCGGATTATTATCAAGAATTTCAACAAATCGATTATCTTCCGACGGTAGAGAACTATGAGGAAACACTGCTTTCATTGTTAGCGCAACCGACGATTGCGAGCAAGGAATGGGTATATGATCAATATGATTATATGGTGCGAACGAATACGGTAGTCGCGCCGGGATCAGATGCGGCGGTTGTGCGTATTCGCGGGACAAAAAAAGCATTGGCGATGACGACGGACTGCAACTCACGCTACATTTATTTAGATCCAGAGACAGGAGGAAAAATCGCCGTTGCGGAAGCGGCCCGGAATATTGTCTGCTCAGGCGCTAAGCCGCTAGCGATTACAGATTGTCTTAATTTTGGAAATCCTGAAAAACCAGAAATTTTTTGGCAGATTGAAAAAGCGGTCGATGGAATGAGCGAGGCGTGCCGTTTATTAAATGCACCGGTCATTAGCGGCAATGTATCGCTTTACAACGAAACGAATGGTGAAGCGGTGTACCCAACCCCTGTTGTTGGAATGGTCGGGCTCGTTGATGAATTGAGCCATATCACGACGCAAGCGTTCAAACAGTCTGGCGATTTCATTTATGTGATTGGAAAAGCAAAGCAGGAATTTGGCGGCAGTGAATTACAAAAATTATTAGAAGGCCGCATTTTCGGCAAAGCGCCAAGCATTGACTTGCATGTGGAGGCCGAGCGCCAGCAAGCGCTTTTAGCGGCGATTCGCGCCGGATTGGTTGCTTCCGCTCACGATGTATCTGAAGGCGGTTTGTCCGTAGCGTTAGCTGAATGTTTAATGAATGCGGATGGATTAGGAGCAAAGGTAAAGATCAGCGGCGATGCGGTTGCCGAATTATTCAGCGAAACACAATCGCGTTTTATTGTGTCCGTGAAAAAGGAACATCAGGCGGCCTTTGAACAGTTCATAGAAGCGACTTTGCTTGGAGAAGTCACTAGTGATGGGATGCTTCATATCGAGGCAGAAAGCGGTAAAACAGTTGTCCAGCTTTCGGTTACACAAATGAGAAGCGTGTGGAAAGGAGCTATTCCATGCTTGCTGAAATCAAAGGATTAAACGAAGAATGTGGAATTTTTGGGATTTGGGGACACGAGGAAGCGGCACAAGTCACTTATTATGGATTGCACAGCTTACAGCATCGCGGCCAAGAGGGGGCAGGGATTGTCGTTTCCGATGGTGAAACATTGAAGGGACATAAAGGTCTCGGGCTTGTGACGGAGGTATTTAGCGATGGCGAGCTACAGCAATTAAACGGAGCGGCAGCGATTGGGCATGTGCGCTATGCAACAGCAGGGGGCGGAGGCTACGAAAATGTTCAGCCTCTGCTATTTCGCTCGCAAAGCGGGAGCATTGCTTTGGCCCATAACGGCAATTTAGTCAACGCGGCTGAGCTTAAGCTCCGTCTTGAACAGCAAGGAAGCATTTTTCAAACGACTTCGGATACGGAGGTATTTGCTCATTTAATTCGTCGTAGCATGGCGCCAACGTTAAAGGAGCAAATCAAGGTGGCCCTCAACTATCTGGAAGGAGCATTCGCCTTCCTTTTGTTGACGGAAACAGAAATGTACATCGCTCTTGATCCGCAAGGATTCCGTCCGCTTTCTATCGGCCGTCTTGGCAATGCTTATGTCGTCGCTTCGGAAACGTGTGCGTTTGATGTAGTGGGAGCTGTGTACGAGCGCGAAGTAGAGCCTGGAGAACTGATTATCATTAACAAACACGGCATTTATGCAGAACGTTATGCGGAAAAACGCCCGCGCTCGATTTGCAGTATGGAATACATTTATTTTGCCCGTCCTGACAGCAATGTCGATGGGATCAATGTTCATACAGCCCGCAAAAATTTAGGAAAACGCTTGGCGCTTGAAGCGCCAGTCGATGCAGATGTTGTGACAGGTGTGCCTGATTCCAGCATTTCTGTCGCGATTGGTTATGCAGAGGTGACAGGAATTCCATATGAGCTAGGATTAATTAAAAATCGTTATGTAGGGCGGACGTTTATTCAACCGTCGCAGGCATTGCGTGAACAAGGCGTGAAAATGAAGTTATCTCCTGTCCGGGGAGTCGTAGCTGGCAAGCGGGTCGTCATGGTTGATGACTCGATTGTGCGCGGAACGACAAGCAGACGAATCGTCAACATGCTTCGAGAAGCTGGGGCGAAAGAGGTCCATGTTCGCATTAGCTCACCGCCTATTACTCATCCTTGTTTTTATGGAATTGATACGCCAACAAAAGAGGAACTCATTGCTTCCGCCCATTCGGTTGAAGAGATGCGGCAGATGATTGGCGCCGATTCGTTAGCATTTTTAAGCCATGAAGGATTGCTGGAAGCGATTGGGCGTTCGGCGAACGGTTCTCTGTTTCGCGGTCAATGCATGGCATGTTTTACCGGAGAATACCCAACTAATACATGCAGCCAGTTATTAGAGCAAACAGTTAAGCAATAAAGGAGGACTTAAAATGGCGGAGTCGTATAAGCGAGCGGGTGTCGACATTGAGGCTGGATATCAAGCGGTTTCGCTGATGAAAAAGCACGTACAAAAAACGAATCGGAAAGAAGTATTGGGCGGACTAGGCGGTTTTGGCGGCATGTTTGACCTATCGCAGCTCGGATATCGTGAACCTGTTCTTGTATCGGGAACAGATGGGGTTGGCACGAAATTAATGCTAGCTTTTATGATGGATGAGCATGATACCATTGGAATCGACTGTGTGGCAATGTGTGTCAATGATATTGTCGTTCAAGGCGCAGAACCGCTGTTTTTCCTTGACTATATCGCGTGCGGAAAAGCGGTGCCTGAAAAAATTGCGCAAATTGTTAAAGGTATTTCCGATGGCTGTGTGCAAGCGGGATGCGCCCTCATTGGCGGCGAAACAGCAGAAATGCCTGGAATGTATGGCGAAGAAGAATATGATGTGGCTGGATTTGTGGTGGGAGTAGCGGAGAAATCCAAACTTATCACGGGAGCAAACATTCAAGAAGGCGATGCGCTTATTGGGCTTGCTTCAAGCGGCATTCATAGCAACGGCTATTCGCTTGTGCGGAAGATTGTGCTTGAAGAAGCCCAACTTGACCTTCATAAAACGTATGAGGGATTCGCTGCTCCACTAGGTAAAGAGCTGCTAAAACCGACGCGCATTTATGTGAAGCCGTTGCTGGCAGTGATGAAAGAATTTGCGATCAAAGGCATGGCCCATATTACTGGGGGCGGCTTTGTTGAAAATATCCCTCGCATGCTGCCAAGCGGTTTTTGTGCCGAAATTGATTATGGCTCTTGGCCGATTCCGCCGATTTTCGATTTGCTTCAGGAGAAGGGACATCTGATGCGCCAGGAGATGTTCAATATTTTCAACATGGGGATCGGTCTAGTCATGGCGGTAGATAGCGAAATGATTCAACCGCTATTGGAACGTTTAGAACAGCTCGGAGAGAAGGCGTATCTGATCGGACGGGTGAAAAAAGGAGAAGGAGTTGTCTTTGCTGGAGGGAAAATGGAATGAAACGAATCGCTATTTTTGCATCTGGCAGCGGAACGAATTTTCAAGCGATTGTCGAGGCTGTCAAACAAAAAAGACTGCAAGCTGACATTGCTTTGCTTGTATGCGATCGCCCGGGAGCAAAGGTGATTGAGAGAGCGAAGAAAGAAGGGATCGCTACCTTTGTTTTTCATCCAAAAGATTATGCAGAAAAGGCCGAGTTTGAACGCGATATTTTAATGCGCTTAAAAGAAAAAGAGATTGAGTGGATCGTTTTAGCCGGTTATATGCGCCTAATTGGGCCAACGCTTTTATCGGCTTACGAGGGAAAAATGGTGAATATTCATCCTTCGCTTCTGCCTGCCTTCCCTGGAAAAGACGCAATCGGACAAGCGTATCGCGCCGGTGTGAAGGCAACGGGAGTGACGATTCATTATGTGGACGAAGGAATGGATACAGGACCGATTATTGAACAACGTGCCATTCCTATTTATGAAGGAGAATCGTTGGAGCAATTAGAAGCGAGAATTCATGAGCTGGAGCATCAGCTATATCCCGAAGTATTACAAACATTGTTTGAACATTGAGAGAAAGGATCGAACATGCATGAAAGCTCAACGTGCTTTAATAAGTGTTTCGAATAAAGAAGGTATCATTGCTTTCGCTAAGCGCTTGTCAGAATTGGGAATCGAAATCATTTCAACAGGTGGAACGAAGAAAGCTCTAGAGCAAGAAGGGATTCCGGTGATCAGCATTTCTGAGGTCACAGGATTTCCGGAAATTTTAGATGGGCGTGTGAAGACGCTGCACCCAATGATCCATGGCGGACTTTTAGCGATTCGCGATGATGAGCGCCATAGCAAGCAGCTTGATGAGCACCATATTCGACCCATTGACTTAGTCGTTGTGAATTTATATCCGTTCCAGCAAACGATCGCCAAGCCAGACGTTACATTTGCCGAGGCGATTGAAAATATCGACATTGGCGGTCCGACCATGCTTCGGGCGGCGGCGAAAAATCATCAATATGTAACGGTTGTTGTTGATCCGGCTGATTATGAAATCGTATTGCAGCAGCTCAAGGAAAATGGGGCGGTTTCTCATGATACGAATTTAAAATTGGCGGCGAAAGTATTCCGTCATACGGCCGCTTACGATGCCATGATTGCTGAGTATTTAACAAATTTCGCGGGGGAACGCTATCCAGAATCCTTGACCATGACCTTTACGAAAAAACAAGATTTACGCTATGGCGAAAATCCGCATCAACAAGCTGCTTTTTATCAAAAGCCGCTTGGCTCTATCTTTTCCATTGCGACGGCTAAACAGCTGCATGGCAAGGAGCTATCCTATAACAATATTAATGATGCGAATGCGGCATTGCAAATTGTCAAAGAATTTGCTGAACCGGCCGCCGTTGCGGTTAAGCATATGAATCCGTGCGGAGTAGGAATCGGCGATACGATTTTGGCCGCTTTTACAAGAGCGTATGAAGCGGATCCAACTTCAATCTTTGGCGGAATTGTCGCCTTGAACCGAGAAGTGGACCGCGATACGGCATTAAAAATGCATGAAATTTTTCTTGAAATTATTATCGCTCCATCCTTCAGTGAAGAAGCCGTTGAAATTTTAACGCAGAAGAAAAATCTTCGCTTATTAACCATTGATTTTGCAGCGCAGCACAAAAATGAACCGTTTTTCGTTTCCGTGCATGGCGGCCTGCTTGTACAAGATGAAGATCGATACACATTGGACGATGCCGAGATAAAAATTGTCACGAAACGGCAACCGACCGAAACGGAATGGGAAGATTTAAAGCTGGCATGGAAAGTGGTCAAGCATGTCAAGTCCAATGCGATTGTGCTCGCGAAAGATCATATGACAATCGGGGTCGGAGCAGGGCAAATGAATCGCGTGGGCGCAGCTAAAATTGCGATTGAACAAGCGGGTCATAAAGCGCAAGGAGCCGCTTTAGCCTCTGATGCATTTTTCCCGATGGATGATACAGTAGAAGCAGCAGCCAAAGCAGGAATCACCGCGATCATTCAGCCGGGCGGATCGATCCGCGATGAGGATTCCATCAAAAAGGCAGATGAATACGGCATTGCCATGGTCTTTACTGGCGTGCGCCATTTTAAGCATTAAGGAGTGAAGCGAATGAAAGTACTCGTAATCGGTCGTGGGGGACGGGAGCATGCGATCGTTTGGAAAGCGGCGCAAAGTCCGCTTGTGCAAAAGCTGTATGCCGCACCGGGGAATCCGGGAATGGCTCAAGCAGCCCAACTGATTCCCATCGATGAACAGGATATCGAAGCACTTGTGCATTTTGCTAAAAACGAAAGAATCGATTTGACGATTGTCGGTCCAGAAGCACCTTTATTGAATGGAATTGTCGATCGCTTTGAAGAAGAAGGGTTACGCATTTTTGGGCCGAAAAAGAAAGCCGCACTGATTGAGGGAAGTAAGGCGTTTGCAAAGGAATTGATGCAAAAATATGGCGTACCGACTGCGGAGTATCGCTCCTTTACTTCATATGAAGAGGCCAAAGCGTATGTGGAGGAAAAGGGAGCGCCGATTGTCATCAAAGCGGATGGACTGGCGGCTGGAAAAGGTGTTACTGTGGCGATGACGGAACAAGAGGCCTTAGCCGCTTTATATGATATGATGATCGAAAAGAAATTTGGGGAAGCAAGTGCGCAAGTCGTGGTTGAAGAGTTTTTAGAGGGGGAAGAGTTTTCGTTGATGGCTTTTGTCAACGGTGAAAAAGCTTACCCAATGGCGATCGCCCAGGATCATAAACGCGCCTTTGATAACGATGAGGGTCCGAATACAGGAGGAATGGGAGCGTACTCTCCTGTGCCGCAGATTTCTGCGGAAGTCGTGGAGCAAGCCATTGAGCAAATCATTCATCCCATCGCAAAAGCGCTTGTCGCAGAAGGAAATCCATTTACAGGCGTTTTGTATGCAGGGCTAATCGCAACCCCTCAAGGACCAAAAGTCATTGAATTCAATGCCCGTTTCGGTGATCCGGAGGCGCAAGTGGTGCTGCCCCGCCTAGAAACAGATTTGGTTGAGCTACTGGTCGATTTACTGGAAGGGAAAGAGGAGGAGCCGAAGTGGTCTAATGAAGCGGTTGTTGGCGTCGTTTTAGCTTCTAAAGGCTATCCCGATGCATACGAAAAAGGAGCGCCGATTATCGGGCTGGACGCGTTGAAAGAAGACACACTTGTATTTCATGCTGGAACGAAGGTTGAAAATGGCATCGTATGCACAAATGGCGGCCGTGTGCTGCTCGTTGCGGCAAAAGGTGAGACGTTGCAGGCTGCGCAGCAAGAAGTGTATACGGAAATTTCTCATATCCAATGTGACCAATTATTTTATCGAAGCGATATTGGTCGCAAAGCTACCGCACGCGCTTTTTCTTCACATAAACAAAAGTAAGAGCGACAATGCTCCCGATTAAGGTAGCAAGCACAAATGACATATCAGTCATATATTCAAGCAGCATTATGAATTCTCTCCTTATCATGCATAGATTAGAGGGCTGGCTTATGAAAGTCAGCCCTGTTTTTATCATTAAGTTGGGTTGTTTGCTGTTTCCTTTGTTTGTTCTTGCTCCCGGCATTTTTCGTACAATGCTGTGAGCGGACAGAAGCGTGTAATTCCCTCTGCCACTTTCATAGCGGCTAACCAAGCAATCACCATATAGGAATCGCGCCAAGGATGCTTGACCATTTTGGAAGTGGCCTAGGCAAGCATGGTTAATCCGCATGTTATTCGAATGAAGGCATTCAGGATGCCAATATTTACTTTGACCATATATTTCCTCCTCTTTTTTTGTTTGTGTAAATGACTTTAATACGGTAAAATGATCATATGGTACAATTTTGGAAAAAAGGAACGGGGATGTATATATGGCCGAACAACGCTATCAATGGAACACCGAGCAGCTTCGCGAACAAATGGCGATCATTGATGGAAAGCGATCACCAGCAAAGTTGCTTACCAATGCGACGTATTTGCATTCATATTTACGTAAATGGGTAAGAGGGAATATTTGGATAAAACATGACCGCATTGTTTATGCGGGCGAGCGTTTGCCAAGCGATCTGGAACAGTGCGAAGTGATTGATTGCAGCGACTACTATTTAGTCCCTGGCTATATCGAACCACACGCCCATCCTTTTCAGTTATATAATCCCCAAACGTTTGCCGAATATGCAGCCAAGTTTGGTACGACAACGATCATCAATGATAACTTATTCCTTGTTTTGCAGCTCGCAAAAAAGAAAGCGTTTTCTTTTCTGAGGGATATGGAATCGTTACCGGCAACGATCTATTGGTGGTGCCGTTTGGATGGGCAGACAGAACTCGCTAAAGAAGATGATACTTTTTCTTATGCCATCATTAAAGAATGGCTTAAGCAAAAATCGGTCATACAGGCTGGCGAGTTAACAGGCTGGCCGAAGCTTCTTGCCGGAGATGATACGATGCTTCATTGGATTCAAGAGGCTAAAAGCATGAAAAAGCGAATTGAGGGACATTTTCCGGGAGCTTCAGAGAAAACGCTTACAAAAATGATGCTGGCTGGCACGGACTGCGACCATGAAGCCATGACAGGCAAAGAGGTATACCATAGGCTTTTGCACGGGTATACGGTTTCATTACGGTATTCATCGATTCGTCCGGATTTGCCGAAGCTGCTTGAAGAGATGAAAGAATTAGGGATTGAGCAATATGATCACATCATTTTTACAACAGATGGTTCACCGCCTTCATTTTATGAACACGGCATTGTTGATCAGATGATTCGCATCGCGATCCAAAAAGGGGTTCCTGTCATTGATGCGTATCATATGGCAACACTCAATGTGGCGCGCCATTATCATTTGGAACATTTACACGGTACGATCACGACAGGACGGTTCGCCAATATTAACTTTTTGCGCGATAAGGAAGACCCGACGCCTGTAAGTGTGCTTTCAAAAGGGCAATGGATGCTGCGAGACGGAGATTTTGAAACGTGGGATCACGGTATCGACTGGCGAACGTATGGTATAGGTCCACTTCAATTGACTTGGCAATTGTCAATGGATGATTTACAATTTTCCATGCCTCTTGGAATGTATATGGAGAATTCGGTGATTATGCGCCCCTATTCTGTATTAATTGACACTGCGCACGATGAATTGGCGGAGAGCCATGATGAGAGCTTTTTAATGCTTGTAGATCGTCAGGGGAGATGGCGTGTCAATACAGTGGTTAAGGGGTTTGCCACCCATGTGAAAGGATTGGTCAGCTCTTATTCTAATACCGGCGATATTTTATTAATTGGCAAAAGCAAGCGGGATATGCTAATGGCATTTCAGCGCATGTGTGAAATTGGCGGCGGAATTGTACTGGCTGAAAACGGGGAAATCATTCATGAAATTCCGCTTGTGCTGAACGGGATGATGTCCAATGAACGTGTCGACAGCCTGATCCGCGAAGAGAACAAGTTAAAGGAGCTATTAAAAGAACGAGGCTATCGCTTTGTTGATCCTATTTATTCTTTATTATTTTTTCAATCTACTCATTTGCCTTATATTCGCATTACGCAAAAAGGAATTTATGATGTCATGAATAAAACGGTACTCTTTCCGTCGATAATGCGTTAAAATATAAAAGAAAAAGGTTGTGTGAGGATTGAAGCGCTGGTTAATTGCCATAAGTGGAACATGTCTTCTGTTTAGCGGCTGTACAAAAGCCGAAAAAAAGGAACGTCAGCCTGCGACAGCTATAGAAACGCCACAGAAGGAACCGGAAAACGAGACTGGGCAACAACAGGTACTCTCGCCATTGACAGGGTTGCCTGCCAAACAGGACGCGAATCATCGTGTGGTAGGTGTGATGATTAACAACCATCCGGCGGCCCGCCCCCAATCAGGATTGCAGAAAGCGGATGTTGTATATGAGGTGCTGGCAGAAGGGGATATTACACGTTTTTTAGCCTTATATCAAAGCGAGTTCCCTGAAAAAGTGGGGCCGGTTCGCAGCGCTCGTGATTATTATATTGAGCTAAGCAAAGGATTTGACGCGCTCTATATTTGTCACGGCTGGAGCCCTGAGGCAAAAAGTATGCTGGAAGCTGGCGGAACAGATTATTTGAATGGGTTGTTTTATGACGGAACGCTCTTTAAAAGAGCTTCGTTCCGAAAGGCTCCACATAATTCGTATATTACATTTGCTAATATCGAAAAAGGAGCAAAAGAAAAAGGCTATTCTTTAGAAGAAACGGTAGAAGCGCTTCCTTTTTTCAAAAATGAAGCGCAAAGTGAACCAGCAGAGCAAGTGGATATTTCGTATTCCAAAAGATCGTATGCTCATGTTCAATATCAATACATTTCGGATAAAAAAGGCTACATCCGTTACAGCGGAGGAGAGCAAACGATTGATTATGATACACATGATCCTATTTTGGTTCAAAACGTGTTCATTGTTGCGGCGGTCCACACGATTGCGGATGAATATGGCCGGCGCGATATCGATTTGACCTCCGGTGGAGATGGATATTTATTTCAAAACGGCACCGTCAAGCGTGTGGAATGGAAAAATGTCAATGGGCGGTTGCTGCCGTATGATCATGGTGTGCCGGTCGGATTTACTCCGGGAAAGACTTGGATTAATGTTGTGCCATCACTTGATATGGTCCAATATCGTTAGTATAGTAAATGGAGGGTTGAATACTATATGCAAATTGATAAGCTGAGAGGCAGAGAAGTCGATCAATTGTTTCAAGCCATTCTTTCGCTTCGTGACTTAGAGGAATGCTATCGTTTTTTTGATGATTTATGCACGGTCAACGAAATTCAGTCGTTGGCCCAGCGCCTTGAAGTGGCCCGTATGCTCCGAGAAGGCTATACGTACCACAAAATCGAAACAGAAACGGGGGCTAGCACAGCCACTATCTCTCGTGTCAAACGATGTTTGAACTATGGAAGCGATGCTTATGAAATGGTGCTTGAACGTATTAAAGAAGAGCAAGCTGACGACTTCAAAGAAACGAATCATATAAAATGAAAGGAAGGAGCCTTGTTTTGGTGCTCCTTTTCTTTTTTGAAGAAGAGACATTGGATCTTATGCGGTCCTCGGCTCTTTTTTGTAATGGTATATATAGGTTTGCGATGAATAAGGCTTATAGGTTCATCCATCAGCTTAAGGATTTGTTATAATAAGATGATGGATAAAGAGTGTTTAATCATAACCAGACAAATGGTTGCTTGTTAGCAGTAGACAAAGCGAGATTCGTCGTTTTTGCCAATAAATCCCCACGTCTGATGACGGAGAAGTAAATGGAGGTTTTTCTATGTACGATATTCACCAGTGGCGTCACGTGTTTAAGCTGGATCCCCATAAAGAAATCAGCGAGGAGCATCTGGAACAAATTTGCGAATCTGGAACGGATGCAGTCATTGTCGGCGGAACGGATCATGTCACGCTCGAGAATGTCCTCGATCTAATGGCGCGCATTCGCCGATTTGCGGTTCCTTGCGTTTTAGAAGTATCGAATATCGAATCTGTGACGCCCGGATTTGATTTATATTTCATCCCGACGGTTTTAAATAGCAGACAGACAAAGTGGATAGTCGATTTGCATCATGAGGCGATGAAGCAATTTGGGGAGCTTATGAATTGGGATGAAATGTTCATGGAGGGATATTGCATTTTAAACAAAAACTGCAAAGCGGCAATGCTTACGGAAGCGAAGACGGAGCTTTCTGACGAAGATATCGTCGCCTATGCATTAATAGCGGAAAAAATGTATCAACTGCCGATTTTTTATTTAGAGTACAGCGGCACTTATGGAAATGTAGAAACGGTACGCCGAGTGAAAGAGGCGCTGCATCATACGCGGCTATTTTACGGTGGCGGCATTGAAAGCCCAGAACAAGCAAAGGAAATGGCGCAATATGCGGATACGATTGTCGTCGGAAATGCGATATATCACGATTTGCCGAAAGCGTTAGAAACAGTGAAAGCTGTGAAACGAGAAATGGTCTGAACAGAAAAAATGTAGTAAAATAGAACAAATGTTTGTATGGTGGTGATAGAATTGAATTTCTTATCCAATAAGCTGCTTGCGAATTTGAATCCCGAGCAGCAAGCGGCCGTCAAAACGACGGAAGGGCCTTTATTGATCATGGCTGGAGCGGGAAGCGGAAAGACGCGCGTATTGACGCACCGTATTGCTTATTTGATGGCGGAAAAGCATGTTGCCCCTTGGAACATTTTAGCGATTACCTTTACAAATAAAGCAGCCCGTGAAATGAAGGAGAGGGTGCAATCGCTTGTCGGCGGAGCGGCGGAAGAGATTTGGATCTCGACGTTTCATTCGATGTGCGTGCGCATTTTGCGGCGCGATATCGACCGTATTGGCATTAATCGCAACTTTTCTATTTTAGATGCGACCGATCAGCTTTCAGTGCTCAAAACGATTTTAAATGATAAAAATATCGATCCGAAAAAATTTGATCCGCGTGCCATTTTAGGAACGATCAGCAGCGCTAAAAACGAGCTGCTTTCTCCGGAGAAATTTGCTAAAAAAGCAGCTACTTATTATGAAAAAGTGGTAAGCGATGTGTATACCGAATATCAACAGCGTCTTCTGCGCAACCATTCTCTTGATTTTGACGACCTAATTATGGTGACGATTCAGCTGTTTGAACGCGTGCCGGAAGTGCTTGAGCATTATCAATATAAATTTCAGTATATTCATATTGACGAATATCAGGATACGAACAGAGCGCAGTATATGCTTGTTAAAATGCTGGCCGCGAGATTTCAGAATTTATGCGTTGTCGGTGATTCCGATCAATCGATTTATCGCTGGCGTGGAGCGGACATTCAAAATATCTTATCATTTGAAACGGACTATCCCAATGCCAAAGTAGTACTTCTTGAACAAAACTATCGTTCGACCAAGCGCATCTTACAAGCGGCGAACAAGGTCATTGAAAATAACTACAACCGCAAACCAAAAAGATTATGGACCGAAAATCCGGAAGGAAAAAAAATCGCCTATTATGAGGCGATGAGCGAATCAGATGAAGCGCAATTTGTCGCTGGTAAAATTAAAGAGTATGTGGACAGCAGCAAGCGCCGCTATTCGGATTTCGCCATATTGTATCGCACGAATGCCCAATCGCGGATGATGGAGGAAGTGTTGATTAAATCGAATATTCCTTATCAAATCGTCGGCGGCTTAAAGTTCTATGACCGAAAAGAAATTAAAGATATTTTGGCGTATTTGCGTTTGATCGCCAATCCAAATGACGATATTAGTTTGACGAGAATTATCAATGTGCCAAAGCGCGGTATCGGCGCTTCATCGCTCGATAAAATTGCAAGCTACGCTTCCGCACACGGTCTTTCGATGTTTCAGGCGCTTGGCGAGCTTGAGCATATGGGGATTAGTGCGCGCATTGCCGCTTCGTTGCATGAATTTCGTCGGCAAATCGAACATTGGGGGCAGCTGCAAGAATATGTATCTGTTACGGAGTTGGTAGAGGATGTTTTAGAGAAGTCGGGGTACCGCGAGATGCTTGAAGCGGAAAAAACATTGGAAGCGCAAAGCCGGCTTGAGAATATTGATGAATTTTTATCCGTAACCAAACATTTTGAAAATGTAAGTGAAGATAAATCGCTCATCGCCTTTTTAACGGATCTTGCTTTAGTGGCTGACATTGACCAGTTAAACAATGAAGAGGAAACAGACAAGGAAGCCGTTGTGCTTATGACGCTTCACTCGGCAAAGGGGTTAGAATTCCCTGTCGTTTTTTTGATCGGCATGGAAGAAGGCATTTTTCCACATAGCCGCTCACTCGACGATGAAGAGGAAATGGAAGAAGAGCGGCGCTTGGCCTATGTCGGCATTACCCGCGCCGAAGAGGAATTGTTTTTAACAAGCGCCCAAATGCGCACCCTGTTCGGCCGAACGAATGTGAATCCAGCTTCGCGCTTTATCGGGGAAATTCCTGATGAATTAGTCGAACAGGTGAATAAAACGAAGCGTTGGCCAGCAAGCGAACAAGCGAGAACGAAATCCGTTCGTTTAGCTGCGGTGCCGACAACGACAGGAGGAGAAGCGGTCGCTTGGAAGGTAGGCGATAAAGCAGAGCATAAAAAGTGGGGAATCGGAACCGTTGTGAGCGTGCGCGGAGACGGAGACGACAAAGAGCTGGATATCGCTTTCCAAAGTCCGATTGGAATTAAGCGATTATTAGCTAAATTTGCCCCGATTACGAAGGTCTAGAGAAAGGATGAACGAACAATGGATCGACAAACAGCTATTGGGCGCATTGAGGAGCTTCGCCGTCTTTTAGATCAATATAACTATGAGTATTACGTATTGGATCGACCATCGGTGCCTGATGCTGAATATGACCGGCTGATGCAGGAGCTCATCGCTCTTGAAGAGGCGCATCCTGATTTAAAAACGAAAGACTCTCCTTCCCAGCGTGTAGGCGGACAAGCGTTAGATGCTTTCCAAAAAGTGGAGCATCGTGCTCCGATGCTAAGTCTTGCCAATGCTTTTAATGAAGGAGATTTGCGGGAGTTTGACCGCCGCGTTCGTCAAGAAGTTGGCGATGATGTCGCGTATGTATGTGAACTGAAAATCGACGGACTTGCTGTTTCCTTGCGCTATGAGGATGGCTATTTTGCTCAAGGGGCTACACGGGGCGATGGAATAACAGGAGAGGACATCACCGAAAATTTAAAAACCATTCGTTCGCTCCCGTTGCGGCTGCAGCAACCTGTCACGTTAGAGGCGCGCGGTGAAGCCTATATGCCGAAAAGATCGTTTGAGCGATTAAATGAACAGCGCCGCCAGCGCGGCGAGGAACTGTTTGCCAACCCGCGCAATGCAGCCGCTGGATCGTTGCGTCAGCTTGATCCAAAAATTGCGGCCTCTCGCCATTTAGACATGTTTATTTATGGTTTAGCTAATGCAGAGGAAATGGGAATCGATTCGCACAGTGAGGCGCTTGATTATTTGCAACGGCTTGGATTTAAAACCAATCCGGAGCGGCGGAGATGTGCGAATATGGAAGAAGTAATTGAATTTATAAAGGAATGGAATGGGAAACGTCCGCAGCTTTCCTATGAGATTGATGGCATTGTGATTAAAGTGGATTCATTTGAACAGCAGGAACAGCTCGGCGCAACGGCTAAAAGCCCTCGTTGGGCGATCGCTTACAAATTTCCAGCCGAAGAAGTAGTCACGAAGCTGCTTGGCATTGAATTAAGCGTCGGCCGTACGGGAGTGGTCACGCCAACCGCGCTTTTAGAACCAGTTCGCGTTGCTGGCACAACGGTGCAGAGAGCTTCGCTTCATAATGAAGATTTGATTCGAGCGAAGGATATTATGATTGGCGACGCCGTCGTTGTCAAAAAAGCAGGTGACATTATTCCTGAAATTGTAAATGTTTTGCCTGAAAGGCGAACGGGAGACGAAATTCCTTTTGCAATGCCGACCCATTGTCCAGAATGTAAAAGCGGGCTTGTCCGCTTAGAAGGAGAGGTGGCGCTTCGCTGTTTAAACCCAAAATGTCCAGCCCAAATTCGCGAAGGTTTAATCCATTTTGTTTCCCGACAGGCGATGAACATTGAGGGACTTGGCGAAAAGGTGATTGCTCAATTGTTTCAACAAGGGCTTGTACATGACGTGGCCGATTTGTATACATTAACAAAAGAGCAGCTCGTTCCTTTGGAGCGGATGGGTGAAAAGTCTGCCGCGAATTTGCTTGCAGCGATTGAAGCGTCAAAGCAAAATTCGCTGGAACGTCTTTTGTTCGGACTTGGCATTCGCCATGTCGGAGCGAAAGCGGCGAAAGTACTTGCTGAGCATTTTGAAACAATGGAACGTCTTGAGTCGGCTACGAAGGAAGAATTGCTGGAGATTCACGAAATCGGCGAAAAAATGGCCGATTCCATTGTCACTTATTTTTCGCGGCAGGAAGTAAAAGAACTGTTGAACGAGCTCCGTTCTTATGGAGTGAATATGACTTACAAAGGAACAAAATCAGTAAAAGCAGTTGAAGGAACGTCTTATTTTTCTGGAAAAACGGTCGTATTAACCGGCAAGCTGGAAGCATTATCGCGCAGTGAAGCGAAAGAAAGGATCGAACAGCTTGGCGGCAACGTGACGGGAAGCGTCAGCAAAAAGACCGATTTAGTCATTGCCGGTGCAGAAGCCGGATCGAAATTAACGAAAGCGCAGCAGCTCCATATTGAAATTTGGGATGAAGCGCGCTTTCTTCAAGAACTTGAGCGGCAGGTGTAAGGACCATGAAAAAAATGGCGATATTATCTATAGCAATGATGTTCTTGCTATCGGCTTGTGCTCCGAAATTTGGCCAAGAAGAAGTCGTACAACAAAAAGATAATAAACAGCAAAAAGCTGTGATTCCAAAATACAATATTTCTGATTCGTACTATCGAATGATTTTGCCATTTAAGCCTTCGGAAGCGAGAGGACTTGTGGTGGAGGATTTGAATACACGTTTGGATGTGGACGAGTTTGAAACGGGCTTGATGCGTGTAGCTCAAGATCGTTTCTCACCGCAGGATTATTTATTTCAAGAAGGGCAATATTTGGACAAAAAAACGATTCAGAGCTGGCTTAAGAGGAAAAGCGAAGACGATAAGGGCTTGAATCCGGCGCTAGGCAACAAAGGAACCAATGAAGAAAAAAATACAAAAAGTCCGATTTATTTGGCCAATATTTTAGAGCATGATTATTTAATGAAAAACGATAATAATAAAGTAAAGCTTGGCGGTATTGTTTTAGGACTTGCCTTAAATTCTGTCCATTATTATGAGACGGAGCAGGGATATCCGCGCGAGGTGCAAATCGAGGATGACGTCATTGAAAAAGAAGGCAAGCGACTGGCTTCTGAAGTATTATCGCGGGTTCGTCAGATTAAAGGATTAGAAAGCGTGCCGATTACCATTGCCTTATTTAAGCAACAGCCGCAATCGGCGATTATTCCAGGCCATTTCTTTGCCGTGACGAATGTAGACGAGGGAAGCACGACGATCGACAAATGGGAAAAAATTAATGAAGAATACACTTTATTTCCATCAGATGACGCGGAAAAAAATCACCGCGAAGATTTAATGAAGTTTTTAAATTTTAAATCCGATATCGAAGACTTTTTTCCAAATTATACAGGCGTCATCGGCAAAGCATTTTATGTAGACGATCAGCTTCAGCAGCTGACGATCCATATTCCGATGCAATTTTATGGCAAGGGAGAGGTCATTGCGTTTACGCAATATGTAACGGGGCTTGTGATGGAGCAATTCCCGGATTATATCACGGTCAATGTCTATATTTCGTCTGTTAACGGCCCGGAAAGCATTATCATCCGCGAAGCGAAGGCCGAACAGCCATTTGTCCATATATATCAATAGACGGAAAACGATAGCGATTGAATAAGTTTTTATTATCCGTTAGAATGATAGATGTGGGTTGTAAACGTTTAATTTCGGCAAAGGGGGCACAAGTATGGTACAACCTTATAGACATGAACCATTCACAGATTTCACAGTGGAAGCAAATAAACAGGCTTTTGAAGCCGGTTTACAACAAGTACAAGCGTATCTTGGCCAAGACTACCCGTTAGTGATTGGCGGAGAACGGGTGACGACGGAAGATAAAATCGTTTCAATCAACCCAGCTAATAAAGAAGAAGTAATTGGTCGCGTATCAAAAGCGAATAAAGAGTTGGCTGAAAAGGCTATGCAAGCAGCAGATGCCGCATTCAAATGGTGGAGCAAAACAAAACCGGAAATGCGCGCTGATATTTTGTTCCGTGCTGCTGCGATTGTGCGTCGCCGCAAGCATGAGTTTTCCGCATTGCTTGTGAAGGAAGCCGGAAAACCTTGGAGAGAAGCGGATGCGGACACAGCAGAAGCGATTGATTTTATGGAGTATTATGCCCGTCAAATGTTAAAGCTGAAAGAGGGCATTCCGGTAGAAAGCCGTCCAGGTGAGTCGAATCGTTTCTTCTATATTCCGCTTGGCGTCGGTGTGGTGATTTCGCCTTGGAACTTCCCGTTTGCGATCATGGCGGGAACAACAGTAGCTGCTCTTGTTACGGGCAATACCGTTCTTTTAAAACCAGCGAGCACAACGCCTGTTGTCGCTTATAAATTTGTGGAAGTGTTGGAGGAAGCAGGTCTTCCAGCCGGCGTATTGAACTATATCCCGGGAAGCGGCGCAGAAGTCGGCGACTACTTAGTGGACCATCCGCGCACTCGCTTTATCAGCTTCACAGGCTCTCGTGATGTCGGCATTCGCATTTACGAGCGCGCAGCGAAAGTACATCCAGGCCAAATTTGGCTCAAACGCGTCATCGCGGAAATGGGCGGAAAAGATACAATCGTGGTCGACAAAGAAGCTGACTTAGAATTGGCAGCTCAATCGATTGTTGCCTCTGCCTTTGGCTTCTCAGGACAAAAATGCTCCGCTTGCTCTCGTGCGGTTGTTCTTGAAGAGGTATACGATCAAGTATTAAATCGCGTCGTTGAGCTAACAAAGCAGTTGAAAGTCGGCAATCCAGAAGAACAAAGCACGTTCATGGGTCCTGTGATCGACCAATCTGCTTACAATAAAATTATGGAATACATTGAAATCGGCAAACAAGAAGGCAAGCTGATGACAGGCGGCGAAGGAGATGACTCAAAAGGCTTCTTCATTCAGCCAACAGTATTCGCCGATGTCGATCCAAAAGCGCGCTTAATGCAAGAAGAAATCTTCGGCCCAGTTGTGGCTTTCACAAAAGCGAAAGATTTCGATCATGCGCTTGAAATTGCTAATAACACCGAATACGGCTTAACGGGAGCGGTCATTTCGAAAAACCGCTTTAACCTTGACAAAGCGCGCGAAGAATTCCATGTCGGTAACCTTTACTTCAACCGCGGATGCACAGGCGCGATTGTCGGTTATCAGCCATTTGGCGGCTTCAACATGTCAGGAACAGACTCAAAAGCAGGCGGCCCTGACTACTTGATTCTTCATATGCAAGCAAAAACGGTATCGGAAATGTTTTAAAGTAAAAACCCCCTCTTGGCGAATGCTGGGAGGGGGTCTAGTGAATTTGTCGATGCGCAAAAAATCCACCTCTGTCCAAACGGCGACTGAGGTGGATTTTTCTAAAATTCCTCTGTCCAGATGGTAAAAATATTGTTGTTATACTTACGTTTCTTTGAAGAGCCTCATATACTTGGTAACATAAAGAAACCCTCGTGTTATGGGGGATGGTGTAAAGCCAGACTGGAAAGAGAGTGGGTTTCATTTTACAGAGCATAAAATGGATAAGGACTTAGCTCCTCACTTATGAAGACATACCTCTGATATATCCAGTAAGGGGCTTTGGAAACCTAACAATGAATTAAGAATGTTGTTAGGTAACAAACATTAAATTGGGGGTTGTGGAAATATTACGAAGACTTTTGGAATAGCTCCTAAATTCTCATCATGATTTCGTGTTCAGGTTTGGACATTTGAAGAAAATCATTAGGAGGCGGTGATCTTGAGTGTCAATATGTATGGATTAAAGAGAAAAACATTTTATCAGCTTCTTCATTTCTTCCAAAGCTATGCGGACATTATTGAAAAAATCATTTTGTTTGGTTCGCGGGCACGAGGTGATTATAAAGAAACATCGGATATTGATATTGCGATTAAATTTAGAAAAAACAACGAGCAGCTATATCGCATTCAAGACGATTTGGCTGAAGTCAATATAATTTATACAGTAGATGTGATCGATTATGACAAAATAAGTAACGGAAAACTCAAATCGTATATTGATCAAGAAGGGAAAACGATCTTTTTAACGAATGATCGGGGGGAGATAGTTGTGACGATGAATAAAATCATAGATAAGCTTTCTGATTTTGAGAAGGCGTTATATAAACTTCATCAAAGCGTCGGGCGTGATGTCACGAAAGACGACCTTGTTCTTGATGCGACGATTCAGCGGTTTGAATTTACATATGAGCTGGCATGGAAATGGATGAAAAGTTATTTGGAATACAACGGAAACAACGAAGTAACAAGCCCGCGAAAGACGATAAAGGAAGCGTTTAAAGAAGGACTCATTCAAGACGGAGAAACGTGGATTCAAATGCTGGAAGACAGAAACAGAACATCACACACGTATGATGAGCAAATAGCGATGGAAATTTATGAACACATTCGCCAGAGATACGTTTATCTATTTGATAGGTTATTGATGGAAATGAAAAAGCGAGTGGAGGAGTTAGAGAAATAACGCGATATGTTGTCCCCACAGGTTTTCCCACCCTAGATGTCCGACGATTCGGAGTTCTTTTTTGTACCTTGGATATTTTACGTATGGAAGGCTCCGTTTGGTTTTCTCATTTGATTTCTCCATCAATCTCTCAATCCAGTGATCAAAGAACAGCATTGATTTATTTTATGATAGAGTCGGATCATGGAACAGACAACGCTTGTCCTTGTCCGAAGTCGATTCATCTCCCGCTTTCATCAAGCTGTACAAGATTCAGAAACGCGAGACTTCCCGACTGAATAAAGCCAGCTTGGAAAAAACGCTTTTTGTTTATGGACAGAATTTTTCTAAATAGAGGAACGATGGTCGGCTATCAGCCATTTGGCGGCTTCAGCATGTCAGGAATAGACTCAAAAGCAGGCGGCCCTGACTATTTGATTCTTCACGTGCAAGCAAAAACGGTATCGGAAATGTTTTAATGAAAATCCCTCTCTGCCTAGGCAGGGAGGTTTTTCATTATGCTATATTCCCGCGTTTATCCCCTTCAAGTGATGTACAAAGCCGCTTTTTCTCTTCTTTTGCTTTGTGTAAGTAGAACTAGTTTTAGACACTTTAAATGCCCGAAGATCACTGTTGATACAAAATGGTTTCCTTTTTAGCGATAAATTTATTTACATCAGTGGAAGGAAGTTCACTGATTTTGTCGAATTTTGGTTAATTGTAAATATTTGTGTAGATATGTGGGGGGACAAAATAACGAGGGGGATGAAAGCGTTTATATGAATATGTGAGACAAATGACGGAAGAAATCAATCGCATTGCCTGCGCTTTTGCCCGATGGCTGATAAGAGGTGGATCGGTTGTATCAAAGAACACATGCCAAGCTTAGCATACCGCATTTCAAAAGGAATCATCCTTGCGCTGTAAATCTGGAAAGGGGGAGAAGCGGCTAAGATGATTCATATTTTGGTTGTCGATGACCATCGGCTTGTTGGTGAGGGGACAAAGAAAGTACTGGAAAATGAACCGGACTTTCATGTGGAGCTTGTAACATCTGGAAAAGATGTGGAACCAATCATAGAAAGGTACACCTATGATGCATATTTGCTGGATTGGCAGATGCCGGGGATAAGTGGAGTCGAATTAGGTAAGCGAATTCTGCAAAAACAACCAGATGCGAAAATTGTTATGTATACCGGATATGACATCGCGCCTTTTTTTCATTACTTGATCGAATCAGGTATCACCGGCTTTGTCAGTAAAACGGCGACAAGCGAGCAATTAATCACAGCGATTCGTTGCGCATTAAGGAACGAAGCGGTGGTTCCTGTGCATTTGTTGCGCCGGATGCAGCTTTCTGAGGTGAAGGACCGAACGCAAGAAGGCGAACCGGTCGCGCTGAGCCCCCTGGAGCAGGAAATATTAATGGAAGTTGCCAATGGCTTAGGCAATAAGGAGATTGCAAAAAAATGTCATATCAGCCAACGCAGCATCGAACGGCAACTATCCCGCATTTTTGCCAAGCTGCAAGTTTCTTCAAGGATCGAAGCGGTAGAAAAAGCTAGGGCTGATCCCCGCGATTCACATGGAATATTAACGCCTCCTTACCAGTGAGGCGTTTTCTTTTTTAAGCCCGCCAACCTGTGGCGGAGTTCCGCCAAAAAATGGCGGGGTTCCGCCACAGGTTGGCGGTGAAAAAGTGATAGTTTTGATTTATATTTATAGTATAAAAATCAGACAGATGGGGGGGATTTTTATGTTCAAAAAGGGTTATTTATCTATTTTTTCGCTAGTTACAGGGTTGGCTTTCTTCTCAACTAATACTTTTGCAACTACTGATATTGTGGATAATGATGCTTTAAGCAACGCTCCTGGATTCTCTGAACAAAAGGGAAATTGGATCTACAAGACAGGTTCTGGATACTACAATGATTATCGGATCGTTTCAGCGACCGTTAATGGCTTTGATCCTGATTATGCCTATATTTGGAGCTTTTATGCACACGATAAAAATGCCGCTCATTATGTCTATTTAAACAATAAAGATTTTACAAATCCAAGAACAGCTTATCAAATAGATGAGCTTGGTGGTATTGTCTATATTAATCAAAATACAGCACCCGGAGGCTGGAATTTTCTAAAAACTAATAAAGAGTGGAATCATATGATTGTAATTAACACATCTTTAACTACCAAGGTAGGAAATGTGGGAGCAGATGCTACAAAAATTACTTATTAATTTGGGGGTGAATACTTTGAAAAAAGAATTTTTGGTTGCTGGAGTTACTGGTGTGATATTAGCCATTTCACTTGTAGTATATAATGGTATGGATTTTACTGGAAAAAGAGAAAACGTGGCTCAGGCAAGTGAAAATATCCAAAAAGTAAAAGTTCAAAATACAAATGAACAAAAAACTAAAATTCAAACCTTAATGTTAAATTCTATTGATCATTATAAAACAGCAAAAGGATCGTTTGAATATTTTAGTGAATCAGGTGATTTTTATATCAGTGTAGATTATCAAACAAATCTTTCTGATAGCCCACAATCTTATGAAAAAGTGTATGGACTGGGTAAGGAAAATAATAATGGTATAGTTAATGCGACTGAGTTGGGCTATGAAGTGAGTATATATGATGGAGAAAATTTGATTAACTACAATAGTGGTTCTAGCGATCATCAAACGAATAGTGTTACTAAGAGCAATGTTCCTATAAAAACTATCGCAAAAGTAGGAAAAGTGAGTGAAAAGGAGCGTAATTATTTAAAAAACACGAGTATTCATGAACGGATTACTACAGTAGATGGAGAAAAAGCCTATATACACAGAGTAGATCCATCCTATATGGGGATAGCGAAGACTTCTTTATTTCCAGAAGATATAGCAATGGGATTCTTAGTAGATAGTACACTATGGGATATCACAGGACAGGAAATTATAGCAGGAATTAAGACAATAGTAATAGAAGGTAAACTCAATAGCGAATATTCAAAACGATATAACGCAAAAACTTTCAAATTAAATATAGATCCAAAAACTGGAATAATGATACAAATGGAAGTTTTTGATTCCTCAGGTATCATTAAGGAATCAATAAAAACGAAAAATATTGAAATTAATGAAAATTTAGATGTCAATTTGTTCTCGATTTTTTGATGATTATGTTTCATTAAAATTATTATAAAAAATTAATGAAATAGAGGTAGATCATTAAGGTATAATTTTTTAACTTAAATGAGATACACATTGAATCAAAAATAATGTATTAAAACATACGGGCCTCTTTGCAATGACAAAGAGGTTTGATTGTTATGTATCAGGAATTTTATTTTGATTTATCTATTCGGAAATATTTATATCCGTATGTTAGGAATTTATAAAAACAGTGAAAATCCCCCGCGGTGAGGCGTTTTCTTTTTAAGCCCGCCATTTAGTGGCGGTAGAAGCAAACAGAAAGAGAAGTATAATAGAAAAAAGTCGCGCATGCCTAGAGAGTATGTTTAAGCCTTAAAGATCGAATCGTCTTGACGGCCTACGGCTGTTAGAAGGACATATGAATGTTATATGCATCCTTATTGGTGAATGGGCGATCAGTGTAATCTGTGATATACAGCCTCGTTTTTAGCTAAGGAGAAGGAGGGAAAAGATGATTCGATTAGAAAATATCAGCCAATCATTTAAGCACCATTCTAGCAAAATCAAAATTTTAAATCATGTTGATCTAGTGATTCAGCAAGGGAGCTGGGTGTCGATTGTCGGTCCGTCCGGCTCAGGGAAATCGACTTTATTAAAAATTATGACAGGTTTATTAAAACCGGATACAGGGACTGTTTATTACCGGGATCTCGATCTCTATCGAATGGGTGAACGAGAAAAAAGCGATTTCCGCCGACGTCATATTGGGTTTGTATTTCAAGATTTTAAATTATTGCCGTATTATTCGGTTTTAGACAATGTGATCCTCCCTTTATATTATGATAAAAAGAAACAGGAATTATATGAAAAAGCGAAAATGCTGTTGCTATCGCTCGGCATTCAAGAGCCGTTATTTTCCCGGCTGCCGAATGACTTATCCGGAGGAGAAAAGCAGCGCGTTGCCTTTGCGCGTGCGCTCATTGCCGATCCGGACGTATTGGTTTGCGATGAGCCGACAGGGAATTTAGATCGGGAGAATCGCGATCATATGATTGAGATTTTGCGCTCCTTCAACCAGCAAGGAAAAACGATGATTTTAGTGACCCATGATATGGAAGTGGCGGCCCACTCTAATTGCATTTATTTATTAAAAGATGGGCTTCTTCTGCCAAATGAGGTGAATGTATGATCCGGATCGTTTGGCGTCGTCTCGTTCACCGGAAAATGGCAACAATGACGATGCTGGCCGCTCTTATCAGCGTCTATACGCTGATTCCGGTCGGCCTTTTCCAAGCGAAAGAAGCGAAATCAACGGTCGACAGCAGCATTGAGAAATATGGAAGGGGTACATATGATCTATTAGTTCGTCCTGCCTCATCAAGAACGCAAGTGGAAAAAACGCTTGGCGTCGTCGAGGAAAACTATATTGGCGATGGAAAGGGCGGCTTTTCCATCGCCGAGTGGAAGCGGATCAAAGCCGATCCGCTGATTGAAGCGGCTGCTCCTGTTGCTTCATTAGGCTACTTTCGCGGCAAGCAGTTTTCCCTAGAGCTCCCTGTTTTGGAAAATCCGTCGAGATTCACCTATCAATTTTATACATCAGACGGATATAAAAACTATCCGCTCGGTTCTTCGGGAACATTTGTCTATTTTGAACAGCTCGATCCTGGAACGATTCAGTATGTTACCACAGCACAGCAATTTGGAAGCGCAGCCATGATGATTGAGATGCCGGAGAATTATTACCTTTTGGTCGCCATTGACCCGGAAAGCGAACAGCAGTTAACCGGCATTGACTTTTCCAAATTAGAAGAACCGCTGGAACTGGATCGCCCTCAGGATCCAAAAGCGATGATGCTAAAAATGACGCTTGAAAATTACGGGAATCCCCCTGTTGTAAAGGTGCTTCAGCGTGATGATTTGAATATCCCCGTTTTTCTTCGCCTGCAAGTGGATACGCTTGAGGTAAGCATCGAGAAGTATCTTCGCAGCCTCCATTTGCAGCAAGGGCAATGGATGATGAGTGCAAGCCCGGAGAAAATCGCCGAGGTTTTAAAGGAACTGAAAAAGGAGAGAGTCGTGCAATCGAAAACGATCGATTTAGATTTATCGAAGTTTCAAAAGCCGTTTGATGGTACGGCGCTGATTCTTAATGACCAGTGGCAGTTAAATGTTGCGCAAAGATATTCAATTGGCGGCGATACGTCCGTTTATTATGTCGCCTCTAAAATTGTTTATCAGCATCTTGATTCCATTCCGACCATCCATATCGTACAGCCTGGTGAGCCGCCGTCTTATAAGCAGGTAGAAAAACGGGGCGTCTCGATGGCGACTGCAACGAAACTTCCTTTTATTATTGAACAGGTAGGCACGTTTTCTCCGAAAAAGGAGCCCAGCAACAAGCTTGCTTCAAGCCCTCTGGGCATTTATGGAGGGATGGAGGCAACAACCGAAGAGGGCCGCACATTAACGCCGACAACAGTACCCGGAAGTTTCATTCCAGCGCCTGCCAGCGGTGTGACGACGTTGGAAGCGGCTGAACTGATCAAAGGAAAGAAACCGATTGATGCCATTCGCGTTCGAATTGCTGGAATTAAAAAGTATGATGAGGCAGCCCGCCGGAAAATTGAACAGGTGACCGCTAAGTTGTTGAAGCAGGGATATGAGGTAGATGTCGTAGCCGGCGCTTCGTTTAAGGAAATGACGCTTGATGTCGAGGGGATCGGCAAAGTCAAGGAGCCGTGGACAACGTTAGGAGTCGCCCAACGGCTGACACATACATGGAATGATATGAGTCTTGTAACCACATTTTTGTTTTCTTGCTTTGCCCTGCTTTGGCTCGCTATGAGACTCGTTTTTGAAAAAAATCTACTGACTCTTGAAAATGAATATCTAACTCTCCTTGGTTGGCGAGAAGGACAGATTCGCAAGCGAAATGCCATAGAGCAATATTTGCTTATGACGGTTGCCTTAGCGGCGTCTTTTAGCATTTTATATGGTTTGGATGCCGCCCTGCCGCTATATGGGGTGGCCGCTGGTTTGTGGATGTTTTCCATAGTGCTTGTGACATTTTTGCTTCACAGAAAAGAAGAACGAAAGGAGCGAACGATCGCTTATCGTCGTTTTTCTTCCATTCGTTATTATCGGCGCTGGATTGTTCCGATGATGGGGATTTTATCGCTTGCCGCCGTGTTGCTGGCTGTACAGATCGCCGCGTTGACCGCCGCCCTGCAGGAGACGGCAGAGACCGCCTTAGGGGAGTATATAAGAAATGCGACCTTTTGGGTGCAAATCTCGATCATTTTATCGTCAACTGGCCTTGCCGCCATCGGTGTGAGCGAAGGGGTTCATACGCTATTGAGCGAACGAAAAAGCGAGTTTCAAATGTATGAGATGATCGGTTGGACAAGAAGAACGAGGCTCTGGCATTTTGCAAAGGAAATAGCGGTTTGGGCTCTTTCTGCCATCATTCTCGGATTGGCTTTTGCCAGCCTTGCCCTTTATTTGCTTCATGTTTCCTTTATGTGGAGCGTGATGGGATTAAGCAGTTCGTTTGTGATCTTGGCGATCATGATCGCGGTTATCGTATGGACGCGCCATTTTGATGCGGTTTAGCCTAAATGGTATCTTCCCTCTCCGGCTTTGCCTGGAGAGGGAATGGGTTTTGGGTTGTTTGCCCTATGCCGGTTGCCTGCCTCTCAGACAGAAAAATCGTAAATCGCTTGTTCGAGCAAGATCGTTTGATTTTGTGGCATTCCCGTGATTCCGCATAAAAAAGGGCGATTGATATATAGAGCCCTTCCGGATGGAAGCTTCGCAGATTCATAAAAACGCATCTTGATATGGCCAGCGGGAATCTCCGCATAAGAGCCAAATCGGTCAGCATGATAGCGGACTAAAGAAGAAGGAATATCAAATAAGTGGCAATATTTTTGGACCGACTCGTCGAGGTGGTCCGCTTGAATGCCGATATAGGAAAGGGTTGGCTGTCCATGATGATGCTGCATCAGCTGTTTCATTTCCTGCTTCCGTATGCTGTCTTGTTGCCCCCATTGAATAAAAAATGGATAGCGGTATGTGTGATGGGACTCATCTCTAATAAACAGCATCGACCAGCTGAGCACGGTCCCGTCTTCTCGTTGCCGGTTTCCGGCAAATGGGCCAATGGGGGTTAATCCTTTTTCAGAAATATGGTTCATGATGGCATGGATGTCATTTGTGCGAAAGGCGATTTGGGAAAAGCCGGCCCCTTGGGCGGAGTCTGTGACGATTTGCTGGATCAGTCTATTATCAGACTTTTTCGCTTTGTTAAGGTCCATAAAGCCAATCCATTCAATGTAGCGCAAGTCACGAAAATAGCATAGGCAATTATACGTTCCCCAATCGTGATGAATACCGCCCTGTATGGCGTGGAAGCCCATTTGTGCAAAAGCAGCTTTCGCTTCTCCGGGGGATGCTGTTAGATGAACAAGATGGTCAAAGGTCACTTGCATGGGTCTCTCTCCTTTTCATATATCCATAGAAACGGTTGATTGCGGCATGTTTCAATATGGCTGTTTGATGATCGCCGAAGTGATGCTTTGGTCATATGGCTGCATGATGAAATCAGCTTGTATTTATTATAAAAATAAGAAGGAAAAAGCGCCAATGCCTCCTTTTTCTATACTCCGCTGGCGTCTCGGCGGATTGGCCATTCGCATAGAAAGGGTTCACAAAGAGGAATTTTTGTAACAAAAGCGAATGTAGTATAGTATGAATCCGATAGAGAGGAGGGCATAGGATGGGTATGGTAGATCTGTCCAAAAGGGAGGTTTGGCAGCGTTTTATACGAGAAGGAATATTGGATCAAGGAAGAATCCATCACAGAATTGAAGAATCATGGCAGCTTTGCCGCCGCTATAATGTCAATCCATATGATGGAAAGGGGAAAGTTGTGCTGGAACCGCCTTTATTGCTGGAGCGGAAGCAAAAAAATCGGCGATTGCTGCAGCTGGCAGTTCCCGTTTTAGAAAAGCTACAGAAGCTGATTCAGGAGACAAAATCGCTTTTGTTGTTAATTGATCGCGATGGATATGTTTTATACGCGAATGGACATCAGCAAGCGATCAAGAAAGCTAAAGCGATTCGTTTTACAGAAGGAGTGAAATGGACCGAGGATGAGGTTGGAACAAATGCGATTGGCACAGCGCTAAGAATTCAGGAGCCGATCACCGTTGTCGGCGATGAGCACTACTCAGTCGCTTCCCAGCAATGGATATGTTCAGCTACGCCTATCTATAATGAAAAGAAAGAATTAGTTGGAGCGATTGATCTTTCTTGCCCCATCAACAGCTCTCTGCTTCAAGACCATGCTTTAGCCACTGTTGTTGCCGCCGCTTATACCATCGAACAGCGATTTCAGCTACAAAAGAAAGAAGATCTATTAGAACTATTTAAGTATACACATCACATTCCCAATCCTCATTCTCCGGTTGTCATCTGCGATTGTCATGAAAAAACGGTATGGATGAACCATGGGTTGCGCGCTTTCTTGCCTAATTTAACCGATCAGCCACTGGAATCCCTTTGCGAACAAAAATGGAGAATTCAAACAAAAAAACCGATTCACTCTGCCGTTGATGGTGAGTTGATCGGCTATGAGGTGACGCTTCAGAGAACCGCCGTTTATCCACAAACCTTTCACTTCTCTGCGCCATCCTTTCATTTTGATGGTGTTGCGGGAAAAAGCGAGGTGTTTGCCCATGTTTTGCAAAGCTGCGAAAAAGCAGCAAAAACAGAGACCACGGTTTATATGACGGGAGAAACTGGTACCGGAAAGGAAATGTTAGCCCGCTTTATTCATCAAAATAGCAACCGGAAAAACAAACCGTTTGTGGCGGTCAACTGCGGCGCCATTCCAAAAGAGCTGATTGGCAGTGAATTGTTTGGCTATGCAGAAGGAGCGTTTACAGGGGCCAAGCGGACAGGACATAAGGGGAAATTTGTGCAGGCGAATGGTGGAACTTTGTTTCTTGATGAAATGGGCGAGATCCCTCCAGAGATGCAAGTAGCGCTTTTAAGGGTGCTTCAAGAGCGTGAGGTGGTACCTATTGGGGGCGATAAAGCCATTCCGGTTGATGTGAGGATCATTACGGCCACTCATCGCGACTTATACAAGCTAGTGCAGGAAGGAAAACTTAGGGAGGATTTGTTCTACCGAATTTATGTGTACCCCATTCATGTACCGCCGCTCAGAGAGAGAAAAGAAGATATTCCTTTTTTTATTGAGCATTACTGTCAAAAACACCATTGGGCGGTAACCTTTTCAGATCAGCTGCTGCAATTATTGATGAATTATCACTGGCCCGGAAATATCCGTGAATTATTGAATGTTTTGGAAAGAATCCGCGTGGAATATGGGACGCATCTCCCAGCGGTTTCTCAGCTTCAGTCGATGCTTGTGGCTTGGAATCAAAATAAGGAAAAAGCGGAGCAGAATCAAGCACTATCTTACAGAGAGAAGATCGAAAAAGAACGAATGATGAACGTATTGCAGATCACGAACGGAAATGTCAGCAAAGCAGCGGCTACGCTTAATATTTCGCGAAGCACCCTTTATCGTAAACTGAAAAAATACCAGCTCATGTAGAACATCCTAGAAAAGTGTTCCGTTTCTCCGCGTTTTGCGCAAAAGGGAAAAGGTTCGCCAATGAACAAAAATGAAACAAAATGATACAGTATGAAACAAAATGAGAAACAATGTCGCTTTGGTGTATCAGGCGCTTGCAAAAGGATTGATTTTGTAAGCGCTTTTTTGCTGGCACGATACTTGCAATATATAAAAGTGAAATGAATCGAATAGGAGGGAGCATGATGACAATCGCAAAATCACAAACGAAAAGCATCACTCAAGAAAAAGCGAAGTGGATGTATCAAAAAATGAATGAAATTCGCCAGTTTGAGGACAAAGTGCATGAAATTTTTAGCAAAGGTGTTTTGCCTGGTTTTGTTCATTTGTATGCTGGCGAGGAGGCGGTGGCAGTCGGAATTTGCGCCCATTTAAGCGAAAAAGACTATATTACGAGCACACACAGAGGGCACGGTCATTGCATTGCAAAGGAATGTGACTTAAATGGAATGATGTCTGAAATTTATGGAAAGGCGACAGGGCTATGTAAAGGAAAAGGCGGATCGATGCATATTGCCGATGTGGAAAAAGGAATGCTTGGTGCCAATGGAATCGTTGGAGGAGGCTTTCCTCTCGCTGTTGGTGCCGGATTGACGGCGAAGTTAAAGAAAACGGGCGGAGTGGCCGTTTGCTTTTTCGGAGATGGCGCCAACAACCATGGAACGTTTCATGAAGGGATCAATCTTGCGGCGATTTGGAAGCTACCAGTCATTTTTGTGGCCGAAAATAATGGATACGCGGAAGCTACTCCTTTTGAATATGCTTCCAGCTGCCGAAATATTGCCGATCGTGCGGCTGCTTATAATATTCCGGGAGAAATTGTGGACGGCAAGGATGTGGTCGCTGTTTATGAAGCGGCGGAAAGGGCGATTGAGCGAGCAAGAAACGGACAAGGCCCGACGCTGATGGAGTGTAAAACTTATCGAAACTACGGACATTTCGAGGGAGATGCGCAAACATACAAATCATCAGAAGAAAAGCAGAAGCATTTGCAGGAGCTTGATGCGATTGTCAGATTCCGCAAGCATTTGCTGGCGAGTGGACTTGTCTCTGAGCAGGAGCTAATGCATATCGAACAAAATGTGGCAGAAGCGATTGAGAAGGCTGTCGAGTTTGCGGAGAATAGTCCGTTTCCGACCGAAGAGGAGCTTTTGCGGGATGTATATGTATCCTATTAATGAAAAAGTGAGGGGGAGCGAAAGATGACAAGAAAAATTTCTTTCTCAGAAGCGGTCAATGAGGCGATGAAGCTGGCGATGCGAAAAGATCCGAATGTCATTTTGCTCGGAGAGGATGTCGCCGGCGGGGCGACAGTCGACCATTTGCAGGATGACGAAGCATGGGGAGGAGTGATGGGAGTCACGAAAGGACTTGTGCAGGAGTTTGGGAGAGAACGAGTACTTGATACGCCGATTGCTGAAGCGGGATATATGGGAGCGGCTGTCACGGCGGCGGCCACTGGAATGCGGCCAATCGCTGAATTAATGTTTAATGACTTTATCGGCAGTTGTTTGGACGAGGTGATGAATCAGGGAGCAAAGCTGCGCTATATGTTTGGCGGAAAGGCGAAGGTGCCGCTCACTGTGCGGACGATGCATGGTGCAGGGTTTCGGGCGGCGGCCCAGCATTCGCAAAGCCTTTATGCGTTATTTACCCACATACCAGGTTTAAAGGTGGTTGTGCCATCGACTCCATCTGACGCAAAAGGGCTCTTGCTCGCTTCGATTTTTGATGATGATCCTGTGATCTTTTTTGAGGATAAAACACTTTATAACATGAAAGGAGAAGTAGACGAGGAGTTTTATACGATTCCGCTTGGAAAGGCCGATATTAAACGGCAAGGCAGCGATTTGACGATTGTCGCAATCGGAAAACAGGTGCATACCGCGTTAAAGGCGGCAGAATTATTAAAAGAGAGAGGAATTGAAACAGAAGTCGTCGATCCAAGAACGCTATCCCCGCTTGATGAGGAGACGATTTTAGCTTCTGTGGAGAAGACGGGCCGGCTTATTGTCATCGATGAAGCAAATCCGCGCTGCAGCGCTGCTACGGATATTTCCGCGCTCGTGGCCGATAAAGGATTTGATTATTTAGACGCGCCGATCAAAATGATTACCGCTCCGCATTGCCCGGTTCCATTTTCTCCGGCATTGGAGGACCTGTATTTGCCAACTCCGGAAAAAGTGTTGCGGGCAGCAGCTGAAATTATCGGCGATGAAACGATTGTAACCGTGTGAAGCAGACGCGGATCGTGCGGGCCATAGTAAAACTTTGTTTTATTTCAATCAGCTGGCATGCGCCTTTCTTTCTTAGAGCGTGAATCCATAGGGCATTCATTCAGCTGGAGTCCAGCAGCTGACATTTTCTTAAAAAGATAAGAGTGAATATAGGGCGCTAGTATAATGAGCGATTTAACAGCTTTCCAAAAGAAGTCCCCCATCCTCGAGGACCATGAAGGGTGACAGCCCAGTGAGTAGGGGGAGATGAATTTCGGTCGGCGATCCGCCAACGGATAGGATACTCTATCGTTCGAACGGACCCCTTCGGAACGAAGGGAAGCGTAAAGGGTTCTTGTGTGGGGCTTACCGTTCAGCGAACACGCACAAGTCGCTTGAAGCCCGCTCCTCTAAACGGCGGCGTGGCGGGTGGTTCACAAGAGAGGCTGGCAACATGGACGCTCAGAAGCATGCTGCCTACATTGATTGCAGCATTTTTCATTCCTTGTATTCATCGGAAAAGGAGAGGGAAATCATGGCGGTTGAAATCATTATGCCAAAGCTAGGAATGAGCATGGAGGAAGGAACGGTAGTCGAGTGGCTCAAAAAAGAAGGAGACACGATTAAAAAAGGTGAGTCGATTGCGGTCATCAGTTCGGAAAAAATTGAAAAGGATATTGAAGCCCCTCAGGATGGAGTGCTATTGAAGATTATGGTGGCGCAAGACGAAACGGTTGCAGTAGGGCAAGCCATCGGCTATATCGGTCAAGAAGGAGAAAGCATGAATGAAGCGGAAGGAAGAGAAGCTGTCAAGACAGAAGAACAGGTGATCAGCGCTGGAAGCCAAACAGCGCGGCAGGAAGCGGCGGCAGCGATCGCGGCTGAAGAGACAAAGCCCGCTCCGCAGATGATGGCCCGTGTTTCGCCTGCGGCGAGGAAGCTCGCTCGCGAAGCGGGGATTGATTTAAGCAAAATTTCCGGTTCTGGCCCAAGGGGAAGGATAACAAGAGCTGATATTGAAAAAGCCATACAAATGGCGCAGGCTCCTGCCCCTTCTGTTGCAGAAAAGCAGCCAAAGCCTCAAACGAATGTTGAAGTTGAGCCAAGCGGTGTGACGGTCAAACCGATGACGGGTATGCGCAAAACTATTGCCTCAAGAATGTTTGCTAGCCTGCAGCAAACGGCGCAGTTGACCATTCATATGAACGCGGATGTCACTCATTTGTTGGAGCTGCAGGAAAAGCTGAGACAGGATGAAGCGATCGGAAAACTGACGATCACGGACTTTATTGCCCGTGCTGTCGTTTTATCGTTGCTTCAACATAAACAAATAAACAGCCATTATCAAAATGGACAGATTCAAACGTATGATGCGGTCCATTTAGGGATAGCCGTTGCGTTGGAAAACGGCCTTGTTGTTCCCGTCGTCAAACATGCCGAATCTCTTTCTTTAAGAGAAATTTCACAGCAAATCAAGACGTTCAGTAAAAAGGCGCGTGAAGGGGCTTTAAACAGTGAAGAGATGACAGGATCGACCTTTACCATTACTAGTCTTGGTGCTTATGGAGTCGAATTTTTTACGCCGGTGCTCAATCCTCCAGAGGTAGGGATTCTTGGGGTAGGGACGGCAACCGATGTCCCTGTTTTTATCGGGGAGGACATTCAACGCAGAAAACGATTGCCACTCAGCTTGACGTTTGACCACCAAATCATTGATGGAGCTCCAGCGAGCGATTTTCTCCGCACCGTGAAGACTTATTTAGAAGCGCCGTATCGGTTGCTTTGGTTATCATAGTCATTGCCGATCGCAAACGTTCACCGAGGCAGATTCCTCCTTTACATATGAATCTGCCTCGGTTTAGTTTGTTTAGTTTTCCACCATTTTAGCAAATTGATTTAACGTACAATTTGGCTCTACACCAAGTCGCTTAATTTCCAGCAATGCATCGCCAACCTGGACTTTCCCTGGTTTGGTTGTCACGGCCATATGAATATTTAATTCTTTTAATAGCTTTATTGTATTAGCATTGTATTGGCCGAACGGATAGGCGAAATATTTGCTTCCTCCCAGTATGCTTATGCTTTGTTTAATGTCCGCTTTGACGGTTGCATAAGGCTTTGTGATCACATCACTTTTGTTGCCGTTTAAATGATGTAGCTGATGGGTATGGGATTCAAATGTAAATACATCCTTCATGCTGTTCATTTCCGTTTGACTTAAAAATTGCAGCTTATCTGGGTTAAATGGCTGCGGTGTTTTCGTCATTCTGCTCGTGATGACAAAATTAGCTGCTTTAAATCCGTACGATTTTAATACAGGATAAGCATACAAAAAACTCGTTTTTAAACCGTCGTCAAAGGTAATGACAACCGCTTTGGCCGGGAGATTGGCCGTTCCTTTTACGTAATTTTCTAAGCGCTCCAGCGTAATCGCCTCGTACCCATGAGTTTTCAGCCAATTCATCTGTTGGTTAAACTGAAGATCCGAAATAGTCGTCGATACATTGCGATAATTTTTATTTTCTGCTGGCTTTAAAATATGATGATACATAAGGACAGGGACACCATTATCCCACTTAGCTTTTGAATCATGTAAATATCCGATTCGTCCGCCGACATCAAGTTGGTACCAATGATTGATTTTTTTTATAATCGGATAACGCATATTGCCTTTGATCGTGACGAAAGGAATCAGTTTGCCCTTGCTATTATCATAAACGCGTTCATTTTTATTGATTAAAATCGTGCGGTTTGCGTTTTTTAGATTTTTTGCATTTTCTCCTGAAACCGTTTGGCTGCGAAAGGGATGAACAGCACCCTTATACACATAAGCATAGCTATTGCCAAATTTTATTTTCCACCAATTTTTCCCTGCATCTGCATAGATTTTTAATATATCTCCTTTTTCCATATAGCCTACTTCAAGTAATGAGCCTGTGCTGTTGTCAAGCAGTGGAACGCGTGACTGTATCGCTTTAATATACATTTTTTGTCCGTCGGCAGTTGCTTTATGAGTGAATAAAACCAAAAAAGCAGCTAAGCATGAAAAGATAAAGAGGAAGATGCGCCGCATGTCATGATCACCTCCTTTCCTAATTTGATTGACTGATAGGGGGAGAACGGCAAATATCGGCTTTCATTCTCCATTGCCAGCCTATGATGAATCGCCTTATTCCATTTGTTTTGCTTAAAGGTGCGTATGTATACTTTCACGGAGTGAACGGATTCAATACAGATTGATTTTCTAATATGGCCTCATCATTTTCAAACGGTTGAACGAGTTCGTTTCTATCGGTTTTCCATTTGAACCCATCATTTGTATCGATATGAAATTTAGGGTGTTTTTCGTTGGTTCAAGGCAAGTTTCCATATTGTTAAAAAATGGGTTGCTTTTTTGGAGTAAACAATTCATTCAACCTTTCCTGATCGATCAATAGAGGTCGACTTGAATTCTTTTGCCGTTTGTGCCATTACGATATATGGTAATAATGATAGATTCAACCATATTATAAATATAATCTTATAAATGATTTGTTTCAATAGTATTTTTATACATATTATGAACGAGATTCCATGTATTAACGAGGAATTTTGTTATGTCAGGGAAGTACATGTTTTCGTATGTTAAAAAGGGTTTTGATGCGGAAAGCGTTTATCTGTTAGTGTGTGGATGACCCAATCAAACAGATAACCTTGTTTTTTTGGGAAAGCAGTTTATTTTTTCTAATTGTGTAATATACTATTCATTCCTGATTTATTGTTTATCCATTTTTAGTCATATATAATTAATAAGGAATTGGATGATAAAGGAGAGTTTAGCATGAAAAAGGTTAGAAAGGCGATTATTCCTGCTGCCGGTTTGGGCACTCGTTTTCTACCAGCTACTAAGGCGATGCCCAAGGAAATGCTTCCGATTGTGGATAAGCCGACCATTCAGTATATTGTTGAAGAAGCGATCGCTTCCGGCATTGAAGATATTATCATTGTAACGGGAAAAGGAAAGCGTGCCATTGAAGACCATTTTGATAATGCGCCAGAGCTGGAGCAAAATTTAATGGAAAAGAAAAAGTACGATTTATTGGAAGAGGTGCGCCACTCCGCTAATTTAGTGGATATTCATTATATTCGCCAAAAATCCCCAAAAGGATTGGGCCATGCGGTATGGTGTGCCCGCAAGTTTATTGGCGATGAACCGTTCGCGGTGTTATTGGGAGATGATATCGTCCAAGCGGAAAAACCTTGTTTAAGCCAATTGATTGAACAATTTGAGCATACTCAATGCTCAGTGATTGGTGTTCAACCCGTGCCGGACGATGAAACAAACCGTTATGGAATTATCGAACCGCTAAAGAAAATGGGAGAGCTTTATCAAGTAAAGCAGTTTGTTGAAAAGCCGCCGTTAGGTACAGCTCCATCCAATTTAGCGATTATGGGTCGTTATGTGTTTACGCCAGATATATTCGAGTTTTTAGAAAAACAGGAGATTGGGGCTGGAGGAGAAATTCAACTGACCGATGCGATCCAAAAATTAAATGAAAAACAGCCTGTATATGCATACAGCTTTATGGGCAAGCGCTATGATGTAGGCGAGAAGCTTGGATTTGTAAAAACGACGGTGGAATTCGCGCTGCAGAAGGACGAACTGCGCGGGGAGCTGATTAGCTTTTTGAAGCAATTGCTCCATCAGGAAAAGGCGCTTTAACATATTCAGAAACCTCTCCCTCCTTTCACGAAGTGAAGGGGGGAGAGGTTTTTTATGCACATGGAATAAGAAATTTTGAGAGCCAGCTCTGTGAATGAAATCAAGAGCTCTGCTTCGAAGGTTCCTTGTCTTTATAACGTATGAACATGAATAAAACGGAAAGATAAAATACGAGTGTATTGGCATATAAATAACGAAAGTCTTGAGCCGGCAGAGCGATAAAAATGCTTCCGATATTAAGAAACAACGCAAGAGGAACTAACCAAGCCTTCCAGTCGTTCCGCAAAGCTGTAATAAAAGTAAACAAAACGATCAGGAACATGTAGTTGGCTGGCCGCCAAATAAATGGTTTTAAATCTGTATCCGATGTTTTTAAATATTGAGTGATGAATTCAGTCAAAGGCTTAACGATGACTTGGCTTTTCAGCCCGTCCCTGTTGTGAGGCCAAACATTGGTCACAAATGTATACGTATGGCCGTCTTGTGGTTCATTCATTTGCCAGACAAGAGAAGTTTGTTTTAAAAAAGCTTCCTTTGCTATTTTCGGATTTTGTGCGCAAATTTCGAGCCATGTCCGCATATAAGTGGAAAGATGATCGGGAAAAATCGCACTTCGATTATATTCCTTGGAAAATTTAATGCGATTGGTGATGTATGGATGATAATATTGCTTCCACAACGGTAATGGCAAAATTTGATTTAAGTATTGCGCCTGTTCCTCTGTTAGTTTTCCACCTTGCTCAATCACTCTAGCTATTTGTTGGGTAGGAATGCTTAAAACCTCGTTTGGATCGGAAGGTGCGACCTTCAGATAATGAAAGACAGGCCCTGTAAAGATGAGGTAAAACGCGATAATAGAGCCCCCGGATAACATCAGCGGTTTCCACTGACGGCGGAAGACCATAAGCAAAACGATGAGCATGACAAGGAACACCGGAAAGCCGTTATGACGGAAAAATACAACACCGAAGGCGGCTAGAAAGAAAATCCACGTGTTTTTCTTGCTGTTTAGCCATTTTCCATTCGTAATGACTAAATGAAAGATAGTCGTACTAAATAGTAATATGAATGCACTATATAGGATATCTTTCCAAATTGTTACAGAGTAAATGCCGTTAATAGGGTTAATTGCAAAAAGAATCGATACAATCCAAAGCCAAAAGCGTCGAATGCCAGCTTTTTCGAATTGGGCCATACAGTATCCAAAGATGAGTGAGATGATGATGATTTGCGATAGCGCAACAATAGCGGGAGAGTCCCAAATTTTCGTTAGTCCCATAATGAGTAATGTATACATCAGCGGATGCCAATTGCTAAAATGTCCGGTATGAGCTTGGTGCCACTGATCAACAGAATCAAAGGTCATAGCGGCAGGGAAAATCGCCAGTGCATATCCCCCCCACAGGATGATGGAAGGAACGGCGTATTTGAATAAGCTCCATTTGCTTGAAGCTAAGTGATCAGCTGGTTTTACCTCTATTTTTAGAGAGGAGAAAATAATCCACAATACAAGACTACTTAGGAAAAAAAAGGTGCCGACATAAACATATGCTCTTGTTTTAAAAGAGTAGGCAAGCAAAAAATCTTGTTCTCCTTTCATGCTAAGAAGGGCTAAGAATGAAAATAAAAGCGTAAAGACGATAATCGCTATCCGTTGTCTTTTTAAAAGGCGGCGCCATTCATCTTTCATTAAGAACAGCAAATGAATATGGATGAAAGTCAATAGTGTCGTGACAAAAGCAACGGTCGCCCGTGGCGCATCTTGAATGGGGATAAAAAAGAAAATGAGGGCCACACTGCTAAAAAGGGCTAACGGGATACTAGCTATATAAATGATCATCCTCGTGCTCATTACATTATTTCCTCCTCAGAATAGGTAATCATATGATGTTGAATGTGCTGATCCATTCCTAACACTGACTCTATCCAATGTCTTTGTGATGGCGACATCGATCAATAGAGGGGGTCTTACTTCAATCAGTCATTCATGTATTTATTTTCCATTATCCTATTATACACCGATTGACAGAATTATAAAAATGTCATTTTTTATGAAATCTATAAATGTTGAATTTTTGCGGTAGAAGATAGGGGAAGGAGAGGAGAATAGAAGGATAATGGCAAAAAGCTGCTCCCTTGAAGCAGCTTTTTGCCGTTTATAACACAAGGAAAATGGAGCCGATTAAAATCAACAAGACCCCTGCCATTTTTTTGCGGGTGATATGTTCTTTTAACAGAACATACGATAAACCGAGCGTCCAAATATAAGTGATGGATGTTAAAGGGAACACGATAGTATAAGGGAGCTGCTTTAAAATGATAATATTAAGCACGGCTCCTATCCCATAAAGCATACCGCCAATGAATAACGGGAGCAAAAACGCTGCTTGGAATCCTAAGCGCTGGCTGGATGCTTTTTTAAAGTAATAGCCTCCTAACGCCCCGGACAAGGTCATGATTAAAAGCAAGAGAAACGAACTAATGATCGCCACCTCCTATCAGTATGGCGCCGCTCGTAATGAGAAGAGTCCCTATTACTTTCATGGTGGTGATTGGTTCATGAAGAAAGGCGACTCCCAACAGAAGACCGAACACATATCCCATACTGAGAAGAGGGTGCAGCACAGAAAGACTTCCGAAGCGAAAAGCGACGATCATTAAAACAGCTCCAATAAAATAAAGGGAGAACCCGAATAACAGATAAACGTTCCAATTTCCGTCCGATAGCTTCCAAAGCATCTGTCCGCTGGCGGTGCTGACAGAGGCAATCAGAATGAATAAAATGCCGATTTTGTTTTTTTGCAAGGACTGAACAAACCGATTCATGTCCTCATCTCCTTCTTTTTATAAGAAACGAAGGCAAATAAAAAGGCAATAAAGAATACTAACGAATTAGAATACAAATAACGGAAATCTTGCGCTGGCAAAGCGGCTAATACGGTTCCGGTATTTAAAAGAACTATGAGTGGCACAAGCCAGGCTTTCCAATTGTTTCGTAAAAAGGCGACAAATGTGAATAGCAGAATGAAAAAGGTATAGATGGCCGGCCGCCAAATCAACGGTTTGAATGTTGTGTCAGAGATCGATAAATATTTTTTCACTGCCAATGTCAGCGGAGAGAAAATGATTTCGTTTTTCAGACCAAACTTATTTCCGTAAAAGACATTGGTGACAAACGTCGATGTATACCCATCATTAGGCTGGTTCATTTGCCAAACAAGAGATGTTTGCTTGAGCGCGGCTTGTATCACAAGCTTTGGATTTTGCATACAAATATCCCACCATGTGCGTAAATAATCAGAAAGGTGGTCAGGAAAAATCGCGCTTCGATTGTATTGCTTGGCGAATTTAATGGGGTCTGTAAGGTATGGATTATAGTTTTTCTTCCAGAGCTCCAAAGGTAAAATTTGATTTAAATAATCTGCTTGTTCATCCGTCAGGTTCCCATTATAAGCAACAACACGAGCGAGCTGTTGCGTCGGAATGCTTAATGCCTCGTTTGGATCCGCTGGCACAACTTTCAGATAGGTAAATACAGGACCGGTGACAATATAATGGGCTGCAACGATAAAGAAAATGGAAAAGACCCATTGCTTCCAGGTTTCCCGGAAGCAAATAAGCAAGATCACGAGCATGACTAAACAGACGGCAAAACCGTTGTGCCGGAAAAAAATCACTCCTAGAGCTGTCATGATAAAGAGAAAGAAATGGGTGTTGCGTTTAATCCATTTTCCGTTGGTAATGACAAGATTAAAAACGAGCGTAGTAAACAATAAAATAAAGGTGCTATATAAAACATCTTTCCATATGGTGATAGAATAAATCCCATTAATAGGACTTAAAGCAAAAATAATCGATATGATCCAAAGCAAAAATGGTTTAACCCCAGCTTTTTCAAATTGCCGCATGCAATAGCCAAAAATCAACGAAATGATGATGATTTGCGAGAGGCCGATCACGGCAGGTGAGTCCCAGATTTTTGTTAGAATCATAATGAAAAATGTATACATTAAGGGATGCCAATCATTAAATTTTCCTGTATGAGCTTGCTCCCATTGATAAATGGAGTCAGCGGTCATTCCTCCAGGAAAAATCGCCAACAGATAAAAGGTCCAAACTACTAGAGAAGGGAGAGCATATTTCAGTATGTTCCATTTGCTGACAAAGCGAGGAACTTCATTCATTTTAATAGTTACAAGCGACAAAATGATCCATAGGACGAGCGAGCAAATCGTTGCATAAGTACCAATATATACATATGCGCGCGTCAACCAAGAATTATCTGATAAATAAAATTGCTCCCCTTTTAAACTAAGAAAGGCTAAGAATGAAAAGACCAATGTAAACCCAATAGTGATGTGCTTTTTGCGTTTGTTAAAGGATGCAAGGGCCGAAGCCATAAAAAAAAGCCGATAATAGCAACAAACGAGCAATACGATCACCAAAAGGATAACAAACAAGGAAACATCACGAATCGGCGCGAAAAAAAAGATGACTGCTATACCGCTGAGCAAAGCGGCAGCTACGCTTATAGCGTAGCGATTAAGAGATGTAGTCATTTTCTTCCCTCCGCATTTGCTTATAAATTTGGTTCAACTCCAATTCATACTGCTTTCGGTGTGCAGCGGCAACGGTATCTAAAATCAATCCACATGCGAAAGACAGCAAGGCAAAAATCATTAATCCAACGGCTAAAATCGCCGAGGGGATACGAGTGATGAAGCTTGTTTTGGCAAACTCTACGATAACCGGAATCCCTGCGGCTAGTCCAAGAATGAAAAATAACAGCGCCCATAGTGAAAAGAATAAGAATGGTTTGTAATCTTTAAATAAGGTGAAAATCATTTTTAACACTTTCCATCCATCAGAGAACGTATTAAGCTTGGATTCGCTGCCTTCTGGACGATCGCGATAATCGATCGGCACCTCTTTAATTAAAAACTTTTTATCAAGAGCATGGATGCTCATTTCCGTTTCAATTTCAAATCCCGGGCTCATGACGGGCATGGATTTGACAAACCACTTATCAAACGCGCGATAGCCAGTCATGATATCTTTAATATCGCTTTTATAAAGGAAGTTAATTAATCCTTTTACCAAATTATTGCCAAAGTTGTGGAAAGGTCGTTTGTTTTCCTGAAAGTAGGTGCCGTTTGACAAGCGGTCACCAATCACCATATTGGCTTCTTTGTTTTTAATCGGTTCAATTAGCCGATGAACAAATTCGGCCGGATATGTGTCATCGCCGTCAACCATGACATAAATATCGGCATCAATCTCCCGAAACATCGAACGAACGACATGTCCCTTTCCTTGGCGAGTTTCTTTTCGAACAATAGCGCCATGCTGGGACGCAACTTCTGAAGTGCGGTCCTTTGAGTTGTTGTCATATACGTAAATATCGGCTTCTGGTAATTCTCTTTGAAAATCTGAGATCACTTTTCCAATGGTCTGTTCCTCGTTATAGCAAGGAATGAGTACGGCGATCTTCATGTTTTCACTCCTTTTCTATTATGGTTTATATGCCACGAATAGCACTTTGTTATCAATATGTGCTTTTCGTTATAGGGACAAACGGGTTTGGTCTATCTAAGCTAGCGCTGTAAAAAACTACACGGTTAAGAATATCATTTTCCATTGACTTTTTCCACATGAAGCTTGATTTTGTGAATTTTTGTTAGTTTGGCTCTGTTTATTTTCCAAAATCATACATAAATAAGTAAAAAATCCCCTCTTTCATCCGAAAGAGGGGATCCGACTTATGCTTCTACCGGAATAAATTGAAAGGTCTGTACGTCAAACAGTCCTTGGTCCGTCAATTTCAGTTCTGGGATGACTGGCAAGGCTAAAAAAGCGAGGGTAATGAATGGATTAAACGCTTGAGATGCCCCGATATCCATCAATGCCTCGTTGATTTTTTGCAAGTTTTCGCACACATCGCTGCAGCTTCTTGTCGTCATAAGACCGCCAACTTCAAGCGGCAGGTCGGCTATGATTGCTCCGTCTTTCACGACAACGAGTCCACCGTTAAGCTGCTTGATATGATCGATGGCCAGCAGTAAATCGCGATCGTTTGTGCCGACGGCGATAAGATTATGCGAATCGTGGGCGATGGATGAAGCAATCGCGCCGTTTTGCAGTTGAAACCCTTTCACAATGCCAAGTCCGATTCCGCGCTGTTGATGCCGTTCAACAACAACAAGCTTCAATAAATCTTTTGTTATGGAAGGGACGAATCGTCCTTGGTGGACATCGACTGATTCGATCATATGCTTCGTTTGTAAGCGATTGGGAATAATTTCAATAACATGGGCCTTCGTCCCTTTTGAAAAAGGAATTTGCAGATCTCTTTCTGTGATGACGGGGGCGTGAACAGATTGGAGAATTCGGTCTCCGAAATTTTTCTTTTCTGCTGATGTGGAAAAGACGGCTTTGCCGTTTTCGGCCACGAGCCCCCCTTTTTTATAAACGTGTGAAATTTGCAGTGAACGCAAATCGTCAATCAGTAAAAAATCGGCTTCATATCCGGGAGCGATGGCTCCTTTTGTATTTAAACGATAGCACTCAGCCACATTAAGTGTCGCCATTTGAATGGCCGTGATCGGATCGATTCCTGCCTGTATAGCAAGGCGGATGTTATGATCGATGCTTCCCTCGGCCATTAGTTCATCTAAATGCTTATCATCTGTGCAAAATAAAAATCGCCGTGCATTTTGGACGTTAACCGCCGGAATCAGCTGAAGCAAATCTTTAGCGACGGATCCTTCGCGAATCATGACATATAGGCCGCGGCGAATTCGTTCTAAAGCTTCTGCGGCCGTTGCACATTCATGGTCCGTTTTTATGGCCGCGCTGGCGTACACGTTTACCGCTTGATGATCCAAGCCGGCCAAATGCCCATCGATGCGTTTGTTCGCTTCTTCTGCCATGATGAGCTTATCGAGCATATGTGAGCGCTCGTGCAAAAGAGACGGGTAATCCATCACTTCTGCCAATCCGAGAACTCGAGAGTCGGAGAGAAATGGAGCCAGCTCCTGCGTGGTCAATACAGCTCCCGCATGTTCAAACGATGTCGCTGGAACACAGGAAGGGAGCATGATATAAACATCCAGCGGCACATGCTTGGAATCGTCCAGCATAAATTGTATTCCTTCCACTCCAGATACGTTGGCGATTTCATGAGGATCGGCGATCACAGCTGTCACACCGTGAGGGATCACGGCTTGAGCAAATTCGCTTGGGGTGACCATGGAAGATTCAATGTGCACATGCGCATCAATGAATCCCGGACAAACATACTTTCCTCCGGCATCAATGATCGAATGTCCCTCATATTGTCCAATGCCTGCAATCATTCCGTCAACAATGGCGATATCTCCTTCTTCGATCTCATGAGTGAATACATTGATAATTTTCCCGTTTTTGACCACGAGATCAGCCGGCTCTTTCCGGGCGGCAACGGCGAGCCGCTTCCATAATAACGATTTCATTAGTCTTGCTCCTCTCATCATTTTTACCAAAATCACCTGATTCGTGTTCGCTATTGATTGAAATGTGAGCGAATCTTCCAATAGTAGCTGAAAAGGGAGTTTGACAACGCTTCAAAGCGCCATTTCAACCATGTGGCATAGTTGCTTAAATCAAGCCTGAATGAATGGCGCATTTGGAAGCGTCTGATGCCTTGCTTTTTTGTCCAACATCCCTGTAACGAAATCGGCCGTGGAAGCACAGTCCTAACTTCATATCTAAAAAATGGTAATCTGTCAAGTGAATCTATCAAAAATAGGAGGACAGGTACAGCATCATGGCCGCTTTCCCATCATGACGGATGGGTCCATATAAATTGTTTTCATTGTATGATTGAGAGGATCCGCTCGTCAAATGATTCGTTAAGATAAAAAGACCAAGCATTTAAATCCAGTAGCGCATGTTGCTTTAATCAGTGAAAGTTTGGTATCATCATAGTATTGTGAAAGGTCGAGAATGTTGGAGGTGAACGAAAATGTCAAGAATTTCGATCGAGCAAGTTAAGCACGTAGCTCATTTGGCACGTTTAGCGATTACTGAAGAGGAAGCCGAAATGTTTACGAAGCAGCTAGATGCGATCATTACATTTGCAGAGCAGCTCAATGAACTGGATACGGAAAATGTTCCGCCAACGTCGCATGTGCTGAATATGAAAAATGTGATGCGTGAAGATGTGCCGGCACAAGGCCTTCCGCTTGAAGACGTGTTGAAAAATGCACCAGATCAGCAAGATGGACAATTCCGGGTGCCAGCGATTTTAGAATAAGGGAGGGAAGAGCATGTCGCTGTTTGATTACAAAATGTCTGAATTACATAGCCTGTTGCATAAAAAGGAAATTTCCGTTTCCGATTTAGTGAGCGAATCCTTTAAGCGGATTCATGAAGTCGAAGAGAAGGTACAAGCCTTTTTAACACTTGATGAGGAGCGTGCACGTGCGAAAGCAAAAGAATTAGATGAAAAGCTAGCAACCGAAAAAGAATTCGGCTTGCTTTTTGGCATGCCGATCGGTGTGAAGGATAACATCGTGACAAAAGGCCTTCGTACGACGTGCGCCAGCAAAATTCTTTACAATTTTGATCCAATTTATGATGCGACGGTTGTACAGCGCTTGCAGGAAGCCGATGCCGTGACAGTCGGAAAATTGAATATGGATGAGTTTGCGATGGGATCTTCCACGGAAAACTCCGGTTTTCAATTAACACGCAATCCATGGAATATCGAATGCGTACCTGGCGGCTCAAGCGGCGGTTCGGCTGCGGCTGTTGCGGCAGGAGAGGTGCCATTTGCGCTAGGATCTGATACAGGTGGTTCGATTCGCCAGCCGGCTGCGTTTTGTGGTGTCGTCGGCTTAAAACCTACATATGGACGGGTATCGCGCTTTGGTCTTGTTGCTTTTGCTTCTTCGTTGGACCAAATTGGACCAATTACACGTACCGTTGAAGACAACGCTTATTTGTTGCAGGTGATTTCCGGGCTTGATCCAATGGATTCAACATCAGCCAATGTCGATGTACCAGACTATGTATCGGCATTAACAGGCGATATTCGCGGTCTAAAAATTGCCGTGCCAAAAGAATACTTAGGCGAAGGTGTCTCTGAGGAGGTGCGCCAGTCTGTATTACATGCATTAAAAGTATTGGAAGGACTTGGCGCAACATGGGAGGAAGTATCGTTGCCGCATTCTAAATATGCATTGGCCACTTATTATTTACTTGCCTCTTCTGAAGCATCTGCGAACCTTGCCCGTTTTGACGGCGTCCGCTACGGCTATCGTACGGATAATGCGAAAAACTTAATTGATATGTACAAGCAGACGCGCAGCGAAGGCTTCGGCAATGAAGTGAAGCGCCGCATTATGCTTGGAACGTTTGCATTAAGCTCTGGCTATTATGATGCGTACTATAAAAAAGCGCAAAAAGTGCGGACATTAATTAAGCAGGATTTTGAAAACGTATTTGAAAAATATGATGTCATCATTGGTCCGACAACGCCGACACCAGCGTTTAAAATCGGCGAAAAAACGAGCGATCCGCTAACCATGTATGCGAATGACATTTTAACGATTCCAGTTAACCTTGCCGGCGTTCCGGGCATTTCCATTCCATGCGGATTGGTGAACGGGCTTCCGGTTGGCTTGCAAATCATCGGCAAGCACTTTGATGAAAGCACGATTTATCGCGTTGCGCATGCATTTGAACAAGCGACGGACTATCATAAACAAAAACCGGTATTGTAAGGGGGGAAATGAAGATGAATTTTGAAATTGTCATCGGGCTTGAGGTCCATGTCGAACTGAAAACAAAATCGAAAATTTTTTCCAGCAGTCCAAACGCATTCGGAGCACCCCCAAATACACAAACGAGCGTGATTGATTTAGGCTATCCAGGGGTTCTCCCTGTGTTGAATAAACAAGCGGTTGAATTTGCGATGAAGGCGGCGATGGCATTAAATTGCGAAATTGCCACGGAAACGAAATTTGACCGAAAAAACTATTTTTATCCAGACAACCCGAAAGCGTATCAAATTTCGCAATACGATCAGCCAATTGGCCAGAACGGCTGGATTGAAATTGAAGTCAACGGCAAAAAGAAAAAAATCGGGATTACGCGCATTCACTTAGAAGAGGATGCCGGAAAGCTGACGCATACAGGCGATGGCTATTCATTGGTGGACTTCAACCGCCAGGGCACGCCGTTGATTGAGATTGTTTCTGAACCGGACATTCGCTCTCCAGAAGAAGCGTATGCCTATTTAGAAAAGTTAAAATCGATTATTCAATATACAGGCGTATCTGATTGTAAGATGGAAGAAGGCTCGCTTCGCTGCGACGCGAACATTTCGCTCCGTCCGATCGGATCGGACAAATTCGGTACCAAAACCGAGTTAAAAAACTTAAACTCGTTTAACTTTGTGCGTCAAGGATTGGAATATGAAGCGAAACGCCAAGAAAAAATTCTGCTTTCTGGCGGCGTCATTCACCAAGAGACGCGCCGTTTCGATGAAGCGACAAAAACCACTATTTTGATGCGCACAAAAGAGGGATCTGAAGACTACCGTTACTTCCCAGAGCCAGATCTTGTCATGCTTTATATTGACGATGAATGGAAGGAGCGCGTTCGCGCCTCGATTCCTGAGTTGCCGGATGCTCGTCAGGCTCGTTATATTAAAGAGCTTGGTCTACCGGAGTATGATGCGAAAGTGTTAACGATCACAAAAGAAATGGCCGATTTCTTCGAAGCGACAGTTGCGAATGGCGCTGATCCGAAATTAGCGTCAAACTGGCTCATGGTAGAAGTATCAGGCTATTTGAACGCCGAACAAAAAGAGCTTCACGACATTGCGCTTACTCCAGAAAGCTTGGCAGGCATGATTAAGCTGATTCAAAACGGCACGATTTCATCGAAAATCGCTAAAAAAATCTTTAAAGAGCTTGTTGAAAAAGGCGGCGACCCAGAAAAAATCGTCAAAGAACAAGGGCTTGTCCAAATTTCTGATGAGGGAACGCTGCGCAAAATTGTGCTGGAAGTGCTTGATGCCAACCCGCAGTCCATTGAGGATTATAAAAATGGAAAAGACCGTGCCATTGGCTTCTTAGTTGGCCAAATTATGAAGGCAACAAAAGGACAAGCGAATCCGCAGCTTGTGAATAAGTTGCTGTTAGAAGAAATCAATCAACGATAACCAATATCTTGCTGTCCCAAAAAAGCACTAGGCGAAACCTTTTGGGACAGCCTTTTTATTTGATCATTTAGTGCAAGCGCTGATTGTATGAGCTGAAAAGGTACATTTATCTCGAAAATTCCCTGTTTATCAAACAGGAAAAAGAGATTTTCATCCTCCTGATGGTGCCAAAATGTTTTTGCGCAGGTGTCTATATCAATGAAAGGGTATTGTACCTTCTTTTCATGGATGTTGTCCTTTCGGCTGGTGGCAGCGCTTCTGAATATAAAGGTCATGCCGTTTGGGGGATGATTCCATTTTTTGTAATGAGAGTATTGAAAGGAAAGGATATGGAAGTATATAAGAGCATATGGGAGGATATTGATGTATTTCTGAGGATTCTGGATATATCCGACTAGTATCGTGGGAAATTCGCACATATCGCTTGATATACACTTATTTCCCATTTGTAAACCATATCTATGTATCGGTATAATAATCATTGTAATTATGTAACTATTCAGCATATTATCGCTGGATCTTGTTTTCAGAACCATGGAAAGAGGGGATTTGCTCTGGCGGAAGGCATCAAAAATAAAGAGTGAAGATGATCATAACAGGGCTATGAAAGCAGCATGCCCAAGAATACAGAAGATGAAAGGGAATCATGAGTTGAAATTTAGAAATCCATGTATGATGGAGTGATCTTCGTTCATCCCTTGCTTCATCTTAAGCTGTATTTTCCTTTATTTATGGAGGCGGGTTTTTACTGTGAGACAGCGCTGAGACAAGAGTCTTTTTTCATTTTGTAAACATTCTATCGTTTTTCCTAGTGGATGAACGATCATCGTTTAGAAGGCAGAGCCTTGTTGGCTCAACGATCTGTATGGAGCAGGATGCTTCGTAATCTATGAAATCTTGTCTGACGCTCGTGGCGCGTATGAAGCGATCTTGCCTGACAAGATGAATCAGTAGATCTGCTTTATACAAATGAGGTCATGAGATTTTTGTTTTTGCTTAGAGTAAAAAAGATGCTTCGTCCATTTTGGACAGAAGGGTGCTTTGTTTTGATGAAGGTAATCGTTCAAATGTTTGAATAACCAATCGCTTTATGTATGATCAGATTTCCCTTCGTCTTGTTTCCTCATCAGTTGAATATCCAGTAGATGTTTGATCTCCTCTTTCATCAAATTCCGTAGCGAATTCTACCAGTCACACATTTCATACCCGCATATGAAGCAGATGCAGCATACGACTTCCATTGCTTCGTTTGTTGGCATGAACGCCATCTTTTAGTGTTTGAAGACAGCTTCCGTCATCTGTCTTCAGCGTGAGAAGAAATGAGAGCGGCGCTCCATCTTTTGATACAAGTCCGGTAAACAGAAAAGAGTAGGCGCTTGTTCGTTGTTTCTTCACCGTCTAAAGGAACGTCCATTGGAAATAGGCTACATCGCATCTATATGTCTCCGCTATCTAAAACAATCAGCTAATCGTCATGTGACCTTGAAAGTTCATTTAAAGTAATTTGCAGCGCTTGAATGGCGTGTGATTTGTTTTTGGCTATGGAAGAGTTTTTCTTATAAAGTTTCTAGTGATGAGGCATAACATGCTGAATAGTTACGTGATTGTTTCTAAATGATGATTGTACATCCTCTATCACAGCTTTGAGCTAGCTCAATCATGTAAAGGGGAGGAATTTCATTGCGTAAATGTGCAGCTTTGATCGGAACGATTTTATTAGTCTTATCACTGGTGGCCTGCGGAACGGGAGGAAAAGCAGAGAAAGGAAAGATTGTGATTGCCGGTAAAAAATTTACCGAACAAATGATTTTAACGCATTTGCTGGCCGAATACGTAAAAGCGAATACAGATTTGGATGTAGAGGTAAAGGATAGCCTGGGCGGCGCGTTTATGCTGCAACAGGCGATCGAAGGTGGCGACATCGATGCTTATGTAGAATATACGGGTACCGGTTACTTAAATATTTTAAAAAATCAATATGACGCATCGCAAACGCCAGATGATATCTATCAAGCAACGAAAAAAGAATATAAGGAAAAATTTAATATTACTTGGCTTAAGCCGCTTGGATTTAATAATACGTATGCTTTGGCTATGAGAAAAGAGCTGGCGGATGAGCTTGGGGTGAAAACAAGCTCAGATTTAGCAAAAAAATCGAATCAGCTCGTATTCGGTTCAGATGCCGAGTTTTTTGAGCGGAGCGATGGATACGACGGGTTAGTCAAGGAATATGGATTTCAGTTTAAGAAAAAAACGAATATCGACCCTGATTTGCAATATGAAGCCGCTAAAAACGGCGATATTGATGTCATTACTGCTTATACAACCGATGCGCGTATCAAAAAATACAACCTCGTTGTGCTTGAAGATGACAAACATTATTTTCCTCCATACTATGCTGTACCGATTGTTCGCCAAGAGGTTTTGGATGCCAATCCGGGATTAGAAGAAGCGCTAAACAAGCTTGAAAATATCTTATCTGATGAAAAAATGATGGAGTTGAACGGACAGGTCAATATCGAAGGGAAGCAGCCAAAACAAGTAGCGATCGACTTCCTCAAATCGGAAGGACTCATTGACTAAACGGCCAGTTTGAAGGAGGGACAGCATGATTCGATTTGAAAATGTAAAAAAGCAGTATGATGATGGTTTTATTGCTTTAAAAAATATCAATCTCGAAATAAAAAAAGGAGAATTGGTGACGTTAATCGGCCCAAGCGGCTGCGGAAAGACGACGACGATGCGAATGGTTAACCGCTTGACAGAACCGACCTCTGGAAAAATTTATATTGACGGTCAAGATATATCGACGATTGATCCGGTAGAACTGCGCCGCAACATTGGGTATGTGATCCAACAGATTGGTTTGTTTCCCCATATGACCATTGCGCAAAACATTACCCTTGTGCCCAAATTGAAAAAGTGGAAAGCCGATATGTATGAAAAGCGCGTCGATGAGCTGCTTGACTTAGTTGGCTTGGATCCATCCACTTTTAAGCATCGCTATCCATCGGAATTAAGCGGCGGGCAGCAGCAGCGTGTAGGGGTTATTCGCGCATTGGCAGCGGAGCCGGATATTATTCTAATGGATGAGCCGTTTAGCGCGCTGGACCCGATCAGCCGCGAGCAGCTTCAGGATGATATTGTAAAGCTTCAAGAAGAAGTGCAAAAAACGATTGTATTTGTGACTCACGATATGGATGAGGCTCTAAAAATCGCCAATCGCATTGCTATTATGAAAGAAGGGGAAATAGTCCAGTTTGATACCCCGGATAAGATTTTACGGCGTCCGGCCAATGAGTTTGTCCGCGGTTTTATTGGGGAAAATCGGCTTCAGCAGGGGAACTCATTAGTGCCGACGGCGAAAGATTTAATGTCCTCATTTGTTGTCACTGCTTCTCCCAACCGCGGATTAGCCGAGGCTTTTCGCTTGATGAAGGAAAAGAAAGTAGACAGTTTAATGATTACAGACAAAAAGCAAGTCTTTCTTGGCATCGTGACATTAAAAGAGTTGGAAAAACAATATGACAAAGAAGAATGGGTGCTGGCCGATATTACGGACGAGAATTGTGCGACGCTAACGAAAGATGATGATGTGACAAATGTGGCCGAAATTTTCCAAAATAAGGATATAAACATGATCCCGATATTAGAAGGAGATCGGCTCGCAGGGGTGATTACAAGATCGAGCTTGATGCGCGGCTTAGCCGAATGGGAGTTTCATAAGCAACAGTGAGGGAGTGATAACAGATGAATCTCATCCAAACGTTTATTGACAGGAAGCAAGATATTTGGCTTGCCTTTCAAGAGCATATTATGTTATCCGCCATTTCAATGGCGGTTGCCATCCTTGTCTCTGTTCCGCTTGGCATTCTCTTGACAAGGAATAAAAGGATTGCTGAACCGGTCATCGGAGTGGCCGCGATTATTCAAACCATTCCAAGCCTTGCTTTATTGGGATTTATGCTTCCGATCTTCGGAATTGGCAAGCTTCCGGCTATTATCGCGTTGACCCTGTATGCCTTGCTTCCGATTTTACGAAATACCTATACAGGCATTTTGGGTGTTGATCCGGCGCTTGTGGATGCGGGGAAAGGAATGGGAATGACTTCATGGCAAATTTTGTGGATGGTCGAACTTCCCCTCTCTTTGCCAGTGATTATGGCAGGAGTAAGAACCGCGACCGTGTTAACGATCGGTGTTGCGGCGCTGGCGACATTCATCGGTGCCGGAGGACTTGGCGATCTGATCGACCGCGGCTTGCGGGTGGCGGACAAAAACCTTATTCTAGCAGGAGCGATCCCCGCCGCCATTTTGGCCATTTTATTTGACCTCATATTAAAGAAAATAGAAAACAAAGTAACGCCAAAAGGATTAAAGCCGTAATTCGTGTTTTTGGAAATTGTTTTAAAATGTGTTCTGATGTTGAAGAAGTAATAGCGTTGTATAAAGGTAGCTAGAGTATATTCGATCATCGTAAAGTTATAAATTTGTATAGAAAAATCGAGATCCCTTGCCTTCCCCTCTCTTTAAAGTAGAAAATTACCTAGACATTATGTGTAGAGGGGGATAGGTGTTAGGCGAAAATGCTAGCTTTAACCCATACAGCGAATGAATTAATAAGTAGCACTCCATGCCATACAACTTGTCAATGGTTATTATCCTAATAGTTCAAGAACAAGCGGACATTTCATGATTGCATATCAAATGAGTGAGGTATTCAATGGTCGTCGATCCCCCAATCGTGCTAAAATCCTGGGAGATTGACGACCCCTTATTTTTTTCGCACTTCCTATCAGACATAATCCCTTTTGAAGATTGTATCAATTTTTTAAGCTATGTATAATGATGGTGTCGTAGTAACTAATTTTTGATATATCAATGGTTAACTGTTTTTTATCTTAACTATGAGGAATCAAAAAGCATTGGAATACCTGAATCGTGACTAGGAGAGTTTTTGTTCGAGCATGAGGATAGATGGAGTAGGAGTGTCTCCTTAGTTTTTTAGATACTGAATGCGAGTGCATTATGTTTTTGTTATAAATATCTTTGAACTGTCCTGTAAATTGTTTTTCATGAAGTGTATATATACACGTTCCCACTTAGAAACTTCATTAATGTCAATCTTTGCGGTACGTTTTACAATAAAAAGAAAATATAAGGAAATATTTTTTGGTTTTTAAAAAATGTTACAAATTCGTTGTATAATGAATTTGTAAGAATGATTCTCCATCTGTTATTGTGCACAGGTTAATGCAATCGTTTGTATTGGCATGTGCATATTTTTTACAATAAAATAAACTGAAAATTGACATAAATACATTTCCCCTTAATTGAGGAACGAGGTAAAAAGCAATGAAAATAGAATATAAAATGTCTGTATTGGCAACTATGATGGATAGTGTGCAGTATTATTTTTATTCGTTCTATATGGCTATCTTACCTTAAATAAGAATTAAAACATTAATAATGTCATTGTTATCTTACCTACTTAGGAATGAAGACAAATGAATATTTAAGAAAATTTGAGGTAAATTTAATTAAAAATGTAATTGTAAAAAATTTTGAAGGAGGACAAAAGATGCGTATCCATATACTTTTTGTATCCAGTAAAACATGCATGGAGCATAAGAAGAATAAGATCAGAAAAGTCCATATACAGGTAGATACAGCGCAAATTCATGATTTTTTCCGAAGGTCCTAGTTTAATTCAGAAAAGTTAGAATAAAATGTGAAATTTTTGCGTTAGATCTTGAATTAGAGGGTTTTTATGGTAAAATCTCCTTAGTTGTAGTAATCCAATCCTAAAGGAGGTGGGATAATGATTAAAACGATCTACTCCCTTGGTCATAAATATTTAATGGAAGGAAATTCGTCGATTGTTCAAGCCATTACTTTGCCGGTTGAACATTCAGCTGCCGCTGTTAAATATGTAGTCATTGTTGATTTGACGATTGCCGATCAAAAGATTAACTTGATACTTAAAGAGGTGGACTCATCTACTTCGCTTGATTTTTTATGGATCGGCACAGCGGACGGGGCAGCGAGCCCACAATGGTACGGTACGGTGAGAAATGTTGAATATTTGTTAGGGCAAACCATTCCTAACTTGCTTGAACGCTGGAATCATGAAGACCCTTATTATGCTCTTTTAACAAAAGCACGTCAGCGGTTTTTTGTTGATTTAGGCGAAACACAAAATTCAGGTGAACGCTATCGTTATGTATTCAATCCTGACTACATTGGCGGCACGTTGACCGAAAGAGACGGGAAAAAGGCGCTTAGCGCGGTAGCAAAGCAGTTTCAACAATTTGTTGAAGCAAAATTAAATGTAAATTCCAAAGATGTTTTATTATATTCTCTATCGCTTGATGGACAGTTAGTAGTCAAACAGCCGGAATATGAACGGTTAGTCCTTGCCGAGAAACTTAGTGTGTTTGAAGACGCAAAAACAGGTGTATGTGCGCTGACTAACCAAACAGAGGCTGTCACGGGCGAGACTACGAAATTAAAATTTAACTATTACATAAACGATAAAATTAGTTTTGCAAGCGGTTTTGACAAAAAAATGTTTGTAAAAAACTTATCCATTAGCCGTGGCGCTTATCAAGCGATTATGGTTGGAGAAGCATATATCCTTCGCAACTTTAATACCCGATTTAGCGGTTTGCCTTGTTATATCATTCCAGATTTTTTATACGATATCCCATTTGAGAATGCCTCGCTTGAGACAATTAGCGAGTATATTCAGCAGTTTGTCCGAACCATCAAAACAGCGGAAACTGCTAAAGAGTTGCATAAATATATTGAGAATTACAGGCGTTTTGAAGAGCAGATGGATAACTACATTGCTTTGCATTTTCTTTTTTACACGAAAGCGCAAGCTTCTTTAAAGATTAATAAACTTGTGTCAGATATTCCGTTAACGTATTTGCGACAGTTAAGCAGAGAGATGAGACAGGCGGAAGAACTAGGGCGCCGATTTTTTAGTCAGGCGAAATTTAACCTTGGCTTGGATGCGATTTACTATCTTATTCCGATGCGTGTGAAAAAGGGAGACAACTTAGAGAAGCGCAAAATTTTGCATGTGTATGAATCATTGCTTACAAAAAAGCCTCTATCATACCATTGGCTCATTACACAATTTGTGCAATTGGCAAAAGTTCATGCATATGCACACTATGACGTTTATCAATTCAACGGTAAAAAGGAATATAACGATGTTCAGCTAGTAGATGCAATGATACAAGCACAGCTGCTCTTAAAGCTGTTAGACAAGCTTGAACTGATAAAGGAGGCGAAGGAAATGGCGGATGGCATCTCCTATGCATTGCCGGATGCGGAAATAGCTGAGTATATGGGAACGATGAACTACACTGTTGCACAAAGCGCATTGTTTTTGCTTGGTTATTTAATTGCTCGAATCGGAGCTGAGCAAGTCAAAAAAGCGAACGCCCGGGCAGAAGCGCTTGGACAAGCTCGGACGGGAAGAACAGCGAATAAGCCGATTTTGTCCAAAATCAACTATCACGGCATGAGCAAACAAAGAATTATGTTTCTCTCTAACGAAATACCCGATAAACTTCGGCAGTTGAAAATTGCTTCTGCGCATAATGAGCTTATTTATGCGGAGCATAAACATTTGTTAGATGCGGCCATACAGGAAAAATGGAGTTTATCAGATCGTGAAAGCGTTTTTTATTTATTGTCAGGCTATGCTTATGGAACGAAACGGATTTTGGAGAACGCCAAAAAAGAAAAGAATGATAAGGAGGAGAGCAAGTGATGAATAATAGCGATATTTTATTTCTTTATGATGCCAAGCTGACCAATCCGAACGGTGACATCGACGAAGAGAACCGTCCGCGCATGGATTATGAGCGCTCGGTGAACTTAGTGAGCGATGTTCGTTTAAAACGCTATCTCCGTGATTACTTTGAACAAATCGGAAAAGAAATTTTTGTAGGAAAAGTAGATGGAGAAACAGTCAACGCGACCGAACGAATCAAGCGTTTATTTGACAAATTTGAAGGAAAGGTAAACATTAATAAGTTATCCAAAGAGCAACAAGATTGGATGCTCGACCAATTGATTGATGTTCGGCTGTTTGGAGCGACGATGCCGTTGAAATCTGAAGATAAAGGAAGTTCCATGACATTTATTGGCCCGATTCAATTCAATTGGGGCTACTCATTAAACAAAGTGACGCTTGTTGAATCGACGAGCATTACTTCACATTTTGGTTCGGATGACAAAAATGATGGCGGTAATATCGGCAAAGATTACCGTGTATACTACTCATTTTTAGCCTTTCATGGCATTGTTAGCGGCCATCGCGCCACGCATACACGGCTTGCAGAAGACGATGTTCGCCTGTTGGATCAGGCGATGGTGAAGGCCATTCCGTTGAGTACCACCCGCAGTAAAGTTGGTCAATATCCGCGTCTATATATGCGCGTGGAATACACTTCTCCAGAATTTGTAGCGGGAGATTTGCGCGATTTAATCAGTTTAACAGAAACAGAGGGACTGCGCAGCATCTCTGAAGTCGAACTTCGGATCGATGCGCTAGTGAATAGATTGTTAGAAATTAATGATGAAATTGCCCATGTTTATTACTGGAAAGATTCGAATTTATTGTTAAGCTGCGAAGGACAGAAAGGTCAATTGACGGATCTTCTGCCTAACGATGTAGCAAGCAAGCTGGTTTCAGTGCTGTAAAAAGGGTGACATGTATGAATATACTCATTTTTGATTTGATCGGGAAGATGGGACATTTTCGAAAGATGGATACGAACTCATCTTCTCTATCATATTTCTTTCCGCCGCGAACAACGATTGTTGGATTAATTGCAGGAGTCTTAGGAATCGAGAGGGACGGTTATTACGAGCCATTTTCATTCGATCAATGCCACGTGGGGCTTTCCGTTCGCACCCCGGTTCGGAAAATGATGCAAACGGTCAATTATATGCTAGTGAAATCGAAAGGTCATCTTAATAATAGCGAGGGGCATACGCAAATCCCTCTTGAGTTTGTGCTTCCGGGAAAAGAAGAGATGGCATTGCGTTACCGCGTTTATTTTTCTCATAAAGACCCGGTGATTTATGAAGATGTAAAGAAACGGGTGCAATCAAACCGATATATTTACCCGCCGTATCTAGGTCTGTCGGAATTGCTTGGACAACTAGAATGGATCGCGGAGGCGGAAGGAGTACAAAATGAGCCAGACGGTTTAATCCCGATCCATTCAGTCGCGCGCATCTCGGATTTGCGCGAGCGATCGGTTCAGCTGTCAACTGACACGAGGTTTGTGAAAGAATTTATGACCCGTCATTTTACGAAAGAACGAACCATTCTCGAGACAGACTACTATTTGCTAGAATTGTCGCGGCGGTTGGTCGCTGTTCCTAACGTGCCATACGTTACTGTCACGTACGGCAACGAAACGGAACATGTGTTGTTCATGTAGCGCGCATGTCAGACCGCCGCGCTATTTTTTTAGGGGGTGGAAGCGTGTATTTGTCGCATACAAAACCAGATAAAAGATTAGTAGTTCATTTGCGGGAAGTATATGAATATTTAAAAACTCTGCTTGAGTATGTACCTTTGTCGAGAGAAGACTACGAAACGGTGCAATACATAGGCAAAATCGTAGCCATCACACACGATTTCGGGAAATATTTATCTTATTTTCAAACATATTTGCGAACGAAAGAGATGGAAGGAGATTTACATCATCATTCGTTTATTTCTGCGGTGTTTGCTGCACACTTGTTATGCCGCTCCGAAAGGTTGCCTGCTTCATGGTCAGAATTTGCTCCGCTGCTAGGATATTTTGCCGTCATGCACCACCATGGGAATTTGCGCGATATAGCACTAGATGTAACAGATGCAAATGACATTTATGAAGATGACGTACAGCGCTCGCTGTATGATCGGGTGCGGACGTTAAAAATTCAATTGGAAGACATAAAAAAACATGCTTCGTACATTATTGAGGATTTATCGCCACTATGGGAGGAGTTGCAGATTCAGCTTTCCTTATCTGAAGAACTTGCAAATTTTATACAAGATTATGAGAACACTTTTGATGAGACATATCGCCAATTTTATTTGCTTGCGCGACGGAAAAGAGGGGCGCTTACGGCAAAATTATATTATTATGTGTTGTTGTTATACTCTGTATTAATCGAGGCTGATAAATGGTCTGCAGCTAATATTAAGCGGAACCCGCGCGTCCATATTCCCGGACATCTAGTCGATCAATACCGCCAAGCCAATTTTGATGTGGAAATACTCGAAGGAACAAACGGTTGGCGCAATCGAATGCATCAAACAGTCATGGAACGAATCGAACAAATTGCCCGCACTAATCCTGAACAAAGGCTATTTACATTGACAGCGCCAACGGGGGCGGGAAAAACACTTCTATCTATTTCCGTTGCTTTAAAATGGCGGGAGCATACCGAGAAATATGAGGGATATACGCCCAAAATTATTTATGCACTGCCGTTTACGAGCGTTATTGATCAAAACGAGAAAGTGGTTCACGATCTTCTTGCACAATTAGAAGATTTTAACGGAAACGAGCAGCTTTATTTGGTTAAACATCATCATTTATCCACGTTTCAATACCGCACAGACCATCAGGAATTGCCGCTTAGACAAGCCTTGTTGCTGACCGAAAGCTGGGAAGCCGAGTTTATTATTACGACGTTTGTCCAACTGTTTCAAACTCTTATCGGCTATGAAAATAGAGCGCTGAAGAAGTTTCACCAAATTGCGGGAAGCATTATCATTCTCGATGAAATTCAAAATGTGCCGGTTGAGTATTGGCCGTTGTTGCGCGTTGTGCTGTCAAATATGGCTGAATTGTTTTCTTGCAAAATTTTATTATTAACAGCTACACAGCCTCTCATTTTTCCACAAGATGAGACGGTAGAGCTTTTAGAATCAGAGTTCGTTCAACCGATTCACTTTTTTCAAGAAATGGCGCGTGTCCAACTTCAGTGGCTCAAGGGAAGCAAAGGGACATACAATGTAGATGAGTGGATGGAACAATTTCAACTTCACTTTGAGGATGGGAAAACGTATTTAGCGATTTTTAATACGATTAAAACGTCCATTGATGTGTACGAACGACTCAAAAAGTGGCTGAAGCAGCACGGTTATCATATTTTCTATCTTTCTACTAATATTGTTCCTTGTGAACGTAAACAACGTATTGATGCGATTAAAGATCTTCTTAAGAAGAAGCAAAAGGTGGCCGTCATTTCAACACAAGTTGTGGAAGCAGGGGTAGATGTTGATTTTGATGTGGTGTACCGCGACTTGGGGCCGATTGACTCCATTATACAGGCGGCGGGACGCTGCAACCGCAACGGGCAAAAGGATGGTTTAGGAAAAGTGTACATTACGCCGATGGAACGGAATGGGGCGTTGGAATCTAAATATGTATACGGTGCGGTTCATACAAATATCGCTAAAGAACTGCTTCCAGAAGAATCGATGTTGGAACATCAATTTTTTGATGCTATCCATCAATATTTTTCCAATGTAAAAAACGCTAAATCGTTCACAGCCTCCGATGGGATTATAAAAGCGATGGAAGAGTTGAAGTTTGATGCCAAAGATAAGCGAAGAATCAAGCAAAAGCCGGAATATGTATCAGAATTTCAACTGATTGAAAATGCACATCAAGCAGTAGACGTGTTTGTCGAAGTGGATGACCGCGCCATAGCAATCTGGCAAGAATATATAATGACTGTTATCGAAGAAAGCAATTTAGAAACGAGATTTGAAAACTATTTGCGTTTAAAAAGAGATATCCGTCAGTATGTAATTTCGGCACCGATTCAGCTTGTAAAAAATTTAGACCGCGATTTATATGAAAAAACACGAATGCTTCATTTGTCTAATGATCTATTAAACCAATATTATAACAGCGAATATGGACTAATTCGCTCGAGTGAGATGGTGGATGCATGGATTATGTAATGGATGTAAATGGCACGCATATTTGGTACTACTTTATTTGTAAACGCGAGGTTTGGCTGATTACCCACCAAATTGCGGCCGATCAAGAGGACGATAACCTCGAAATTGGCCGCTTCATCTCGGAAACAACGTATCAGCGCCAGAAAAAAGAAATGCTAATTGGCAATATTAAAGTGGACCGTATTCGTCGCGAGGGGGACACTTTGGTTGTTGGAGAAGTGAAAAAATCATCCACCTATGAAAAAAGTGCCTACTATCAACTCTTGTACTATCTGGATACATTGAAGAAAATGGGGATTGAGGCAAAAGGGGAGTTATTGTTTCCAAAAGAAAAGAAAGTAACGAAAGTGGAATGGACAGAAGAAGGAAAAAAAGTATTGGAAGAAGCGGTCGCTGATATTCGCCGCATTGCCCGGTTACCTATTCCGCCAGAACCAAAAAAAATTCAATTTTGCCGAAGCTGCGCCTATCGTGAATATTGTTTTGCGGAGGAATCATGATGAAAAAAACACTTTATATTTTTCAAAGCGGCGAGTTGTTCCGGCAAGACAATAGTATTTGTTTTGAAACGGCTGAGCGCAAGCGGGTCTTGCCTGTTGAAGATATTAATGACATTTATATTTTTGGCGAAGTGAATGTCACCAAGAAGTTTTTGGAGCTGATGGCGCAAAAACATATTTGTATTCACTATTTTAATCATTACGGCTATTATACGGGAACGTTTTACCCACGCGAACATTTAAATGCCGGACACGTTATTTTAAAACAGGCCGAAGCGTATTTAGATCCGGAAAAACGTCTCGCCTTAGCGCGGAAATTTATCGACGGTTCAATCGGACAAATGATCCAAGTGTTGAAATATTATCAAAATCGCGTAAAAACCAATCAAGGAAAATTTAAGGACATGATTTTCGATTTCCAGTCAAACCGGGCGAAATTGGAGCAATGGACAAGCGTCGAGGAAATGATGTCAACAGAAGGGCATGTGCGTGAGAAATATTATCGTATGTTTGATGATATTTTAAACCATCATCCGGATTTTTTATTTGAAAAGCGTTCAAAAAGGCCGCCGCTCAATCGGTTAAATGCAATGATTAGCTTTGGGAATCAGCTTTGTTATACGATGGTGTTAAGTGAAATCTACAAAACCTATTTAGATCCGCGTATCGGTTTTTTGCACGCGACGAATTTTCGGCGTTTTTCGTTAAACTTGGATATTGCGGAAATATTTAAACCGATTATGGTCGATCGTCTCATTTTTACACTTATTAATAAAAAGATGATTACGAAAAAAGAGTTTGATAAACATATGGAAGGGATTTTGCTGTCAGAAGAGGGGCGGAGAAAATTTATTGAAGAATTGGACAAGCGCATGAAAACAACGGTCAATCACAGGCATCTAGGTAAGTCTGTCTCATACCGTCGTCTCATTCGTCTTGAGCTTTATAAGATTCAAAAGCATCTTCTCGGCGAAAAAGAATATGAGCCATATCGCTCGTTATGGTAGGTGTTGCTATGTTTGTGATACTCGTCTATGATTTTGATAAAAAGCGTGTCGCCAAAGCGTTAAAGATTGCAAGGAAGTATTTATATTGGGTGCAAAACTCGGTGTTAGAAGGGGAAATTTCCGAAGCCAATTATGTCAAGCTAAAAATGGAACTGGCGAATATCATGGATCCCGATACAGATTCTATTGTGTTTTATACGTTTCGCACGCAAAAATATTCGAAACGCGAAGAGATGGGGTTACGAAAAGGCGGAGAAGACAACATTTTATAGGAGGAACAGATGAGGCTTACGATTCGATTTAGACCAAAAGATGGAACCCTTATATTACCGATCAACTATGAAGAAGTGTTGCAAGGATTTTTATACCGTTCCATTCAAGATTTTGACCTTGCAGATTTTTTGCACAATGTTGGATATACAAAAGAAAAGCGGAGGTTTAAACTATTTACCTTTAGCCGGCTTTATGGAACATACCGTATACATCGGCATGAGAAAAAAATCGAGTTTTTTGACCAAGTGACATGGCATGTTTCATCTGTGGTGGAGTCTCTTATTGTCGATTTGGGAAGAAACTATGTATTGAAGGAACACTTTAACCTTAATGGACAGCCGATTCATATTGAGGAAACGATAGTGAAAGCGCTAGATATCACTGAAAAGCACGCCTATCGAATTCGAATGCTATCGCCGCTTACGGTCTACAGTACTTATGAAAACCGATATGGCGATAAGCGAACCCATTTTTTTTCGCCGTTTGATCTTGTTTTTTCAGATATGATAGAGAAAAATTTTTGCAATAAGTTTCAAGCCTATTTTCAAACGCAGCCAACGGAGAGAGTCAAGATTAAGCCGATCAAAGTAACAGAAAAAGATAAAGTGATTACAGCGTTTAAAGATTTCCGTATCAATGCATGGAATGGAACTTATGAAATTCAGGCCCCGCTTGCTTATTTGAAATTTATGTATGATGTTGGGGTCGGTTCCAAAAACTCGCAGGGATTTGGAATGTTTGAGATCATAGAGTAGTTGTATTTCTTTGTCGTCGACCTCTAGTAGCGTACGAATCCCGGGGGATCGACGACAATTTTCTATTTGCCAAAATTCCTATCGTGATAAGAGAAATAAAATATTGATAGAATCTTTAGATAAGTTTATAATAACGTTGTATTGATTTTCTAAATGTTGATTCGGCAAATTTTATTTAACTATCAGAGATTGAAATTTGACGGAAGTAACATTACAGCCTGTATTTCCAAATTTTTATTTTAGCTATAAGAGATTGAAACCTGCAAAGATGACAGGTCATGATGCATCTACATCAACATTTTTATCTTAACTATTGAGGATTGAAATTTTTTATGTTGGATATCTTGGTCATACTGACACTAAATTTTCAATTTTTATTAGGAGGGTGAAGTTATGATAATAATTTAATTACTGCAAAGATGACAGATACTATTATCTCATATTTATTAAATTAAGATGGATTGAAACTTAATAAATTAAATTAAGATGGATTGAAACTTAATAAATATCTGAAAGAGCGATTGCAGTGCTCTTTCTATCCTTAACTACAAAAAATTCCAATAGCCAGAATGATCTTTTTGATTTTGTTTTCTATTGTATTGTGTTGCTTTTCAAAAAATAAAGAGCCAGGATCGTTTTGTGAACATGGCTCTTTACCCGAAAAACTATAAAGCTGATGGATTAAGCAGCTAAGCCTTTGTCAATGGAGTGCTCCATTGGAGGAAATAGAGAATAGATCCCTTCTCCTGTATCGCGTGGATCGTGAGACCATACTAATTCAGCGCTTTGTCCATCAAATTTTCTCCAGAATTCGTATGCTGGGAACCCATCATGTTGTCCAGTAATGCGGACACTTCCAAGACGGGTTACCTTCAAGGTAAATTCATAATCAATAGCTGGTGCTAAAAGCTCTAATGGATTAGCCACAGAACATTTAATATCTAGATATAAAATACCATCCTCGACACGTTTTTTATAAGTAAGACCAGAGGTTGAAGCTTTAGCTGACGACGTAGAAATAAGTTTACCTGTTGTTTTGTCGTATACTTCTCGAACAGTAGTACCTGTATCAGCATAAGCTGATACACTATAGTTTGAAGGTGATGTATCGATTACGAAACGCTGTGATGTACGATAGCTTCCTTCCCATGCTTCATTACGGTTGTCTCCTCGATAATAAATATAAGATGTCGCTGTTTCTGTAAAAAAAATTCTTTGATGGGGGATAAATGTACGTACGCGTAACTCGAGTTTAGCCATATAAACAACTCCTTTTTAAGTTTTTGTAAGATGCTGTACCTTACACTTAAAAAAGGAGTTTGGGAGAATGAAATAACAACTATTTTCATCATTTTTCAGAAATTTATGTTATAGTTTTTCTCTAACTTTTTTAAAAGCTCATTATAATTAGTATCACATGTTGCGTGTGGATCCCCAATAGAGAAGGTCTTTCTTGTAATAGTGACCGCGTGCTCATTAGTATAGTCACCTAATACAACTTGTCCAATCATTTCCTGTGGGATTTTGGCTATTTTTTTTCCATTTTCATCAATATAAAAATAATGGGTTTTAAAAAATCCAGATTGTAATTTTCCTTCCCATCCAAAATCTTCAGGAGAGGATGTGATCAGCACCCCATTCTGATCGAACGTATAAAAAATAGTGTGTTCTCTTACCGTTAAGGGAGGGGCTCCTTGTATATTATACACAATATAAATACATCCTTTAAAATTTTTCGGGATTAGGTATTCTTCATCATAAGGCTGACGGCTATGTAACCAGTAGCCACCTCCGATAAAAATAACAATTACAACAATACTTATAAGTAGCTTTTTCATCTAATATCTCCCCGTATAGCCATTTTTTTCATTATATCAAATTTTTGTATTCGGAAAACTATTTTTTTGAATTGTTTGATTTATTATAAGGCTCATTCCTCAAGCTATTTGATATCAATTTCTCCGAAATAAGGATCATTTATATTTTCTTCTAAACTTTGTTAAAGAATCCGAATATCTCTACATTGAGAACCTATATTTTTATATATATGGTTTATTTTTAAAGATTTGAACTCCCTTTATTATTATATAGATAAGAAAATTTTCTGTCTTCTTAATTAAAAAATGAATCTTTATTCATTTTTTTGCAATAATCTTACAAGGAGGGATTCATATTGTGAAAGGTCTATGTAGTTTAGAGACCGTTCAAAATCGTTTGTTTAATGCTTTTATTAGAAGTGAAAAGGGAGAGCAACTTTTAAAAATGTACTTATCTCAACCTTCAAATGAAAATTTAGAAAGATTAGATGAAGCGTTTAAAATTTATTATTTGAAAATTAAGACATTTTCGTACTTCTCAAAAACGATTAGCTTTGAGGCAAAACATTTTGATAAGAAAAGAAGAAAAATAGCTGATAGATTTTTGGTGATTTTAGATTCTCCTATTGACGAGGAAGAAAATATTACCATGAAAGATATGATTGCTGATTATTCTCAATATGTCTCAAATATATCTTTAGAAAATTGGGAAGATAACATAACTAATGAAGTTATTCGAAACTCAATAAAAGTCCTTACAAAACGTCAAAAAGAAGTGATTAAGTATTCTTTTTTTCAAAACATGAGGGATAAGGAAATAGCTGATAAATTAGGAATTTCACAACAGGCTGTTTCTAAAACGAAAAAATTAGCATTGAACAAGTTAAGGAGACAATGGTGTAATGAATGACTTTAATATTGTCTAACTTATTAAGAACATTAGGTTTCTAATAACTATTTATTGTATCAATTCGAGAAAACACTAGAAAGGTTAGCGATGCTGTCGTTCATTTGATAGCAGTTGTATGGAAAGGGGGTGAGCTTATGATGGATAAAAAAATTTTAATAGAAGAAGTAATCAAAATGCTTAAGCCGGCTATAACAAAAGTACTTAACCAGATTCCAATTGAATATAGGGAAGATTTTAAGCAAGATTTATATCTAAAAATTATAAAGAAGGTTATGGATGAAGATATTAATAAGTTACCGGGGCTTTTTGAAATAGTAAATTAAGAGACAGTAAGAAATATAATATTTCTTTTATCCCCTAGGGCTAGTTGAACCCTAACGCTCAACTAGCCTAAGAATGACGAGGGAATAAGCTAGTAAAATGTCATCGAAAGCTGATTCAAATCCGGAAACAGAGTTGGCTCGAATCTCTGTGATCCGGTACTGATCAACGAGAACGGAAAACACGGTTTCCATGACTTTGCGCTTTCGTTTCATCCATCGTTTTTATGCTTTCGATTGATGTTTTTTCCGAACGGGCATCCAAAAAGCAATTTCGTGTTCACTATACAGTTTCTTTCACAAGTTTTGGCTCATCTACGGCGGTTTTCGCAGTTGTCCGGTCGTGACAGGATGCTTTGGTGACAATCTATCCCATCGGAAGCCCTTGGTCGGTGACCTGCAGATGAAGTTTCCACCCATAGAACATGATCCTTTTGGAAGCACAATCGTCCATATCGGCGATTCCACGAAACCGTTTGGCGCGATACATTCGGGATGAAGGATGAATGACACAACTCGATCGGCAAACTGTCCACGACCGCATACGCATGGTGTTGTCCACGCTTGGCCAGTTGGTGCCGCCTCCACTTGATCGCCAAGCCAAGCGCTCGGCAACGACGGTTGTATCGAGAACGTTCAGGGAACAAGGTCCTTGGAAAACAAATTCCCGATCACAAACCGGTGCCAAGCCCGTTCGGAAGTGAAGCCTAACAACTTTCCAAGGACATGAACGGCGATGATGACCTCGTCCTTTTGTTTCAACAAATGACGATTTCGACGTTGAAGATGAATCTGGATACTGGATAGTGGAGCGGATACAAAACACAAAATCGATCCATATTGTTTTTGAAGTTTGGCACGATCTGTTGTAAAATGAAAGTGCTCTTGCATGTGAATTCTCCTTTTCAATGTTTGGTCGCACTTTCATTTTAAGGAGATCCTCATGCAAGGGCTATTTTTTATGCTTGTCTGATTTTATCTAGCATCACGGGTATACTTTTTATAAATTTTACTTTAATTTTCTGTTTTTTTATATCAACAATGCGTTTTTAATCTTAACTATAAGGAATTCAACTTAAGGTGATCAATGTTTTGAACTAGACCGCTTGCTGTTCGATTCTTTGCTGTGTGCTTTTGTGACAGAGACAAGTCTGTCACCCTCTTCCGATCTTCGGTGTTCTAGGCGGCTTCATTGTATGGATGGCTCCGCCGCCCTTATTTTGTCATCGTCTGCCGTTTTTCCGCTCCTGCTTTATGCGAATCTGGAAAGGAGCGGATCTTTTCTGTTTTTTAGAAAATTTCCCGTTGCGCTTTCGACTTTCACATGTTCTAATAGGAATGATAGTAAAGCGAATGATTGGTTCGCCGATTTTGCATACAATGGAGGGCTGGAAGTTGAAAGATGCAATCATCCGCTTTGAGCGTGTGACAAAGCTGTATGATGGGGTTGCGGTGCTTGACGATGTAAGCTTCGAAATTGAGAGAGGAAAGTTTTATACGCTGCTGGGGCCGTCAGGATGCGGAAAGACGACGATTCTGCGGCTGATTGCGGGCTTTATTGAGCCGTCGCGCGGAACGATTTATTTTCATGATCAGCCGATCAATCAGGTTCCGGCTAATAAGCGGCAAGTGAATACCGTGTTTCAAGATTATGCCTTATTTCCTCATTTGGATGTGTTTGAAAATGTGGCATTCGGGCTGCGCATTAAAAAAATGAAGCAGGCCGAGATTGATAAAAAAGTGAAGGAAGCGCTGCGGTTTGTCAATTTAGAAGGATATGAAAATCGTAGAATTCAAGAAATGTCGGGCGGACAACGGCAACGGGTGGCGATTGCGCGTGCGATTGTGAACGAGCCGGAGGTGCTGCTGCTTGATGAACCGCTATCAGCGCTTGATTTGAAGCTGCGGACAGAAATGCAATATGAATTAAGGGAGCTGCAGCGCCGATTAGGCATTACCTTTATCTTCGTTACACATGATCAAGAAGAAGCGCTGGCGATGTCGGATCAAATTTTTGTGCTAAACAAAGGAAAAATTCAGCAAAGTGGCACGCCGAAAGATATTTATGATGAACCCGTGAATCGGTTTGTTGCGGATTTCATCGGCGAATCGAACATTTTGCCGGGACGCATGATTCAAGATTTTCTTGTGGAATTTGCCGGAAAACAGTTTGAATGCGTAGACAGCGGATTTTTGCCAAATGAACACGTCGAGATTGTCATTCGCCCAGAGGATTTAGAAATGACGGCACCGGAGCGCGGCAATTTGCGTGTGCGGGTAGATTCTCTGTTGTTCCGCGGCGTGCACTATGAAATTTGCGCCTATGATGAAAACGGCAATGAGTGGCTTGTCCATTCTACGAAAAAAGCGGAAGTTGGAGAAGAGATCGGCCTTTATTTTGAACCGGAGGCGATTCATGTCATGCACATGGGGGAGACGGATGATGGCCGCCATGAGACATAATGTGCGTAACCTTTATTTAATTCCGTATGTGTTGTGGATCGCTTTATTTGTCGCGGCGCCCATTTTGCTTATTGTGTATTATTCCTTTTTCGATATTGAAGGAAAATGGACCATTGCCAATTACGAGAAATTTTTTACTCCTATCTACTTGAAAATGGCGCTGAATTCGTTTTGGTATGCGTTTTTAATTACGTTGTTTTCGTTGCTGATTGCTTATCCAACCGCTTATTTTTTAACAAAAACGAAACATAAGCAGCTATGGCTTTTATTGATTATTTTGCCGACGTGGGTCAATTTGTTGCTGAAGGCGTATGCTTTTTTAGGCATTTTTGGAACGTTCGGCTTGGCTAATGCTATTTTGGAAATGTTGGGAATCGGCAAAAAGCAAATTTTATTTACAGACTTTAGCTTTGTTTTCGTATCGGTTTATATTTTTATCCCGTTTATGGTGCTTCCTATTTTCAATGCGCTTGAAGAGCTGAATCCGTCGCTTGTGGATGCTGCACGCGATCTCGGGGCTTCCGCATGGACGACATTCCGCCGCGTTGTGTTTCCATTGACGCTGCATGGTGTAAAAGCGGGCTGCCAAGCGGTGTTTATCCCGTCATTATCTCTGTTCATGATTACGCGTTTAATCGCTGGCAATCGCGTCATTACTCTGGGGACGGCGGTTGAGGAGCATTTCCTCGTGACCCAGGATTGGGGAATGGGAGCGACCATTGCCGTGTTTTTAATGATTGCAATGGCGGTTATTATCGGGTTAACAGGAAACCGGAAGTGAGGAAGGCAGATGAAGCGAAATCGGACATGGGGACAAATTTATTTAGTGATCGTATTTGTCATTTTATATATGCCTATTTTTTATCTTATGTATTATTCGTTTAATAGCGGCGGCACGATGCATCATTTTCAGCGATTTACCTTCGAATGGTACAAGGAGGTATTTCATGATCCTCGCCTTTTAATTATTGTCATCAATACGCTTGTGATCGCTTTGTTATCGGCTACGATCTCGACGATTTTAGGTGTGGCGGGGGCGCTTTCGATTTATTATGTAAAAAGACGGAGAGCCAAAAATTTGCTGCTTACGTTTAACAATGTGCTCATCGTAAGTCCTGATGTCATTATTGGTGCCTCGTTTTTAATTTTATTTACGATTGCCGGAATCAAGCTGGGGTTTATCTCTGTTCTCTTATCACATATTGCCTTCAGTGTTCCGATTGTCGTATTGATGGTGCTGCCAAAGCTGCAGGAAATGAGTCCGACTTTAATGGATGCGGCGCACGATTTAGGGGCGAATCAATGGCAAGTGTTAACACGAGTCATTTTGCCGTTTATTACACCCGGTATTTTTGCCGGATTCTTTATGGCGCTTACATATTCACTTGATGACTTTGCTGTGACGTTTTTCGTAACCGGAAACGGCTTTTCGACGTTGTCGGTGGAAATTTATTCACGAGCGCGGCAAGGGATTTCCTTGTCGATCAATGCGTTGTCGACCCTTCTGTTTTTATTTACGGTCCTTCTTGTCGTTGGATATTATGTCATTAGCCAAAAAGGCGGCCGTTTGTATGGGGAAGGAGGGCGCAGATGAGAAGGCTTGTTCAATCGTTTGCTGCTGTTTTGCTGATTACTGTCGCCTTACTTTATATATCCTATGGCCTAAATGAATCAGAAGGCTATGCTGGAAACCATACGCTGACTGTTTATAATTGGGGCGACTATATTGACCCGAAGCTGATTAAGGAATTTGAAAAAGAGACGGGATGGAAGGTCATTTATCAAACCTTTGATTCGAACGAAGCTATGATGGCAAAAATCGCTCAAGGGGGAACGACCTTTGATGTAGCGGTACCGTCAGAGTATGCGATCAGCAAAATGAAAGAGGAAGGAATGCTTCTTCCGCTTGATCATTCCAAGCTGCCGAATTTGAAATACCTCGATTCGCGTTTTTTGAATCTATCATTTGATCCGGGCAATCAATATTCTGTGCCGTATTTTTGGGGCACGGTCGGAATCGTCTATAATTCAGAAATGCTTGGCGGCAAAAAGCTGACAAGCTGGAATGATTTATGGAACAAGGATTTGCGGAATCAAATTTTGCTTGTCGACGGGGCCCGAGAAGTGATGGGAATGGCGCTAAACAGTCTTCATTATTCATTAAATGATACGAATCAAGCGCATTTATTGCAGGCCAAAAGAAAGCTTGATTCCTTGACGCCCAATGTGAAGGCGATTGTCGGTGACGAAATAAAGATGTTGCTGGCCAATGAAGAAGCGGCGATTGGGGTCGTGTGGTCTGGCGATGCGGCGGAAATTATTGCGGAAAATGACAAGCTGGACTATGTTGTGCCAAAGGAAGGCTCCAATCTATGGTTTGATAATATGGTGATTCCGAAAACGGCAAAAAATATTGAAGGAGCGCATCAGTTTATTAATTTTATGCTCGATCCGAAGCATGCGGCGGCGAATGCTGAATATGTTGGCTATTCCACGCCAAACAAAAAAGCGCTGGAATATATGCCAAAAGAAGTGGTAAAGGATCAACGGTTTTATCCTGATTTCCATTCGATTGGCCGATTAGAAGTGTACGAGAATTTGGGAAAACGGATGCTCGCTTATTACAATGAACTGTTCCTTGAATTTAAAATGCATCGCAAATGAAAGGAAGATTGAACGGATTGACACGGATGAAAAAAGCGTGGGTGACGATAGGGACTGTCGGGTTGTTTATGGCCGGAAAGCTAAAATGGCTGTTGGCGCTTGCAAAATTTTTGAAGCTAAGCTCTCTCATTTCTTTATTTATTTCTTTTGGCTTATATGCGCTTGTCTATGGATGGAAGTTTGCTGTGGCGTTGATCTATCTGATTTATGTGCATGAAATGGGTCATCTCGTGGCAGCGCGGAAAAAAGGCATACCGACGTCTAAAGCGATTTTTCTCCCTTTCATTGGTGCGGTGGTGGCGCTGAAAAAACAACCAGAATCAGCGAATGATGAAGCTTATTTAGCATATGCCGGGCCGCTGTGGGGGACATTGGCGTTTTTGCCGGCTTTTCCGCTGTATTGGATGACAGAGGATCCTTTTTGGGGACTTGTAATCGCGCTGGGAGCGATCATTAATTTATTTAATTTGCTTCCGATCCATCCTCTTGACGGCGGAAGAATTGTGGGGGTGATCTCTCCAAAAATCTGGTTTTTTGGATTGGTAGGAGGAGCGCTTTATTGGATTTGGCGCCCGAACGGAATATTAGCTTTGATCTTGCTTTTTGGAGCGATGAAATGCTGGGAGCTGATGAGGCAGGCTTTTCGTTATGAAATGCTAAAGGTGGAACAAGAAGCAGACAAGCATGCTCTTGAGCAATTGGAAGCATATCGGTCAGCAACCGAACAGGAGCAATATGAGATGCGCCGAAAATGGGCAGAAGAGCAAAGCCGCATGGAAATCGATAGAAAACGTTACGTACCGGTTATACAGGATCAGCAAAAATTGCGAAAGCATCAAGCGCTGATCTACAAAGAAAACCTTGATTTGCTATTAAATGCTACAAGCTTTTGGATGATCGATGAGGAAAAGTTGCTTAAGGCTAAAGACGAGCTGGAAGAGGCCATCCGTGATGGCGAGGAAGCTATGCGAAAAGAAAAAGTGTATTATGCGTCAGATACAAAAACGAAGTGGCTATGGTTGGTTTTGTATATTGGACTTGGCGCGTTTTTACTTGCATGTACGATGTATGGCCAAAGCCTCTTAGACCGATATCAATCGATTATCTCCTAAACACATATCCCCCTTGCCAGCTGGCAAGGGGGTGATCTATATGAAAGGGGGGTACGCGTTTTTATTTGGCTGTTTTTAATTTGGCTAGCTCTTGTTCTACTTCTTCATGAAAAACGGGAGGCAGGGACAACGTTTTTTGTGTTTCATATACGTATGTGCTTGCTTTGGCTTTTGCTTCAAGGGACCGAACATGTTCTTCGATACGTTCAAATCCTTTTAGGATCTGTTCCGGATTGAAAGAAACGAGTGACGTGTTGACATCTGTAATGGCTTTGGCGGCATGAGCTCGTGCAATGAAATCAAAATGCTTGATTTTTAGCTCTTCATACTTTTCTTTCAGTTTCTTTAGCTGTTCATTTAAGTATGTTGTTTTTTCCATTAATGTGTTATACTGCTGTTTGTATGTCTCAAGTTTTTTCTCATAGGATATTTTTTCTTGCAGGGCCATTTTTGCGATGGCCTCTTCTTCTTTTTCGATAGCGAGCTTGGCCTGGCGTTCTCTTTTTTTCACGATTTCTTCGGTACGATGAATGAGCATTTCATAGCGCTGCTGGATGGCGAATTGCTGGGCGAGTGCTTGCTGGGTGTTGTCAATCTGCTCATTTAACTCACGAAGATATTGCTTCGTCATGCGAATAGGATCTTCACATTTGTCAATCCAATCGTGCAAATCGGCCGTGACGATCCGCTTCAGGCGCTTGAAAATCCCCACGTCTCTACTCCTCCTTTTTCTGTATCGTTTTTTCCCATTCATCTAGAAAATCTATGGCTTGTCCGGATGAAGGGGCAACTGTTGGCCATTCTTCACGGACTTGTCGCTTGTGATACATCATATAAATCGCAAATAAGATAAGCGGAACAAGCAATATTTTAGGCAGAAGTGCCGTGATGCCGATTCCCATAAGGGCCAAGCCTCCCCATTTCCATCCGCTAGAGCTTTTGACTGTTCTCCAAAGCATCCAGCCGCTGATGATCATGGTCCATTTCATCAACAGAGGGAAGAGACTCCATATGGCCCAACTGTTTTCATAGATTCTGATCATGGGTGGACTGTGATCAACATAGTGGCGTCCCATAAATAAATCATGGCGATGGAGCATGTCCATGACTGGGATCGCTTGTACTCTTCCAGAAAACCCGGCATTTATGAGCAAACACAATCCACTCACAGCAGCGATTGTTGCGAGAAGAATAAGAAATAGATTGGGCCGTTTCATCACTTCTCACCCCCTTTTTTTGCTGAGTTTTCTCGCATGGCTGCTTACAATTCGCATTGTAAAGAAAAAAAGAGAAAATCAGGTGAAAAAAGAAGGGAGAAAAGAAAATTTTTTATTAACTGTTGATAAACGTTCTCATCCTGAGTCCCACACTGCCATTGTCCGCATTCCTTATCGGTCAAGAGCTCTCAAGACAATTTAAAATAAAAACATGCCTTCCACAAATGGAAAGCATGTTAAAAAGGAATGGTAACAATAAATTCAGTACCTTTCCCCAGCTCGCTTTGGACATCAATCGTTCCGCCGTGGGCGTTGACGATCCATTTGGCAATGGAAAGGCCAAGACCATGCCCTCCTTGCTGCCGTGACCTTGCTTTATCGACGCGATAGAAGCGATCAAAAATGCGGCCGATTTCTTCTTTTGGAATGCCTATGCCTGTATCTTTAACAGAAATGATCAGCCGGCGCTGCTTTGCTTTCTCAATATGAATCGATAGCGTGACATGGCCTCCGTTCGGGGTATACTTGATGGCATTGTCTAGCAAAATATAAAGCAATTGCGTCAGCTTGTCGGCATCGCCGATCATTTGTGCTGATTCAGGCGCTTGAAATTGCAATTTAATGCTTTTCTTTGCGGCCACATCCGCTAACAGCTGCAGCGTTCGTTCCGCATGAGGGCGGAAATCAAATGCCTCCTTCGCAAGCTCAAGCGCGGCGTTTCTAGCATCTGCGCGCGCTAATGTAAGCAAATCAGTCATGAGCTTATTCATTCGTTTGATCTCCTCGCGCAAACGGTGCAACATCTTTTGCGCAAATTCGTTGTTTGTGATTTCTTCTTCCATTTCAAGAGCTTCCACCGATGAAAAAATCACGCTCAGCGGGGTGCGCAGCTCGTGAGAAGCATCGGCCACAAATTGGTGCTGGCGGTTGTAAGCTTCATGAATGGGGACGAGCGTCCGCCTGGACAGAAAGTAGCTCAGCAAAACAGCAATGCCAATAAATAAAACCGCTAAGCTGATCAGAACGATCCAAAGCCATTTAAATACACTCGAAAATGAGGTGACATCCATACCTACATACAACATGCCGATCAAATTGCCATGAACAACAACGGGGCGAGCTGCGGTTAAAATTTTTAGCTCATTTGTATGAAATCTTGAAAACTTGCTCATGTATGCGGGCAGACGAACCTCTATATATTTTTGCTTATTTTGCTCTGGTGCCGATTGTGCCAGCGATTCAAGAAGCAAGGGGCGCATGTCCTGATTCACTTCATCGCCCATGAGAAGCTGTCCATTCATGTCGATTACATAAAAAAAGAATTGATCCTCGCTTAAAAACAAAATATTTTCATTGTCCATAAGATCGAAATCGCTTTGTTTGATCAGAAACTGCTCAATCACTTTCTTTTCCTGATTGGCAAGGCTAGCAATTCTCCGTTCTTGGTCGTTGGTGACAATCATATAGAGAAGAAAGCAAACAATCAGGATAAAGGCAGTTAAGAAAATCATGAAAATGCCGCTGTACAAAATGGTAAGGCGCCAGTGGGCGAGGCGGAATATATCATGATTTTTTACATTTTTAAAAAAATCTCCCCATTTATTCATCAATTTTGTATCCCACCCCGCGCACGGTTTGAATCATGTCTGCATCCAGCTTTTTGCGAAGCAGCTTGACAGTCGCATCAATCGTTTTGAGAGAAACATCGGCATCATATCCCCAGATTCGATCTAACAAGATGTCGCGGGATAAAGCCCGCCCTTTGTTTTGCAGGAGCAAATCGAGCAACTGAAATTCGCGCGGCGTCAAAAAGATCTCTTGGCCGCCTCGATGCAGCGTATGGCTTGTGCGATTTAAGGTAAAATCTTTAAAACGGACGATTTCTTCTTGAATTGGGATAAATGTCCGGCGCGATAATGCTTTCAAGCGAGCTACTAGCTCTTCAATTTCAAATGGTTTGACAAGATAGTCGTCGGCTCCTGCTTCAAGGCCCTGGACGCGATCTTGTACGGCGTCTTTAGCGGTAAGCATGAGAATCGCACCTGAATATCCTTGCTTGCGCAGTCGCTTGCAAATCTCGACGCCATCGCCATTTGGGAGCATCCAGTCTAAAATGAGCACATCATAAAAAGAAGCGAGCGCATAATCGTAAGCTTCTTCTCCTTCCTGCACCCAATCGACTTGATCGGCTCCTTTTTTCTTTAGCATGTGAACGATAAGTTCTCCTAAATATACATCATCCTCTGCAAGCAGCAGCTTCATTCGTTCTCCCTTCTTTCCTAATGCAAACTCTTACTGTACGGTGGCATTCAAAATTCGTGGCTTTTATTCAGTTTTCTATTATCAAGTATAACCTCAATCATTTGGTTTTTCATTTTGCAAATAAAAAGTTAAAGCTGTGTTCATCCATCAGGAATTCTCCCGTCCCTTAAACGGAATGGAGGTGAGGGAGGTCATCAGACATGTTGATGATCGAATAAAAAACCTGAATATCACTTGCTGGATGGGCATGCTTCGAGACTGTCCCCCATTTTTTCATTGGGGATGACTGTTTATTCATAAAATTTTAGCGAATTTTGATGAAAAAGAAGTGAAAATTTAGTAAAATAAAGAAAAGGAAATTTTATCAAAATGATGGAAAAACTGAAACCGTTCGCTTAGAAGATTCGTATATACAGATGAATCGGGCAAAAAAGGGGGGGAAGCGATGTTTGGGTATCCAATCGAGACGGTTTATTTATTTACGCTGGTCATCAGCGGCAGCTTAACCTTTCTTTATATTTTGTTAAGCGATGTGTTAGATGGCATCTTTGATGCATTCGATCATCCCTTATTAAGCCCTCAATTATTTTTATCCTTTTTTACCGTTCTCAGCGCTACTGGGTATTTGCTTGAGCGCTACACCGCAGCATCCTCTTATTTCATTGGGCTCATCAGCGCAGGAGTTGCACTGATTGTCGTGTTGCTTTTGCACTTTTTTGTGTTTGTTCCACTTCGCTCAGCGGAGTCCTCCCTGAACTATGCTCAAGAGGATTTAGAAGGGTGCAGAGCTAAGGTGATTATTACGGTGCCGGCAGATGGATTCGGCGAAATTTTAATTCAGCGGGCAAGCGGTGCCATTTCAAAACCGGCAAAAAGCTTGAAAAATGAGGAAATCCCGTTGGAAGCAGAGGTGATTGTGGTTAGCATGGAAAACGGTGTCGCTGTAGTGGCGAAGCGTGATCCATATTATATTTCATAAATAAAGGGGGAGCTTGTATGACGCCGATTTTAATTGTTATCGGAGTAGTCGTTGTGTTGCTGCTTGGACTGGTTGCCATTTTTATGATGCGGTACCGTACCGTTGGACCAGATGAAGCTTTAATCGTAACCGGCAGCTATCTTGGCAGCAAAAATGTACATGTAGATGAATCAGGAAATAAGATTAAGATTGTCCGGGGCGGCGGAACATTCGTCTTGCCGATTTTTCAACAAGCTGAACCATTGAGCTTGCTATCTATTAAACTAGATGTCCAAACGCCGGAAGTTTATACCGAGCAAGGAGTTCCGGTTATGGCAGATGGTGTAGCCATTATTAAAGTGGGCAGTTCGATTGGCGAAATTGCTACTGCCGCTGAGCAATTTCTAGGAAAGTCCAAGCAAGATATGGAGAATGAAGCGAAAGAAGTGCTGGAGGGGCATCTTCGTTCCATTCTCGGCTCCATGACAGTAGAAGAAATTTATAAAAACCGCGATAAGTTTTCACAAGAAGTGCAGCGTGTTGCTTCTCATGATTTAGCGAAAATGGGGCTCGTTATTGTTTCGTTTACTATTAAAGATGTACGTGACAAAAATGGCTACTTGGATGCGTTAGGAAAACCGCGCATTGCTCAAGTGAAGCGCGATGCGGACATTGCGACCGCAGAGGCGGAAAAGGAAACGCGTATTAAGCGCGCTGAAGCGGATAAAGATGCTCGTAAAGCCGAATTGGAGCGCTTGACGGAAATTGCGGAATCTGAAAAAATGAACCAGCTGAAGCTTGCCGAATTCCGGCGTGAGCAAGATATTGCCAAAGCGCGTGCGGACCAAGCCTATCACCTAGAAGAAGCGAAAGCGAAGCAGGAAGTTACTGAACAGCAAATGCAAATCAAAATTATCGAGCGGCAAAAACAAATTGAGCTTGAAGAAAAGGAAATTTTGCGCCGTGAACGTCAATATGATTCAGAGGTGAAAAAGAAAGCCGATGCCGACCGTTATGCAGTGGAGCAGGCAGCGGCGGCGGAAAAAGCTAAACAAATGGCGGAGGCCGATGCGCAAAAATACCGGGTGGAAGCAATGGCAAAAGCAGAGGCAGAGAAAGTGCGCATTGACGGTCTGGCCAAGGCGGAAGCAGAAAAGGCAAAAGGGGAAGCCGAAGCGGAAGTTATTCGTTTAAAAGGTCTGGCCGAAGCGGAAGCAAAACAAAAAATTGCCGAGGCATTCGAACAATACGGTCAAGCGGCCATTCTCGATATGATGATCAAAATGCTTCCTGAATATGCGAAACAAGTGGCAAGCCCGCTTGCTAATATTGACAAGATTACGATTGTGGACACGGGCGGCAGTGATGCGAATGGCGGTGCCAATCGTGTTGCAGGCTATGCGACCCATCTGATGGCGACGTTGCAGGAGTCTCTAAAAGCGGCTTCTGGCATTGATGTCAAAGAAATGCTTGAGAACTTTTCAGGCAAAGGAAATGTAAAGAGCAGCATCGACCAGCTAACGCAGGAGCTGGCGGAACAAAAAGCAAAAGGATCGGAGAATCAAGAATAATCGAAGGAAAAAGGCGCTTAGGGGCGCCTTTTTTTATGGGCTAAACAAAGACGGGGCTTGGATGTTCAAGCCATCTGCAGTTAGCCTGCTCTCGTCGCACTTCAGAGAAAATGGGGTAAAAATAAAAAACAAAAAAAGTGTAGGGGAAGCGCCAAGCCATTTCGTCTATATAAGTGAAGAAGGATCGAAAGGGGGAGAGTGGAATTCAAGACGATGTGCTAATAGACAAAGTTCAAAACGGCGACGAGCACGCCTTGCGCATGCTAATCGAGAAATACCGTGACTACTTATATAAAACGGTATATTCGATCATCCGGCATGAAAAAGATGCAGAAGATGCGACACAAGAAGTATTGGTTCGAATTTTCCTTTCCCTCTCCCAATACCAATCACAAGGTTTTAAAGCCTGGATTACGCGCATTGCTGTTAATTATGCCATTGATGTGAAGCGTAAAAGGGAACGAAAGCGAGAAGAAGCGCTCGAAGCAACGGAACCAGAAGCTGCTGAAAATGTAGAGCAGCTCGTCATCAAAAAAGCGGAAAAAGAACAAGTGCGGCGAAGGCTGGAGGAGATCCCGCCTAGCTATCGAGAAATTATTTATGCTTATTATATTGAAGAAAAATCATATCAGCAAATTGCCAAAGAGCAAAATATAGCCGTCAAAACGGTGGAAACCAAGCTGTATCGAGCGCGCCATTGGCTCCGAAAGCATTGGAAGGAGGGCGATTTTCAATGAGTCGCTATTCAAAAGAGGAATGGCAGCAGTTTATAAGCGATCAACTGACCGAAGCGAAAAGAATCGAAATGGAGGATCATTTGTATACATGTGATCGGTGTTTAGAGATCTATATGGAGCTGATGGAAGAACATGCAGCTTCTTTGCCTTCTCCTTCTAGATTCTCTATTTCTGCTGATGAGATTATCGCACAAGTTCGACAGGAGCCGCACCAGCAGCAGGAAAAAGTGGGGCAAAAGCTGCTTCATTACGGTATTGCTGCTGCGATTACGATTACGCTTTTGTCTTCAGGGATTTTTCAATCGATTGCCAACGCTGCTGTAGGCGCAAGCATATCAGAAAAACGGCCGTCCTATGCAGAGCAGTTGATGAACAAAACCATCTCGCTTCTTGATTGTATCCAATTGAGTCAAAAGGAGGAACCGCATCGCCGATGAAAAAACATCCACTTGTTGCATTCTTTTTATCGTTCATTCCAGGTGCAGGCCATTTGTATTTAAATAAAAAAGGAAGAGGGGTCTTTTATAATTTAAGTTTTTTCGCTCCAATTGTACTGGGAGCGGGACTTTTCGTTTTAACAGGTCAGAGAGAGCCGCTTTTGCTCGTGCTGCTTTCATTCATGATCTGGCTAATCAGCATGCTTGACATCATTCGCATTTTGATGCAAAGACAGCCGGAGCATATGGCTGCTCAAGAAGGAGGCAATCAGGACAGTGAGAAATTTTATACGATCTTGTTATCATTCGTTCCAGGGCTTGGCCATTTGCAATTGGGGCTTATGAATCGCGGATTGACACTATTGGTCAGCTTTTTTGGACTCATGATGATGATTTTCTTTGTCGCCGTGCTAACAAACCAAGGGAGCTTTTTAATCTTTTTAGGTATTTTGCCAATCATTTGGATTTACAGCATGTTTGATACGGTTCAGCAGCTGAATCGCAAGCAAAGAGGCGAACCGCTGGCTGATCGCGCCATTTTCCAGGAATTAGAGAACCTTCGTCAGGATGGAAGAAAAAGCAAAACCATCGCTATGCTGCTGTCCATATTTCCCGGAGCAGGGCATATGTATTTAGGGCTACAAAAGAGGGGACTGCAATTAATGGCCGCTTTTTTGTTAACCATTTATGTGATGGATGTATTAAGGTTATCCGCTTTCTTCTTCCTTATTCCAATTATTTGGTTTTATAGTTTTTTCGATGCGCTGCAAAAAGCGTCAAGCTATGGTGAAAAGGAATTAAAGGATGAACCGATTGTTTCTTATTTTGTTCACCATCAAAAATGGTTGGGGATCGGCTTAGTGTTATTAGGTCTCTATTATTTGTTGGACAGCATTTTTCTCCCAGCCTTTGCATCGCACCTTTCAGCGCTTTTCCATGTCGATATTTACGCTTTATATCATCAGTTCTTTCAAACGACGGTCGTTTGCCTGCTGTTGATCGCTGGAGGAATCAAACTTCTGTTAGGAAGCAAACAAAAAGGAGGGAGAGGATAGAACATGAGAACGTGGCGTGTTGGAACGGTATCGATGGGGGCCTCGCTTATTTTGCTGGGCTTTGCGTTGTTTTTGGCGCAATGGAAGCGAGTGGAGGCGACTGATATTTTTATGGGCTGGTGGCCATTTCTGCTCATATTGCTCGGCCTGGAAATTCTGATCTATCTTTATTTTACAAAACGAGAGAATACATTTGTTAAATATGATCTTTTCAGTATTGTATTTATCGGCCTGCTTGGCTTCTTCGCCATTGCCCTTTTTCTGCTTTCTTCAACAGGTCTATTGGGGGAAATCCGCGCGGCGGCCAGCGGCAAAATGCGCGTCTTTCAGTTGCCGGATGCCCGCCATCAAGTGGCGCCGGACATCAAGCGGATTGTCCTGCAAACAGGCCCCGACCCTGTTGTGGTCGAAGGGAGCAGCGCCAAGAGCGTTCATATTTTTGGTACCTATCAATCCGCTTCGTCTCATGACGTGAAAAAACCAGCTGATTATGTTGCGATCCAGTTAGCGGGGGACACGATGTATGTGATCATCAAAAACTTGCCGAAACAGAGGGGATGGTTTTATACAGGAGGAGAATTATCGCCAACTGTCGTTGTACCGGCCCATATCCCTCTTGAAGTGCGCGGCACCCACAACGAAATGCGCATGGCTCCGCGTCAGCTTGCCGCTGATTGGACGGTTTCAAACGCAAGCAGTGTGGCCGTTGAGGTGGAGAGCAGCGCCAATCTGTTAGTGACGGCAGCCGTTCGTGGGAGCTTAGAGGATGGCAATGTGGCTTGGAAAAAAGACATCGAAACTTCTCAACAAGAAACACCTGAACAGCCCACCAAAGGAAGCGTGCAAGTGGGAAAGGGAGAACATCGCTTGCAGCTGTTTGATATTGAACAGGCTTCCGTACAGGTCATTCATTGAGTTGATGCCTGCTTTTTGATATAATGTTGCGCCGAAGGAATACATCAAAATAGACAAGCGGAAAAATTGCATCTATTTGTTTCTTCCGCTATTATGTTAAATAGTGGAATCGACTAAAACATGAACTAGGATGATGGGATATGAAACGAGCAAGAATCATTTATAATCCTACCTCAGGCCGTGAATTGTTTAGAAAGCATCTGCCCGATGTTTTAATTCGTCTAGAGGAAGCCGGATATGAAACGTCCTGTCATGCGACAACCGGCGCTGGCGATGCCACAGAAGCGGCAAAACAAGCCGTCGAGCGCCGCTTTGATCTTGTCATCGCCGCCGGAGGAGATGGAACGATTCATGAAGTCGTCAATGGGATTGCCAATCAAGACTATCGTCCTCAGCTTGGCATCATTCCGGTTGGAACAACGAACGATTTTGCCCGTGCGATTGGCGTTCCTCGCTCCATTGAAGGAGCCTGTGATGTCATTATCAATGGCGAAGCCGTGTCGATTGACATTGGCTCAGTCATCATTGAAGAAAAAACGCGCTACTTTATTAATATTGCCGGAGGAGGACGTTTGACCGAATTGACGTATGAAGTGCCGAGCAAGCTAAAAACAATGCTGGGCCAGCTCGCCTATTATTTAAAAGGGATCGAAATGCTGCCGTCCATTCGCGCGGCTGAAGCGAGAATTGAGTATGATGGCAAGGTATATGAAGGGGAAATCATGCTGTTTCTCGTTTCCTTGACGAACTCCGTCGGCGGATTTGAAAAGCTTGCTCCTGATTCATCGTTAAATGATGGCATGTTCGATTTAATTATTTTAAAGAAAACGAACCTTGCCGAATTTATTCGTGTGGTTACACTGGCTTCAAGAGGAGAGCATATTAACGATCCGCATTTAATTTATACAAAGGCAAACCGGATTAAGGTGACCACTCCGAATCATATGCAGCTGAATTTAGACGGTGAATACGGCGGCATGCTTCCAGGAGAATTTGTCAACTTGTACCGCCACTTGGAGGTATTTGTCCCGAAGGAAAAAGCAGAGCAAATGAGAGCAGGATTTTGAGCGGAAATCCTGTTCTCTTTTTGTGTTCAGCTAGATCGTATGATACAATCAGTGCAGCATGCTCATGAAAAGGAAGTAGGAACGATGGCAAAGATAGAAGCACCAGTGAAAAAAAACGAGTATTATGACGTTGTGTTTGAAGATTTAACACATGATGGCGCGGGGGTTGCGAAAGTCGACGGCTTCCCGATTTTTGTCGCAAACGGGCTGCCGGAAGAACGGGCAAAAATTAAAGTCATTAAAGTGAAAAAAGGCTATGGCTATGGCCGTTTAGTCGAGCTATATCAGCCGAGCCCGGACCGCATCGACGCTCCCTGTGCGATTTATAAACAATGCGGCGGCTGCCAGCTTCAGCATTTAAGCTATGAAGGGCAGTTAAAAGCTAAGCATAAGCATGTTCAAGAAGTGATGACGCGCATCGGAAAAATCACGAATGTGACCATTCATCCTGTACTGGGGATGAAGGACCCGTGGCGCTATCGCAACAAAGCTCAAGTCCCGGTTGGCGAGCGCGATGGAGGGCTTGTCGCTGGATTTTATCAGCAGCGCACCCATGACATTATTGATATGCAAGCATGTCTAATCCAGCAGGAAATGAACGATGTGGTGGTGCAGACGGTCAAAAGCATCTGTGAGGCTTATGGAGTTGAGCCATATGATGAAGCTACGCATCGCGGGACGCTTCGCCATATTATGGCGCGTTATGGAGCGGCAACGAAGGAGGTCATGGTGGTCCTCATTACGCGTACGAGGGAGCTGCCCCATAAAAAGAAAATCGTACAAGCCATTGCGGAACAGGTGCCGAACGTGAAATCTATCATCCAAAACATCAATCCAAAACGCACCAATGTGATTATGGGGGATGAAACGAACGTATTGTGGGGAGCAGAATATATTTATGATGATATTGGCGGCATTCAATTTGCCATTTCCGCCCGCTCCTTCTATCAGGTGAATCCGGAACAAACGAGGGTGTTGTACGAAAAGGCGCTCGAGTACGCGCAATTAACGGGAGAGGAAACGGTGATCGATGCTTATTGTGGCATTGGCACCATCTCGCTTTTCTTGGCCAAAAAGGCGAAAAAAGTGTATGGAGTCGAAATGGTGCCAGAGGCGATTGAAGACGCGAAACGGAACGCTAAGCTCAATGGCATCACCAATGCAGAGTTTGCTGGCGGAGAAGCAGAAACGGTCATTCCGCACTGGTATGAACAAGGCGTACAAGCCGATTGCGTCGTTGTCGATCCGCCGCGCAAAGGATGCGATGAAGCCCTTTTACAAACGATCATTGCCATGAAGCCGAAGCGAGTCGTCTACGTTTCCTGCAACCCAGCGACATTAGCGCGCGATTTGCGCATTCTCGAAGATGGCGGCTACCAAACACTCGAAATCCAGCCTGTCGACATGTTCCCGCATACGAATCATGTGGAGTGCTGTGCGTTGATAAAGAGAGTTGAAGAATGAGGATGTCCCAAAAGTGTTCGCATAGCGTTCGTTTTTGGGACACTTTTTTGGATAAAAAAGAAGAAAACCGTTCCTCTTTTGGTATAATAGAGTCACCACAACCCTACCAAAGAAAGGACGGTTTTCTTATGTACACTTATTATAATCGAGATCAACTCATTTTGCCAATGGATCTTGAAATTTTCATTCCCAAACATCATCTTTGCCGGATTGTGGATCTGGCAGTGGAAAAAATGGATCCGGCTCTGTTCGTTTCCCTCTATCCTGGCGGAGGGCGTCCAGCCTATCATCCGAAAATGATGTTGAAAGTCATCCTGTATGCCTATGCCAATCGGATCTACTCCTCTCGCCAAATCGCTAAGCAGTTGAAAGAAAACATTTACTTTATGTGGCTATCCGGCCATCAAACACCGGATTTTCGCACGATCAACCGATTTCGGTCGGAACGGATGAAGGACATCCTTTACGAAACGTTTTTCTCCATTGTCGATCTTCTGCGTCAAGAAGGGTTGGTCAAGTTAGAGGATTATTTTCTGGATGGAACGAAAATCGAGGCCAATGCCAACCGATATACATTCGTTTGGCGCAAATCAACGGAAAAGTACGATCAGAAACTGGAGGAGAAATTCCGGAAAATCGTTGCCTCGATCGAACAGGTGACGAAAGAAGATGAAGAGGCGGAACAAGAGGGGGATTTTCAAGAAAAGCTGGAAGCTTCACCGATCACGTCCGAAAGGATCGAAGCCGTCATCGAACAAGTGGAAGAGCGCCTAAAGAAAGAGCCGAAGAATCGTACGTTAAAGAAAGCCAAACAGCAATTAGAACAAGATCTTCTCCCCCGTAAGAAAAAATATGAAGAATGCAAAGAAAGATTAGGCGAACGGAACAGTTTTTCGAAAACGGATCCGGATGCCACGTTTATGCGGATGAAGGACGACCATATGAAAAACGGCCAGCTCAAACCGGGGTACAATGGGCAGATCGGGACAGAGAACCCATTCATCACTGGATTTAGCGTGCATCAACGGGCAGGGGATGCCGGATGTTTCATTCCGCATTTGGAGCAATTGGCCGCCTATGGGAGTGAGGAGAACTACACGTACTGTGAGAAAAAGGAGATCGTCGCCCTGATCAAGTACAACACGTTGGATCGGGAACAAACGAAAGCGTGGGCGAAGGAGATCGGCCGAATCGAGAACATGACGTATGATGAGGAGCTGGATGAGTGGATTTGCGCTAAAGGGGAACGGTTGGTGTTTGGGTATGAACGGAAGGAAACGACCGACAACGGGTACGTTACCGTCAAACGGACGTATCGTTGTACGGCTTGTGCCGGATGCCCGTTTCAGGCGACATGCGCCAAAGGCAAAGACACGAACACCATCCGCGTTTCCTTGAAAAATCAACAACAACGGCAAGAGATCCGTAAACGGCTGTCCACGGAAGAAGGGGCGGCGACGTACCGAAAACGACAAATCGAAAACGAGCCGGTGTTTGGGCAAATCAAGCACAACCAGCAATTTCAGCGCTTTTTGTTAAGAGGGCTCCCAAAAATCACCTTGGAATGGGGGCTTATTTGTGCTGCTCACAATTTGAGAAAGTGGGCGGCCACAACCGATCCAACAAAGAAAAAACAGGATCAAATTCAGAAATAAGGAGAAATTCTCGTTTCAAAAAAAGGAATAAATAACCAAATAGTAAAGAAAAGAAACAGAGGCTGTCCCCAAAAGGTCGGTTTAACGACCTTTTGAGACAGCCTCTTATTTCAATACGATTAATTGCCTCGAGTGACTGTCTCAATTCTCGAAGCGATAAATCATCGATTTTTTTTACTCATGTCCATTAATGAATTCTCCATATTCTTCTTTTGAAATGATCTCATCCACTAATAAGTTCAGAGTTTTCTTCTTTTTTGATTGCGATCATTCGATTTTTTTCGGTAGGAATTTCATTTGCTTTTCTGATTCTCTTTTTTTCTTTTCTAGAATGTATGGGAGGAGCACTGCTCAGTGAGGATGCAAGTGTTTTGAGATCATGTAAGATTGCATATTGTAAGTCAGCTTCCTTTACTAAATGTCTGCTACATGCTTTCGCTCCATGTTGATTGTCATTTCCCCAAATGTCTCCCTTGCTGTTGGCTTTGTAGTCCATACCATGTTCGCAATCTGCGTAATATACAGGTGCTAGTGAATAAATGTTTTTCGGCCTGTGGTTAAGTTGATATAGACTTAGACTTGAAGAATTCAAGAAAGCATTAATTTTTTTGAAATAACTTGCTCAGCTAAAACGCCCTTTAAAACATTCAACGAGTTACGTTTGAGCCTGTTCGAAAATAATGGAAGTTATCTCAAATACCTTTAAAAACAATAGAATAACCTTTACCCAGACCAATGATAAAAACTTGATCTGCCTTTAAAACTACGGAACCCATTCGAATTCGAATGGGTTCTTAATTTGTGGCCAACTCGTGTCAAAGCAAGCATCATGATCGTGGCTATGCTGCAAACAGCGGTTATAGGATCTTTGATAGCCGCTCCATAATGAAAAGAAGAAGGATGCTCAAAAATGGAAGTAATGGGATTTCTAAAAAATGGGCAGTTGTAAAATATTATAAATTTGCTGATGAAACGATTTTGATTGGAAGTATGTGTTTGCCGCGCATAGGCGGCTTTTTGTTTTTGCTGGGAAAATAAAAGATGAATGATTATTTTTTATGTTCAGAAATTGTATAGAATATCCAGTTACACTGTAAATATTCGACCTGTGGCAATGGGGCGAATATTGTGTTGAGAGACGGGAATGGTCCATTAGCTGGGAAGGCGGGCGGAGTCCCGCCACTCAAACGAATGCAGTAAAGTATAGAAAGGATGAAGAGGCGAGAATGAGGAAAAGAAAAGTAAGTATTGCTGTTTTAACGCTTGTCTTTTTTTTAACAAGTTTTTTTAGTCATTTAGGGCTGCCTGTTGGCGCTGAAGACAAAGGAAAAGAAAAATTGGTACTTGTTGATGTGAAGATGTTCAACCAAAAAGGAAAGGAGATTGATTCAACACGATATCCGGATCGCCGTGTCGCAGTGGATGAGTCGTTACAGCTCCGCTATCATTGGAAGTTATCCGGGGCGGAGTTCAAAGCCGGAGAGCGACAATCGTTTGGTTTGCCCAAAGAACTCAAGATTCAGCAGGAACAAAACGGCTCGCTTGTTTCTAACGACAATGTGACCGTTGGCACCTTCCAAGCAACCATGGATGGTACAGTCACTATCACTTTTAACGAAGCCCAGCATATTGAAGAGGCTCAAGGAACATTGACTATACAATCCGTACTGAAACAGGATGCCGTTGGCGATCAAAAAAACATTCCGGTTTCTTTTGCGCTTGACGACCGCCAAGTCATCATTCCAGTCCCTCTTCAAGAGATGGATAAGGAGCAAGAACTGGATGGAGAAAAAAAAGCCATGGAATCGGAAAAGGATTTGAATGAGACAACGGCGGCGAATCCATCCGGTGATGATGGCAAAGAGAATGAGGCAGAAACCACTGAAAATCAGGCGGAAAAATCGTCGGCATCTTCTTCAGAAGCGATAACGGAAAACATTATTACCGACGTGAAATTGTATCAACGGAATGAAGATGAAGCGGAGCGCCTATTAGCGCCGGGTGAAGAAATTCGAGTAGACAATCCGTACGACCAGTTTAAAGTGAGAATTCACTACTCATTCGCATTGCCGAACAACCACGACTATGGCGCAGGCTCCACATTTACCATTCATGTTCCCGATGTGTTTAATGTGCCGCCAAACCCTGAACCTGTCCCTCTTCGTACGCCACAAGACGTGGAGTATGCCAGCTTTGTGATCAACAACCAAGGGGAAGTTGTGATCACCTTTAATGAAAATATTTCGGAAAATTCAAACATTAGCGGTTTTGTCGAGTTATGGTCGGAATTTGATTCGCATTATAGCGGGGAAGCGGAACAGGTGATTTCGTTTCCAATTTCAGAAGGGGTTTCCATCGATTATCCGGTCACCTTGATTCCTAGGAATGCAGAAGCGATTCATAAAAGCGGCGTTGCGAATAAAAGTTATAATACGGAAACAATTACTTGGACAGTCGATCTCAATAAAAATTTACAAACCATTGAAAATGCGATCGTTCAAGATGAAACAGAAGGGAACCACGCCTTTGTCCCAGGTTCGATAAAAGTTTACAAATTGGCGATGCGGACAGATGGAAGCATTGATGAAAGCAAGACGGAAGAGCTGACCAATCATGGATTTGGATCGCAATTTCCATTGGAGTTAGGAACGATTGATTCCGCCTATCGGATCGTTTATCAAACGAAAATCGCACCGGGAGATACAGGAACTTCTTATAAAAATAAAGTGACCTTGTTCGGTGATGGTATGGAGGATGTCTCTTCAGAAACAAGCGTTGGTGTGACGCGCGGCCAACCATTGGATAAAAGAGCATCTGGTTATGATTCAAGCACGCAAATGGTCACTTGGGAAATTAAATATAATTACGATGAAAAAGAAATTGCGGCCAACCAAGCGAAGTTGACCGATATTTTTGGAGAAGGCCATGAACTCGTTTACACAACAGAAGCCAAAGACGGGATTGAAGTTTTTGAAGTCGACATTGACCCGGATACAGGACAGGAAGGAGAACAAAGAAAAATTGACGATTTTTCGGTTACTTCTAATCCAGACGGATTTGTCCTTGATTTTGGAAAAGCGCTTCATAAAGCCTATAAAATTACGTACAAAACAAAAGCTTCGGAACGTGTTGAACAAGGACTTACACTGACCAATACGGTGCGAGACGAATTTGATCATGAAAAGACGGCTTCTCGTCCAATTTCCCAACAAATTTTCCACAAATCTCATAATGGCGGCCAAACCAATTATGATGGGAAAGAAACAGGTTGGACGATCACAATCAATGGCGACGAATATCACATGGAAAATGTGCAGGTAGTGGATACATTGCCGGCCGGATTTACCCCGAAAGATATTGTGGTGACACATGGCGGGCAATCGTTGCAAGCGGAAGAAGATTACGAGTGGAAGTTTGAAGATGGGAAGTTAACGATTGACTTTTTGCAGCCGATCGATCAAAGAGTCGTGATCACGTACAAAACGGAGATCGATTTCGATAACGTGCAGCCAGAAGCAAATGGGAGCTTCACAAACAGCGCCCAATTGACTTGGGACGCAGACGGTAACAATGGATCGGGAGAAAAAGAAGCAGAAGCTGTTTTCAATCCGGATAACTATACAAAAAACAACGGGTTTAAATCCGGTTCATACAACCTTGAAACGAAAGCGATCGATTGGACGATTGGGGTTAACTACAACAAAGCCACATTAAAAGATGTCGTAGTGGAAGATATCATTCAAGGGGCTCAAAATTTCGATTTAGAGTCTGTTCGCGTTTTCCATATGGAATTAACGGGCGGCGCCAATGGTTACGAAAAGGGAGCCGAGCTTGCTCAAGATGAGTACGAAGTTGTCGAGATTAATGGCCCTAATGGTGAACCAGGATTCCAGGTGAAACTGGGCGACATCGATTCGCCGTATCTTATCACCTTTCAAACGAATCTCAACAACCAATTGGTTTTTGCGGAATACCAGAACAAAGCCATTGTTAAAAGTGAGGGAAAGGATGATCTCGAATTAACCGCGTCGGTCAAACCGACTCGCGGCGGAGAATACACAAAAAAAGATGTTAATCAAGATCAAAATAATCCGCGAATCGCCCATTGGAAAGTCGATATCAATTTTACGCAATCGACCGTATCCAATGTATCTTTAGTCGATACGCCGAGTAAAAACCAAGCGTTTCTCAAAGATACCTTTACACTTTACGAAACCATTGTGACAGAAAACAACATTGTAAAAGGCGAGGCGTTAACCGAAGGTGTCGATTATTCACTTAATTTCCAAACCAATGAGGATGATACGGAAACATTCACCTTGAAATTCCTAGATAAAATTGAGCGTCCGTATATTCTCGAATATGATACGTATATTTTGTATAAGGGCGATGGAAATATTAGCAATGACGCGCATTTTAATGGGGATGAAACGAAAAGTGTGCCGACGGATGATTCACGACGCGTCGCTATTAATCTCTCTGGCATGGGCGGAGGCATTGATGGAGAAATTGGCGGCCTTGAGATTTCCAAAATTGATGCCGATAGCAAAGAGCCGCTAGAAGGAGCGGAATTCACATTATATGACCAAAGCGGCCAAATCGCCTTAAAAACTGCTACGACTGGCGAAGACGGCAAGGTTCAATTTAGCAACTTGCTTTATGGCGATTATATTCTGAAGGAAACAAAAGCGCCGGAAGGATATTTTGTCGGTATTGCCGATCAGCGAACGGTGAATGTAAATAGTGAATTAATACCAGTAGTCGTCGAAAACAAAAAAATGATGCGAGCGGTAGAGCTGACAAAAGTGGATAAAGATTCAGAAAAAAGATTGGGCGGCGCCGTGTTTGAACTGCAGAAAAAAAATGGTGAAGCTTATGAAGCTATCGCTCGTTTTACAACCGATGGGCAAGGGATTATCTATCAAGATCAGCTTGAACCTGGGGAATATCAATTTATTGAAATTAGCGCTCCCTATGGATATCGAAAACAAAGCGAACCGATTCCATTTACTATCGTGGATCAACAAACCGAAGCAGTTAAAGTCACCGCCTACAATGTGAGAGTACCTGATCAGGGCGGAATCATCAATGGCCAGGTAGAATTAACCAAAGTCGATCTAGATAATAAGAGAGCTCCTTTGCCAGGTGCGGTGTTTGACTTGCAGGACAGCAAGGGCAACACGATACAAAAAGGATTGACTACCAACCATGCTGGAAAACTGCTAGTGACTGGATTGGCGCCGGGATCATACCAATTTATAGAAACGGAAGCCCCTTTTGGTTATCAATTGAATCCGACACCGATTCCTTTCACCATTCATCAGGGCGATTCTACTATTGTGGAAGTCAGTGCAGAAAATGAACTGATGACGGGATCTGTGCAGCTCATCAAAGTAGACCGCGATAACCGCCAGCTGAGATTAGCCGGTGCGGTGTTTGAGCTTCAGGATGATAAAGGCAACACCTTGCGAACAGGGCTGGTGACCGATCATGAAGGAACATTAACAGTGACGGGCTTAAAGCCAGGTAATTATCAATTTGTGGAAACGAAAGCTCCTTTTGGGTATGATATAGATCAAACACCGATTTCTTTCACTATTGAAAAAGGGCAAGTGGAAACAATTGTGAAACAAATGGAAAACAGAGTGAGCACAGGATCCGTGGAGCTCATGAAAGTAGACAAGGAAAACAACGAAAAAAGACTGAAGGGAGCAGAGTATCGTTTAGAAAGTGCATCGGGTGACGTATTATTGAAAGGGTTAACCACCAACGACGAAGGAAAATTGGTTGTCCATGATTTAAAACCGGGACGATATCAATTCATTGAAACGAAAGCTCCTAAACATTATCAATTGGACAGTACCCCCATTATGTTTACCATTGAAAAAGGTCAAACGATCACATTGTCCATCGTGGCGCAAAATGAATTGATTTCAGGGGCCGTCCAGTTGACCAAAGTGGATCAACAGAATCACGGGTACACTTTAGCTGGCGCCGTGTTTGATCTTCGTGATGACAAAGGGAACATCTTGCAAAAAGGATTGACCACGAACAGGGAAGGAAAACTGTTGGTGAACGATTTAAAGCCAGGTGTGTATCAATTCGTTGAAACCAAGGCTCCTAAAGGTTACCAGCTACGCACAACACCAGTATCATTTACGATTCCGCTCAGCCCGGATAAAGTGGTACAGGTTATTGTGACAAATGAAAAACAAGAGCTCACAGGAGAAAAAATAGATCGACCAGGGAATCTTGGCCCGCCCGTGGACCCTCAAGATCATCAAGCTTCCTACGGTTCGAACCACGCTGAAGGAATAAAAGCGGGAGAGACCTTGCCAAACACAGCCACTTCCATGTTTAATGGTCTGTTCATAGGAGCGATCCTGCTTCTTGCAGGGCTCTTGCTGCTCATGAAGAAAAAAGGAAAACAGAGATAAGTTTATAAAGAGAGGCTGCCAAAGATCAACTCGTGTGGCAGCCTCTTTATAAAAAATACCACTATCATATCGGTTTATGGCAATGAAATTAAGCGATGACTTCGTTTAGACAACGGACCATCCGCGTTGGAAAGGAAGAGGATGACATGCGCGTTATTTTGGTCGATGATGAACCATTAATTCTTGATCGCTTTGCCAAACTAATCACAGGGAATGAAGGAATTCAACTTGTAGGGAAGTTTAGTGATCCTCGCCAAGCCTTTGAAGCGATTGTACAGAAGCAGCCAGATGTTGTTTTCCTTGATGTAGAAATGCCAGAGCTCAATGGCATAGAAATGGCAGAAAAAATTCAAACGGTTTTGCCTCGCACGAAAGTCGTTTTTGTAACCGCCTATCGGGAGTATGCGGTAGAGGCTTTTGAATTAAATGCAGTCGATTATTTAGTAAAACCGGTGCAACGGGAGAGATTGAACGAGACGATACGCCGTCTAAAAAAGGAGCTGGTAGTAAAACAGCCCTTCCATTCCCCAAATCAGGATGTCATGGTGTGCTGTTTTCAATCATTACGATTTAAACAGACGCATAAACCTTCCTACTTTTTGGATGTGCATTGGCGGACAACCAAAGCCAAAGAGTTATTTTCGTTTCTCATCCATCATCGTCACAATCCTGTCCATAAAGCAGCGATTATAGATCAGTTGTGGCCGGATATCGATTATGAGAAAAGCGTCACTCAGCTATACTCAACCGTCTATCAGATTCGTCAAGCATTAAAAAAAGCGGGGATTCATATCACCATTGTTAGTTTTAACCATAGTTATAAATTGGATTTAAATGGAATTCGATTGGATGTGGACGAATGGGAGCGACGAATCAATGAACAGCCTATCATGACAGAAGCGACTCTTGACCAACATCGGGAAATTTTAGATCTGTACGGTGGGGATTATTTGGCCGAATCTGGCTATTTATGGGCAGAAAGCGAACGGGAGCGACTTCGCGCCCTCTGGCTGCACCACATTCGAAAGGTGACAGACTTTTTATTGGCGAAAAAAGATTATATTGGCGCTATAGCCCTTTGTCATCGGATTCAGGACTATTATCCGTTCATGGAAGACAGCTATTTTGAGCTCATGCAGTTGTATAATAAATTAGGAGACCGTAAAGCGGTCATTCAGCAATATATGAATTTAAAGCAGATGCTCAAAGAAGAATATGAAATGGATCCGCCGGCGACAATCAAAACATGGTACCACATCTGGAAAGAGGACAATGATCCGCTTTAATAGAAGAGAGAGTCGTTATTAGGTGACGAGGGGCTTCATCCATAGCCTTGTTACCGTAAAATTTTGGTGCAGTCCCCAGAAAGTGAACCATGGATCTAGGGACTGCTTAAAAAATAAGAGCTTCGAATCACATGCTTTATGTTTTGGGTATTTTAAAGAAAATAGTGGTTCCTTCTCCCGGAGTGCTCTTTATGTGAAGCTCTTCTCCAAATAATTGTTTGAGACGCCAATTGGTATTGTAAATGCCGATGCCTTTTGTTTGACAAGTAGTGTGAAGAATTTTTCGTATTTCTTCTTCAGTCATGCCGACACCATTATCAGCAATAGTGACTTCAACATGCTTCCCTTGGTCGATGATGCGGATTTGAACAGTGCCACCGTGAATACGCTGAAGAATCCCATGTCTAATGGCGTTTTCCACCAACGGTTGAATGATGAGTGGTGGAATCAGTACATGCAAATGTTGATCAATGTCCCAATCAATTGTGAGTCGATCGCCGAACCGTTCTTTTTGAATATAAAGATACGATCGCAATAACTCTAGTTCATGCTCAAGAGGGACAAGTTTTTGGAAATTTTCCGAGTCAAAACTTTTTCTTAAATAATTTCCGAATTCAACCAATAAATGTATCATTCGGTCATGATCGATAGTGCTCAATGATGCGATGGTGTCAATTGTATTAAATAGAAAATGAGGATGGATTTGAGCCTGAAGCAATGCGGCTTCCATCCGCAACCGCTCATGAATCGATTGCTTCAAGTGAATCAAAGTGTTTACTCGCGCTTTCAATTCCAATCCTTCGATTGGTTTGGTTACATAATCGTTCGCTCCTGCTAAAAATCCGGCGACAATGTCCTCGGGATGGCTTCTCGCCGTCAAAAGCAAAATGGGCAATTCAAAGTTAGAGGCACGCTGTCGGATCATTCGCGTCAATTCATAGCCAGACATGTAGGGCATCATGACATCGGCGATCACTACATCCCATTCTTCTGATTCGACCAGCGCCAATGCTTCCTGACTGCTGGTAACGGAAACGACATGATAGGGCGCTTCGGAAAATATGATTTCTAGAATTCTTAAATTAATTGGATCGTCATCGACTGCCAAGATTCGAACGCTCCCTTGGTTTGGAAGCGATTTGTCGAGCGCTTGCTGTTGCTTCGCTGTATCGGTTTTGCTAAGCACCGGAATTTTTGTGGAATCCTGAACCTTCTCTTCCTTAGGATGCTCCGTGTTAGCGAGCTCGAGCGAAAACGTAAAGACCGAACCTTGCCCTGGAGTCGAATGGACAGTTAAAGTGCCGCCGTGAAGCTCGACGAGTTGTTTACAAATATGTAGACCAAGCCCTACCCCGTTTTCCATCGCGGCCGATTCTGCGTTTCCTTGCGTGTAGCGTTCAAAAATAGTGTCCAAGAGGGTTTCATGAATTCCGATTCCCGTATCGACAACAGAGACATTGACCCAATCCCCTTGAATAGAGGCATGGACGGATACTTCATCAGCTTGTGCATACTTGACGGCATTATGCAGAAGATTGAACAAAATTTGAATCACTCGGTTTTCATCGGCAAAAACCGGCGGCAAATTCGCTGGAACCCGGTTGACAAGACGGATTGATTGTTCGTCTGTCAGAAAGCGTATCATATCTAGTACAGTTTCCGTCACATCATATAGAGAGAGGAGGCGGCGCTTCATTTTGATGCGATTTTCTTTCAACCGTTCCAAATCCAGCAACGCGTCCAATAATGTGGACATATGGCGGCCAATGCTAACCATCAGCTCAAGATGCTTCGCGCTATTCGCTCTCAGGTGGGCCTTTTCGTTTTCCAATACAGCTTGGGAAATGTTGATCATGCCGTGGAGCGGGTTGCGCATCTCGTGAGCGACAGACGTCAAAAATTCATCTTTCTGCTTATCTGCTTTTTGAAGCTTCTTAGTCAACTCTTGTGACTCTGAGAATGTACGAAAATACTGTTTGAACCAATAGGTAGAAAAGCAGATCATAGCAATCATCAGATCGAAAGGATAGGATTTCATCTCAATGCTGAAGATAAAGATGACCACGAACCAAATGAGACTTCCCACTGCAGCGATGATCGCCAAAAACAGAAAGATGTTGTCATCATTGATTCGGGTTGTGGCTCGATACAGAGCCAAAGGAGCTAACAGACAAGGAATGAGCATCATGAATATATAGTACCACTGCCATGTTAAATGAATCGATATAGGGAAGCTGAAGATCATGAGCACAGTGATGGTGCACAAAAGATAATACAAAGGCGGTACTTTTGTTTGCAACTTATCAGGCAAGAAATGCTGAATGCATTTCAATAATGTGTACCCACCAGCCACCATTGTTAGCAACGTGATCTTGATGCTCCATTCAAATGAGAGCGGAACCCATTGAAATAGCAATCCATTTCCTATCAATGTACCATTGACGATGCAAAGAATCATCAATGAAAAATAAAGAAACGTTTTATTGCGGTTTCCAATAAGGAAGACGATTAAGCTATACAAAGCATGGAAGAGGTATATGACACAAGTGATAATCGCTACCGTGGTGTTAAACTGGATTTCCTGTGAAAGAGGTTCAAGCAACCCTAAGTGTACGGATTGCAAAATCCCAGCGCGAAACGGATGATCGTAATTGGCCACTTGGATAATCAGTTCAATTTTAGTGGCATGGTTCACAGGGAAATACACTGTTTGCGGAGTGGTCCGCGGCTGATAGCTCTCTTTCTCTGAGGCGGGGATTCCCGCCTGAGATAAAAGCTTGCCATTGACATACACTTCTGCTGAGCTGCTGATACTAGGAATGTGTATGCCATAGATGGCTTCTTGATGTGGATCAAGGAGAATCCGTAAACGATAAGAGCCATAACCGAAGACTTGACCATTTTCGGTAGATGTGCGCCAGTTGCCGGGAACACGTATCCATTGCACCTCTTTGCTAGAGACAACAGATTTCCCTTGTTTTGTGATCAACCATTGGTTAGGGAAAAATTCCCATTCTCCATCAAGAGGTAAGCTATGCTCCTTGAGTGGTTCCCAGCCGCGCAAATCTAACACCCCACGTTCCGCAGTCGGATGATCGGGAATGGTGAATGCGCTCATCCAAAGAAAACGAATCATGATTATGATAAGAAGAAAAACGGACAATATGAAAGCGATTTTTCGTTTGGACAATCTATATCCTATCTCCTTACGACATGTCGTTTTAGTTACATGTTCTATTTTTAATTCAATTATAATATGTTCAACATTAAAAAACACCTGTATCGGAAGTTTTCTAAGTGGAAATCCCAACTATATGGGGAGGGGGAGTTTTAACGCATTTATTCTTGTTCAAGGAGAGAGTTCAAATGAGAAAACGATTGGCTGCGATTTTTATTGTGATTGGGTTGTCCATCATCTTCGTTTCTATGCAACAGATTTTAGAAACGAAAGAAGCGACTCAGCAGGCGTTACAAACAGCAGAACAGATTGTGGATGAAAAGAAGGGAGAAGGAGGGAAAGATTTCCGAGTTTCTAGAGAACAATTTTCACCGAAGGGTCATGATGTGATAGGGATCTTATACATTCCAAAAATTGATGGGACATTGCCCATTGTCGAAGGAACAGAGGAAGAAATGTTGCGTAAAGGGGTGGGACATCACGTCTCTACTGCCTTTCCTGGCGATCATGAACAAATTCTTTTATCTGGACACAGGGACACGGTGTTTCGAAAGTTTGGCGATTTGGAAGTGGGCGATCGGTTTGTCGTAAAAATGCCTTATGGCACATTTGAATACGAAATGAAGAAAGCGGAAATTGTTGAAGCACATGACACTTCCGTCATAGGCCCTAAAGGGGAAGAGGTTTTGACATTATCAACATGTTATCCGTTTCACTACGTTGGACCGGCCCCAGAGCGATACGTTATTTATGCGTACCCTGTGGACTGAAAGAACGAATAAATATAAAGAACCAATCAATGAAAAATGATTAACAAAATATATCTGAGTTTGAAGACAATCATGCTATGGGTATAAAGGTGAGATTAACTTGGTTTTGGAACTAAGGGGGTTCTGATTATTTGTATGAAAATTGGATCATTTCTTAAATGATCAGAAACATCCACTTTAAAAAGGGGAATAATGGTAAATAATTCAGCCGATCTTTTGACGCCATGAGTTTTCGTTGGCTGCCATATGGCTCATCTTTCTAACATGTTGGTATTCATTCATCTTCTATAGTTGGTTTCAACAACCTTAAAAATATCCTTTCTTTTAAGTATCGCTAGAAATATGAAAATGACTTAAAGAAATGGCTGGTGTATTTTCTGTTTTTTTATAAAAGGCTCTGTTAAAAAATATTGTTGATATTTGAAACCTTTCCAAATTTATAGTATAATCTCATTAGGAACAAACATTCGGGGATTGGATGGAAAAAAGCTTTTTAAAAAGGAATAAGTCTATCAATGAGGGAAGTGCCATGCTACTCCAACCTCTTCCGTTGGTGGTCGATTAATGAACGAAACTCGGGAACCTCGTTCTGCCGTTTTTATTCAACCAACGGAATAATGGAACATTCATTCTAAATTAGAGGAGAATTTTATGGAGAAAAAACGAAAATTAGTATTATTTATTTCAACGAGTTTAGATGGATATATAGCTACAAAAGATGAATCTCTTGATTGGCTATTCCAAGTCGAAGGTGAAGGAGATAACGGTTATTCTGAATTTTATGAAACGGTAGATACGATTTTATTTGGTAAAAGGACCTACGATTGGGTACTGAAACAAGGTATAGAAAAACTCCCATATGAAAACAAAGCATGTTATGTATTTACAAGATCTCCTCTTGAGGATCAAGAAGATGTAAAATTTGTTAATGAAGATGCGGTTCATTTCACCAATAAACTTAAAAATCAAGAAGGAAGAAACATTTGGCTTGTGGGTGGAGGAGAATTGTTACATTCTTTTATAAAAAATCAATTGGTTGATGAATTTATCATGAAAGTTGCCCCTATTTTACTTGGAACAGGAATTCCTCTATTTAGAGAGGGAGATTATCAATTAAACCTCTCGTTGAAAGGTGTCAGGAACTTCAATCAATTCGTTGAACTGCACTATGAAGTTAAAAAGTAAAGGCACACACAAACGAAGGGAAGCCTAAAAAATGGGTTTTCCCTTCATGAATCGCAATGATCAACACGAAAATGTAACAGAGCCTCATAAAAAAGAAAGCACCAAGATAAACGTCTCGGTACTTTTCGCTAGTTTTCTTTTACTGCGCTTGCTGTAAGTCGCTGATATCTTGCCTCATGTTCAATGGAACGTTTGGAAAGAACGTCTAAAATACGCTCGTGGCGCTCTTGATTTAGCTCGATGTTTTTAACAATTCGATTGGTCTCTAAGATAGCTTGTTGAATGCTTATAAGATCTCCTTTTGTCGCAACCGCAGCAAGATCTTCTTTGGTTGCCAGTTTTGTCTTCATCTGGTCAATTTCTGATTGAAGTTCAACTAGTTTCTCGAGAATTTGATTTAATAGCGCTTCCACCATGATCATCCTTTTTTGAAATATTGCGCTGTGTTCTTGCGCTTTATGTACATACACCCTATTCACATTGTTGGTTATTCGTCAATCTTGGGGTTTCGACGAATTCGACCGATCGGCGCGGCAGATCAGGTAGCTCTGATTTTGGAAAATCTATATCAGATAGCCGATTTTTGTTCTCATATTGGATATGAAGAATTTTACAACTTCTTGAGGGCGTTTCCTATCGTATTATCAATTTTTCATGGCTATAAATTATTATAAGTGAACAAGTAGATAGATGCAATGTGACATGTTAATTTTGACATAGATCGAGCGTTTGGAATTTTTCTACGGTCGGGCAGACCCATAGCGCCGCTTTATGGAACAGTGGGCGGAGCTGAAGATGGCGTTATTTCCATCTTCGTTGACGAAAAGGCAAGCCCGAATCTAACAAGCTTCGGCAAACTCAAAAATCCTCATTTGTTTTCCTAAAGATGACGTATGAACGAAAGAAAAACTGTCGTCGACCTCCAGTAGCGTCAAAAACCCGGGGGATCGACGACAATTTTCTAACCGCCAGAATTCCTACAGCGATCAGAAAAAGAAGCTATTGCTCGAATTTTAAGATACGTTTATAATGACATTGTATCCATTTTCCAACTGCTGCTTTTATCATGATTTTTGGGGTTTTTATCTTACCTATGAGGGATTGAAACGCTTTTTGAGCAAAGCAACCCAATACGACCAAAGAGTTTTTATCTTACCTATGAGGGATTGAAACCATATCAACGTAAATCTAAGTGAATTTTTGTGACAGTTTTTATCTTACCTATGAGGGATTGAAACTGGGCTCGAAACAAAACTCCAACGAGCGAAAGCCAAGTTTTTATCTTACCTATGAGGGATTGAAACTTGTTTCAAAACTATGAAAAGGGGGTGAAACAGATATGTTTTTATCTTACCTATGAGGGATTGAAACAGCGGTGTTCGAGCGGCGGTAGTCATCGAAAACACTCAGTTTTTATCTTACCTATGAGGGATTGAAACTAAGCAGGAATCAATAGTTAGGCCGTGTGAAAGATTTAGTTTTTATCTTACCTATGAGGGATTGAAACAAGAACCCAATGAGATGATTATAAGCATCTTGTATGTTTTTATCTTACCTATGAGGGATTGAAACGAGAGCCTTTGCAATGCCTGTCACAATGAGGAGCATCCGTTTTTATCTTACCTATGAGGGATTGAAACCACCTTGATCATCTTGACCAAAAAAGCGGTTTTTCACGTTTTTATCTTACCTATGAGGGATTGAAACTTTCTTGAAAAAAATTCAAATAACAACTCATCAAGGGTTTTTATCTTACCTATGAGGGATTGAAACAGAGAATCTGACGGGGCCTCACAAAAAGCGGCCAGTGCGTTTTTATCTTACCTATGAGGGATTGAAACTTGGCTCAACAAGCTGCGGAACAAATCAGTCTGTTGAGTTTTTATCTTACCTATGAGGGATTGAAACTTGTAGCGTGTTTAGCGACGGATTTCCACGACTTCGTTTTTATCTTACCTATGAGGGATTGAAACTCAATCGTGAAAAACGAACGGTTGTAGCGTTAATCCGTTTTTATCTTACCTATGAGGGATTGAAACTGTGTTTCATATGTGGGGATTCAACCAGACATTTTTATGTTTTTATCTTACCTATGAGGGATTGAAACTCCGACGGTAATCGCTATATACGAAAAAGTGATAAAAGTTTTTATCTTACCTATGAGGGATTGAAACAAATTCGTTTCATGCCATCACTTCGCTTATTTCACAGTTTTTATCTTACCTATGAGGGATTGAAACTTGAGAACACAAAATCTATCCCAGACGAAGCAGGACGGTTTTTATCTTACCTATGAGGGATTGAAACTCAATCTATGGCCGTGGTTGCGAAAGCGTTAGGAAGTTTTTATCTTACCTATGAGGGATTGAAACCGCGTTACATACGCCCCATACACGCGCTGCGAATCTAAGTTTTTATCTTACCTATGAGGGATTGAAACTGAAATCGTCTCGAAGCGTTGTTGGGTTAATCTTCGTTTTTATCTTACCTATGAGGGATTGAAACTGTCTAAGAAAGGAGCGCAAATATGACGGTAGAAATGTTTTTATCTTACCTATGAGGGATTGAAACAGCGCAACCCCACCCGAATCACGCGGTGAACGAATCGGTTTTTATCTTACCTATGAGGGATTGAAACAAAAAATTCATAAAATAAATGTTTACATATACAAAGTTTTTATCTTACCTATGAGGGATTGAAACCGTGGTACTTGAATATAGCTTGTGCGAATCACTCGGTTTTTATCTTACCTATGAGGGATTGAAACTAATCATCAAACGTAAAAGGCATTTCAATTTGTGTCAACGTTTTTATCTTACCTATGAGGGATTGAAACCTGTTGTGTCGGCACCGGCGCAATCAATTTCACGCTTGTTTTTATCTTACCTATGAGGGATTGAAACCCTGTTGTGCGAAATTCGCCGGTTTCGAACACAAAACAGTTTTTATCTTACCTATGAGGGATTGAAACAGATTCTCCCCAAAACTCCCAGGTCACAGCATGACCGTTTTTATCTTACCTATGAGGGATTGAAACATCAACGAGCCTGAAACGTCACTTGCGAAAATCCGTATCGTTTTTATCTTACCTATGAGGGATTGAAACTTTTGTCAATGTATTTTTATATATTTCATTTAAAATCGTTTTTATCTTACCTATGAGGGATTGAAACACTCATTGATGCATACGACAAGATTATTAGTGACTCGGGTTTTTATCTTACCTATGAGGGATTGAAACAAATCTAGATCATACAGGAAAACCGCCTTTGCCGCGTTTTTATCTTAACTACAAGGAATAAAAACATTTTGCACGCACAGTGTTTTTACTGCCATCGACGGCGCGTCAATTATAGGGCTGTGGTGATTGAAATGGCTTTAAGAAAACACATCAGGAAACTTAAGATCAAATTTTATGTTATGCGGTAGATATATGGGGTCTTCCCTCATTACATTTACGTGATGGGGGATAGACCCCATTATTTGTTTATTATCATATAAGCCTCAAGTCTTATTCGAATATACATTTGAGGTCCATTTTGGAACATTCCCTTTTACTGTATTCTTACAATAAGAAAAGGAAGAGTCGCTTGATCTTATTCCATCCAAGTTGTAGATCGAGGCAAAATGTCGAATATTCCATTAAATGGAAGGTGACTGAAGCATTAGATCGTGCGTGAGGTTCAGCCGTTTTAAGGGCGCCTGAAAAAGTTGATGGTTCGAAGTAGGGTGAAGAAACTGATGTAAAATTTAATGGGAAAGGAAGGAAAAACATTGGAAAAGAAAATTCCTGTTTTATTAGGTCTTATTGGATTGATTAGCTTATCCCTTATCTTTTGGAATCCAGTTGATTTTAGTTGGTGGCCTTTCGGAAAGCCAAAAAACCAGTCGGTTACATCAGAGGGAATTGATATGATTGAAATGGATATTTCAGGTGTCAGCACAACGATTATTCCGAAACACCGTGAAGACATAAAAGCTGATTTAGATGGAAAGGGAAAACTGACAGTTAAGCGTCAGGGAGATAAAGTGAGTATAAGTGTGGAGCGGAAACGGTTTGGGTGGCCATTTCATAACAAGGCAAAACTGAATCTTTATATCCCTGAAGATTATGATCGAAACATGGTGATAAATCTGGGGTCAGGGAATTTGAGCTTCTCTGGTCATTCAAAAAATAAACCGATGAAACTAGATAAATTACTGTTCGATGTGAGCTCAGGAAACGTCAAACTAAAAAATATATCGGTTCAACGTTTTGAACACGACAGTTCATCGGGGAATGCCGATATCGACTCATTAACGGCAGAATCAGGAACATTTGATATTCGTTCGGGAAATCTCAAGGTGCGGCATTATAGTGGAGCGATTGAGGCCGATTTATCATCTGGAAATGTAAGTATGCAAATGGACGAATTAACAGGGGCTGTGGATATTGAAGTCAGTTCCGGAGGGGTGGATCTTCATCTTCCGAAAAGTGCTGATTTTACTTTAAACGGAAAAACAAGCAGCGGTAATATCACATGTGATTTTCCGTTAACCAAGAAAAAAATAGAGCATAAAAGCATCAAAGGCGTCCATGGATCCGGTGAACATCCTATCGATCTAAATGTATCGAGCGGCCATATAAACATTTATTAAAACAACGGAGAACAATATGAATTTAAGAAAGCAGCCTGATTCCTATCTTTGTGTTTCAGGCTGCTTTTTCAATGATTAACCTGTTTAGAAGCAGCATCGACAAGAACAGACATTGATCAGAATCTTCAACTGAATGGATCTAGATGTTGCGCTTTCTCTTACTTTATAAAAAAATAAGTTACAAAATGTGATTCATAAATCCATTGAATCGCATTTCCAAAAGACTATTTTTGTATTTTTTTGAAAAAAAAGAAGGAATTTTTGAATAAAATGAAGAAAAATTTTTCACATCACTTACTATTGATGGATTATATACAAGTGATAAATGATTTCGACATCCCATTCATTTGCACATGATCTTGAGCGAACGAGAAGATAGATACCCATTCAATTAAGGAGAATTCGGTTTTTTTTTGGCCGAGAACCGAACAACCAGCTGTTTTCAGAGAAATGAATGCGTCTGCAAGCGGCGTTGTTGGATCGTCCGCTCGCCATCCCTGCTTATTAGAGAGGGGAGTATGGCTACATTAATGGAAGGGATAGCCGAGAAATCTGTCCATCTTCATTGGCATTCTATTTATAAAAAAGTGAATCGAGAATGCCTTATTTTAAGCTTTTGTGGGTTTTAAAGGGAGGGATGAGACAACATGGGGAATGGATATTTTGTCAGCGAGTTAAAAAGGGCGTTTTTTTCAAGAAACACTTTAATTAGTCAACTATTAATTTTCGCTTGCATATTTATAGGCTCTTTTGAGTTTATTTTTCATCCGTACCCAGGTGTAAACGCCATTTATTTATTTATGTACTCACATAGTGAGGGAACGTCAGCCATATTAAGTTTATTGTTTCCCGTGTTAGTTTCTTTACCGTTTGCTGCTTCTTATGTAACGGATGTTCGCACTGGCTTCATCCACTATATATCTTATCGAATGAGCCGAAAAAAATATTTGCTGATTCGCCTGCTGGTAAACGGACTAGTAAGCGGCTATGTGATTGCATCAAGCCTGCTTGTATCGTTTATCCTCTTTTTACTGATAAAAAAATTTGATGTGTCGGTTGTAGATACTCTAAATATCATAGTCTTGCGCGGGGTATACGAGTATTCGCCGGTTTTATTTGTTTTGATCATGATTTTGAATAGCTTTGTTTGCGGGGTCGTTTTTTCTACTTTAGCGCTTGGCGTATCTACATTTATTCATAATCAGTATTTAACCATTGTTTTTCCTTTTGCTTTTTATATCTTTTCTGGAACTTTGTTATTTCAAATCAACAAATTCCTCAATTCTGCTATGTTATTTGATTTAGAGTATGATCCTGATTTAAAGATTTCATACGTCGCACTTTACGATTTGATATTGTTAATCATAGGAGTTGCATTATTTTTTATAGGAGCTGCCAAACATGCGGAGTAATTTGAGCATTAGATTGCTTAATATTCTTTATAGCGGCAAGTTTGTTTATACGATTCTATTGTTCCTTATTATCATCAGTCTCTTTCGTTTTTATTCTTTTTTCATGTATAAAGAGGAAAAAAATGTTTTCGATTTATTATTGTTTTCATTTCATGATTTTTTCCATGTATTCTTTCTCTTATCATTAATTTATTTAGTGAGTATCTTTCCTTTCACCACTTTTCGTTCGTTTGATCAGTACGCAATGATTAAATTCGCCAGCCGCGCTAAATGGTTTTACACTTCTGTTATCAGTATGGGCATGGCAACCTTATTATTTGTTTTAGCGTCGGTTTTCATTTGCCTCCTTGAATCATTGTTGACATTGAAATTTGAAAACAGGTGGAGTGAATATGGGGCGGCCGTATATGACTTCCTATTAAAATATAACGATATAAAGCCGGCGACGTTGGTGTTAGTTAGTCTACTCCTCGTTTATTTATTTTTTCTAACATTGGGAATCACTTTTTTTGTGGCTAACTTAATCGTCCGAAATAATGTCATTAGCTTTATCATCACGCTCGGCTTTAATGTGATTAGCATCGTTATATATTTAAGTAAAATCACTTTCTTTTATCCGTTTACATTCACTTATCATGTTTTAGTAGGAAAAATGGGGAGCTCATTTTATAGTCACTTTGTCCAGTCCATAATCTATTGGGGAACGGTTTTGACCCTATTATTGTTTATAGGAATATCGCGGGTGAAAAAGATGGACTTTAGTTGGAGGCAATCATGAAATATTTACGTCTTTTAAGGTATTTTCTTCGTACTTTGTTGTATAAAAGAAATTTGATAATCATCCTTTTAACTTTTGTGGTTTTTCATTTTGTGTCATTCAATTTTTATAATTGGCAAAATGCTGGACCTGCTTCTCTTTTAATAACATTTTACTATGGACCTGCTTATTTTAATTTTGATTTGTTAAGATGGTTGCTACATCAAACGCCGATATATGTTTTATGTGGGAATTTTTTAAACAAACAACTTAATGAAAACAACCTTTGGATACTTCCAAGAGCAGGTCAGTTTTCTTTATGGTTAAATGGGATGATTTCAGCTAATTTTATATTTATCGTGATTTATTATTCGATAGGGTATTCCATTTCCATGCTATTATCATACCTGATAAATGGCGGAAAAAGCATGAGTGCTAGTTTAGATGATATTCCTTTGTTGAACACTTATACTCCTCTAAAACTCATGTTATTTCAATTTGTTTTACTGATCTTGTTGACTTTTTTCGTTGTGTTAATGAGTCATGTGGTTTCGATATTGACTGGCAATTCAATAGCAGGCTTTAGCATCTCTGTTATGTTTATTTTCATATCAGTAGGTTTACTACAAAGTTCACCATATGTGAATAAATGGCTGCCGTTTTCACAGGGCGTTCTTGCAGCGAGAAACGTAGAGGTCTCTCCGTTTGCATGGTCATTGAGCTACTATTTCTTTGTAATTTTTATGATCATGATACTCTTTCATTATATATGCTGTAAACGCATGGACAGTCTATTACATAAGAATACGCTATAAGGTGGGATATGATGAATAGCCATAATGACAGTGCAGTGAAAATTGTAAATCTTAGTAAGGAGATAAAGGGCCATAAGATTTTAAAGGATATTCATTTAGAAGTTAGCAGGGGGAAAATTTGCGGAATCGTGGGTAGGAATGGATCAGGAAAAACCATGCTATTTAAAGTTATAGCCGGACTGATCAGACCCACCTCAGGCATGGTTGAAATATTTGGCGACCCAATCACTTCAGGGAAATTCCCTAAAAACATAGGGTTGTTGTTAGATAAAAACGGCCTGCTTCCTCATTATTCAGGCCTTGAAAATTTGAAACTATTGGCTTCCATTAATCAGATAATTTCGTTGGAGGAAATCAAAAGGACTTTGGAAATCGTAGGGTTAGACCCTGAAGATAAAAGACCTACAAAATATTATTCTTTAGGGATGAAACAGCGACTCGGTATAGCTCAAGCGATTATGGAAAAACCAAGCCTTCTTATTTTAGATGAGCCAATGAATGGGCTGGATGAGGACGGTGTAGCAGACATCAGAAATTTAATAAAAAATTTAAAAACGCAAAATGTAACGATTCTCTTATCAAGCCATAACTCAGAAGACATTAACCTTCTTTGTGATGAGGTTTATAAAATGGACAAGGGATGTTTGAGTGCTTTGAACAACCGCAAGTCCGAATTCACGCCACATACGTAAAAAGGCAGCGCCGCCTTTGATGGATGCGTCCATCAAGGGCGGTGCTTTTCATATGCCAAAACAAAAACGAAAATACAGCAACCGCAAAGATTTCTTTCTGCAACGGGGGAAGTGAGCCATGAGAGAGTTGAAAAAGGCTTGTGACGGTAAATCCATGATCAATGGTTCGAACGATTCGTTCCGTGTATCATCCTATCTTTCTATCATGGAAGTTTCCCCCTTTTATTTCAGGCGAAATACGCAATCTTCCTTTTATCTAATTTTTCCTGTTATGGAAATCTTGTTTTCTATCAGGTAAGATAAACATAGTAGGTAGTTTTCTTGCGCTTTTTCAATCGGACAGGAGGAACGATTTATGCCGGATTTGACTATATCAATTTTAACCGCTGTGATCGGCTTTTTTCTCAGCTTCTTGGTAGATTTTTTTAAAAAATGGCGTTCGTCTGTGTATGTAGGTATATTCGCTGCTATATTCGGAATTGGATGGATCGTCTATGTGTTTTTGGAACAAGGGTTTCTAGAAGCGACGATTATTTTTTCTATATTGTTATTTAGCTTTTTTAGCTTTCCGGTGCCAGAAAGAAGCGGTGCCCAATCGCAAGAGATCATCGGTAAACTGAAAAAACAAGGATCAAGAGAAATTGTATTGTCTAAGAATAAAGAGCGTATCCTATTGGATTTCTTATTTGCGGGATTGTTTATGGGCATCGCTGTTCTTTATTTCCTTTTCGGTCCGAATTCCCCCATCACGCTCGTACTTTTGTACAGCTTCGTCTCTCTTGTGGCTGGGCTGACGAAAAGAATAAGACTGTTTCGCTCTCTTCGTTTTTTTTACGCAGAACAGGAAGAGGCGCTATATGCGATATCTTTTATCGAAACGAAAAAGTATCCATTAAAGGAGCTTTCAGAAGCAAGCGTTCAAACACGGCCGGATGTGTTGCAACTATTTCCGCTTTTTTCTTTGTTTTCTCCTCATACGGACTATACGACCAGCGTGGGGAAAACGTGGAAATTATCTTTTTCCGGCGAAAAAATCTATCTCACCCCTGATCCATCGGAATCGATGGATTTCGTCCTCAGAGAGGAAAGGAAGAAACTAGAAGAGATCGAGGTAAAACCTTTTTATCATCAAAGTAATTGGAAGCGTCTTCTAGGAAAGGGGTATTTTGCGGCAACGGTGAAAGGAGTAGGAGCCTATGCGGCTCTCTTAACACTTTTCACTTTTATGGGTATCAGCCCGCTTGTGACGGCCATGGTTATTTTGCTATTTTGGATATTCAATCTGTGGATTTCTGATCGCGTATTAAAAATGGCTTTAGATATGAAGGAAATAAGCGATCCTCAGTTGCTTCCGATCATCGAGAAAGTCTTTTCGCGTGCTGGACTTTCCCATGTCACTATTTATGTCACAGAATCGGTCGAATATAATGGGTTGGCGGCAGGCGCTAATATTGGCCGATCACTGGTGGCGCTGACTTCGGAAACGCTGAAGCTTCCCCTTGAAGCCATTGAAGGCATTTTGGCTCATGAGGCCATTCATGTCAAAAAGCGAGACGTCTTGACTGGACAGTTGTTGCGATTTGTTTTGATTGGATGGATTGTCATCGGTATTTTCTTTATACATGAAACCTATCCGAATTTGCTAAAAAACCATCAAATCCTCGTTTTTTTCGTCCTTTGGATTTTAATTTTTCTGCTTCCTGCTTTCCAGTCTCTGATTACGCAGTGGATGGAAGTACGGGCCGATCATTTAGGAGCAACGCTGTTGGATGGCGGGAATGTTCAAATGGCCAAAAGTTTGACCATCCTCTCTGAGCATCAAGATCAAGCATCGGAAAAAGCAATCGGATACCACGTCGTTCCTGAAGAAGAGCAAGAAGCGGAGGAAAAGGACGAAAGATTGTCTTCTTTGGAAAGGGATTCTTGTTTTTTTCGATTTTTGGAATTTCAGTTTATGTCTCATCCGCCCATGTATTGGCGTGTTCATTCGCTTCGAACAACAGAAACAGGATGGAACATAGGGAAAATAAAATTATGGTGGAACAGCCGCTTTCAGGAATCGCTGCCCAATTGGAAGAAAAATCTATAGACTTCCATTCTTCTTCCAAATCCTCCGATTGAAGGGTTTGAATGTGGCTTGATATGTATTTTATATACAAAATATTCCATTTTATGAAGGGAGCAATCATGAAAACAGGAAATAGCTAGCTTACCATTTCTCTATAACATTTCTGCTAGTCCTCATTGGCTAACGATCATATTAAATTTCATTGTATATCCGCATATGAGCTTCTCCCACCTAAACTCTGTTTAAAGGTGGGAGATTTCTCATTGGATATGTTAAATTCTGACCATCAGACCCCTTTGCTGATCATAAGGTATAAGATGAGAACAGGGAGCAATGTTGCGAGCGTTCCGAATATCATCCAGTGCCGCGACGCCTGGCGGTACGATTCTATGTTGAATTCGTTTTCGGCAGTTGGAGCGCTGAGATGTATCATTTTGCGTTGCAAAGGAAGCAGCACTCCAGCCCAAAGTATTCCTGTCAATGCAAATAATATCAAGGACAAGGTTAGCCAATTAAATCCTGAAACGAGATATCCCGCTTGAACAGCCATCCAAACTCCAGATATGATAATGAGCAACAGTCCCGGAATAGTGAAAACGAAATCAGCTAGCATGACATTTTTGGCAGTCCGATGAATGAAGTCACGGTGTCTCGTTTGATCTGCCCGCATTTTCCAGAAAGCCGTCACGCTAATATTGCCTAAAAAAAGGACAACCCCGACAATATGCACAAATAACAGAGGTTTCATATGTTTTTCCTACCTTTCTGCCTTTGACTGAAGCCTTTCAGAGATCAGTTCGGCAAAATCTTGATTAAAGAAATAGCCGTTTGAATCAATGACGCTGCGCATCCGCAAACCAAATGAGATAAGCGTAAATAACTCTGCTGTTTTGTCGGCATCAATGGACTGTGAGATAACGCCAGCCTCTTGTCCAGCAATGATCCATGATTTGGACATATGAATGGCTTGTTCATAATATTGCTGGAGTATTTTTTTTATATCAGGTTGATCGCTTTTGCCTAAAAGGTACATGAGCACTTGATTGCCGGGATCTTGCGGATTTTCCAGATCTGACAATCGGGATGTGATTTCATAGAGTGGTTCCTCAAATGAGGCCTTTTGCGAAGCCTGATGGAAGAAGCGCTCGTTTATTTTGTCGAGCCTTTCCTTCAACACCCAACTGAAAAGTTCGTCTTTGCTTTTTACATAATGGAAAATAGCTCCTTTAGACAACCCGGAACGCTCCATAATGTCATGGAGTGTTGTATTGGTGCATCCTTTTTCATAAATTAATTCTTTCACAGCATCCAATAGCAATCGCTTCGTTTGCTCTCGTTTTTGTTCACGCTTCAATTATGTGCCTCCTTTCGAGGGTATAGGAGTATTTATCATTAATTATAAATACCGACCGTCGGTTTGTAAATAAAAAATTTTATTGGCCAGATAAAATGATCGATTGTGAGATTCCGTGTTGGCATGATGATGATTCGATTGAAAAGAGATAGGCTCGAGCCTGTTTCCTTAAGTGCAGAATTTTGGAGAGGGATAACTGAAAGGGGGAATCTATTTCAGAAAAACGGGGATAGAACACGTATTAAAGAAATTCAACTAAACTAGAAGCCGATGTGTCGGTCTCATCCCACTGAGATAGAACACGTATTAAAGAAATTCAACTTTTAGGAAGTTGGTGATTACGTGCGCATCATAGATCCAATATCTCAACTGTCGTCGACCTCCAGTAGCGTCAAAAACCCGGGGGATCGACGACAATTTTCTAACCGCCAGAATTCCTACAGCGATCAGAAAAAGAAGCTATTGCTCGAATTTTAAGATAAGTTTATAATAAAATTGTATCCATTTTCCAAATGTTGATTTTATCATGATTTTTTGGGTTTGTATCTTAACTATGAGGGATTGAAACAAGAAGCACTGGAACTGATGAAACATGGGGGACACGGTTTGTATCTTAACTATGAGGGATTGAAACACGTATTCCATCACGACTGACGGAACGATGTCTACGTTTGTATCTTAACTATGAGGGATTGAAACTAAAGAGAAATATGGTTTATACTTTTCCATCGAAAGTGTTTGTATCTTAACTATGAGGGATTGAAACAAACACGAATTGAAATCATGCAACAAGCATTAGATGATGTTTGTATCTTAACTATGAGGGATTGAAACCAGGTATTAAGATCAAAGATAACGTTCCACATTACAAAGTTTGTATCTTAACTATGAGGGATTGAAACATTCAACGTGATATGGAAGGTGGAACAGCAGTTGTCGTTTGTATCTTAACTATGAGGGATTGAAACATCTTTCAACTATATTGCGGAAAGTGAGACAAAAAGGTTTGTATCTTAACTATGAGGGATTGAAACCCACATTTCATTCCTCCCAAGCATGATATCGATGTCGTTTGTATCTTAACTATGAGGGATTGAAACCGGAACCACGGTCTTTCGGTGTTCCTCCACTGGGCGAAGTTTGTATCTTAACTATGAGGGATTGAAACTTCATTTTGCAGCTCACTCATAATGTTTTGTCCTAGCGTTTGTATCTTAACTATGAGGGATTGAAACAGGAGTACATCAATTGGTAACTGGTGGCCAGATTCAAAGTTTGTATCTTAACTATGAGGGATTGAAACGCGGCAGGGGAAAAGAAAATCGTTTCTTTCGATGTGGGTTTGTATCTTAACTATGAGGGATTGAAACCATACTCTTGTTTATGTATACGATGAGATTGCTCGTTTGTTTGTATCTTAACTATGAGGGATTGAAACCTGGATATGTTCGGAGAAATCCTCGCTGAAATGGGAGAGTTTGTATCTTAACTATGAGGGATTGAAACTATCGCCTGTAAGTGCATAGCCAATTGCCTTTTGCGTTTGTATCTTAACTATGAGGGATTGAAACATTCCACTTGCCGCTTTTCTTCATCAAGGGCTTTAAGGTTTGTATCTTAACTATGAGGGATTGAAACCTGGCCCACCCGGCCAGCGCGGCCTACGGATTGAATGTTTGTATCTTAACTATGAGGGATTGAAACCAATGCTAATTTCATAGAGTTTGACCTCCTGAACAGTTGTTTGTATCTTAACTATGAGGGATTGAAACATTTTCTGTTCACTTCGGAAAGGCTACGGGTAAAATTGTTTGTATCTTAACTATGAGGGATTGAAACAAGCCGAGTGGAATGACCCAACCATTTTTGTCTGGCGGTTTGTATCTTAACTATGAGGGATTGAAACTCAAAAATGCTAAAGCTGGCACGTTTGAGAAATCTACGTTTGTATCTTAACTATGAGGGATTGAAACAGAATCGATCATAACGATGAGGACAGCACCATCGACAGTTTGTATCTTAACTATGAGGGATTGAAACGCTGCATCGGGAGCATCTGTCATTGCGATGGCAGCCGTTTGTATCTTAACTATGAGGGATTGAAACAATTCATTTTGACTGGCTTTGACTTTTTCTTTGCCTCAGTTTGTATCTTAACTATGAGGGATTGAAACTTTGTCACATCGCCTTTGCGATCTCAACGAGTAATTGTTTTTATCTTAACTATGAGGGATTGAAACTCACAGCAAAGAATGGCAGCGTGTTCGACGTACGGCGTTTTTATCTTAACTATGAGGGATTGAAACTCTGGTAATCGTATGTGATGCTGTAATCTCCCCAGTGTTTTTATCTTAACTATAAGGGATTAAAACAACTTTGCATTTTTCATGATCTCCACCGCGTTTCTGAAACCATCTCACCGCACGCGAAAACATAGACAGATAAGGGACTTCGCCAAGCCCACAGGCCCGTTGAAAACAGCGAAAACGTTGCAGGATGCGTACGAATTTTCTCAAGGAATTAATAGCAAAATAGGTTTTCAAAAAGAAACATTTCAACAACGATTTTTTTCGACACTGGCGATCTTCCTGTCACGTACGGTGTTTCTGGCAACGACAGAGAGTCAATATATCGAAATAAGGAGGCTAAAAGTGGATTGATTTCATAAGACCATGCATGTTCGCTGTTCCAATTGGAAATCATGATCGTGTCCACCCCTTGGAGAGTTATTTTTTGTCACTGTATATGATTTCCAAGGTGGTGGATTTTTTATGTGCATTTATGCATTTGTTATGCGCTTTACAACACGTTCATTAGTTAAGAAAGATAATGTTAAATGAATGATTAAAAAAATATTAAAAATAGATAAAAATATATTGAAAAAAATGTATATTATGATAAAATATTCATATTTAAGCACTTAACAATTTTTCAATATTTTAGGGGGAGATCATATGAAAAAATCATTAATTTCTGCTTCTTTAGCTTTAGATCTATTAGCTTCATCGACATCTGCATTTGCTGCAACGTATGAATATTCAAGCAAAGGGAGAAACTTTGACAAATCTTGGACAGCATACAATAGTGGTACGAATTGGGTAATTGAATATGGTTTTAACACTGACTTTATAAATGAGGATTTTACCACCCATACAAAACATAGTACAACAAGTCATATCGCAAAAGTAAGAAATGCTAACGGCACTTTCTCTGATCAGGACAGCGCTGGTAATTGGGCTGGTATAGAGGTTACACATAGTGGTTCAACCGTTTATTATTCAATAACTTATTAAATTAACAATGTCCATGGTACTAGTTGAATCCTATTGTTCAACTGGCTCAAGCACAGCAAGTGTATAAAATCCATAAACTATTTACTTATTTGTTGCTTTAAAATTTTCAATCATGTTTGCAAGGATCCGATCGAAATAAAAGAAATATAACACAAAAGAGGCGGCTTCAGATCATAATTAAATCGTGGAAAAAATAAAAAACTATGATATGAAGCCGCCGTAACTGTATATTTCAAAGATTGATTAACCATCTTGACATATTACTTAAATACACTGAGGAATTTCTTTCTGGAAACATTATTTTATATGAACACCCAGCACGAAAATGATGGAGTATAGTATATACATAGCCTTATATCTCAATCTATAAACAACAGAACACATTTTCATAGGTGATCTTGAGAGTTAATATTAGAGGTTCATGGTAAAGTAATTCTAAATATAGGTATTATTTTTGCTTCAAATGAAAATGTTCTATGGAAGAATTGTTTCTTATTTTCTTAAGTTTTTATCGATCATAAAGGAAATGAATTCAGGAAATTTTCTAAAATTACCAAATATACACATGAAAGTCTATGAAGAAAATATATTGAGTGACAATCATTAAAAGTGGCGGAGGGGTTTATTTGAAAGCCATTAAGTATATTATTAGTTTTTGTATCATATTTGTTGGCATGCTTATTATCGGAGAAAGCCATATCTTTTATTTAGATAATTTTTATACAAGATTTGACCATACTACTATGTATTTGCAGTCGGACACAACTGATGAAGAAATGGTTCAGGATATCCTTCGTTCAGCAGAGCGTCATAAAGTGGACGTCTTTACTTTCATCCGATCCCCCCGCAGTACCTTTCTGACGGAGTTTGATATTTATGGAACATCAGGTGTGGAAAGACATCTCAACGAACAGGTACAGCTATCAGAACGGGAATATATGAGCCTTTTTTTAGGAAGCCTCCGTTTTACCTTTCATCAGCTGGAAGACATACCGACAATGGAAAATGTACACGACTTTTACGTCATTGGACGTGACAAGCAGGTTTATGAATTTAAAATGGATTTGATTAATAAGTACGCAGGCAATCATCCTAAAGATGGCTATGTCAGCAAGGAATCAAGAAATACAATCATGTCGATTTGGCTGCTGATTACTAGTATTATTTTATTGCTTTCCTATTATGATGTAATTTTGCAAAAGAAAGAAAATCTGATTCGGATTTCGCTGGGAGAAAGAATCAGTAAGATTGTTTGGCGTAATATTGTATTAGATTCGTTCGTATTGATCTCGCTATTTGTCATCGTTGTCTATGTGCTATCCAAGTATACGTACGTGTTTTTTAGGCTGGACATTTCTTTGATTTTCTTTTCACTTTTGCTTTTACTGAACGCATTTCTGTACGTCAATTTGTATTTTTTCAATGTGAAAGAAGTTTTTTCGAATGTCAAAGGCTCTAAAAAGCTTCTTTCTCTGAATTATGGCTTAAAGCTCGTAACAGCAGTGATTACAATTTTCGTTCTCTCAAGCAATATCATGTTAATTTCTGAATCATATCGTCTTTATAAGCAGAAATCTTTTTTTAAAGACTATGCGGATTATTATTACACTCGATTAGAGTATAAACCAGTTGAAAATAGTGATGTTGCTTTTGATGTTGGAGGAAATGAAAGTACGATGGTGCAAGTAACATTTTACAAGGAATTTTTTGATAAATATAATGCCACTTTATTGGCGAGCACTTCGGGATTGTTCAACGGGCAAGGCATTTTAGCTAATAAAAATGCGCTTGATTATTTGTCAGGCGAAATTAAGGAGTTGCGGAATCAGCCTTTAACTAAGGAGATTTATGTGTTGTTACCTAAAAAATGGAAGGGAGATGCGAGGATTATTGACGAAATAAATAGTGCAATCTTATTTTATATAGGCGATCAATTTACAGATGATTACGATCTCATTTATTACACTGGTAATAAAGAGATTATCTCTATTGATGAAAATTATACATATGGAAGTAAATTAGTGAAAGATCCGATTATTATTTATGATAATCGTGCGGCAGACGCACTTGAATTTCCGATAGAAAATCAATCCCCTATCACTTATGTACATGAGATAATGTATAAAATACCATCAGAGCAGGAATTTAATCGATTTGTTGAAGCGCATGATTTAAAGGGACAGATTGTGGCGAAAACGAACGTTTTTGAAAACTATAAAAATAAGTGGGTTATGGCCAAGAGAGTGTTGTATATGAATTCTATCTTTAGTTTGCTGGTATTGTTATTAGAATGGATCATCATTAGTTCTATTATTAAATTGGAGTATGAAGTGAATGCAATTGAGCTTTCGATCAAGAAGGTATTAGGGCACAGCATATTCGAAAAAAACAGAAAAATTGTGTTGATGACAGCAGTCACTACCTTACTAAGTATTATCTCAGCAGTGTGGGTAGCGTATGCACTCGGACTAAGCGATGTCTATTATTTAGTAGTCGGAGGGGTTGTTATCATTGTATTGGAGCTATTAGTGATTGTGTTTTATATATGGAAAATTGAGAATGCCAAAATTTCCAAAATATTGAAAGGAGGAAATATATGATTGAAATAAGGAATTTAACGAAAAAATTTGACGAAAAAATCGTATTTTCAAATTTTAATTTAAAGATTGAAGATGGCGAGTTTGTCATAATTTCTGGATCGAGCGGCTGTGGCAAAACGACTTTGCTTAACATGATTGGCGCTATAGAAAAAATCGACCATGGTGACATTATTGTTGACGGGATTGACATTAAAAACAAACGAAACCATTTGCATTATTTTAGAACGAAAATCGGTTTTTTGTTTCAAAATTTCGCGTTAGTTGATAATAAGACTGTTAAAGAAAATTTGAAGATGATTCGTAAAGATTGCCGGACGGATTTATCTATAGAAGAAGTTTTGAGGAAGGTTGGTCTAGAAGAGAAGATAAATAAAAAGGTATATACTTTATCCGGGGGAGAGCAGCAACGAGTAGCCTTGGCTCGATTGATGCTGAAGAAGTGTGATATTATATTGGCTGATGAACCAACAGGTTCTCTTGATAAGAAAAATGCCGAGGCTGTACTCGACATTTTAAATCAATTTAATGAGCAGGGCAAAACGATTATACTTGTGACACACGACGAAGAAATTAAAAAGCGAGGCAATAGGGTGGTAAATTTATGACGAAATTAACCGGAAAAAAAATCCTCCTACTGATTACATTAATATTTGTTATTTGGAATTTAAGCTGGTTTTTAATAACAACTATCAAGTATAATAACTTTGTAAAAGACATCCCCAAAAATGAATGGGGGTTACATTTTATTAAAAAAGAGGATGGTTATATCTATAGTGTTAAAAAACCAAATTATTTACGTTTCACAGGAAATTTAGTAGTTGCTAATAATGAAAAAGGAGAAACTTTAATTATATGGCCACTAATATTTGGTGGATATGAGTACGGTTTCAGACTACAGAAGGATGGGGTAGCATATGAAATCTACGTTGATGAAAATATGGAACCAATTAATAAGGACGATACGGTTGCTGCCCAAAAAGTTGAAGAATATAAAGTTGAATTAGAAGAATTATTTTCTAAAGCCAATGAAATGTGGGAGTTGAAAGAATAGTATACCAATCATTTCGTCAGGGTATATACAACGTATACCCATTACTCAAGATGGTAAGCTCCAAATAAACCCTATCTGTTTTCAGAAGGGGATTATTCGGAGCTTATTTTTCAGTATACAACTTTTTGGTTACTTAACAATGGCTCGAATTTTAAGATAAGTTTATAATAAAATTGTATCCATTTTCCAACTGCTGATTTTATCATGGTTTTTGGGTTTTTATCTTAACTATGAGGGATTGAAACATCAGGATGTTGTACGAAAACTTACTACCTTGGCCGGTTTTTATCTTCGCTATGTGGAATAAAAGCTTAAAATCAGCGAGTAAGATCTAACGCTTTTGTGTTAGCTATATTGAAAGGGTTGCAAACAAGTACTTGAGAGGAAAACAGGCGGGAGCATGCGATGCAGGGGGAATCAGATGAGGGACAAAGTGAGTTGGGGACGCCTTGCAAGGGTGTCCCCGCTTTGTATTTTAGCTTTGCGTCTGCAATGGCCGTTTTTCTTCCAGCATGGTCCCGTATTTTTCATAATGGACATGCCATGAGAATGCTTTTTCAAGGAGATGAGGTGTTTGGCCTCCGCGTTTAAGCGCTTCTTGGAAGTATTCACACAAATGCGGACGGTAACTTGGATGTGCGCAGTTTTCAATAATTAGGGGTGCGCGTTCGATTGGCGCCAATCCGCGAAGATCAGCATAGCCATATTCTGTGATAAGAACATCCGCGTCGTGTTCGGTATGATCCACGTGTGATACGAATGGAACGATGCTTGAAATGGCTCCGTTTTTGGCAATGGATTTTGTTACGAAGATCGTTAGTCGGGCATTGCGAGCGAAATCGCCTGAACCGCCGATGCCGTTCATCATATTGGTGCCGCGGACGTGGGTCGAATTAATATTTCCGTATATGTCTGCTTCCAAGGCGGTATTAATGGAAATGAGTCCGAGACGGCGAATGATTTCTGGGTGGTTGGAAATTTCTTGGGGACGAAGGATCAACTTGTCTCGGTAAGCATCCATATTGGAATATACTTGTTTCATTTTGGCTTGTGATAGAGTAATGGAACAGCCGGAAGCAAACCGGACTTTTCCCGCATCGATCAGATCAAACATAGCGTCCTGAAGAACTTCTGAATAAACTTTCAAATTGGGAAATTCAGAATCTAACAAACCGTATAGAACCGCGTTGGCAATCGAACCAATCCTGCAAAGGAGCTAAATGTTCATTCAGCCGGCCTGCGGCTACTTCTTTTCGAAGAAAACGGATGAAATGATTCGCCATCGCCGCTGTTTCTGCGTCTGGAGGAACGATGGTAGATGGTGAATCCGGTTGGTTGGTGAAAACGATTCCTACTTTAGCCTGTGGATGTATCAACAATCTTGATGGAATCCGGTGGTTCAGAACGAATGAACAAAGGCTCAGGCGACTGTTTCATGCTTAGAACCATTCTAAAAATTCAAGTCTGTTGCCAAACGGATCACTGACATAAAAACGATCGGCTCCTTCTAGCGGCTCCTCCTCCTTGATTTCAATTCCCTTGGCCATTAAGTGTTCGCGCAGTTTGGCGAGATTTTTGACATGAAAGGCAGGATGTGCTTTTACAGCTGGCTGAAAAGTTTCTTGCACCCCAATATGCAGCTGATGATTTCCGCATTGAAACCAGACTCCGCCGCGCTTTTGCAAGTTTTTTGGTTTGGGAATTTCCTGCATTCCTAAAAGCTCCCCGTAAAATTCACGCGCTTTTTCTTCACAGCCTTTTGGAGCGGCCACTTGAACATGGTCAATTTCCAAAAAAGTGAACCGCATGTTTCTCATCCCTTCCATGATCAGTTTCAAACTTATTATAATTAATAAAATATGAATATTCAAAAAAACATTTTCATCCAAATATACTTGACTGAATCCTTCATCGCTGATTGGCACATATACATTAGAACATCTAGTAAATTTCATTTGTTTGGAAACTTTTCCTTTATTTTTTTAGTAATAACCTGTATAGAGATCACAGCCTATTTGCGTGGATAGGTTGTAGATCTATAGAGGAAGATAAAAATGGCGCCGTCCGCGCTTTTGTCACGCGAATATGTAACAGCGGCACGCTCACGAACTTGTCTCCAGCCATCAATGTTTTCAGAGGGGGTTGCATTTAGCGTAGAAGGGGGGATGGATGTGCAAAAATACCTTATATTTTCCGTTGTCTTTATCGCTGTATTTACCATGCTGCAGCTGGTTTCAGGACTTTTTTTGACGCTATTATATACTCCTACTAGAATTATCGTGGGAGAAAGCCGCTACACTGCCGTCTCACGTTGAACTGGTCGGTCCCAATCCGCTTTTCTCGATGACGGTTAGTCTCATTTCATGCGGGATTGCTGCTTGGTGTACAAAATGGCTGGTCACAAGAATGGGACGGATGAAAAAGTGAATCTGGGGAGACAACCTTTGCTTGGAGAACATGACTGCTTACCGTCTTTTGCGTAAAGTGAAAGCGGTATTTTTTTATCAACATCATTGTAAAAAAAACAGTGCTATTTTTGCGATTGACTGGTATCTTTAGCATAAGGGGATATCATTAGCGCATCATCAAGAATATTAGGCGCGATCTCCTTGCTTGTTGATTGTCGGCGAAGTGTTATGCCGTCCGTTTCGTTTGGCACATTCAATGAAAGGGGGGATCCAAATGAAGCGGATCACCATGCTTTTAACGGCCGCGTTTGCTTTTCTCTTTTCTGGATGCACAAGCAGCCATACCGACTATGAAGGGCAAATTCGCGATTTAAAGCAGCAAATTCAAAAACAAACGCAAACAATCGATGATCTGAAGCAACAAAATGAGGAATTAACCAAAAAAGCGGCTGCTTCTGATGATCGAGTGGAAGGAAATTTGTTGCAGACCGCGTTGGCTGTTGCTCAGGCGTTAAAAGAAAAGAATATGGAGCAGCTATCTTTGTATGTGGATTCAGAAAAAGGAGTCCGATTCAGTCCGTATGGCTATGTGAACGTGAAGACGGATTTAGTTTTTACGCAAAAACAGCTGCCATCTTTAATGGAAAGTCGCCAAACGTACCAATTCGGTGAGTTTGATGGGTCGGGAGAGCCGATTAAAATGACCTTTGGCCAATATTTTGACCGCTTTGTATATGATGTTGATTTTGCCAGTCCACAGCTGATTGGCAACAATGTGATCGTCGGTAAAGGAAACACGCTGCAAAATATTCAAGAGGTATATCCGAACAGCGCCTTTGTCGAGTTTCATTTTACTGGATTTGATAAACAATATGATGGAATGGACTGGCGCAGCTTGCGCTTAGTATTTGAACAGCGAAGCGGAGTGTGGCGTTTAGTCGGAATCGTGCACGACCAATGGACCATTTAACCTCACCATCGAGAAATCTTTCGTCTTTCAACGGAGTGTGGGCGAGTAAGGTTCATTGTTTTTCGTTTTATAGGCCTGTTCTCTTGAAAAGGAACGAATCCCGCTTTCAACTAGGGTGTTGTGGAAAGCGGGATTTTTGTTTGTAGGTGAATATGTTGTGGCGTCACGATAAGATACGCTTGACTAGAAGGTTTGTCAAGAATCGCGCTTCCCAAACCTTTGCTGCGCCGCCAACAATGATTTTTTATAAAATTAAGATCCTGCTGTGTATAGTAAATGATTACTTTTTACTTTCGAATCCGCAAGTTCATCATCATTGAATTCAGAGGCCATCATATTTCCTTTATATCCCCTAATCAGTATGCTAAGTTGTTTGGCCCATACTGTTCAAAATGATGTGAAAATCCTGATATTTTCACCATATTTTCACCTTTCTTTTTTACTATAAAGTCAGAAAACGGGAAATAACAGTATAGAAGGGGAGTGATAGCATGAATATGACGGAATATGAATATACGAACCGTCCGGTGAAAAAAAGAAGCTTTGTTCCTTTTCTGGCTGCTTCGATTATTGGAGCGGTGATTGGAAGCGGCGTGACGCTCTATATGGCCCCGACACTCGGGATTCAGCAGCATGCAGACAAGAAAGAAACAACGTCGCAGCAAGAAGCGGTAAAATCCAGCGCTTTGCCGCTGGAGCCAACCGCAAGCACGTCGAATAGCAATATGGTGCAGGCGATTGAAAATGTAGCGGATGCGGTTGTCGGAGTCATCAACATTCAGCAGCAAGCGGATATTTTCTCGGGCGCTTCTGCAGAACAAGATACAGGAACAGGTTCTGGCGTTATTTTTAAAAAAGCTGGAGATGTCGCCTATATTGTGACCAATAATCATGTGGTTGAAGGAGCAAACAAAGTGGAAGTATCGCTTCCAAGCGGAGAAAGGGTGAAAGCGACAATTGTCGGGACAGACCCATTAAGCGATTTAGCGGTATTAAAAATTAATGGAAAGAACGTTAAGAAGGTCGCTAGTTTCGGTGATTCTTCGACGCTTCGTGTCGGAGAGCAGGTGGCGGCGATTGGGAACCCGCTTGGCTTAGATTTATCAAGAACGGTCACTGAAGGAATTGTCAGCGGAAAACGAACCATTTCTGTTTCAACATCAGAAGGGGAATGGGAGCTGAATGTTATTCAAACGGATGCGGCGATCAATCCGGGAAATAGCGGAGGAGCGCTTATTAACAGCGCGGGACAGGTAGTAGGCATTAATAGTTTAAAAATCGCCCAGGAAGGGATCGAAGGACTTGGATTTGCGCTTCCAAGCCAATATGTTCAACCGGTGATTGAACAATTAATGGAGTACGGAAAAGTGAAACGTCCGTATCTGGGCGTGAATTTGCGGGATTTGAGCGAGATACCAGCAGAAACTCGCTTTGAACAGTTAGGGCTTCCAGAAAATGAAACAAACGGAGTGGTGGTTACTGCGGTGTTGCCGTCTTCTCCTGCCGCTGAAGCGGGAATTCAGGCGAAGGATGTGATTGTGGCAATTAACGGAACAAAAGTCAATAATGTAAGTGAGTTGAGAAAATATTTATATACAAAAACGAAAGTTGGCGAAAAAATTCAATTGCAAATTTTACGCGATGGAAAAAGCAAAACGATTCTGCTTCAGCTAAAAGAGCGACAAGAACAGCAATAAGAGCGTTGAAACAAAAAAATGGTCAACTGCGACAGTGTAATATTCGCAATGGACATAAAAAAACCAACCCCTCTTCTGTTTCTCAAAACAGAGAGGGGTTTTTCATTAAGTTGAAAATTGAACAATCCTTTGACTTGCCTCCGACCGTAAAAAAATGGAATGACGCCTTTGAATGGACTATACATTCCCTCTTCTGGATGCATCGGTATAACTTGTATGGATGACACGATTTTTCCACCACAAAAGGATGAAACCTCCTCTTTTATTTTTGTTCATCCAAGCTCTATGGAAGGATGGAGGATATTGAAGATACATAGGAATGTCTCCCCATATTGAAAAAGCATTTTATTCTTGATTTAAGAGCGATTCAGGCTATTTTTGGAGTTATAGGGACATTATAAAAATGCGATAAAGAGAAAATATATTCAATCTTAAATAAATTTTTTCGAAATATTAAAAATATTGATTTATAAATAAATAACTTTATAAATAAATATTCCAATAAAAAAATTTTGCGTTTTCATTTTAAGTAATGATAATATTAGAATAACTAAAATATTCTTAAGATGGTCGAAAGGAGTGAACAATACTTATTGTCACGAAAATATAAAGCGCTTACATGATCATGTTTTCAAAAGGGGGAATGGATAAATGCAAACAACACATGGTTTGAAGCGCGAACTGAAAAGCAGGCATTTGTTCATGATCGCACTCGGTGGAGTGATCGGAACAGGCTTGTTTTTAGGTTCGGGATATACGATTCATGAAGCAGGTCCGGGCGGAGCCATTGTGGCTTATTTATTTGGTGGATTTGTGATGTATTTAACGATGCTTTGTCTTGGGGAATTGGCCGTGTCTTTGCCTGATGCGGGCTCATATCAAACCTACGCCACAAAGTTTATATCTCCTTCTGCCGGTTATGTGATCGGCTGGCTTTCTTGGTTGAATTGGTCGGTAACGGTCGGTTTAGAACTTTTAACCGTCAGCATTTTAATGAAACGATGGTTTCCAGATGTCCCTTCTTGGATTTGGTGCGTCATTTTTGCTGTTGTTTTATTTTCCATTAATGCGTTATCATCAAGAAGCTTTGCCGAGGTCGAATTTTGGTTTTCCAGCATTAAAGTCCTTACCATTATTGCCTTCATTTTATTAGGTGGAGCCGCTATGTTCGGCCTGCTTGAAATGAAAGGCGGTCAGGCGGCTCCGCTGTTTTCCAACTTCACAGATCATGGCGGATTATTTCCAAACGGTCTTGCAGCGATTTTGGTCACGATGATTGGTGTTAACTTCTCTTTCCAAGGAACAGAGCTTGTGGGTGTTGCGGCTGGGGAAAGCGAAAACCCAGAAAAAACCGTGCCAAAGGCAATCAATAACACGGTTTGGCGAATTTTGCTTTTCTTTGTGTTGGCCATTTTTGTTTTAGCAGGGTTGTTCCCATGGGAAAAGGCAGGATTAGTGGAGAGCCCGTTTGTGGTTGTATTTGACAATATCGGAATCCCGTATGCTGCGGATATTGTCAATTTTGTCATTATTACGGCTGTTTTATCTGTAGCGAACTCGGGCCTTTATGCTACTTCGCGTGTGCTTTGGTCCATGTCTCGCCAAGGAATGGTAAGTCCGATTTTCAGTAAGCTCTCCAAAAATGGCGTCCCGATTAATGCGCTGATCGCAAGTATGTTAATTGGTTGCCTATCTTTGCTATGCGGTATTTTTGCTGAGGATACCGTTTATGTATGGTTGCTTTCAATTGCCGGATTTGGCGCTGTTACCGTATGGGCCTCTATCGCTCTATCAAACTATTTAGCAAGAAGAGCATTTTTAAAGCAGGGAGGCAATGTGGCTGATTTAAAATATCGGACACCGCTTTATCCGATTGTTCCTCTTTTGGCGTTTTCGTTAAATGTAGTCGTGATTATTAGCCTTGCTTTTATTCCGGATCAGCGGTTGGCGCTTTATTGCGGGATTCCATTTATGGTGGCATGCTATATTTACTATCATCTTGTCGCTAAACACCGCACAGCTAAGCTGCAATCATCGGTTCAGGTGAATATGGAGAAAATGTGAAAAGTGAAATAGGGCTCCGGACATGGGCCCTATTTTTTGATACAATGACTTTGGACGAACAGATGAAAAAACACAAGGAAATTGAGGGACGTATGTTGCGCAATCAAGAACAGTTATGGAATGAAGCAGTGCAGTTTATTCGGTTGTGCTATCAGGAATTGGGAAAAAGCGAAGAAACAATCAGACAGCGTTTGCAGCAAATCCGCGATGAAATGGGGCAAACGGGCACTTATAGCCATACGTATGAAGAGCTGGAGCATGGAGCCAAAATGGCGTGGCGCAACAGCAATCGCTGCATCGGTCGCTTGTTTTGGCAGACGCTGCAGGTCATCGATGCTAGGCATGCCGAAACAGAAGAGGATGTGGCTGCCCATTTATTGCAGCATATTGAGTTTGCGACAAACAATGGAAAGATCCGGCCGACGATTACCGTCTTTAAACCGGATGGGGCCGTTCGTATTTGGAACCATCAATTAATCCGTTATGCTGGCTATGAGACAAAGGACGGAATCATTGGCGATTCTGCCTCACTTACGTTGACAAAGGCGTGCCAACAGCTCGGTTGGGAAGGGGAACGCACCCATTTTGATATATTGCCGCTTGTTATTCAAGTTTCAGGAAAACAGCCGAAATGGTTCGAAATTCCAAAAGAGCTTGTGTTAGAAGTGCCGCTGGAACATCCGAGTTTTTCATGGTTTCGGGATCTGCAGTTAAAATGGTATGCAGTGCCAATTATTTCTGATATGTGTCTGGAAATTGGCGGCATTCGCTACATGGCTGCGCCATTTAACGGATGGTATATGGAAACGGAAATCGGGGCGCGCAATTTGGCTGACGATTACCGTTACAATATGCTTCCAAAGATCGCTTCTTGCATGGGGCTTGATATGAGTACAAATGCAACACTTTGGAAGGATAAAGCATTAATTGAATTAAACATGGCTGTGCTTTATTCTTATAAAAAAGCGGGTGTCAGTATGGTCGACCACCATACAGCCGCCCAGCAATTTAAATTGTTTGAGCAGAAAGAACAGGAAGCGTGCCGCCATGTCACAGGGGATTGGACGTGGCTGATTCCTCCTGTTTCACCAGCGACAACGCACATTTTTCATAAAAACTATGACAATACGGTCGTTGTGCCGAATTTCTTTTATCAAAGCCGCCCGTATGAATCATAAACGATGAATAAAGGAATATCCGCTGCCTGTCGCTGCGCTGTTTATGGAGACAGGCAGTTATTTTTTTTGGTTGATAAAAACGAATAAATCGCCGAAAAATCTTCCTGAGCCCATCCATTCTGGCTGGCGAGGCCATAGATTTCTTTGGCGACATTCGTAAGCGGCAAAGAAATGTGATGCTCATAAGCGGCTTGGGCGATCAGCTGTAAATCCTTTTGCATATATGCAAGCGGGAATTCTGTTGCGAACTGGCGCTGAAGAATTTTTTCGCGTTTCCCGTTTAAAAAGGGGGCAGCGGTCGGACCGTTCAGAAGCGTGTTGACAACCGTTTCTGTCTCTAATCCAAACGCTTCGCCAAGTGTGACCGCCTCCGCGAAAGCTGCCATTGAATGAGCGAGCATTAGATTCACGACAAGCTTCATGGCTGTTCCTTTTCCATTTTCTCCTTGATAATGGATCGCTTTCCCCATGACATTCAACATCGATTCCACTTTCTTAAGATCTTTCTGATCCCCGCCTACAAAAAAGACTAACTCTCCTTTTTCGGCCGGAATCACCGAGCCGGAGACAGGAGCATCTAAAAAGCGAATGCCTTGCTTTCTGGCCTCTTCTGCCATTTGGCGCGTAAAGGACGGATCCACCGTGCTGCAGTCCACCCACAGCTTTTCTGGCGATAAATGATGCAAAAAGCCGTTTTCCCCAAAAGCAGCGGCTTCAACCGCTTTTGGATGGGCAAGCATCGTAAAGAGTACATCGGCTTGTTCAGCGGCTTCTTTCGGCGAATTGGCCCACTTTGCTCCTGCTTCTAACAGCGGAGCGGCTTTTTCTTTTGTGCGGTTATGGACGATAAGCTCATGCCCGCTTTCAAGTAAATTTCTTGCCATACGGCTTCCCATAAGTCCTAGACCAATGAATCCGATCATCGTTAATCCCCTTTCCTTTTTTAAACGCTTCCCACCTACACTTTGCCGAGAAGGAGGGGGTAGGTATTCCCGCCCATGGAAAAGGAGGGGGGGGCGTTTTCCCCTGTTTCATGGGATAATATTGGCTCCTTTTTTTCGTGATTTTACCACTTTTGTTTCGTGTGATTCAAGGAAAATGACAGCGCTGGAAAACGTCGCTTCCTCCCTCGCTTGTGCCGTCAGCGCTGAAGTGGAATGCGAAATCAGAGTTGATAACAGAAGCAATCAATCGCTGGGATTTTGCCAAGAGGGAGAAATAGATAGCTAGGGGAGGGCTGCCTCCATTTTTGCGCACTGAAAAGCAGGCTCTTGCCGATTTCCATCGCATGGAGCAAGCAGATCCGCTACGAGGAAAATATTCAGCATGCGATAGTCCTAGAGAAATGCCCAATGCTTCATGAGACGAAATAGAATAGGTGAAGAATCAAATAGTCGTTGTTCGTTATATTTATAAAATAATAAGAGCGAATATATAATTTATATGTCTTAATATGTCGGTTTTTAAAAGTATACTATAATAAAAATTATCTTCCGTTTTGTAGAAAAAGAATGATATAATATTTATGAATTGACTGAAAATTCGGAGGGAACAAAGGTGTCACTATCAAGCTATATTATTCGCACTTTGATGGTTGTCATTCCTGGAGTGGTATTAATTGCTCTAGCGGTATGCTTAGGAAACGGGATCAGTGGTTCCGCTTTTGGATGGACTATAGCAGGGACGGCATTATTTGGCATTGTTCTAGGTATTTTGTCAGCTACTTTAAATTATCGTCGTTTTGTTGCACCGATTGCGATCATTAATGACTATTTAGAAAAAATGACGGAAGGCGATTTATCTGTGCGAGTTCCTGTGGAGAGTGTCAAAGAACTGAGGCCGATTGCTCTTTGCATGAACGAAATGGCCAAAACATGGGGTGAGGTCATGGCGCATATGAAGCGCCATTCAGATGAGATGACGCTATTTGCCGAGCAACTTTCCCATAATACGGAGCAAACAACAAAAGCGACGGAACAAATTGCAACAACCATGGAAAACATCGTATCTCACTCAGACCAACAAGCCAAGATGACAAAAGAAACGTCTTATTCCACGAATGAAATTTCCAGTTCCTTACTGCAAGTCGCTGCGAATACAGAACAGGTGACCACAAATGCAGGCGAAATGCTGACGAAAGCGGCAGCAGGAAAACAATCGATTGAAAAAATGGAAGAGCAAATGCGTTTTATTCATGAGCATGTCCAATTGCTCGGTCAAATCATTAAAGGATTAGGAGAACGTTCTACTGAAATCGGCCAAATCACGCAAGTCATCACAGGGATTTCTTCACAAACCAACTTGCTCGCATTAAATGCGGCAATCGAGGCAGCGCGGGCGGGAGAGCAAGGGAAGGGATTTGCCGTTGTCGCTGATGAAGTGAGAAAGCTGGCAGAGCAATCGGCACAATCCGCCCAGCAAATTACAAAATTAATTGATGACATTCAACAAGAAACCGATAAAGCCATTGGGTCAATGGATGTTGTTGCCGATGAGGTTTCTCAAGGGCTTCATGTCGTTCAAACAGCCGGACTTTCTTTTGAACAAATCCGGCAATCTATTAACGGGGTCAATGAACAAATTGAAGGAGTTTCAGTCGTGATTCGCCAAATGACGCAAAGCGCCCAGAGCGTTGCTTCAGCCATTGAACATATGGCAGAAATCGTGGAACAATCGTCAGCGGGCTCTAGCCATATTTCAGCAGCAACCCAAGAACAAATGGCTTCTATGGAAGAAATCGCTTCTTCTGCTTCTGCGCTGAATGAAATGGCTGGAGAAATGCAGAATCTATTAGGGAAATTTCGGGTATAGGAAAACATAAGAAAAATGTTTACATAAATGAATAAATATGCTAAACTTTCCCTGAAAGTAAATAATGGATCTACTAGGGGAGTCCAATAGCTTGGACTGAGAGAAGGACGCGCGAAAGTTCTTTGACCCTTTGAACCTGATCTGGGTTATGCCAGCGTAGGGAAGTAGATAGTGGGAGTATGGATTGTTGCATATACTTTGCGCTATTTGTTGATTCCATCGGGTTCTCTTTTTGGAGAACCCGATTTTTGCTTTTTTCCCCACCGTCTTTTTTCGTACGTTTTGGTGTAGCCCTTAGATCGAATGAAACAAAAAGGAGGAAGGGTTGCATGCAAAACGTTTTATCTTCTATGCCGTTTCCAGCGAGTAAAAAAGTGTATGTAGAAGGATCGCGTCCTGATATTCGCGTTCCTATGCGTGAAATTACGCTAAGCCCAACCAAGACGGAAGCCGGAGAGTCTAAAAACGATCCGATCTGTGTATATGACACGAGCGGACCGTATACCGACACGGAATTTCAAGCGGACATTTACCGCGGGCTTCCTGAACTGCGCAAGCGTTGGATTTTAGAAAGAGACGATGTCGAGGAATACGAAGGACGGCCAGTGTGTCCAGAGGACAACGGTCTCTCAAAAGGAAAGGAATCGAACGTCTATCTTCCCTTTAAGCGGACGCCGCTACGTGCCAAAAATGGCAAGGCAGTCACACAAATGCATTATGCGAAACGCGGGATCATTACTCCGGAGATGGAATTTGTCGCTATTCGAGAGCAGATGGATCCGGAGCTGGTTCGTCAAGAGATCGCGGCCGGGCGGGCGATTATCCCAGCCAATATCAACCATCCGGAAAGTGAACCAATGATTATTGGAAGACGTTTTCATGTCAAAATTAACGCTAATATCGGCAATTCAGCCGTCACTTCATCGATTGACGAGGAAGTGGAGAAAATGCTCTGGGCTGTCCGCTGGGGAGCAGATACGATCATGGATTTATCAACAGGAAAGCAGATTCATACGACGAGAGAGTTTATTATTCGTAATTCCCCTGTTCCAGTTGGGACGGTTCCGATCTATCAAGCGTTGGAAAAGGTGAATGGAATAGTTGAAGATTTATCGTGGGAAGTTTATCGCGATACACTGCTTGAGCAGGCTGAACAAGGCGTTGACTATTTTACGATTCACGCTGGGGTATTGCTTCGTTATATACCGTTGACCATTGGAAGAACAACAGGAATTGTGTCGCGCGGTGGCTCGATTATGGCGCAATGGTGTTTGGCCCATCATCAGGAAAATTTCTTATACACTCATTTTGAGGAAATTTGCGAAATTTTAAAGTCCTATGATATCGCCATATCGTTGGGAGACGGTTTGCGGCCTGGATCGATTGCCGATGCCAATGATGAAGCGCAATTTGCAGAATTAGAGACGCTTGGCGAGCTCACTCAAATAGCATGGAAGCATGATGTCCAAGTGATGATTGAAGGTCCTGGGCATGTGCCGATGGATAAAATCAAAGAAAATGTCGACAGGCAGATGGAGATTTGCCATGGTGCGCCATTTTATACGCTTGGTCCGCTGACGACGGATATCGCCCCGGGATATGACCATATTACATCAGCGATCGGTGCGGCAATGATCGGCTGGTATGGAACCGCGATGCTTTGTTATGTGACGCCGAAAGAGCATTTAGGATTGCCGAATAAGGAGGATGTGCGCCAGGGAGTGATTGCTTATAAAATTGCCGCGCATGCTGCTGACTTAGCGAAAGGGCATCCAGGGGCGCAAATGCGGGATGATGCGCTGTCGAAAGCGCGCTTTGAGTTTCGTTGGAACGACCAATTCCATCTCTCGCTGGACCCGGAACGGGCTAGGGAATATCACGATGAGACACTCCCGGCGGAAGGGGCGAAGGTGGCTCATTTTTGTTCCATGTGCGGCCCCAAATTTTGTTCGATGAAAATTTCCCATGATTTACAAAAAAGCATAAAAGAGGACGGGATGAAGCAAAAAGCGAAGGAGTTTGTTGAAACCGGTTCGAGACTTTATCAATGATAAACTCAATAGGAACATGGATTTGTCTTGCTGACGGATCACGCGGTGCGTATGAAACAAATAAGAAAGAGCATCTGGTTCATTCACAGAAAAGCCTTCCCCGGCCAGTATGGCGGGAAAGGCTAAAAAGTAATCAGTCTTTGCTTGCTTGCTTTTCTGCAAGCACAGATTTGACCGCCTGCTCAATTTCAAAGTAGCTGGTGCAACGACAAACATTGGATTCAAGCCACTTTTCAATGATTGGTTCCGAGGCGTTCGGCGTGCTTTCCACAAGAGCATGGGCGTTCATAATAAACCCGGGCGTGCAATATCCGCATTGAAAGGCGAAATGCTCGACAAATGCTCGTTGGATGGGGGCATCGCGCAATCCCTCAATGGTTGTAACGGATTTTCCAATGGCTTCAATGGCTAGTATCATACACGATTTAATCGGCGTTTTATCCATCAATACGGTGCATGCACCGCAATCGCCGTTTAAACAACCCGGCTTGGCGCCTGTCAAACCAAGGTGATTGCGAAGAACAAAAAGAAGTGTATCCGCTTGTCTGGCTATCACGGAGTATTTCTCTCCATTGACAGTAAGCGGTATTTCACATTTGGATGATGAACTCATCTTTCGGCCTCCTCCAGTTCAGTAAGAATGTCCCAAAGCGTATTTTTTAACACAAATAAACGATATTCCGCTGAACCTTCGATATCATCCAAAATCGGTTCGGGCAATTGCTGTAACGCATAGTCGATTCGTGCGTCGATCGGAAGATGGCGGGCATTTAACATCTCTTCTACTTTTGGCGAACGAAATGGAAATGGACAGACGCCGCTAAAAGCAGTGCGGAGTTCATTTCCTTTTTTTAAAGCGGAAACGGTGACGAGCGGGTAGCCAACCTTGCCCTGTTTTCGGCGTTTCATATGGACATGGGGCATCGTTAAATATGCCGCATTCATTTTGACTTGCACAAGAAACTCCCCAGGCTGCAGTTGGATGCTTTGCTGGAAGACTTCATGAATCGGTCTTTGCTGAACCCCCGATTTTCCAGCAATCACAATATCACTGTCTACAAGTAAAAGAGGCAGTACGGTTTCACGGTAAAAAATTTGGCCGCAAATGTTGCCTCCAAGCGTAATCTGATTGCGCGCCGTGCGATCTGCAATTTCACTTGCCGCCTTGGCTAATAGCGGAAATGCGTTTGTTTCCTCAATAGCGGTAAGAGTAAGAGCGGTGCCGAGTACTAATTGATTTTGTGAAATGTCAAATGACTGGCATTCTGGAATGTGCTTGATATCAATAACGGCATCTGCAAATACAAGATTTAGGCGCGAGAGGGTAATGATTTCTGTTCCTCCGCTATAATAGATGGGCGTTTTTCCTTGACGCTGAAGCGATGCAAATAACTGAACGGCCTCTTCGATTGATGATGGACGATGGTATGTGAAATCAAACGAAACCATATTATTTCCCCTTTTGCGCTCGCCAAATTTGTTCAGGGAACAGCGGCAGTTTGTTAAGAGGAACACCAGCAGCGATTGATAAGGCATTGGCCAGTGCTGCAGGAATGCCGATGAGACCGTGCTCTCCAGCGCCTCGTGCTCCATAAGGTGCATCTATTTGAGGTGTTTTGATAAAATCGGCTATATATTCTGGATGCTCGCCAAAGCGGATTGGCTGATAGGTCCGTATCTGTGGATTTAATACGCGCTCATATCGGTCAAATAAAAAGGTTTCGCGGCTGGCAAAGCTCAGCCCCATGCTCATTGCCCCGATGATCTGTCCGATCGCTGCTTTCCAATTGAGCACTTCCCCGATATCAACGACCGATACGGCTTTAAGAATTTGATAGGTGCAATCGCGTTTATCGAATTCAATTTCTACTGCATGGGCACATACCGTCCACTCTGGGCCGGGCTTCCCTGCTCCTGTTTCCTTATCAAGAGGAGTTAAATGACGCAACGTGTAGTTGCCGCGCCCAATAATTTGTCCGCCAATCGCGTTTCCGTTCGGATATTTATAGCCATAAGCAATATCTTTGATCGGAATAAAAATAGCAGGATCATCGCGTACAAATACTTTGCCGTAGCCGACTTCTAAATCTTCGATGGGGGAGCGGAGCACACAAGCAGCGATCGCTTTTAACTGCCGAATGGCATCTTCGGCTGCATTTAACACAGCTCGCCCCCCCATAAATGTGCCGCGACTGGCGACCGTTTTCCAATGCTCTGGTGTGCTTTGCGTGTCGATATCCATTTTTACGTGAATATCATCAATGTCCATTTTTAGCTTTTCAGCAAGAATTTGGGCAAGAACCGTTTTAGAGCCTGTGCCGATTTCGACAACGCCGGACATGAGATTAACGCTTCCATCAGGGTTGAAAGTTACAATCGCACCGGAGCTGGCATCTGTGTCAATCGTGGATGTTTTCCAAGAACAGCTCACACCCTTGGCGCGAACAGTGCGGGCATTTAGTTCGATTCGCTGCCATTGATCCCACTGAATGAGCTCGCGCAGCCGTTTGATGCAAGCGGGCAAATTGCCGACATTGCTTCGATTAAGAAGGACGCGGGTCGGAGTCGTATGGCCGGGCAAAATCGCATTTTTCAGCCGCAGCTCGAGCTTATCCATGCCCAGCTTTTCAGCTAATATATCCATGGCCCGTTCAATGGCAAAGGCTTGTTCACAATGGCCAAAGCTACGAAAAGGCGAGGCGTATGGATGGTTCGTATAGATACAGAGCGAATCGCACCATACATTTTCAATGCGATAGGGCCCTGTGCAATCTACTGCGGCAGCACGAGTGACATCAATCGCTTTATCAGAGTAGGCTCCTCCGTCAAATAAAAACAATATTTCAGCCGCCTTTATCATTCCATCCTTTGTACAACCGAGCTTGACAGTCGCCTCCATTCCGATGTGCACGGGCGATGTAATCATGTCCTGTTCCCTTGTATTCCAAACGCTGACTTTACGGCCTCTCACTGCTTTAGAGGCTAAATAAGCGAGCAGTTCTAATTGAACGGGTGCCTTTCCTCCGTAACCCCCGCCGACCAAAGGCGTATGCACAACCACTTTTCCGACATCTTCGCCAAAATAAGTACTGATTAGTTTTTTGATCATAAATGGCGACTGGGTAGAGGCGGTGATCTCAATCCTTCCGTCCGGAAAAATTTCGGCTGTTGCACATCTTGTTTCCATCGCTAAATGATCTGAGGGAGAAAATGCGACGCTGGTCTCAATCACGACCTCGCTTTCACTCCAGCCCTTTTCCATATTGCCTTTGCGAATTTTGGTGCGGTGGGCGATATTCGTATTCGGTTCAGGATAAGTGTGATCATTTTTTTCGTAGCTTCCTAGATTTTCATGAATCAAAGGGGCGCCAGCTTGTAATGCGGCACGTGGCGAACCGACCGTTGGGAGCGGCTCGTATACGATTTGAACCAGATTGGCTCCCTTCTCTGCTTGTATAGGGGTATCGGCGACTACGATCGCCACTACTTCACCATGATAACGCACTTTATCAAAAGCGATTGGCGGTCGGTCTCGTAAATCCTCTCCTGTCAGAGGAAGTCCTTTTCCTGTCACGACAGCGCGCACTCCTGGAACGGAGAGCGCTTTTTCGAAGTGAATTTCGTGAATAAGAGCGTGAGCATAAGGGCTTGTAACAAGATGGGCGTGCAGCATGCCTTGCTGCAGCTTATCATGAGTATATTTGGCCCGCCCAGTTACTTTATCCCAAGCCTCTTTGCGAATGACGCTCTTTCCAATCATGATAAACCCTCCTTTTTTGATTCCAGCGCCTAATCGCTGTTTCATAGTCTACGAATGTATCAATATCGAAAAACAAGTCCATGTCATTGGCTGTTAGTAACCTTCCATTCCAGTGGCTATTCTTGCGAAACAGCTGGCGTGCTCCCTCGTCACCATAAATGTCGAGCAGTTCAGAGAATAAAGCAGCGCTAAAGAGAATGGGCGGAGAAGGCCTCGATTTGGATGAAAAAGCGACATAATCGGTGCGATGTTGGCAATAAGCGTTGATAAGATCATTAATCATAGCAGCTGTAATAAATGGTTGATCGGCCAGCAGTACCACGGCTGCTTCAGCATGAAGCTTGATAGCAAGATGGAGTCCGCATCGCAATGAATGGGCGAATCCCCAATCAGAAGCGCAACGAATGATGATGCATTTTTCATGATGACGTAATTCATATAGCATCCAGTCAAGTGAATCCTCCATAGGCACAATCACAAGAATGTGAGAAAGGGAAGACAATACGGCTGCTTGTAAGGCAGTGGATCCGAGAGAATAGTCAGCAAATGGAAGCAATCGTTTATCCGTTCCCATTCTTGCACTTTTTCCAGCGGCTAAGTAAATCCCGACGGTTCGAGGAGCTTTCATCTTATTCCCCCTTCTGGAGATGGTTGTTTTCGCAGCACATGAATCATTTCTGCTAAAATGCTGATCGCAATTTCTTCAGGGCCGCGCGCACCGATGGAAAGTCCAATTGGCGAATGGATACCATCGGGAATGGAGAAATCGGGAAAGAGGCGTGCGGTGCGCCTTTTCGGTCCTAAAATGCCACAATAGAATAGTGGCTGTTGGCTAAGAAGAGACACAAGCTCTTGGTCACGCTGAAACTGATGGGTCATAATCACGACAAAATCTCGTTCGCATAAACGAAGCTGAGGGATTGCTTCTTTCGGAAAGCCAACCATCCACTGATCGGCATCTGGGATCTGCTCGGGGCAGCAAAGAGCAGGCCGCCAATCGACGACAGTGACAGAAAATCCCGTCTGCTTGGCAAATGACACGAGCGGTTTGACATCATGGTTCGCTCCAAAAATAATAAGGCGCGGTTTGGGCCAAAAGTGCTGCAAATAAAAAGAAGCCCCAGAAATAGTGAAAATCCCATTCTTTGTTTGAAACGTGCCGACAGCATGCCGTTGGTTTAATAGGTCGGCAGGAATTTCATATTCAACATTTCCCCATCGCTGTCCATTTTCAGCTAAAAATAGCCAGCTATTCTCGTCAGTTGCCGCTTCTCCCCATTTTTTTACCATTAAAACGTGTTGGTTTTGTTCTAAATGTCTTTTGACTGTTAACAAATCGGCTCTCAGCTGTTCCGTGATAGGCAGCAATAAAAGATGAATCGTTCCGTTGCATCCGACACCTTGCCCCCATGACAAATCATCTTCCTGTTTAAGATCAAACGTAACAATGGTCGGCCGTTGGCTTTGCCATATTTCTTGTGCTTGGATGGAAAGGGTTTCTTCGAGACATCCGCCGCTAATGAGTCCTGTTATGTAACCTTCTTCATCTATCCACATGCACGCTCCTTCCTTTTGGTATGCCGACCCCTCGACATGGACAATGATCGCCAGTATTCCTTGTTTTTGTGAGGAAGTGATAGCCTCTAGGACAGTATGGTAGTTTTCCATTTTTCGTTTCTCACCACCGCAAAAAAATTTTGCCAAGTATCGGTGTTTGATGATGATCAACCACCTCATCAGCTGCTGTTTCTGTAATCGAATGAAGGAGAGATGTTTGAGATGAAATGACAGGGAGAAGGAGGAGAGTCGCATAATCGGTGAGGAACCTGATGAAGTGGCTGCATCGATTCCGCTGGTTGCGGAGAAGGATGATAAAGGATAGAATAGTGACTCGCATCTTGGGCTTATCATCCACTGCTATTACTATTGTATTCTTTTGGAAATTCGTCATGACTGAAAAAATCATCTAGCCTTGAAATGTCTGATGAAGATCGAGTTTTCTATTGGGGCCTATATGTTAGGGAATTTTTGAATGACCTGGCGATGTCGATGACTGGAGAGGGCTGTGGTTTGCTGCTGTCATTCAAATACAAGAAAAAACCTGAACAGCATCGCTTCGAGGGCTATTCTTTGATCGAGGAAGCGGTTCGCTGTTCAGGCGTTTACATACAGATGGAACGGACGATATCTGCAAAAATCAAGGATCGGAAGAGTTTTGATCACGCCAAAGCGTGACTGACCGTCGGGAGATGACCTGTTCACTTTGCAGCTTGAAGTTTTAATAAAAAGAGAGAAATGACGGTTTATTCCTGTTCTTTTTTTCCCTCTTTTTTTAAACGGCCTTCTTTACGGGCCGCTTCTCGCAATAAAAACTCGATGTGAGCGTTGACGCTGCGGAATTCGTCTTGTGCCCAACGTTCAAGCACCTCGTATAAGTGCGGATCGATTCTTAATGGAAAATTTTTCTTTTTGGCCATAAGACTCACAACCATCAATATAAACTACCAGTATTAATAACCGGCTGTGCAGCTCGCTCAGAGACGATCGCCACCATTAGATTATTAACCATGTTTGCTTTTCTTTCATCGTCTAATTCTAAAACTCCCTCTTTCTCAAGCTGTTCAATCGCCATTTGCGCCATAGATACAGCCCCTTCAACAATCTTCTTGCGCGCGGCTAAAATAGCGGCTGCTTGTTGCCGTTGCAGCATCGCACTAGCAATCTCTGGAGAGTAGGCGAGATGGCTGAGGCGAGCTTCCACTACTTGAACGCCAGCGACTTTGAGACGTTCTTGCAATTCGGTAGCGAGAACATCAGAGATGATATCGGCATTTCCTCTTAACGTAATCTCTTCATGCTCAAAAGTGTCGTATGGGTATTTCGTCGCTACATGGCGGATCGCTGTTTCGCTTTGCACAGCAACGAACTTTTCATAATTGTCGACATCGAAAACAGCTTTAGCAGAATCAATCACTTTAAAGACGATGACGGCAGCAATTTCAATTGGATTCCCTTCAATATCGTTAACTTTCAATGTACTGCTGTTAAAGTTGCGGACGCGGAGAGACACGGTTTGGCGACGTGTCAACGGAATGGTGAGAAACAAGCCGCTATCGCGAATACTTCCCAAGTAGCGACCAAAAAAAGTGACGACTTTTGCTTGATTCGGTTCAACAATCGTGATCCCTGTTGCTAATAAAACAGCCAATACAGCAAGTACAATGGCAGGCATTAGCATTTGCTGTAAAAGTGAGATAGCGGCGACAATGAGGAAAAGGAGAATAAACAAAATGCCTAAAAATCCGTTTACGTACCAAGCCTTGCTTTCTCTCATAAAAATCATCTCCTTATTATGGATTATATCATTATGATATCATGATTTGAAAAATATGTAAACAAAAGATTGTTTTTTACATTACAGAAAAATGAATGGTAATCCGGTATAGTGATATATAGAAGGGAAGGTGGATAGGATGACACAGATGATTCATGGAAAAGAGCTTAAGGATTGGTTGAAGGATTATCCATTGCTGGAGCAACTAATATCATTGGAGGAAGCGTTCTGGTTCAATCCAGCCTATCAGCCGTTTCATGCGGCAATAAGCGAACGATCTTTTCATTTGTATGACGTACAGGAAGCTGAAGAGAGACTGAAGCGTTTTGCTCCATTCATTGCCACTGTTTTTCCCGAAACCAGGCAGGCAAACGGAATCATCGAATCATCGCTGTTGGAAATAAGCGGGATGCAGCAGCTATTAGGTGAGGTATTTGGCCAGCATGTACCGGGCAAAATGCTGCTAAAATGCGACAGCCATTTGCCGATTGCTGGATCGATTAAAGCAAGAGGAGGAATTTACGAAGTATTGAAGCATGCCGAAGCGCTTGCATTACAACATGGGCTTTTGTCGCGCGAAGAGGACTATTCGGTGTTAGCTGGCGATGCGTTCCGATCGTTCTTTTCGCAATACACGATTACGGTTGGATCGACAGGAAACCTTGGTTTGAGCATCGGCATCATGGGAACCAAGCTCGGTTTTCGCGTCAATGTGCACATGTCGGCGGAAGCAAAACAATGGAAAAAAGATTTGCTACGAAAAAATGGAGCGCACGTGATTGAGCATTCAGCTGATTACAGCACGGCAGTGGAACAAGGAAGAAGAGAGGCAGAAAGCGATCCGAATAACTATTTTATTGATGATGAAAATTCAGCCGATTTATTTCTTGGCTATGCAGTTGCGGCTTTGCGCCTTAAACAGCAATTCGCGGAAAAAGGGATTGTCGTGGATCACGAACATCCTCTGTTTGTTTATCTCCCATGTGGGGTCGGAGGGGCGCCGGGCGGTATTGCATTTGGATTGAAACTCATGTTTGGCGATGCGGTTCATTGTTTTTTTGCTGAGCCGACGCATTCGCCATGCATGTTATTAGGAATGATGACAGGGATGCATGATCAAGTATGTGTTCAAGATTTTGGGATTGACGGCCGAACAGAAGCGGATGGACTTGCGGTTGGCCGCCCATCTCGATTTGTCGGCAAAGCGGTAGAAAAGCTGATCAGTGGCATTTATACGGTAGCCGATCGGCATTTATTGATGCTCCTAGCACTTATGAAAGATCAAGAAGACATTGCACTGGAGCCGTCTGCACTGGCGGGAGTGTATGGCCCTGTTTCTTTGGTTATGAAAGGAACATCGTATATAGAACAGCGTCAATTGTCCAAAAAAATAAAACAGGCGACCCATTTATGCTGGGCTACTGGAGGAAACCTTGTACCGGAACCCGAGATGAAACAATATGTTGAAAAAGGAAGGACCTTGTATAAAGAAATCGCGAAGCAATAAAACAAGAGTAAAGGTGCTTACCGTATTAGCATGTTTTGCGAATGAACAGAGCTACTGATTTTTTAGTTGCATATGCAGAAAGGAATGGGCATTTTTATTCTGTAAATACGACTGCAGCATCTAATTTAGAAAGGAGAAGGAAACCGAAGGACATCCTTTGGCTCGTTTTGTTATGCAAACATGTGGGATTGACCTTCATAAAATGAAAAGAAGGATGAATCCATCTTCAGGAAACGCAATCCCTATATTGTTGGAGCTGAGGTTTTCCCATAATATAGGGGGAACTGTTGTCCAATTCTAGAAAATTCACTCTAGGATCATTATGCTGGATTAGCAAACGCCTCATGATTCTAGATCGGATACCAAGGTTTGGTAGAAGACCATTTCTTAAAGCACAGCGAATATTGACTTTAGCCAAGTAATATGGTAGTTTGTTAATTTGTTAAAATATGGTATTTTTTCATTGACAATTTACAAGCAAAGCCGTTACAATATCAATAAGCTATTAGTTTATTTAGAAAATTTAAGCAATAGGTGTTGATTTTCGTGCTTAAGCAAGCCAAAAATCGAGTAGGCCGCAATGCTATTTTGCTGGCCATGCTGGAGGATGAGGAAGAACATGGGCTCATTGCCCATTTGAATGCGCTTAATTGGCGTTATTGCAAAGGGAAAGTCGGCTCTATGGACCTGCAAAAAATTGTTTCAGCCGTTGAAACGGCAGCGAAGCGAAACGGCATTGTAAATGGAGACTTGTATCGGGAAATGCATGCGCTGTATCATGCTGTGCTAGAAGCGATGCAAGGAGTAACAAGGGGCCAAGTGGAATTAGGTGGGCTCATGAGAACGGTCGGCCTTCGTTTTGCCGTGATGCGAGGGACTCCTTATGAAAATGAGGCAGAAGGAGAATGGATCGCTGTGGCTTTATACGGAACGATCGGAGCGCCCATTCGCGGGCTTGAGCATGAAACGATTGGTCTTGGAGTAAACCATATTTAGCCATTTTATCAATGGTTAGGAAGTGCTAAAGCAGCACAGAACCGTAGGACATATGGAAATGGCTCGGTTCACTTCTCTTCATTAAGGAAGGGAATGCCCGAGAAGTTCCCATCTCTTAACGTCAGCGTAGGTGGTGGGAGCATGTCATATATAAGATAGCCTAAAGTGATAAGTTCAGGAGGAGGCTGTACCACAACGATAAATGATGTGGGTAGGGCCTCCTCCTTTATTTTGCTAAAGCAAAGGGGGATGGAGCGAATGGTGATTTTAACCGGCCATACGTTGACATTAAACGAAGTGAAGCGCGTGCTATACGACGGGGAAGTGGTCATCGCCTCCACAGATAGTATGGAGTCGGTCGAACGGAGCCGGAAAGCAGTTGAGGAGATTGTTAGCAAGAAAAAGGTGGTATATGGAATCAATACAGGATTTGGGAAGTTCAGCGACGTATTAATTGAAGCAAACGATGTGGAGGAGCTGCAGTGGAATTTAATCCATTCTCATGCATGCGGAGTGGGTGAACCATTTCCAGAGTCTGTTTCGCGCGCTATGCTGCTATTGCGGGCTAACGCTCTCTTGAAAGGATATTCAGGTGTTCGCCCGGTTGTCATTGAACGGCTGTTGGATTTGTTAAATGCCAAAATTCATCCCGTCATTCCGCAGCAAGGTTCGTTAGGCGCGAGCGGAGATTTGGCGCCGCTGTCTCACTTAGTATTGGCGCTGCTTGGTGAAGGAGAAGTATTTTATCGCGGACAGCAAGTGCCTGCTATGGAAGCTCTTGCAGAAGAAGGCCTCACTCCCATTACCTTAAAGGCGAAAGAAGGATTAGCGCTGATCAATGGCACGCAGGCGATGACAGCGATGGGCGTTGTCGGGTATTTAGAAGCTGAACAACTGGCATATGAAAGCGAGCTCATTGCAGCCATGACTCTGGAAGGGCTACAGGGAATTATGGATGCATTTGATGAACGAGTCCATCTTGCTCGCGGTTATCATCAACAGACGCAAGTAGCCGCAAGGATTCGCACCTATTTAGCTGACAGCCGTCTCGTGACTAAACAAGGGCAACTGCGCGTACAAGATGCTTATTCGCTTCGTTGTATTCCGCAAGTACATGGCGCTTCATGGCAGGCGCTTGATTATGTAAAAGAAAAATTGGAAATTGAAATGAACGCCGCCACTGACAACCCATTAATTTTTGATGATGGAGCGTCTGTGATCTCTGGTGGCAATTTCCATGGTCAACCGATTGCGTTAGCGCTGGATTTTATGAAAATTGCGCTCGCCGAGCTGGCCAATATTTCCGAGCGGAGGATCGAACGGCTCGTCAACCCGCAACTGAGTGATCTGCCGCCGTTTTTGAGCCCAGCTCCTGGCTTGCAATCAGGTGCCATGATTATGCAATATGCGGCGGCGGCGCTTGTCTCAGAAAATAAAACGCTCGCTCATCCAGCCAGCGTGGACTCTATTCCATCATCAGCTAATCAAGAGGACCATGTCAGCATGGGAACCATTGCTTCCCGGCACGCTTATGCCATTTTGCAAAATGTGCGCAGGGTACTCGCGATTGAGTTGATTTGTGCGATGCAGGCGGTTGAACATCGCGGAGTAGACAAAATGGCTGCGAAGACAAGAGCGTTTTATGATGCGACGCGTCAAATTGTACCATCGATTACAAAAGACCGCGTGTTTTCTAAAGATATAGAAGCGGCCGCAAAGTGGCTGAAGGAAGTGGATCCGTCTTTTTTTCTCGTTCACCCCGCACCTGTTAATCAATATTCATGAGGAGGAAGGAAAACGATGAGTCAAATGATCTCGCGCAATATTCGAGCGAAAAAAGGTTTGCAGCTGGAATGCAAGGGATGGGAGCAAGAAGCAGTGCTTCGCATGCTGTATAATAATTTGGATCCGGAGGTGGCAGAGAAGCCGGAAGATCTCATTGTATACGGAGGAATTGGGAAAGCAGCGCGAAATTGGGAGGCGTTTGACGCGATTGTGAAAGCGTTAAGAGAGCTAGAAAAGGATGAAACGCTTTTAATTCAATCAGGAAAGCCTGTTGGTGTTTTTAAAACGCATGAGCGTGCCCCGCGAGTACTGCTGTCGAATTCCGTGCTTGTGCCAAAATGGGCGAATTGGGAACATTTTAATGAGTTAGATAAAAAAGGACTCATCATGTATGGACAAATGACCGCGGGAAGCTGGATTTACATCGGCACGCAAGGAATTTTACAAGGCACGTACGAAACATTTGCCGCAGTGGCGAAAAAGCATTTCGGCGGCACATTAAAAGGAACGTTGACGCTGACAGCCGGACTTGGCGGCATGGGCGGGGCTCAGCCTTTGGCTGTGACGATGAATGGCGGTGTCGTGATTGCAGTGGAGGTGGATCCTCAACGCATTCAAAAACGATTGGATACTAAATATTGTGATCGAATGACGGCCTCGCTTGATGAGGCGCTGCTTTGGGCGTATGAAGCAAAGGAAAAAGGAGAACCACTTTCCATTGGATTAATCGGCAATGCGGCGGAAGTGCATCATGAGCTGTTAAAGCGTGGAGTGAAGGTGGATATTGTGACAGATCAAACTTCGGCACATGATCCGTTGAATGGCTATGTTCCGACTGGCCTGTCATTAGACGAAGCGCGCGAGTTGCGAAAAAATGATCCAGAAGAATATGTCCACCGTTCGAAACAAAGCATGGCGAAACATGTTGAAGCGATGCTTGAGTTTCAAGCACGCGGTGCCATTGTGTTTGATTATGGAAATAATATCCGCCAAGTGGCCAAAGACGAGGGAGTCGAAAAGGCTTTTGCGTTTCCGGGCTTTGTTCCAGCTTATATTCGTCCGCTGTTTTGCGAAGGAAAAGGCCCGTTCCGTTGGGCAGCGTTATCTGGTGATCCGGCCGATATTTATCGTACAGATGAACTCATTAAAGAGCTGTTCCCGGAAAATGAGTCGCTTATCCGCTGGATTGACATGGCGCAAAAGAGAGTGGCGTTTCAAGGGCTTCCAGCGCGCATTTGCTGGTTAGGATACGGAGAGCGTGTCAAGATGGGGCTTGCGATAAATGAGCTTGTGCGCAAAGGGGAGCTGAAAGCTCCGATTGTCATTGGTCGCGATCATTTAGACTGCGGGTCTGTCGCCTCGCCAAACCGCGAAACGGAGGCGATGAAGGACGGAAGCGATGCCGTAGGCGATTGGGCAGTACTTAACGCTTTAATCAATACGGCTGCGGGAGGTTCATGGATTTCCTTCCACCATGGGGGTGGAGTGGGGATGGGATATTCTCTCCATGCCGGTATGGTCGTCGTCGCAGATGGCACTGATTTGGCTAAAGAACGTCTTGAACGGGTCTTGACGACTGATCCGGGGATGGGGATTATCCGTCATGCCGATGCTGGGTACGAACGAGCTATTGAAATGGCAAAGGAACAGCAGATTCGAATCCCAATGCTTAAGGAGGAAAATGAATGACAGCCAGACAACTATTGGATACTCTGATTACCAATATCGGACAGCTGTTAACAATGGAAGGGAAGGGGCCAGCAAAGGGGGAACAGATGAAAAAGCTCTCGGTTTTAAACCATGCAGCCGTGGGCATTAAAGATGGAAAAATCGCCTTTGTCGGCAGTGCGAAACAGGCGGAACAGCTGCAAGCAGAGCGGGTCATAGATGCAGATGGAAGACTGGTAACTCCAGGGCTTGTAGATCCGCACACTCATTTAGTATTTGGCGGATCACGCGAACAGGAAATGACCCTAAAGCAGCAAGGTGTCCCTTATTTAGAAATTTTGAAAAGAGGAGGGGGAATTTTATCGACGGTAGCGGCGACAAGAAACGCAAGCGAAGAAGAGCTTGTTCAAAAAGCAAAGCTTCATCTTGACCGAATGCTTTCCTATGGTATGACTACAGTTGAAGCGAAAAGCGGGTACGGGCTGGATCGGCAGACAGAACTTAAGCAGCTTCGTGTTGTGAAGCGATTGAAGGAAGAGCATCCGATTGATCTGGTCTCTACCTTTCTTGGAGCTCATGCCATTCCTCCTGAATATCAGCACGACCCTGAACAATTTTTGGCGGAGATGCTTGAATTGCTCGATGTCGTGAAAGCGGAACAGCTTGCTGAGTTTGTCGATATTTTTTGTGAAACAGGTGTTTTTACGGTAGAGCAGTCCCGCGCCTTTTTGCAGGCTGCCCAGGCAAAAGGATTTGCTGTGAAAATTCACGCGGATGAAATTGATCCCCTTGGCGGCACGGAATTAGCAGTTGAATTGGGAGCCGCAAGCGGTGACCACTTAGTGGGAGCATCAGAAGCTGGAATTCGGAAATTGGCTCAGTCAAACACCATTGCTGTCCTCCTGCCAGGGACGTCCTTTTATTTAGGAAAGGAAGCTTATGCGAAAGCGCGGTCGATGATTGATGCAGGGGCGGCGGTCGCTCTTTCAACCGATTTTAATCCGGGAAGCTCGCCGACAGAAAATTTGCAGCTCATTATGTCGATTGCGGCATTGAAGCTGAAAATGACGCCGGAGGAAATTTGGCACGCAGTAACGGTAAACGCGGCTTATGCGATTCATCGCGGGGAAGAAGCAGGGAGGATTGCAATTGGAAGAAAAGCGGATCTGGTTATTTGGGATGCGCCAAATTACGCGTATGTGCCGTACCATTATGGAGTCAATCACGTTCATATGGTATTGAAAGCAGGAAGGGTAGTGGCAGAAAGAAGCAGGGGTGATGTGATAGCAACAACCTACGCCGATTGATAACAAACGGATGAACTTCCTCCTACTTATATTCCGTTAAAAGGTGGCTAAACGATTATGTTTGAATTTTCTTAAATAAGTGAGGAAAAATCGAAACCAAAAACGACAAGCGTTCGTAAGTAAGCTTGTCGTTTTATTTTTTCTTTGTTTATGGAATGGGCATGTTCTGGAGGAGAAATCGTGCCAACCTTCTCTTGAAAACAGCTGAATGGCTTCTGGGCTTGCCGGTGCTGATCGAGAGAAAATGAAAATATGAATGTGCGGTTTTCATCATATGACAGACACATGCAGAAAAAACAGTAAGCATGATAAACTTAGGAATAGAGAGAAGGAGGATATAGTACAGAAAGGTTGCCCAGATAGATGGTTTCGTATAAGATGAGAGGGAAGGTATATTAGTTTTTTAAAAGGAGAACTTTATATGGATGCCATATGGTCTTATGATGCGTGGATAGCACTAATCAAAATTATTGCTATTGATATTATTTTGTCTGGCGATAATGCGATTGTGATCGCAATGGCGACAAGGAAGCTTCCGAAAGAGCAGCAAAATAAGGCAATTTTTTGGGGAACAGGCGGAGCGGTTATTTTGCGGATCTTGTTTGCCGCCATCATTGTCTTTTTGCTGAAAATCCCATTCGTACATTTAGCTGGCGGACTTTTATTGCTTTGGATTGCGTATAAAGTGTTGGTTGAGCATGAAGAGACAGCGAATATTCAATCATCTGATCGTCTTTTAAAAGCCATTTGGACGATTATCGTAGCAGATGCAGTAATGAGCTTAGATAATGTGGTCGCTGTGGCGGGGGCATCGGAAGGGCACGTTGGTATGATTGCATTTGGCGTAGCTATCAGCATTCCGATTATGATTTTTGGCTCGAAGGCGATCGTGGCCATTATGGAAAAACATGTGTGGATTACGTATATTGGGTCCGGCATTTTAGCTTGGACAGGAGGAAAAATGATGATGGAGGATGAGGGGTTTACAAGTTTCCTCCATTTGCCAAAAGGTCCGCTTTCTTATGCGATTGCTGCGGGTTTGACGATTTTTGTACTGGCCCTCGCTTATCTGACAAATAAAAAGGCGGAAGCGCAAAGAGAAAAAGGCAGAATGATATAAAAGGATTGTTAGCATATCCGTCGGGGTCTTCTACCTCTCAACGGAGTCTATTGGGGAGTTATATGATGTGGCTTCTTAGCAATCGATTCATAGGTCTGAAAGCGGCGCTGCTTGTACTTTTGCTATATGAATAAATGATCCAAGGCTGTGGATTTGTTCTGATCTATTATAAAATCTTCAGGCTGAAACATGATATCTTGCTTAAAAGAAAAATGACCGAACAGCTTGCTTAATGGACGAAAGCTTAGTCTTTAGTGAAGCTGTTCGGTTCTTTATTTTTGTTGGTTTGTCTCTGTACTAGAGTCCCATTTGAGCCTTAGCCGTCTGTTACGACCACATAAGCAGCTTTCACAGGGCCGTGGACCCCCACTACTAAGTTCATCTCAATGTCGGCTGAATTGCTTGGACCGGTAATGAAATTGATACATGATGCGACTTCTTTTCCCGCTTTGACTTGCTGATGGATATAAAAAGCGGCTTGCGTCATTCGGGGCACGATGGTGCTTTTCGGAATGAGGCAAATATAGTTTTGTGGTAAGAAGCTGACAGTGCGTCCTTTTCCGCGATCGCTGAATAAGACAACGGTCCCCGATTCTGCCAATGTGATATCGCTAAAAGTGATCCCGATATTCGCCTGCTCGGCCTCTGTGATATTGGCCGTTCCAAGAGACGGATCCCATATATGAACGTGAATGCCGCTGTTTCGCCAATGATGGTCCAAAAGATGGGATAATCCATATTCCGCAAAACGCGGGTCATTCCATGTCACGACAGGACCACCCCCATAACGGGATACGACTTTTTGCAAGGTAAGAGGAAGCTGTTCTTTGTTTGTCTCAAATACATCGGTATGGATGGCTGCACACTGCGTCTTCAATACTTCTAGCAAATCGTCCTCACTATACCCTTGAAATACAGTCCATTGCGGCTGATGCTGCCACTGAGGAGCCTGTACGTTTGTCGCGTACATTTTTCGTCCAAGCCGCTCGGCAACTTGATTTAAAAACGCTTCTCGGCGATGGATACGTCCTCTTTTCATGGCTGATCCCCTGCTTTCTTTCGATGATGAAACCAATCGCGAAACCTTTCTTTTTCGGGCGCTGGGAATTCGCGAATCGCTGTCCACGTTTTTAACGGTCCGGGCCCTTTTGAAATGCGTTCATTGGTTGTAAATGGATTCAAGACGCTTGGTGCCATTTTCGAGCCCAGTTTGTAAAATGTCGTTGATGCTGCACCTAAGCCAAATGCTTTCATGGCTAATTTTTCTGAAATAGGGGCTCTTCCTTCTTGTTCCACGATGACTTGCCGATGCTTATGCAGCAGTTCGTGAAGCGGTATTTTGACAGGACATGCTTCCGTACAGGCTGCACATAATGTTGAAGCGTACGGCAGTTCTTTATAATCATCATAGCCTCCAAGCAGTGGGGAAAGGACGGCACCGATCGGCCCGGAATAAATGGATCCATATGAATGACCGCCAATATGACGGTACACCGGGCAAACATTGACACAGGCCGCGCAGCGAATGCATTGCAGCACGGGTTGAAATTCTGTCCCTAAAATATTGGATCGGCCATTATCGACAATGACAAGGTGAAACTCTTCTGGGCCGTCTACCTCTTCAAGATGGCGAGGGCCGGTTAGTACCGTAATATAGCTTGTTAATTTTTGCCCGACAGCGCTGCGTGTGAGTAAGCTTACAAGCACTTCCATTTCTGCGAAAGTCGGCACAATTCGTTCCATGCCCATAACGGTAATCTGTGTTTTAGGAAGGGCTGTTACTAAATCGGCATTTCCTTCATTTGTAACAAGCGTGATCGAACCGGACTCGGCAATGGCGAAATTGCAGCCGGTAATGCCGATATCGGCGCTTAAATACTCCCGGCGCAGTGTTTGGCGGGCATGAAGGGCCAGTTCTTCTGGCTTTTCGGTTTTGTCATAGGCCAGCTTCTGGCGAAAAACATCGCGAATTTGTTCTTTATTTTTATGCAAGGCGGGTGCGACAATGTGGGAAGGGGGATCATGGTCATCCATTTGCAAAATGTATTCTCCGAGATCCGTTTCAATGACTTCGCAGCCCGCTTTTTCCAGCACAGCATTCAGATGGATCTCTTCTGTAACCATCGATTTGGATTTGACAATTTTTTTGGCTTGCTTTTCCATGGCGACGTCAAGAATGTATTGTGAAGCTTCTTCGGCAGTTTGGGCGAAAAAAACGTGGCCTCCGCGCTTGGCAACGTTTTCACTTAATTGAAACAAGTAAAAATCAAGATTGGCTAGTGTATGTTGGCGAATTTCTTCCCCGAGCGCCCGCCATTCTTCCCAATTGCCGAGCTCCGCAGCGGCCTTTAGCCGTCTGGCATGCAATCGTTCTTGGGCTCCAGCGACAGCGCCGCGCATAAATGAATTATCAATTCCTGATTTTACGCGTGCATGAAATGGCTCTTCTCCGATTTTCATCGACATATTTTTTCCCTCCCTCATTCATGACTATTAAGTACTTCTGCAATATGCATCACTTGGATTGGCTTCTGCGCTCGTTCGATGCGCCCCTTTATATTCATTAAACAGCCGCAGTCCGCAGCGATTAAATAATCCGCTTCTGTTTCTTCAATATGCTGGATTTTTTCATCCACCATTTGCTCAGAGATGTCCCCCATTTTGACGGAAAACGTACCGCCAAAGCCACAACAGGTATGGGCATTCGGAAGTGGAACCATTTCCAAGCCTTCCACATGTTTTAATAGCTTAAAAGGGGCTTCTTTCACACCAAGCAACCGCGTCATATGGCATGACGTATGATAGGTTGCTTTTCCTTGAAGCTTAGCCCCGACATTTTCTACTTTTAACACCTCCACAAGAAATTGAGTCAATTCGTATGTTTTGGCTGCGAGAGTTTTTGCCTTTGCTTCCCATTCCCTGTCTCCGCGGAAAATTTGCGGATATTCTTTAAACATGGTGGCACATGAGCCAGAGGGAGCAACAATATATTCTGCATGCTCGAATGTACGAATCATATGCTTCATCGCTTCTTTTGCTTCTTTGACGTACCCGCTATTGTAGGCGGGCTGTCCACAGCAGGTTTGGGCGTCCGGGAACTCGACTTCGCATCCTAATCGTTCCAGCAGCTCGACGGTTGATTTGCCGACATTGGTATGAAATAAATCTACTAAACAAGTAATAAACAGCGTGACTTTCATCGTGCGCTTCCCTCCTTGGTATTAAATGATGGAGTTTCTCGGTATGGAAGTGTATCTTGAATTGAAAGAAAACATAATCGTGGGCATGGGATCATCGATGTTTACGGGAAAATCAATGATTTCAATCGGTTAGCCACCGAAAAAAGATCCCTTTTGTTTTGCTGCACATATGGAAGCAAGATAAACAGGTCATCAGATGACTATATGAATAATTATATAACAATTTTGAAAAAAATAAAGCGCCATCTTTCTTTAGTTGGCGCTATGAGGAGAAATATATTTTTTTAGTACTTGCTCTACGTTTGATAGATGCTCTAGCATGCGAGCTTGTGCAGCATTGACATCTTGGCGCTGAATCGCTTCAAAAATATTCATATGCTCTTCAAGCAGCTGTTCGCTTGTTGCTTGTTTAGAAAAAAGCCAAATTCGTCTTGTTTCTCGCATGGTTTCTATCATCATTTCTGATATATTGTTCATCAGACTAACCAAAATGGGATTTTGTGATGCTGCTGCAATAGCAATATGGAAGAGGAAATCAGCTTTTTCCCCAATTTTTTCATTGCCGATTCCTTGCCGCATTTGTTCGAGTGCCTCCTCCATCGCTTTCAAGTCCCTTTCTGTTCGCTTCCGGGCAGCTACGCCGGCAGCGCCCACCTCTAATAGTTTGCGGACCTCCAATAAATAGGCGATATCTTCCTTTTTCATAAGAGCGGCAATGGAAATAGGAAAAGAAAGCATCGTCGGATCAAATTCACGGATGTAGGTTCCTTCTCCTTGCTTTAGTTCAATTAAGCCCATGGCTTTTAAAGCGGTTAGTGCTTCGCGAATCGCTGCACGCCCCACTTGAAAATTCTCTGCTAGCTGCTGAACAGAATCGAGCTTGTCTCCGGGCTTCAACACCCCGCTTTTAATCATATCAAAAATGGTTTCCGCTACTTCTTCGTAAATTTTTTTCGGTTTAATTTGTTTATATTCCAAAAATAGTCACCTCATACTGAGAAGTGTAACAGCTTGTCACATAATTTATATTATACAAAAATTTTCGCGAAGAATCAGCGAAAGAAATTTCACAAAATTTCATAATTTCATATTGAGTTTTTTCTAAAGAGAGCATATAATTTTTGTCAGTATAAACACATGGTCATCAGATGACCTAATTATCATCTTTTTCAGGGGAGATATTAAATTGGGAGGGGATTTGCTATGCAGTGGAAGCAAGATTTTACACCGATTGCTGATAATTTAGCCTTATCGGCCGTTGTGGCTCTTGTGCCGATTCTTTATTTTTTTTGGGCGCTGGCGATTAAAAGAATGAAAGGATATGTAGCAGGCGTTACGACTTTGATCGTTTCATTGGTCATAGCTGTAATCGCTTACAGGGTGCCTGTGTCAATTGCTGCCATGTCCGCCACACAGGGGGCTGTTTACGGTCTTTTGCCCATCGGATGGATTATTATCACTTCGGTATTTTTGTATAAATTAACAGTAAAAACAGGAAAGTTCGATATTATTCGCAATTCGGTATTGTCTATTACAGAAGATAGACGGTTGCAAGCGCTGCTTATCGCATTTTCATTTGGAGCCTTTTTAGAAGGGGCGGCCGGATTTGGAGCGCCGGTGGCGATTTCTGCTGCTTTGCTCGTAGGACTTGGATTTCATCCATTATATGCGGCCGGCATTTGTTTAATTGCTAATACAGCCCCTGTCGCTTTTGGGGCCATCGGTATTCCTATTACTGCGTTAGAAGGGCCGACAGGCATTCCGGCAATGGAAATTTCAAAAATGGTGGGTCGGCAACTTCCATTTTTATCCTTCTTTATTCCGTTTTACCTTGTACTCATTATGGCTGGATGGAGAAAAACGCTCGAAGTGCTGCCGCCGATTTTGATATCAGGAATTTCGTTTGCCGTTACTCAATATGTTAGCTCAAACTTCTTGGGGCCGGAATTGCCAGATATTTTATCAGCGTTAGTGTCGCTTGTTGCTTTGACGGTTTTTTTGAGATTTTGGAAACCGAAAACCATTTATCGTTTTGATTCGGAGTTGGAAGCGGCAGCGACCATTCAAGCACAAAAGCGCTATACAAGCGGTGAAGTATTCAAAGCATGGTCCCCGTTTTTAGTATTAACCTTGTTTATTTCGATCTGGGGAATTCCACAGATGAAGGCAGCGCTCACGGGGCATTATGAAGGAACAAATGTGATGTTGAAAGCGCTTAATACAATAGGGCATTATTTGACATGGATGCCGGAGGTTCCCGGATTAAGCAATAAAATTATTGATGCCAATGGTCAGCCGATTGCAGCTGTCTATAAACTAGAACTGCTAGGAGCAGCAGGAACAGCCATCTTCTTAGCGGCTATTGTGACCAAATTTATTGTCCGCATTTCTTGGAAGCAATGGGCCGAGACTTTTGCCGAGACGTTGCAAGAATTAAAGTTTCCGATTATTACGATCACAGCCGTAGTTGGTTTCGCCTATGTGACCAATGCGTCTGGAATGAGTACGACATTGGGAATGGCGATGGCTAAAACAGGTTCACTGTTCTCCTTCTTTTCTCCGTTTCTCGGATGGTTAGGGGTGTTTATCACAGGCTCAGATACATCATCTAATTTACTTTTTGGGAATTTACAGAAGATTACCGCTGCTTCGATCGGAATGGATCCTGTGCTTGCACTGGCAGCTAACTCATCAGGAGGTGTGACAGGGAAAATGATTTCACCGCAGTCGATTGCGGTTGCCTGTGCTGCGGTAGGTTTAGCCGGCAAAGAATCCGATTTATTCCGCTTTACAGTCAAGCATAGCATCTTTTTCATTATTTTAATTGGGATTATGACATTTTTACAGTCCACTATTTTGTCATGGATGATTCCATAGTGCTTGCTGAAAAAAGGAAGCCAGCACAGGTGGAGACCACCTTCTCTGTGAAAAGGCTCCTTTTTTCTTAAGTTATATAGAACGGGGCTTCCCTTTCATTTTTCTATATTTAGCGGTGCGAATTCTATCAATTCCATTGACTTGCCTTCGATTGTCTAAAGGCTCGTTGCCTTAGTTTATCAAGTCATAAACAAGCATTGAAGTCGACTAAAAAATGATGAAAGCCATGGCTTCTTCTTATAGATAAGAAGGCGATGCCAAAATCGGCATCATGCGCTCTATCTTCAAGTTGCCTGTATATCACGTTTTTAGAGAGGGTGAGAATCATTGATTTCTGAAGCAGCTAAACAATTATTTATTCAAATCGTTGGCCGGGAAAACTATGACGATTCAAAAGCGGGGAGACTTGTTTATTCCTATGATGCCACTCCGCAATTTCAAGCGATTCCTGAGGCGGTGATGGCGCCACGAAATACGAAGGAAGTTTCCGAGATTGTGAAAGTTTGCGCCGAGTACCGCATTCCGATTGTTCCACGCGGTTCCGGTACGAATCTGTGTGCCGGAACATGTCCGATAGAAGGTGGAATTGTCCTGCTTTTTAAGCATATGAATCGCATTCTTGAAATTGATGAAGACAACTTAACAGCAACGGTTCAACCGGGGGTGATTACGCTCGATTTGATTAAATCAGTAGAAGAAAAAGGGGTGTTTTATCCACCTGATCCAAGCTCGATGAAAATTTCAACGATTGGAGGAAATATTAATGAAAATTCCGGTGGTCTGCGCGGGCTGAAATATGGAGTCACTCGTGATTATGTCCTTGGGCTTGAGGCGGTGTTGGCCAATGGAGACGTTATTCGCACAGGAGGAAAATTGGCCAAAGATGTGGCTGGTTATGATTTAACAAGATTATTGGTTGGATCGGAAGGAACGCTTGGAATTATCACAGAGGCTACGCTGAAGCTTGTGCCGATGCCGGAGGCAAAGAAAACGATGCTAGCTCTTTATCAAGATTTAGAGGCGGCTGCCCGATCTGTGTCCAAAATTATTGCAAGCAAAATCATCCCTGCGACATTGGAATTTTTAGATCAGCCAACGCTTAGAGTTGTAGAAGATTATGCACAAATTGGCTTGCCGACAGATGTAAAGGCCGTTCTTCTTATCGAGCAAGACGGTGCACGTGAAGTGGTGGAAAGAGAGATGCGGCAAATAGAAAGAATTTGTAAAGAGGAACAGGCGGTGTCTGTACAATTGGCCCGTTCTGAACAAGAAGCCGATGCTTTGCGCACAGCGCGGCGTTCGGCATTATCCGCCCTTGCTCGCCTACGGCCGACAACGATTTTGGAGGATGCCACTGTACCGCGTTCAGAGATAGCAAAAATGGTAACAGCCATCAATGAAATTGCCGAGAAATATCGCGTCATGATTTGTACATTTGGGCATGCCGGCGATGGCAATTTGCATCCAACATGTCCGACGGATGCACGTGATGATGAAGAGATGGAGCGAGTGGAAGCAGCGTTTGCCGAAATTTTTGCCAAGGCGATTGAGCTTGGGGGTACGATTACCGGGGAACATGGAGTGGGAGCCATGAAGGCGCCATATTTAGAATGGAAGCTTGGCAAGGAAGGGGTAGAGGTGATGCAAGCGATCAAGCGTGCGCTTGATCCCTACAATATTATGAATCCAGGAAAAGTGTTTGCGAAAAGTACGAGGAAACGTGTGGTGGTAACAAAATGACTTCATCAAAAAAACAAAAAGCGATCCAAGATCAGTTTCGTGAACGGATGAACGAAGATGAGCTTATGAACTGTATGCGTTGCGGTTTTTGCTTGCCGTCATGTCCCACGTATATAGAATCGGGATCACAGGAGCTGCATTCGCCAAGAGGACGCATTGCCATCATGAAGGCGGTAGTCGATGGTTTGATTGAACCGGATGAGGACGTTGAACGTACACTGAATATGTGTTTGGGATGCCGAGCTTGTGAGCCGGTTTGTCCTTCAGGCGTCCGTTATGGACATTTATTGGAAGAAGCGCGCGATATTATTCAGCAAAATAAAAAACATTCATGGCCTGTTCGCGTGCTGCGTAAGCTGGTGTTTAAAGAATTGTTTCCTTATCCTAATCGTGTGCGCGTAGCAACAGCCTCCCTTGGATTTTATCAGCGCTCAGGACTGCAAACGTTTTTACAGAGAACGAGATTGTCTCATGTTTTGCCTGCCCATTTAAGGGAAATGGAAAAGGTTTTGCCAAGTGCTCCAACGCTAAAAAAAATGAAAAAGCGGCCAAAGCATTTGCCGGCACAAGGAGAGGCGAAACGAAGAGTCGCTTTTTTCTCCGGTTGCTTAATGGATACGCTGTTTATCGAAACGAATGATGCAACGATGAAGCTATTGCAACTAGCTGGATGTGAAATTGTCATTCCATCTTTGCAAACATGCTGCGGCGCTTTGCATGGACACAGCGGAGAAAAAGAGCAGGCTAAATGGTTAGCCAAGCGAAACATTGAGGCGTTTGAGCAATGTCAGGCAGATGCCGTTATTACAAATGCAGGCGGTTGTGGAGCGTTTTTAATGGAGTATGATCATTTGTTGAAAGATGATCCTGATTGGGTTGACCGCGCTAAAGCTTTTGTGGAGAAAGTTCGTGACATTTCTGCTATTTTAATAGAATTAGGGTTTCAGCATAAAGGACTGAAGCTGCCGCCGAAAATTGTTACTTATCAGGATTCGTGCCATTTGCGAAATGTCATGAGAACATCATCTGCGCCGCGGCAACTGCTTCAATCGATTGCTGGTGTAGAATTTCGCGAAATGAGAGAGTCTGATCGCTGCTGCGGTTCTGCAGGGATCTACAATATTGTTGAACCGGAAATGGCCATGCAAATTTTAGATCATAAAATGGTGTATGCAGAACAAACGGGAGCGACTACCATTGTGACGGCTAATCCTGGCTGTTTGCTGCAAATGAAACTAGGAATTGAGAGGAAAGGGCTGGGAGAAAAAGTTCGTGCTGTGCATATTGTGGAAGTATTATTTGAAGCGGTTAAGGAAAGCGGCTTGTTTGAAGAAAGTAAAGACGGGTAAGCAGGATAAAAATTTTAGGGGATCTACGTATAAGTGACTTGCTAGCTGGACATAATAGGGGTGTAGAGTTTTCCAAGTATTCCCCCGATCCCCTGTGAATATATAAAAGTCCCTTCATTTTTATGGAGGGACCTTTTTTTGAGTTATGCTACTCTTTTAGCGCCGATAAATTTTGGTTTCCAGTAAGAGTTATTTAAACGATCGATTTTTACACCGCTTGATGTAGCATGAATGATGGAGTTGTTGCCAATGTAAATCGCAACGTGGGAAGCACCTTTTTTATATGTACTGAAAAATACGAGATCACCAGGCTTTAATTTTGATGTATGTACGCTTGTTCCTTTTTGGTACATAGATGCTGCGGATCGCGGTAATGTTTTACCGACCTTTTTATATGTATAGTAGACAAAGCCGGAACAATCAAAGCCTTTTGGAGTTGTACCGCCGAATTTGTAAGGAGTGCCGATCATTTTTTTTGCTTCTGTGACGACTTTTTGTGTATTTACAGCCGCTTCCGCTTTGAAAGCGTTACCAAAAAGAGAACTAAATACAATCATGAATGATAGTAGAGTGACTGTAAACGTTCTATTCATTTTCCTTAAACCTCCGACAACGAGTTTCCGTTTCTTTCTCACAGGTTTCAGTATAGCAAAAATATTGTCGAAATGTTGTTACATTTAAATTAAATAATATTACAGACAAATTACAAAATTTGATGACGAAGATTTAAGACCTGGTACTATATATAAAGCTTTATGTGACTACACTTTCAGCGTTTGCGCTTTGTTTATGCGAGGAACAGAAAGCGTTCGGCTTCATGTCTTCACATTCGCCGATCAATCGGCTGCTTTTGTTTACCGATAGAGCGTATTTAAAGGATATACATATATAACTAGAGAATGTCAGAAAATGTCGAAAAAATAGGAAGGATGAAGGGAGAAACCTCTATATTTTCCATTTATAATAATAAATAAAAGTGCATGGTGAGCGTTTATGCTATCGAAAATGAGTGAATATATGTTATTTACTGTTGGCATTTTAATCGTGATTTTATTCGGACAGCAACAAATGAATCGATTGATTCATAGAAAGCTCAAGGTGTCTATTTTTTATATAGCGCAACGATCGACAATGCTTTTTTATGTTTTTGTTTTTTTACTGCTAGCCACTGGCATTTGGTATGTGAACGGGCTTGAACATCAGGAACGCCAAAAATATGAACGAAATTTGTCACGTTTGGCGGCAAGTTTCGCCGCTGAACTCTCGCAAATGAATCACCAGCAGGTAACAGACACAACCAATGCAAATGATAAAACCTACCTCGGTCTTTTGCGTACGTTGAATCGCTGGCAGCATGATCATCCCAATATACGCCAAATTTATACATTAAAACAACGAGCAGATGGTCAGAATTATGTCATGCTTTCCGTCAAAGCAGATGATGGAAAGCATGATGGACAACAGGTTCAGGATTTGCCGAGCGGGGCGGCCTATCAGGCGCATATGTCAGAGCTGGCGCAAGCATTTCAAGGAAAGATCAGCATTAAAAATGAGCATTCCTGTAATGAGGAAAAATGAGATTTGAAACAAAAAAAGTCCCCTTGGTATGATACAGGGTGTCAAGGCCTTGACCCCTAACTAATAAACCAAGGAGGACCTAATATGAATTATAACCGAAATTCGAAAATTAGACAAATCACTGAACAAACATTAATCATTGGCGTTGATATCGCAAAACACAAACACGTGGCAAGAGCTCAAGATCACCGGGGATTCGATCTATCGAAGGCCGTTGTATTTGAAAACTCAAGAACAGGGTTTCAAACGTTTTTAAATTGGGTACACACCTTGATGAATCAACATGAAAAAAGAGATGTCATCGTAGGAATGGAGCCAACGGGACACTATTGGCTAAATCTTGCTTACTTCTTACAAGCTTATGACATCCGATGTGTTACCGTGAATCCGATGCATGTGAAACGAAGTAAAGAGCTGGATGACAACTCTCCTACGAAAAATGACGTGAAAGACGCAAAAGTCATAGCCCAACTCGTCAAGGATGGACGATATTCCATCCCGATTCTTCCAAAGGGAATCTACGCAGAATTACGTGAAGGCATGAAACTTCATGATATGATGACACAGGATCTATATGCGGTTCAAGCCCAAGTACACAATTGGCTGGATCGCTATTTTCCGGAGTTTCTTACGGTGTTTAAAGATTGGACCGGAAAAGCAGCGCTGCAACTTTTAAAATTGGGATATCTTCCAAAAGAAATCGCAAAGATTCCATGCGAACAGCTTCTTTTGGAAGTCAAGAAAGTCGTCAAACGAGCCGTTGGAAGGAAGCGAATCGAACAATTGAAAGAGGCAGCCCAATCCTCTATCGGGCTTCAAACGGGCACTCAAATGGCCAAGGAAGAATTACGTTATTTACTCGAGAAATACGAGTATTTAACCCATCGTCTAGACGAACTGGAAAAGCAATTAAGTGAAATGGTTCAAACGATTCCGGGCGCCAAAGAGATGAGCGAGATCAAAGGCATCGGAGAAATGACGGTTGTGGGCTTTTTCGCGGAAGTGGGTAGCCTCCACCAGTATCAGCATCCACGCCAAATCATCAAACTGGCGGGGCTGAACTTAAAAAAGAATGAATCAGGGAAACATCGAGGAAAAACGACGATTAGTAAACGAGGCCGAAAACGACTGCGCGCCCTCTTATTCCGGGTGGTGATGCCCCTATCAGCGAAAAACAGAGCCTTTAAAGCCTTACATGAATACTATCGCACACGGCCGGATAACCCATTAACCGGTAAGCAGTCTCTTGTGGCATTATGCAGTAAACTTATTCGAATCTTGTTCACGATTGGTCGACGTCAAATTCCGTTCAGTGAAGAGAAAATGATGCAAGATATTCCACACTTAAAGACATTACAGGAAGTCGCTTAACCTGAAAACACGTATTGAAGGTAGACATCAGAAGCACGGAGAAGTCGGTCGTTATCACACCATACGGGCATAGACCCAGCAAGTGAGCATAAACCGACCTCCACCTCATGGATAGGTTGAACGAAGGAATGTAGGAGCGAAAGGACTCCGTGAGACATGGGAGGGTACACCGCCATGAGACGAGTGGAGATCCATTGGTGCGATCATAGGGAAAAGTCCTCCATTTTCAAAAAAATAGGATGATGGAGTTTGTTCCCCTACACCCTACCTATCCAAAAATTTATAAATATTGAATTTATATCCTTATTCCTGATGTCTACGAAACGTCGATGCTTATAAAAATCAAAGAAATTTAAAGAAAAAACGAGTAAATCAATATTTTATAGAGGGAGGGGGATTTGCCAAAAAACTTTGTTATATTTTGTCCAATCCTGACCCAGCAAGGCAAGGTGGATGCCGTTTTAATCATTCGCTATGATGGAGCACACTATATGAAGAAAATGCACCATCAACTACACAAAGGAATGGGAAGGATCTTTTTACTATTTTTTATTTCTTATATTTTTTATTTATTGCTGCTCTATGTCCGCTTAGACAAACTATCTTTTAAAAAATATAGCGAAGAAGTGCAAAGGATTCAGCATCGTCTTAAACGTCTTTCTGAAATATCTATGGAAGGAATTATTATTTATTCGGGGCAAACGATTTTGGAAGTGAATCATGCTGCATGCCGGTTATTCGGTTATACAGAGAACGAGCTGATGCGGACACCGATGGAAGCGCTTGTCGCTTCCCCTCCATTGCCAGATTGGACGCAATCTTTGGTTGAAGATACGACATATGAAGTGCATTTGCGTAAAAAAGACGGCACGACTTTCCCTGCAGAGGTTTTGAAGCGCAAATATGATGATTATTCCCGATCCCGAATGGTCGATGTAGTAGCCGTCCGAGATATTACAGAACGAAAAAAACATGAAGATCGAATGAACTATATTGCGTTTTATGACGATTTAACAGGTTTGCCTAATAAAGAAATGCTCTATCAGATGTTAAGCGAAAAGCTAACGGATGCACAAAATCTCAAAAGAAAAACAGCAGTTATGTTTATGGAAGTGAAGGGAATAAAAGCGGTAAACGATTTGTATGGCTATACGGTTGGGGATCAAGTGCTTCTAGCATCCGTGGCGAAGATAAAAAATCTAGTCGGTGAAACCGACATTTTTGGCAGATGGGGCGGGAACGAATTCATCGTTATTTTGCCGCAAGTGGACAGAGACGAACAAGTAAGCGAATTATGCCAGCGTTTAATCGAAGCAATGGAAGAGCCGTTGATCGTGAACGAACAGGAATTTCGCTTGACGCTAAAAATCGGCATTAGTTGTTATCCGAAAGATGGAGATAATGGTCACACATTAATTCGCAGAGCTGATATAGCTAGACATGAATTGTCAAAACAGGCCATTGGCCAATTTCGCTTTTTTGAGAAACAAATGAATCGAACCATTTATGAAAAAATTCATATGGAAAGAGAATTGCGCAAGGCGCTGGAAGCGGAGGAATTTGAGCTTCACTATCAGCCGCAAATTCAACTGCAAACAGGAAAAGTGATCGGAATCGAAGCACTTATCAGATGGAAGCATAGGGAAAAAGGAATGATCTCGCCAAACGCATTTATTCCGATTGCCGAAGAGACGGGTTTCATCATTTCGATTAACGAATGGGTTATGGAAACAGCATGCCGGCAAACAAAGCTGTTGCTTCATCAATATCCTTCCTTATCCGTTTCTATTAATTTGTCGCCTTGTGAGTTTGAAAGCAGAAAGCTTATTTATAAGCTTGCGAAAATCCTTGAAAAAACCGATTTTCCGCCCCATTGCCTAGATATCGAAATTACTGAACGCATGACGATGGATACGGAAAAAGCCATTCCGATTTTAAAAGAGCTGAAAAATGTAGGTGTCAATGTCAGTATTGATGACTTTGGGACAGGGTACAGCTCGTTAAGCTATTTGAAAAAACTGCCGATTGATCGCTTGAAAATTGACCGTTCATTTGTGCAAAATGTCCAAAAAGAAGAAGAAGCTATTTTGCCAGCGATTATCACTTTAGGGCATAATATAGGTGTAAAGGTGCTTGCGGAAGGGGTAGAGACAGAGCTGGAGGCTGCCTATTTAAAAGAAAAACAATGCGACGAAGTGCAAGGCTATTATTATACAAGGCCGCTTCCGTACGGCGAATTGGTACAATTTCTTGATCAGCATAAACAGCAAGCAAGTGCCATCATAAGCTAAAGATGGATGTGAGATCAAATGGATATTATTTCAAAAATTGCGGAGGAAAGAATTCGGGAAGCCTTGAAAAATGGGGAATTTGATCATCTTCCTGGATTGGGCAAACCGCTGGAGTTGGAAGATTTGTCGCATATTCCTGAAGACTTGCGAATCGGCTATCTGCTGTTGAAAAATGCCGGATATGTCTCTGAGGAAGTCGAATTAAAAAAGGATGTAATGACCATCGAAGACCTATTGCGTTGTTGTGATGATGAAACAGAAAAAGAGAAACTCAGGAAAAAACTGAATGAAAAACTCCTTCGTTGGAATTCGCTTATGAAAAGGCGCAATAAAACGAATTCTCAAGCCTTGCGCGACTATCAACAGCGGATTGATGAAAAGTTTCGGTAATCAATAGAAAAAGCTTGCTGCGGTTTATCGGCAAGCTTTTTTATTTTGCGTGCAAAGTTTCTTGAAAAGTGGGGAAGATATCATTAGGTTTGCTATTTTGTTTGACTCCATCATTTTGAATTTCAAAGGAGAGTGAAACATGATGAAAATGCGATGGATTTTTTGGGTGTTAGCGCTCATGCTTGTGATTCCCACAGGAGCGCTGGCGGAACAAAGAGAGCCTAGCATGGAGGCAGGAGCTCAAGCATTTGCAGGGCATATGTTCAAACATGGAGAACTGGATGAACAAAAATGGCTGGAAATTGTAAAAAAATATACACCGAATCAAGCTGCAGAATGGCAAAAGATTCTTAATGAACGAAAAGAACTAAGAAAGCAACTGCAAAGCGAAGAAGTGCAAAAGGCCCTGCAAGCAAAACATGCAGAGATGAAAAAGAAAAGAGAAGCGGATTTTGACCAATTAATTGACCGTCTTGCCAATAAAGAAATAACCAAACAGCAGTTCAAAAAAGAATGGAAGAAGTTACATAAACATAAGAGATGGATGACAAAAGTAGAAAGACAAAAATTGTATAAGCTTCATCATCAAACGCATGAGGCAATGAAGAAAAATGATCAACAGGCCCTTTCTTCCTTGCTTCCACAATGGTTGGAGCATATGAAGAAAGAAAATGAGCGTTTGGCCAAATGGATTCAAGAAGCGACACAAAAATAATATAGGCCATTTGTAGTGACATCTAAGCTAGCTCTTGCAAGGAAAATCTTCCTCAATAAAAGCGCGCCTGCGCCTTTCATAAGGAGGATTCCTGCGCAAGAGCATTTTTATTTGGCAAGGAGACAAGCAAAACAGCGGTTGTAAATATCAAAAATACGGAAAAAATAACTAGGATTCAAATGAAGAAATAATTGAAACGGTCTTTTCGCTTCTTAATAAAAAAGAAATTCGTGTTTACTCGATTTGTTTGGTATTGTTGGGCTGGTCTCGACACCGATATAGATACTATAATGGAGAAAAAAGGCCAAGAGTTTCTATACGGCCGTTTTTGGCAAAGGAGAAATTCGTATGGGATATCCGGTGATGCTGCATATCGCCAATCAACACGTTGTTGTCATTGGTGGGGGGAGGGTGGCCGAACGGAAAATAAAAGGTTTGCTGGAGGCGGAAGCAAAAATTACGGTCGTCGCTCCTTCTGCTACAGGGGGGATTCAACAGTTAGCGGCAGCCGGAGCACTCGTTTGGCGCCAAAAAACATTTTCTCCTGACGATATTAAAGAAGCGTGGATGGTGATTGCGGCCACGAATAATCGAGAAGTAAATGAAGCGGTGGCCGCCGCAGCGGAGCCTTATCAACTGATTAACATTGCCGATGATCCAGAGCGGTCTAATTTTCATGTTCCGGCGGTGGTAAGGCGTGGCCGATTGACGATCGCTGTTTCAACAGGAGGAGCGAGCCCGACTGTCGCCCAGCAAATCCGCCGTCAGCTTGCGGAACAATATGATGAAGATTGTGGACGGTATATCGAGTTTCTTTACGAGTGCCGCCAATTTATTTTGCGGAATGTAAGCGATGAGCGAATACGAAAAAAATTGTTTAAGGCGATTGCCCAGGAATCGTTCCGCAAGAAGGGAAATTGGGAAGAAGAGTTCCACCGACTTTTAGAAATGACCTTATAAATGAGAAGAAAACCTGTTTGAATGAATAAATCTTCGAAAAAAGTGAAAGAGGGATAAGTTTTTTAACAGCTTTCCCAAGTCTCCTATCTTCAAGGAGCGGGAAGGGCGACAGCCCAGTGAGCAGGGGAGATGAATGTCGGTGATCGCCAATCGATAGGATCCTCTATCGTTCAAACGGACCCCTTCGGAACGAAGGAAAGCGTAGGGGGGATTGTGTGTGGCTTACCGTTCAGCGGACACGCGCAAGTCGCTTGAAACCCCCTCTTCTAAGCGAAGCGTAGGTGGTGGGTAAGTTCACGCAGGCCGTCTTTCAGAAAGGCGGACCTGCTTTTCTTTTCTAATTTTCCCATTTGTACGTCCAAAACCGCTCCGTTTTCAGCCATTCTAACGCGTCACCGCCGCGTTTAGAAGCAGCGCTCATCAATCCTTCTGTTTGGGAACGGTGTGCTTGAATGGCGGCGATTTTTTTATCAATGACTGCGCTGACATCACGGACGATATCAGGTTTTCCCAAGTCTTGTTCGCAATTTTTAGCAAATGCGACACAATGGACAATTGGCCGCTCTTCTTTTGGAATTCGCTGGACGGCGTGAATGACAGCTGCCCCGCATGCGTCATGGTCAGGATGAACGCTATAGCCAGGGTAAAACGTGATGATTAAAGATGGATTCGTTTCTGCTATAATAGCGCTAATGCGATCAGCGATCAGTTCTTCATCTTCAAATTCAATCGTTTTGTCACGGAAGCCGAGCAAGCGCAAATCGTCAATGCCAATCGCTTCGCATGCCGCTTTTAACTCTTGTTTGCGAATGAGCGGCAACGTCTCACGGTTAGCAAAGGGAGGAGTTCCCATGTTGCGTCCCATTTCTCCAAGAGTAAGGCAAGCATATGTGATCGGAGTGCCTTTTTCTGCATGCATGGCCAGTGTGCCGGAAACACCAAATGCTTCATCATCTGGATGGGGAAATACAACAAGTACATGTCTTTCCATTTTCATCCCTCCTTAAAAAGGTTCATGGCTCAATTGTAGAGCAACTGCGAGCTTCCCTTCATAATCATGGCCGGCAAGCAAAAGCTGCCCTTTGTCAGTCATCTCCCAATCTGTTAACCCTTCTGCATATATCCAGCCCAACTCCAGCTTTAATCCGATACGGTAAGGTCCTTTGCCAACGATTTTTCCATGGCTGAAACGGATTCGTCCGTTGCGGATGTATGCACCTGCTGAGAAAAATCCTTCGTTATGATGGGCAGCGTATGCCCCGTTTGTTGTTTCTAAATGCAAGTACACGTCTTGACCTTTGAACTGATTCAAGACGGTTTGTACCTCTTCAATACGAATCGGCTGCAAAAAAACCCCTCCTCGAACATCGTTTTTATTATTGTACATGAAAGCTAGACATAAAAGAAAATATTTCGTCCGCAAGACGTTTGCAAGGAAGCGGTGAAAAAATAGACCATATCGATAAAGATCGTGCCCATTTTATATCATCCTCCGAGAAGTCTTCCATTTCTAAACGAAGGGTAGGTGAGAGAGGTTCATAGATGATGATTGATGGATGCTTTGATTCCAGCAAACCTATGAGGAAAGACTAGGGATCAATTTGTAATTTTGAGGCTGCAGCGAGAGAAGGTGTCGTTCCATTTACGTGCTTGTTTGGGTTTTTTGTTGTATAATATCTAAAAATAGAGAAAATGCGAAAAATATGGCTTCATAGGTTTAGAAACTTGCACCAATTGAGTGATAGGAGAGGTGATTTGGATGAGTTTTCAAGGAAATGGTGTAACGTTTTTAAACATTGATGGTGCATATGTTTCGCAGCCAGGCCTTCGTCGGCTGCCGCACGAATGGATTGATTTAATGGATGTAGCGCATACCAACCTATATTGTGAGCAAGCCTCTTTATGCGAGTTGGAAAGGCGCATCCAAACATGCAGAAACCTTGTGTTTATTGGCAGCGGTAATTACCACTATATCTCATATTTGTTGATGAAAAGAATCCAAGAACCGTTTACGCTCATTTTGTTTGATAATCATACCGATATAGGGAATGGGACGGATCATGAACAAATCATCTCCTGCGGTTCGTGGGTTTCTTATGCTCTGGAGCTTCCTTTACTGCAAAGAGCCGTGATTGTCGGACCTACACGGTGGCAGTCTTCTCTTTTTTCTTCTGAGACCATTGTCTTGTCAAACAATATCGTTTCTCCGAATCTTCTTTTATCCCATATTCAAACAGAGAATGTATACATTAGCATTGATAAAGATGTTCTTCGCGAGGAGGATGCCATGACCAATTGGGATCACGGAACGATGCCGCTTTCCGCTTTGATTGGTTGTCTGCAAGAGTTGTTTGTTCATAAAAATGTAGTAGGGATCGATATATGCGGCGAGTATCCGCAAGCTTCCATTTATCCATTCGATCCAGTGAGTCGGGAGGCGGTTCGCAAAAATGAGCATGCGAACATGTGCATTGCTCATAACTGTTTGTACGATCCGCAGCCTACAACTTTTATTATCCAATAAATGGTAATACAATAGCGCCCGGTGCTGGGAAACAACCGGGCTGTTTTTAATAAATAATGCGAAATGTTTTTTCGTTTGGAATAGGATCGATGGATTGAATATCTAAATGGGTCACTTTCGAAAACGGAGAGCCCTGGCGAATTTTATCAATAAATAGATGAATTCGCTCTTCATGTCCTTGCGCTTCCAGTTCTACCGTTCCATCCTCATTATTTTTTACCCATCCGGTTAAATCCCATTTTAATGCTTCATGTTGTGCATAATAGCGAAAGCCGACGCCTTGGACGCGGCCATGAACGATCACATGCAATCGCTTCATTCCTATTGCTCCCCCTCCTTGTATGTCCCCTATCTATCATCATACACGAGAAGAGGGATTTTCCATACTCATATAAATGTCCAGACCAAAAAATTTTTCTTTAATTGAAAGAAGAAAAATACGCCTTTATTGATATGGAGGAATGAAGCATTTTCCACATCGATGAAACTTGCTGCTGTTCGATTTGTTTACGACCGTCCTTTTTTGATAGGACCTTCGTTTATATATCAATCGGATTGGAAAGGAACTTTTCAAACTCCGATCGTTAACCGAGAATATTTTTGTAGCTTTTCTTTAATAAGCTCTTTAAGAAAAGGATGATACCCTAAATAGCCGCATAAGACCCATTGCTGGTCGGAAGAAGTAAGAGAGCGCAGCCGCTGTTCGATTTTTTTCATTAACACTCCGGTAAACAGTAAATAAGGGACGACGAAAATCGTTTGATAAGAGGATTGCTTAGCTGCTTGTAAGGCATCCTCCAGCGATGGTGCGGCTGCAGCAAGAAAGCATACGTCAACACGGGAGACGTTTGTTTTTTGCTGCAACATGCCGGCGATTGTTTTCATCGCGCTTTTTGTGTCGGGATCGCTGCTTCCACGGGCAACAAGAAGAATCATGGCACGTTCATGAAGCGGAACAGCGCTCTCCATCATTCGTTCGATGATGATGGAAACCATTTTTTCATGGATGCCGAACGGTTCATCTAATAAAATTTGCAAAAAAGGGTAGCGCTGTCTTGCTTTTTGGATGGCCTCTGGAATATCTTGCTTCACATGTCCAGCGGCAAGTAGCAAAATAGGAATGACAATGATGCTTGTTGCCCCTTTTTTTACGCAAATTTCGATTCCTGTTGCGATATCAGGGTCTGCCAATTCAATAAAACAAATTTCTTGAATCGGGAAATCGATCGACATTTTGCACTGTTCAACAAAAGTGATCGCTTCTTCACAAGCTTTCGCTAGACGGCTTCCATGACAAACATATAAAACAGCCTGCATAAGCGCCTCCTTAAAATGCTTCGTTAGCAAACGATGATGCTTGGAATCTTAATTGCTCGAACCATTGAATTTTTTCTCGCAGGGCGACAACCTCGCCTATGATAATCATGCTTGGATTTTCGATTTGTTTTTGTTGAACAGCTTCGACAATTGTTTCAAGAGTGGCTGTCACGGTTTTTTGTTCGTACAGCGTGCCCCATTGGATCACGGCTGCAGGAGTGGATGGCGCTTTTCCGTATTTGATTAACCGATCGCGAATATATGGAAGATTGCTGATGCCCATATAAATGGCGATTGTGTCAATTCCTTTGGCAAGGCTTTCCCATTTGATTTCTTCTTGGTTATCGGCACGCTGATGGCCTGTAATAAAGGCGACGCTTGAGCTGAAGTCGCGATGGGTCACAGGAATGCCGGCATAAGCGGCTGCAGCGATACCGGACGTAATACCAGGAACGATTTCAAAGTCAATGCCATGCTTGGCCAGCATCTCGGCTTCTTCGCCGCCGCGGCCGAATACGAATGGATCTCCACCTTTTAATCGTACAACGATTTTTCCTTTCTTCGCATGGTGCACAAGGAAATGATTGATGGTTTCCTGCTGCATAGTATGATAGCCGGGGAGTTTTCCACAAAAAATCAATTCTGCTTCTTTTTTGGCATATGTCAGCAGTTCTTCATTAATAAGGCGATCATATAAAATCACATCTGCTTTTTGAATGCACATTAATCCTTTGACGGTAATTAGTTCTGGATCGCCGGGACCTGCTCCGACCAAATACACTTTTCCCATCCTTCCGTTCAGCCCTTTCTGTTTAAGCATTCTTCTATTGCTGCACATGAATGTTGTCTTTGTCAATTGGCCAAAACGCCTGCAAACATATTGGCTGCTTCATTTGTCTATTATTGAATGAATGGACAAGTTAGCGCCAAGTTTTAAAGTATTGGCATGATAAAGGTGAGCGTTAAACTTGACTTCATCTGATCTTTCGAACACAGGTGCGTTAGTGAGTGATTTTGTATCACCCGTCGTACGGCTAGCTTGGGTGGCGAGGTTCATTGTAAACAATAAATCCTCCGCCGCGGCGAATAGGTTTTTTCTCATGCAGCGAAATATCGATAAAATCAGGAACCTTCAGAAAATGTTTTTCAAGCTCTACTTCGACAAGACGAAACGCTTGCTCGTCACTGCTGGCAGCAATGACGAGATAGATGGTGTTTGTTTGCGTTGTTACTTCAAAGCGATATAAATACATCGGCGCCACCTTCATGCAACTGTGCTGAAATTCGTTAAAATGCGATCCAATTCTGCCTGCAACGCTTCAATGCCGACGCGATTAAAGTAATCAAGAAATGTCTCGCCAGGCAGCTTTGTTTCTTGAAAATAGGAGAACAGCAATACAAGCACTTCTTCGATTTGTTCTGCCGGGATCTTGCCTTTTAATTTTTCGTTAAATTTTCCGTCGTTTTGCAGCGTACCGCCTACATAAATTTCAAACGCCTCAACCATGCCTTTGTCTTTTGTTTTCATTTTGATCCCTTGAAGCCCGATATCGCCAATTTGTCTTTGACCGCAAGAGTTTGGACAGCCGACCATATGGATGCGCACGGGAACATCAAGCTGTAAACGGCTATCTAAGTATTCTGCGACATGACGCATCCGTTCTTTTGTTTCAACCAATGCGAGATTGCAAAACTCGATGCCTGTGCAGGAAACGGAGTATCCAATGAACGTTTTTGGCCGCACGGTAATCCGCTCAAATATTTTTTCTTGAAGCACCGACTCTACATATGAATCTGGAATGTTGGGAATAACAAGATTTTGTGAGTTGCAAAAACGAACCTCGCCGTTTCCGTATTGGCGGGCTATTCTGGCAATCTCAAATACTTCGTCAGCGCTGAGACGCCCAACCGGTACGTTAAAGCCGATATAGTTCAGCCCTTCCTGCTTTTGGCGGTGTACACCGTAAAAATAGCCGGCATTCCAGCCTTTTTGCACCGTTTCGCCTTTGGATGGCAGCGGACCTGTATATTCTAAAAGCTTTTCTTTAAATTTTTCCACTCCCCAATCAGCGACAAGGAATTTAAGACGCGAACGATGACGTTTTTCGCGATAGCCATAATCACGGAAAATAGTTGTAATAGCAATGGCGACCTCTTTTACACGTTCTTGTTCTACAAATATATCAAGCAATTGGGCAAGATGCGGAGCCGACGACAACCCGCCTCCGACTTTTACGTGGAAACCTAATACTTCTTGACCGTCGATGACTTTTTTGGCCGGTATAAAGGAAACACAGTGAATTTCAGCATTGGCTGCGTTGTATACGTTGGCACTTATCGACATTTTATATTTGCGTGGTAAATTAGAAAAATCTTCATTGTGCTGGAAAAATTCATAGACTTCGCGAACAATATGCGTTGTGTCAAATAACTCGTCTGGGTCGATGCCAGCTAGAGGATTGCCGACAATGTTGCGAGTGATGTCACCGCATGCGCCGGCTGTCGATAGTCCGACACGCTTTAATCGTTCAAAAATATCGGGAATTTGTTCGATTTGCAGCCAATGGAATTGAACGGCCTGCCGTGTCGTGATATCAAATAGGCCACGCCCGTAATCGCGGGCAATCCCTGCCAATGTTTCAAGCTGTTCATTATTTAAAATGCCGGAAGGGACGCAGACGCGCATCATAAAATAGCCGGCTTCTTTGGGACGCTGTAAATACAGTCCAGCCCATTTAAAATAATCCCAGTCTTCTTGAGGAATCGCGGCAAACCCTTCTTTTGCATAACGCGGGATCTCATCAAAAATTTTTAAACCGTCTTTTTCTAGCTTTTTTAATTCGGTTTTGTTCAGTTTTGGATTAGCAGCCCATGTTTTTTCGTACGCCATCTTTATAAATCCTCCTTAATAAAGTGTCGATCGCGTAAATAAGCCATCACTTGATCGGCACATTGATGAATGGAATGAAGGTGGGTGTCAATGATGAGTTCCGGAGCTTCCGGAGCTTCGTATGGCGAATCAATGCCGGTAAAGTTGCGAATTTCTCCGTTTCTAGCTTTTTGATATAGCCCTTTTGGATCGCGTTTTTCGCATTCCTCAAGCGGGCATTTTACGTAGATTTCGATAAATTCATCGCTTTCCACCAGCCCACGCACTAGCGCACGGTCTTGAGCGAAAGGGGAGATAAACGCTGTTAACACAAATTGCCCGCTGTCGACAAACAATTTGGCCACTTCGCCAATGCGGCGGATGTTTTCAGTACGGTCTTCAGCAGAGAATCCCAAGTCCTTGTTTAATCCATGGCGAACGTTATCTCCATCAAGCACATAATTTTGAATGCCGAGATCAAATAGCTTTTTAGAAACGGCGTTAGCTACTGTCGATTTTCCAGAGCCAGACAGCCCAGTGAACCATAAAACACAGCTATGATGGCCGTTGCGCTGGCGGCGTTCCTCCTTTGTCACGGCCGTCTGATGCCAAACAACGTTAGTGTTCAATGTGATTTCCTCCTTTGTTAGCGAGCGGAATGAGGAACTGCCAACCCCTTAATAAGCACTTGCACCACTTCTGGACGGCTGAATGTGCTAGGCGGTACTTGGCCGCTTCTCAACATTTCTCGTACTTTTGTTCCCGATAATACCACGTGATGTTCGCTGCTATGCGGACATGTTTTTGTTGAGGCCATTCCCTCGCATTTTGTACAATAAAAGCTATGTTCAAAAAATAATGGAGTAATGCCGAGATCTTCTGGAGAAAAGTTTAAGAAAATCTTTTGAGCATCATATGTGCCATAATAATTTCCAACGCCAGCGTGATCGCGTCCGACAATAAAGTGCGTGCAGCCGAAGTTTTTGCGCACCATCGCATGGAAAATGGCTTCCCGTGGCCCTGCATAGCGCATGGCTGCTTGAAAGACGCCAAGAAACACTCGATCCTTCGGATAGTAGTTTTCCAAAAGTACTTGATAGCTTTCCATGCGAATATCAGCTGGAATATCGTCGTCCTTTGTTTCGCCGACAAGCGGATTTAAAAATAGTCCATCGACGATTTCAAGTGCGCATTTTTGAATATATTCGTGAGCGCGATGCACAGGATTTCGCGTCTGAAAGCCGACAACGGTGTTCCACCCCAATTCAGCAAAGCGTTGGCGTGTCTCGGCTGGATCGAAATAAAAGGAAGCAAATCGTCCTTTGTTTGTTCGATTAACAAGGGTGATCGGTCCCCCGACGTAGACATTGGGTCTTTCGAATAATTTTTTGACTCCAGGATGATCCCAGTCCTCTGTTTGATAGACAAGAAGGGCTTCCTTTTGTTTATCAGGCACGTATAGCTCTTGAACTTCCATCACGCCGTATACTTGGCCGTTATGGACAAGCTTTACCGTTTCGCCGATGGAAAGCTCAGCTGCTTTTTGTTCACTCACAGCAAGCGTAATCGGAATGCTCCAAACGATGCCATTGGCAAGGCGCATCGTTTTCACAACAGATTCGTAGTCCTCCTTTCCTAAAAATCCTGTTAGCGGGCTGTATGCGCCAGTACCGATCAATTCAAGATCGCTTAATTCTGCATTGGACAGCTCAATTTTTTTCGTCACAGAGTGGAATGGATATTCCGGGTTCCAACGATTGATTAATGTACCGCCATGTGGGGTGCTTAAGCTCATTTTCATTCCTCCTAAAATATAGTAAATAGGGCCGCTATGGTTAGCGAGCGTTGTTAACGATTGATATCGCTTGTGTTTATAAAAGCGATAGGATAACTGTGATTTAATATTAAATTCCTTCGCCATGTTCGTGCAAAGAGCGCTTTTCTTCTGTCACTGTTTTTTTGAGACTGATGATTCCTAGGGTGGACAGAAAGACGCTAAAAATAGCAATAAACGTGTAAATATCGCTGTCCAGCAGTAATTTTACAAGACTATAAGCGATAACAAGAGAAAAAATAGGTGAAACAACCCAAACCTTTAACAGCTGAATAACAATTCGTTTTTGCCAAATGTACGTTCCTGTTTTGGCTGTTCCGATTCCGATAATAGCGGATGTGGTAATCTGCGTTAATGGCACTGGCAGTCCGAAAAGGGACGAAAGAATGACAAGGATGGCTCCTGTTCCTGAGATTGCGCATCCTTCAAACGGAGAAAAATGAATAATTTTTTTCCCGTTCGTTTCGAGCACGCGCCCGCCCAGTAAAACGGCTCCTAATGCTACAAATAAGCCGCCAAAAAAAGTGCCGGAATTCACTGAGATCAAATTGGCGCCGACGAGAGGGCCGACAGCGTTGGCCACGTTGTTCATTCCAGCTGAAAAAGCTTCAAAAAAGCCAGTCACAATTAACAAGGACATCAGGCTTTTTTTCCACATGCCCTGTTCAATGTAAGGATGTTTTTCTTTAAGTCGCAAAAACCATTTTCCAACGATAAAGGTAAAAGTAAAGGCGATGACTGGAATGATGATCCAAATGGAAACAATAAATAGAAGTTTAGAAAGATATAACGTTTGATAAGCCATGCCGGCACCGACGACAGCACCAACCGTAATTTCGCTTGTTGATAGTGGAATTCCTATCATATTGGCCGCAAATAAGGAAATAGTCGAAGCTGCTAGAATAATCGTGACAATTTTAATCGTTAAAATGGACGAAGGGATGATGCCAGAACCAATTGTTTTCACGACTTCTCCTCCGCCAAGACTCCCTAGAAAAACACCGAGACCACAAAGAAGGAGGGCGATGGATTTCCGCTGAATGGCTCCTGAGCCATAGGCTACTCCCATCGCTGCGGCTGCTCCGCTAGCTCCGATATTCATGGCGAAAAAGAAGGAGACGGCAAAAGCAACGACTAAAAGCATGTATGCCCCTCCTTATGATTCATGGAGGCCGCATTCGACTTTTCCGCGTCCAGCCCATCTGCCTGAACGCAAATCATTTGCATCAAGCGCAGGAGATGTGCACGGCTCACAGCCGATGCTTGGGTAGCCTTTATCATGAAGCTCGTTGTATGGCAGCTGATGTTTATAGACATAGTTCCATACGTCTTTCCAAGTCCAGTGAATCAGCGGACATATTTTAATAGATTGAAATTTTGGGTCTTTATTCAGAAATTCCACATGTCTCCGTGTGGAAGACTGCTCGCGGCGCAATCCAGAAATCCAGGCTGGCACACCTGTCAAGACTTCGCGCAGCGGGATAATTTTGCGAATTTCACAGCAGCGATTTGGCTCATGCACCCATAGTTGCTCTCCCATTTGTTCTGCCTGCTCTTCTAGCGATAGGCGCGGCTTTTTCATTACAATGCGAAGCGAAGGATATTTCTTTTGAACCTTTTCAATCGTTTCGTATGTTTCGCGAAAATGGAGACCCGTATCGAGAAAAACAACGGTTGCGTCCGGTTTAACTTTAGAGATGAGGTCGATTAAGACGATGCCCTCAATACCGAAGCTACAGGCATAAACAACCTCCTCTCCATAATGCTCATAAGCCCATCGAATAACATCTAAGGCTCCTTTTGTTTCATTGTCAATTGAGAAGAATGGCATTTCTCCATTCCATGTGTCATAAGTCAGCAAGGTTGCTTCCTCCTTCATTTAGTGGTAAAAAAAGACCGTTTTCACCTTGCTCTTTACGATAGAAGGGAAAACCGCCTCTAGTTTGTCTAGTCAGCGCGCCTTATTATTTAATTCTTATCTTTTCGTTTTTTTCAAGTTGAATCACTTTGCCGTCTTGGATCACAAGCGTGATCGTGCCAAATTTCATTGACTGCAGCATTTCTTGTATTCTAGTAAAAATGGCAGCGATTTGCTGTTCATTTCCCATTACGATTCCTCCTTAGTGTCAATAAATAAAAAAGCTTTCCATTTCGGAAAGACAAAGGAGGCTGCCTATTTCACCTTATCTCCCAAAATGGTTCCCATTTGGATGGACGTAGCACCTTGCTTCATGAATTTGAAGTAGGTTGCCGGGGTTCATTGGGCCAGTTCCCTCCCCCACTCTTGATAAGTATGTAATTGACTAAAATTTTAACATAATTCGAATAAATGTCAACCCGAGTTTTTCGATAGGAATTTATTTTTTCATTTTCACATTATTTGTCGAGAAGTCTCCTATCTCTTAATGAAGTGCTGGTCGGGGAGGTTCATTCATGTGATGGGGAATATAGAATGAAAAGGGATAACATCATATAGATCGTTATGAAAATGGGAAAAGATAGGAAGGGAGAAGAGGGGGAGGCCATTTTTCAAAATGGTTCCATTTTACTTCCCGCGATTAGCTGCGATCTTTGTTTGCTAAGCGGGATCTGCGGGAGAATATGCCTAAAAGAATGACAGACAACGACCATTTGGACATTGTCTGTCACCTAAAAAGCTGACGAGGCGCCTTTTTATAGAAAAAACGGAGCAGGCGCGGACACCGCTTCCAGCATGGAAAAGCCTCTATCTTGTTTCGTTATCGTTTGCGTAAATTTCCAAGCTCTTCGACAATGGCTTGCATTTCATTAGGGCTGAAGGAGCTTTTTCTCATGACCATTTCATAAAGATCTCTTAACTCCTCATATAGCGTTTCGTCAAAATGGGATGACTTCATCACATCAAAGTTGAGAACCTTCAGCTTTTCCTTTATTTTTTCAATCATGTATTCCATATTTTCAAGAGATTTTTGCGATAAATCCAAAAGTCTCATCCTTTCTGAATTTGATGGATAGAGTCATTGTACCATATGGAAGGAATGAAAGAATATACATGTATACTGTTATTTTGTTTATAATGGATAGCGAAGGGAGATGTGTTGTGATGATTAAAGTGTTATTTGTTTGTCTTGGGAATATTTGCCGATCACCAATGGCTGAAGCCATTTTTCGCGACTTGGTCAAAAAAGAAGGGCTTGAAGATCAAATTATGATCGATTCGGCGGGAACGGGGAATTGGCATATCGGCAATCCGCCTCATGAAGGAACGCAAAGCATTTTAACAAAGCAGGGAATTGATTTTTCGGGAATTCGGGCAAGACAAATTGGCGAAGAGGATTTGCGGATGTTTGACTATATTATTGCGATGGATGTCGAAAACATGGAGGATTTAAAGCGCTTGGCTGGATATAATAAAGCTGGCTTTGTTGGCCGTTTACTTGATTTTGTTCCAGACAGCGATATAGCTGATGTACCGGATCCTTATTATACAGGTAATTTTACCGAAGTGTACGAGCTAATCCAAAAGGGCTGCCGGCATTTGCTTGAAGCGATTAAAAAAGAACAAGGAATATAATCAACCAAAGGGGGAGGAGAAGATGAAAATCGCAAGAAACATCATGATCGGAGCGGTTATTGGTGCAGCTGTTTCGCTGCTTGATCGAGAAACGAGGCATTCGCTGAAAGAGGTATGGGGGCAACGGGGCAAGCTGATTCGCCAGCTGCCAGAGCGAATCCATGAATGCCGCGAGAGTATAGGACAGCTTGCGGAAGACGTAGTCTATACAGCGGAAAAAATAAAAGAAGTAGCTGAAAAAACACCAGAGATGATCGAGTGGGTAAAAGAATCATACGATGCAATCAAGCATAAAGATCTTCGCCTGAAAAAGTGAAGGGAGCATATTGGTCATGATGATGAACCTCACGTTTATACGTGAAATGGTCAAGCGGTTTCGGGAAGATGAAGTCTCTCGTCTTTCAGCTGAGTTAGCTTATTTTTTCCTTCTTTCTCTTTTTCCTTTTCTGATTTTTTTATTTACATTGATGGCGTATTTGCCAATCGAGCATGAGGACGTTTTATCGGTTGTTCGCCAATATGCCCCGAAGGAAGCGATGGACCTTATCGAAGCAAATATTCATTATGTTATGAATCACCAAAATGGCAAGCTGTTGTCATTCGGAATTATAGGAGCTGTCTGGTCTGCTTCGAATGGTATTGACGCTATTGTTCGTGCGTTTAATCGTGCTTATGATGTGCAAGAAAGCCGTTCCTTTATCGCGGCTAGAGGCGTGTCCATTTTGCTGACATTTGGAATGATGCTTGTGATTGTAGTGGCTCTAGTATTGCCTGTTTTTGGGAAAACGATCGGGCTTTTTTTATCCTCCATGCTCGGCATTTCGGGTATCTTTTTAATGATTTGGAGCGCGTTTCGCTGGATTGTCAGCTTCCTTATTTTGTTCGGTGTGTTTACTTCGCTGTATTATTTTGCTCCGAATAAGCAATTACATTATAAGCAAGTGATGGCAGGTGCCATGTTTGCTACCATTGGCTGGATTGTTACATCTCTCGCTTTTTCTTATTACGTAGAGAGTTTTTCTAGTTATACATCTATGTATGGGAGCCTTGGGGGCATTATTATTTTAATGATTTGGTTTTATTTATCCGGAATGATCATTGTGTTGGGTGGAGAATTGAATGCGGTTTTGGAATGCCAACGAGAAGGAAGGAAACGGGAGCGGTAGAGCGCAATTCCCTTTTATAAACTGCGATTGGAGCGGGGATGATAACCATTGTATCCGGTTAGTTAAGGAGGAATCATCATGACAAAGCATACTAAAAAAGATGGCGGCACGAAACAAAAAGGAAAAAACCGGCCAAAGCATAAAACAAGCAGCAGTGCAAACGGACAAAATGGATACCATTAAATAAAAAAAGAAAAGGGCTGTCGTCAAGGCAGCCCTTTATTCAGCGAGTTCCTCGTAGTGATAATAGGTTTGATTATAAATGTGTTCAATTTCCGCATCTGTCATGTATAAAAGCTGTTCTTTTGTGAATCCTTTAACTTTTTCAATAAACTCAATCATATTTTTCCGTTCGGCTCTGCTCATTCTTCCTCTCCCTTTCACACTGTTTTAAAACAGAATTTATTTTTGTTGTTTGTATTATATAACAGAATGGAGAGAAGGTCAATATATTTTTATGTCTTCTCATGATGAATCTTCTTCAGTCAAGGAGACAGAACAGGTTGGTGATAAAAAAAGGAGATCAATGATCTGCGATCTCCCTGATCTCCTTTGGTTTATTGTATGCAAGGATAAGAAAAATGAGGAACAAAAGGGTGCTGACAGTGACAAAAAAGCTGCCTCCTTGTTTGTATTGGATGATGACTCCAAGTGAAAAAGGCCCCACCATGCTTCCCACGCTGTAAAGGATGCCAGATAATAAATTTCCGGCTGGAAGCAGTGTTTTTGGGAGCAAATCGGCCATATAGGTAATGCCAAGCGAAAAGAGCGAACCAACGAACATCCCAGCCACAAAAAAGCAGACAAAAAGACCAAGAGGTGAATTCGTAAAAAACTGAGCGCTGATAAAGCTCAAACTCCCAAGAAGCACAGCCGTAATAAGGACCGTTTTGCGGCCCAAGCGATCGCTAAAAATGCCGAGCGGTAATTGAAATAGGATGCTTCCAATTGAAAAAGCTGGCAAAATAAAAAAGGAGATATGTTCGACCGAAATGTGCTCTCGTAGCGCATAAACAGGGAAAATGCCATGAATGGAAGCCTCTAGGAAACCATAGGCAAACGGAAGCGATAATGCCGCCCAAGCATATTTCCATGTTTGTGTGAAACGGCGCAGCCCACTGGATTTGTCTGAAGCGTCGTTGACTTCAGGATGCGCATTTTTGAGCGAAAAAACAGTAAGCCATCCTGCAAAGCTCAATAAGGAAGATAGGAGAAACGGCAGCGCCTCGTGAATCTCAACAAGCGATGCAAGCATCGGGCCAACGGCAAAACCAATTCCGAAAAATAAGCCATATAACGATAAATTGCGCCCGCGGCGTTGTGCCGGCGAAAAATCGGTAATCCATGTTTGAGTCGCAAAATGAAGCATATGATCGCCGATTCCAATGAACAAGCGTAATACAAACCAAAATAAAAATGAATGCCATAGTGGAAATAAAAGGAGAGACAATAGTACAATAAAACCACCGAGCATAATCATAGGACGATATCCATATTTTCGCAATGGCTTTTCGAGAAACGGAGAAATCAGCAACACACCTATATACATGGCAGTAGCGTGCATGCCGTTAACGGAAGAAGAAAATCCGTGCTTTTCCATAATAATAGATAACAAAGGAAGCAGCATGCCTTGCGATAATCCGGAAATAGCAACAATGCTGACTAGAATCCAAAGTCGCATAATGAAACCCCTCGTTTGCTAAAAAGTACGTCGATTATCATGGTACATAGCTTTTGGATGGAAAACAAGAAAAAAGAGGTGAGCAATCTATGGAATTTGTGATGAAGGAAGTAGGGTTTTACACGAATCTTGAATATGGAGATTTACATGTAGCTGGAGATGAAACTTACGGTTTCCGTCCTTATCAGCTGCTTGTTTCTTCCATTGCTGTTTGCAGCGGCGGAGTATTGAGAAAAATTTTAGAAAAGAAACGATTGCATATAGAGGACATAAAAATTCGGGCTGATGTGGCACGCAATGAAAAGGAAGCGAACCGTGTGGAAGCCATCCATCTCCATTTTATGATTAAAGGCAGCGATTTAGATGAGAGGCAAGTGGCGAAATCATTGGAAATCGCCAGAAAAAACTGTCCAATGGTTCAGTCGGTGAAAGGCTGCATCCGTATTACGGAAACATTTGAGCTTATTCCATAGTGGAAAGGTTGGGTGCAAAAGATGAATAAAATATTTGCGCTAATGGTGTTTGTCGGGGTACCGCTATCAGTGATTGGAGGACTTCTCCATTGGCCTTCAGTGATGATGTTTTTGATTTATTGCCTTACGATCATTGCGTTAGCGAGCTATATGGGCCGGGCGACGGAGAGCTTGGCCATTGTGACAGGTCCGCGTATTGGTGGACTGCTAAATGCAACGTTTGGCAATGCGGTGGAGTTGATTATCTCGGTTTTTGCATTGAAAGCGGGACTGGTAGAAGTAGTACTAGCTTCCTTAACAGGCTCGGTATTAGGCAATCTGTTATTGGTTGCAGGGTTATCGTTTTTTGTGGGGGGACTCAAGTATAAGCGCCAAGAGTTTAATGTGTATGATGCTCGTCATAACGCAGGGTTGCTAACATTTGCTATTTTAGTGGCGTTTGTGATCCCGGAAGTATTTTCGACGAATATGCCGCAAACGAAAACCTTATCGCTAAGCATTGGTATTTCCGTCATTATGATTATTCTTTATTTGGCCGCTCTGTACTTTAAGCTGGTGACGCATCGCGGCGTCTATCAGCACAAATCGGACGAAGCAGAGCATCATGAAGAGCCGGAATGGGGCAAAGGAAAAGCGATTACGATTTTAGCTCTCGCTACTGTAGCGGTTGCTTACATATCGGAAAGGCTTGTTCATACATTTGAAACAGTGGCTGAATCGTTTGGCTGGAGCGAGCTGTTTATCGGAATCATCATCGTTGCGATTGTCGGAAATGCGGCAGAGCATGCTTCTGCCATCATTATGGCGTATAAAAACAAAATGAATGTGGCAGTTGAAATTGCCATTGGGTCTACACTGCAAATCGCCATGTTTGTCGCTCCTGTGCTTGTTCTTATTTCTCTGTTCTTCCCGACAAGCATGCCGCTTGTTTTTTCGCTTCCTGAATTGGCGGCGATGGCTACATCTGTATTGCTGATTATCGTTCTTTCAAATGACGGAGACACCAACTGGTTCGAAGGGGCTACGCTTTTGGCTGCTTATATTATTATGGGAATCGGCTTTTACTTGCTGTAAAAAAGGACTCTGCGTTTGCAGAGTCTTTTTTCGCTTGTCCTAATCGACCAAGCAATGGCGGTATTGCATCAATAGGAGGAAAAACAGCACATCTATGAGATAGTATATCATATTATTTGAATATTTTTAACATTAAAATGAATAATAATAAATTTTTTTAGGATGGATAAACGTTCTTTTTTTGAAAAAAATAACGAAGAAAGCAGCAATGGAAAGGAGTTGGTGCAATGAAAAAGTGGATCATTAGTTGTGTAATGAGCGTTCTAATGATATATTCGCCTATTTTAGCCGACGCCGCTGCACCCAAACAAGTGCTGGGCAATTCCGCTGTCGATATATCAAAGGAAAATACGTATCCGAATTCGACGCAGGATTTGCCTTATTTACAGCCGAGCTCTCTCGCTAAACAATTGATTCAATCGGCCAATGTTAAAATTGAAAATCCAGAACTGATTCGTTTATTAAATGAATCATCAATATCAAGCACTCCGTTCTCTATCGGATATCGAGCAACGATTTATTTGGGTCAATGGCCGCTTAACTATCAATCGCTAGAGACCTCAACAAACTGGGAATATCAAAAGGTGAATACCAACTTTTTGGATAATCGCGGCGGCAAAGCAGCACAAAAGCTGCATTATAGACAAGAAATGCAAAAGCAAATTCGCGGCGGATTAACAGCGCAAGTTCCAAGCGAGGAAGCGGTCAAAAAGATGATGCTGCTAACGGCAATGAAAAAAACCAGCTTGCCATTGTCATTTAGTACGGTGATTGGCATCGGAACGAAAAAAGACCAGCCGTATCAAGTGCCAGCGAAGAAAATGGGCTACTTATATGCATATGCTCCAGCGGTGAATGAGAAAGGAAAGGTCACATATGGAGAAGTATATATTGTCCTCAAAGGAAACAAGAAAAAAATCATGGTCAAAAATGTGACGACACAAGGAATCGGTGCCTGGATTCCAGTTCAGGACCGCCTCTCTTTTTCTTATGTGATCAGCGATCAACCAAGATAAGGGGGCTTGTTCAAAAGCCTTTACAAAAGAGTGGATGGGAAAATAGATTATTTTTCCATTTACTCTTTTTCTTTTTTCTGAAGTTCACGTGGCGGATGCCTGCAAACATGAACCGATTCCTTGGTTGGAATAGATGAGCGACCCAACTAGCTAAAAAGAGGTTTATGTCTCTTGTATGGATGGATTCGTACATCTGTTTGTTTTTGGAACATAGTAATAAATGTCGTGTGATTTGCTCATCTCTTAATTTTAGGAAATTTCCATTTTGATAAACGGGTACTCTTTTTCAATGGTTTCCCTAAATATAAACCTCTTCCCCTTCACTTCGTTTAGAGGTAGGAGACTTTCTGTTGGATGTGTTAAATATAGGAAAAGGCTCATCATCATCGTATTCACATATTTATCCACAAAAATCATATTGATTTGATAAGATTTTTCCTAGTTATACACATGATTCACAAAGATATAAATATGCTTTTTGTGAATAACTTCTCCATTCGGTGTATAGCTTCAAAGCATTTTTTCATCATACCCACAATTTCCGCTTCTCATATAAATGGTTTTATTATGACAATCACGTGAACGATATTGCAAATAAAGTAAAAATAAATTACACTAAAGATGTAATGAATTAGTGAAATGTTTCACAAACTAATACGAAAGAACAGAACTTTATATACTTATTTTTTTGGTACATTATGTGAAATATTTCACAAATAAAATTTGGGAGGAATAAAAAATGAAATGGTATCAAACTCCTCAAGCAGCCGTTATTTGGACCGTGATGAGAGTGTGGTTGGGGATTCAGTGGTTGGAAGCAGGACTTCATAAGGTGACAGGGGAATTTGATGCGAGTGGTTTTTTACAAGGTGCTTTGGCAAAAGCGACAGGAGAAAATCCAGCTGTTCAAGGATGGTATGCTGCTTTTCTTGAAAATGTTGCGATTCCAAATGTCAAGCTATTTAATATTCTGATTCCATATGGAGAAGTGTTTGTTGGGGTAGGGCTAATCATTGGAGCGGCAACGATTCCAGCATTGCTCGCAGGAGTGTTTATGAACTTGAACTTCTTGTTAGCGGGTACTGTGAGCACAAATCCCGTTTTATTAACAGCGGCAGTTATATTACTATTTGTAGGAGCAGGGGCTTACTATTTCGGAGTGGATCGATTTGCGATACCAGCTTTGAAGCAATACATTGGTCAACGTAGAAGACGAACAAACCAACACAAACGAGCAGCTGCACATTAAGAAAAGGCCTTTAGATTGGACTCGTCCCAAAAGAGCGTGTCAGATGTCTGCTAATTTCAGAAGGGGGTGGGCATTGCCACTATCCTGAATCCTGTTTGCACCTTTTCCAGTCCACGGAACAGAAATCGAGTAAACGACAGATTGCCCTTAATGTTTCCGAACGCATCTTCGATATCCACTTTACTCTTCGCATAAAGGTCTGCCTTCTGTTCGGCCTTAAGGGTTGCTTTTGCCTTTGATTTCATCTTAATGGCGGACAAAGTCCCTTTCGGTTTTGTCCGCCATTTTACAATATCTAGGATGAATACGATGTTTATTTGATGATGCGCGCAGCTCTATTGGTAAAATCAACATCGCAATAATAGCTATTCTTAACAAGAACATTTGGGCCGAGGCATTGCACCGATGGACAGTGGCAATTCAGTTGTTGGGCAAGCGAAGAATTCATCCATCTTTCATACGCCTCAAGCAGAGAGTGATGCTGGATATTGCCGAGTGATGGTTCGTCGCCGAAGTCCGTTACAATAATGTCTCCAGTAAAAATGTTGACATTTAAGCGGGACCGACCATCTGGATCGTTGCGCACAGTCACATTTTTGCTCGCATATAGCCGTTTCAGTAAGGCGAGATCGTCTTCGTTGCTGCTGCAAGGATAAAATGGCAGCGTTCCGAAGAGCATCCAGACGTTTTCATCGCGAATATCCAGCAAATAATGAATGGCTTTCCGCAGCTCATCAAGCGACAGCGCTTCTAGCGCACTGGCAAAGTCGCTCGGGTACATCGGATGCACCTCATGCCGCTTACATTGCATTTCATGAACAATTTGATTATGAATGTTTTTTAAATGCGGCAATGTCCGTTTATTGAGCATCGTTTCGGCAGAGACGATAACTCCCATTTGTGAAAGAGCTTTGGCGTTTTCAATCATTCGTTCAAAGTAGGCTTCGCGCTGGCGGATGTTTGGCTTTCGTTCCATCATGGCAAACCCGCCTTCAACAAAATCCTCCATTGTGCCCCAGTTATGAGAAATATGAAGCACATCTAAATATGGAATAATTTTTTCATAGCGCTCCAAATCCAGCGTTAAGTTGGAGTTGATTTGTGTCCGCACTCCGCGTTCGTGGGCATATTTCAATAATGGAACGACATACTCGTTAACCGACTTGAGCGAAAGCATCGGTTCCCCGCCTGTAATACTTAACGAACGCAAATATGGAATTTCTTCCAGACGCCGGATAAGCAGATCAAGAGGCAATGCTTTAGGATCTTTCGTTTGTAATGTATAACCAACAGCGCAATGTTCACAGCGCATATTACATAATGTGGTGGTCGTAAATTCGACATTGGTTAACTGCAATGAACCGTATTGCTGAACATCCAGATAGGCCTCCCATGGGTCAAAGGATGGACTAATCGGTTCCAGTGTTAAACGAGCCATATCATTCTCCTTTACTATTTAAAGTCCATTCATCTTCATTATAGTTGATTGTCATTTCTTGAACAATCATGTACGATGAAAGGGAGAAAGGAGAGAAACGTAGTGGGTAACGCCGTTTATGAGAAAGAAAGACAATTGAAATATCTAGAGGAGCGTTTCAACATGCTGCTGCACATGCTTGATTCGCTAGATCCAGAGGCTGCGGATTTAGAGGATATTGATCGGCTCATTGCCGTCATTGATTCGCTCGAAATGAAATATGAACAATTCAAAAAAAGCTGGTAAAAAGCCGTCATACGGCTTTTTTCTTTTTTCCAATGCCATCCGTTTTCATCCATCACTAAAAAGGAGTATAATAAAAAAGAAGTCGAACGATGGATACATATGATGCACAAAGGGGAAGGGGCGTTTAGGATGGAAAAATTTCAAGAAAGTATGTACCAGCTTATTGTTGAGACATCAACGAAGCTTCCAAAAGATGTTCGGCGGGCCATCGCTCGCGCCAAAGCAAGAGAAAATGCCGGAACTCGTGCCGCAATGGCTCTATCGACCATTGCTGGGAATATTAAAATGGCCGATGAAAATGTATCGCCTATCTGTCAGGATACAGGGCTGCCAACATTTAAAATTAAGGTTCCTGTCGGAGTGAATCAAATTCAAATGAAAGAGGCGATTCGCCAGGCGGTCGTGCAAGCGACAAAAGATGGCAAGCTTCGGCCAAACTCTGTCGATTCGCTAACAGGAGAAAACAGCGGCGACAACTTAGGAGTAGGTGTCCCAGTCATAAAATTCGAGCAATGGGAAAAGGACTATATTGATGTTCGTCTCATTTTAAAAGGCGGCGGCTGTGAAAATAAAAATATTCAATATAGCTTGCCTTGCGAATTGGAAGGACTTGGACGAGCCGGACGCGATTTAGATGGAATCCGCAAATGTATTTTGCATTCCGTATATCAAGCGCAAGGCCAAGGATGCAGTGCCGGATTCATCGGTGTCGGCATCGGCGGCGACCGTTCTTCCGGATATGATCTGGCAAAGGAACAGCTCTTTCGTTCTGTGGATGATGTCAATCCGAACGAAGAACTTCGCCAGTTAGAAGAATACATTATGGAAAATGCTAATAAGCTTGGCATCGGCACAATGGGATTTGGCGGTGAAACGACGCTTCTTGGCTGTAAAATTGGTGTGATGCATCGTATTCCGGCTAGCTTCTTCGTTTCTGTTGCCTATAATTGCTGGGCATTCCGTCGTCTTGGAGTGAAGATTCATCCAGAAACAGGGGAAATTCAAGAATGGCTCTATCAAGACGGAGAAGATGTGGATTTTGCCGAAGAATTAGAGAAGGTGGAAGAAAAAGCTTCGACAGGAGTGGGAGAATCACGTGAAATTGTGCTCGAAGCGCCGATTACAGAAGAGCAGATTCGCCAGTTGAAAGTCGGCGATGTGGTTCGCATTAATGGCATGATCTATACAGGACGTGATGCGATTCATAAATATTTAATGGATCATGATGCTCCGGTTGATTTAAATGGACAAATTATTTATCATTGCGGTCCAGTTATGCTGAAAGATAAAGAAGGCAAATGGCATGTGAAGGCGGCAGGGCCGACAACAAGCATTCGCGAGGAGCCTTATCAAGGTGACATTATGAAAAAATTCGGCATTCGCGCGGTGATTGGAAAGGGCGGCATGGGAGCGAAAACATTGGCCGCATTAAAAGAACATGGCGGCGTTTACTTAAATGCGATCGGTGGAGCAGCACAATATTATGCGGACTGTATCAAATCGGTCGAGGGTGTCGATCTGTTAGAATTCGGTATTCCAGAAGCGATGTGGCATTTGAAAGTGGAAAACTTTACCGCCGTCGTGACAATGGACTCTCATGGCAACAGCCTTCACGAGGATGTCGAAAAATCGTCATTAGAAACATTAGCGCAATTTAAAGAGCCGGTATTTAAATAAGCGGAAAAAACAAGGGTGTAGACAAAATCCATGTTGAGCTTGTCTGCAACCACTTTACGCATCATCTATTCCTGATCGTCCTAACTTGACAAGGCTTGGCCGATAAGAAACACAGCCGAGCGAGAAAACGAATCAAGGAAGCATCATGAAAGTGTTTGATAACAGTCTGAACCGCTAGCGATCAACGCTAGCGGTTTTTTTGCAGAAAATGGATTGACTAAGCAGCTCGCATAAAGAAAACCCTAATTATAGCGAATTTATTTTTAGGGGAGGGAAACAATGAAGCGACTTGTTTTATTTTTATCTTTATGGATGGTGGCCATTCCGCTCATGTCACAGACAGCTTACGCAACTGCCAACACCCCCATTCATTGGGGATTTGCCAAAAGCAAAGATCATAAGCCGCCGTCTGCCGGAAAGGAATGGAGCGAACTGCTTGTCAAATACGATGGTTTTTATATAGGAAATACGCAAAAAAAGGAGATTTATTTAACTTTTGATAACGGATATGAAAATGGCTATACGGCACAAATTTTAGATGTACTTAAGCAAAAGAGGGTACCAGCCACCTTTTTTGTGACAGGACATTATTTAGAAACGGCGCCTGATTTGGTCAAACGCATGGTGAAAGAAGGGCATATCGTCGGTAATCACTCTTGGCATCATCCTGATTTAACGCAAGTAAGCGATGAGCGCCTGCGCAAAGAATTGGAATCCGTACGGCAAAGAACAGCGGAATTGACGGGACAAAAAGGCATGATGTACCTTCGTCCTCCACGGGGCATTTTCAGTGAGCGAACGATGGCCGTCGCTCGTGAGCTCGGCTATTACCATGTCTTTTGGTCGCTTGCCTTTGTCGACTGGAATACCGACCAGCAAAAAGGCTGGAAATATTCTTATGATCAGATTATGAAGCAAATTCATCCAGGAGCGATTATTTTGCTTCATACCGTTTCTAAAGATAATGCGGATGCGCTTGCCAAAGTAATTGATGATTTGCGCAAGCAAGGGTATACTTTTAAAAGTCTCGATGACTTAATGGCAGAAAAAATGCGTTTTCATCCGTTGCTCTTTACCCTTTGAGCTTTTGTTCAAAGGGTTTTGTTTCGTATAATGAAAGAAAAAAGGAAGGAACGGACATGTGGCAACAACATATAAAAGTAAGCGCTCCTTATGATTTTTCACGCGTATTGGAAAGGTTGGCGTTAGACCCTCTCACAGTGGCCGATGTTGAACGCCAGCGACTGGCTGTACCGCTTTATATCCGTGATGTTCCAGTGGCGGTTTTCGTACAAAGCATCGGTGATAAAAACAATCCGGCGTTTTTGGTTGAAGCGGAACACGAAGAGCTGAAGGAGGAAATTGTCAAAAGAATTTCCGATATTTTTCAATGGAATGTGCCGCTTGCGCCGATTCACCAACATTTTTTGCAAACAGAATTGCGCGAGCTGTTTCTTGAGCATGAAGGAACACCGCTCATTTTGGACTTCGATCTTTATTTTTGTCTGATGAAGTGCTTTATTCACCAACAGCTTCATTTAAAAGTGGCCTATCGTTTAACCGAACGGTTTGTGAAAGCTTTTGGAACGGAAAGAGAGGGAATCTGGTTTTATCCGCGGCCCGAGAAAATTGCCGCGCTTCATTATGATGATCTGCGGTCATTGCAACTCAGCGGTAAAAAGGCGGAATACATTATCCATACATCGCGGCTGATGGTGGAAGGGAAGCTGCGCTTGAGCGAACTGCAGCATGCGGAGGACGCGGAAGTGGCCAACATGCTGCTCCCGATTCGCGGCATTGGTCCATGGACAGTGCAAAATTTTCTTTTGTTTGGACTTGGACGCCCTAATCTGTTTCCAAAAGCCGATATCGGGCTGCAGCGAGCCATTCAAAAATTACTTCACTTAGAAACCAAGCCTTCTTTTGAGCAAATGGAGGCACTTGCTCAAAAATGGGAGCCGTATTTAAGCTATGCCTCGCTGTATTTATGGAGAAGCATTGAATAGGAGTTGAAAGCATGGGGAAAACAGCGATTACCATTCAGAAAGGACAACAATTTCCGTTGACGATTAAGCGGCTTGGCATCAATGGGGAAGGAGTCGGTTATTTTAAAAAGCAGGTTGTTTTTGTGCCAGGAGCGCTTCCAGGAGAAGAGGTCGTGGTAGAGGCGACAACTATTCATCCAAAATACGCTGAGGCGAAGATTAAAAAAATACGCAGATCGTCCGCTCATCGCGTCGCTCCGCGTTGTCCCGTTTACGAGCAGTGCGGAGGTTGCCAGCTTCAGCATTTCGATTATCAAGCGCAGCTTGAGGCGAAGCGTGATATTGTCATCCAAGCGTTTGAACGGCACTGCCGCATTCCTGTGGAAGCGTTGGAGATCAAGCCGACCATCGGCATGGAAGACCCATGGCATTACCGCAATAAAAGCCAATTTCAAGTCGGAAAGCGGAATGAAAATGTCATTGCCGGTCTGTATGGAATGGGCTCCCATCAATTAATTGATATCGCGGAATGCGTCATCCAGCATCAAGCTACAAATCGAGTAACGGCGATCGTCAAAACGATTTTAGAGGATTTACGCATCCCGATTTACAACGAGCGGAAACGGACGGGAATTGTGCGCACCATTGTTGTCAGAGTTGGCTTTCACACAAAAGAAGTGCAGCTTGTGTTCATTACCGCCAAAAAAGAACTGCCACGGAAAGAGCTGCTGATTTCAGAGATTCAGCGCCGGCTTCCGGAGGTGAAGTCAATCATGCAAAACGTGAACGGCCAGAAAACATCGCTTATTTTTGGCGAAGAGACATTTTTGCTTGAAGGGGAAGAGTACATTCAAGAGGTGCTTGGCGATCTTTCATTCGAGCTCTCGGCTCGCGCTTTTTTTCAATTAAATCCTGTGCAAACTGTCAAGCTCTATGATGAAGTGAAAAAAGCAGCAAGGCTGACAGGACACGAAAAAGTGGTTGATGCATATTGCGGTGTCGGGACGATCGGGCTTTGGCTCGCGAAAGATGCCGGGGAAGTGCGCGGAATGGACACGATTCGTGAAGCGATTGAGGATGCACGCAAAAACGCTGCGCGCCACGGATTTCACCACGCGGTATATACGGTCGGAAAAGCAGAACATATTCTGCCAAAGTGGGTGAAAGAAGGCTGGCGCCCCGATGTGGTGATCGTCGACCCGCCGCGCACCGGCTGTGACGAAGCTTTATTGCGCACCATTCTTCAGGTCAAGCCATCCAAAATCGTCTACGTCTCCTGTAACCCATCAAGCCTCGCGCGCGACATTGACCGGCTATCCAAAACGTATCAAGTCGACTACATCCAGCCCGTTGACATGTTCCCGCACACCGCGCATGTGGAGTGTGTGGCGAAACTAACCTTGAAATTGTAAAGAACTAATAAAGTCCTGCCATATAAAATAAACTCCTGCCAAAATCAAAATAAAGTTGTGCGAAAGGGCAGGAGCAAGGCAGGGGAAAGGAAAGAGGGAAAAGGGAAAACCCTTGTTCCTCAAGCCTTTCCCCTCATTCCCTGTCACAACTTTATTCTCAATCATAATAAAGTTCTGCCAGAAAAAATCGAATCAAAAATCGAGAAAATGAGTGATTTGTGCACGACTTTATTATGAATGGAAAAATATAGGTGGAGCAGGAATGAGGGATGAAGGGGTGGAGAGTAGCAAGGGTTTATTATTACTGAACAAGAAAAAATTAAGCAGGAAATGCTTTTGTTTCCTGCTTTATTCAATCACTAATTTTACTGCATGTATTTTGAATTCTTTATCAAAACGTCTAGCCATTATAGACACTCCCTATGATTGATAGATTTACTATACATTTCTCTATTCGTTGTGTCTATAATCTAGACTAACATCAGGCCAAAGTACCCAAGAGAAGTTCAATCTTGGGCGAATGAGTTGGATGTCCTCCTTACATTTATGGATTATCTAAACAGTATTCGAAGTGTGATTACACGACGAATGACATCGAACGAACGATCAAGGAGATTGAGAAACGTCTAAAGTCGATGAACAGTTTAAGCAGCCTAGAAGCCGCGGAAAAAGTCGTATATTGGCGATACAAGACTTTAATGAGAAGTGGGTCGAAAGGAAACTTCGAGGATTTGACGAAGTGAAGGAAGTCCTTCAACGAATGTTTGAAGAAATTTATCATTAACTAAATACTGTAAATCTAAAATAGAGGATTCTCCTTTTTCCCACATAAGACTGAATATTCAGCCTTATGTAGAGGAGAAAACCGGTTTCCTATCCATTCCAAATCCATTTCAGAGATATCATATCTATCCTGAAAACAAACCCCTTCTAGCTCTCGGAATATCATATTTCCTGTATTTGGAATTTAACAAGAATGTATCGTTGAGATTTTATCACTCGTCTATGCACCTTATGCTGTTACTTTTTCCAGTTTTACTTGCTTGACGGATGATTTTCGATTCTCGTCATTTATTGAGGTAGTCTGTACCTAGCTCTTTATACGGTTCTCTTGGTGTTAACATGTAATAGATCATGACTAGAATGGAACGCGCAACTGCCACAGCGGCTCGGTTTTTTCCTCGTCTCGCGGCGATTCGATGGTATTTGGCCGAAAGATACGTGTCCTTTTGTCTCGAGGCAGCTCGAGCGGCTTCCACTAAGCTTGATCGAAGTTTCTTGTTTCCCTTCGTCGTTCGTCTTGACATGCGTTTCCCGGCATTTTCATGATTCCCTGGAGCTAGCCCCGCCCATGAGACCAGATGTTGAGCAGAAGGAAAGTGGCTCATGTCTGTTCCGATTTTCGCTAAAATTTGTTGGGCGTTTTGCTTTCCAGTGCCGGGAATCGTGTCCATCAGCTCCAGGTCTTCTTCAAAAGGGCGCATTCGCTCCTCTATTTCTGCATCCAATCGAGCAATCGCCGCATCAAGAAACTCGATGTGGCGAAGCTGTTCCGAAAGCATCATTCGCTGATGATGACCGATTAATCCTTTGAGCGCGTGTTGAAGTCCTTGCGTTTTATTTTTGAGCGCTCTTTCGCCAATGCAGACAACAAAATCGGATCACTCGTCCCATCGACTAACAACTAACACCTTGATGATCGCCCGTGACGAAACTCTGTTGATATCGGAGATGACCGCGAAAAGTTTGAGGTTCGCTCCTTCTCACGCTTTTACATCCGATTCAACTCCTGGGCTCGTTCTTTAATGAGGCTGCGACGGTAGCGAACGAGTTCACGCCATTCACGTTAATCTCGATTCGGAATATAGCTACCTTTAAGAAGACCGTACCGCAAAAGATCCGCAATCCATTCCGCATCTTTGACATCCGTCTTTCGACCCGGAACCGCTTTGATGTGCTAAGCATTAACGACCAAGACTTCGAATGATTCCGTTTCAAGCAGATTATATACCGGTTTCCAGTATACGCCGGCCGATTCCATCGCCATATGAGTGACGTTCTTTTGCTTGAGCCAATCCACCAATGTATCAAATGTTTGAAAATCCTTGCCTTCTGGGGTGAGTGCACAGGCTACAATCGATTTTTTGTACACATCCAATCCGCAACAACGTTCATAGAGTACTTGCATCGAGAAAACCTCCTTGCGATCGATGTTGGGATGAACGGTTGGTGCAGTAACCTCTTTGTGAGCATTCTATCCTGCGTGCTTCCGAAAAGGAGTGACATTCTGTAGTGCACCAAGCTACCGGGGTCCGTCTACCTTTCAGACTCACGGTACTAGATAGGAAACGACCTCATGACCCCAGCCGCAAGGAGATACTTCGACAAAATTGGTTTTCATCCTTCCGCTGGTGATGCATTTTTTCATCATGGGTGTCTATCTTGCAATACACAAAATTCTTGAAGGTACCCAAAAGCTGTATTTATAAAATTATATATTTAACAATTCAAGACTATTATTATGTTTATAAAGTGATATATAGTAATCATTACTTGTAATTAATTCTTCATGTTTCCCTTGTGCAACGATTTCTCCATCATCCATAACAATTATTCTATCGGCATTTTTAATTGTTGATAATCGGTGGGCAATTATGATACGAGTAGCATTTAATTTTGATAAATGATCATCAATCTTTTTCTCTGTGATACTATCAAGGGCATTGGTTGCTTCGTCAAAAATAATAATCTTAGGATTACCAACTAAAGCTCTAGCAATAGAGATACGTTGAATTTGGCCACCAGAAAAATTTTTAGCTTGTTCAGAGATAATTGTATGATAATTTAAAGGTAATTTCATTATCTCTTCATGAATCTCCGCAATTTTAGCAGCTTCGATTACCATATCTAAAGTTACACCTTCCCTATTAGCAACAATATTCTCAAAAATTGATTTATTAAATAGATATGGTTTTTGGGTTACAATACCAATCTGTTTTCTTAATGTAGGTTTGTCTAATGAAGAAATATCCTTTTTATCATATAGTATTATTCCATTTTTTAGTGGATATATACCTAGTATTAAATTTGCTAATGTACTTTTACCTGACCCAGATTTACCTACAATAGCTACTTTTTCCCCTGCTGATATATGAAAGCTGGCATTATTAATAACATTTTTCCCATACTGTGTAAAAGAAAAAGAAACATTCTGAAACTCAATTTCTCCCTGTATAATATGCTTTTCTTTTGTTTCTTCAGTTATTTCAAGAGGAGTATTAAATACATCTTGTAGGCGCTTTAAGTAAACTTTTAATTGATAATATGCTTCAATTTGCATAATCAAAGAATTAGAAGTATTTAAAAAATACGCAGAAATAGTTTGAAAAGCAATTAATTCACCAAGTGTAATTATTCCATTTAAAACACTTTGCATACCTACTAACAATATAAAAACTGGAATAAAAAAATTAAAACTTGATGAGATTGCGGTAACAATTCCAATTAATCTTTCTCTATTCACAAATGCCGTCGAAAAATTATTATACATATCCTTCCATTTTTGTGAATATGTTTGTTCTAGTCCTGAAGATTTTATATCATGGATGCCCATTATACTTTCACTTTGAAAAGAATATAATTTTGTATCCTCAAAAACTTCAAGCCGATTCAAATCATTCATTCTACTTCGAAAAGAAAAAATAGTCAAAGCTAATAGACTGGTTAGTGCCATTAATAGTAATGCTAACATAGGAGATTTATTGAACATATAGACAAAAATAGTTATAACTAAAATCATATCTAAAAGACTTTTCATGAATTGAGATGAGAGCACATTTCTAATCGATCTTAAATTTGAAAAACGATAGAGAAGATCTGCTGACTTTCTATTTTGAAAAAAAGTATATGGGACATTTAATAAGTGCGAAAAAAATTTCCAAGATAATTTAAAATCTAAGTATTCAAATAATTTGATAGACACTTCATTTCTTAATATATTAAAAGAAATGTAGGATATTAACGATAGTCCTATTGCTAATAATAATGTAACAAACGAAAAATCAGAAAACTTACTTGTGCTTCTATCTACAATATATTGGGTTAATAAAGGGGAAATTATTACAAAGCTTTGTAGAAAAATACTTAATAATAGCATACTTAGCAATAGTATTGGTTTCTTCCAAAGTAACGATAAATATGGTCTCCAAAGTGGTTTTGGTTTTTTCTTATAGAAATTATTATTAGGAATAACAGAAAGAATTGTTCCTGAAAAGTGTTTCTCTATTTCATCAGTTTTTAACTTTCTTCTACCTCTGTCTGGATCAACTATATGGAATTTTTTTCTTTTATATCCCTCGAATACTACAAAATGTTGATAATCCCAATGTAAAATTACAGGAAATTTCAATTTCTTTAGTTCCTCTGTATTCACCATAAAAGCTTTTGAGTCAAGGTCAAGCATATCACAAAGATTTGAGAGTACCGTTAAGGTCAAACCATCTCTACTGGTTCCAAATAAGTCTCTTAAATCAGATATATCGATATGTTTGCCAAAATAACTACTGATCATAGCTACACAAGCAATTCCACATTCGGATTCGTTCATTTGTTCAATATACGGTACTTTATTTTTCATATTTCATTTCATCTCCCTGTTTAATAATATATTAGCGATATAAACTGAAGAACTAACCTCTGTGTTTTTCAGGAAGTGTCTTTTTACTTTTAAATTTTGTCACGATTTTTGGGCTATCATGCAGCCTTCAATCTCTAAAAGATAGATCGTTCTGATATGTTAGATTATTTGTCTTAATTCTACAAAAAATTACAACAATTGCATCCTGAAATATTGCATTTTTGTATATTTTGTAAAAAAATAAAAAACAATCTAACAATTCTTTTTACTTTTTGGTATTATGAATTATATGGTGAATATACCATATAATTAAAATTTTTGAAAGAAAGGAGGGATTGATGTGGATGTAAACCAAATCATTGAAGCACTAAAAGATCCAAAGAAACGCAAAAATTTAAATCTTTCTCACCCTTCCGGAAATGGTTTCCAAGAAATGTCATTGGAAGAGATGAATTTTATTACTGGTGGAAATGGAACTGTTCAACCTCAAGTGACTCCTGTACTTACACCTTTTACTCCATACACACCTGCAATTTCAGGTGGTGCAGCAGTTTCTGCTGTTTCTGGTTTAGTAAGTTACACAAAAGATTGTATCTAAGATTAATAATTTAATAACATATCTTGCTTATGAAAGGAGTATGTAATTTGGACACTAATTCTATTATTATGTCTTGGAAAAATCCTAAATTAAGAAAAAAAGTCCAAGTTGAACATCCTGCGGGAAAAGGGTTTCAAGAACTTTCAGTTTCTGAAATGAATTTTATTGCTGGTGGAAACGTGACTGTTCAACCACAAGTCACTCCTGCAACTCCTATTATTTCAAAAATTTCAATGGGAGTTTCAGGTGCAGCGGCTTCTTTTGTAGTAAGTTATATTTCATCAGCAGCTTTTGATTGCAGAGATTAATTTTAGAAATAGTAAAGACTACTTTTTTTAAAGAAAAGAGTAGTCTTTACTAATACAAAGAGGTGATTTTATTTGAAACTTGAAAATACGTTATTTAAAGAAGTTTTATGTGCAAAATCTTTTATATCTAGTCTTACCATTGAGCAGAGATACCATTTTTTTCTTGAAAAAGCTAAACAAAATAAACTAAAGTTTAATGAAAAGGCACAAATTGAGTGGATGAATCGGACAACGGTTCTTAATGAAGAAAATTTTGCAGACATGCTAAAATTTAAGGAATACGACATAGTAGCCTATTCTAATGCTATAAACGAAGATTTAACAGAATATGAGAATGAATTGGCGGAAATAGTAAGGAGCGAAAAATGGTTTCAACAACTAAACCAAATATTGACTAATGCTTTTGAGAAAGATTTTAATTACAAAAAGGAATACGGATATTCATATATCTTTCGTCCTTTTATTATATATGCAAGAGAACAAATCGAGAATTATATAAATAGTAACGCTAACTTTGTATGCTTTAGCGCTCTAAAGAGTTTAGTAGATTCATTAGCTTCTAAACTAATACGTATGTCTTCTAAAACTTTAATATTAGAGTTGAATATTTCAAAATTAAAGCAAGAATTAAAAGGTGATACACCTGAAGAAAGGTTTCACTCGTTTATAGAACAAAAAGGTACTAAAGAAAATCTAATTGAGTTTTTTAATGAGTACTCCGTACTTGCTAAATTAATGTTGAATGAAACATTATTATTCACAAATAATACTATAGAGTTACTAGAACGAATAAAGGATAACAAACAAACTCTAATAGATTCTTTTAATATCCCAACATCTGAATTCAAGTTGAGAAATATTCAATTTGGTGAAGGTGATACTCACGACAAAGGAAGGTCTGTAGGAATATTAGAACTTGAAAGCGGTCAAAAGATTGTATATAAGCCTAAAAAATTACAAATTGTAAATGCCTATAATCAGTTAATAAAGCGTTTAAATCAAGAGAAGAACTTGCTAAAAATTAATACAGTTGAATCTATTATTAAAGAAGACTATACATTTGAAAAGTTTGTAGAATCAAAACCGTGTAATTCAGAAAAGGAAGTAGAAAATTATTACGAAAGATTTGGACAAATACTAGGGATAATGTACATGATCAATGGTAATGATTTGCATATGGAAAATGTTATTGCTTCAGGTGAACATCCGTATATTGTAGATTTAGAAACAATATTCCAAAGTCAAGTATCTTTTAACTATCCAGAAACAGCTGATCTCAAGAACAGGTTTATCATGCAAAGATGGGTTAATAGTACTTTAATGTTGCCAGAGAGAATCTTGCATACTGAAGTAGGAGATAAAATTGAATTAAGTGCTTTATCTGGTAAAGAACAGGTATTATCAAAAAAAGATTATCGTCTCAAAAATGATTTTACCGATAATGCTAAATATGAATTGGCTCCCATTAAACTATTTAATTCTAAAAATCTTGTATATCTAAATAACAAATTAGTAGATTATAAAGATTATGTGAATCATCTCATTAAGGGTTTTGTTAATGTATTACAATTTTTTTATAACCATAAAGATGAACTGTTACGAGAAGGTGGTTTGATTCAAAATTTCAAAGATTTAAGAATCCGATTGATTTTTAGAAATACACATATATATGCTCGTTTTTTAAATAGTATTTACCATCCAGATTACTTAAGAGATTATTACTATTTAGAGCAAATATTTGAAAATTTATGGGTATATCCAATTTCTAATAAACACCTTATTGAAGCTGAATATCGTGATCTAATGCGAGGAGATATACCAATATTTTTTACAGAAACCTCTACACTTTCAGTTTTTGATAGTGATAATAGTGAATATGAAAATGAACTGAAAATAACTGGAATGGACTTGGTTGTGAAAAAAATTAAAGATTTAAGTCAGGAAGATATTAAAAGGCAAGTAAGCATCATTAGAATTAAAACTGAAACAGCAAGTATTAATAAGCATAAGACTGAAGGGAAATTTGAAATAGTTAGTGATAAAGAAAAAGTAAAAAAAGAACTAATAGAACAAGCAATAAATATTGGTGATAAAATTGCAGAACATGGGGAAATTTGTGAAGAAAGTCAAACAATGTCATGGATAACAGTTAATGATGATGAAGAAAAAATGTGGGATGTTTCACCTATTGGAGGAGAATTATATCAAGGACTTGCGGGGATTTCTTTATTCTATCATTATTTATATAAGCTGACAAATGAAAAAAAATACAAGAAGTATCGAGATTATAGCTATAATATGAGTATGAAAATTGGAATGACATCGAAATATAATTCTGGTTTACAAGGATTTGCTTCCTTATTATATCCATCATTAAAGGTTTTAGAAAGCGGACCTGGAAGAAAGTATAAACAGGGAATTCAAGAAGTGTATACTTTTCTAGATAAATCTATTGATGTCTATTCAGGTGTGGATTGGATGCATGGAAAAAGTAGTGTCATCGAGCTTTTAATGTTGGCTTATGAATATAATAAAGATGAGGAATATTTATATCTAGCTACTAGATATGCACAACGAGTTCTAAATGAAATAAAAAAGACCAATATAATCAGTGGTCTAGGAGGACTCTCACATGGATATAGCGGTTTAGCAGCTACATTTACTAAAATTGGATATTTAACGAAAAGAGAGGATTTATTAGATTTTGGACTAGATATGTTATTAAAAGACCAACAACTTTTTGATGAAAAGGTAAATGGTTGGAAAGATCTTAGAAAAGAGGATATGAGTCCTAGTCATTATTGGTGTCACGGTTCTGTTGGAATTGGCTTAAGTAGATTAAAAATGATTAAATACTTAGATGATGGAAATTTAGGACTCCTAAAAGACATTAAACTTGTTAAAAATGCTTTAGATAAACTAGATAAACCTTTAAATGATGACTGTTTGTGTCATGGGAATATGGGGATAGCAGATTTTTATTTAGAACTTTATCTATATACAAATAAAACTGAACATTACGAAAAAGCACTTTCAATAGGGCAATATGTATTAAAAAATAAATTTAATATAGTAGAATTTGATGGTTTCTTGCCGGTAGGATTATTTAAAGGTTTAGCTGGTATTGGATATGAATTTTTAAGAATTGTGAATCCTCAAAATGTTCCATCTGTTTTGATACTAAATTAAAAATTAAGGAGATGAATTCCATTTGAAAAAGGTTTTTGCCTATGTTGGTTCTAGAAATCCCAATTCGAGAACATTATATAATACAAAAAAAATTATCAATAGTTTAGATAAAAAATATCCAAAACGTTTTAAGTTTGAAATTGTAACTCCAAATGAACTCTATGTCTCCCCTGCAACAGGCTGTAAAAATTGTTTCAACCATGGTTTTTGCCCAATTGAAGAGAAAAATATTGATCAGAGTAGTGAGCTTAAGGAAAAACTGTTAGATTCAGATTTCATTATCTTGGCAAGTCCAGTATATTCTCATAACGTATCTGCAGATATGAAAGCAGTGATTGATAGACTCTCATACTGGGGTCACCTTTTTCGTTTAGCTGGCAAGTCAGGTATTGTTTTAGCAACTGCCGATAATAATGGTGTTAACTTTGTATCAGATTATCTAGAAAAGGTTGCTATGGTCATGGGGTTAAATGTAATTGATAAATTAAGTATCACAGCCAACTCGCCGTTAAGCCAAGATTATTTAGAAGAATTGATTCAAGACATTTATGAATATGCATATAATATTCAAAAAATCGAAGTAGATGAACGAGCGGAAATGAGTTTCCAAACCTATAAAAAAATTTACCAGTCACTTCCTCTAACTTTGGCAGAACCTAAATATTGGAGGGAAAACGGGATGTTTGAACGTAATTCACTTCAAGATTATGTAAACGAAATAGTAAAAGCACGTCAATCTGTTTCAAATAAATAGTTTGAAAGAGGTAGAAAATGAATTCACACCGAAAATTTTATCTTTTGATGAGTGTTCTCTCCATTATTTTAGTAGCTTCTATGATATTTGATTGGTGGAGTTATTTACTCATTCTCTTATCGACCTTTTTGATTATGTACTCGGCTTTACTTATTCATGAAATCGGACATATGATTGCAGGTTTATTTCTAAAGTACAAATTTCAATATTTAATAATAGGTCCATTAATCATAACTAATAATGAAAAAATAACTATACATTTTAATGGTAACAAATCTATTTGGGGACAGTGTGCAATGTTCCCGACTTTCAAAGATTATGAAACCAGCAGAAAAGAATATATGTATTATCTAGCTGCAGGTAGTGGTTCTAATGTTGTAATTTTTCTGTTCTCTGTGATAATGTATTTTATCACTGGGCATTTACTATGGATAGTGTTAGCCATCAGTCATCTATTTATGGGGGGGGTAGCCTTTATTCCGGTTAAGGCGGAAGGAGTATATTATACCGATGGTCTTTCTTTCTTAATTTTACTGAAAAATAATGATACAAGTAAGTTATACTTTAATTTATTACAAATCTCTTATGCATTAACATTTTTCGAACAAATAAATCGGATTAGTCCACATAAAATAGAAGAGATTGAAAAAGAGACATTTGAACAGATAGACAGGCACTGGCGTCAGAATGAAATTCACCAAGAGCTTTTGATTTACTTACTTTACGAATTAGGTGTCTGGAATTTTATTGCGGAAAAGTATCAGAAATGTGTCGATCTTCTCGAACCACTTACCAACAAAGAAATGTCAAACAGGTTATTAAAACAAGAATTAATAACCATTTACTTATACGCTAAACGAGCATCTGGACAAAAGGTCGAGTTTGTGCATACTAATATAATGAGTGGCAATTCGGCATTTAGTAGCATAACAAATTTAAAAATGTCAGCACTCGCAGAGCTACTAAATCATAATCTAAATCGTAGTCTGAAAACTTTGGATTTAGCAATACGTGAAATAAAGCATAATAAGTATAAAATGCATAGTGAAGCTGCAGAAATTGCAGTTATTAATAAAATGAAAAAAATTGTAGAACATTGTCAAACATAGAATTAGAAAAACCGGGTATTAATCCGGTTTTTCCTATTTTGAGTACCCAGAAGATGAAGGGTGGATGTTGGAGAAAGTCTAATCCAAGTAAGTGCCAAGACACTTGAGTAGCTGATCGGCAATTGGTGGAGAAATCCTAGGTGTATGCCCGATGACAATGTAACTTCTTTTAGAGTGCTAGCAAATCAGCAGGTAGTAACATAAAGTTAATTCTGCTTCCTCTCAAAAGCATTTGATAATTGAATTAATCTACAAACACACTTAATTCATTAATATTGAGTGAGAGTGAAAGTGATCAGAGTTAGAGTATATTAATAACTAAAAATATTTAGAATTGTTTATAATATCAATTTACATAAAATGGTATATTATCAGTTTTATGAGATTTTTTACTCAATCCTAGAAACATGTTAGCTGAATGAAATAGGTTCATCAGACAGGCTCCTTCTTCCGCATACCAACTATCATGGCGATAGCGGAAGAAATGAGCACTTAGGCAGCCTGACTACCTGTAGTATTCCCTGTACACTCCAGAAATACACGAAGACGAAAACGTTCTAGATTTTGATAGCCATATGCCCGACGCTTAATGTTTTTGATCTTGTGATTCGTCCCCTCGATTCGTGCATTCGTATACGGGCACAAAAAGTATTGAAGAATGGGCTCCTTCCACCTTTCAAAGGTGTTAGCTGCTTGTTGAAAAGAAACAAAAGGGCTTTGCTAACCAAATCCATTCTTCCAAGCATTCTTTTGCTTGGTCATAATGATCGGTTCGGTAGAAATCTCGAAATAGCTCCTTGAGATAATAAGCGATCGAAAGTGCGGGATATTCCTCCAAGGTATCGTTCAATCGAAACTGCTGATTCTTACGAAGTTTTTCATACCCTTTTAACAGAAGGAATCTAGCTTTTTCAATCGCGGGAACTCTTTTCGCGCCTGATCCAAGGCGTGTGTCCCCTTTTGAACCACATGGTATTTATCGATAACAATCGAAGCAGATGGAAACAGAGCGCGAACCGCCTTGTGATAGGGTTCCCACATGTCAAGAATCACCGTTTGCACCATTTCTTTTGACTGGTTGATGGAAAATTGCCAAATCCCGTACTTTCCGTGTCCGTCTGTCGTGGACAGAGGAAGTGGCAAACCCACAATGAGAATAACGTTCCTGTGTCTCTGTTTTCTCTACATGAATCACATAACCATAGGAAAGAAGTTCTTGTTTAACAATTTGAAATTCTGGCAATCCTAGTGATATAGAAAGCACTTACGAGACCTCCTTAATGTTTGTTTCGTCGCTAACATTATTGCCAGGATCTCGTTAGTGCTTTCTCTTTTTTGTCACTAAATCACAAAATTTGGTGATGAACCAAATTTACTTCTTGCTGAACGGGGCCCATAGTAGAATAAGGCATACAAAACATCCGGGAACGTCAGTCCGAATGACAGACGTTTTTCTTTTGCTTTGGAGTGATCCATTATGAAAAAACGGAAGAAAGAACGGGAAATAGGGGTAGAAAAATGGCTCGACTTGAAGGCTGCCAAGCAATACGTACAAGCGAGTGCATGGAGTGATTAGAAGAAAATGTATCAAGATTGGCCATTTCGATGGAAAGTCAAAATGAAGTACGCAGTCGATGCCCTTGAACATCCGAAGCTCTTAGGTTCAATCTCGCTATTCATCCGAACCGTGTCCTGTGGTCATTTAAAGGAAAATTTTAGTTGAATTCATATGCTATATTTGGTATTATAAAATTTAGAAAATACAGAAATTTCGAGAGGAGGAAACTAAATCATATGGTTAAACATCTATCATTGTGTTTAGGGATCTTTCTACTCGGAATAGGATTATTGATTTTGCCTAAAGGTGTATCCGCCCATGATATGGAAGACAATTGGGCAAATAACGATACGATTGGCTATGGATATGAAACGGATGGCGGATATGTGATGGCTATTCAACGAATGCTAAAAGATACGTCATGGGGGTATAGTGCAGTCGATGGATATTGGGGTTCTAAAACTTATAATGGGGTGGTTAATTTTCAGAAAAGCGAAGGTATATCGGCTGATGGGATCGTTGGGCCTGTTACATGGGAAGAGTTTGAGGACTATCGGGTTTACGTTGGTTATTTAGGTTCCACTCGATATTATGAATGGAACTATAACTTAACTGACAGTTATCCGGCTACCTATTTGCGGGATGCATGTTATGGATGGTATATCGATGTGACGACTAACAATGACGAGGATTATTGGCATGTTGACCATGATTTTGAAAGATTAACCTATCTGTGCTTATAAGGAGGATTGATCAGAATCATGAAAAAGAAACGTCTCATAATCGGTGGTATGGCAGGAGCAGTACTTGCTGTTGCTATTGCTGGTTTTGTTCTACAAGAAAAAACAATATCGGCCGATTCCTATCAAAACAAGAAAGTGACAGAAGATACAAAAGTAAAGGTTGAACGTTTTAATGGAATTGCTCAGGATAAACTGTCGTTTAAAGCCAAAAAACCTACTGTGATTCCAGAAGGTGTGAAGGAACTAGAACCTAAAACAGAGGTAGTCACTAGGGGAAACAAACAATTAACGGTTGTCAAACAGGCATGGGTGGATAAAGATGCGGATAAGAAGTTAAAGTATCAGCAAAAAGAATTGTTAATTATTCAATCCGATGATGATGGAACAGTTAAGCCGATGGATATTCTTTCAGAAGGAGAAAACATTCAAGTAGCTGGCGTAGATGCCTGGTTGATTAAGCGGGGCGAACACAATCCTGTTCAATTGATATTTTGGAAAGATGGCCGTTACTTTAATGTGCGAGGTATGAACATCGAGGTTGACCAATTGATCAAAATTGCTGAATCCTTACAATAATCAAAATCACGGCTATTGCCGGATTTTTTTGTTTTTAAAGTTATAAAGTAGCATGATGAATGGGCCTTTATCATTCATTGAGTAATATCTCAATCAAGTGCAGAGAATCCTGCAGCAGCCATTTAGGAAAGAATCTATTTATGAAGAAAGTAATAACATTAAAAGTTGGTTTATTGTCCCATTCCAAATAATTTTTAACAATATTTCATAATGATGAGGCGAATGTGTGATAAAATAAAATTAAAAAAAGGGGGGCATTCACTTGTCTAAACTGCTTCAAGGGCTTATTTGTGTGTTGATGGGCTTTATTTTCTTCATGCTATCATTAACTTTATCGATGCCTACCATACTATGGTCGGTTTTACTTGGGGCAAGCATTATCATGAATATGGCAGGCACGGCTATTTTGCTGCGGTATATGAAAAAGACAAAAGAAAGTATTTGATTTTATTGGGCGACCTATATGCGAAGGTCGCTTTGTTTTTACAGCATTTGACCATGATAACCGAGAAGCAAAGGTGACAGGAAAAGATATATCATCAACATAAATTCCTATTGGTATTGGAGTGGTAAATAATGTAATTAGAAAAATTGGCTTTGTTTTTTATAATCACTGCCATTGGCGATACAATATAGCAAAGGCACAACGGATTCTTTCGCGGAGAAAGAAAGGTTCTGCACGCTGGGGAAAACAACGCTTAAAAGTGGCTAAACGACATGAAAAAGTAGCAAATCAACGAATGAACTTTCTTCATCACAAGTCAAAAGAATTAGTCATAACTTACGATGCTGTGATCATTGAGGACTTGGACATGAAAGGGATGTCTCAAGCCCTTCATTCCGGGAAAAGCGTTCATGATAACGGTTGGGGTATGTTCACAAAATTTTTAGAATACAAAATAAAAGAGCGAGGAAAACAACTGATAAAAATCGATAAGTGGTTCCCTTCAACGAAAAAGTGTTCTTGTTGCGGTAAAGAACAAGAAATGCCGTTATCCGAACGTGTGTACAAGTGTTCTTGCGGCGCTGTATTAGATCGAGATCACAATTCAGCGATCAGTATTAAAAACGAAGGATTACGCTTACTGGTGTTAGCATAAAAAATATAACTCTTGGAACGAGAAGATTCGCTCGGTCCATTTCCTGTCACTAGACGGGATTACCCGAGAAGCCCCCACTTCAATCAAATCGTAAGGTTGATAAGTGGTGGGTAGTTCACATATAGCATAGGTTGAGCATAGAAAATGAACGATTTATCTTCTAATTCACGAAAGAAGAAATAGACATTTTTTCTTTATATAATCATCATAACAAACGTAAAATAAGCTTAACGAACCGCGGCATCGATCTGCCGCAAAAGGAGATGAGATGATTGAACGAGGGATGGAATTTTGATAATAGCTACGCGCGCTTGCCCAATCGTTTCTTCAACAAGCTTCTTCCGACTCCTGTTGGTTCTCCGGAGCTGGTTATACTGAATCGCCCATTAGCTGTTTCGCTCGGATTAAATGATGAAGCGCTTGCAAGTGAGGAAGGAGTCGCCGTACTTGCCGGAAACCAGGTTCCAGAGGGAGCGGAGCCTCTCGCGCAAGCCTATGCGGGGCATCAATTCGGCTATTTTACGATGTTAGGGGACGGAAGAGCGATTTTGCTTGGGGAGCAAATCACGCCTCAGGGCGAACGATTGGATATTCAGCTCAAAGGTTCAGGGCGGACACCATATTCCCGTGGCGGGGATGGGCGTGCGGCGCTTGGCCCCATGCTTAGAGAGTATATCATTAGCGAGGCGATGCATGCCCTTGGCATCCCGACTACGCGCAGCTTAGCCGTTGTGACAACGGGTGAGACCATTTTTCGCGAGACCGAATTACCGGGAGCGATTTTAACCCGGGTTGCTTCGAGCCATTTGCGCGTCGGAACGTTTCAATATGCGGCCAATTGGGGAACGGTTGAAGAGCTTCGAACGTTGGCTGACTATGCACTGGAACGGCACTTTCCGAACTTTGAGACGGCGCCTAACCGTTATCTGTTCTTGCTTGAGGAAGTCATCAAGCGTCAGGCCGAGCTGATTGCCAAGTGGCAATTAGTCGGTTTTGTGCATGGGGTGATGAATACGGACAATATGACGATCAGCGGCGAGACGATAGATTATGGCCCTTGTGCCTTTATGGACACCTATGACTTAGCAACGGTGTTTAGCTCGATTGATACGCAAGGCCGTTATGCATACGGCCACCAGCCATATATCGGCGGCTGGAATTTAGCAAGGCTGGCGGAGAGTTTATTGCCGTTATTGCATGAGGAGGAGGAACAGGCCGTCGAGTCGGCTGAAGCGGCGCTTTCGGCATTTCCTAACCTGTATCAGCAGCATTGGCTCACGGGAATGCGGGCGAAGCTTGGCCTGTACACAGAGGAGGAGCAAGACGCCGCTCTTATGACCGAGCTATTGCAGCTGATGCAAACACATCAGGCGGATTACACGAATACATTTCGATCATTGACACTGGGGCAGCTTGAAGGAATGCCGCTATTTTGCGCAAAAGAATTTCGCGCTTGGCATGAGAAGAGGCAAGCAAGGCTTAAAAGACAGCCGCACGCAAAAGAAGAAGTATATGAGTTAATGCGCAACAGCAACCCGGCGATCATTCCGCGCAATCATCGGGTTGAAGAAGCATTAGAAGCGGCGGTTGAGCATGGGGACTACAGCGTAATGGAGCGGCTGCTTCATGCTCTTTCCGATCCTTATGCTTATTCTTCGGAACAAAATGAGTATGCCCAACTGCCTCCGCCGTCCGATCGCCCTTATCGGACGTTTTGTGGGACGTAATGGAAAACCTTCAATAAGCAAGTGGTTGATGAGAGATCGGTTTCGAGCTCTCATTTTTTGTTAAAGTGATCATTCATTCCCTCAGTTTATTACTTTTTGGCCCGTTTTTTATGCGTAACGATTTTTATATGTCTTTTTTTAAGAATATATCGTATAATATGATATAAAAGGAGGGGGGATGTTGAATGTCATTGGATGACATGATTGAAGCGATGAATGAACAATGGACAAATATTTATTATTTACTGCACTACGTTCACGAAGAGCCGCTTACTCATCAAGCGGTTCGATTGCTTCAGTACATTGAAAAAAATGGGGAAGCGACGATCGGAGACTTGGCGGAACATCTCCATATATCTCATAATACCGCTTCCGAGCATACAAAAAGGCTGATTCAAAAAGGGTTTGTAACAAAACAAAGAAGCAGTAGAGACGAACGAAAAGTGTTTGTGGCTTTAACGGAAGAAGGGAGACGCGTGCTGTATCGGCATACTCGGCTTGATCGAGACAAACTAAGAAAAGTATTAGAGAATTTTAGTTCATCCGACTTAGAAATGATACGGAAGGCTTTTTCGATGTTGAGTGAGGAGGCAGAAAAATGTTTTCGTTAGTGAAAATTGTGATTTCTGCCATCATGATCGGGATTGTAACGGAAGTGGCGAGAAGATTCCCTACATTTGGCGGAGCTATAGCAGCACTGCCGTTAGTCAGTTTATTAAGCTTATGCTGGCTTTATGTTCAAGGTGAACCAACAAAGCGTTTAAGTGAGTTTGCGTTCGGTGTTTTATGGGGGCTTCCAGCGACTGCTTGTTTATTATTAATAGTCGCTTTATCCTTGAGAGCTTCATTTCCACTGGCTTTGTCCATTGGATTAGGAGTAGCGGCCTGGAGCCTCTTTTTAGCGATTCAAAAGCTAATGGCCCATTCCTAGCGCAGTGCTGGTGGTTAGGTTTTAATCTTATGCTGAATGAAGCCTTTTCTTTCAAGAAGTCTGTGATTACAAGTGATAAAGAAGAAATAAAAAAGCAATAACCGTCCCCCTGTTAAAAAGGGGGCGGTTATTGTTCTGTCAAGGTCTGGAATCTTAAAGCAAAGCTATTTCCTCCATTTCCACTCCGCTAAGAGGTGGGAGAGGTATCCTATCATTGGTAGTCCATCTATCCTGTCATTCCTTGAGTGAATCAACCGCAAAGCAACATTCCCACTACAGAGAAAAGCTTGGCCGTTCAACATTTGTCACTTTATATGATTTTTTCGCTGGTCGAGTGCCTAAACAACACTCCGACTTGCATGGGGACGTGTTGTTCAGGCCTTTGCCACACGCCTACATGAAGAAGGAAGTGTATGCCTATTTTTGACCTGACCTTCGAAACCGTCTGCTGCTATTCTATCCAGAGATGCTCCGTTGATCTAGTCTGGCGAATCCTCCGTTATGACTAGGCGTAGGGAGAACCGCTAAGGGAGGAAGAGTCATGCCATTTTTGGAACCAGTACATGAGAATAGCGACGGCTTGAAGAATCAAAAATCTTGAGAAGCCGTTGATATTGTGGTAATCCATAATCCCTAGATATTCGTACCATTTCATGAGACCGACGGCATAGATGATGTCCATCACCGCATTGACAAGCATGTAAAGCCAAAAGTTTCCGAAAGTAAAATATAAAACAATGATGGGAGCAACCACATAGAAACTATAAATCATCGGTGTCAGATGAGTGAGAGGAAAAACGGTCTCTTTGACAGTCCACCAATGGAGCCTTTCACCCAATTGAAAAATGACCGTCATGATTAACGCACAAAGAAAGCCGGTTGCCATAAATCGTTTAATTTTTTGTTTATGAAAAAATAGCAGCAGAAACCAAGGAAAAATAAACGAAATCCAAAGAAGGGTTTGATTGAACATATATTTTTGCTCCTCTTTTCAAAAGGTATCTATATTAGGATTTTGGACAAGTTTTATTTATTTTATAAATCCATTCGACAAAAATAGAGAAAAGTTTTTATTCTCATCAGGTAGTATGTCCATAAGTTTCTATTTATGGTGTCAGATAAAATTGATTCACTTGTTGTCATTGGGTTATATAAATATGAATGAACGATATCTGTAAAAATCCATGGTCGGAAACAAGGTGGTGTTGTTCGGGGACCCACCCGTCGCAATGTCTATATCTTTATAAAGCTTGAAGGATTGGTTTTTATTAAGTTTTCGCATAAATTGCACAAGAGAGGATGAAACTGTTAGTAAAAAGAAAAAAGGATGAATAGAGTGTTGGGATTAATTGTTGCCGCTCTTTTGTTTAATTGTGCGGCTTTTATGACAAATAAACGCTTGACAAAAAATCAAATCATACACATTTGGACTTTTACGATTGCGCTTCAGAATATTGTCGATTTGTATTTAAGCACCAAATACGAAGCGTATTGGTATTTTACAAAAGAGATTAAATGGGAGTCATTTCCTGCAAGAGTAGTGCTGATCCCAGCTGTCAATATGCTCTTCTTAAGCTGGTATCCTTTTAGAGATTCGTTATCCAAACGCGTTGTTTGTTTTATAAGTTTTTGGATTCTGATCGTTTTATACGAAGCGTGTGCTTTATTGCCGGAACCGTGGGGCTATTTGCGTTACGGCTGGTGGGATTTAACCTATTCTGCATTGAGCTATCCTTTTTTGCTCATACTGATTTTAAAATATTATCAATGGATATGCAGAGTGGAAAGCTACAAACCATAAAGAATATAAGAAAGAATGCAGAATAAATGGTAGGAGTGGTTTTGATTGTGGATTCTTTATTTTTCCATTATTGTATTTAATCTTATTGCGATTATGATGAAAAAGAAATTAATGCGCATTGAATATTATAGCTGCATTTTATTTGCATTGTTTACTTCAGAGATCGTCGACCGATTTGCTGAAAAATATGATCTGTATGGTTTTTTCTATCCTTTTATGATCGAAGCCAAAACGTTATTGGTTTTATTCGGAATATATCCTGCAGCTTCCATGCTCATTATTAACTGGTATCCTTACGATGGAACGTGGAAGAAAAAAAGCTTATATCTGTTGGGCTGGAGCATTTTTTCCACTTTTTATGAATGGTTGGCGGTACGTGTCGGTTTTTTATATCATCATCATTGGAATTTATGGTATTCAGCGATCTCCTATCCTTTTTTATATGGAATGCTTATTCTTCAAGTTTCTTTCTTCCGCAGGCTAAGCAAAGCTGACATGATCTCACCAAAATCATGATATACATATTGAAGACTCGTAGCGCTAGAGAAAATGGCCCCATTTATTGTCCTCGTTCTATATACCTGATGAATAAACGGTATCTGCTAAAGCTCGCGGTCGGAAAACAAGTCACTGACTTGTCTTTCGACCGGCGAAAGCGGATGATCAACGCTCGCACATATGGGATCAAAGGTTGAGGGGGCAAGTGATATCGATCATCATGCTCTATCATGCCATAGGGTATATTGGAGATCAAATAAATGATCTTTTGGCAACTGGAGACAAATCACTGGAAGAGTTTTTGTCACGCGTTTACACGCTACAGAAGCTCAAAGCAACGCTGCTTTCAGAGCTATCTATAGCTCAGGAAACGGTTTATGATTCGATCCAGTGATTGGACGAAAAACGATACGATATCCTAAAAATATTCCATTTCACAAGTGTTAATAATCCGTTATTTTACTAAAAACATGGAATGAATGAGCTAGACGCCAGCGTTCTTGTTCGAGGAGGGCATGCAATCTAGCTTGCCGACTACAGCAGAAAAGCGGGGAATCAAGCAATGTCAATGGGGGGGGATTGGATCATCAACACACCTGATTCCATTTATTTAATTTATAGGAAGGAGGTAGAGAGAATTCTGCAAAGTGTGATTTTCATTTTTCTGTTGTTGATGAAATTTTTAGTTATGGGCCTCTATATGGGATCTATTTTTCCGAAAACTGGATTGTTTTTTACATCGTGATAAAAATCTGTATCATAAATGAAAGCAATTTGAAACCTTATGAAAATGTAAGTCTGCTAGAATACTGTGGACGGAAAGAGAATGATGCGTGTTGATGATCAGACTGCTAGAATCGCAAAGGAAACCGATGAAGTTAGGAAAGAGTAAAAAAGAAAAGGTATTTCACTTTTTTCATCTAATATATTAAATAGATATGGGAAAATGACGATAACAGAGAATCAAAGATTCTATTCTGTTCGATAAAATTTTGCTGGCGTAGCAACAAATACTGATTGGATCATTCGTATTCCGTAAGCTTTTTGTTATCACCTATATCTTGGTGAACATTCGGCTATTGGTATTCGATCAAAGGAATACAAGCGCCATTATATTGCCGTATATTTTCAATATATGATGTGATCGGGAGCCTAAGCATATAAATGGTTGTCATCGTTCATCATCATGCCTCACATGAAGAGGATATCGTCTATAAGAATGATAGACAATGAAATATAGAGATCGGGGGATAAGAATGATGTTGGAGAATCAACTGATCAAAAAAACATTTTATGAAACATTTATGACGCCGGGAGAGAAGGATCCCGTTCATTTACTTGGAGAGGCATTTCTTGAAGGATATAAAGACGGTACAGCTGATATCTCGGCCATTCGTTTTGCCCAAGGAGAGGTATATTTTCACAAAAAGGATTATGAAGCGGCGATTTTTAAATGGGAAAATACCCACAACGACTTAGAGCCGTGGGCGAAGAAAAACATTGCTGATTGTTATTATGAGCTTGGACAGCTGTCGATGGCTGAAGAGATTTATAAATCTATTGAAGCAGAAAGCGCCGTTTTGCAAGCAGAGGTGTTGCTGCAGCTGTTTTCCTTGTATATCGATCAAGGCGATATGGAGAAAGCGGATCAAATTATTAAACAAGCAGTAGCGTTTCATCCGGATTATGGAAATGTGACTGAAATGGCTCGTAGCTTTTTCGAAAAGCATCGAGATTGGAAAAGCGCAATCGAATTGGCGGCAAATGAGGCTATTCGGACAGAGTCGCAGCGTTGGTTTGATATGTTAATCGATTATGCAGAACGCGGCTATACAAAGCTTTTCGAGCCATCGTATTTTTTAAAGTGCTTAGCTGTATTGTATGAATTGGATCAAGGAAGATTTGAACAGCTGGCGGAAGCGCTATGGACTCATTATCAAAATGATCGGGCCTATTTTTCATGGCTTCAGGAATTTAATGAGTTATTCTTTCATTTAGGAGCGAACCGCAAGCAATCGTGGAAAAGATTATCCGAACTGTATCAGGATACGTATTTTGAATTAATTAGCGGAGCTTACTTATTAAGAGATGTGGAGAATTTTATCCCTAATCTTTTAACAAACTGGATCAAAATCGCCAATCATTCCTATGTTTTGTTTGCTTCTGCGGCTGTGCTGGCATGGAGTGAGAAATTTCCGAACAGCTTAAATGACGAGATTGTCCGCGAGGCCGAAGATCTTATCTTTCAAGCGAAAAATGAATTTGACGGCTTAGAATATAGCCTTGAATTATTTAATTCCATTGTTAGATGGGCGGAGTCGCAGAAGGCAGACCGTGGCTACCGCTATAGATGGCTGATGCAGGAATTGATGGATTTGCAGACATACCGTGTTTTTGTAGCGGGAGCTTCAGGAAACGGCAAATCTGCGTTTGTCAATTCACTTCTTGGCGAAAATATTTTAACGGCTCCGACCTCTTCTATTATTGTCTTTAGAGGAGGAGAAGAAACGGAGATTCGAAAAGTATCAGATGATGAGTTAATTACTTTAAACTTTCACGAGTTTCAGGAAGCGATTGATAGACGACTGAACAAGCAAATGAACAGCTCCATTATGGAGTTTTCACTGCCAGCGCCTATTTTACAAGAGAATCGCCTGGCGCTTATTGATACACCTGGATTTAATCATCGAAGCCGACTGGAAGAAGCGGTAGAAAACTATTTGCACTTAGCGGATAGTGTTTTATTTGTATTGGATGTGAATGATCCGTTTACTGAAAATGAACAAGAAATTCTTATGTATATTCGGGAGTGCGCGCCGCATCTTCCTGTGCATTTTCTAGTAAACAAAATGGATGAAATTTATGATGAGCATGAAGCAGCTGCCATTTTAGAGGAGACACGCTCAAGGGTGCAGGCTTATTTTCCGAACGCAAAGGTATTGGCCTATTCCTCTTATTTAAGAAGCCGGAAGCAGCAGCATGAGATTCACGAATTTTTTCGAAGCCTGAACCATGGCGTTACAGAAGCGGACAGGGTCGAAAAGATGCTAATATTTACCCGACAGTTTATTCATCATTTATTGAGTAAATGGACGGAAATGGAGGAAAAATTAGCGGACTCCATTCGCTGGAATGAAGAGATGGTGGCAAAGCTAAGCGGTGCCATCAATCAGTTGGCGGATTTAAAAAATGAAAAAGTGCGGACGATTACAAGGACCTTCGATAAAGTATTAGCGGAAGTCAAGGAAGATTTAATGGAGAAGATTCCGGAGATTTTGCGCGGATGCTCTGAGATGATTCAAGAAGACAGCGATTTCCGCAGCATTCATTTAGAATTAAATGATGAAATGAATCGAAGAATCGACGCTCATGTACATGAACGCGTGTTGCCGAAGCTGTATCGTTTGTTGCAAGATTGGATTGACACAGCGAATGATGAGCTGAACGATTGCCAAGCGTTCCTCCATGAAATGGGCGAAGGATTTAATAAACTGTTTGGTGAAGAACGGCTTCAGCTGCTATGCGATTTTAGAGTGCTTGATGACTGGCAGCGTGATGCTGATCGAATGACGAGCAGTGTAGAGCTGGAAAAAGTGAATATTTTTCTGCGCCGTACCCCATATCAAATATTATTGAAGGGTGCCGGAAAATTGTTTGGAGTATTCCAGCAAAATAATCTCATGTTATATAATAGATATAAACAATTTGTTGAAAATGAGGATTATATCGATGTGACAGAATCCATTATCAAGCAGCTGCTTCTGCAGTTCGAGCTGTTTGAAAAAACGCTTGAGCGCGATATTTCTATTTTCTTCCGTAAATCGTTTGCAGCGCTCAATCAGACAGTGGATGAAATGAAAACAGAGATTTATAAAAAAGAAAAAGATTTAGAAAAGATGAAAACAAATCCAGAAATGTATCATGATCCGCTCACGTTATTTGCTGTCAAGCTGCGCCAGTATGAATGGATGGTCGTATCAGCAAACAGGGGCTTTTCAAGCGTAACCAAGTCGCGCTAAAACAACTGGATGATTGTGTCTGATTCCAATCGTCGATTCTCAGCAAGGGAATCGACGATTTATTATTTTAAACAAAATATTATATTTATACATTTTTATAGATAATACAATTGATTCTTTTTAATATTTTTGAGTTTAAGATAGCATTGTTCGCTGCCTAAACGTAAAAAACAATTCAAATTCCATGATGATGAAAAGAATGTGTCAAGTCGCATCCAGAATATACTGATTAAAGTATATTTTCTGAAATATTATTTTGACAGTGATAATAGAAAAGAGTATAATTTTTATATAATTTAAAAAATCTGAAAAAACTATTAATTCAGATTGATTTTTGTTGGAGATGGCAAAAAGAGAGGGTGTTCAGCCAAAAAACTAACGAATTAAAGGAGGGCTATTGGCATGGAAAATCGACAGCAATGGGGGACACGCGCTGGATTTATTTTAGCTGCTGCAGGATCTGCTATCGGATTGGGGAATATTTGGAGATTTCCAGCCGTTGCTTACGAAAATGGCGGCGGAGCGTTTTTTCTTCCCTATCTATTCGCTCTACTGACAGCAGGGATTCCTATTCTTGTTCTGGAGTTTACGATTGGTCATAAGTATCGCGGTTCTGCGCCTTTATCTTTTTTAAGAATCAACAAAAAGGCCGAATGGATTGGTTGGTGGCAAGTACTCATTTCTTTTGTTATTTCTACGTATTATGCAGTGATTATCGCTTGGGCGATATCTTATACTGTGTTTTCATTTAATTTAAAATGGGGAAGCGATACGGAGAAATTTTTATTTGGAGACTATTTGAAGATTGTGGAAACCCCAGGACAGTTTGGTGGAATTGTTCCAGGTGTTTTTATTCCATTAATTCTTGTTTGGGCGGTTACGCTTATCGTTTTATTTAATGGAGTTAAGAAGGGGATTGAAACAGCAAATAAGATTTTTCTTCCCACATTAGTCGTGTTATTTTTAATTATTGTCATTCGAGCAGTGACATTGGATGGAGCAGCAACAGGGCTAAATACATTTTTTAAGCCAAACTGGGACCGGATCTTAGAAGGAAAAGTTTGGATCGCTGCTTACAGCCAAATTTTCTTTAGCTTATCTATTGCATTTGCCATTATGATTACTTATTCAAGCTATCTTCCAAAGAAGTCAGATTTGACAAACAATGCTTTTATCACAGGATTTGCCAACTCCAGCTTTGAGTTGCTGGCAGGAATCGGAGTCTTTAGTGTGTTGGGCTTCTTAGCACAGCAGCAAGGAAAAACTGTGGAAGAGGTCGTTTCTGGCGGCGTCGGTCTGGCGTTTGTTGTCTTCCCGCAAATTATCAATGAGTTTCCGGCATTTAATCAGTTTTTTGGCGTTCTATTCTTTTTATCATTAACATTAGCAGGATTAACTTCGCTGATTTCGATTTCAGAAACGTATGTGGCAGGAATTCAAGAAAAGTTTGGCGTTTCCCGTCATAAAGCAGTAGCGATAGGCGGGGGCTTGGCCGCTATTTTGTCAATTTTGTTTGCTTCTAAAGGCGGGCTTTATTTCCTTGATACAGTTGACTACTTTATTAATACTTTCGGGGTTGCCTTAGCAGGATTGGTTGAGGTCATTTTCATTGCATGGATTGTGCGTGAACTGAATCATTTGCAAACGCATGCTAACAATATTTCAGATATTATGTTAGGAGCTTGGTGGAAAATTTGCTTAAGTGTCATTACACCGCTTGTGCTAGGCTACATGATGTTTGATAATATTCGAACGAACATTGCGGAAAACTATGGCGGTTATGAAACTTGGTTTGTGACAGTGTTTGGTTGGATTGTTGCGGCTCTGGTCGTACTTGTTGGATGGATGTTTTCAGCAAAACGGTGGCCTGCAGGGGCAATATCTAAAGTAGACTAGGGAGGAGGTTTCAATACATGGAAACAAGTGCCATAGTCATGATGATCGTGGGAATTGTAGTGATTTGGGGAGGACTTGCAGCAAGCATTACGCATGCTGTAAAAAAAGCAAGAGAAAGTAAAGCTTGAAACGTCATTATATATGTTTTAAAGGACAGGGAGAAAAACGCTCTCTGTCCTTTTTGCTTTGTATAGAAGCGATCGCGGACAGCAAAAGCTTTAGATAAGGAAGAGATTATTTCTATGGATGTATATCGTTGAGTAGATCGAAAATGGCTCGTTATCTTTTGTTTCTTTTGTATTCGGAATGATATAAATCATCTACCCTTTTAGCGGAATACCATTGTCCCAAAAACAGGGAAAGAAACATAAACACGGCTCCAACAGCTAACCCTGTCCGATAATAGCCTAAAAAGAACAATAAAAATGAACCGACAAGTGCTGAAATCATAATCACTAATAACCAATTTTTTATTTTTTCTTTAACGTCGGGCTTCATCCTTTTTCACCTCCGTTTTTTTCTTATCTTTCCCTTATGTATGCCGTACGTTTCAATGCTTGGCAAGGATTCATCTTCTATTCGTACGATTTGATGCTGGGGTGGTTCTGTATAAGGCCAAAAGATTCAATATTATTTTATCACAAGTGTTGATGAGCCATTCGCTTGCCGACTACGACAGAAAGGCTAGGAATCAAGCGATGTCAATGGGTTTTTACTGGATCATCAACCTCCTTGTTATTTTACATATAAATCCAGCTGCAATTCTAGCTACGGAGAAATCTATCATTTAGATAGATTAGCGTTCCGGTCATCAGCATAGGGCTTCTTTTTATTACCTTGAAATATTGAATCATGGAGGAAAAAGATAGAGGAATAGGAGAGGACAAGCGATCAAGAAGCAGGACTAAAACGCAAATGCTAGATTGTTGACAAACGACCTTCATATAAACATCTTTTGTTCCGTTTGCATCCTCACTCGGCTGTGGTGCTTATCTGTCAACCGTTTTGAAAGCATCAATAGACAAAGTCAGCATTGACTTTGTCTATAACTTATTCTCCTCATGCTCATCAGTGATGAACATGAGGAGAGTGCGCCTTTACTTATGGAGTCAGGGAAAACATGTGTTCATTTGTAGCGTTGATCAGCTTCTCTTTCATTTGACAAGTCATCATCAGGAAGAACGGTTTTTGCAATGGTCTGATCGAGAGCTTCAAAATCGTAATAATGAATGACATCATATAATTCTTTGCGTGATTGCATCTGGTCAAGCTCGTTTTTTTGCGTGCCGGTTGTTAAAATCGCTTCATATACTCGCTCATACGCTTTTGCAGCAACCCGAAGCGAAGTGACCGGATAAATGACCATAGAATAGCCGAGAGATGCAAATTCTTCAGCAGTATAATATGGAGTTTTTCCGAATTCTGTCATATTTGCGAGCAGCGGAATCGAGATGGCTTGTTTCATCTTAGCGAAATCGTCTTTGCTTGTTAATGCTTCTGGAAAAATGGCATCTGCGCCTGCTTCCGCATATCGGCGTGTCCGCTCAATCGTTTGCTCAATTCCTTCGACGGCATACGCATCGGTGCGAGCCACGACCACAAGTGAAGGGGCTACTTCCTTCAACACTTTAATTTTTTGTACCATCTCTTCTGGAGAAACGAGCTTCTTACCATTCAAATGGCCGCATTTTTTTGGCAGTTCCTGATCTTCGATTTGCACGGCAGCCACACGTGCTTCCACCATTTCTTTTGCTGTGCGTGCCGTGTTAAGAATGCCGCCAAACCCTGTATCAATATCCACTAGCAACGGCAAATTGGTCGCACGAACTAGCTCTCGTGCTCGCTGTGCCACTTCTTCTGAAGTAATAATGCCTAAATCAGGAAGCCCACGGCTGGCGGTAAACGCTGCTCCTGATAAATAAAGAGCTTGAAAGCCGACTTTTCTGGCAATAAGGGCCGCCATTCCGTCATGAGCGCCTGGAATTTGCAAAATTTCCGGGGCGTTCATTAAATAGCGAAATCGTTCGGCAAGTTCGTGTTGTGTTGATTCACGTTCGACAATCCAAACCAAAGGAGCTCCCTCCCTTTCCAATGAATTTTTCAAGGCATAAGCATTCATTTTCTCCTAGCTTCAAGAGAAACCTGCTTTAGTATTTTTAAATGATTAAATGACAAATAAATCGACAAATTCATGTACAGGGGTAGCTGCGAGCCGGTCTTGATCGAGAGAAATGTCTAAGATGCGGTCAATCTGTTTTTTTGGAAAACGTGTTTCAAGGTTTTTCGTGTATTTTTCTAATAATTTAGGGATTGCTTCCTGGCGGCGGAAACGATGTCCGATCGGATATTCGCGGACGATTTGCCTTGTTTCGCTGCCATTCTGAAAGCGAATTTGTACGGCGTTAGCAATCGAACGCTTTTCTGGATCAAGATAGTCACGGCTGTATTGTTTATTTTCGATAACGGTCATTTTCTCGCGAAGGGCATCGATTCTTGGGTCTTGCGCGATTTCGTCTTCATAGTGATCAGCCGTTAAATTTCCGTAGATAAGACCGACCGCTGTGATGTATTGAAGGCAATGGTCGCGATCGGCAGGATTATGCAATGGCCCGGTTTTATCAATAATGCGGATGGCTGATTCATGGGTTGTAATGATAATCTCCTCAATTTCGTCCAGGCGATCCTTCACTTCAGGATGGAGCTCAATGGCGCACTCGACTGCTGTTTGGGCATGGAACTCAGCAGGATAAGAAATTTTGAAAAGAACATTCTCCATTACATATGATCCAAGAGAACGAGCAAGCTTCAACTTTTGCCCTTTGAATAGCACATCTTCAAATCCCCAATTTGGTGCGGAAAGAGCAGTTGGATATCCCATTTCACCTGTTAAAGACATGAGTGCAAGACGAACAGCTCGACTTGTTGCATCTCCAGCAGCCCACGATTTTCGCGATCCTGTATTTGGGGCGTGACGATATGTACGCAGGCTGGAGTTATCGAGCCAAGCATTCGATAGGGCATTGATTATTTCTTCGCGTCCCCCGCCGAAAAGCTTGGTGACAACAGCTGTCGACGCCACTTTAACGAAGAGTACATGGTCTAATCCTACGCGATTTAAACTATTTTCCAGTGCAAGCACTCCTTGAATTTCATGGGCCTGAATCATCGCTTTCAGCACATCGCTCATGTTCAGCGGCTTTTTTGCTTGCGAAATATTGCGGCGGCTTACGTAATCGGCAGCGGCTAAGATGCCCCCGAGATTATCAGAAGGGTGTCCCCATTCCGCAGCTAGCCATGTATCATTATAGTCAAGCCAGCGAATCATGCAGCCGATATTAAATGCACCTTGGACGGGATCAAGAACAAAAGAAGTTCCGGGAATGCGGCAGCCGTTAGGAACGACGGTCCCTGGCACAATGGGGCCTAACAGTTTTGTGCATTCCGGATAGCGGAGTGCAAGAATGCCGCAGCCTAACGTGTCCAATAGGACATAGCGAGCTGTTTCGAATGCTTCATGACTTTCGATTTTTCCGTTAAGAACATAATCCGCAATTCGAACAAGCAATTCGTCTGTTTGTTGTTTTTCATTATTTTTTATTAAAACTTCACTCATGAATCTCTTCCTTTCTAGACTCCATTTATATTATGATAAAAAGAAGAGGAATTGCTGGCCCCAATTCCTCTTCGGGTGAGCGTTTAATCTGCTTTTTCAGTTCACTTGCAGGTGGCGCTCTCCGACATATTTGACGCGAGGGCGGTATAGCCGGTTATTGTTATGCTGTTCAATCACGTGGGCGCAAAGGCCGGCGGTTCGGGCACTAAAGAAAATCGGTGTGTAAAGCTCAATTGGAATACCAAGCAAATAATAGACAGGAGCAGCATAGTAATCTAGATTTGGATAGAGTCCTTTTTCTTCTCTCATAATTGTTTCTCCCGCCTCGCACATTTCGAGCAGAGTCGTGTCGCCGCGGACTTCGCTAAGCTCTTGAAGCGCCTTTTTCATAAGCAAGGCTCGTGGATCCATCTTTTTCATGTATACGCGATGACCAAATCCCATAATTCGTTCCTTATTGGCTAGCTTTTGATAGAGCAGCTGTTTGTATTTTTCTGGCGATTCCGCTTCTTTGAGCATATACATCACGGCCTCGTTGGCTCCTCCATGAAGATGCCCCTTTAACGATGACACAGCCCCTGTCAATGCTCCGTACAAATCGGCGTGGGTGGAGGAAATGACGCGCGCTGTAAATGTCGAGTTTGGCAGCTCATGCTCAATATAAGCGATGAGCGAACGGTAAAATATTTCCACTTCCAGCTCGCTTGGTTGCTTCCCTGTCAGCATATATAGAAAATTGGCGCTGTAAGAGAGTTCTTGGTGCGATGGAACGACTGGCTGGTTATGCAACAAGCGATGGCTGCTTGCAATAATGGCAGGTACTTGAGCCAAAAGCTTAATCGCTTTTTCTTTATTAGCCGCTTCTGTTCGTTCATCGAGATGTGGGTCAAAGCTGGCTAAAACGGAAATACCGGTTCGCAGTGCATCCATCGGATGGGTAGTTTGCGGCAGCTGCTTCAAAATTTTCACCAGTTCTTGCGGCAGTGTTCTTTGTGTGTGAAGCTGCATTTCAAAGCGCTCTTTTTCTGGCTGTGACGGTAGTTTTCCTTCAATAAGCAGATGTGCTGCCTCGGTATATGTTTTGGTTTCTGCAAGCTTGATCAGATCATATCCCCGGATGACGATTTCTTCATTCTCCACATCAAGAAATGAAATTTTCGTTTCAGCCGCTATGATTTCTTCTAATCCTGGACGAAATTCCAAAAAGATCCCTCCTTAATTTAAAATCATTTGCTTTCGTCGGCCGACTCCTTGCTGAAAACAAGTTCTTGTCGTATTTCTTGATATGCTTGCTGCAAATTAGCACGGCATGATGGCTGTTCTGACAAAGGGAGGCGGACGGCAATTTCCGATTGATAATGATCGTACAGATCCATTAAAGAAACGGGTGGATGTTTTGTAAAATTGTTCATGACCGTTTGCTTAAACGCTTCCAAAAAATATTGCTTTGTTCCGAATGTGTTGTGCATGATGTCTGTCCTTTCGTTCTCAAGTTCCGATACGATTCGAATGATGGACATGCGCTTGAAGCAAATAAAAAAAGCATCTTCGCAAATGAAGATGCTGAAAAAGCGCATACGATCCCCTATGAAAAACATATACAAAAAAACATATGTTTTTCCGCTTCCTCAACACCCCCTATCCTCGTAGGTTTTTGGTGTGGACCGAATCAGGCAGGTCTCCTGGCTTATGTTCATCGCTTCCTAGCCCCTTCCCGTTGATATGTCAAGCATTCAACAGTGGTTTTGGCAGGTTGCTCCCATTTACAGTTGCGGGACAGCGTCGGATTTGCACCGAACTTCCCTTTTAAACCGGTCAAGCGCTCTTTTGCTTACCGGTACCTGATCCTAACCAACGTTATTCAATTTTCAAGTTCACTATATCATATTTTTTCTGAGACGAAAACAAAAAAATTCTTAACTTTCTAACAGGTGGCCTGGGCTGCTTCCGACAGTGTTCGATCATGAAAGTTATCTAGATATAACTTAAGGATAAAAAATGAGAAGGTGATGCTCCGATTTCGACGGTTGAGCATTCGAACAACACGGTCTACAGCTTATTGGTTGATACTTGTTACGCTTTGAAACCGGAATGCTCTTTTTGAATGATTAATCTTAATAAAAGCGATCGACTTCTGTCGAAATTAGATTTGCGCCATGAATCAGAAGACTTAATCTCCTTGACAATTTTTTCGAAGAATGATAGGGTTATTGTAAAATTTTTCTGATACTTCATGACAGGCTTAGAATGGAGGTTTGAAGCGTTTTTTTCTTGGCGAACAAGAAAATAAATGTGGGAACAGGTTCCAAAGGTGAGTCAAGACTAAATGGCCCAGTCCAAGGCTCCCTGCGGATGAAAAGGGAAGACCGGTGAGATTCCGGCACGGTCCCGCCACTGTAATAGAGGAGCTTTCCGCTTTACTGCCACTGATCAAAGATTGGGAAGGCGAGCGGAAAGCAATGATCCTTAAGTCAGGAGACCTGCCTGTTCTGACAACACTGCTTTTACCTACGGAGGATAGGGAGGTGTTCATCATGGACAAAGGGATTAATCCTTTTTTATGGCATTTCTAGCTTCCGTTGGAGCGTTAGGAATGCTTTTTTATTATTCGGAAAAAGAAATATGACGTCAAATCGCGGTGAATGCGGGGAGATGTGAGGAGAAGAGCAACTCAGCTGGAAGGATGAACGGGAAACCGAGCCATCGAATGGACAACATAGATTTCCTATCAGGCAAGTCCCGCCTAAAGATCAGGTAGAGAGTGGAAAAACGATAAAAATAAAATGATAGGAGAGAACGAGGAAATGAAATCAAGCAATCTTGGCTATCCACGTATTGGGGAAAAACGAGAGTGGAAAAAAGCATTAGAATCTTTCTGGAATGGAGAGATAGACGAAAAAATTTTTTTGGACACGATGCAGTCCATTCGGCTAAACCATATCAAAAAGCAGCGGGAAATAGGGATTGATCTTGTGCCGGTTGGCGACTTTACCCTTTATGATCATATGCTTGATACAGCGGCTATGTTTGGTTTCATTCCTGAACGTTTCGATTATCAGGGGGGAGAGGTTCCTCTCTCAGTTTATTTCGCGATGGCGCGCGGCAATGAAAAAGCACCAGCATGCGAAATGACGAAATGGTTTAACACCAATTATCATTACATTGTTCCAGAATGGAGCAAGGAACAAAGCTCCCGCCTGCATATAACAGAAAACAAACCATTAAAGGATTTTCGGGAAGCGAAGGAGAAATTAGGAGTTGAAGGAAAACCTGTTTTGATCGGACCTTATACGTTTATGAAGCTTTCCAAAGGCTATGATGAAAAGCAATTTTCCTATTTTCTATCATTGCTGCTTCCGCTTTATGAGCAAATACTAAAGGAGCTGGAGCGCGAGGGGGTAAAATGGATACAGATTGATGAACCCATTCTTGCTACTTCCTTAACCAAAAAAGAGATGGAGGAATTTGTATCTGTTTATGAGCGGTTGCCTCAAGCTGCTCCTAACTTAAAGATGATGTTGCAGACATACTTTGAGGCAGTAGACTGGTATGAAGAACTAATGAAACTTCCTGTTAGCGGGATTGGCCTTGATTTTGTTTATGGCCTAGAGAAAAATTTGCGCCATTTATCGAAGAGCGGTTTTCCAGAAGATAAAGTGCTAGCGGCAGGGGTGATTGATGGACGCAATATTTGGCGGACTGACCTGTCGGCAGCCAGCCGTCTCGTGGAAAAAATTTTGCATTCTGTCCCATCTGAACGGTTATGGCTGCAGCCATCAAATAGCTTGCTGCATGTCCCTGTTACGACAACATACGAAAAAACATTGCCTTTGAACTTGCAGCAGATGCTGGCATTTGCTGACGAAAAGCTGGAGGAGCTTGTGTATTTAACAGAACGATTCATCGATGGCCAAGGAAAGCGCGCTCATTATTATGCTCAAAATCAACAAGCGCTTCATTTATGGAAAAAGGATGCTTCAAGATATAATGCGAACGTGCACAAGGAGTGCGAGAACCTAACGAAGGCGCAGCTTGAGAGAGCATCATCCTATTTGGTACGGCAAAAGAAGCAGCAAGAAATAAGCCAGCTTCCAATATTGCCAACGACAACAATTGGCAGTTTTCCACAGACAGCAGAAGTGCGGAAAGCGCGCCAAAAGCTCAAAAAAGGCGAGTGGAGCCAGCCACAATATGAGCGCTTTATTGAAGCAGAAATTAAGAGATGGATCGACATTCAAGAAAAAATAGGATTAGATGTTTTGGTGCACGGTGAATTTGAAAGAACCGATATGGTCGAATTTTTCGCCGAAAAATTAGGGGGCTTTGCCTTTACTGAAAATGGATGGGTGCAATCATATGGTTCGCGCTGCGTTCGCCCGCCGATTATATACGGCGATGTCGAATTTTTGCAGCCGATGACGGTTAAGGAAAGTGTATACGCACAATCGTTAACAGAAAAAATAGTTAAAGGAATGCTCACAGGTCCTGTCACTATTTTAAATTGGTCATTTGTTCGTGATGATCTGCCTCGACATAAAGTAGCGGAGCAAATTGCCCTTGCGTTGCGAAACGAAATCAAAGCACTAGAGGAATCAGGAATTTCAGTCATTCAAGTGGATGAGCCCGCTTTGCTTGAGGGACTTCCTCTAAAAGAAGAAAAGAAGCAGGAATATTTAGAGTGGGCTGTACGGATGTTTCGTGTAGCCACTTCCATTGTAAAGGATGAGACGCAAATTCATACTCATATGTGCTATTGTGATTTTTCGTCTTATCTGCCTGTCATCAATCAAATGGATGCAGATGTAATTTCAATTGAAACATCCAGAAGCCATGGTGAAATGATTTCTGTTTTTGAAAAAGAAACATATCCGAAAGGAATTGGATTAGGCGTTTATGATATTCATAGTCCGCGAGTTCCGTCTGTAGCGGAAATGGCGGAAATGATTGAAAGATCTCTGCAAGTCTTGAACCCGGAACAATTTTGGGTCAATCCCGATTGCGGGCTAAAAACGCGGAAAGAACAAGAGACAGTAGCCTCTTTAAAAAATATGGTGGCTGCTGCCAAGTTGGTGCGTGCGAGATTGCTGGAAGAGAAAAAAGAATGGGAGGAAGGAAAACGCTATGACGCAGTCAAAACGAGCAAGTGAGTCACGGACACTATTAACCGATTTAGTGCTCCCATCAGATACGAACCATCATCATACTATTTTTGGCGGAAAAGTTATGGCATATATTGATAAAATTGCTTGTATTGCGGCGATGAGGCATTGCCGGAAGCCGGTGGTGACAGCTTCAAGCGATTCCGTAGATTTTCTTGCTCCGATCAAGGCAGGAGAAGCCATTTATTTAGAGGCCTATGTAACATGGGCCCATCGAACATCAATGGAAGTATTTGTGAAAGTAGAGGCGGAAAATTTATTGACAGGAGAAAGGAGAGTAACAGCTCATGCCTATTTAACATTTGTTGCGTTAGATGAATCAGGAAAACCAACTTCTGTGCCAGCCGTGATCCCAGAAACAGAAGAGGAAAAACAGCAATACAGGGATGCGGAGGAACGGTATATGTTAAGGAAGAAAAGAAAGCAGAGATGGAAAATGTAAGTGAAAAAGGTGTGTCGTTCAGCAGTCAAGCGTTTATAGCCTTATATCCCATCTGGATGCACAAAATAGAGCCGATTTCGTTTCGGCTCTATCTTTTTGTTTTATGAAATAAATCTCAGTTTCTGTCATTTATCATTTTCCTCTATATGAGGATAATCATCTTATTGACATGTTAACATTATAGATACGGGGGATGCTTTTTTACAATCTGAAGATTTTTAAAGATACTACATCTTTCAGTTTTACATAATTCATTTCGGGTATATAGGGAGAGAGTGATTTGTCTTGAATTGGAGAAAATAAAAAAATCGATTCACTTTTCATATTATGTATGCTATCATTGAATTGTTTGCATGTTTAGACAAAATATTACTTAATATGACAAAATACAACAAAATCTTAGCATCATGATTTGTATATTTTGTTTAATAGTGTTAGTATAGAAGAGTTGAAGCTTGTATGTTTTATACATCTTACTCTGAAAAACTGAATATAGAAACGGCAAACTACTCGAAAGGGTAGGACGCAAAGCTAAAGGGGCTAAATCTATTGTTCAAATAGACATGCCAGCCAGTTGCCCTTCTTATGGATGAAAGTAATAAAGAAGGTTTTTGTTTTTAACTGGAATAGTATGTAAAAACTGCCCTCTTTTAATTCGATATAGAGGGCAGTTTTATTTCGTTCAGACTAATTTCCATAATAGGTCTAAAGTCAATGGTTCTAACACTAGTGTTGATGATCCATTATTTTGTTTAAAAACAGCATGATACGGCTTAATGTTGCTTTTTTGCTTCTTTCCTCAAGCCATGAACGCCGCCTGTGGACAAATGAATTGGTTCACCGAGTGTCGATGGTTCGAAAAGGGCATGCCGTTAGACTTGCTGACTATAGCAGAAAAGCGAGAAAGCCAGTACTGTTCATTGGTTTTTTGGATAATCAACATACCTGTTGTTCTAAAGTTTGTTGATCGGCGCTCAGTCACACTTTAACGTGACTGAGGCAAGTCACCGTCTTGCCTCTGACTATGGATGTTGACAGACACCATTCGTTCCATCTTGAAGTTGTATTGATATAGTCGATAGAAGCGTCTTGTTTATGCCGATTTTCTAATCTGGCCCTATCTATGACCGATTCGCTATTTCACTATGAAGGATTATATGATGTCGGCCTGAATGCTGAGAAATTCGTATCCAAACCGTAGGATATTTGTATCCGTATGTTTATACTATGTGCTTTTGTATATTGCAGTGTTCGAATGCAATGGAGGGGGAGACTAGTGGCAATAACTACACAATCCGTGAAAAGAATTATCGACGATCATTTATTTACGAATGCATTCCAACCGATCTATTATCTGCCTGGTCAAAGCATCGTTGGATATGAGAGCTTGTTGCGTTGTCCATTTGTGAAAAGCCCGGATTTACTCTTTCATGATGCACATGAGAACGGTTATTTATACGAACTTGATATGGCTTCCATTACTAATTCTATCAAGTGTTTTGCAGCTTATATCAAGGCTGCCAATACACATGACTTGTTTTTGTCGCTGAATGTGTATCCTTCGACAGTTGCAGCACCAATGTTTCTTGAAACATTGGAACAGCTAGTGCAGGCAGCTTCACTTGCTCATCAGCAAATTATTTTGGAAATTAACGAATCGGAACGAATTCAAAACTTAGATGAAATGCTGCAAAATGTGTATTTACTAAAGAAAAAAGGATTTGTCGTGGCGTTAGATGATTTAGGAAAAGGAGAATATTCGCTTCAAGCGTTGATCGAGATTGAACCGCAGGTAATCAAGCTCGACCGTTATTTTGCAAAGGATTTAGCAAAAAGCCATAAAAAGCAAAGAGCCATCTTATCCACGATGCAATTTTTTAATGAGGGAACAAAAATGATATTGGAAGGAATTGAAACAAAAGAAGACATGCAATGCGCCCAATCATTAGGCATCTATTTTGGTCAAGGGTATTATTTAGCTAAGCCGCAAGAGCTTTGAAAGTGTGGAGAGATGTCTGCGCTTTTCGGCTTATCATGACAATGTAGCTTTAGTAACAAATGTAGCAACGGATTGTTCATGTAAATGAAAATACATCTTGAAGACGGGACAATGGATCCAAAAATTTTCTACCATCAGAGACACTTTTTTAACTTGCCCTCATCACATTTGGTAGAAGGGGAGAATGACGCAAACTTCACATCCATACAACTTTTAACACGCTAGGTTACATCACTATTCATCATCTCGTTTGTCCAATTAGAAAAAACATGGCGTAATCCATGTTCCCATTGCTTGTTGTGGATCGTTTTATAGGTAAAAGAAGCCATACGAGTCTTGGAAAATCAAAATTGAAAATCATCCTTTTACTTCTTAAGGTACGAGCGTTTTGACGCGTGTGCCATTTTTTAATGAAAATGTAGGCGTATTGGTTAAATGTTCTCATGCAAAGAGAGAGGTGTGTAGGTAAGATAGCTTATGAATGGGTTTTTATGGTCCTATGAAGTCGATGGAGTATGAACAAAAAAACAGGGAGGAAAGTAAGGTTGAATGTAAATGAATTGTTGCAAAGCGTTCAAGAAGCCTATGCTTCTCTCGTTGGACTGCCGATGGTGATTATAGATTCTCAGCAAACATCATTAACCTCTATTTCAAATATCGATCCATTTTCTCAATGCCTGCTTACTTCTGAGAGGGAAGAAATAAAACAAGTGATGCGGCAACGATGGAAATCTTATTTGCAGCTGACCGCTCCGGCCATGATTGATCTAACATTTCAAGGAGTAAAGGGATTGGTTGCGCCTGTTGTTGTAGGAGGACAGTCGCAAGCATTAATTTGGGCTGGGCCATTTGTTATACAAAATAGAAAGGCACAAATTAATGAGACGGAAGACGGGACAAAACAGAAAAAGTTTTCGGCGAACACGCCTGCGCATTCACTGTCCAGCATTCGTTCCAAGCTCTATATGATGGGAAAAATGGCCTCTGTTTGCGCTAAGTTACTCGAAAATGAGCTGCTGAAACAGGAATATCGCAAGCCGGTTAGATTGCTGCAACGTGCTGTGAAATCGAATTCTTTTCCATCGATACCGATCCAAACATATTTACGCATGCTTCAACAGCTCCACCCATCTATTCATATCACAGCTTATGCGAAGCGTATGAACCGTCAACGTTTTGTGATCCAGAAATTCGTAAGTCAAGAGGAAAAACAAAGCTGGCTGCAACCTGTTTATACGATACATCATCCGATCATCCACCGCCTGATTCAAGAAGGGGAGCCGTTATATTTAGAAAACATATCAGCGAAGCTTAAACTTGGCGATTGGACCGACCGCAATGAGTTAAAAACGCTGTTTGTTTATCCAATTAAGCAAAATGGAATCGTATCAGGAGCCATTTTTGTTGGAAGTAAAGAAAAAATACGATTTTCTAAAGAAATTAAAGAAAAAGGTTATTTGCTTGTGAAATTAATGGAAGCATGTTTATCCCACGAACAGCTGGTATGCACGAAACAACGCTTTCTTGGCTTAAAAAAGCTAAATGAACTAAGCGCATCAATGAGCGAAAAAGAACATAGCGATGAAATACTGCAGCTAGCTGCGAATGCCGCGCTTGACTTAATGGATGGCGAGCAAAGTGTCATTGTCCTTCAGCAGTATAATGAACAAAAAATCATTGCTGATTCTCAAACTTCACACAAAAAAAGCGATGTATCTTATTACCTTGAATATGTAAGGAAGCATTATTTGCACAATGAGCCAATGCACGCTTGTATGGTACCGCGCTCGATCGAAATGGGACGGATGATGGTCATTGAGTGTCCATTTTATATTAACAAGCATGTTCAAGGGGTGTTTGCTATATATGTCACGCAGCACGAACAGATAGAAGAGAGGGAAGTCTGCCTTGCTTTACTGACAAACATGATGGCCATTCATTTACAAAAATTGCTCCCATCTTCTGAAGACAAATCGTTAAGTGTTGATCAAGCGGTGTTTTCCCAAGTGCTAACGCCAAGAGAGCTGGATGTACTCAAATATGTTGTAGAAGGGCTAAGCAATCGTGATATTGCGGAACAACTATATATTAGTATACATACGGTTAAAAATCACATCACGAATATTTTTAGAAAATTAGAAGTAAAAGATCGTTCCCAACTCATTGCAAAGGTTTATCAGCTAAATTTTGAAAAAAACATTCTTTAAGATGGAGAGCCACCATATAGTATCTATAAAAGGATTTAGTAAATGTATTGATGAAATGATGTAGCGGTGCAAAGAAGTGCATCGGTTTTGTGATTAGAATGAACAGACCAAGGTGACATTTGTACGATCATAGATTGTAAAAAAATGTCGATTTTTCTTCATGGATAAAAAAATAGAGGAGCATTTTGGAAGTTTTTGTATATTCTAAAGAAAAAAGGAATCATGTAATAGGTAGTAATGAAGAAAATCAAAGCATGTACAAGCTCCTTTTTTCATCGCAAGATTCACGGGATAACTTGCATATAGCTGACAGGAGGCTTTTTTGTAGAGCGGGGATATGGGGAAATGGCAGATGGTGAATGTTTGAAAATAAGATGAGGCTGGCAAGTACCAGAAGGTCAGAAGGTGAACAAAATGAAAACGTACCGTGTATGCTGGAATTCGTTCGTAGAGGACGGAAGCGTTTTGCAAGGAAGAAGCCTTGTATATGCTCATTCGCCAGAAGAGGCGATAAAGCAAGTCATTACAAAAAAAATGAAAGAATATCGTCTGCGCCCGGAATGGATGAGAATTGAATCCGTTTTAGAACTACAAGATTTACATGAAAGCGAAAATGGAACTGACGATTAATCATGAAGAAGAAATGGAACCCATAGTACTAGTGGAGCGTTACATGATCGATATCGATTGGTGATCCGCTTTCGAGAGTCGGGCGATTGAACCACACTGATCCCAAACAAATGAGGGATGTTAAAATGGTTGTAGACAAAGTCCATGGGGACTTTGTCTACAACCTGATTGCTTCTGTTTTTTAAAAGCAGTTTCTATTTGTTTCGTCTTTGACTTTGACGAATTCCGGAAGCAGCTGCGCGTGCTTCAGCTTCTAAATCTTCATGATCGGCAAATTCACGTGAATATTCAACATCTAAACCATCCGATTTGAGCTGTTTTGGAACTTGTGGAAGAGATGCTTTGTTTTTGTCGCGTGTGCGTTGTCCTCGAGATCTGCCCATAACAACTGCCCCCTTCATAGCTAGGATGAATCAATCTTGATTCATGTTTAGGATGACACAGCGCGGAAAAAGTATAAGTAGTACATAAGTGTTGATGATCCATTATTTTACTAAAAAATACAGGATGGTCTCGTTTCTGCCTTCTTTTCTCAGACAAAAACGCCAGAAGGCCCATTCATTTGCCCGCTGGCGTTCCTAAGCATCAAACGATGTCAAATGGTTGTTATTAGGATCATCAACACAGCTGTCAATAGCAGGATTGGATTAATGACGGGCTTTTTTCGCTGTATAGCCCCCGGCTCGATCAGCCAATTTGAACTCGCGTGAATAGATCACTTCTTGAGCGCTAGACAGGGTGTTTTTTGTTTTTTCGCGTTTTCGTTTCTCATTCATCGTTTCGCCCTCGCTTTACGGCAGTTTTTTCATTGTTATTTTTCCCTATCCGCCTTCATTTTATGCAAAAAAAGGAACTGCTCAGCCAACTGTGAGAGTTCCTCTTTGTCTACGCTTCTTTTCTTTGCTGTTCTTCTTCTAAAAGCAGAGGACAGCGCATCGTATAAAGCGTGTAGTTATCTTTTGAAATTTCGTATAAATGATAGATATCCTTACCTTGGTTGATTTCGTCAAATAAGCTTTTCCTTGTTTCATTTGCTAATGTGACATAAGGGAGTTTTTCGGCTGCTTTTATCGAGCGGACATTCACTTTGCGAATTCTCATAAAAATGGTTTGAATAGAAAGTTCATAAAATAATTCGTTAAAGAATGCCTGCTTTGCTTGTTGATTGTAACCTTGGCCGTGATAAGGCTTGCCTAGCCATGTTCCTAAAAATCCTGCTCCATCTTGAACATCGAACAAGCTAATCGTGCCGATCGGATTGCCCCATTCATCTAAAATGGTCCGCGAAATGAGCTCACCGCGCTCTTCGGCTTCGATGGTTTGTTTAGTAATAAAGAGAAATTCCTCATAGGAATGGGCTTTTTGGCGCACAAAAGGGAAGACCTCAGGGTGCACCATTAGTTCGTAAAGAGCTTGACAATCCTGCAATTCACGTTTTTTTAACATTGCATTTCCCTCCTGTTTTGAGGGCAGCTTACACGTGGGAAACCACCCTCGAAATTTTTTAATGTATTTCAATCAAAAAATTTCGGGGTGGGAATCGAACCCACTAGAACCAGCATCTCGGCTGGTGGCGCACCATTTGCCTTCCCTTGATTTGAAGCGTCATTATCTAATTGTAGGTCCATTTTTCATGTAATGGCTTCCTTCATCATACATGATTATGTGTAAAAAGGAAATAGCTTTTTTGTTAATTTTTTGTGTATATCATTTCCCCATTTACCATGGTGAAAATAGGTTTTGCCAAGTAGTGGAACGGATGGGCATTCCATAGAACAAGATCCGCGTCTTTACCAACCTCTAGGCTGCCGATGCGGTCATCCACTCCTAAATTGCGTGCTGGAAGAATCGTGATTCCTTCGATTGCTTTTTGCTCTTCCAGTCCCTCACGGACAGCGACGGAAGCACAAATATTTAAATATTGAATAGGCGTATAGGGATGATCGGTTGTTATTGACACTTCGACACCAGCATCATGAAGAATTTTATATGTCATCCAGCTTTTATTTGTCAGTTCGACCTTTGAGCGGCGTGTCAAGGTTGGCCCGACCGATACTTTTAATTTTTTCTCACCTAATTCTTTGGCGATAAAGTGTCCTTCTGTGCAATGCTCAATACGTAAATCGAGATGAAACTCTTCTGCGAAGCGGATAGCGGAAATAATGTCATCAGCTCTATGAGCATGAATGCGTACAGGGATTTCTCGTTTGAGTGCACGAACAATTGGGGCCGTGCGCAAATCTTCAGGATGAGTGCAATATTTTGCTTTATAAAAGGTTTCACGAAGCATTCCCATAATGCCCATGCGGGTAATGGATGCTTCGCTGCCATTGCTGTGGATGCGCTTTGGATTTTCCCCGAGCGCAATTTTTAAACCGGCCGTTTCTTTTATTAACATGCGAGAAACGTTTGTTCCATATGTTTTAATAACGGAAGTCGTTCCGCCGATCACATTGGCGCTGCCCGGCATAATGTGAACGGCTGTAATCCCATGAGAAATGGCATCGCGGAAGCCGGGATCAAAAGGATAGACGCTATCGATCGCTCGAATATGAGGTGTCATCATTTCGATCGTTTCATTGGCATCGTTTCCTGCCCAGCCTGTTCCTTCGTCATACAAGCCAAGATGTGTATGAACATCAATGAAACCAGGAAATAAATGCTTTTCTCCACAATCAATCACTTCTGTTTGTTCATCAGGACATAATTGATAGCCGATTGCTTTGATTCTTCCATTTTCTATAAGTAAATCTGCCTGATGCATCGTCGCACTTGTGATAGGATGAATCGTTGCATTGGTTAATAATCGTTTTTTCATCGCCAACTCCCTTGTTGTCCGTGTCTGATCTGTTCTTTAAGCACGGGTTTGTGATGAAGAATTCCAAAACTTCAGACGGAGCGATCACTTGAGTGTTATCGCCATCGATAAAGAATCATGGCCGTATAACTAAAAGGTGGAGCAGTTACCCTGTTGACGGGCAGAGGCAATTTGAGACTTGCGTTTATCAAACGGATGTGTAAAAAGATTGAAGATCCATCCATGGATCTCGTCATTCCACTATTGAAAAACGGCAAGAATCTCATATGAAAGAGCCAAATGTTCCAAAGCTATATTCTGATGATAGGAAATAGCTACGACAGTCTTCGCTTATGATTCGCCGCTGTCTTTGAATAGATGGAGCAGTGCCGTGTCAAGAGAAGGAAAAGAAAACGAAAATCCTGATTCTTGTAGCTTTTTGGGAATGACTCGTTGACCTTCTAATACGAGGCTGCTCTTTTCTCCTAAAAGCAATCGCAGCATTGGTTCGGAAATAGGCAACCAATGAGGGCGCTTTAGAACGAAAGCTATTGTTTTCCCTAATTCATCCATCGTAACAGGAGACGGTGCTGTTAGATTGACAGGTCCGACAAGCTGTTCATGGGTTAGCATATATTCGATGGCTCGAACAACATCCTCTATATGGATCCATGAGACCCATTGCTTCCCCGATCCGATTGTTCCGCCCATCCAGCAGCGATATGGTAACGCTATTTTTCCAAGCGCTCCTCCGTTTTTGCCGATAATGATGCCAAAACGAGCAAAAATGGTACGAGTTCCGAGTATTTGGGCCTGACTTGCTTCCTTTTCCCATTTCTTGACGGTTTGCGCAAGAAAATCGTTTCCAATCGTTTCCGTGTTTTCGGTGAATGTATCGGTGAAGGAAGTTCCGTAAATGCCGATCGCGCTAGCGTTAATAAAAACACGAGGGAGAGAAGGCAAAAGGCGCATAAAACGAATGATTTCTTTCGTGGAAGCTAATCGGCTTTGGACGATTCGCTCTTTTCGTTTTTTTGTCCATCTTCCGCTGTTAATGGACTCTCCAGCCAAGTTAATGATCGCATCAAGTGAGGGAAGCGCGGCTTCTGGGCGGCTTTTAGATATCATCCATTGTATATAATGGACATTTGGCAACGAAGATGTGGGAGGAGTTCTTCTTGTCAAAATGTATAATTCATGATTCTTTTGCTGTAAGTAATGTGTGAGCGCTTTCCCAACAAAACCGGTTCCTCCAGCAATTGCAATGTTCAATTCATCCACCTCTTTTCTTTTTTACATAGTTCGCTTTATCGATGCTTGATTCCTTTTTTGATATCATAAATGATGGAGGGTTGATCATGCTTATTATTAAGATTGAGGTGCAGCAAGAAAACCGGGAACGTTTGATGATTCATGCACTTAAGGAAAATGGAGAACGCTTCTCGTTTAGTGTGGATCAAAATGTGCTGATTGAGTTTCGGCTGAAAAAAGGAATGGAAGTGGATGAATTTACATTTCAAGAAATAGTATATGCAGATGAAGTGAAAAAAGCATATCAAATAGCGCTTCATTTTCTTTCGTATCGCATGCGTTCTGAACAAGAAGTGGTCAATCATTTAAAGAAAAAAGGGAAAACGGAAGCCGTTATCCGCGACGTGCTACATGAATTAAGGAAACATCAATATGTAAATGACGAAGAGTTTGCGCACGCTTATGTCCAAACACAAATAAAAACCACTTTAAAGGGGCCGGCCGTTATTCGCAGAGAGCTTGAAGGCTTGGGGATTGCAGAAGACCTCATTGAACAGGCCTTGTTGTTATTGACAGAGGATCGCCAGCTAGAAGCCGCCAAAAAGCTATATGAAAAAGCGATGAAACAGACCAAGCATCGTTCTGCTTATGAATGGAAGCAATATATTGAACAGCTATTGCAGCGCAAAGGATTTCCACGATGGATGGCTCAAAAAATAGCGGATGAGCATGCACAAGCTCCAGACGAAGCAAAAGAATGGGAGGCGCTTGAGCACCATGCGCGGAAGGCCCATCGTCGTTATCAGGCTTATAATGGTTTGATATATGACCAAAAAATGAAGCAAGCGCTATATCGAAAAGGTTTTTCGCTTGAAAAAATTAATGAAATGCTAAATAAGCTAAAAGAAGAGGAAAATCAATGAAGGAGAAATAAGCCTATGTTTTATCTGTGGGGCTCGGCGTGCATGAGATGCAACAGATCTCTCAACATTTGTTTCCACGCGAGCGGTCGACGGTCGGGCGATTAAACACCGACCGTCGAAAAAAATGAGATTCTGCTTTTGAAGCGGCCATCAGTCCCAACTTCTTATGGCATCTGTAAAAAACGATATGAGCGGGCATTTAAGTCGACTAGGAAACGATGAAAGCCATGGGATGGCGTTGGAAAATTCATTGATTTATCGCAACGCTCTTATGCAGCTTCCCCCTTCATGAATAAAACCAGCTGGAGCGATATATTTTGCTGACGTGATCAGAAGCCAATGTTCCACCGGCATATGAAATGGGGATGTGACGATCACTGATATGGATGGCTATAACAACTTATTCGATTCAATGATCATTTCAGCCTGTCCATTTTCATTTTGAATAATATACTCAGCGATTTGTTCAGGAGGAAGAAGGCGGGAACGGTCTTGAATATGATCGGTTCCTTCCCAAAAAGGCGTGTCCATTCCTCCCATGTATACGGCTGTTATAGAAATAGGAGTGTTCTCAAGCTCTTTAACAAGACTTTCAGTAAATCCGCGAACCGCAAATTTAGTGGCTACATAAACAGATTCATTTACTTTTCCTCGCAGTCCAGCTGTCGAGATGATATTGATGATTTTTGCTTTAGGCAATGTTTGAAAATAGGGAAGAAAAGCTTTTGTCATATAAATGGTTCCGCAAACATTCGTTTCGATCATTTCATGAATTTGTTCGCATGTGAGGGAAGCGAGAGAACCAAAATGCCCGATTCCAGCGTTATTAATTAGACACCCTATTTTATGCTGCTGGATGATTTGTGCTGATACTTGGCAAACGTCTTCATAGCTTCGGATATCTAATGTGTAAATAAATGCTTGGCCTTCATTTGCTTCAATTTCTTGTTTAACGGCGAAAAGAGGGGACTCTCGTCTGCCAACTAAAATGATGGGATACCCTTTCTTAGCGTATTTCAAAGCTAGTTGCTTTCCTAGGCCTGTTCCTGCCCCTGTAATGACGATTGCTTCCATATGCTTATCCTCCGTTGACTGATGTTCTTTATCCATCGTGGCTTGAATAATGGCTTTATAGCCTATCGGTTCATCCATGTATACAACTTGAAAATCATAACAGGTTTTTATTAGGAGATCAAGATGTCCAAGTTATACTATAATGAAAAGCGAGGAGGAATGAAAGATGATGCAAAAACGGTATAGCGAGATGACAGAATATGAGCTGAAGCAAGAAATAGCCGCACTGACGGAAAAGGCGCGCAAAGCAGAACAAATGGGAATGGTGAATGAATTAGCGGTTTATGAGCGGAAAATCGCTATGGCAAAGGCGTATTTATTGAATCCAGAGGATTTTCAGCCCGGAGATATATATGAAATTGATGGAGATCCTGGCTCTTTTTTTAAAATTCGTTATTTAAACGGAGTGTTTGCATGGGGATACCGATTGAATGGTGATGGTGAAGAGGAGGCTTTGCCGATTTCTTTGTTAATGAAGGCGTAACAGCCAGAGATATGAAAGCTCTCTGGCTGTTACGCAAGCTTACGATTGTTTTCTTGTTTGTCGTTCTAAAATCATTAAATCGACGGTTTGTTGCGTTTCGCCATTAACTTGGGAGTGGGCATGCTTTGGGTTCGCCCATGGTTGCTGAAACGGATTGGAATAAAGGTTATTGTAAAATTTTTTTCGAGAATGACGATTCACGATCCGGCACCTCCTGTATAGACGCCTAAGCCGGAAAAATTCGTCATGGACGTCTATAGATACATTCAGGGTAAAAAACTTGACATAAGCAAGACATGGAAACGGATGAAAAACGATGGACGTCATTAAATAAGTGTAAGACGTTATTCATCCCGATGATTTGAAGCGCTCATGCGTTCCTGCGGATGAGTATTAATTGTGCCGTTTGCGCGCTTAGAAGCGTATTCTGCCTTGGCACGAGGTTCGCCTTCTAATTTGTTATGATTTTGGTTAGGGAAGTTGCGATCTTTATTGCGCATGACTTTGTTTCCCCTTTCGTCATTCCTGTTTGTGTTGTTTGCCAACACATTTTTAGTATAGCGAATTGTCGACATGTTATGTGTTCAAATCTTGGCAGGAAAGGAGAGAAAAACGATGACAATGAACGAATATTTTGAGCGGCTGACAAAGGAGTTGCTCGACCAAAATGATGCGCTGGCATATGCACAAGCACGAACGTGGGTAGAGCTATTATGGGAGGATTTTGAAGCTACTTATGCGCGTGCAGGTTATTCCTATAAGGGAAAAGAATTAACAGAAAGAGTGGTTCGACAATGGATTAGGCAATATGGTGCCAAGCTCCATGAATTCAAGGCCACAAATCCTAAGTACAAGCATTTACTAAACCGAGACGACTATTTAAAGCACTAAATAGGTGGTTGGTGGTGTCACTTTCATCCTGTGTCGCTGACCTTGTTTGTCCGCTTAAAACGTTTTGGTTCGATTTGCGTCGTCAGGCTGCATTCCTTGCCTGCCAAGCGTTTTCAAGCCGGTCTGATGTGCAGCCAGCACAAGATAACGAGGACGTTAAAATGATTGTAGACAAAGCCCATTTGACTTTGTCTACAACGTGAAGCGATTGTGGGGATTTCAATCACTTATTAGCCCGGAATTAATTCGAGCTTTTTGCGCAATTTTCCTTCACTGAAAATCCACCCTGTATAAGAGCTGACAACATGAAAATGGCGATCAAGCTGTACAACAGCCACAAATGGATAGTATCCTTTGTTTCGATAGCGCAGGTCGGTAAAGCGAACTTCATAATGATCGCTATATTCATTGACTTCCCAGCGATAAACAGGTGAAAAAGAGAGAAAGGCTGCTAAATTTTCATCTTTTTTGGCTGCTTCAATCGCGGGATGAGAAGGAATCGGGCATCTTTCAAATGTATCTAAAATATGGATTGCGCCGTTTTTGGCACGGCCGACGAAAAAGTGGTCTTTGGCCGTAATCGCTAAATGCCATTCACGAAAACGCAAGGTCGGTACGGTAATGATTTGCTCCACATGCGGAATGGTTTCCATCACTGTTTTTTTAATCATTGCTTGCTGGCGAAAGCGAATGATATAATAGCCGACTAACAGCACGTAAATCGCTAAAAACGTATAGCCTGGATGAGCGCCAAGAAACAAAAGTCCGATGCCAGCAAGATGCATTCCAAAAATGGCCGGATCAAACGTATTAATCACGCCAAGAGCAACCCATTTTTTTGTAAATGGCCGCAAAGCCTGTGTCCCATAGGCATTAAAAATATCGACAAACACATGAAAAAACACAGCGATTGAAATCCAGATCCATAAATGAAACATATTGGATATAGGATAAAAATGAGCAATAACTCCTGTAATGAGTAGAGGCCAAATCAATAAAGCTGGAATGGAGTGAGTGATGCCGCGGTGATTGCGAATATATTTAGCGTTATTTTTTAGCTTTAAAACCGTATCTAAATCAGGAGCTTGAGAGCCTATTAGCGTACCGATTAAAACAGCTTGTGCTAAAGCTGGATCATGTGCAATAACAGGATCTAAAGTGGCGATGCTTCCTAATGCCACTCCCATGACAATATGTGTTCCCGTGTCCAACGAAGAAGCCTCCTTATAGTGTTCTGTTTCATAGTATATCCATCTTTTCTTTAGATGATTGGGTATGTACCAAACGATTGAAATTTTTTGTACATCCACACTATACTATCATTAGTTTAACATCTTGGAGGAGCAAACGTGAACCAACAAATGCAACCATTTATTAAAGAATTTCAGATCGAAGCGTTTCAGCGTGATTTAATTCAGTGGTTTGAGCGCGAGCAGCGCGATTTGCCGTGGAGAAAGGACAGTGATCCGTATAAAATTTGGGTATCTGAAGTGATGTTGCAGCAAACGAGAGTCGATACGGTCATCCCTTATTTTCATCAGTTTATGGAGCAATTTCCCACTTTAGAATCTTTGGCAACTGCTGATGAAGAGAAAGTGCTCAAAGCTTGGGAAGGGCTCGGATATTATTCGCGCGTCCGCAACTTGCATGCCGCGGTAAAAGAAGTAAAGGAGCGGTACGGCGGGAAAGTGCCTGACAGCGCCGAGGAATTTTCAAAGCTAAAAGGTGTAGGGCCGTATACGACTGGAGCGGTGCTGAGCATTGCATACGGGCTTCCAGAGCCAGCTGTAGATGGCAACGTGATGCGTGTATTATCGAGAATTTTTTTAGTAGAGGAAGACATCGCAAAGGTAAAAACGAGGAAAATATTCGAAAACATCGTAAGAATGATTATTTCTCATGAGAATCCTTCTTATTTTAACCAAGCTTTGATGGAGCTCGGAGCTCTCATTTGTATTCCGGGGAAGCCTGCTTGTCTGCTTTGTCCTGTTCAGGCCCATTGCCGAGCATTTGCAGAAGGAAGACAAGAAGAGCTGCCTGTGAAAACAAAAAAAGCGAAAGTGAAGGAGGTTTCTATCGCCGCTGCTGTTGTTATGGATAAACAGGGGCGTATTCTCATTCATAAGCGGGGCCAAGAAGGGCTTTTAGCGAATTTATGGGAATTTCCAAACTGTGAGGTAGGAAAAGAACAGCCGCAAAAAGAATTGACCGCTTTTCTTAAAAAAGAATACGGAGCTTGCGTGGAACTAAGTTTTCCTTTTGCCGCTTTAGAGCATGTGTTTTCTCACTTGGTTTGGAATATTGTTGTATATTGTGGTACAATCATGGGCGATATAACGGAAAACGATCGTCTAAAGCTAGTGAGCGAGCAAGAGATTCAGCAGCATGCCTTTCCTGTGTCACATCAACGCATTTGGAAAGAATATAAGCAATTCAAACAGGAAGGCGGATAAAAATCCGCCTCAGACTGTTAACAACTGCTGCCTTAGGCGGATCTGCACTTTGTATGACTGTGTTTCTTGTCTGCTAGTCGTCTGATGTGAAAACATGAGAATGAATGATGGAAGGCAGACTAAAAAATCGTCCTTAGTCATAGGATGGTCTTGTTCCTTTTGTATAGGTAGCTTCTGTTCGTTTTACACCGCGCGCTTCAATTTCTTCAATGATTTCGCGATGAATGGCTTGTCCCTCCGCGTTTAAATACGGGGCTATTTGCTGGAATGAATGGTGAAAGAAGGCGAGTTCGCTATCTTTCCATTTCGATTTTGGTATCATGGAAAGTTCTGTCATATCACGACCAACATACATGGGCTATTCCTCCTTTTTCTCAATAGTGTAAAAAATAGCCCGTAAATTTATACATAATAAAGGAGAGGAAGAAATGAGCAAAAAAGTGGCAGTAGTGACTGGAAGCAGCCGGGGAATTGGCAAAGCGATTGCCCTTCGATTAGCGCAGGAAGGCTACGATATCGTTGTCAACTATGCGCGAAGCAAGGAAGCAGCTTTACAGACGGCGAAAGAAATTGAAGCATTAGGTCAACATGCGCTTGTAGTCAAAGCGAATGTAGGAAAAGTTGAAAAGATACAGGAAATGTTTGCACAAATTGACGAAGCTTTTGGTCGAGTAGATGTTCTCATTAATAATGCTGCATCTGGAGTATTGCGGGCAGCGATGGAATTGGAAGAATCCCATTGGGATTGGACAATGCATATTAACAGCAAGGCCTTGCTCTTTTGCGCGCAAGAAGCAGCAAAGCGTATGGAAAAGGTCGGAGGCGGAAAAATTGTAAGCATTAGCTCTCTCGGTTCCATCCGATATTTAGAAAACTATACAGCGGTAGGGGTTTCAAAAGCAGCTGTTGAGTCGTTGACTCGCTATCTAGCTGTAGAACTAGCGGCGAAAAATATTTCTGTCAATGCCGTCTCTGGCGGGGCAATTGATACAGACGCATTGAAACATTTTCCGAATCGCGCTGAATTGTTGGCTGATGCTGTTGCCAAAACGCCAGCCGGACGAATGGTCGAGCCGAAGGACATCGTCAATGCTGTTTTATTTTTATTATCTGATCAAGCGGAAATGATACGAGGACAGACCATTATTGTGGATGGTGGCAGATCTTTATTAATGTAGCATGGTTGATCCATTTTTTTCTTAGGCTATCCGAATTTTTAACATACTGCGCTGAGAAGTCTTCCATCTCTTAACGGAGCGGGGGGAAGGTTCATGAATGGATATGGGCTGTTTTTTCGTTCCATTGGCTGCTATCTATCGCTTGTCAGACGAAGAAATTCAACTTGATTTTATTTACGTCTGCCGGCGTAATTTTTTGCGGATAAAAAAATCACCTCCTGGACACATTAAAGTCGTGGAGGTGATAACGATGGCAAAACAACCAAACAAAACGGCTGCTGGTACAAACATTCAAGAGGTAAGACAACAAAACGCTCAAGCTGGTGCGGCAGGACAATTTGGCACAGAATTTGCTGCTGAAACAGATGTCCAAGAAGTAAAACAACAAAACGCTCAAGCTGAAGCGCGCAAATCACAAAAATCATCACGCTAAGCGTCCAATGCGTGAACATGCTTGACTATATCATTAGGCACTCCTTTTTTCGGTAAAGGGGGTGCCTTTTTATATCCTGTTCGTAAGGTGCTGTCTAACTTCAAGCGCCATCAGTTTGCGCACTGTGGCAGCGACATGTTGAGCCGCTTCGCTGAGTTATCTGCGCAAGCTCTCCTCGGCGGGACGCTTTGCGCTTTTTTATCTACATGCTCGACAAAAGTTATCACTACTCTACAGATATAGTCAAAGGAAATTCCTGCTCTTTTCCCGAATGTATTAAGATAGAATGCTGAAAGGGGAGAAAGAGTATGGAGCTTTTTGATCGTTTAGTCGGCGAGCAGCTAAAAACGATGGAGCAGCTATTATTTTTGCAATCAGAAATTGAGAGATGTCAATCCATAGAAGAAGAATTAATTGAACTGCAAAATGAAGCGAAGCTGCAATCGGTTCAAGAAGAAATTCAGCAAATGAAGCAGCAATTAAAAGAAATTCAGCAAACATTTGAAAAACAAACGGAGGAAGTCATTCGATCCTACCAGCGCCATTATTGTCATGCGGGCGAGCCATCATAATGAGTTGGTGGCTCTTTTGTTTTCAATTCGAAGCGAAATTATTTATAATATATTCAAATGTATCTACCAAGGGTCCCTTGTTTGAGAAGGGCATACTTGTTCGGAAAGTAAATAGTCTTGCCGACTAGGGCAAAAAAAGCGAGAAATTCAGTACGGTTTATTGGTTTGGGTTGGATCATTATATATAGAAAGTGTCCATATGAAAGTAGGTAAGAAAAATGACGACAAAATATCCACGTGAAGGAGAAATTATCCAAATTCAAAGCTATAAGCATAATGGTTCGATTCATCGAATTTGGAAAGAAACATTGGTATTAAAAGGAACGTCCAATTATATTATTGCAGCAAATGATCGAACAGTTGTGACAGAATCTGATGGAAGGACTTGGATTACTAGAGAGCCTGCCATTTGTTTTTTTCACGCGAAACATTGGTTTAATATTATCGGAATGATTCGCGAGGATGGCGTTTATTATTATTGCAATTTAAGCTCGCCGTTTGTTTGGGATCAAGAGGCGCTTAAATATATTGATTATGATCTTGATATAAAAGTTTTTCCAAGCATGACCTATAATCTTTTAGATGAAGATGAGTATGAGCGCCATCGACAGGAGATGAATTATCCAGCTGTGATCGATCGCATTTTAAAAAATAATGTTCAAAAGCTCGTTAGCTGGATCCAGCAGCGAAAAGGACCGTTTGCGCCTGATTTTATTGACATGTGGTATGAGAAGTTTCTTTCATATCGCAGTTAATACTAGTGTTCGAAAAAATAGGGTTCAGACACTTGTGTCTGAACCCTATTTTTTCGTGTAGATTCGGATTGGAAAAACGGCATAAATAAAAAATAAAACTGTTCAAACGTCCAGAAAATGGTTGGGGATGTCGAAAAATCAATGGACATAGGTTATAGATACAATTTGATGCGTCATTCCAAAGTACAATTGAGGCAAGTTGGTGATTTGCCTTTGTCCGTAGGTTTGTAGTTGTATGTAAGAGACGAAGCCGCTGTCTTTTGGTTGATAAAGAGATAAAGTAAAAAAATATTTATCATTATCTAAGGAAATTAAATATAAAGAGAGCGTGCAAAACCAGTTATTGATCGGCCATGCTGCGCGGCGAGGATTTTATATCATATGGGAGATTTCACACATACTTTTCTTTATCTTAGAAAAAAATGGTTTTCATCTTTCATCCAGGTATTTTTGTTTTATTTATATAATTTGAACTTTTTAGAATATTATTATTGTATTATTCTTCTATGCGTGGCATAATTTAAGTGAAAATGGCAGAATTGTACTACTATTCTTTTTTATTTAGATAGGAGGTGACGTCATGAGGGAACAACGAGTGCTAGAAGTAAAAGGATTGAAAACATCCTTTTTTACAGATGATGGAGAAATTCCGGCGGTCGATGATATCGATTTTTATATAAACGAGGGGGAAGTTTTGGGGATTGTTGGAGAATCAGGGTGTGGAAAAAGCGTGACCTCGTTATCGATTATGGGGCTGTTACCAAAAGGAATCGGACGAGTCGTTGGTGGCGAAATTTGGTTGAAAGGCGAAAATCTTGTCAATGCGTCGGAAAAAAGAATGAAAGCGATTCGGGGAAATGAAATTGCGATGATCTTTCAAGAGCCAATGACTTCTCTTAATCCGTTGTTTACGATCGGCAATCAACTAATCGAAGCCATTCGTACACATACAGACCTCACAAAAAAAGAAGCGCGTCTGCGGTCGATTGAAATGTTAAAGCTAGTCGGTCTTCCGCGAGCGGAAGACATCATCGACGAATATCCTCACCAATTATCGGGAGGAATGAGGCAAAGGGTCATGATCGCGATGGCAATGGCTTGTCGTCCGGCTGTTTTGATCGCCGATGAACCGACGACTGCGTTAGATGTGACCATTCAAGCGCAAATTTTAAAGCTCATGAAGGATTTAAACCAAAACTTCCAGACAGCCATTATGATGATCACTCACGATTTGGGGGTTGTGGCAGAAGTGTGCCAGCGAGTGATTGTCATGTATTCAGGAAAAATTGTCGAAGAAGGCGACGTACATACGATTTTTAAGCAACCAAAACACCCTTATACAATCGGTTTAATTCAGTCTGTTCCTGATATTCGTGAAAAAAAGGAACGTCTTTATTCGATTCCGGGAAATGTTCCAAAACCGGGAACGATCAAACAAGGATGCCGGTTTGCAGCACGGTGTGAGCATGCGTTTGCTCGATGTTTTCAAGAAACACCGCAGCTATACTCCATTGATCAAGCAGGGCATCGCGTTCGTTGTTTTTTGCATCAAAGAGAGGAGGAAACGAAGGGTGACCGAGCCGTTGTTGCAGGTGAAAGATCTTAAAAAATACTTCCCGATTACGGGCGGTGTTTTCAGCAAAAAAATTGGCGAGGTAAAAGCTGTCGACGATCTGACTTTTACTGTGTATAAAGGAGAAACGTTAGGCATTGTTGGAGAAAGCGGCTGTGGGAAATCAACAACGGGGCGAATGCTTCTGCGTTTAATTGAACCGACAGAAGGTTCAATTGTGTTTGAGAATCAAGAGATTACAAATTTATCGAAGCAAGAATTACGAAAAGTGCGCCGCGACATGCAGATGGTATTTCAAGACCCCTTTGCTTCTCTTAACCCGCGCCATACGGTAGAAAAGATTCTTGAAGAGCCGCTAATTGTACATGGAATCGGCTCGAAGCAGGAGCGGAAGAAGAAAGTTTACGAAATGCTGGAGGTTGTAGGCCTGGGAAGTTATCATGCCAAGCGGTATCCACACCAATTTAGCGGGGGACAGCGCCAAAGAATTGGCATTGCCCGTGCCTTGATGACCCGGCCGAAGCTGATTATTGCCGATGAGCCGGTTTCCGCGTTAGACGTATCGATTCAAGCGCAAGTATTAAATTTACTGGAGGATTTGCAAAAGGAATTTGGGCTCACCTATATTTTTATCGCGCATGATTTAGGAGTTGTTCGCCATATCAGCGACCGTGTAGGAGTCATGTATTTAGGCCGGATGGTAGAGTTAGCTGATAGTGATGTACTATACGAATCTCCTAAACATCCGTATACAAAAGCGCTGCTATCGGCCGTTCCTATTCCAGATCCTGAATATCAGCAGGAACGGCAACTTTTAACAGGGGATTTGCCAAGCCCGTCTAATCCGCCAAAAGGTTGCGCTTTTCATACAAGATGCAGCGCTTGTATGGACATTTGTAAAACGACAAGGCCAACGCTCCAAGAGGTTGAAAAGGGACATTACGTTGCTTGCCATCTTTATCAATGAGATGAAAAGCAACGAAGTCATAAACATAAGGCTACTGGAAAAAGGGGGAATATGTTATGAAGAAAAAGTCATTGATGACATTGCTTGCTGTTATGCTGGCACTGTCTGTAGCGCTTGTCGGCTGTGGAAAATCAGAAAAGACAAGCAGCGGTGGAAAGGGAGGAACATCGTCACAAAGCACGCTAGTATATGGGCGCGGGGGAGACTCGGTTGCACTTGACCCTGCAACAGTGACAGATGGGGAATCATTGAAGGTAACGAAAAATATCTTTGATACACTGCTGGACTATAATGAAGGTGACACATCTGTCCAGCCTGGACTAGCTGAAAAATGGGATATCTCTCCAGACGGGTTAACGTACACATTTACGCTTCGACAAGGCGTTAAATTCCATGATGGCACTGACTTTAACGCTGAAGCTGTCGTATTTAATTTCGAACGGTGGGCTAATGGAAATGCCGACCAATTCCCATACTATGGATCGATGTTTGGCGGATATAAAAATGACGAAAGCCATGTGATTAAAGAAGTAAAAGCTCTGGATGATCATACCGTTCAGTTTGTATTAAAACGTCCACAAGCGCCATTTTTGAAAAACCTTGCAATGCCGCCGTTTGCGATCGCCAGTCCGGCAGCTATCGAAAAATATAGCGATAAGTTTGCAGAAAATCCTGTGGGAACCGGTCCGTTCGTTTTTAAAGAATGGAAGCGAAATGAGCGGATTGTGCTTGAGAAAAATAAGGATTATTGGATGAAAGGATATCCAAAATTAAATCAGTTAATCTTCGTCTCTATTCCTGACAACTCAGCTCGCTTAAATGCGCTGTTAAAAGGCGAAATTGATTTAATGGAAGATGTGAATCCATCAGATCTAAAACAGATTGAAGAAAACAAGGATTTCCAAGTGTTTAAACGTCCTTCCATGAACGTGGGCTACGTTGGTTTAACCGTGACGAGGGGGCCTTTGAAAAACAAACTTGTTCGTCAAGCCCTAAACTATGCAGTAGATAAACAAGCGCTAATTGATGCGTTTTATGCTGGGCAGGCAGAACCTGCGAAAAACCCGATGCCTCCGAGCATTCCTGGCTATAATGATGCGATTCAGGACTATCCGTTTGATTTAGAGAAAGCGAAGCAGCTTTTGGCACAGGCCGGCTATCCAAACGGATTTGAAATGGAATTATGGGCAATGCCTGTTCCGCGTCCATATATGCCAGATGCGAAAAAAATTGCTGAAGCGTTGCAAGCCAACTTTGCGAAAATTGGCGTCAAGGCAAAAATTGTCACATATGAATGGGCGACTTATCTAGACAAAGCAGCGAAAGGAGAGGCAGACTCATTCTTGCTTGGCTGGACCGGGGATAATGGTGATGCTGATAACTTCCTATACGCGTTACTAGATAAGGACAGCATCGGCAGCAACAACTATACGTACTACTCCAATGAGGAGCTTCACAAAATTTTAGTTGAAGCGCAAACAGTCAGCGATGAAAATAAACGGAATGAGCTTTACAAAAAAGCGCAAGAAATTATCAAAGAAGATGCACCATGGATCCCGCTTGTTCACTCAACACCGCTGCTAGCAGGAAAAACGACGATTAAAAACTTTAATCCGCATCCAACAGGCAGCGATAAATTTACAAAAGTAGAGATTCAATAAATTCTAGGTTGAGAGGGAGGGGGGATACCTCTCCCTTTGAATTTCGCAAGGAAGGAGTGAGAGCGTGTTTGCTTATACGCTGCGGAGAATTTTGATGGTGATTCCTGTTTTGTTAGGAATGTCGCTCGTTGTCTTTTTTATGATTCGGGCGATTCCCGGAAATCCGGCACAGGTCATCTTAGGACAAAAAGCGACGAAAGAAGCGGTCGAAGCATTGACGCATAAGCTGGGGCTTGATCAGCCGTGGTATGTTCAGTATGTCAAATATTTAGGGGGACTGCTAAAAGGAGATTTAGGAGAATCCATTCGAACCGGAACATCGGTATCGCAAGAAATTTGGCCATATTTAGCAGCGACGCTTGAGCTGTCTATCGCGGCGATGTTGATTGCCATTGTGATTGGCGTGAATGCAGGAATTATAAGCGCTTGGTTTCAAAATTCCTGGTTTGATTATACAGCGATGATATTAGCGCTAGTAGGCGTATCAATGCCGATTTTTTGGTTGGGGCTCATGGAGCAGTGGGTATTTGCGATTCATTTGGATTGGCTTCCGACATCTGGGCGTGAGGAAGTGCGAAATCCGATAGAACCTATTACTCATCTATATTTAATCGATACATTGCTGCAAGGAAATACAGAGCAGTTTATGCAAGTATTGCAGCATTTAATCCTGCCAAGTATAGCTTTGGCTACGATTCCTATGGCAATTATCGCAAGAATAACCCGTTCCAGCATGCTTGAAGTGATGAAATCCGACTATATTCGTACAGCGAGAGCGAAGGGGTTAAGCATGTTTTGGGTCGTTTATAAACATTCACTAAAAAATGCGATTATTCCTGTATTGACGGTTATTGGTTTGCAGACAGGGCTGTTGCTTGGAGGAGCGATTTTAACGGAAACGATTTTCAGTTGGCCGGGAATTGGGCGCTATATTTATGAAGCAATCGGCTATCGTGATTATCCCGTGATACAATCAGGAATTTTAGTCGTAGCAACGATCTTTATTTTTATTAATCTAGTTGTCGACCTTCTTTATGCTGCTGTTGATCCGCGCATTAAGTACAATTAATTTTGCAAAGGGGTGAAACAAAATGGCCGAATTAGCCCGAAATCAAGCGCCAATCCCTGTTAAACCAGACAAAGAAGAATCGGTTTCACTTTGGAAGGAAGGCTGGCGCAGTTTTAAAAAAAATAAAATAGCGCTTGTTGGTGCGGCCATTGTCCTGTTTTTTATTTTATTAGCCGTGTTCGCTCCGCTTTTGGCTCCGTATGAAATTAGTGAGCAAAACCTTTCCGAACGCTTGCAGGCGCCATCGAAAGAGCATCTTTTTGGAACCGATGACTTTGGCCGCGATATTTTATCGCGCGTCATTTATGGAGCGAGAATCTCGCTTTGGGTTGGATTTTTTTCTGTGCTCGGTTCGGTTGTTGTCGGATCTTTACTCGGTATTGTAGCAGGTTATTACGGAAAATGGATAGATGCCATTATTTCTCGTATCTTTGATATTATGCTGGCATTCCCAAGTATTTTATTAGCCATCGGAATTGTCGCAGTTTTGGGGCCATCACTGCAAAATGCATTGATTGCGATCGCGGTCATTAATATTCCGAATTTTGGTCGCTTGATTCGTTCACGTGTATTAAGTATTAAGCAAGAGGAATATATCGTGGCAGCAAGAGCGATAGGAATGAGTGATGCTCGTATTTTATTTCATCATATTTTGCCGAACAGTATGGCGCCGATTATCGTGCAAGGAACGTTAGCGATCGCTACTGCCATCATTGAAGCGGCTGCTCTTGGTTTTCTCGGCTTAGGGGCGCAGCCGCCAAATCCGGAATGGGGAACGATGCTAGCAAGTTCAAAAGATTTTCTAACACAGGCACCTTGGACGATGGTATTTCCTGGGCTTGCCATTATGTTGACGGTGCTGGGATTTAATTTAATGGGAGACGGATTGCGCGATGCGCTTGATCCGCGCATGAAAAGCTAACGAATTACCGAAACGGTTATCCTAAACGAAGGATAGCCGTTTTTTCATATATTGTCGCTGAATTTTGCCATGACGAAGGCTGAAACAAGGGCGCTTTCCAATCTATTCATCGTTCTTGAATCGATGTTATTCCATCGCTCGACCGTCATATCTGTTTAGTGAAGGGGGGAACATGTCGATACATTCAGTAGAATGGATCACGTTATGTTAGAAGGCGCTGCTGAAAAAAAGATTGGCTCAGTTAAAGAAATCCGTATCGATATGACAAACATTGTATGGGAAAGAGAATGGATCTATTTTCGGAATGTTTTCTGATTCATCCTCATTTCATTTGCGATATCGGAAATAGCCCTTCCCCTTTAATCATAAAAATTCCCCTCTCGTAATCATGAACCATAGCTCCTCTTGCTGACTCTATGGCTCGATATGTAAGTGGGGAATTGGGTTACAGCTATATGAGAGATTTTAACCTATGTTTTGCTAAAGCTTTATTTTCCTTTTTTAACGAATCATTCAGTTATAGTTATTTACTTGTTGCTGCTTTTTATGGCTTTTTTGTAATAAGTACATGGTAAAATAGTAGCCCGTTATAATGCCAATGGAATTTAAAATTAAATCATCAATATCAACGGATCTAAGACCCCCTAATTTCGTCAAAAACAAAAGGTATTGTCCACATTCGATTATGAGGGGGACTACTATTGATAGACCAATTAATTTGGCTTTAGAAAGACCGCGTGTAAAAATAACACAATAAAATCCAATGGGTAATGTTAGGAGGACATTTCCCAATATATTCTTAAAGGCAATGAATGGATTAGTCCCGGAAATTAAATCTTCAATGTAAGTAAATATGGTTTTGAAAGGGACGAAATTATATAAGAGATAGTTTACCGGGGTACTTTGGTCAATCCAAACAATAAAAATTAAAGCAGAGATATAAGCAAGAAAAGTAATCCTTGAAATTTCTTTCATCATCCTTACTTTAGATTTTCGAATGAATAAAAGCCTAATGAACAAGTAAAAAAGTAATATGGGCCCTGAAAATAGCAGTATATCCATCAGTAGTCTCAAAGTAAATCATCCTTATTCATTAAAAATTGAAAGAACAAGTCATCGAATTTAGACTTGTTCTTATATCGTTATTGGTCGATGCTTCCACTGCCGATTACCTTGTCGCCTTCGCCACCAGTTTTCGTGACATTGACAGTATAATCCCCGGCAGCAACAACTCCCCAACTTTTAGTAGCGTAATAACCATTTGCTGATTTGGTAAAACGATAATTAGTGAGCCAGGATTTATATAGCTCTACTTTATAGTCAGATTTTTGGGAAGAGACAGATCCACTATACCAGTATGGATCTCCTTCTGTATAAAACTAGTAGTTGTTTATAAATCTTTGTTGCAATGTCAAATGAATAAGAATCACGATATGCTGCTGCAAATGATAGGGGGATGACTGATAACATCTTTGTAAGCTTATTTATACATTCCTTTAATTATAACACTTTCCATAATTTATAATAGCATATACTTCCAAAAAATCAACTTCATACATATACAAAAAATAGATTTATTGGATGATTTTAATTCCTTTACTGCAAATTGTTTTTGAGATTTTAGAAAAGTTATGCGTGGAGAGACATAGAAGATACCAAGAAGAGAATGTTCTTGTACGGGAAAGGTGACCAAACGGAAATCATCATGGACAAAAAGAAAGAGAGAGGGAGAACATTGAATTTTCTTTTCTCGAAGAATAGCCTATATGTTCAATCTAACATATTATGTTCAACGAATCGAGATTTTCTCAATTTCGCATTCACCCTTTCGCATCATCCTTCAAGCATTGAACAAGATTCTTTTCTCGCGTTGTTTGAAGGAGGGCAGCCTACTCACCCGGGGACAAATATTGACACAGCAGGCTTGCTATATTCGCTCGCTGATTTTTTGCGGGAAAGCAAAAAGAGGCGCGCCGCTCTCTGATGAGGGCGCTGCCTCTCTAAAATGATGGAGTCTGTGATAAAAATGGCAGCAGGTATCTTCACGATATCATCCTTGTTGTCCGGAAAGGTGCAGAGGTTCTTCGTCATCTTTGTGATATTGTTGAAAGCTCTCCACAAGTTTATCAAGATGCTCCAACTGTTCTCCATAAGTAATAATCGTTCCAACGAGCGACAATAGATGATATTCATTTCCATGCTTACTGTATTGATAAAAAGCCTCCACAAGTCGCTTTTTTTCATCGTATGCCTCATCCGCTATTTTAGATTCTGCTTGAAACTTCACTTTGCCGACCAGCTTCAGCAAAATTTGCTCGTGATAATGAAGCAAGCAATCCAACTGTGAGCGCAATGTTTGTTGAAATTCAGGTGGCATTTGGGAAAGCTCATTCTCAAAGCGATGAAGCGTTCTTAAAGCATCTAGCGCTCGATTGGTAACTGTAATCATTTGACGGTATAGTACGAGCTTCCGCGATTTTTGATAGCGTTTTTTCGCGAAGTAGATTCGTTCTTCTTTATACATTAAGTAAAGCTGGTTGAGCTTCATCATATTTTCTTTTAGTTTTTCGATGTCTTCTTTGAGAACGTGATGCTCAGAAGCACGCCGTGTGTTAATCCGAATCCATTTTAAAATCGTCTCGGTGTTTTCAACAATGCTGTCATACAGCTTTTTTTCATATTTTGGCGGCAAAAATATGCAGTTCACAATGAAGGCGGCGAGTATGCCAAGCATAATGGTTGAAAAACGAATCAGAGCAAATTGAATAAAGTTTGTTTCTGTATATTCCATGACGGCAATTACGGTCACTAATGCAACGGAAATGGTGGACTCAAGCCGAAGCCGTAAGCAAAGCGCAATCACTAAAATGGCTGTCAATCCAATGATAAAAGGATTGTGCCCAAATAACAGGACGAAAACAATCGCAAACACAGCTCCGATCACGTTCGCTTGCAATTGCTCGATCAAAGATAAGTAAGAGCGATAAATCGTTGGCTGCATCGCAAACACAGCCGATATACCTGCAAAGGATGGGGCAGGAAGCTTCAACATGCTGGCTAAAACAAGCGCCAATGTAACAGCAATTCCCGTTTTGAAAATGCGGGCTCCGAGTTTCATATTCGTTTTCGTATCCTTCCTTTTTATTTGGAATTATAGTTGTGAACAATTTAGTAATATACAGGGTTTATCGAAGGATATCAAGTAGGAAAATCCCCCTCATTCTGAAAAAGAACAGCAGCGGTATTATGTATATGCCGGGCTGTTTTTTCATTCAGAATAACGGGTGGTCGCCATTGATTGAACATATCCGGCGAGAGACAGCCACCCTTAAAAAAATGAAGTTATGTAAAGTAGATAAGAAGGCATCTATGAGTAAACACGATGGCTATTATGTTTTGTCTGTGCAATTTATTGGAGTCGATTTCTTGTTGAGGTTGATTATAGTTTGCTTATTCGGGAAAAGCTGTGGAAAGAAACGATGTGAAAATTCAAGTGTTAAAAGAGGAGGATCGTATGACTGCCGGAAAGATGAATCTAAAGAATCCTTCACATGATGCAACTAGCTCCCCATACTTAGCCCGTAACCTATGGTCAGGCTTCTTGTTCGGCCTTGGTTTAGTGGCCTTTATCGATGAAGCGGTTTTTCATCAATTGTTGCACTGGCACCATTTTTATGACAAGTCCACGACAAGTATTGGATTGGTCTCAGATGGTTTGTTCCATGCTTTTAGTTGGTTTGCGACAGTCGGATCGCTATTTATGCTCGCAGATCTTCGCCGGCGAAACGCGTTGCGGCTCACTAGATGGTGGGGAGGGGTGCTGCTAGGGGCAGGAATATTCCAGTTATACGATGGCACAATCCAGCATAAGCTGATGCGGTTGCATCAAATTCGCTACAATGTGAATCTTCTTCCTTATGATTTGACATGGAATATCATTGCGATTGGTATGATAATAGCAGGTGCGATTCTCATCATTCGTGCACGAAATGATTCACAACCGCCAAGGGGGACGCATTCACATGAACATCAATAATTACGTTCATCACGGCACGGGCACCCATATTGATTACGCAAATGGGATACTAGCGCAGCTACTATTGGCATTGCCGTTTTTCCTGCTATTAGTTGTTTATATCTTCGCTGCATTTATATCTAATCGCCGCCATAAGCACTGGCCAATCCATCGCACGATCTTTTGGGCGCTTGGAGTTCTGTGCGCCATTGCCGCAGTGATTGGCCCTCTAGCGAATCGTGCTCATATGGATTTTACAGCACATATGATGGGGCATTTGCTACTGGGAATGCTTGCTCCGCTTCTGATGGCGTTAGCGGCGCCGATGACTCTTGTCCTGAGAACACTCAATGTGACTCTCGCCCGACGTCTTTCTAACGTGCTGAAGAGTTGGCCGATTCGTATTTTGGGACATCCTGTTGTCGCCTCTTGTCTTAATGTCGGAGGACTATGGTTACTTTATACGACTGACTTGTATGCTATGATGCAGCGAAATGTACTTTTGCATATATTGGTACATATACATGTATTCCTTGCTGGATATGTTTTTACCGTGTCTATGATTTATATTGATCCAATGCCGCATAAGTCTAGCTTTGTCTGTCGGGCCGTCGTATTAACAGTTGCGTTAGCTGGACACAGCATCTTATCCAAATACATCTATGCTCACCCGCCTCATGGCGTCTCTACAGAGCAGGCGGAAATGGGAGGGATGCTAATGTACTACGGTGGAGATGTGATTGATGCTGTTCTTATCTTCATGCTATGTTTTCAGTGGTTTAAAGCTACCCGACCTCGAGCATCGGTAGGTATGGAGCAGTGCTCAAAAGTCTCGAATTATAATCAAGGTTGATTTTTATGATCGCATGGTACGGTTTGCTGAAGGAGAAAAATGGCCACTATCCTTAGTTTAACATCGGCTAGGGGTTGTAGGCTCATTTTATACGGGATTATTAACAAAAAGGTATCCCGCAGAAACGGGATACCTTTTGTAGGAAGCGGATAAAAATGATCATTCTGTTGAAACGGAAGGATCAGCTTGCTCTTTTGTCGGACTAATCTGGAAGAAATGATGTTCAGGATGTTCCAGTAAAGGCTTTAGGGCCTCGGCCTCCTGTTCCTGCTCATGTTCGATGAGTAAAGCGATATATTGAGACAATAGCGCTTTTACATCTGCTCGGCTCTGCCCGTTGAGGGGTTCAATACGAACTTGGGCCCCCTTGGCGATTCGGCGTTCAAGAGCAGCTCTTGTTAACCCCATCTCCGGTTGATGACGTAAATAGACGACCCCGCCTGTCATACCAGCACAAATCCATGGTCCTGGATCGCCGAGAACAAGCCCGCGTCCATTTGTCATATATTCAAAGGCAAATCCTTTAATATTCGCGCGAGCCCCAATATTGCCATGCTCTTGTTCCGGGATTGGCGCGGTGACTTGACCGCCAATAATTAAGTCCGCTCCTGAGAGGCGAATGCCTGCGCGCGCATCTGCATTTCCTTGAGCGACAAGCAATCCTTTTTGTGCTCCGTAGCCAAATCCTTTTCCGACAGAGCCGTTATAAAACTTTCCATCTTTTCCTTTTGATTTAAAGATGAGGATGCTGCCTCCAAACGATGTTTTGCCAATTCCATCCTGTGCTCCGCCATCTACATGAATGTCGATTCCATGACTATTGTAAGCGCCGAGACCGTTTCCGGGGATGGAGCCATTTTTAAAGCGCAATGTGATGTTTGGCAATTTTTTATACGAGCCATCTAGGCGGCCGCGAACGCGATGGCAAGAGACACGGCTGCCAAGAACCCGCTGCTCCGATGTAACGGTAGAAAATTCTCGAGAACGATGCAGATCCTCTACGCGATGGTCTAAATACTCTGCTCCAGCCGCTACAAGCATCTGCGGTTCTTCTAAGCTAGCTGCTGCTTCTTTTTGAGAAAATTGCTCAATCTCTAATACATTCAGCAGGCTTGCCAAATTTAGTTGATCGAATCCCCTTGTTTGCTCTAATAAATCAGAGCGTCCGACAAGATCTTGCAGCCGCTCATAGCCGAGCGAAGCCGTTAACATCTTTAATTCATGACCAAAAGCAGTAAATAAGTGGACTAATCCTTGCACGGCAGCATTGAATTGTCGCGGTACGAAACGGCGTAATCCATGCTCCTTTGCCTGTGCCTCCGATTCGATTTGCGTAGCGATGCCGACGTGACACGTATCCAAATGACAGCCGCGGCACGTTGTACAGCCGATGGCGATCATAGAAAGAGTGCCAAAACCGATTCGATTGGCGCCAAGCAGCATGATTTTTATGACATCAAGAGCGCTTTTAATCCCGCCATCTGCCCAAATTTCGACTTTATTTCTTAATCCCGCTTCAAGAAGTGCGTTGTGTGCGGCTTTGACCCCAATCTCTACAGGGAGACCGACGTGCTGTAACGCATGAATGCGCGCTGCTCCTGTTCCTCCATCGAACCCACTTAGTGTAATGATATCCGCTCCTGCTTTGGCAATGCCGACTGCAATCGTTCCGATGTTTGGAACGACAGGAACTTTTACAGCAACTTTAGCTTGATCGTTAGCGGTTTTTAATTCTGCAATCATTTGTGCTAAATCCTCGATTGAGTAAATGTCATGATTATTCGATGGAGAAATTAAATCCGAACCAATCGTCGCATTGCGCGCCTCGGCGATTTTGGCAGTGACTTTTGATCCGGGAAGGTGTCCTCCCTCGCCCGGCTTTGCTCCTTGACCGATTTTGATTTCCAATAGATTAGAAGAGTTGAGCAGCTCGGCGTTGACCCCAAAACGCCCTGAAGCAATTTGCTGTCCGCGCGTGCGCGGATATTTTCCAAGCATATCTTTAATTTCTCCGCCTTCACCGTTTAAGCTGATCATATTAAGACGATCAGCCGCCTCTGCGTAGGCGCGAAATGCCACTTCGTTTTGCGAGCCAAACGACATAGAGGCAATGACAAATGGCAAACTATGCTCACCGACACTAATATCTACTTTTTCCGCTGAGAGGCTGTTCTTTGTTTTCTTTAAATCAAGTAAATGGCGGATGGTTGTCGGTGTTTCTGTTTCCAATTCGGTTAGTTTTTCACGATAATGGTCATAAACTCCGGTTTGCGCAACCTCTCCAATCGCTTTCCAAATACGAGGGAAGAGGTGGAAGGTTTTTCTTGGCTTGGCGCTTTCATCGCCATAGTCCGCTAACCGGGCGATCGCGTCCTCTTTTAATGAAGCAAAATTATAGGTTAAAGAATCAGACCCAAAGAAGTTGTCAATTTTTAAAGCATCAGCGACGTCATTATGCAAGCCGATTGATGAGAAAAGGCGGCTATATCCGCGCAATTCATGAATGCCAATAGTGGAAATGACCTTTTCCAATCCTTTATTCAAAGCATTGAATAAATGAACAACCGGAAGAGGGGTGCTTTCAGAAGCAACGGTAGCCATCATTAAATATGGACTAATGGCATCAGCCCCTAACCCGTAAACGACAATGAAATCGTGTAAGGAGCGAATGGCCCCAGAGCGAAGCAGAATCGAACAATGACGGCGCAATCCTTGTTCGACTAATGAGTGATCGAGCATGGATGTGACAAGCAATGGATCGAGCCACAAATGTTCGCGCTGATGCGCTTGTGAGTCGTCGATCACCAGCAATGTTTTCCCTGAGCGGACTGCATCGCATGCCTCGGCAGACAGCCGCTGTAATGCATCTGGGATCGTTTCATCGGCTGAAAAGGTTGCCGAAATCGTATAGGCTAATTTTTTCGCTTGGAACGAATGGACAATTTGATCATAGGAAGGATGCTGCAATAAATCTGCGCATTCATGGCCAAGCTTGCCCTCCACTAAAATAGGAGAAGCCAACTCTATTGCATAAGATACATCTTGCTCTCCAAAGAGCGCAGGACGTTTGCCGATGATGGTGCGTGTTGAAAAATGTTCGGTTTCACGGTCGCGATCAATGGCTGGGTTCGTGACAACCGCCACGCTTTCTTTAATAAAATCAGCGAGATTTTTCCGCCCGTTATCAATAGCGGCAAGAGGAGCATCATGACCGAGTGAACGAATCGGCTCAGCGCCCTTTTCCGCCATTTGTTCAAGGAGCTGGATATGTTCTCGGTCCCATCCAAAAGCAGCATACTGACCATTATGCACTTTGTTTGTGGACGCCATAAATACATGTTTCGCCAAAGCAGGCGGTTCAAGGCGCTTGCGAAAATTAGAAATGTCGAAGCGCTTGGCAAAACGCGCATATACTTCCTCTTGAAAATCAGCATATTCAAACATCTGGATCGCCCCGTTTGCTCCCCATTTAAACCCGATCTTTTCGCCAGGTGCCAAGGGCTTTGGTTCGCCTGTATATTCACTGGTCGGAATAATGCCAGGCTCAGAAGAAAAAATGAAGCGATCTTCCGTTTCTAATTTCCAAAGAGGCCGTAATCCTAGCGAGTCGACACTAAAGACAGCTTCGTCTCCATAGCGGGAAATAATGCCTGCCGGTCCTTGGGAAAAGTGTCCCCATGCTTCCCGAATATACGTATATAAATCTTGCAAATGAGAAGGGTAGGATTTGATTTCGTTAATAATTGGCGGAAACATTAAATCCATTGCTTCAAACAAACTGTAGTCATGACGGCAAATCAGTGTTTCGATTGTGCGGCTTAAATCCTGTGAATCACTTCCGTCTTTTGGAAGGGGAACATCAATCATCAATGCTTCTTCACGAAGCTTAGCGATTGTATTAATCTCGCCATTGTGGCCTAGAGCGCTAAATGGCTGGACCCTGAAAAAATTTGATAACGTATTTGTTGAGTAACGGTTGTGTCCAAGGGTAATCGTCGAAGCAATAAGGGGATTGGCCAAATCCTCATAGTATTTTGGCAATATATCTCCTGCTCCCATTACTTTATAAACAACATGAAAATTGCTCAAAGATGCGACATGAACATTTTCGTCTTGTTCGATATCGATAAGAAGCTCAAAAAGACGCCGGGATAAGTAGTGACCGTTTTGTGAAGGCAGCAGAGCCACCTGCCAAAAAACAGGCTCTTGACGAAGAGCGATCGGTCCTAGTGCACGCGAGTGAGTAACGCGGTCAGACTCAAAGATCATGGATAAACCAAACTGCTGGAATTGTTGTTTTATCGTTTCTTTTATTTTTTCAACATCCGCTGTTCGGTTAATAAAAATATGACCAACTGTAAAAGAAGGATCATTTGCTATCTCCGGATTTTGGCCAGCGGCTGCCAGTTTTTCCATCCAAAGAGCTTTTGGCAAGTCAATGTGAACGCCGACCCCATCACCTTCCCCATTGATAAATCCGGCGCGGTGGTTCATTTTGACAAGTGCTTGAATACAGGTCATAATGTTTTCTTTTGTTGGAATGCGTCGTTTCTCGAGAGCTGACACAATGCCGCATGCGTCATGTTCTGCACGATGAAAATCCTTGAAAAGGGCTGGATTCCAATGTTGTTTCATTTGAGTGGCTTTAAAGTGGGGGATATCCACTTCTCGGCCTTCACCTCCTGTGTACAGTGTTTGGTTTAAGAAAAAACCCCAACAACTAGGGGATCTAGAATCATGTGGGTTTGCTGAATATGCTAGCGCCCATTGCCAATATAAACGCTTTCAGCCTGTATCACTGGCCTTGTTCATCTTCACTCCTTGTTTGCTAAGCGTTTTCAAGCCAACCTGTATATATAAATGCAACTCGGAGATGAAAGGCCTGCTCTCTGGAAAATCGAAACGTTATGATTTGTCTTTATCACATATTCACGTAATAGAATCCTGTGAAAACCTGTGAAATATCGTTGTTTGGCCATCCGACCACCGAATGAACTCCTCATCTTGTAAAAAATAAAAACAATTGGCCGCTAACAAGGAATGGTTTGCCGGCTGCGACAGACAAGCAGCCATTTTTCAAGGTGCTTATTTTATGAGAGCGACTAGTTCTGTAGATAAAAAATATTCAGAATTTATAGTCTATGTTACCATTTTTATTAAGCGAAATCAATTATTTATTCATATTTATGGATGTTGTATTCATTTGAGGAAAAATGTAAAAATAGACTTGTAAACGATTACAATAGAAATAAAAAATGAACGGAAGATAAGGGGCTTCCGTTCATTTTTTGTATAATTATTCATATCTGAGTGATTTAAATGCATTTTCCACTGCTTGAATCGTATATTGGATATCTGATTCTGTATGGGCAAGTGTAATAAACCAAGCTTCGTATTTGGAAGGAGCAAGGTTGATCCCTTGTTTTAACATCGATTTAAAAAATTTAGCAAACATATCTCCGTCTGTCTGTTGTGCTTGTTCATAATTTTCCACTTTTTGTGTTGTAAAATAAACGGTTAAAGCTCCTTTTAGGCGGTTAATGGTAATGGGAATCTCATGTGTTTTTGCATGAGAGAGAATGCCTTCTTCCAGCATGGCCCCAAGCCGGTCAAGATGCTCGTATGCCCCTTCCTGCTGCAATTCTTCTAAGCAGGCGATTCCAGCAAGAATAGACGCGGGGTTGCCGGCCATCGTTCCAGCTTGGTATGCTGGACCGAGCGGAGCAACTTGCTCCATAATATCCTTCCGGCCGCCGTATGCTCCGATTGGAAGACCGCCGCCGATAATTTTTCCAAGTGCAGTTAAGTCAGGCTCAATACCCAGCAAATTTTGTGCCCCTCCATACATAAATCGGAATGCCGTAATAACTTCGTCGTAAATGACGAGTGCCCCGGCTTGATGAGCGATTTCATTCACTGCTTCAAGGAATCCTAGCTTCGGTTCAACAATGCCGAAATTTCCAACAATCGGCTCAACAAGAACGGCTGCCACTTCTTCCCCCCATTTTTCCATTGCTTGTTTAAATGAGCCAATATCATTAAAAGGAACAGTGATCACTTCTTGAGCAATGCTTTGTGGCACGCCAGCAGAGTCAGGAGTACCTAATGTCGAAGGGCCAGATCCAGCAGCGACTAGAACAAGATCTGAGTGTCCATGATAGCAACCGGCGAATTTCATAATTTTATCTCTTCCCGTGTAGGCGCGCGCAACGCGAATTGTCGTCATCACTGCTTCAGTTCCGGAATTGACAAAGCGTACCTTTTCTAATGAAGGAATGGCCTCTTTCAACATTTTGGCAAATGTAATTTCATAAGGAGTGGGTGTTCCGTATAACACCCCGTTTTCTGCCGCGCGTTGAATGGCTTTTGTAATATGTGGATGGGCATGTCCCGTAATGATGGGGCCATATGCGGCTAAATAATCAATATACTTATTGCCATCTACATCCCAAAAGTAAGCCCCTTGTGCGCGTTCCATCACGACAGGAGCCCCTCCGCCAACCGCTTTGTAAGAGCGGGAAGGGCTGTTTACACCGCCGACGATATGTTGCAGAGCTTCTTCATAAAGTTGTTCAGATTTTGTAAATTGCATATTTCAAAAGCCTCCTACGAGAGTTTCTTTACCGCTTCTTATTCTAACATATTTACTTGAGCATACCATTTGTTTCTCTTTTTGACTTTAGATAAACTATTGCTTATGTGGAGGTAGAGAAGTATGGGGAACGTAATTGAAGTTGAAAATTTACGCAAAGAATTTAAAGCCTATTCAAGCCGCTCCGGGCTGATGGGAGCATTTCGAGATTTATTTACAAGAAATTATAAAATCATTCAGGCGGTTCATGATATTTCGTTTACCGTGAACCAAGGAGAAATGGTGGGATACATTGGAGAAAACGGCGCTGGAAAGTCAACGACGATAAAAATGCTGACAGGGATTTTAACGCCGACAGCTGGAAAAGTAAGCGTCAATGGAATGAATCCTCATAAAGAGAGAGAAGCGTTTGTGCGAACGATCGGAGTTGTTTTTGGCCAGCGCTCGCAATTGTGGTGGGATATTGCCGTACAGGAATCGTTTCGTTTGCTAAAAAAAGTGTATCGGGTATCTGACAGTGATTATAAAGAGCATATGGAGCATGTCATTGAAACATTAGATATCGGTCCGCTGCTCGATAAGCCTGTCCGCAAATTATCACTTGGCCAGCGAATGCGCTGCGAATTGGCCGCTGCCCTTATTCATAATCCCCCGCTTTTATTTTTGGATGAACCCACAATTGGCTTAGATGTATTAGTTAAATTAAAGATTCGTGAGTTTTTAAAAGAAATTAATCAAAAATATAATACAACCATTTTATTGACAACCCACGATATTTCGGATATTGAAGCATTGTGTGATCGCGTGATTATGCTCGATGAGGGGAAAATCATTTATGATGGATCACTCCAGCGCTTAAAAGAAAATTGGGGAGAAGGAAAGCAAATTCAGTTTACATTTTCTCAAGAAATTACGTCCGCAGAGCTGCATCCCTTAACGGCTGCTTGGGGTGTGAAGTGGAGTAGGGGAGAACAAGACAACAGTTGGATTGCACATGTACCGAAAGCCCATGTATCAGAGATTATCAGCTGTATTGTGAACCATTATGAGATTCAGGACCTGAATTTGTATGAAATCTCTACAGAAGAAATCATTCGCAACATTTATGAAGAAGGTGTTGCGCATGGATAAATATATGGAAATGATCCGCATTCGATTTTTGATGATGCTGGCTTACCGAACCAACTATTATACAGGTATTCTTATTTATTGCATTAATATCGGAGCGTATTATTTTCTATGGTCTGCGATTTATAGCGGGAAATCGTCGATTCAAGGGATGTCTATTGAAAAAATGGCCACTTATGTAGCCATATCATGGATGGCTAGAGCTTTTTATTTTAATAACATCGACCGAGAAATTGCGATGGAAATTAGAGAAGGACAAGTCGCAACGGAATTAATCCGTCCGTATAATTACTTGGGCATGAAGACGATGCAAGGATTGGGGGAAGGGATCTTCCGCTTGTTATTTCTTTCGCTTCCCGGAGTCGTGATTACCGCCTTGCTTTTACCCCTTCATTTTTCAACTGATATCCATACATGGATGTATTTTGGACTATCTATTATGCTGAGCTTTATTATTAATTCAGAGCTGAATTTACTTGCGGGAGTAATAGCGTTTTTTACACTGAATAATGAAGGATTGCTGAGGGCAAAGAGATTTATTATTGATTTATTTTCGGGTCTGATTTTACCAATTAGCTTTTACCCTGATTGGGCGCAAGAAATCATGAAATACTTTCCATTCCAAGCGATTAGCTATATTCCAAGCATGATTTTCACTGAAAGCTTTCAAGGACAGGCAGTTGTGAATGGGCTACTGTTTCAAGTTATTTGGAGTGTAGTGCTGTTATTTCCTATTTATATGCTTTGGAAGGCAGCGAAAAAGCGGCTTGTGATTCAAGGGGGGTAATGGCTTGTTTTATCTATCTGTCTTTTTTCAATATATGGCACAATATATAAAAACGAAATTACAGTATCGTACAGACTTATTAGTGGAGTTTTTTTCTGATCTTATGTCTCAAGCTGTGAACTTGATCTTTATTCTTGTCGTTTTCGGTCATACAGATTTGCTGCATGGTTGGACGCGGGATGAAATGATTTTTATTTATGGTTTTTTTCTAGTGCCTTTCGCTTTATTTGGTGCCTTTTTTAATATTTGGGATTTTAATGAGAGATACATTGTGCGCGGAGAGCTGGATCGTGTATTGACACGTCCTGTGCACAGTTTGTTTCAAATTATATTGGAGAGAATGGAGCTTGAATCGCTGCTTGGAGCAGTTACAGGCTTCATTATTATGGGATATGCAGGATCGCGTTTAGATCTAGATTTCCACTGGTATGATGTCCCGATCTTTCTATTATTTGTGATTGGTGGAATGTTCATATATGCAGGTGTTTTTATTGCGCTGGCGACCATCAGCTTTTGGTCTGATGCGAGAAGCTCAATTATGCCGATGATGTATAACATCAGCAACTATGGCCGGTATCCCATTGATATTTATAATCGCGTGATTCGTTATATATTAACATGGGTTCTGCCATTCGCTTTTGTGGGAGTGTATCCATCTGCTTATTTTCTTGGCAAAAAAGAATGGTATGTGTACTCTTTTTTGACCCCTGTCATGGGAGTGGCCTTTTTTGTTTTAGCCCTTTTGCTATGGAACGCAGGTATCAAACGGTATCGTGGAGCTGGAAATTAGTAAAAGGCAGGAATCGCATGGTTCCTGTCTTTTTTAGTTTATAAAAAACAAAGCCGCAGGCGGATGAGTGTATCACATGGAAGCAAGGAGAGGAATTCTGCTCTGTTTAGACGTAGGTCACTTTTGGATGTTTATGTTTTTTATGGGGGGACGCATAGTGTAGAGATGAGCCCTTGATTGCTGAAACCCATTGATTCTTTGGGAAATCGGTGTTGTGTCAAGTGAATAACGAGAATTCAAAACAACAATAGGGCCGTACAAATGTTAGATATAAGCGCAAGTATGCGGATGGAATATCTCTTTTTTGTCCCACATATCCATGTATAGATATGTATGGGGTGATTGCGATGTTAGTATTAGGTGCCGTTATATTTATTTTATACGCAAGCATTGCTTCGATGTGGGTAGCACAATCCAAAAGAAAGCCATATATCTCAGCAGAAAATTTTGTTGCGCTGCTCTTACTATATTTTACAATGATGCTGGGGTTTGGACTGATATATGCGTGGATGCAAATAAACGGATACAATGTGTTTACAAGAAATATTGAAGAGGAGACCAACAGATTTGGTCATATTTTACTCGATGGCTTGTATTTAAGTGCTACGACATTGTTGTCTGTCGGCTATGGCGATATTGTTCCTGTAGGAATTGGGAAATGGATTGCGGTGGTCGAAGCTTTATTAGGGTATATTATGCCAGCTACATTTATTACTCGTTTTGTTATTGATGGGAATAAAAAATGAACATTGAAACATTCGTTTTTTTTCGCTACGCTAATAAGAGATTGAAAACGAAACCTGTTGGTCTAGCGATACATTGATAAAAATTGAGATGGAGGAAGAGCAGATGGTTCTTGAAATTGGACAGCTTGCCCCAGATTTTCTGCTTCCGGCAAGCAATGGCAAAACAGTATCTCTTTCTGATTTTCGCGGAAAATATGTGGTGCTCTATTTTTATCCGAAAGATATGACGCCGGGCTGCACAACTGAGGCATGCGACTTTCGGGATTATCATGGACAATTTAACCGCTTAGAGGCTGTTATTTTAGGAGTAAGTACAGATCCGGTTGAGCGCCATAAAAAATTTATTGAAAAATATGAACTCCCCTTTTTGCTGTTAGCTGATGAGCAGCATGAGGTAGCTGGAAAATATGGGGTTTGGAAATTAAAAAGAAGCTTTGGAAAAGAATATATGGGCATTGAGCGTTCTACATTTGTCATTGATAAGTCAGGGATTTTAATTAAAGAATGGAGAAATGTTAAAGTAAAAGGACATGTAGAGGAAGCTTTGGGGTACATAAATAATTTATCGGGGTCTAGGTAAATGTCCATGCCAAAAGAAAATAAGGAGAATATATTAAAAATGTAGGGCATACCTCCTCATAAATGAAACGATGTTTTGCGGAAAATATTTCCGCTTATTTTTTTGTGAAAAATTCTTCAATAAGATTATATACTATATTAATGATAGGAATATTGACAAAAGGCATGAAATAGCGGTAGACTAATTATAAAAATTATAAAATAATAATTCTTTTTTAATAAGAAAGCGAGGTGCATGGCGGTGCCCGAAAACTCAATGTTAAAGGAAGCGCTTGATACGTTGAAACAAACAGGAGTGCGCATAACTCCGCAACGTCATGCGATATTGGAATATTTGGTTCGTTCCATGTCACACCCAACGGCAGATGAGATATATAAGGCTTTGGAAGGAAAGTTTCCGAACATGAGCGTAGCCACGGTTTATAATAATCTTCGCGTTTTTAAAGAAGTGGGGCTTGTAAAAGAATTGACTTATGGTGATTCATCAAGCCGCTTTGATTTTGTCACTTCTGACCATTATCATATCATTTGTGAGCGGTGTGGCAAGATTGTTGATTTTCATTATCCAGGATTAGATGAAGTCGAAGCGTTGGCTTCACACGTAACAGGATTTAAAGTAAGTCATCATCGAATGGAAGTGTATGGGGTATGTGCTGAATGCCAACACGGGCATCATTCTCATTAAAAAGCTGATAGCAGTAAAAGGCTATCAGCTCTTTTTTCGTTTCCGATTGTATTTTTCGTCAAACTCTTTTCCAGCTAGTTCCGGATCCAATGTTAGCGGTTCTCGGCAATACATGCACATATCGACTCTCCCCAGCATTTTTGTCGTTTTTCCACATGTTGGACAAACCACTTGAACCGTTTTTGTCGATAACATACCGATCCAAAAATAGACGACTGTGCTGGCAATAATAAAAAGAAGCCCTAAAATCATAAATATGGTCATAATCAGCATGGAAGTACGGAAAAATACTCCTATATACATAACAATAAAGCCGATAAAGATTAAACTTAAAGCAAATGTGCGGATTTTGTTGATTTTGCTGGAATATTTTATTGACATTTTACTCTTCCCTCCTAACAACAACTATACCATAAAATTGCATGATTTAATCTGATTTCAAGCAATTTTGTAAGAGGAATTTTGCGATTTTTGTCGAATTAGCTGGTAATAGCATTCGGATAAATATTTATGGA